>CAVYBB010000005.1:0-20342 GCA_963766655.1 uncultured Chloroflexia bacterium | reverse complement strand
GAAGGCGACGGATCGAAGACCCTCCAGTGGCCCGAGGGCGTACAGAGGCATCCGGGTGAGCCAGACGGCGCTGCCCAGGCTGACCGCGTCGGCACCGGCCCAGAAGAACTCCCGACAGTCGTCGAAGTCGCGGATCCCGGCGGAGGCGATGATCGGCAGCCGGATGCCCGCGTCGCGAAGCTCGGCGACGACGCGCAGGCCGATCGGCTTGATCGCCCGTCCCGAGATGCTGCCAAAGCGGTTCTTCATGAACGGTTCGCCGGTCTCCGGGTCCAACCGGAGTCCCTTGACCGCGTTGATCGCGGTGAGGGCCGCGATCCCCGTCCGCTCGGCCAGCCGCGCCTGCTCGACGTAGTCCTCGTCCGGCGACAGCTTGAGGATGACTGGGTGGCGGGACAGCGGGACCGCCTCGGCGAGAATCGCCTCGAGGATCGTCTCGAACGGGAAGTTGACGTTGTGGCACGAGACGTTGAACTCGACGGCGGCGATCTCGCCCGGCTTCGCCCGCCGGTTGACCGTCTCGACGAGCGTGCACAGCTCTTCCGCGGAGAACCCGCCGACGGAGATGATCCGGTTCTGCTTGCTCGTCCGCGGGTAATATTCGTCGAAGTACGCCTCGATCCCGATGTTGCACCAGCCGAAGGCGTTCAGCCAGCCGCCGTCGATGCGCCGGAGCGCCCGCCCGTAGAGCCGGAGCATGGCCGGGAACTCCGCCAGGCTCCAGTCGTCGCGGAGGCTGAAATGGCCATCGCGCGGCTCGACGGTCAGGGTCCGGGTCGTGACCGCCCCGAACTGGTCGAGCGGGACCCACTGGGCGATCGGGCTCAAGCCGTAGAGGATCAGCTTCTGCTTCGACGCCCCGTAGCCGAGCAGGCTCGCCGAGGTCAGCAGCCGGTTTCGGAGCCGGATCCCGTTGAGGTCGATGGTCATGCCAGAAGACTACCCGGCCCGCCCGTCGGAGGTGATGGCTGTCAGCGTCGAACCGCGGCAATGCTGCCGGCTGCCGGCACAGCGCGACGGTGCAGCGGACCCTGATTCGCGACCTTCAGCACGCCCACGACAAGCGGCACGATCGACAGGGTGAGCACGGCAACCGCGATGTCCGGCAGCGTCCAGAGAACGAACCGCCAGCCCGCGATGACATCGCCAGGTGACGTGGATCCGATCGCGCCGATCGCGAGAGGCAACCCGACCAGCACGGCGAGCGGCAGCAGCCCGTCCGCGATGATCGCCCGGGCGAGGAACAGCCTCCGGTGCCGGGTCCGGCCCAGCCGGATCGACCATGTCCTGGCCCGTGCGAGATGCACGACAAGCAGGGCCGCGAGCAGAACGAGGAGCCCATCGACGACGAGGTACACGACCCGGACGCTCGGCTCGGTCGAGGTCGGATCGGCGCCGTGGGACAGGCGCGCGATGCCGAATGCCACGTCCGCTGCGCCGCCCGGCAGACCAAGGAACTGGATCGGATTGGCGTTCATGAGGACGACGACCCCGAAGTGGGAGGCGGGCTCAACGAGGATGTTGGCGTTCGTGCTCAGGGTCGCTCCACTCTGGTTCACGGTCAGCCCCGGCCCCGTGGCGACCAACGGCTGCCAGTCGGTACCCAAGGCCTGTTCGGGTCTTGCGAGACGCTCGCCGGTGACGATGTCCACTCCGTCGTGGACACCGCCGTTCGCGAGCGCCGCGACGAACTGGGCCATGTCGTCGGCGGAGGCGATCTGGTAGCCCGCCGGAACGATCGCCGTCGGGTATGGCTCGGTGAACGGGACTGGAACGCCGTACAGGTACCTGTGGCCGCTCGCCAGGCCGGCCGATCCTGCGATCGCCGCCATGCTCGTCGAGCTGCCCGTCATGCCCAGCGGTCGGAAGATGTGTTCCTGAACGTAGTCGCCATAACCCTGTCCGGACGCTGCCTCGACGACGACACCCAGCAGGACGTAGTTGAGGTTCGAGTACTCGTAACTGCCGGGTGGCCGGTCCAGGCTCATGCTCGCCATGCCGCGGACCACGTCGGCCGGCGTCAACCCGGCCTCATACCAACGCGGGTCCTGGCCATCGTGAGTGGACAGGCCACTCGTGTGGTCGAGCAGCCTCCCGATCGTGACCAGCTGCGTCGTCGTCGCCGGACCGTCGAGGGCGAACCACGGCACATAGCGCGTCACCGGCGCGTCGGCGTCGAGACGGCCGGCTGCGACCAGCTGGCGAACCGCGAGCGCGGTGATCGACTTGCCGACCGACCCGATGACGATCGGAGTCGCCGTCGTCATCGGCCGTCCGTCCGCCGTCGCCGTGCCGAGCGCGGCCAGGTGGACGACCTCTCCGTCGCGGACGACCGCAATCGACGCGCCGGGGACCGCCCAGGCATCGACGGTCGATCGGACGTATGCGTCGATCGCGTCGACGGTGCCACTGGATCCTCCGACGGCCGGACCGGACACGAGCAGCAGCGCGATCCCGATGCCGAGGGCGCCGGTGAACCTGAGCGAGGCGGCAGCCATCGGAGACCGCCGGCTCGCCGTATGCGCAGACGTCGTCATCGATGGCTCCCAACGAGTCCGGGGCGCGCAACCGACACCCAACACGCGAGTCTCCGGAGCGGAAGTCGCTCCCGCAAGTGCCGTCTGTCAGGAACCCTCGTCCAGGTTGACCCTCCACCGGCCGCGCCCGGTCACGCCTCCAGTAGCCGAACGGCCCTCGGGAACACGCCATTCAGCACTCCGTGCCGCGGTCGCGGCGCGCCTACCGTTCGGTAGGAGGTAGTCGATTGGCAATAGCCGCCAGACCGCCCGAGACGGACGTACAGACCGCATTCCAACCCCTGGACATCGCCGCCGATCGCTGCAAGGGCTGCGAGCTCTGCGTCGCCGCATGTCCTGAGCACATCCTCTCCCTCGACAAATCGGTGGTGAATCCGCGTGGGTACCACCCCATCCGCCTCACGGACGCGGCGGCCTGCACGAGCTGCGCTCGCTGCGCGCGCGTCTGCCCCGACACCGTCTTCACGGTCTATGCACGCCCGAGGTCGAGCTGACATGCCGATGATCGCCGCGCCGGCGGATGCCGTCCCCGAACCACTGTCCGCGGCCCGTCCCGTGCTCATGAAAGGCAACGAGGCGATGGCCGAGGCAGCGATCCAGGCCGGTTGCGATGCCTATTTCGGCTACCCGATCACCCCCCAGGCTGAGCTACTCGAGTGGATGGCTCGCCGGATGCCGGAACTCGGGCGGGTCTTCGTCCAGGCCGAGAGCGAGATCGGGGCGATCAACATGGCACTCGGGGCCGCGGCAACCGGCGCCCGTGTCCTCGTCTCGTCGTCGGGTCCGGGCATCAGCCTCATGGCGGAGGGGATGAGCTACCTGGCCGGGTCGGAGCTGCCCATGGTGCTCATCAGCGTGATGCGCGGCGGGCCCGGCCTCGGCAGCATCGGCCCATCGCAGTCCGACTACTTCCAGGCGACGAAGGGCCACGGCCACGGCGACTACCGCGTCCCTGTGTTCGCGCCATCGTCCATCGCGGAGGCGGTCGAGCTGGTCCCGGCGGCCTTCGAGATCGCGGAGCGCTACAGGACGCCGGTGATCATCCTCGTCGACGGCGTCATGGGTCAGGTCATGGAGCCGGTCGTCCCGGCGTATCGGAACCCGGACCGGACTCCGGGCGGCTGGGAGCTCACCGGCGCCGACGGCCGCCCTCCCCGCGGCGTGCGCTCCCTCAACCTGCAGCCGGAAGAGCTCGAGGCACACAACCGGCACCTCCAGTCGACGTACGCCGCCATCAGCGAGCGCGAGGTGCGCTGGGAGGGCGAACAGCTGGCCGACGCCGACATCGTCGTCGTTGCCTACGGCACGTCGGCGCGCGTCGCGCGCACGGCGATCGAGCGCGCCCGCGCGGATGGCCTCAAGGCCGGGATCTTCCGGCCGATCAGCCTGTGGCCGTTCCCGTCCCGGGACCTGTCGGCGATCGCCGAGGGTCTCCGGGCGATCGTCGTCGTCGAGATGTCGGCGGGGCAGATGATCGAGGATGTGCGGCTCGCCGTGGAAGGCCGGACCCCAGTCTTCTTCCTGGGCCGGACCGGCGGCGTCGTCCCCACCCCGGGCGAGGTGGTCCAATCCATCCGGCGCGCCTGGGTCACCACGGCGCCCGTCATCGACGGAGGAGGGTGAGGACGTGCCAGCGCTGACCTCGGACCCGCGGCGGCTCGTCTACGGGCGGCCCGATTCGCTGATCGACACCCCCACCCATTACTGCCCGGGCTGCGGCCACGGAATCATCCACCGCCTCGTCGCGGAACTGCTCGACGAGATGCACCTCGGGCCGCGGACGATCGGCGTCGCGTCGGTCGGCTGCAGCGTCTTCGCCTACGAGTACCTCGCGGTCGACTTCGTCGAATCGCCCCACGGCCGGGCTCCGGCCGTGGCGACGGGGGTTCGCAGGGTTCGCCCCGACGCGTTCATCTTCACCTACCAGGGCGACGGCGACCTGGCCGCGATCGGGACCGCGGAGATCATCCATGCGGCCGCCCGCGGCGAGCGGATCAGTGTCATCTTCGTCAACAACGGCATCTACGGGATGACCGGCGGCCAGATGGCGCCGACGACCCTGCTCGGCCAGCGAACGACGTCGAGCCCGGCCGGCCGCGAGGCAAACCTCGCCGGCTACCCGATCCCGATCACCGAGATGCTCGCCATCCTGCCCGGCGTGTCATATGCGGCCCGCGGCTCGATTGGCGACCCGCAGCTGATCGGCCGAGCCAAGGCCCTGCTGCGCCGTGCGTTCCAGGTCCAGCTCGACGGTGGCGGCCTGTCGATCGTCGAGCTGCTCTCGACATGCCCGATCGGCTGGGGCATGACCCCGACCGAGTCGATGGAGCACCTGACCCGCGACGTCGTGAAGACGTACCCGCTCGGCGTGCTGGTCGATCGCCAGAAGGACGCGGCGGCGCGCCCGGCAGGGAGCTGAAGATGCAGCACGGGACGATCCTCGGCGGGTTCGGTGGCCAGGGCATCCTCTTCGCGGGTCATGCGCTTGCGCAGGCGGCGGTCCTGGAGGGCCTGACTGTGACGTGGATGCCGTCATACGGCCCCGAGATGCGAGGCGGCACGGCTTCGTGCACGGTGATCGTTGCCGACAAGCCGATCGGCTCGCCGATCATCGACAGTGCCGACAGCATCATCGCCCTCAATCCCCCATCGCTCGCGAAGTTCGAGGCACTGCTCGTGCCGGGGGGACTCCTGATCCTCAACGGGTCATTGATCGAGGCCGAGCCACGCCGGACCGATGTCGACGTCGTGACGCTCCCCTGCACCCAGGACGCGCGGGCCGCCGGCGATGATCGGCTGGTCGCGGTGGTGGCCCTCGGCGGCCTCATCGCTCGACGGCCCATCGTCAGCCCCGAATCAGTCCGGGAGGCGCTCGCCGAAATCGTTGGCAAGGCGCGTCCTGCCCTCGTCGCCGCAGATCTCGCGGCCTTCGATCACGGCTACCGCCAGGCGCTCGCCCCGTCAGCCGGCTGACCCCGTTTCAGACCGGGGATCGAAGTCCCTGGTCGACCCTCATCGCCTCCGCAAGCTCCGCTCCCCACTGCCGTGCGCGATCGAGCTCGCCGTCGCGGAGCGGACCGTACTTCCCCTTGACGATGAACTGTCGGGCCTTCGCGATCGGCCGGTAGCCGGCTGCCTCGAACCCGTGATCGATCGTGCTGGTGGCCCCGCCGGGCGACCATCGAACGCGGGTCTCGAATGCCGCCGAACGGCCGTGTCCCCTGGGAAGGTGCTCGAGCCACGTGCGCATCGACGGATGCGACAGGTCCGGCGGCTTCGGCGCCCTGGTGGCTTCGCCGGCGATGCTCTCGCGCATCCTGTCCGTGGTCAGGCTGAACGCGACCAGGGGACCCCCGGCGACGACGAGGTCGGCGTCCATGAGCGCCAGGGTCGTCGCCTCGTCGGTCGTGAGCGCACGCGCGTCTGGCCCGAATCCTTCCGCGATCGCCTCTGCGATCGCCGCGGTGTTGCCCCAGTGCAATTCGTAGACGACGACGACGTTCATCGGGGACCGAACGGGAACACGAGGTCCAGCGAAGCCGGCTGCGTGTGACTGTCGTCGACTGACCAGGTCACGTCGGCGTGGACGTCCACGATGCCCGGTGCCAGGCTGGTGGATCGTTCGATCATTTCGGCAGTCGAGCGTCGTTCGACGTGCCCGCTGATCGACGCAACGCCGTCCAGGACGGAGACGGTGAACAGCTCCGGGTCGAGCCACAGGATCCGGAGCAGGATGTCCTCGCGAATCGTCCTCGCCAGCTCGTCGTCCGTGCGCACGTAGGCGCGAACGAGATCGGCGCGGGTGACGATGCCGACGAGCCGCTCGTCGTCGACGACCGGAAGGCGGTTCATCCGCCGGGCGGTCATCACGGCGGCAGCCTCGCTGATCCGTCGGCGCGACCCGATCGTGACGGCCGGGGACGTCATCGCCTCGCCGGCCGTGACGGCCGCGAGCTTTGCGAGCTGCGCTCGCGACTCGCGGGATTCACCGATGAAACGGGCCAGCCGCCGGTGTCGAACCGGCTCGGGTCCCTGCTCCTTGACGAGGAAATCCGCCTCCGAGATGACGCCGACCACCCGGCCATCCTCATCGACGACCGGGACGCCGCTGATCCGCTGGTCGATCAGCAGCTGGGCAACGTCCCTGAGAGGAGTCGAGCGGTGCACGGACGTCACCGTCTTGGTCATTGCGTCGCGGACGGTCATCATTAGTCTCACCTCACCCTTCAGATCAAAGGGTGGCGATGGCGGGCGCGAGCTCACAGGGTCGAAGGTCACCTCGTCACGGGCCACCCGGACGCGCCGAATGTGACCCGCGCTCCAGGCCGGCTCGGTCGCGCCAGCCCTCCCGACACGGTCGGGAGATGGGCGCCGGCCGGCGCTTCCGGCCTGGGGCGCGCCGGCGGCAACGCCGCCTCGCTGACACCGGCGACCAGGTCCCATGCAAATGGAGGATGGGTCGCTGGCCCCTTCGTTCCCTCGGCTCCACCATTGAAGCCGGTTGCGGGGTAGAACCGGGACTGCCACCTTCGAAGAAGCATGGCGGGACCTTGTCCGCCCCTTCGTAGCCGGGAGTCCGGATGACGCGATCCTCGATGCCGGCCTCGACGAGCGGGCACGGCTGGCGTCGCCTGCCGCGCCGGCGGACAGCGTCAGACCGGGAGTCCGATGCCCTGGCGTCACGCCTGGCGCGCTTCAGCCAGCGCAGGGTGACGGCGCTTCCCGGCCTCCTGCTCGGCATGATCGCCATCCTGTGGCTGATCGTCAGCTCGTGGCTCGTCCGTGGCAGCGTGGACGACCGTGATCGCATCGTGGCGTCGGAGCTGGTTCCACCGATCCTCGACATCGCAGCCGCCGCGATCGTGCTCTATGCGGCCCGCCGCGCAGCGACCCGGCGGGCGGCGGCCGCGTGGACGACGATCGCGATCGCGACCATCGTGTATGCCGTCGGTGACGGGCTGTACGCGTGGTTCGACCTCGGCCTGAACGTGGCGCCGTTCCCGTCGCTGGCAGACGTCGCCTACCTCGCGTACTACCCGATCGTGGTCGCCGCCCTGCTCAGCTTCCCGACCGTCCCCGCCAACCGTGCCGAGCGCATCCGGCTGACCATCGATTCTGCGATCGTCGTGATCGGTGGCGGCATGCTCGTCTGGCAGGCGGTCTTCCGCTCGACTCTTGAGTCCCTCGGGCCCGACTCCATTTCCTCGCTTCTCGCGATCGGCTACCCGGTCGGCGACATGGTGCTGCTGTTCGGGGTGGCTTCTGTCGCCCTCCGCCGGCCTGCCGGCGTGAATTCGCGCGCCCTTGGCGCCCTCGTCGCGGGGCTGTTCCTCGTGCTTGTCGCCGATATCGGCTTCAGCCAGCTGAGCCAGCCGGGAGGCGAGGCGTGGGGGAGCTGGCCGGACGTGCTGTACATGGCCTCGCCGGTGCTGATCGCCGCCGCCGGCCTCCTCCAGGCACGTTCCCGTCCGGTTCGTGCCGGGCAGAGGGATGACTCCGCCATCCCCGGGCTGCTGCTGTACCTCCCGTACGTTGCGCTCGCCGCCGGCTATGGAACCCTCGTGGCAGCCGCCGGCGACATCTTCTTCGCCAGCCAGTCTGCGCTGCTGTCCGGTGCGATCGTCCTCACCGTCCTGGTCCTCGTGCGCCAGGAATTCGTGTTGCGCGAGAACAGCACTCTCCAGGCCCAGCGGGCCCGCCGCGACTCCGAGGCGCGGTTCCAGTCCATGGCCGGAAACACATCTGACGCCATCGCCCTGGTCGACTCGGCCGGCCTGGTCGCGGACGCGACCGATTCCGTTCGCCGCGTGCTGGGCCTCGACGCGAAGGCACTGGTCGGGCGGAGCATCCTCAGCCTTGCCCACGCCGACGATGTGCAACGCCTCGCCGGCCTGATCGAAAGCAGCGTCGCGAGGCGACCGACCAGCAAGGCGCTCGAATGGCGACTCTGGGACGGGAACGGCGTCTGGCGACAGGTCGAGACGATCGCCGCGAACATGATCGACGACCCGTCCATCGGCTACATCGTGCTGACCACTCGCGACGTTCGAGAGCGGACCGTGCTCCAGCAGCGCCTGAGCCAGGTCGCCCTCCACGACGCCCTGACCGGCCTGCCCAACCGGACGCTCTTCCTCGACCGGGTCGACCACGCCCTCGCGAGGGGTGCCCGCCGAGGCCACGGCATCGCCGTCCTGGCGGTCAACATCGACGGGTTCAAGCGGGTCAACAACAGCCTCGGCCATCCGGCCGGGGACCAGCTGCTCATCGAGGTTGCGGCGCGGCTGGGCGGGACGTTGCGAGCCGCGGATACGGTCGCGCGCCTTGGCGGCGACGAGTTCGGCGTCCTGCTCGACGGCACATCCACGGCCGCCGACGCCCGGGCAGGCGCGGATCGGTTCCTGGCCGCGCTCCGCGACCCGCTCACGCTCACGGAGGCAACCGTCCACGCCACGGTCCGGATCGGCATCGCGCTGGCGGGGTCGGAGAGCGGTGGACCGGCTGCCGTCCTCCGCAACGCCAGTGTCGCGATGGCCCAGGCGCGAACGGGTGGACGCGATGGCGTCGCCGTGTTCGAGCCGGCAATGCAGCAGGAGCTGGCGGGGCAGTTCGAGCTGGAGGCCGATCTCCGCCTCGCTTTCGAGCGCGACGAGCTGATCGTCCAGTACCAGCCGATCATCGACCTGGTGACCGGGGATCTCGTGGCCGCCGAGGCGCTCGTTCGCTGGGATCACCCCACCCGGGGGCGTCTCGGACCCAACCTCTTCGTCCCGCTCGCGGAGGAGACCGGCCTGATCGATCAGCTCGGGAGCTGGGTGCTGCGGACGTCGTGCGCCGAGGTCGTCCAGTGGGCGCGGATCGCCCATGGGCGGGTTCCCCGTGTCGCAGTCAATCTCTCGCCACATCAGATCGCCGATCCCGGCCTGCCGTGGACGATCCAGGCGGCGCTCGCCGAAGCCGGCGCCGTCCCCGCGTGGGTCTCCCTCGAGGTCACGGAGGGCCTGCTGATGGAGAACACGGGCGAGATCCTGGAGCGCCTGCACGCGATCCGCTCGCTCGGGATCTCGATCGCCATCGACGACTTCGGGACGGGCTTCTCGTCGCTGGCCTACCTCCAGCAATTCCCGATGTCGCACATCAAGATCGACCGCTCGTTCGTGACCCCGCTCGATGACCCCAGCCACGAGCCGGGCGTCGTCCGCGCGGTGATCGAGATCGGGCGCGCGCTGGGCATGTCGACGGTCGCCGAGGGGATCGAGACCACGTCCCAGCTGGATCGCCTGCGGGCGCTCGGCTGCGACCTGGGCCAGGGCTTCCTGCTCGCGCGGCCCCTCGACGCCGAAGCGATGCGCGACCTGGTCGCGAACCCCGTTCGACCGGCCTGGGCCTCCGACGGGGCAAAGCGCCCACGGGCGAGGCGCCCGCAGCCACAGACCGCCGCGCCCTAGAGGGGAGAAGGCGTCTCCGGCGCCGACTGGGCTGGCCGGCTCACTGGAACCCGATCCGCCGCGGTGCTAGGGTGGCCGAAACGAGGACAAGCGGAGAAGGAGGCCGCCGATGCCGCAACTCGAAGCCCAGATTCGCGGCGAGAAGCGCGAAGACGTCGTGGCCGGCGAGTTCGGGTTTACGGTCGCGTTCACGAACAGCGGCACCGAGCCGGCGCGGCTGAACGTCCACCAGGCCTCCCATCCGGCCCTCGCCCTGGACGTCCGCGATCGCAACGATCGCGAGGTACGCCTCGCGCCGCCGTCCGCGCCGGATGCCCAGGATCTCGAGGAAGGCGACCTGATCGCGCCCGGCGGCACGATCACGATCGATTACGTCGGATTCCTCGATCGAAGTCTCGCGCCGGGCGAGTACCGGATCCGCTACTTCGGCGAGTTTCCCGCCCTCGGTGGCTCCAAGGACGATCCCCTCCGCAGCGACTGGCTCACGGTCACGCTCCGCCCGGAGCGCGGGTTCGAACCCGGGATCGAGATCCCGAACTTCAAGCCGGCCCCCGATGACGTCATTCCGGATCGCCAGCGACCGCTCTGGCTGCGCCTGCTGCTGCCCATCTGGATCTTCGTCCGTGACATCTACTGGTGGATCTACTGCTGGATCGTCACCCGCTTCTTCCGGCGAGGATGCGACGACGTGCGTTCGCAGGAGATCGATCAGGCCCGCACAGAGACGATCTCGAACGCTCCCGCCGGGTCCGAGGCGTGGAACGGCACGTACGCCTGGCACGCGCGGTTCCTGCTGACGCTCGACGAGCCCACGTGCACCGCGCGCGTGCTGATCCGGGTGCGGTTGGTCGGCACCATCACGGCCGCGCAGCGCTCGGCATGGGAAACGGCGATCGAGGCCGCCTGGAACTCGCGGTTCAAGCTCTGCCGCAAGAGCTGCTGCTGCTCAGACGGGCTCCGTATCGTGTCCGACATCCAGTTCGTGACATCGGGTGAGCACCAGGTCGTGAACGTGGGAGCCAGCACGACGAACATGGGGAACTGGGGAGCCGGCGACACGGTCGACGTCTCCCACGAGTTCGGTCACATGCTCGGCGCCCTCGACGAGTACTTCACGGTCAACGGCGTCGCCTGGGGCGCTGGTCGCCAGGCAACGGGCGCGATCATGAACAACCCCGCCAATGCGCCGGTCGCCCGGCACTACGAGACGGTCCGGCAGGCTGCGGGCGCGCTGCGCGGCGCGACGTACGCGACCGTCCCGCAATCGAGCTCCTGCTAGGCGCGTGGGCCTGGTCGCGAGCCTGACGATCGAGCCGCCGGAGGCTGACGCCGCCGAGCGGTTCGTCGCACTGTGCGCGATCACAAATGAGGGCGACGAGGGCGTGTCGATCAACGTCGCGCCGTTGTCCTCGCCGTCCCTCGCGCTCGAGATCCGGGACGTGTCTGACGGACCGGTCCACCTCCCGCCGCCGCCCGTGCCACCGTCCGTGCCGCCGATCGAGCTGCTCGAGCCCGGTCGCGGAACCTCCGCGGAGTTCGCGGGCTTCCTGCCGAGCTGGACCGAGCCGGGCGCCTACCGCGCCCGTTTTCGCTACGTCGCGGGGCCGGGCGAACCGCTCGTCTCGGACTGGGTGGCGTTCACGCTGACGCGCTGACGGCTTCTGACACCGTCAACGTCCGGAATGCGGGCTCAAGCCGCGGTGAGCCTGTCGCCGTAGGCGACCGGCCGGCAGCGGCCTCGCCGCTTCGACTCGTACATCGCGGCATCCGCCTGTCCGACGAGCTCATCGCTCGTCATCTCCGGCCGACTCGTGTACGCCACCCCGATGCTCGCCGCGACGGCGACCGCGCCGCCCGGGATGCTCACGCTTCGGCTGAGCGCCGCGGCGACGCGACGGGCGACGCCGCGGGCCTTGGCGAGACTCGGCACATTCGGGCAGACCACCAGGAACTCGTCTCCACCGATCCGTCCGAGTGCGTCGCCGGCGCGAACGATGGATGCCAGCCGGCTCGCTGCGATCCGCAACACCTCGTCGCCGGCAAGGTGACCGAATCGATCGTTGACGGTCTTGAACCCGTCGAGGTCGACGAAGATGACGGCCGTTCCGCCGTCCGAGTTGGACGCAAGGGCATTGTTGAGCAGGGCCATGATCGAACGCCGGTTCAGCAGCTGGGTGAGCATGTCGTGGGTCGCATGTTGCTCGAGCTCGGCACGGAGCTCCGCGCTCTCGGTCACATCCTCGACACACACGATCGCGCCGTTGACGTTCGCACCCTGGTCGAGAAGGGCCCGGAGGCGGATCATGCATCGCCGGGTCCGGGATGGCTCGCGTAACTTGACCCGGATTTCGACGTCACGATCGATCCCGTCGGCAAGGGCGGCCGTGAGGGCAGCGTCCAGGATGGGCCGATCCTCGGTCAGGACCGTGGAGAGCTGTTCCTCGAGGCTGGTGCTCAGGGCGGCTCCGAGGACGCCCGCGAGCCGATCGTTGGCGTAGACGACCCGGCGGTCCGATGCGATCTGCAGGATGCCGATGGGCAGCGCCTCGGCGAGCCGATTGAGGAGTTGTTCTCGGGCGCGGAGGGCATCGTGAGCCGCCATTTCGTCTGAGATGTCGATCATCTCGGTCAGGACGCAGCCCTCGGCGGTGTTCAACAGGTTGAGGTTGGACACCTCCATCCACAGCCAGGACCCGTCGGCACGTCGGTGTCGCAGCCGGACCGCCTGCCTGGCGGCCGGGTTCGCGAGCATCTGCAACCACGATTGGATCGCCCGTTCATGGTCGTCCGGATGGACGAATTCGAGCGACCGGTGGCCGATCGACATCTCATCGGTCCATCCGAGGATCCGTTTGGTGGCGGCGTCGATGTCGATGAGGATTGCGAGCTCGTTCTTGCGGACGCGCGCGATCCGCGGCGGAAGCCCGACGGCCGGCGGCGGCTCGCTCAGGGCGGGCTGTCCGTCGCCCGGCAGGACGATGCCCACGAAGATGCCGTACTCGTCTCGAACGTCGAGGAAGTGGAGGACCGCCACCCGCTCCGGGCTCGCAAGCAGGTGGATCGGCGCCCGCGCGATTCCCGTGGCGCGAGCGCGCTCCCATGTCTCGATCACGACGACCCGGTCAGCCGGCACGACGACGTCGAGCATCGACGTTGCCTGGAGGATTCGATGTCTCCCGATCGGGAGGTCCGCGGGCGCTGCGACGAATCCGCCGGCCGGTGCGGGATCGATCGCCGCGACGAGCGCATCCGGATTTTGGGAGAGCAGCGCCTGAAGGGTAATGCCCACATCCGTCAAGGTGAAAGCCGGCTCGGCGGTCGGATCGACATCGGTCTTGCGGCGACGCTTCGCTGGAGCCACGTGGAGACCTCGGGCGACGCCCGGTCGAGTTCGCCACATGGTCATGGCTACCGCGGGAACGCCTGCAATCGAGCGTAGGTCCGTCTCGCCCGGACCGATACTGCCCAGATCGGCGTCCCACCCAACCGATGGTCCTCGACGGGGCTGCGCAATATGCACCGCACCGGCACGAGTCTGACGTCCGCCCGGAGCGGGTGCACGCCGGCCCGCGCCCCGCCGTGCAGTCCCGTAGGTGATCATTCCTCGCGTGAAACCCGCCGCTGCCGGAGTCCTTGGGTGCGTCGCCTTGCTGCTCATCGGCTGGAGCGGGCTGCTGATCCCGTCGCTGATCCGGTCGGTGAAGGAGGCATTCGGCCAGTCCGATGAGGGGATCGGCCTCTTCTACTTCCTGTTCGCGATCGCGTGGGGGGGTGGTGCGTTCGGCGGCGGACTGCTCGTCGAGCGGCTCGGCAGGCGAACTGTTCTGTCGCTCGCCGCCGCTCTGATCGCGGTCGGTCTGACCGGACTGGGGCTGGCGCCGACCTGGGCGGTCTTCCTCATCGCGGCCCTGCCGGGCGGGTTGGGCGCCGGGGTGATTGACGGCGGCGCCAACGGGCTCATTCTCGACCTGTACCCGTCGAATCGCGGCAGGGCGCTCAATCTGCTCCACCTGTTCTTCAGCATCGGTGCGCTGGCCGCGCCGGTGACGATCGGCCTGCTCGTCGACAACGGAGTCGGGTGGCAGGCGATCGTCGGAGCGACCGGGCTCGTCGCGATCCCGGTGGCGATCCTGTTCGGGCTCGTGGCGATGCCGACCGGACGCCGGGGCCCGGTCGTGCGCGACATGCCCGGGGCGGAGTCACCGGCAGCAACGCCCCGCCTGGCGTTACCACTCCTCCTCCTGGCCGTCGCGATCGCCTGCTACGTCGCATCCGAGGTCGGCGTGTCGAACTGGCTGGTCCGCTTCCTCGAGCCGGCGCCGCTGAGCACCGCGACGCTCGCCCTCTCCCTCTACTGGGCCGGGATCGCGGTCGGCCGCGCCGTCTCGTCGCAGCTGGCCGATCGCTTCGACCATCGTCGCTTCACCGTGACCTGTGCCGCCGCGGTGGCGCTCGCGCTGCTGGGCGCGATCATCGTTCCGTCGCTCCCGGTCTCGATGGCCCTCTTCACCCTCGTGGGCGTCGCGTCCGGACCAATCTTCCCGATGATCATCGCGATCGGCGGCAAGCGATATCCCGATCGGCCTGCGGCCGTCAGCGGATTCCTCGGCGGGACGGCGGTCATCGGCTCGCTCATCTATCCGCCGGTCATGGGCCTCTTGTCGGTCACCGTCGGCCTGTCGGTCGCGATGCTCGGCAATGTCGTCCTGGCCTTGGCGTGTGCGGCGGCCCTGGTCCTCGTCGGCTGGTCGACGCGGCGGCATTGACACCCTTTGTGCCGGAACCGCGCCCGGCCAGGGCCGTCGCCTAGGCTGCCGGCTCACCCGCAGCGGCCCAGCCGCCCGGAACAGTCAGGAGCGCCGAGATCGCACTCGGCTCAAGCGGCTTCGCGAAGAGGAAGCCCTGCCCGAGGTCCGCTCCGAGCGCCTGGAGCTCGGCCAGCTGGCCTGGAAGCTCGATGCCCTCAGCGACGGTCTCCAGGTGGAGCGTTTCGCTGAGGTTCAGGATCGATTTCATCAGCGCCATCTCGTCCGGCCCGTCGGCCATGCTCGCGACGAACGAACGATCGATCTTGAGGACGTCGATCGGGAACTGGCGTACGTAGCTGAGCGACGAGTAGCCCGTCCCGAAGTCGTCGATCGCGAGCCGGATGCCGAGACCCTTGAGCGCTCGCAGAGTCGCCATCGTCGCGTCCGTGTCCCGCATCAGGACCCCTTCGGTGAACTCGAGGACGAGTCGAGCCGGGTCCAGGCCCGTCTCGGCCAGCACCTCCGCGACCCCGGCGACGAACCCGGGCTCGTTGACCTCGCGGCCCGACGTGTTGACGTTCATCGTCAACCTCCGCCCGGGGGCCACGACGTCCCACGCTCGTGACTGGCGGCAGGCCTGCTCGAGCACCCACCGCCCGAGCTGGATGATGAGTCCGGTCTCCTCCGCGACGGGGATGAAGTCCATCGGCCCGACAATGCCGCGCTTCGGATGGCGCCAGCGCAGGAGGGCCTCGACACCGACCAGCGCCATCGTCGAGAGGTCCATCACCGGCTGATAGAGCACGAAGAACTCGTCCCGCTCGAGCGCACGCTCGAGGTCGCCCTTGAGGGCCAGCCTGGCAAGGGCCGCCGCGTGCATGCTCGGCTCGAAGACCTCGATCCGGTTCTTGCCTTTGCTCTTGGCCATGTACATCGAGACATCGGCGTTGCGGAGCAGCTCGTCGGCCGTCTGGCGGCGTGTCGTCAAGGTCGCGACGCCGACGCTCGCGTGGACGAACAGTTCCTTGCCGCCGCGCGCGAACGGTGCCTGCAGCACCGCGAGCAGGCGGTCGGCGACGTCGGTCGGCGCGGTGGCGCCGGTTGGATCCTCGACGATCACGGCGAACTCGTCGCCTCCCATCCGGGCGATCGTGTCGCCGGCACGGAGCGCCCGCCGAAGGCGCTCACCGACGGCCACGAGGATCGCGTCGCCCTCGATGTGCCCAAGGCTGTCGTTGATTGTCTTGAAGTCGTCGAGATCGATGAACAAGACGGCGAGGCTGCGTCGCGACCGGCTTGTCAGCGAGATGGCGTGATCCAATCGGTCGACGAACAGGGCGCGGTTGGCCAGGCCGGTCAGGGAATCGTGGAAGGCCTGGTGTCGAAGTTCGTCCTCGAGGGTCTTTCGCGCGGTGATGTCGCGGTAGTTGACGACCAGGCCGCCGACGGCCGGATCGTCGAACAGGTTCTTGCCAACAACCTCGATCCACCGCCAGGAGCCGTCCGCGTGATGGATCCTCAGTTCCCCGGTTGCCATCGCTCCAGGAGCGCGCACCACTTCCGAGAGGAGTTCGTCACCGAACGCTCGGTCGTCCGGATGGATGGAATCCAGGGCCGAACGACCGACGCGATCCTCCGCGTGGAAGCCCAGGACCCGCTCGACGGCCGAGCTCTCGTACTCGATCCTTCCGTGCGCGCCAAGGATCATGCTGACGTCGACGGAGTTCTGGACCAGCGATCGGAACCGCTCCTGGCTGCTGCGGAGGTCCGCCGTCAGGCTCTGCTCCTTCCTCGCCTGGTCGAGCAGTCGCCGGTTCTGGCTGGTCAGGCGTCGTGACGCGACCGAGAACGCCAGAAACAGGAGCGCGAGCAGGCCGAGCGCCATCCCGCCGACGATGAGGAGGACGTCCTGGCGGGTCTGGGCGATGTCGGACAGGATCGGGGCCGCGTCCTCGTAAACCTCGTAGGCCCCCAGGACCTTGCCTGTCGCCGGTGATCGGATCGGCAGGTAGATCGACAGGAACGTATCCGCGAGCCCGCGCTCGAACGTGTTCTCCTCGTCGGCTCCGTTCGAGAATTCCGTCGCTACGTTTCCCTCGAACACCTCCTGGAGGTCCTCCCCCAGCGGAAACCAGCGGCCGCGCAGCGCGGGGAGGTCGGAGAAGACGACCGTGCCGTCCGTTGCCCAGACCTTGATCCGGAGGATCTTCCCCGTCGCCACGAGCCGTTCGAGGTCGGCGTTGATCGCCGCGCCCTCGGCGCTCGTCGGGTTCGCCACTCCCGCGTTCGTGACCGTCGGGTCGATGAACCCGAGCACGACCGCCTCGGTCGTGCGCACGGCCTGGTTGACTGCGGCTTGCTCGAGGTGGTCGGAGACGTTGGCCGATACCAGGAGCGCGGTGCCGATGACGAGCGCGCCGGACACGCCGAGGACGAAGGTTCGGAGTCCCGGGCGCCAGCCCGTTCTGATATGTCGTTCGGTCATCGGCGTTGTTGTGCTCGGGCACCACGGCAGGCATGCGCCCGCTTCAAATGGACCGTACGTGGTGCACCGACGCACGACAAGCAGCCGTTCGTTCCGAAACGTCCTGTTCAGTCAGTCCGAAAAGCCGACGGAGCGCGAGGGCGCCGAACTACGGTCGAGGACCTGCGAGAACCTCGCAGCTGGCGCAACGACCGGTGATCGTCAGGTGGGTCACCGCGATCTCGAAACCCCGACCACGGCGCAGCTGCTCCTGCAGCGGGGACGTCTCGGTGGCACCGAGCTCCCACGTGCGACCGCACGTGTCGCACTGGAGGTGGGCGTGCTCGGAAGCCGGGCCGACGTGGTACTCCTCGCGGCCGTCCGGACCGTGGCTGTGGATGACCAGCCCGAGGTCCTCCAGGGTGTCCAGCGTCCGATAGACGGTCGATGGCGTGACGTCAGGATTCTGCGCTCGGCAGCGTTCGACGAGCTCGCCTCCCGTGACGTGACCGTGCGTTTCGCCAAGGACTTCCAGGATCGAGCGCCGCTGCGGCGTCCAGCGCATGCCGCGCTCGCGGAGTTGCTCGCGAATACGCTCCGGCTCGAGGAGCGGTGATCTCATCTCGTTCATGCAACGAACGATAGCATGGGGTATTGTTACTCCTCGCTATTGCAACGCAATGCAACAGGGCCCGCAGTGATCCACATCGATCTCATGGCGGCGGTCGCGGCCACGGCACCGGCCGCGTCGGCGCTCACGCTCCTCTCGACGGCACTCCTGCTTGGGATTCGACACGGGATCGACTGGGATCACATCGCGGCGATCACCGACATCACGAGTACGACCGCCGCTACCGACGCCGGCGAGGAACGGCACGAAGCGGAGCACCGCGCCGGCGCTCAACCGCATCCTCACGGCGGCGCAGGTGAGTCACAGGTCCACGCGGCCAGCTCCGCGGCGTCCACCTCGACTGGCCCGTCGATCGCGTTGACGCGCGACCGGTTCATATCGGAGCAGCGCCAGGCGATCATGCTCGGGACCCTGTATGCGCTGGGCCACGCATCCGTCGTGGCTGCGCTCGGAATCGTTGCCCTGGCGTTCGGCGCACTGCTGCCGGACTGGGTCGACCCAATCATGGGCCGGGTCGTCGGCATCACCCTCATCGTGCTCGGTGTCTGGGTCTTCTATTCTCTCTATGCCTACTTCCGGTACGGGGCAGAGTTCCGACTCCGCAGTCGCTGGATGATCGTGTTCGACTCTGTCCGCTACGCGTGGCGCTGGTTCGGTGCCAGGCTCCACGGGCACGGGCACGTCGAGACCGTGGAGATGAGCGCCTACGGACCGCGGACTGCCTTCGGGGTCGGCATGATCCACGGAGTCGGCGCCGAGACCGGAAGCCAGGTCCTGATCATCGCGGCCGTCGGCGGAGCCGCGAGCGTCGGGCTCGGGATCCCGATGATGGCGGCCTTCATCGTCGGCCTGTTGATCTCGAACTCGGTGATCGTCTTCCTGAGCGCCACGGGGTTCGTCGCGAGCCAGCTGCGGAGCAGGATCTACCTCGTCATCGGCGTACTGGCAGGCCTCTTCAGTCTCGTCGTCGGCGTCATGTTCCTGGTCCAGGCGGAAGGCGCACTGCCGGATCTCAACCAGGTCTTCCGGTTCATAGGCGGCGGGTCCTGACCGTTCCTCAGGCGTGGCTCCGCTCTTCGAGGCGGCGCCGATCCTGGGTCTCGAGCTGGAATGTCGAGTGCTCGATGTCGAAGTCGCCCGACAGGCACTGGCACAGGTAGTCAAGGACGGCAGGCGGATCCGCGTTTTCGACGAGCACGACGTGGGCCGAGACGACGGGCACCCCTGACGTGATCGTCCAGGCGTGAAGGTCGTGCACGTCGGCGACCCCGGGCGCGTCGAGGATGTGGCTTCGGACCTCGTCGAGCCGGACGCCCTTCGGCGTCGCCTCCAGCAGCACGTCGACCGCGTCCCGGATCAGGGCCCACGTCCGCGGCACGATCAGCACGGCGATGACGAGCGAGGCGACGGCGTCGGCCTGGTTCCAGCCCGTGAGGGCGATCGCAAGGGCGGCGGCGATCACCGCGGCCGACCCGCCGAAATCGCCGAGGACCTCCAGATACGCGCCGCGCATGTTCAGGCTGTCGCGCTGTGCCTTGTGCAGGAGCCAAAGTGAGATGCCGTTGGCCACCAGGCCGAGCAGGGCAACCGCGAGCATGAGCCCGGACGAGACATCGGCCGGCGCCGAGAGCCGGCGCAGTGCCTCGACCAGGATCGAGGCCGGCGACACCGAACAGGAGGACGGCGTTGACGACGGCCGCCAGGATCTCGAGGCGAAGGAAGCCGAATGTCCGGGCCTGGGTCGGTGGTCGTTCGGCGAACCAGATCGCCAGCAGCGCGAGGCCGATGCCCGCCACGTCGGTGAACATGTGGCCGGCGTCCGCCAGCAGCGCGAGGCTGTTGGCAAGAACGCCTCCAGCGAGCTCGATCACGAAGACGATCGCCGTGACCGCGAACACGGCGAGGAGGCGGCGGCGGTGGGCCGCAGCAGGCGTCCCGTGAACGTGGGGCATCACGAGATGGTAGCCCGATTGCGAAGCCAGGCGGCCGAACGACTCCCGGTCAGCGGCTTCCCGTGGACGTCAGACGCGGCCCTTGGGAACCGTATGCCAGTAGGTCTTGTTGAAGACGATCTTGCCCAGGTGCCAGAGCTGGTTCGGCTTGGGCGGGTGCGGCGGGTGCTCGTAGTCGAACTGGAGGAGCGTCCCCTTCCCGTCGCCGATCTCGAAGAAGCACATGACCTTGCCGAGGTAGTCGCCGTGCTTGTGGTCGACCACGCGACCCTCGATCGCAGCGACGATCCGCTCGGTGACCACGGGGGCCTCGAAGTGGGCCGTCGACCCTGCCTTCGACAGCGGCAGGTCCGTCGCATCGCCCAGGGCGAAGACGTTCGGCCGGCCACCAACCTGGAGAGTCGCCCGATCCGTCGGCAGCCACCCCCCGGGCGCGGGCGCGAGGCCCGAGTCCATGAGGAACTGCTGGCCCTTGTGCGGCGGCACGAGGATGAGCAGGTCGTACGGGAGCTCTTCGCCCTCCAGGCTCTGGACGACGTGTCGGTCGGCATCGATCGTCTCGACG
>CAVYBB010000004.1:0-30986 GCA_963766655.1 uncultured Chloroflexia bacterium | reverse complement strand
CCGTGCCCCTACGAACGTCAACCGCGGCGGGCCCTCAGATCCGCCATCGCAGCGCCGTCCGGACGTCTCGCCAGAGGCCCCGGACGTCACCCGCGGCTGCGAGCCTCCAGCCCACGACCAGCGCGATGAGGATCGCCAGGCCGTTGACGCCGAGGGCGTGAGTGCGCGCCACGAAGACGATCGCGAGCGCACCGGGGATGACGTCGCCGATCCCGAGCCGCCGCCGCGCGAGGACCGCGCCGAGGCGCTCGACCGCGAGGCCGAACAGCGCGAACAGGGCCAGTCCGGCCGGCCCGAAGTTCGCCCACGCCTCGCCGACGACGCCCGGCGCGAGGTAGCCGGGCGGATCCTGGCCCGGCAGAACGCGGGGGAAGATCCAGTAGCCAAGATTCGGGATGTCGTCGCGGCCGACCAACGGGCCGAGGCGCCTGGCCCAGGTCAGTCCGCCGAAGAACGGTTGCTCCCGGGGAATGACGTCCTGGAGCGCCTCGAGCGTGCGTGGCTGGATGAGTGCGACGCGGTTTGCCGTCTTCTCGAGGACGAACGCGAGCTCGCGGCCGGCCGCCTGGTCATACGCCCGCAGGATCTGAGTCCCGCCGAACAGCAGGATCCCGACGATGGCGAGCCCAACCAGTGCGCGGACCGGCATGCGCCATCGGGCGAGGCCGATGCCGACAAACAGGACAGCGGCCAGTTCGGCGGCGAGATATCGACTGGCGAGGGCCAGGTCGAAGACCAGGAGGGCACCGATCCCGACGTACGACGCGATCCGCCAGGATCGAGGACGACGGCCCGAGGTCAGTAGCAGGCCGAGCGCGAGCGCCGGTACCGCGACCCGCGATCCCTGGAGCGCCAGGCCGACGAGCTCGCTGCGGGCGCCGGTGATGTCGCCCGCGAGTGCCGGCAATCCCACCCGGATGATCGTCGGGGCGATGATCAGGAGGCCCAGCGCTGCCAGGCCCGCGGCGACCCAGGGGCGCCATGGGGCAGGGTCCGACAGGCGGGTGACGGGGTCCGTCGGACCGGCCGCCGCGTCGGTCGGGACGGCGACCGGGCCTTGCCCGCGGTCCGTCCCGACGCCGGTCCGTTCGCGACGGCGCGCGACCCGATCGCTCAGCGCCACGGCCGCGCTGAACGCCAGCACGCAGCCGCCGACGTACGTGCCGGGACCGACCCGATCGTCGAGCGCCAGGATCGTGCCGCCGATGCCGAAGAAGACGGCCTCGAGGGCGAACCAGGCCGTCGCAGGATGCCAGACGCCCAGTCCCGTTCGACGCACCGCCGGCAGCAGCAGGAATGCCGAGACGACGAACGAAGCCACGACGATGGACGCCATCAGCCAGTTCATCACAGGTCCTCCGAGGTCCGCTCGTCTCCCAGCGCCTCGCTCGCGACCCGGGCCGCGGCATCGGCACGGCCCGCGGGAAGGCCGGCCGAGAGCAGTGCGTACGAGGCGACGCCGAGCAGGCCGAGGGGCAGCGTCGACACGATCCGATAGCCGAAGACGATCGCGACGGCCTCATCGCCCGGGACGCCGCTGGCCGTGAGCAGGCCGGCGACGACGAGGTCCGCGCTCCCCAGACCGAAAGGCAGGAGCGACAGCACGCCCGCAACGATCCCGAGACCCAGCGCGCCCCATGCCGCGAACGGGTCGAGGTCGCGGCCCACGGCCGTTGCGACGAGCAGCAATTGCCCCGTATAGGCACCGAAGATCACGGCGGTCCAGGCCGCGAAGGCCAGCGCCCGTCCCGGATGTCCGAGCAGACCCGCCACCGTGTCGTCGAGGCGGCCGAGGGCGGGACCGGTCAGCGCCCAGCGTTCCCTGCCGAGCACCCGTCCGAGCGGCAGGGCACGCACGACGGCCGACGGCCGACCGCCGGCCCGGTAGAACAGCGTCGGCACCGCGAGTGCGACGACGAGGGCACCGACGGTGAGCGCGGGCGGCCACGCCAGCCACCAGGCCGCCCACACGATGGCCGCGCTCGCCCCGAGATAGGCGATGGCCACGAATCGCTCGATGACGACGACGGCCCCGCCGATCGCATAGGGCACGTCGTGGTGGGCCCGCAGGAGATAGACCCGAGCCAGCTCGCCGACCGAGCCGGGCGTCAGGTTGTTGATCGTGTTCGCGAACGCGGTCATCGGGATGAGCGGCGCGATCGGGACCGGCCGGCCGGCAGCGCGCAGCAGCCCCGCGGAGCGGACCGCCCACGCGACGACGATCACGAGGTTGAGCGCGACCGCGCCGAGGAGCGGCCGCAGGTCCGTGGCTTCGAGCCGGTCGCCCAGCTCCCACGGCCGGGCGCGCCACGCGATGAGCGCGAGGAGCGCCAAGGAGATCGATCCCCAGACCAGCGGATGACGCAGGGCTCGCATCACGGCGATCGGCCCCACACGACGGCGTCCGGGGTGGCGGTGACGGTCCGCCATCCGGGCGGTGGGCCGTCGTCGGGCACGTAGCCCGTCACGGACTGGATCGCGATGCGGTCTAGCGCCTCGATGACGAGCCGTTCACCGGATGCCAGGGTCACCTGCGACCGCACCACCTGGAAATCGATGGTGTCCCCGAGGGGCACACTGAATTCGTCGACGACGCGATCGCCCGCGAGGACCCGGAAACGGCGGGCCATATCGGTGCCGCCCAGGCCAAGCGCGCCCGTCGCGGAACCGGGTACGGGCGCGAGGAAGGGGTCCGTGTCGCTCGTCTCGATCGGCCCGGAGACCGGCCTCCGTCCCGGGAGGACGCGGATCTCGAGCTCGATGGGTGCACCGGCCTCGGCCACGCCGAACGCGAGGCTCGATCCCGGCTCCAGCACCACGGCATCCCAGCCGTTGCCCGCCAGGACCCGCGACGGTCCGCTCGTGGCGCCCGGTTCCATGGCCGTGAGCGTCGCCACGCGGCTGATGCGACCGATCGCAGCCCCTCGACGACCGAGCAGGATCCGATCGGCGCCATATCGATCCGCGACCGCGGTCATCGCGGCGGGATCCCCGTCGAGCGCCTTCGCGAGGTCTCGTCGTCGCTGCTCCTGCCCGAGGCCCGTGAAGACCGCGGGATCGAAGGCGAGTTTGGCGTAGCCTGGCGGGTCGACCGCGATGACGGCTGAACCGGTGTCGTACCAGACAAGCGACGACCAGTCTTCGTACGTGAGGACCGTCGAGCGTGGCCCGGCCGTGCCCAACAACTCGGACATGTCCGGCACTCGATCCGGTCCCAGCTGCAGGTCGGCGTAGCGCGGGTCCGTCCAGGTGTTCCAGAGCAGGAGCTCGGTGGCAAGGGTCGTCGGCACGGTCGCGACCAGCAGCGTGGCGACGAGGCCCGCCGTGACGAGCCGGGCACTGGCGATGCGTCGCCGGCGGATGGCCTCGACGAGCGCGACCAGGCCGATCGCGGCGAGGATGAGCCCCGGCTGGCTCGACACCATCCACATCCGCTGCGGACGAAGGGCATCCTCGAGTGGCCACGTGGACTGGTAGAAGACGGCGAGCGTGAACGGCACAAGCCACCACGGCAGCAGGAGGAGCGGCGCCTCGAGGGGACGTGGCGCCCAGGGGCCGGGGTCGTCCGCAGGCTCGGGTCCACTCGACCGCCGAAGGAACGCGAGGGCCACGCCCGTACCCACGATCGTCAGCGGCAGGACCAGGCCGAACTGGATCGGGTACTGCCAGAAGCCGATCTGGACCGGCAACAGGTCCGCCGAGGAGTCGATGGAGACGCCGCCGTTCCTTCGGATGGCGTCCGCGATCCAAGCGAGCCACGGGGCGACGAACACCGTCGCGGTCAGCCCGGTCACGACCAGGGCGGCAAAGTAGGGCCCGCCACCGGTCAGGGTGGCGCAGGCCCAGGACCACGACCACGAACGCGAGCGTGCCAGGGATCGGGAGGAGGAGCTGGATCTGGATCAGCCCGCACAGGCCAAGCAGGATGCCGGCGAGAACCGCCGATGTCAGCGGCCGCCGGTCGTGGTCTGTGGCGCGCAGGAAGGCCAGGACTGCGAACGGCAGCAGGCCGAAGACGAGATCGCGCGGATAGGCCGGGACGAACGACTGCCCGACCATGAACATCGAGTTGACCCACAACCGGTCGGCGGAGAGGTCGAACCCGCCCGCGAACGCCGTCAGGACGGCGGCCACGAGCGCCACGTCCCTGCGTCCGGTCAAGCGCCGCGTCAGGAGGTACGACCCGAACGGGATGACCGGAAGCCAGACCAGCCCGAGCAGCGCGGTGGCGGTCGGCGCGTCGATCCGGAGCAGGCTCGCGAGGGCCGCGAGCAGGAGGTGGAAGCCCGGTGGGTAGTAGGCGGGCAGTCCGAGGTACGGCCCGTCTGCCGGGAACGTGCCCACCAGGATCGTGTTCGTGAGGCCCCAGTGGTAGAGGAGGTCGTCGCGGGCGTAGAACGGGGCGAGCATCCGGACGCCGTAGACGGCCATGCCGAGGACAAGGAGGATGCCGAGCCATCGTTCGATGCGGGGGATCGCGGCGAGGCGCTGTCGTACACTTCGGACCGATTCCGAGAGTCGGCGGCCGGTCGCCAGGTCGCTGGTCACGCGCCCTGATCGAGGAACAACCGACCCTTCATGGATCCCATCGCGCTCGTCGTGTCCGCCGTCTGGGCGACGATGGCGTCCATCCTCCTGTTCCTGCTGCCCGGCGCCGCGCTCGGTCCCGTGGTCCTGCCGGGTGCCTCAACGCCGCTGGCGCGGGTGGGTCGCGCGGCCGGCGTCAGTCTACTGGCGACCATGCTCCTGTGCACCCTCCTCGCCAGGCTGGGTGCGCTCACGAGCCCGGTCCTTCTCGCCTCGCTCATCGGGCTGACGCTGCTTGGACTGGCCCTCCATCGGCCCAGATTCGTCCGGCCGTCCGGTCGGCGCCGCCGCTGGTGGATCGCCGCGGGCGCCGGCATCCTCCTCGCCGGGGCACTCATCGTGATGCCGTCGGCGGCATCGGTGTGGCCGGATCTCCAGCCGAAGACCTCGACCACCTGGTACTACGCGAATCTCGCCCAGATGACGGCCCAGCTCGGCGCCATCCCGGCCCAGCAGCCTGAATGGGGGGCCCTGCGGGCCTTCCAGACCGACTACCTGCCCGTGACTGCCCACACGGCCGCCGTGCTCCTGTTGCTGCCGGGGGACCTGCTCACCGACCTCGAGGTCTACCGGCTCGTCACCCTGGCCCTCGCCCTGCTGTTCGCAACGCTCCTGTTCCGCCGCTGGGTGTCCGGCTGGGCAGCCCTGCTCGGCGCGATCCTTCTGCTCGGCACGGTCCGCCTCGACCAGAAGTTCGACGGGTACCGCCCGGAGACGGTCGCGCTGGTCGTCGCGCTGTTCACGCTCTGGGTCGCCGATCGCGCCTTCGCAGAACGGAGTGCTCGGGCGTTCGCGCTGGCGCTCGTCGGCTCTGCCGTTGTCTACCTCAGCCACGCTGAGGTCTTCCTGATCCTGGCCCCGGCGCTGCTGGGAATCGGGCTGGCTCGTGCCGTGGTGAGGCCGGGCGGCCGTGCCTCGCGGGTGGGCCTGCGGGCGAGGCCCTGGCGAAAGACGGCGATCGCGCCGTCGATGGCCGTCGGGTTGATGGTCGGTGGCCTCGTGCTCGGGGCGGTCGGTGCCTTCGCGTTCACCGGCGAGAGCCGCATCCTCGGGTACGTCGTCAACAAGGAGGCCCCGCCCGCGCCCGACCTCTCACGCGGGCGTGCCGGCGAGGTGCCGGCCGGATGGGCCTTCACCGACGATCCCACCTGGGACTTCTACGTTGCGTGCGTGGCCCCGGGGCTCCAGGGCTCGCCACCACCAGACCGGTTCACGAGCCGGCTGCTCCTGCCGCGCTCCATGCTCCAGATCTGGCCCGGCCTGGACGGCCGTGCTCGGGCGGGACTCGCCGTCCTCGGCGCACTGATGCTCTCCCTCACGGTAGCTTGGCCGTTCCTCGACGCCCGGCGGCGTCGGTTCATCCTCGGATGGGTGCTCTTCGGCATGATCCTGACCGTCGGCTGCCTGCTCCTGTTCGCCGTCGCCGATACCTACGTGCCACTTCGGACACCGGGACGTCGGCTGATGCCGTACCTGCTGGTCGTGCCGGTCGTTGCGATGACCGGTGTCCTATGGGTGGTCGGGCGGTTGCTCGCGCCGGCCTGGCGGCTGCTGCTGCCCGGACGTGGCCGGGCGCTCGCGGCAGGTCTCGCGCTGGCGCTCCTGACCGCCGGGGCGGTGTCGGCCTCACCGCTGGCCGTCCCTAGTGCAGGGGACAGCGAGGCCGCCCTCAGCCGGGCAGGGTACGAAGCCTATGGGTGGATCGATGCCAATCTGCCGGCCGGTGCGCGGATCCTGACCAACGCATACGTCGACGGCGCGGTCGACGCCATCTCGCATCGCGTCGGGATCGTCGATGGGCGCGCCGTCTACCTGGAGGACCCGGCCTTCCTGGCCGAGTCGACCTCGGTCTGTCTCGGCTCGCGGGTCGTGTTCGGCACGCCCGGCGCGGCGGGCGCACGGAGCTTCCTCGACCGCGAAGGGGTGACGCACCTGCTGGTCGCGACGACCGGACCCAACGGCACTGATCTCGGTGGTTACACCCTGTTCGGGACGGATGTGGCCGCGTTGCGGGCGGACCCGCGCCTGCACCTGGTCCGCTCGTTCGATCGCGACCGCCTCCTGTTGTTCGAGGTGGATCCGGCGGCGGCGTGATCGGCGGGCCGCATCCGATGGCTAGACTGTCGGGCGATGGCCGAAGCGGACGCTGCCTCGCTCGATCACCGCCTGGGTGGCATCCCTGCGTTCTACGGCGCGATCTGGGCGGAGGGGCGCGCGGCCGCGTCTCGCTGGCATCTCGCGATCGTCGTCGAGATCGCCATGGTCGTCGCCTGGTTCGCCATCCGCGCGACGGTGGACGTGGACGGGCGATGGTACGCATGGTGGGTCATCGCGGCCGGCGCGCTTGCGCTGGTGGCGCCGCTGTCGGGCCTGGTCGTCTTCGTCGCGACCAGCGCACTGTTCGAGCCGGTGTCGATCGGCGGGTCGCTGACGCCGCGCGAGCTGGTCCTCGGCCCGCTGGCCATCGGCGTGTTGCTGCGCATCGGGGCGGACCGATTCCGCTGGCGCCCCTCCGCGGCCATCTGGCTCAGTCTCGCGTTGCTCGCCGGAACGGCCCTTGGCGTCGCCCACACGTTCGCGAATCTTCCGAACGACTTCGCGTACCGGGCATTCGGCACCTGGGGCAACTACATCCTGACCCCGGTCATCGTCCTCATCGCCGCGACCTGGACCGCTCGGGGCGGTTCACGGCGGATCATCGTGGTTGCCTGTGGGGCCGCCGTCGTGAGCGCCATCGTCTGTCTCGCGGAGTACGCGTCACCCGGTTTCATCTCGGAGAGCCGGTTCGATGGATTCGGCCGGTGGCTGGACTTCGGGGCGCGCCTGGCGGGCACGATCCCCTCGCCGAACGCGCTTTCCGCCCAGCTCATCGCCCCGACGATGGTGCTCCTCGCAGCCGTCCTGCTGAGTCGTGACGATCGGCTCAAGGCGGTCGCCCTGGTCGCCGCTGTGCCGCTGCTCCTCGCGAACTACCTGACCTTCAGCCGGGCGCCGTTCCTGGCCCTGTATGTCCTGGCGGTCATCGTGGCGTGGCGGATGCGACATTGGCTGGGCATCGCTGTCCTGGTCGTCGGTCTCGCCGCCGGAGCCGCCTTGCTGCCGAGCTACCTGCAACTCCGGGCCCAGAATTCGGGTGCGCCGGTCATCCCGGGCACGGTCCTTGTCGCATCGGATGAATACCGGTTCCGTGCGTGGGGCGCGGCGATCGAGATGTGGCGCGCCGAACCGATCACGGGGCACGGGTTCCTGGCCTACAACCAGCTCGGGAAGGCTTACGGCGACCCGCTCCTCGGGTCGCCCCACAACGAGTGGCTGCGGCTCTTCGCGGAGGAGGGGACCGTCGTCGGGCTGATCGGGATCGCCTTCGTCATCGCCACGGCATGGTCGCTGTCCCGCGTCCGCGGCTGGCTCGGCACGGGCCTCCTGGCCGGGTTCCTCGCCTACGTCGTTGCCGCGACCTTCAACAACCCGCTCATCTTCATTCGGGTCAGCGCCATCGCCTTCTCGCTCGCCGGCGTCGGACTCGCGTTGGCTGTGCGCGCGCGTGCGCCGGCCACGCTCGAGGCGGACGCCGCCGCGACGGACGTCACAAGGCCGCCGGATACGACGGAGGCCCCAGTCGAGACGACGGAGGCCCCAGTCGAGACGACCGAGAAGGGACCCGAGCCGACCGAGGCCAAGCCGACCGGGACCGCCGCCGAGCCGCCGCCCTAGCCCGAACCGGGAGAGGGACCCGTCGCCGGCGCTACACTGACGCGGCATGCCGATCAGCCTCCTGCGCCTTGCCGGGCTGGCCCTCGCGGTCGTGATCGTTCTCGTCGCGATCGGTCGGCTTCGACGACGCGGAGCCGGCAGTCGCATCCCCGCGACGGGTCTCCTGCTCGTCGGCGTCGGCCTGTTCACGGTCGCACTGTTCCCCGATCTCGTCAGGCCCATCCAGGACGTCCTGGGACTGTCGGGCGAGCCCCTTGGGCGGCTCGTCACGGTCCTCGTGATCTCGGTCGCGATCGCCTATCTCCTCGTGTTCTATGCGCTGGCTCGGGCCGATCGAGCGAACCAGCGCGTCAGTCGCCTGGTCCGGGCCCTCTCGGCCGCCCAGCTCGAGGCGGGCGAGGGACAACGCTGGGGCGGCGTCCTGGTCTGCATCCCGGCCTTCGACGAGGCCGACAGCCTGCCTGCCGTCCTCGCCGAGGTACCGACCCAGGTCGCCGGGCTCGCCACTCACGTCCTCGTCATCGACGACGGTTCGGGCGACCGCACCGTCGAGGTCGCCCGCACGTACGGCGCCCACGTCGTCAGCCATCCGGTCAACAGCGGCCAGGGCGCTGCCCTCCAGACCGGCTATCTCATCGCCGAGCGAGTGGGCGTCGACGTCGTCGTGACGCTCGACGCCGACGGCCAGCACGATCCGGGCCAGATGGGTCGCCTGGTCGAGCCGATCGTCGCCGACGAGGCCGACTTCGTCGTCGGCTCGCGGCGGATGGCCGAAGGCGAGAGCGAGGGCGATGGCGCCTCGAGGGCGCGCGACGCCGGCATCACGGTCTATACGCGGCTCATCAACCTGATCGGCGGGACCGCCGTCAGCGACATCGCCAATGGCTACCGGGCCATCCGCGCCTCCCGTCTGGCCGAGATCGCCTTCACCGAGGACCAGTTCCACAACCCGGAGCTGCTGCTCGGCGCGGCCCGGGCCGGCCTTCGGGTGCGCGACGTCCCGGTCACGATCCGCAAGCGAGCCGCGGGGGAGAGCAAGAAGGGGACGAACCTGCGCTACGGGCTAGGATTCCTGCGGGTGATTTTCAAGACGTGGTTGCGCTGACATCGCGGTGGGCGACCCGACGGCGTTGTTCCAAGGTGGCGAGCGGCTGATCGATCTGGGCTGTGGCGAGTCGCCGATCGGACGCTCGCCGCCCCTCGACGCTGGCGAAGCGAATACCCTGTCCTCATGAAGCCGGGTAGCCAGCGCACCATGGTCATCGGCGCCGGCTACGTCGGCCTCACCACCGCGATCGGGCTGGCGGCGGCAGGCCACGACGTCGAGCTCGTGGAGGTCCGACCCGATCGGCTCGCTGCCTTGCGTGCCGGCCAAATGCCGTTCTACGAGCCAGGGCTCAGGGACGCGTTCCAGGATGCCGGTACCCGGTCGAGGATCGTCATCTCCTCGACTCCCAGTCCGGCCCAGCCCGATGTGGTCCTCCTGTGCGTCGGGACGCCTCTGGACGACGATGGGCAGGGTGACTTGGGTCAGGTGCACTCGGCCCTTGCCGCCGTCGGTGACCATCTCTCCGCGGGCGCGATCCTCGTCATTCGAAGCACGCTGCCCGTGGGCTCGACGGCACGTGTGTTGGCCTGGTCAAAGGCGCCGACGAGCCGGACCTTCACGAACCCGGAATTCCTCCAGCAGGGCCGAGCCCTGCAGGACTTCCTGCATCCGATCAGGGTCGTAATCGGCCGGTTTCCGGATGCCGACGCGGCGGCTCTGGCGCAGGTCCAGGCACTCCTTCAGGTCGATGGGACGGCGCCCGTTCGCGTCGTCGGCATCGAAGAGGCCGACCTCATCAAGAACGGCGCCAACGCCTTCCTCGCGCTGAAGTTGTCCTTCGCCAATGAGCTGGCCACCCTCTGCGAGGTGATGTCGGCAGACATCGACGTCGTCCTCGAAGGGATCGGGCTGGACCCCAGGATCGGAGACGGCTACTTGCGGCCTAGCTTCGGGTTCGGCGGAAGCTGCCTCCCCAAGGAGCTGGGAACCCTCGCGAACGCCGGCCGCGACCATGGACTGCCGATGCAGGTCACTTCCGCGGCTTCGGCGGCGAACGCGAGCCACCAGCGACGATTCGCCGAACGGATCATCACGAGCCTCGGGGATCCGAGAGGAAGACGCGCGGCGCTCCTTGGACTCGCATTCAAGGCGGGGACCGACGACGTTCGCTGGTCGCCTGCCCTCCGTGTGGCCCAGATACTGCTCAAGGCGGGAGTCGTGGTCGTGGCCCATGACCCGATGGCCTCGGGCAACGCCCTCCGGGCTCTCCCTGGGCTCGAGATCGCCGACTCGGCCGAGGTCGCCCTGGCAGGCAGCGACGTGGCGATCATCGCGACCGAATGGCCGGAGTACGCGACGCTCGATTGGGGGGCGATCGGGGACACGATGCACTCCGCCGTGGTCTTCGATGGGCGCCGACTCCTCCGCTCGGCGAACCTGGCCGGTCTGGGGTTCCGTTACGAGATGGTGGGCGGTCCGGCCGCCGTCGGCGAGCAGCACCCGGAGCCTCCGGCGTAGACCCTGCCGACAGGACAGCGCCGCGCTATCCACCGAGTGGAGGGTCGTCGGCGATCCGTGCGCGCCGCTAGGGCGCGGGCGAGGGCAAGGCGGCTCCGAGCGGTGCCGCCAGGCTCTCGGCAAACGGAATGGTCAGGTGTGCAGTATCGAGGTACGCGATGTACCGGCCGATCACGGCCGGGCACGTGTCCTTGCTGCAGAACCAGTCAGTCGGGTCGATGAAGATGGAGCCCGTCGCCTCAGCCACGGCTCGCTCTCCATCGAGGATGTCCTCGGTGATCGCCGTGGACCGCGGCGTGGTGCACCTGGTCGCGTAATCCGAATGTTGAGCGATGCAATCGGGACCAACGAAGCCGAGACGAGGGGTATCTCCGAGGATGACGATCGATCCCACGTAGGGCCGGATCTCTGCGATCGCCGACGCCAGGCCCGCCTTCCACACCTCAGCGTACCCGTCGTCCGGGGGATACAGCGGCTCCTCTCCGCCTGGTTTGACGAGGTTGTACCAGCTCCGGTTGGTCATGACCACGATCTGCGGTCGTTCCCGGACGATCCGAGCGATCGCCCGCGGGCGCCAGTTTGCGCAGTACTGCCGCAGGTTGGTATCGAGATGGTTGACTTCGATCGACAGACAGGAACCCTCCGTGATGTTCAGGAGCCGCCAGTCGCGTTCGTCGGCCAGTCGCGCCATGGCCGGGAACCACGCGGTCGCATGGGAGTCGCCGAACAGGGCGACCGTCGTCGCCGCCGCCGGGTTGCCGGCGACGCAGGTGGCACTGTCGCCGTCGGGCGCACCACAGAAGCAATTCGGCCACGGCGTCGCAGCCTCGGCGAGCGGGGGAACGAGGTCCGCCACGGCGACGGAACCTGGCTCACTGGCCGCCGCCACACTGCCACCGAGCTGTAGCGGCAGACGCGCCGCGAGGACACACGCCACAACGATCGCTCCGCTCAGAAGCGCCGCCTGGCCGAGGTTCCGGCGAGGTACCGCGCCGATGAGGACTCCGCGTCGGAGCGGCGCCTCGACCAGCCGCTGGGTCACCGCCGCGATCGGGATCGACATCGCTGCGACCGCAATTCCTGCGCGCGGCGAGAGGGCATGTCCGACGGCTCCGGCCGCGAGCACGAGCAGCGGCCAGTGCCAGAGATAGACGGAATACGAGATCGTTCCCAGGTACCTGACCGGCCGAACCGCCAGCCAGCGAGAGGCAACGGTCCCTCCGCTGGGCATGCCGCCGACGATGACGAGCGCGGCGGCAGCCACTGGTAGCGCCGCTGCCATCCCGGGGAAGGGTGTGCGGTCGCTGAACGCCAGGCTCGCCGCTGCTGCCGCCACGACACCAAGGAGCGTGAGCGTGGCGCCGAGTGCCGGATTGATCCGCGTGAACCGCAGCGCCGCCAGGGACAGAAGGGCTCCGACGCCAAGTTGCCAGGCGCGGGTCGGCAACAGGTAGAAGGCCACGGGCTGATTGACGCCTGTCAGGACGAGCGACAGCCCGAACGAGGCCACCACGATCACGCCGACGGCGATGCCGATCCACGAACGTCCCCAGCGATAGAGCAGAAGCAGCAGTCCTGGCCAGACGATGTAGAACTGCTCTTCGACGCTGAGGGACCAGTAGTGCAGCACCGGCGAGGGCGTCCCGCCAGCGGCAAAGTAGTCGTTGGCCTGGGCGGCGAAACGGAAGTTCGAGACGTAGAGGCCCGCGGCACCGATGTCGGCGGACACCGTGGGGATCCGGAGCGGACTCAGGAAGACGACCGATCCGACGAGGGTCACGATCAAGACCAGTCCAGCGGCGGGGAGCAAGCGTCGCGCTCGGCGTGCATAGAAGCCGGCGATCGAAAGCGTTCCGGTCGAGTGAAGCTCCCGCAGCAAGAGGCTCGTGATCAGGAACCCCGAGAGCACGAAGAAGACGTCGACGCCGACGAACCCGCCCCCAAAGCCAGGCACGCCTGCGTGGTACAGCAGCACGAGCAGTACGGCGACCGCCCGCAGACCTTCGAGGTCGGGGCGGAAGTGGTCGCCGTGGGAATCGCTCCCCAAGGCACCGCCGGTCATACCGGCCATCGTGCGTTCTCTCTCCTCACTCGGTTCCGCCCTGAAGGTGGATGGATATGGTTAGCTCGTGTGGATGTCAGGAGACTCGGGGCCGCGCCGAGTGTCCGAGGTCAGGGTTGTCGCTGGGCGACCACTACCATCTTGTTGCCCATCTGGCCGATGACGGCGTTGCCAAGTCTCCAGCAGAAGGTGGCGATCTGGAAGAGCCCCGGACGACTCAACAGTCGAAACCAGGGACCGGGCTCATGCCGGTAGTACATGGCGTACCGCTCCGCGCGAAGTCGCTGGAATCCCTCACGTCCGAGCATGCCGAGCACCTCCTTGGGTTCCAGCCGCATCACCTGGTTGCCGGACTCCTCGGCGATCTGGGCGAGCCCGAGACGGACAGCGACGGCGGTCGCTCGTGCGCGAGCCGGCTCCGTCACGGCCACCCAGCGGCGCGCGACCCTGGCCATCTCCAGAACGCCTATCTCGGGGCGCTCCAGGTGATGCAACCCGTCGTGGACGAAGACCAGGTCGATCGATCCGTCACGGAAGGGCAATCGCTCGACGTCGGCCACGATCGGCGTGATGTCGACACTGTGTCGGCGGGCCCGTTCGCGGGCTCGTCGAGACGCTCCGATGGAGATGTCCGACGAGATGACCGAGGCGCCCTCATGGGCGAGGAACTCGGCGTCCATCCCCGAGCCACCGCAGACCGTCAGGACGGTGGAGCGACCGAGGTCGGCACCCAGCGGCACGACCGAACGACGGAACTTCTGGGCCAGCAGCCAGCCATAGAGACGCGGCGCTCCTTTCGGCCGCTCGATCTCGAACTCCTCCGCTGCCATGCGGTCGAAGTGCTCGGCCTGTCGCTGCTTGTGGTCGTCACCGCCCTCGCTGGGATGGCCGGCCGCAGGCTCGTGGTCATGATCCAACTCGTCGTGTTGGGCCGAATCGGGATCGTCGAGGAAGACGGGGATGCCATCGATGATGGGGAAGGTCTGGCGACAGATCGTGCATCGAAAGGTGGTTTCGTCCAGCTGGAGTCGGCCACGACACGCCGGACAGGCAAGCAACTCCGCCAAGCGGCCGAGCGCTCCACGATCCGTCATCGGCTTGCCCTAGCCACCGAGCCGCGGCGAGGTCAGCACCGCGTCCACGAACCGCTCGAAATCCGACGCGTAGCGGTCATGCCCCTTGGCGGCGGCCATCTTGCCGGCCTGCACGCCCATCGAAGCCCTGGCGGACCCGTCCAGTGCGAAAGATCGCATCCGTTCGGCTAGCGCGTCACTGTCCCCGGCCGGCACGACATATCCGGCGACGCCATCGGGGACTCGGGATCGAATGTCTCCGGCGGCATCAGAGGACACCACCGGGAGCTGCGAGGCCATCGCCTCCTCGACCACGAGGCCGTTCGGGTCGCCGAGCGTCGGGAACACCAGCACATCACTCGATGCATAGAAGCGCGGCAGATCCTCCTGCTGCTGGAACCCCGCGAAGACCACGTTCCGAAGACCTGTGTCGCGAGCGTAGGCCCGGTAGGCCGCCTCATCCGGCCCATCTCCGACCAACAGAAGGCTCACGTCGACAGGCAAGTCCCCGAGCTTGGCGTACGCCTCGAGCAGGTAGTTCACGCCCTTCCCACTCCACAGGCGACCGACATAGACGAAGACACAGCCGCGCAGGCCGAGTTCGGCTCGAAATCGCGTCGCGATCCGGATACCAGCGCTCGCGCCCGCGCTGGAAGCGAGCCACGTCGATGGACTGGGTCACGGTATGGATCCGGTCCGGATCGACTCCGTACTTGAGGACGGCCGCCGCACCGTCCGGTCCGGGGACCTTGAACCCATCCACTCGCGGGAACACGCTCGCCTTCAGCGCTTCCTTGAGCCGGGAGCGGCGGATCCAGGCGTCATACGTGGGCAAGACCCGGAATGCCGTCCGGACGCCCCGCATCCGGGCGTAGGCCCAGCCCGCGAGAAAGGCCGGGTCGGCGTACAGGCTGACCAGGAGATCCGGGCGCCCGCGCCGCAGCCGACCCGGGAGGTTGAAATAGTGGGGCGCCAAGCCGGGGAGGGCGACCTGCCTCCCCGGCAGGTACCGGTACCGGAAGCGCCAACGACTCTCATCGACGTCCCAGGATCGGTCCGGCTCGATCCTGCTGCAGAACCAGGCCTCGAAATCGACCGAGCCACGCTGGGCCACTGCGTTGAATCGGTCGACGACGTAAGGGGCCGGGATGTTCGTCCAATAGACCACCCTTGGGCGTCGCGCCATCAGGCGTCGACTCGATCGGCGACGGGAACACCATCCGGCCGCGTCCGTTGGGCCATCTCGATCGCCCGCATGAACGGCTCGTACCAGCACTCTGGGTCGAGTGTGCGCTCGTAGGTCCGTCGAGCGTTGGCCCCGAGACGCTCGGCCAGCCCCGGGTCCTGCCACACGCGGTCGATCGCCTGGGCTAGGGCCGATGGATCGTTCATCGCGAAGACGAGGCCGTCGGCCCCGGGGGTCACCAGGTCCGCGTTGCCGCTGCCTGACGAGACGATGACCGCGCGTCCCAGCGACATCGACTCGTATGCCACGAGCTCGTGAGGGCCGTGCCAAGCTGACGGAATCACGACTGCGCGCGCCTGCGCCACCGCATCTCGAACGCCGGTCGCCCAGCGGGACTCGTCATCAAGCTCGATCGCGTGAACCGATGTCGCCTGAAGGTCATCGACTCGGGCGCGAAGCGCTGACGAGGGGTGCAGGACGTAGAGCCGAAGTCGAATGGGCTGCGCAAGGTGACGCAAGGCATCGAGCAGGATTGGGATGCCCTTGACTGGCAGCGATGAGCCGAAGTACACGATGTACGGCTCGTCGTTCGACGGCGGAGGCTCCACGCGGGGCTCGAAGTCCATCGGGAAGACGCCCTCGACGATCCTGGTTGGGTCCGCCCCCAGCGTCTGGAGCGTGCGGATCATGCCGGAGCCGTTCGTATAGACCGCACCGACCGACCGCCAAATGGGACGGCGCCACTGAGCCGTCAGGGCGGTGGCGCGGACGGTCGACTCCATGGGCCCGAGCGGGAACCTCTTGAGGGAGCAGTTCAGGACCGCACCGCGAAGGAATCGACGGTCGACACACCTGTGGCAGGGCCCACCCTCGCGAAAGCCGTACTTGTTCACGCAATAGAGGGCGTGGTCGTTCACGAGCAGTACGGTCGGGACACGCTCCTGGCGAAGGGTCCGCAGGACATCGAGCGACAAGTACTGGTCGACGTTCTGGACGACGGCCGCGTCAGGTCGGACTGTGCGAATGAACCGTTCCAGACTTCGCGATACCGCCGGATCGGGCCACGCTCTGCGGGCGATCCCGAGTGCGCTGCGCCGGCCGACTGCGGGGGGCTGCAGGGGCAACCACTCGGCCGGCACCCCGTCCGCCTCGCGGAGCCCGAGGAATGGGATGGTCTCGTGACCGTGCCGCGCCAGGATCCGTGATGCGGCGGGGAGCAGTTTCGTGGCGCCCCCGCTTGGCTCCAGCTTGTCGGTGACCCAGGCCAACCTCATCCGGTCCGGTTCCGGCGCACACGATGATCCCGGTAGGCACCATGGAACGTGCCGATGATGTGGTCCAGGTGCTGAGCCTCGAGGCCGGGAAACACCCCGATCCAGAACGTGTCATTCATGATCGTGTCGGCGTTCTTCAGGTCGCCGACCACGCGGTGATCGATAGAGTGGTACGCCGGCTGGCGGAGCAGGTTGCCGCCGAACAGGAGGCGTGTCGCGATGCGCTGGCTCTCCAGTCGGGCGATCAATGCGGTCCGGTCGAATGGCCCGCCTGGCCGCACCGTGATGGGGAACCCGAACCAGCTCGGTTCACTGTGAGGCGTGGCTTCGGGCAGGACCAGGAACTCGTTCAGCGGGCGCAGGCCTTCCTCGAGGTGCGCGAAGTTCCGCCGTCGCTTGTCGACGAATGACGGCAGCTTCTTAAGCTGCGCGGTGCCGACTGCGGCCTGCATGTCGGTGACCTTGAGGTTGTACCCGATATGGCTGTACGTGTACTTGTGGTCGTAGCCGTGTGGCAGGTCCCCGAGTTGCCAGTCGAAGCGCTTGCCGCAGGTGTTGTCCTCCCCCGGCTCGCACCAGCAGTCGCGCCCCCAGTCGCGGAACGACTCGATGATCTTCTTGAGCGGCGGGCTGTTCGTCAGGACGGCTCCGCCTTCACCCATCGTGATGTGGTGGGCCGGATAGAAACTCACCGACGACAGGTCACCGAACGAGCCGACTCGCCGATCTCGGTAGGTGGACCCGACGGCGTCGCAGGTGTCTTCGATCACCCACAGGTCGTGGGCCCCCGCCACCGCCATGACCGCGTCGAGATCGAACGGATTGCCGAGGGTGTGCGCGGCGATGATCGCCCGGGTCCGTGGCCCGACGGCCTCCTCGAGCTTGTCGACGCTCATGTTGTAGGTGGGGATGTCTGCGTCGAGAAAGACCGGTGTCAGTCTGTTCTGGATGATCGGATTGACGGTGGTGGGGAATCCGGCGGCAGAGGTGATCACCTCGTCACCAGGTCGTAGTGCACGTGCGCCGAGGCTCTCAGACGTGAGCGTCGAGACCGCCACCAGGTTCGCACTGGACCCCGAATTCACGAGGATCGTGTGGCGAACCCCCATCCATCGTGCGAACTCTCGCTCGAACTCCACGGCGAACCGTCCGGTCGTCAGCCAGAGGTCGAGCGACGCGTCGATCAGATTCTCGAGCTCCTCGTCGCCGACGACCTTGCCCGAGACGGGGATGCGCGTCTCCCCGGGCACGAATGCGGTGGGTGGTCGACGGAGCCGGTCGTACTCCCGGGCAAGTTCGTGGATCCGGAGCCGCAGCGCGGCCGCCTCGTCCGGCTCACCGATCACAGTGCGTTCCATGTTCCACGGTGTCGTTCATACCAATCGATCGTCTCGGTCAGCCCGGCCCGGAGCCCGTGCGCGGGGTGCCAGCCAAGGATCTCGTGGAGCTTGTCTCCGTTGCCGATGAACGACGACCGATCGCCGGGGTTCGGCTCCCTGGCGCCGAAGTGTAGCGTGGACCGGCTGTCGGCCAGCTCGGCGACGCTCTCGGCGACGTCGCGAAGCGAGTGTCGCTCTGGCCCGACGACGTTGAGGACAGCGGGCGGTCGATCAACTAGGAGCAAGAGCCGCCGGATGGCTTCCGCCACGTCCTCCACGAACACGTAGTCTCGCAGCTGCGTTCCGGAGCTCATGCGGATCGCCTCGTCATCGAGCGCCTGGGTCACCACGTGGGGGACGAAGCGCGAGATCGCCTCGCGCGGCCCGTAGACACTGAACGGGCGGACGATCGTCACGTCCGCGCCGGCGGTCTCGCGGTAGTGGGCCGCGATCAGCGAAGCGGCGGCCTTGGTGGCACCGTAGAGGGTCGTCGGCCCGATCGGCGCCTCCTCGTCGAGAGGCGAGTCGGACGGGCGGTACTCGAACCCGGAGCCGATGACGACCATGCGGCCTGACTGATGGCGCATGGCCGCCTCAATGACGTTCACCAACCCGCCGACGTTGACTGCGGCCATCGTCGCCGAGTCGGCCGTCCCTGGGCGGACTCCCGCCGCCGCGGCATGCACGACCCAGGTCGGCCGTGCCTGTCGAAAGAGGCGATCGAGCCCGTCGACGTCCTCGACGGTGACGCCTGGGACGAACCGGATCCCGGAAGCTTCGTCGGTCAGCCTGACCGGGACTTCGGTCGATCGGTGTGGCACCACCACCTGATGCCCAGCGACCGATAGGCAACGGACGATGGCCGAACCGATGAACCCACCCCCACCCGTGACGAGGACGGTGGTCATCCGGTACTGGCAGCCAGGAAGGTTCGGTACCAGGCGATCGTCCGCGTCAGTCCGGCGTCGACGTCGAACGTGGGCTCCCAACCAAGGACACGTCGGGCCTTCGTCGCGTCCAGGTACTGCTCGCGGATCTCGTGGGTCGCCGTGCCGAGGATCACGGGTTGCAGGTCCTCCCGATCCATCAGGCGTCGGATGGCGGTCGTGATCTCGATGACCGATACCGGTCGCTCCCACCCGAAGTTGAAGGCCTGGCCGAGGACGTCTGGGCCGGTCGCGGCCGTGGCCAGCCTCAGGTAGGCATCGACCACGTCATCTACGAAGATGTAATCGCGGGTGCTTGCCCCGTCGCTTCGGATCATCGGGGCCTTGCCCGCGAGAAGACTTCGGATGGTTCCAGGAACGATCCGGCTCCAGTTGAGATCTCCGCCGCCATAGATGTTGCCGCACCGGGCCACGGCGACAGGGAGGCCGTACGTGACGGCGTAGGCGTTCGCCAGCAGATCGGCGCACGACTTCGACACATCGTATGGATGACGTCCGGCGAGTGGCATGTCCTCGGTGTATGGAAGAGTCGGCCCATCTCCATACGCCTTGTCGCTCGATGCCACGATGACCGCTTTGACGAGGCCCATATGGCGGCGGCCGGCTTCGAGCACGTGATAGGTGCCTCTGATGTTCGCTTCGAACGTCGCCAGGGGCTCCGCTAACGCACTTCCGACAATCGTCTGGGCACCGAGGTGGAACACCGTGTCCGTCTCGTGGTCGACGATCGCTCTCTCGATGGTGCCCAGGTCCTCGAGCCGTCCGGAGACCACACTCACCCTGGCGATCGTTCCTGACCGAATCAGCTCCGTCTGCGGATCCCAATCGCGGACGATGGCCACGACGTGCGCCCCCTCGGCTAGCAGCCGCGCGACCAGCCAAGACCCGACGATCCCGGTCGCGCCAGTCACGAGGACGCGTCGACCAAGCCAATCCGTCAACCGTGTGTCCTCCACGGCGGGTTGCCAGAGGCCCATAGCTCCTCAAGAAGACGCCGGTCCCGGAGTGTGTCCATGGGTTGCCAGAAGCCCTCGTGTTGATACGCCGCAAGTTGCCCGTCGGCGGCGAGCCTTTCGAGTGGCGCGCGCTCCCAGATGGTCGCGTCGTCATCGATGTAGTCCATGACTCCGGGCTCGAGGACGAAGAAGCCACCATTGATCCAGCCGGAGTCGGCATGCAGCTTCTCGCCGAACCGGGTGACCGAGATCCCGTCGATGTCGAGGCTGCCGAACCGAGCCGGGGGGCGAACGGCGGTGACCGTCGCGAGCCGCCCATGCTGCCGGTGGAACGCGACGAGCCGGTCGATGTCGACATCGGCGACGCCATCCCCGTAGGTCATCAGGAACGTCTCCTTGCCGATCTCGCCCGCGAGGCGTCGAAGCCTGCCTCCGGTCTGCGTCTCGAGCCCCGTGTCGATCAGGTGAACGAGCCAGTCATCTGCGGTGCCGCCGCCCGCGGTCACCTCGCCGGTCGCCAGCCGGACCGAGAGGTTCCGGTCGCGTTGGAAATAGTCTACGAAATAGTCCTTGATCACATCGCCGCGATAACCAAGGGCGATGACGAATTCGGATACCCCATAGCTCGCATAGCCCTTCATGATGTGCCAGAGGATGGGTCGACCGCCGATCTCCACCATAGGCTTCGGCCGGACCGACGTCTCCTCCTGCAGGCGAGTCCCCATACCGCCGGCGAGCAAGACGGCCTTCATTCGGTTTCCTCCGGGAACTGGGTCAAGTGGTAGCTCACGAGTTTCCGGCGATGTAAGTCCGGCGCCAGACTTCGATCGTGAGGAGGCGATACAGGTGGTTTCCGGCCCGCCGCGGCCCGCGGGCGTGGTGATCGACAAGGCACTCCAGCTCCTTTGGGCGGCGGTACCTGCAAATCTCGGCACCTGGCGATAGCAGCAACGACCTCAGGGTGGCCCCGCCGTCCGCACTCGGCAAAGTGTTCGCGGGGGTCGGGTAGCCCTGCTTGTCACGGCGATTGGCGATGGCCTTCAGATCGACGGCCCTGAGGTGGTCTCGGAGAATCCGCAAGGTCTCCCCACCGCCGACCTTGAACTCCCCCGGCAGCGCGGAAGCGAACTCCACCAGGCGGTAATCGAGGAACGGCAGTCGAGACTCGATCGAGTGGGCCATGCTGATGGCGTCACCGTAATGCAACAGGCCGGGGATGATATCGCGGGTCAGATCCGCCTCGAGCATATCGTTGACTGATCTCCCGGCCGGCGTCTCGTGGACAGCCTCGATGCGCCTCACGCAGTCGGGGTCCAACGTTCCGAGGGCGCCCACTCGCCGACGGTAAGTCTGCAACGCGAAGGACGCTCGCTCCCGAGCGACCCAGAGCGTGTGAATCCCACTGGAACGTCACTGCGCATGCGGAGGCGGACCGAGGCGTTCAGCAAGTCGCTGAACGTCGTGACGTGATCCACGCACCCGTCTCGAGGTCGACGCGGGGCTGATGTCCGGCCGGCGACAGAGCGATGATGGCGAGTCGTCGGCTGCCGAGCCACGCGTCCGCGTCTTCCCACGAACCCTGATCGTCGGGCCCGCGGTGCGCGATCAGGGCGAGCCCCTTATCGGGACGAGGTCCGAGCGTCCGATGGCCCGCCCCGATCGTCGCTACGATCCCGCACATCGCCGGGAGCCTGCCCTGTGCCATGCTCGACGCGCCGTCATCGTTGGCCGATGGGCACTCATCTCTCCGGAGCCCTTCGACCCTCGAGGACGTCGGCCTGCCGCCGTTCGGAGAAGGCGAGTGCCAACAACACGATGACCGCCAGCCCCAAGCCCTTGTCCTCGAGTTGCCAACCGAATGGCGTCAGGATCACGATCGCTGCGCCGTAGCCGACGAGGGCGAGCCGGGAGGTCCGCGTGATCCAGCCGTCGCCCTTCAACCGGCGAATCGTCATCAGCCAGGCCGCGGCGATGACCACGACCAGGACGATCCCGAGTACCCCGAACTTGGCAAGCACCAGTAACGGCGTGTCCGCCGTGAACTGTGTCTCCACCCGCCCCGATGTGGTCGTCCATGGCACGAGAACGCCAAGTCCGCTGCCGACGACGGGCGATGTGAGGAAGATGTCCCAGGCCGCGCGAGTCTGCGCGATCCGATCCTGAAGGCTCGCATCGTGTCCGGTGAGTACTGACCCGAAGGTGTCGAACCGGCCTTCGAGGGTATGCGGGTCCGGCGTCGCACCCGGCGAGGAACCCGGTCCGTTGATCCCGCCCAGCGGTCCGCCGAGGGCCCCCAGGTCGATGGTCCAAGTGAGTTGGGTGGATGCGACGATGACGCCCGCCGTGATGAGCGGAAGAATGGCGGGCACGATCCGCGTCCGGAGAGAGAGGCGGGGATCCGTCAGCCAGGCCACCCCGATGATCGCGACGGGGACGATCAGGATCGCCAGCGTGGTACGCGTTCCGGCGAGCAGCAGTAGCGCGATCGCGACGGACGCAAGAGCCGCCCACCAGTATCGCCGGCGTTCATCTGACACGGACTGTGCAACGGCGAACGCAAAGAACGCCGCCGCGAGCATGAAACTCGGTAGCAGCAGCCGATCGATCGGAATATCGGCCATGGCTCGACGTTGCACCCAAACGACCGCGTACGAGAGTGTGGCCAGCCCACCTACCAACACGATCAGGGTCACCGTGGTCGGGCGTGTGACCGCCCAGGCGAGATCGATCGCGACCCATGGGGCGGCCACGACTAGCGCATACGCGGCCGCGTCCCAAATCCATGTGGAGAATGCCGTGCCATGTACCAGGGCCACCGGCAAGGAGCCTCCGACGATGCCTGCGGCGACAAATGACGCGATGAGCCATGGCCGGGCGAATTCGACGAGAGGGTCGGCACGTCCCCGGTAGACCGTCCAGATCGACCCGATGACGGCGAAAGCTGCGGCTGCCATATAGACGATCTTCACGACGTCGAGGTCCTGCGACGACTGCAGCGCCACCAACCCTCCGAAGAGGATGGTCGTCGCCCTCAAGAGGCCACCGACGCCAGGCCGGCTACGATCAACCGCCTGCGTTGACGTTGTCACGGGCACGAAGGCGGCATCGAGCTAGAGCCCGTTACCTGGTCGTTCATCGACGGCTCTACCACGGCCCCACGGGAAGGTAGACAGGACAGCGCCGACGAGGCATGGCACGAGGAAGTACAAGAACCATTGGATTGCGGGCGTGAACCCGGCTCGAAAGACGATCGGCAGGAACACAACAAGGCAAGCGGCGGCGAGGATCAGGCGGGCGTCGTCAGGAGAACGGCGCAAGCGGCCCCAGAGCGCAGCCGAGGCAACCCCGACGGCGGCCATCAGTACTGCGACGCCCGGGATCCAGAAGTCTTGGTAGAAGGTTCCGATGATCGAGAAGTCGTCACAGACCCCGCCCACTGTCGTCACGCACGGGGTGCCGAAAACCCGCACCAGCAGATCGTCTCGGGCCGTCTGCGGCTTGCTTGGGAAGACGATGTGTGGGATCGGCGCTAACAGCACGTCCCCCACCGTCGCACGACCGTAGAAGAAATCCTCGGGGGATCGCAGGGCACGGACTTCGAGGGCAAGCGCGGGGAACATCCCTGTATCGGGTCCGAGGATGAATCGATTGATCGCGAGGCCAGGGTTGGCGAGCCGCTGGGTAAACGCCGCGGCCATGCCGCCGGCCTCGCTACGTGCTTCAGGTGAGCGGATGTACGCTAGGGTTGCCAACAGGAGGAATGCGACGGGCACGGCGACCAACAGGAGCCAACGCCCCGGCCGCCAGCCGCGCATCAGCATCCACGCACCGAGCGGGATCCCGACGGACGGGATGACGAATCGCCGTATGCCCAGGAGGTAGAACAGGGCCACTGGGTAGGCGACGAGGACGATGACTGCCCCCAGTTGGAACGGTGTGAGGTGCCAGCGCGCGCGAACGCCAAGGAGCGTCGCGGCACATGCAGCGAGGATCGGGGAGGCCGAGAGGTACTCCGTCGTTCCGGACCAGGCGGCGACGAGCTCGGGAGACCTTCCACCGACCATCAAGCGCAAGCCGTCGACCACGTCCGTGCCGAGCCGTGAGAGATGCAGCGCGAAGAGGGCGACCGACAGGAATGCAAGGACGACGATGGAGCCATCGGCGATCCGCCTGTCTATCGGCGGAGGGGAGGCTTGTGCCGAACGAGGCATCGCTCCTTGACGCTGCAGGAACCACTCGTAACCCGCGACGAACCCCAGGGTACCGAGAAAGCCCAACCCGGCGACGAACTGGAACTCAGCCGATATGTCGGTTCCGCGGAGCGCGAAGCTCCCAGCAGCCAGCATCGCGATCGGGCGGAGGCCGAAGATCAGGCCCAGCGTCACGGCGCCACCGACGATCGGTTCGAGCAGGTCAAATCGACGTTCGCGGATCCGCACGGCGATCGGGTAGCTCGCAATGCCACAGACGCCGAGCGCGAAGATCAGACTCGAGATCGTCCAGGAGCCGAGCCAAGCCGCCAGTACCCCTCCGAATTCCGGCAAGAGCCAGTGCCAAGGCCGAGATTCGAGCGGGACTAGAGGGCATCGATCAACGTTTCCTCGGTGGGACTTGTGACCGCGGGCCTTCCCAGCCCGGTCCTGACGACCAGTCCCACGAGAGCCAAGAGGCTGACGGCGGCTGACAACGCGAACGCGGCCGCGACGCCCGATGCGCCGAACGCCGGGGCGAGGAGCGGGATGCAGATCACGAGCGCCACCCAAGACGCCACCTCAGCGATGGTTCCGAGGATAGGAAGACCAACCCCCCGCGACGCGTCCGTGAGCACCCGCCGAGCGCTCAAGAAGAGGGCGGACAAGAGCAGGATTCGCATGATCCCGACCGCCGGTGCGAATGCGTCCCCGAAGAACGCCGGGATCAGCCAGCCGGCGGCCAGTTCCAGGGGGACGATAACGGCCGTGCAGACCAATACGGACAGCCAGAAAAGGTTCCACATCGAACGGCGTGCCAGCACCGGGTCTCGTTCCGCAGCGACATGCGGATACGCCACTACCCCGATGCTTTGAGCGACGAACCGGGGCAGGTTGGTGAACGACACCCCAACAACATACAAGCCAAGTGCGACGGGCGACAGAAGCAGGCCTACGACGGCCTGATCGAGCCGCAGGCTCTCGAGCGGCGACACCGAGCCGAGCAGTCCTCGAGTCCCGAACCGAAGCAGGGCACGGGCCGGTGGTGCATCCGTTCTTGCGACGGGAGGCGATCGTCGCAAGGCGATCAGCAGGGTCGTCGCGCCGGCCACGAGACTCGCGATCGAGTACCAGAGAGCGAACTGCGGCAGGCTCCGCCCGTCAAGCGCGAACGCGACGACGGCGAAGAGGCTGTATGCCACAGCGGGCAAGAGCCGCAGCACGTTGAACGCGCCAAAGTCCCGGCGACCCTGCAGGACCGCCAACCCATACAGCTGCGCGGTATTTGCCGGGATGACCAGCAGCGTGAACAGCGCCGCGATCTTGACGTCTAGATCCCGATCGTAAACGAGCGCCGCCACGATCAGCGCGTGTAGGACCACGAGGCATGCGGTGAGGATCGTGGCGGGGCGCCTGATACTCCGGAGCGCCCCTCGTCCCAGCTCGACGTCCCTCGAGAACTCGTATGTGATCGCGAGCGGAAGACCAAGACTGCCGAGCTGACAGATCGCGACGGGGATGAGGATGAGTAGGGCCAGGTTGCCGCGGTCCTCCGGGCCCAGCAGTCGCGCCGCGATGACACCGCTGACGATGAGTGCGACCTGCCCTCCGAGTCCTGTCGCAACCGACCCGGCAAGCGGCGAGAGCAGCGGGTGCCGAACCCGGCCCTCGTCATCGACGATCACGTGAGCCTGCGCCTCACCCAGGGTCCTGACCGGGGTCGATGCCGGGTGGCGACAGAAGGACGGTCAAGCTCCCGAGGGTCCGCCTCGGCCATCAAGATGGCGAACCGCCATGGCGAACCGTAGGGCGTTGTGCCTCATACCACGCGATGGTCCGGCGCAGCCCATCCTCGAATGACGTGCGAGCGGCGAACCCGAACGCCTCTCTGGCCCGCGACGTATCCAGCGCGCGGCGAGGCTGGCCGTCGGGCTTGGACGGGTCCCAGCGAATCTCCCCGCCGAATCCGGTGAGGTCGACGATCTTCTCCGTCAACTCCTTGACGGTGATCTCGCGACCGACCCCGAGATTCACGGGTTCGATACCGTCGTAGTGCTCGGCCGCGAGGACGATCCCTTCGGCCGCGTCATCGACGTAGAGAAACTCTCTGGACGCCTTGCCTGTGCCCCACACATCGATGTGCCGGGCGCCGCTGTCGCGTGCGTCGATCGCCTTCTTGATCAGCGCCGGAATGACGTGCGAACTGGCCGGGTCGAAGTTGTCGCCGGGCCCATAGAGATTGACTGGGATAAGGTGGATCACATCGAATCCGTACTGCTCGCGGTAGGCCTGACCCTGGACCAACAGCATCTTCTTGGCCAGGCCATACGGCGCGTTGGTCTCCTCCGGATAGCCCTCCCACAATGAGTCCTCACGGAAAGGGACCGCGGTGAACTTCGGGTAGGCACAGACGGTCCCGATCGTGACGAACTTGGCGACTCCGGCCAGACGCGCATGCTCGATGAGTTGGATGCCCATGATCGCGTTCTCATAGAAGAAGCGTCCTGGATTCTCCCGATTTGCCCCGATGCCGCCAACAACCGCCGCGAGATGGATGAGTAGATCAGGGCGAGCGTCAAGCATCACGCGATCGATCCCCTCACCAGTTCGCAGGTCGTACTCGGCGCTACGTGGGACGAATATCTCCGACGCGCCCGAAGCCTCGAGCCGAGCCACGACACGCCGGCCGAGAAAGCCCCCTCCCCCCGTGACCATGACGCGTCGGCCAAGCCAGAAGTCGCTCACGAGCCTCCTCCATCGGTGCGCTCAGTGGTCGCCTCCACGTAGAGCGTCTCATCTCGACGGGCCGGCGAATCCGGACACGGCTGGATGCGCCCGGCCCCGGCCTTCGAGCGCTCCACACGCTCAAATCCCGCCTTCCTGAGGGCGTATTCCAACGTCTCGAAGTCGTACATCATTTGATGGCCGTGCAGGAAGAATGGCTCTCCTAGGGCAATGCCTCGCGTCGGGCGACCTGGCCGAACGATGTCGATCAGGTCGTCTCTACGAAGGTAGGAGGCGACGTACCGCTCAAGATCGGGCACGCCGATCCGAGCCACCCCGCGAGGGGCTAGGACCCGTCGGCACTCACGCATGAGGCCCAGTCCTTCGTCCAGCGTCAAGTGCTCGAACAGATGCTCGGCGAAGATCGCATCCACCGCACCCGCGGGAAATGGGATGCCTCGACGGAGGTCCCAGTAGAGGTCGAGGTACCTGCCTGGGCGAAACAGGTCGATATTGACCCATCGGTCGAGACGGTTGGCGGCAGATCCAAGATGGAGCCAAAGAGGACGCCGTTTGGCGAGCGAGGCCGCGCGCCTCCGCTGGAGCGGGACGATGACGGTCGTCAGCGCGGCCTTTGTGGTGGCAGCGCCTCTGGAACGCATGGTCATCGGGAAGATCGCCTACCCACTGGCTCCGACGGGATCGGAGGGATCGTTGAGAGCGGTCTCGAGATCGACGCCCGCTTCCTTCAGATCAGCTTCGAGCATGAGGCGAACGAGCTCGACGAACGTCGTTCGCGGCCGCCAGCCGAGTTGCCCGGCGGCTTTGCTGGCATCGCCCTCGAGTTCATCCACCTCGGTCGGGCGCAGGTAGCGGGAATCGAACTCCACGAACTCGCGCCAGTCGCGGCCGACGAGCGCGAACGCCCGGTCGACGAACTCGCGAACGGTGTGCATCTCACCGGTCGCGATGACGAAGTCGTCTGGCTGGTCCTGCTGGAGCATCAGCCACATCGCCTCGACGTACTCGGGCGCGTAACCCCAGTCGCGTCGCGCGTCGAGGTTGCCCAGATACAGCTTCTGCTGGCGTCCCGCGACGATGGCCGACACACCACGGGTCACCTTTCGGGTCAGGAACGTCTGGCCTCGTCGCGGCGACTCGTGGTTGAAGAGGATCCCGTTCGAGGCGAACAGGTCGTATGCCTCGCGGTATTGGATGGTCATCCAGTGGGAGAACACCTTCGACACCCCGTACGGGCTGCGCGGGTGGAACGGCGTCTGTTCGTTCTGGGGGCTTTCGTGCACGAGACCGAACATCTCGCTGCTGCCCGCCTGGTAGAAGCGGATCGGCCAATCCGCGTGGCGAACGGCCTCGAGGATCCGCAGCGTCCCCATCCCCGTAGCCTCGCCGGTGAACTCGGGCATCTCGAAGCTCACCAGGACGTGACTCTGCGCGCCCAGGTTGTAGATCTCATCGGGGCGGACGCGCTGGAGCGTGTTGATGAGCGACGACGAGTCGAGGAGGTCGCCGTAGTGCAACGTGAGCCGGGCGTCAGGGTCATGGGGATCGCGGTAGAGGTGGTCCAGGCGCGATGTCGAGAACGTGCTCGACCGGCGGATGACCCCGTGGACCTCGTAACCCTTCTCGAGCAGGAACTCGGTCAGGTACGAGCCATCCTGGCCCGTGATGCCGGTGATGAGCGCTCTTTTCGTCATCCCGTCTGCTCGGACCTCCGTATCGTTCGCGTCCGCTCGAGAAGGCGGTCAAGGATGGCATCCGCCTGGCGAAGCGCGGCCGCCTGCCCCAGGTGCGCTTCGGCATACCGGCGGCCGTTGTCGGCGAGCCGCTCGGCTTCCTCGGGCCGCCGACGCAGGTCGATGATGGCACGGACGAGCCCCTCCGGGTCGCCGGCAGCCGTCACCACGCCCCCGTCGGCTCTCGCGATCTCCTGGGCCGTGGCCCCGTTCGGGTGGACCGCGGCCACGACCGGCCGACCGGTGGCGAAGTACGACGTGAGCTTGCTCGGGAGCGACATGTCCCGAACGCTCGGGCGCTCCGAGAGCAGGAGGACATCGGCCGCTGCCAGGACGTCCGGCAGCTGATCCTCGGGAACGAACGGACGGAACACGACCCCGGGAACGTCCGCTGCCGCGGCCTCCAGCGAGGTGCGTTGGCTGCCATCGCCCATCAGGACGAACCGGATGGAGTCGTCGGCGGAGGTGGCCACCGGTGCCGCCGCCAGCACCTGCTCGAGACCCTGCTTCAGGCCGATGTTGCCGGCATGTAGGACGATCCACGTGTCCGGGTCCCAACCGAGCGAGCGACGGACTGCCTCCCGGTCCGTCGTCGGCGGGGCGAGGCGGCTCCAGTTCGGAAGGACGTGGATCCGCTCGGGCTGGACGCCGAGCGAGGCCAGGGCTGGCCGGAAGGCATCGGCCACGGGCGCGACGACGGTGGCGCGCGACATGGCCCACCGCTCGAGTCGGCGCGTGAGGCCGGCCACTGCCCCGCCCCCGGAGATGCCGCTCTGCGCCGCTGCCTCGCTCATCAGGTCTTGCACCACGATCGCGTACGCCGCGCGAGATCGGGCGGCCGAGAGCCGGGCGACGACACCCCCACCCAGGCTGGGTGTGACACCGATGACGGCATCAGGCTGCGGGACGAGCCGGCCGACCACGGAGTTCACCAGGAACGTCCCCTCGTACAACGCCCGGCGGGCTGCCGATTGTCGGCTCGGCACGAAGTGACGGCGGCGGAGAATGCGAACGCCGCACCGGGCCTCAGTCATGCGCCATCGCCGACGGTACGCATGGTCGACCCGCCAGGCGGGGTAGTGGGGCATGCCGGTCAGGACGGTCACGTCGTGACCAGAGGCGGCGAAATGCTCGGCAAGCCCCGTGGAATACGGCCCGATCCCGGTCTCTTCGGGCCAGTAGTTGATGGACACGAGCAAGATCGACGCCATTCGCCGCGATGATAGGCCGCTGGGTTCGTCCGTCACCCCTCGACGCGGAACTCCGCCCGGTGCCACACCACGATCTCGCGGCGGCGCAGGACGTTGAGCCACCCCATCGCAAATGCGAGGTTGACGACCGCGAACGAGCGCGCGAACGTCACGATCCGGGGGGGACGCCGACCGGCCCGGATGAGCAGGTGGGCGAGGACCGCGAGCAGCACGCCGACACCCACGACCGCCGGCGCGATGAGGTATACGGTCGCACCACCGAGACCGAGCACCAGCCCGGTGATCGTCACGGCCAGCACGAACCACGGCGTCGCCCAGCGCAGGAGCTTGTGCGACCAGATGGCCAGGGCCAGGCTGGGCCGTCGCCACGGTGCCAGCCGCCAGGCCATGGACAGGTTGGCCCGGATGCCGCGGGTGGCAGTGCGGGTGCGATTGCGGAACTGCTCGCGCAAGCCACTGATCGGGCGATCCGTGGCGGCCGCGGTCGGGACGTACAGGACGAGGCCGCCCGCCTCGCGCACGTAAAGCGGCAACAGGTGGTCCATCGACGTGGTGGGTGGCACCGGCCGGTAGGCCAGCCGACGGACCGCGAGGACCGCGCCGGTCACCGCGGTCAGCATCCCGGCCCGGCTCTCGAGCTCGCGAACGCGCCGCTCATAGCGCCAGTACAGGCCCTCCTGGGCCGATGTCGCGGTGGCGCCCTCGTCGCGCCACTCCAGACGACCGGTCGCGCACCCGACACGCGGATCGCGCAGCGCCTCCGCGAGGGCGGCCAGGCAACCGGGCTCGAATTGGGTCTCGGCATCGGTGAGGATGACGACGTCGCCGCGGGCCGCTTCGAAGAGCGCCGCCTGGGTCGCGGTATGGCCGCCGCGGGGCAGCGCGAGCAACCGGATCAGGGGATTCCGGGTAGCCAGGTCCGTGACGATCGCCTCCGTGCCGTCGGTCGAGCCGTCCGAACCGACGAGGACCTCCATGATCCGGGCACCGCTGTCGGACTGCGCGAGCGCGTTCGCGATCCGCTCGGCGATCTGGTCGACCTCATCGTGGATGGCGATGGCGACCGTGAGTGTCGGCGTGTGGTTGCCGTGTCGGGGGTGGATGGGTCGCCTCCGCGCAAGGAACGCGACCGTGGCCGGGTAGCCCGCGTACACCCAGGCGAGGACGGCGACCGAGCCCCAGAAGACGATCTCGGCGAGCACGCGCACAGCCTACGCGCTCAGCGCTCCAATGGCAGGTCCGGCCACCAGGTGCGCCAGCGCTCGACGAGACGTGCGGCCTCGGCGGGTCGGGTGTGGCCGGCGACGAACGCGCGCGCTCGCCGCCGGCGTTCCTCGACGTGCGTCGGTTCCGCGTCCGCGAG
>CAVYBB010000003.1:0-1482216 GCA_963766655.1 uncultured Chloroflexia bacterium | reverse complement strand
AAGCAGGTTATTAGTTTGAGTGGTAGAAGAGGTTTCGTCTAAAAGTATAGCCAAGTCGCTAACATTACCAGCGAGGAAAATGGCATCAGGCTTCTGAGCCAGTACCTTCTTCGAGGCAGCTTGAAGCGTATCCGGTTTACCTCCTCCTATGTACCTTTCCGATGCGATAATACTATTTGGCATACCCTTAACAAAATCGTTTTGTAGGCTTTCAGTGAAAGAATCCCCTGATCGGTAGAGAATAGCTATCTTCTTTTTTTGCTGCGTCCTCAGCACAAAGTTTGCCACTACTTGCGCTTGCTCACTATTCGTAGGGCAAACGCGAAAGAAGTTAGACATCTCCCCTAATTCATCTCCTCATCATTACTATCATTCTCAAGAGTGCCACTATCTGGTGGGAGTACTACTGTTGTTTTATCTGCTTCACCATTGAGATCTGAAAAAAACTCTTGTGGATCCACTCCGAAAAGTTCCGCGAGCTTACGCCGATAATATAGTGAGGGAGTAGCAATACCACGTTCCCAGCGGCTGACAGTATTTGTGTTGGTTCCGATAGCCTCTGCAACGTCGTTCTGACTAAGAGAACGGGTAATGCGGAGATTTTTTAGTGGCGTTGTGTTATGCGATGTTTTGTATTCCATGATGCTCCCCGAAGAGGAGGTAGAACTAGTCTACCCCTCTTCGCCACTAGATATTAATGTTAATCAGTTGTAGTCACTTTTCTAGGACAAACAGTAATCTTAGCTGTGATTCCCTCCCAGCCCATAGATGTGTGCTGAAAGCAAAGGTGCAGTAATGGAATAATAGTACCCACCGAGGTGAAGAGGGCGACACAGATGCTTGACCAAGGTCCTTTAATTGTATCCGTGATGTTGAGGACCAAACAATAGCTCCAACAGCAGCGGGTTTGGGACGTTGAAAATCCCTTTTGTTCTCGCATTCCCTATCACGCGTTCAAATTGGGCTTCCGGCAAGGGTTGGGCTCGCCGGAGGAGCACCGAGAAACAGATCAACTCATCACGTAATAGGTCATTATCTTGCTGGTAATATTCTATCATCTCCTCGATGGTCTGCAGGAGCAGTTCGTCGCTGACTCGGCTCATGGCTGGTAAGAGACCATAGAGGGGAACGGCACCCTGCTCCACGAACAAGCGGGCATCCAGGTGAGGCAAATAGAGCGTTTGGTAGTGGAAGCGTAGAACCTCCTTGTTGCATGCGGTGATGCAATGTTCGCGGGATGATCCTGCGTAGGGGCGTACCCAAATGGCACGCTCGCCGATGGGCACCACGGGCGACCACAAGGGTACGCCCCTACGAGAGAATTGCTCCTCTGAACGCAAGTTAGTATTACAACACGTTCATAATCGAAGCGTACATATATTGTAGTAATATATTGACTTGAGGGGGCGATTCTTACGACTATTGCAGGTAGCAAGATCTGTGCGGTAGACTTGAGTATCAACGAATATCTTGCGGTCTGTCCCATCCAAACGGAGAAGGTATCCATGTCATCCTCGCATCAATACTGTCAGAGTTGTGGAGCCGCGCATCGTCTGTCGGCTCGTTTCTGTACCTCTTGTGGTTCACCTATGCAACTTGGTGGAGCACCTTCTGCGTCACTTGCGGTATGGAAGGAGGATACCTCTGCATCGACGACTATGAGCACTGTAACGAATATCAGGCCTGACGCTAGTAATATGCATAGCACCTCTACTGGCTGTCTTACTCCACAGACAACGCTTGGGCAACGTTATCGTATTCTCAAGTTGCTGGGACAGGGAGGTATGGGGGCTGTCTATCTAGCGGAAGATCTGCGTTTTGGAGATGCCCCTAGAGCCGTTAAAGAACTTAGTCAACAGAGTCTCTCCCTCCAGGAGGCACGGGACGCTGCCCAGGCCTTTAAGCGCGAAGCGGACTTGCTGGCACGTTTAGTACATCCCAACTTGCCACGTATCTATGATCATTTTGATGAGCAGGGACGCTGGTACCTGACTATGGATTATATTGCAGGTGAGACGTTGGAGCGGCGTCTGGGAAAATTGCCTGATCGCACGATGGTCCCCGCAGATGTTCTTAAGATTGCTCTCCAGTTATGTGATACGCTGCACTATCTCCATAGCCAGCAACCGCCTATTATTTTTCGTGATCTCAAACCTGCTAATATTATGCTAACAACTGATGATCACGTCTACTTGATCGATTTTGGGATTGCACGTCTTTTTAAGCCGGGGCAGGCGACCGATACGGTGGCGCTCGGTTCCCCTGGTTATGCTGCACCTGAACAATATGGCAAGGCTCAGACGACGGCCAGTGCCGATATTTATAGTTTGGGAGCGACTTTATACCAACTTCTCAGCGGCCATGATCCTAGTGCAGATCCATTTCAATTTCCAGCGCTCGATCTCTCTGCTCTTCCTGGTGGCAGCGAATTGGGGAAGTTAGTCTTGCAAATGGTTAAGATCAAACGGGAGAAGCGACCAGCGAACATGTTGGAGGTGAAACAACGCTTGCAGACGAGTTTACTTCTGCTGCAAGGACAAGGTGTAGGGACAGGACAGGCACAGGGTAAGGGGGCAAGCCCCTTACCTACACTGTCTACATCTGTGACCCCTGTCCAGCGACCAGGATTGCTCACGCCACCTACGGCTACTCCGCCAAAGTTACCGGCTCAACGAAACCAAGTAGTCAGTAATAACGTAGGCAGAGCGCTACTTGTTGACCAGACAGCGGGGCAGTATCGTACATTGAGCGAGGCGCTGGAAGAATTACGGAGGCTAACCGGGTCGACCCAAGAACCCCGCCCCCTCCTTTTGGTTCGTCCTGGTATTTATCATGAGCGTATCACCTTGGATCTGGCCATTGAGATACGCGGTGTGGGAGCGCCGGAAGAGATTATCCTCGAAAATACTGATGATAGCTGCCTGGTTATACAGACTGAGAATGTATCAATATATGGCCTGACCTTGCGGAGTTGTGTGGAACAGAACAGGAACGATTTTCACACGGTTGATATACGCGAGGGACAGGCGTTGCTGGAGAAATGTCTCTTCACCGGTCAGGCACATGCCTGCATTGCCGTTAGTGGTAGCACCACGAATTTAACACTGCGACACTGCAAGGTCTATGAGGGACGTGGGAATGGTATCCTTGTGAGTAAAGCGGCAGCGTCACCATTGAAGATTGTGAGATCTATGCTAATACCTCTACTCAGATCTCCATGCGCGAAGATGCGCATGCCAACATTCGTCGTTCTAAAATTTACGCTGGCAAAGATTGTGGTATCACAGCATCCAAAAATGCCCAGGGAACAGTCGAGGATTGTGAGATTTTTGAGAATGCTCGTCATGGTGTGACGCTGAGATCAGAAGGGAGCCTTCAGCTCAGGCGTTGCATAGTACGTGCGAACAAAGATGGTGGAGTGGCCTCTCTCGAACATGGTGAGGGGATACTTGAACAGTGCGAGATTTTCGATAATGCCCGCCTCGGTATTGGGGTAACATCGTGGGGAAAGCTAAATGCCAGTGATTGTAAGATCCATGATAATGGGAGTGCTGGCATCCATATCTATGAGCATGGGCAAGGTATATTCAAAAATTGTGATATTTACCAGAATACAACGCTTGGTCTTGCAGTCAAGCAAGATGGGCAGCCGCAAGTTTTAGGTTGTACTATTCACCACAACCGCGATGCTGGTATTGCTGTCGTTGAGCGTGGGGGAGGCATCTTTGAAGATTGTGAGATTTACGCCAATGTCAGACTGGGTGTTGGTATCGCATCTCAGGCTGATCCAGTCTTGCGACGCTGTAAAATCCAACGCAACGAGGACTCAGGACTACATATCTACCAGATAGGGCGAGGTACTATTGAGGATTGTGACATATCAAACAATCAAAAACTTGGTATTGTTGTCTCTGGGCAAAGCCAGCCAGTAATCCAACGCTGTGAGATTCATCATAACAGTCATGGAGGGGTACACGTGCATCAGGAGGGGCGGGGTACCTTCGTAGGCTGTGATATTCACACCAATCGTCTTTCCAGCTTCGCTGTCTCTACTGGGGGATGCCCCGAGGTAAAAACGTGCAAAATACATTCTAGCTTACAAAATGGTCTTTATGTATGTAATAATGGACGTGGTACATTTGAGAGGTGTAGTATTTTCAGCAATATGCTCTCGGGTGTTGCTATAAAAACAGGTGCATCTCCCATCATCCGTGCCTGCCAGATATATAACAATCGTCAATATGGTATACATGCACATGACAATGGGCAGGGAATGGTTGAGCGTTGCCATATTTATGACAACGCTCGTGGTTCCTGGTATATTCATACGGGGGCGCGGGTTGCTCGGTTGTAGAACACCATTCTACTCTGACTTAAATCTGGAGAAGGTCTCAAAAATGGTTTTCAGATTGTTCCAGGAAAGTTCGCCAAGTTGACTGCTGGGGAAGAAGGTTACACGCCATTCTCCATCGATCAGTCGAAGATCGGCAATTTCCTGGTTACCGAGCCAGGCCTCCTGCGTAAGATGGTCGAGTTTGGGGTCGTCTGCTATGACGAATCTTAGGAGAGTTTCTGATATTTGATGAAGCTCCTTTATTGTATATTAGCGCTTTGGTTATTGTAGGTATCTATCTTCATCTGGAGCAAGGGAAAGCCCGCTTGAATGTTTTGCTTCAGCCTATCCTCAAGGATGGTTATGGTCTTAGAAAGATCGTCAAATGCTGTGCTATGCCTCTCAACCTCACCTGCCAGCAACTTCAACTTTGGTAGGACTCTTGCTGGTTCCGCATCTCTCAGAGCTTCAATGAATAGCTCATCTTTATACAAGCGTACAGCATCCAAGAGTAAATCCTCTTCTTGTTTGATGCTAGAGTGTCTGCGGAGGAGTCTCAAAGCTGTCTCTCGTAGGCGATACTCTGAAGCTAGGAGGTATCTACGAGCCAAACGGATGGCTGCTTGGACTTCTCGCTCGGTCCGTACTAAGCGATCTACGCCACTCAATGCCCAGACCTGTCCATTTCTTGCGTAATGATATAACGTTGGTAAAGCATCATGGGTGGCGACACGAGCTAATACGGAAAGCGCCGCATTCTGCAACGCTTCTTCGCCTAGCGCTTCCTCTATTATAATTTGTTCCACCTCTCGATCTTGCCGTGCGTATCGAGAAAGTGCAAGCAACAGACCAAGGCGTACGACCTGCTCCTTATCTCGGAGTAACCGCTTACATAGAGCCAGAAAGGCTTCATGATCTTCTTTTGCGAGATCATTCATCTTGTTTGCTACTCTCAACGGATCGTCAAAGTAGTAATCTGGGTCTGTTTGCAAGGTCATAGTTTTGCTTATCAGATTGTGGTATTGTGCGATTTCTCGTTCAGATAGCATAAGTTATCCCTTCTCTATATGTGTGGGCAAAGCTCAAAATAGGGTTTTCTGAACGCTGCCTGTGGTCAAGAGGTTTTTCCTCTCCAGATGTATATAACTACCGGCAGATCGCGGTAACATCGGCTCATTCATCTCCAAACAGATCCAACCAATCATCTATGTTTTCTATTTTTGGATCGTCATGCGTACCTCGATCAAGAGGATTACACATCGTCCCATCTGGTCCCCATTTCGCAGGATCAGGTTGATCACTAGAGAAGTGAAAAGTTGCCCCATTCCATCTCCCGCTTTTGGGATCGTAATTGCCGGAAATCTTCACCGAACTGCCACTTCCGTCATCAAATGTAAGATAATAGCGATCTGTGTACGGATAGAGAGCGCTATTGGGCTTCGGGCTTTTCTCCATTGATTTCAACGTCCATTGACTCGGATCGCCGCCAGGAGCTTTAGGATTCTCAATACCATCTTGGAGACCTCTGTCCCCTGTACAAGACGCTGGGCTAAATTCCTGTTGGGAGGCATACCACCACCTCCATTATCACCATTATCATAGCACACCCACCGCCAGTCCTGCTTTGAGCGCTCCCAACCCGATTGCTAGAGCACTGTGCTCAGCCTGTTTCTCTTGCAGGAGCAATACGGTTTTGTTATGTCTGGTTCCTTGGTTTCAGTTGCGTATTGTTCTTGAAGAACGTGTGGAGCTCGATGCCCTTGCGCTCCAGGATGGGCGTCGCCATCTCGGAGACGCTCTCGATCGTGAACGCCCGCCCGATCGGCGAGCAGAAGTGCATCGCGGTCTTGTCGCGCAGGCCGCGCTGGCGGAGCTCCGCCTCGATCAGGAATGCGACCTCGAGCGGCGCCGGCGGGCACTTGTAGGGCATGCCGGCGATCCCGATGACGATCCGGCCGCCGGTGAACGCGTCGAGCGCGTGGCGAAGCTCGCCGGCCGCCTCGGCCGTGTAGAAATGATGAGCTTCCGTGTCGAAGTGCTCGATCGCCTCGGGCACGATGCGCGAGCCGGACGCGATGACCAGATAGTCGTAGCTCAGCGGCAGGCCGTCGACGAGGTGGACGAGCTGCGCAGCCTCATCAACCCGGGCAATCTCGCCGACCACGAGGCCGACCCGCCGGTCGAGCAGGCCTCGCTCCGGTCGCTGGAGCCGATCGGCTCGTTCGCCGCCCATCGCGATGTACATGAATCCCGGCTGGTACGTGTGCTGGCCGGTCTGGTCGACGACGGTGATGCTGACCTTGCCGGCAGTCACCTGGCGCCGCAGCTTCTTGAGCAGGAGGTTCGCCGTCAGCGTGCCGCCGACTCCCCCGCCGAGGATGAGGATCCGCTTCATCGCGCGCTCAGTGCGTCTTTTCGACGACGATCTCGTCGTAGCCGTTCTGCTGGATGACCTCGACGAGCCGGTGGCCGGCCTTCTCGACCCACTTGGGGATGTCCGACCGGCTGCCGGAGTCCGAGCTGTAGACCGCGATGACCTGGCCCGGTGTGCTCTCCCGGATGACCCGGATGAGCTCCATGAGTGGACCCGGGCAGAAGCTGCCGCGGGCATCGACGATTCGCGTCTGGCCTGTCGCGTCGAGGGTGTATGTCATGTCGAATCGTCCTTCCTAGATGAAGAGCGAGGCGTCGGCCTCGGTCATGATCTCGATCGCCGTCGCGGCGCCGGCCGGCTCGCCCATCTCGTCGATGAGGTCCTCGCGCTTGAGGCCGAACATGTCCATCGTCATCTGGCACGGAATGAACTCGACGCCCAGGGCGGTCGACGCCTCGAGCAGCTCGCGCGGGCTTGCGACGCCGTACTTCTTGCGGAGCGAGCCCATCATCCAGGGCCCCATCCCGAGGAAGTTCATCTTGCTGAGCTTGAGATGGTCGATGCCCGGGCGCTGCATGAGCGTGAGCATCTTCTGCATCCAGTTCTCGCCGACGATCCGCTTCTGGTCCTTGACGAAGGGCAGCAGCCCCCAGAAGGTCACGAAGACCTTGCAGCGCACGCCGCTGGCGGCGGCCGTGGACGCCAGGATCATTACCGGCCAGACCTTGTCGAGCTCGCCCGACCAGTTGACGATGACGATCTCCTTGGTCCGCGCCGCGCCCTCGACTTGGGGCTGGACGGCCGTCTCCGGGAACCCCTCGACGTCCGCAATTGCGTCGGCGAGCGGGTCCGCGGCACCGACGGCCGGGCGTTCGAGCACAGTGGTCATAGCTGGAACCTCACTTTCGGCGAAGGACGAAGCGGTAAACGCCGCCGTCCGATGACTGTTCGACGAGCTCGTTGCCGGTCGTCCGCGCCCAGGCGGCGAAGTCCTTGACGGACCCGGCGTCCGTCGCGAGGACCTCGAACAGGCTGCCCGACGCGATCGACTTGATCGCCTGGGCCGTCTTGACGATCGGCATCGGGCATGACAGCCCACGGGCGTCGACCTGTTGCGTGATCTCGAGTGCCATCGTTCGGCCTCCCTTTCGCGTGCTAGATGAAGACGACCTGGCCCGCACCGGCATTGAGGTAGAAGGAGGTCACGCCCTCCACCCCGTCGACGAGCGGATCGAGGTCGGCCGGTTCGAGATGGAGCAGGTCCATCGACAGGGAGCAGGCCTGGATGTCGACCCCGCCGAGATCCTTTGCCTGGCGGAGCGTCTCGGCCCAGCTCACCTGCCCGGCGGCCCGGAGCCCATCCACCGCCGCACGACCCTGCGCGCCGGCCTCGGGGGCTAGCCCATGGTCTGCCGCGATCCTGTCGGCACGGAACGCATCGAGCGCCCAGTACTGGAGAAAGACGTTGACGGGCTTGCCGAGCGCCGCGGCGCCGGCGGTCAGGACCGCCGCAGCCTGGAGCTTGTCGTCGGTGCCGGAGAAGAGGACCAGGTTCAGGGACTCGTCCATGTCGTTACCTCGATGTCGGGCTGATCGCGACCCGCGACCGAGCCGGCCGGGCGGTGGCCGGGGCGGGGGTCGTCGCTTGATTGACGGAGTTGGCGGCCATCTCGCCCAGGCGGGTGAGGCGTCGCTCGAGCACGGACCGCATCAACGTGCAGGCGACCATGACGTCGGGGTCGGCCAACCGGTAGCGGACCTCGCGGCCGTCGCGTTCGCTTTCGACGATCCCGACGCTCCGCAGCACGGCCAGGTGCTGCGACACGTTCGGCTGGCTCGCCTCGATGCCCTCGGCCAGGCGGCCGACCTCGAGTGGCCCGCGGGCGAGCTCGTGGAGGATCTGGAGGCGGCGCGGACTGGCGAGCGTCTTGAGGACTTCGGCCTGGAGGATCGTGATCGCGTCCATGGCTCTGACTATCGTGATATGCGCAGATGCTGATGAGTGCCGGCCGGCCCACTTCCGGCAGGCCACAGGTCACCTCGTGCCGGCCGATCGTGACCGTTGGCTTGTGCCGGAGTGCCATGCGGCACTCCCAAGCTCGACACGCTGCCGCATACGGTCGGCGGACACCCAGCTGACGCGGAAGAGGAGGGGCGCGCTGATGGAGGGTCAGGACCTGGATCGTTGTCGGCTGATCGCCCGGCATGTCGCGAGCGCCTACGCGCGGGACAAGGTCGCGAAGGCGCTCTACGAGGCGATCATCGAGGGGCTCGAATTCGGACCACGCGACCTGCCGCAGGCCGCGGATCGAGAGTGGATTCGCGGCCAGATCGCGATCCCCCTGCAGGAGGCGACCGACGCGGCACTCGAGGTGCTCGCCTGGTCGGTGGGCGTCGCCCTCGAGCGCGCCCCGAACGGCCTGCTCGACCGCTACGAGCGGAGCCACCACCTCGCGGAGCTCGGGTTCGACTAGCGAGCGTCGCCCGCCCGCCGTCCGCCGTCATCGGTCGCCCGGCCGGCGTGACCGACCGGGTGTCGTCGGCTCAGGCGGTCTCGGAGGTTGTCCGCCGCGCCGACCGCGAGAGCAGGCCGGTCCTCGGCCCGAGGCCGAGCGCGGCGAGGAAGAAGAGCGTTTCGACGAGCACGATCGTCGCCCCGGACGCGAGGTTGAGGTAGAAGCTCGCATACAGGCCGATGACCGCCGATATGGCGGCCAGCGCGGCACCCAGGACGATCATCTGGTTGAACCGGACGACGATGAGCTGGGCGGTCGCCGCCGGGGTGACGAGCATGGCGACGACCATGATGATCCCGACCGCCTGGATGCTGACGACGATCGTGACGCCGAGCAGGGCCAGGAGCAGGTACTCGAGCCCCGCCACGGGCAGCCCGGACGCCGCCGCCCCGAGCGGATCGAACGTCGCGAACAGCAGCTCCTTCCGGAGGACGAGGACGATCACGAGGACGATCGCGCCGAGGACAGCGACCTGGATGAGGTCGCCGAGCCCGATGCCGAGCACGTTCCCGACCAGGTACCCGATCAGATCGGCGACGTAGTTCTTGATCGTGCTGAAGAGCAGGATGCCGAACGCGAACGACCCGGCGAACAGCACCCCAACCGACGTGTCGAACCGGAGCCGGCCGCGTCGCGACACGGCACCGATCGCGAGCGACACCGCTACCGCCGCGACGGCGCCACCGATGTACAGCGGGACCCCGAGGATGTACGCGATCACGAGCCCCGGGAACGTCGCGTGGCTGACGGCATCGCCGATGAACGCGAGGCCCTTGAGGACCACGAACGTCCCCATCACGGCACACAGGACGCCGACGAGCACGGCCGCGACGAGGCCGTACTGCATGAAGTGGAACTTGAACGGGTCCAGGAGAAAGCCGATCGGGTTCATCGGTGGGCGTCGTCGTGGAAGTGGGGCTCGCCGGCCGGGGCCTGGTCGTGATGGTGGGCGTCGTCGAGGACGAGCCGGCCGCCGTCTCCCGGCAGGACGAGGACGTGGCCGCCGTAGGTCTCGGCGAGGAGGCGCTGATCGAGGACGAGATCGGCCGGGCCGTGGGCAACGAGGCGGCCGTTGAGGAGGGCCGCCTGGTGGAACCGCTGCGCGGCACAGATCAGGTCGTGGGTCGTCGCGATGACCGTCTTGCCGGCGCGCGCCTCGGCCTCCAGGACGTCCATGAGGTCCTCCTGCGTCCGGACGTCGACCCCGGTCACGGGCTCGTCGAGCAGGTAGAGATCCGGCTCCGCGGCGAGGGCCCGCGCCAGGAAGACCCGCCGGCGCTGGCCGCCGGACAGCGCACCGATCTGGCGGTCCGCATGGGCATGCATCCCGACGGTGTCCAGGGCATCGCCGACGACGTGATGATCGTGCCGACCGGGCGACCGCCCGAACCCGAGGCGAGCGTAGCGGCCCATCATCACCACCTCCTCGGCCGTCACAGGGAACTCCCAGTCGACCGCCTCCGCCTGTGGCAGATAGGCGACCGATCGGCCGGCGGTGCCCGGCGGCGAGCCGAGAACGGTCAGCCGCCCGGCCGACGGCTCGATGAGGCCGGCGATCAGCTTGATGAGAGTGCTCTTGCCGGCGCCGTTCGGGCCGATGACCGCGAGCAACGATCCCGCCCGGACCTCGAGCGACACGTCGGTCAGGGCTCGCCGGGGGCCGTAGTCGGCGCTGACATGATCGACGGCGACCGTGACCTCGCCGGGAGCATCAGGCGCGCCGGGCGGGTGCTTGACGAGGGCACTCGCCTCCAGGATCTCCTCGGCCGTCATTTGAGGGCGGCCACGATCTCGTCGACGTCCCAGCGCATCAATCCGACGTAGGTGTCGGCGGGCGACGGGCCCAGCGAATCGTTGTACAGCGTGGTCACGACCTTCGTGATGCCGGCCTCCCGTGCGAGTGTCTCGCTGAGCTTGGGGCTGAACTGGGCCTCGCTGAAGACCGCGCCCACGCCGGCTGCCTTGACCCGATCGACAAGAGCGGCCAGCTCGGCGGCCGTCGGTTCCTGGCCCACGTTCTGGAGTATGACGCCGACGAGCTCGAAGCCGAAGTGGCGGGCGAAGTACGGGAACGCGTCGTGGAACGTGACCAGCCTGCGGTTGGCCTCGGGGATCTCGTTCACCCTCGCCTGAAGGTCGGCGTCGAGGGCATCGAGCCGGCTGCCGTACGCCGCCGCGTTTGCCTCGAACGTCGCCTTGCCGGCCGGGTCGATCTCGGACAGGGACGCCTCGATCTTCGGGATGTAGTACTGCTTCACGAGGCTCGGATCGAGCCAGAAGTGCGGATTGGCTTCGCCGTCCACGGTCAGGGTCGGTATTCCCTCCCCGAGAACCAGCTGCGGCGTCGAACCGCCGGTCCCCGATGCGAGCAGATCGTCGAGGAAGTCGTCGAGTCCGACGCCGTTCGACACGACGAGCCTCGCGTCGCTGAGCCGCCGGGCGTCGTCGGGCTTCGGTTCGTAGTCCTCCGGGCCGACGCCGGGCGGGACGATCGAGCTCGCGACCACCCGATCACCGCCGACGTTCTGGACGATGTCGGCGAAGACGGTCGTGGTCGTCACGACCGTGATCGTGTCGGAACCGCTCGCGGCGCCGGTCGCCGCCGGGCCCTGGCAGGCGACGAGCGCGGTCGCGACGGCGAGGCTCGCCACGGCGCCAGTCATGCGACTCAGTCTCAGCCGTGCTCTCACGAACGTGGGCTCTCCCTTCATTGGCAACCGATCAGGCGTCCGGAGTGGTCCTGGCCTGGCAGCGACGGCACAGCCCGAACAACTCGAGCCGGTGCGAGTCGATCCGGTAGCCGCTCCGCCGGCCGACCTCCGAGACGGCCTCGGCGACCCCGCAGTCCTCGACCTCAGCCGTCCGTCCGCAGACCGAGCAGACGACGTGGTGATGATGTGACCGGGCGCACGGCACGTACGCATGCTCCCCGGTCGGGAGATCGAGGCGCTCGACCAGCCCGAGCTCGGTCAGCAGGTCGAGGGCTCGGAACAGCGTCGCCCTGCTGATCCCGAGCCGGCGGTCACGGACGACGTCCTCCAGGTCCGGGGCGGTGAAATGGCCCGTCTGCTCGGCGATCAGGCCCGCCACGACGCGCCGGGGTTCGGTCAGCCGGTAGCCGGCATGGTCGAGTGCGTCGATGATCGGATTCGGCGGGGGCATGGCCGGCAGCCTATCGCGTCGCGGCCGTTTTGTCGAGACTCGATCTCAACTGGGAGCGTGCGACGAGAGGGCTGGCTGGCGGGCCTCGATCGTGGGACCATCTACGAGTCAGACCATCGCCCCAGCCGCTGGAGGACGCCGCGTGGACAAGAAGGCGAAGACCCCGAAGAAGCCGAAGCAGCCTAAGAAGGAGAAGGCGAAGTAGGAGGACCCGACCTCAGCGCGGGCCTCGCGGCGCGGATTTCGCGCCGACGATGTGCACCTCGAGCTCGGGAACCCGCTCCAGGAGTCTGTCCACCAGCGACCGCTCGCGCAGGCGCTTGATGCCCGTGACCTCGCGATGCGGCAGCACGACGTGGGTCGCCCGCCTGGACCTGGCGATCTCCTCGATCCCGGAGACGACGTCGGCTGCCTCGATTCGGACGACGTCCGCGCCGAGATCGACGGCGGCGTTCAGGGCCTCCTGAAGGTCCCGCTGGCTGTCGAACGGCAGGCGTTCGAGTTCGGGCGTCTCCACGACGAGCGCCACAAACGCCGCATGAAGGGCGCCGGCGAGGGCAGCCGCGCGACGGACGGCCCGGCGTGAACCCGGGCTGTCGTCGACGAGGACCAGCACCCGATCGGTGACGAGCGGCAGCTGCTGCCCGGCGATCGTGCCCTCGAGCTGACCCTCGACCCGCCGGGCCACGAGCCGCAGTGCGAGCTCCCGCAGGGCCGTCAGGTTCGCCTCGGTGAAGAACCTGTCGAGGGCGACCTGGGCGCGCTCCGGCGGATACACGTTGCCGTGCTTCATCCGCTGCCGAAGGGCGTGCGGGCTCATGTCCACGAGCTCGATCTCGTCGGCCGTGAGGAGGACGTCGTCCGGGAGGCGCTCGTTGACCGGCGCCCCGGTGATCGTCGCCACGGCATCGGCGACCGTGTCGAGGTGCTGGACGTTCATCGTCGTCACGACGTGGATGCCGGCGTCGCGGATGACCTCGACGTCCTCCCACCGCTTCGCGCGGGGTGAGCCAGGGACGTTGGTGTGGGCCAGCTCATCCACCAGGGCGACGGTCGGGTTTCGCGCGATGATCGCGTCGGTGTCCATCTCCTCGACGACCACGCCGCGGTACTCGAACCTGTGGCGCGGCACGACCTCGAGGCCTTCCAGCAACTCGATCGTATGGGGCCGCCCGTGCGCCTCGACGAACCCGACGACGAGGTCCGTCCCTCGGTCCAGTCGCCGATGGCCCTCCTCGAGCATCCGGAACGTCTTCCCCACCCCGGGCGCCATCCCGAGGTAGACCCGCAGTCCGCCGCGACCCGTCGCCTCCTCTGCCTTGACGCGCGCGAGCATCTCGTCCGCGGTCGGGCGGACGTCGAACGCGTCGCGTTCCGGGTCTCTCATCGGTCCGTCGCCCTCACCTCGCCACGACGCCGTCGAGATCGAGGTTGAGCAGGAGGACGTTGACGGTCGGCTGGCCGAGGAATCCGAGGAGTGGCTGGTCGGTGTGGCGCGCGACGGCCGCCCGGACGTCCGCCTCGCTCATGGCGCGTGCCGTCGCGACGCGGGCTACCTGGTACTCGGCGGCCGCCGGGCTGATGTGCGGATCGAGGCCGGAGGCCGAAGCCGTGACGAGATCCACCGGGACCGGCCCATCGCCGTTTGCTTCGCGCAGCCTGTCGACCTCGGCGCTGATCCGATCGATCAGGGCCTGGTTCGTCGGGCCGAGGTTCGAGCCCGCCGACGCCGTGCCGTCGTAGCCGTCCTTGCCCGCCGCGGACGGCCGGCCCCAGAAATACTGCGGTTCGCTGAACGCCTGGCCGATGAGGCTCGAGCCGACGGTCCTGCCGTCGACGACGATCATCGAGCCGTTGGCCTGCGACGGAAAGGCGACCTGGGCAACCGCGGTGACGACCGCCGGATAGGCGACGCCGGTGACGAAGGTCATGACGAGCAGGATCGCAAACGCGGGCCAGAGGTAGCGACGAAGGAAGCGTGTCATTGGGGGATTCCTATGCGAGGCCGAGGGCGGCCACGACCAGATCGATCGCCTTGATCCCGATGAAGGGGGCGATGATCCCGCCGAGTCCGTAGATCATGAGGTTGCGCTGGAGCAGCTGGCTGGCAGGAGCCGGCCGGAAGCCGACCCCGCGGATCGCGAGCGGGACGAGCGCGATGATGATCAGCGCGTTGAAGATCACGGCCGACAGGATCGCGCTCTGCGGCGTCGCGAGGCCCATGACGTTCAACGCACCGAGTTCCGGGTACACGCTCACGAACATCGCCGGCAGGATGGCGAAGTACTTGGCGACGTCGTTCGCGATCGAGAACGTCGTGATGGAGCCACGGGTGATGAGCAGCTGCTTGCCGATCGCGATGACCTCGAGCAGCTTCGTCGGGTCCGAGTCGAGATCGACCATGTTGGCCGCCTCCTTGGCCGCCGACGTGCCGCTGTTCATCGCCAGGCCGACGTCGGATTGGGCGAGGGCGGGGGCGTCGTTCGTCCCGTCGCCGGTCATGGCGACGAGATGGCCGTCGGCCTGCTCCTTGCGGATGAAGCCGATCTTGTCCTCAGGGGTGGCCTGGGCGATGAAGTCGTCGACGCCGGCTTCCCGGGCGATCGTGGCCGCCGTTCGCGGGTTGTCGCCGGTGATCATCACGGTCCGGATGCCCATCCGGCGGAACTCCGCGAAGCGCTCGACGAGCCCCTCCTTGACGGTGTCCTTCAGCTCGATCACGCCGAGTGCCCGGCCGTCCCGGCGCACGGCCAGCGGGGTCGCGCCCTGGTCGGCGATCCGGTCGCCGATCGCGGCGAGCTCGGACGGCATACCGCCGTCGATGCCTGCGCCGATCGCGTCGACCGCACCCTTGAGGAGGAGCGCACCGGACGCCGTCCGGACGCCGCTCGTGCGGGTCTCGGCGCGGAACGGAATCTCCTCGGCGATGTCCGCGGCGAGCCGTTCGAACCCCGGGTCATCCGCGGTGCCGGCCGGCTCGCCGAGGGCGGCGAGTCGTTCCCGGGCCAAGGTCACGATCGATCGGCCCTCCGGTGTCTCGTCCCGGATCGAGGTCTCGAGCGCCGCGGTGACGACCTCTGCGTCGGTGACGCCGGGGGCAGGCGTGATCGAGGCGGCCAGGCGGTTGCCGTAGGTGATCGTGCCGGTCTTGTCGAGGAGGATGACGTCGACGTCGCCCGATGCCTCAACCGCCCGGCCGCTCATCGCCAGGACGTTGAACCTGGCGACGCGGTCCATCCCGGCGATGCCGATTGCCGAGAGGAGGCCACCGATCGTCGTCGGGATCAGGCAGACGAGGAGCGCGACGAGAGCGACGGTGTCGATCGTGGCGCCGGCGTACGTGCCGAACGGCCGGAGGGTGACGGTCGCCATGAGGAACACGATCGTCAGCCCCGCGAGGAGGATCGCCAGGGCGATCTCGTTCGGCGTCCGCTGGCGCTTTGCGCCTTCGACAAGCGCGATCATCCGGTCGAGGAACGTCTCGCCGGGGTCGGCGGTCACACGAATCACGAGACGGTCGCTCGTGAGCGTCGTCCCGCCGGTCACGGAGCTCCGGATATCGGTGCCGGGCTCCTTGAGGACCGGCGCGGATTCACCGGTGATCGCCGCCTCGTTGACATACGCGACGCCCTCGATGACGTCGCCGTCGCCCGGGATCGTCTCCAATTCCTCGACGACGATGATGTCGCCCTTGCGCAGCTCCGACGACCCGACGTCCTCGAGCGTCCCGTCCTCCCTCCGGCGATGGGCGGTCGACTCCGTCCGGGTCCGCCGGAGCGTCGCCGCCTGGGCGCGACCTCGCGCTTCGGCGACGGCCTCGGCATAGGTCGCGAAGAGAACCGTAAACCAGAGCCACACCGCGATCTGGACCTGGAAACCCAGCCCGCCCGGGCCCGACGTGATCTGGACGCCGGTGGCGTTGGCGATCGCCGTGACGCTGACGAGCGCGGCCGTGATCTCGACGACGAACATGACCGGGTTCTTGATGAGGAGTCGCGGGTCGAGCTTCCGGAACGCGTGCGGGAGGGCCGCCCGGAGGAGAGCGGGATCGAAGATGCCACGCGGGCGGGGCGGCTCGCCGGACGGCTTGGCGCCACCCAGCGTCACGAAGCGCTGGAAGCGCCGCGTGCCCCGGCCGAGATCGACTGAGAAGAGTGAACGAGTCAGGCTCATGGGGTCAGGACACCTTTCCGGCGTTCTGGAGCAGCTGCTCGACGATCGGCCCCAGCGACAGGGCCGGGAAGAACGTGAGCGCTCCGACGATGATCACGACGCCCATCAGCAGCACGGTCCACAGGACACCCGTCGTGGGGAAGGTCCCAAGTGACGCTGCCACGCGGCGCTTGGCGGCCATGGATCCCGCCAGGGCAAGGATCGGGACGATCATCCCGTACCGACCGACGAGCATCGCGATCCCGCCCGTGACGTTGTAGAACGGGGTATTCCCGGTCAGGCCGGCGAACGCGGAGCCGTTGTTGCCGGTCTGGCTCGAGTAGGCGTAGAGGATCTCGCTGAAACCATGCGGGCCCGTGTTCAGCGGCCCGGCCGTGCCCTCAGGCAGGGCACTCGCGAGAGCGGTGAAGCCGAGGATGCTGGCGCCGAGGACGAGCGCGACGAGCATCGCCATCTTGATCTCGAACGACTCGACCTTCTTGCCGAGGTACTCCGGGGTGCGGCCCACCATCAAGCCGGCGATGAACACGGCCAGGATCGCGCCGATGACGAGCATGCCGTACATGCCGGCCCCGATCCCGCCCGGCGTCACCTCCCCAAGCTCAATGTTGAAGAGCGGGACGAGCCCGGCGATCGGCTGGGCGCTGTCGTGCCAGGAGTTGATCGCCCCGGTGCTCGTTCCTGTCGTGGCCGCCATGAACAAGCCGCCGACCGCCGCCCCGAAGCGCGTCTCCTTGCCTTCCATGCTGCCGACGCCCGCCTGGTCGACCCCCGCCGGGTACAGCGGGTTGCCGTTGTACTCGGTGTGCATTGCCCCGATCGCGCCGACGAGCAGGATGATCGCCATCGCACCGAAGATCGTCCAGCCCTGGCGACGATTGCCGGCATAGCGGCCGAACGTGTAGGTGAGCGAGAACGAGCACATCAGCAGTGCGGCGATCTCGAGCCAGTTCGTCACGGCGTCGGGTTCTCGAACGGGTGGGAGGAGTTCGCGTTGAAGAACCCGCCGCCGTTGTTGCCGAGTTCCTTGATGAACTCCTGCGACGCGACAGGGCCCATCGCGATCGTCTGCTGGGCGCCCTCGAGCGTCGTGATAGTCTGGTTGGGATTCCACGTCTGGGGAACGCCCTGCCAGACCAGCACCAGCGCACCGACGATCGAGATCGGCAGGAGGATGTAGAGGACGCCGCGCGTCAGGTCCACCCAGTAGTTGCCGATCGTCTTGGTGCTGTGCCGGGTCAGGCCGCGGAAGAGGGCGATCGCGATCGCCAGGCCGGTCGCCGCGGACGTGAAGTTGCGGACGGCAAGGACAGCCGCCTGGGTCAGGTACGTCGCGCCGGACTCGCCGGAGTAGTTCTGCCAGTTGGTGTTCGTCTCGAAGCTGACCGACGTGTTGAACGCGAGGTCCGGGGTCATCGCGGGAATGCCGCCCTGGTTGAACGGCAGGACGTCCTGGAGGCGGAACACGAGGTAGCCGGCGATGATCGCCACGAGGGCCATCGCGAGGACGGAGATCGCGTATCCCTTCCAGTCCTGTTCGGCACGTCTCGTCCACGCCGCAGACGCGGTAGATCGCGCGCTCGACCGGGCGCAGGACCGGGCTGAGGAACGTCCGCTCACCCTCCATGACCCGGTGGATGTAGCGGCCGAGCAGCGGCGTGACGAGGAGGATCGCCGCCGCGATCGTCGCGAGCGTCAGGAAGTCGCCCAATGACATCTAGAAGTCCTCGGGCCGGAGCAGGGCCCAGATCAGGTAGACGAAGCCGAAGGCCGCCGCGAGGCCGGCGAGCAGGTCGATGATGTTCATCCGCGCACCCGGTCGCACAACTCGAGATAGCCCCAGAAGACCACTACCGCGATGGCGGTGACCAGGAGGATCTGCATGTCTGTCATTCGTCTTCGTCCCTTGCCTCCGGGTTGAGCAACCGTTCGATCGTCGCGACGAGCGTCTCGAGCGGGAAAGGCTTGGGCAGGTAGCCGGCGATCCCGAATTCCGCGAGCCGCCTCGGGCTCGACCGTCACCGCGCTCGTGATCACGACCGGCGGCGAGCCGGCCGCTGCGATCGCCGGTCCGCGGAGCAGGTCCCAGCCCGTGTCACCGGGCAGGTTGAGGTCGAGCAGGATGACGCCCGGGCCGGCCTCCCCCGGCAAGCGCCTCCGCCGCCTCTTCCGCCGAAGTCGCCTCGACGACCGGATAGCCGATCCCGCGCAGGTGGCGGCTGAGATCCGCCGGAGGCCGTCGTCGTCCTCGACGAGGAGGATCGAGGCCAGGGGTTCAGTCATCGGCGATCCGCTCGATCGCGATGTCCGCGCCGGCCTCGTCCGTCGTCCAGAGCGGGACGAGGCGGACGCCCGCCTCGCTCGCCATCGCCTGAGCCGACTCGATGAGCTGTTCGCCGAAGTGGATGCTCCCGACGACCACGCGACGCGACTCGCCGGACGCGACCATGACGATCGCGTCGTGAATGAGTCCCGCCTCGCGTTCGAGGATGCGGGCGACGGATTCGTCCCGGTCGCCGGCTGAGTGATCCATGCCATCAGCCTCTCACCGGCTCCCAAGAGGCAGCCGGCGCCGATGGCGCTCGATTCGCCTTAAGTCCCTCTAAGGTTCAGGCCGGCGACGGCCCTCGGACCCGGTACCCGACGCCCGGCTCCGTGACGATGAAGTCAGTGAGGGCGCCGCTCGGATCCGCCGCGGCCGAGCTTCCGTCGAAGCTGGCTGACGTGGACGTAGACGTAGCTGCTCTCGGCCTGGTACGCATCGCCCCAGACGGCACGCAGCAGGCGGCCCTTCGTCACGAGCCGTCCCTGGTGGGCGAGAAGGACCCGAAGGATCTCGAACTCGCGCGGCGTGAGCTCGACGCGCCGGCCGGCGACGCGGACCTCGTGCTTCGGGCCGTCGAACTCGAGCGGACCGGCAACGATGCGGCCCGTCCCGTCCCCCGCGGGCCCGGAGGCGTGGCGGAGCGCGACGTGGAGCCGGGCATTCAGCTCGTCGACGCCGAACGGCTTCGTCACGTAGTCGTCGGCGCCGGCCTCGAGGGCTTCGACCTTCTCCCTCTCGCCGTAGCGACCGGACAGGATCACGATCGGCGTCGTTGCATCGCGCCGGATCCGCCGGATGACCTGGAGCCCGTCGAGGTCCGGCAATCCGAGGTCGAGCAGGATCACGTCCGGGCGTCGCGCCTCCCAGTGAACGCAGCGCGGTCCGGGCATCGTGCGCGACCGTCGACCCGGTAACCGCGCGCCGTCAGCTCGCGGACGAGCGCCGCCCGCGTCTCATCGTCGTCCTCGACCACGAGGACGGCCGGGCCACCGCGCGCGGCTGCCGCGTCGGTCATCCGGCATCGCCGGTCAGAAGCGCGGCCGGGACCCGGGCGGACGGCAGGTCGATGTCGATCGCGAGGCCGCCGAGGGCGCTGATCCGGGCCGCGATACGGCCGCCCATCGCCTCGACGAGCCCGCGGGCGACCGCCAGGCCGATTCCGGTCCCGGATCGCGATCCGCGACCTTCGCCCGGAACCCGATAGAACTTGTCGAACAGCCTGGGCAGCGTTTCCGCCGGGACGCCGCCGCCGGCATCCTCCACGGTCAGGCGGACGTATCCGTCGGCGAGGTCGCGAACACCGATCCGGATCGTCGTCCCTGCGGTCGTGTACTTGAGGGCGTTCTCCAGGACGTTGGTCAGCGCCTCCTCGAGGAAGATCGGATCGACGTCGACCGGCGATTCCGACAGCTCGACCGTGAGCGACCGCTCGGACAGGCGCGGGCGGAGCCGTTCGAGGATTCGCTCGACGAGGTCGTCGAGCTCGAAAATGTCGCGGTCGGCCCGCAGCGCACCCGCCTCGATCCGGCTCAGGTCGAGGAGGTTCGTCACGAGACGATTGAGGTACTCGACTTCGCGGTCGATCGCGTCCGCACTCTCCTGCTGGTCCTCGACGCTGATCCCGAGGCCGGGCCGGAGGGTGCCGGCCGCCGCGCGGATCGTCGCGAGCGGCGTGCGCAGGTCGTGCGACACCGACTGGAGGAGCGCCGACTTCAGGGCGTCGCTGAGTCGTGCGATCTCCGCGGCCTGCGCCTCGGCCGCCAGACGGTCGTGAGCGAGCCCCTGCCCGACCTGGTCGGCGCTGAGGGCAAGCAGGCGCGTCTCGGTCAGGTCGGGCGTGCCAGCCCGGCGCTCGCGCAGCGCCCAGATCGAGCCCAATGCAGCACCGCCCGCGACGATCCGCACGCGATACGCCTCCAGTCGCGTCGCCTGCCGCGTCCGCCCAGTCGGTTGATGGACGCGGACCCACTGGGCCGGGACGTCGCCAGGCATCCGCCGAAGGACCAGGTGCCGGGCGGTCGTCGCCGGCCGTGGATTTGTGCTGGTGTCGGCGGCCACCCGTTCCCCCGCATCGTCAGGGCCGAGGGATAGCCAGACCCGCTTCATCTGCGTCTCCGACTCGAGGATCGCGGCGATGTCCGGCAGGACGGCAGGGGTCGAATCCCGCGTCGCGAGTGCCCGGCTCACCCGGAACAGCGCACGCGCCTCGCGCTCCCGCCGCACCGCGATCTCCGCCCTCGAACGCTGAAGGGCGGTGAGCTGACCGACGACGATCCCCACGAACAGCAGAAGGACGACGTTCAGCACGTCGCCGGGGTCTCGGATCGTAAACGTGTAGTACGGCTCAGTGAACAGGAAGTTGTAGAGAAGGAACGATGCGATCGCCGCAGCGATCGCCCCGACCGTGCCGGCCATGATGGCGATCGCGACGACCGCGGCGAGGTACAGGGCCGAGGCCGTTGGCACGCCGACGTAGGTCTCAAGGACCCAGACGCCGGACGTCGCCAACGTGAACGAGGTAACGGCGACCACGAGCTGCCTGCCAAGCCGACCTGCTTCGATCCGACGCATGGTCATGATCGTAGGCGCTTGCCGTGGCTTGGGCGGCGCGGGGACGACGCCGGCCCGCCGAGGCGGGCCGGCGTCGACGAACTAGGTGTCCGAGCTCGAGGTGTCCGGCGACGCATCCGGCGTCCCGCCGGATCCGCCGTTCGGGCCCATGTTCGGACAGTCCGTGGTGCTGCCCGTGTGCGAGCGACCGGCGCCGGGATTGACCGGCTGGGTCGTCGCACTCGGGGCCGGCGAGGCCGACGGATCGGGGCTGGCCGCAGACACGACCGCCGCGCCGCCGACGAGGACGAGCCCCGCAGCGAGGGCGAGAGTCGCGATCCCGCGGCGCCACCCACCGCCTCCGGCCGGCGGCGATCCCTCCCCGGATGCCGGCGCGGGTGCCGGCGGGGGTGCCGCTGTCGCCGGCTGTTCGTACCAATCCATGAGTGTCTCCTGTGCGGAAGGTTGACGGGGAGCGCCTCGATCGAGGCAGGCTCTGTATCGACTCAGTGGCTTTCTCCTGGTTCGGCTGGTTGCCCACGGCCCATCCGCGGCGTTGAGTCGGACGCATCCACCCTCACGGGAAGCGGTTGAACCAGTGGGCGGCAAGGCCCGCGCCGACGAGCACGAAGGCGAGGCCCGCCGCAGCGAACAGCGAGGTGACCTCCTGACGCTGCTGCGTGTAGCCCACTCTCGAACCAAGGCTCTTGTAGATCTGGGCGAGATCCTCCGCGGTTGGGGCATCGAAGGAGCGGGCGCCGGTCGTCTCGGCGATCGCCGCGAGGGTCTCGCCATCGGGCGGAACGTCGACGGTGACGAGCCGGCCCGCGTCGTTGCGGACCTGGACCTTCCCGTCGGCCGTCCCGAGCGCGATCGTGTAGACCGGAACCCCGAGCGCCGCCGCCTGGTCCGCCGCCTCGAGCGGTTCGAGCTCGCCCGTCGAATTCGCTCCGTCGGAGAGGAGCACCGTCGCGACGAGCGGCGGCTCGCCGGTGGGCGTCGCCGAGGGGCTCGGCGATGCGCCGGCCGACGGATCGGGCGTCGGCACGAGTGGGTCGGGGGCTCCGCTCGATCGCGTCAGGCCGGCCGCGTCGAGCGACGTCGCGATCGCGTCCCCCAGCGCCGTGCCGCCATCGGCGACGAGTGAGTCGAGTGCGGTGTGGACGGCAGCTCGGTCCGTCGTCGGCGGCACGAGTACCCGCGGAGCCGTCGAGAAAGCCACGAGGCCCACCTGGAACGAGGCCGGCAGCTGGTCGACGAAGTCGGACGCTGCCTTCTGGGCGGCCGCCAGGCGGGTCGGCTGGACGTCGGTCGCGATCATCGACCGCGAGACGTCGATCGCGAGGATGATCGTGGCCTCCTCGCGCGGCACGGCCATGATCATCGACGGGCGGGCCATGGCGAGGACGAGGGCGCCGATCGCGGCGAGATAGAGCACCGGCGGAACATGCCGCCGCCAGGCCGGTGTCCGCGGGACGAGGTTCGCGAGAAGATCGACGTTGGTGAAGGCGACCGCGTACCTGGAGCGCCGCCGCTGGACGAACAGGTAGGCGCCAATCGCGAGGGGGACGAGGAGGAGCGCCACGAGGAGCTCAGGCGATCCGAAGGTCATGACGCGATCCTCAGGAGGCGGAGCTGCGAGGCGAGCGACCGCAGCCAGCTGCCGGACGTCGAGAGGACCACGTGACCGACGGCGAGCCTGCGCAGGTCGCGCCTGAGCGCCGCGCGGTCATCCGCCGCCGCGCGGGCGAACCGCTCACGAAGCGCTCGCGACGACGTGTCGACGCGGACCTCGCGGCCGGTCTCGGTATCGAAGAGCGTCAGGTCGCCGACGTCGGGCAGCTCGTCCTCGCGCCGGTCGCGGATCTCGACCGCGAGGACCTGCGCCCGGGCGGAGACGGCCGCCAACGCGGTGAGCCAGTCGCGCGGCCCGCGGAAGTCGGAGACGAGGACGACCAGCCCGCCGCGCGGGGCCACGCGGGACAGAAACCGCAGCGCAGATGCCGGCGAGCGGGCTCCGATCGGCTCGCCGTCTATGGGCGGCGCACCGCTGCGTGCCGCGAGGAGCGCCCAGAGGAGGCCCTGGCGCCCGCCGCTCGGTGGCATCCGCCGGTCCGATCGACCGCCGAAGGTGATCGTCCCGAGCCGGTTCCCGCGCTGGGTCGCGACGTGGCCGAGGGCGAGGGCGACCCCTTCGGCGACATCGGCCTTGCGCCGGTCCGCGGTCCCGAACGTCATCGACGGCGAGGCATCGAGGGCGAGCCAGCTCGTCAGCGCCCGCTCCGGGACGTGGACCCGGACGTGCGGCACGGTCATCCGCGCCGTCACGTTCCAGTCGATCGTCCGCACATCGTCGCCCGGCTCGTACGGCCGGACCTGGGCAAGCTCCGTTCCGCCGCCTCGATCGTGTGCCCGGAACTCGCCCGAGAGCAGGCCGTGGATCCGGCGCCCGACCGTCACGTCGAGCGACCGCAGCAGCGCCTCCGGGGTCGGGCCGGGCCCCGGGCGGGCCTTCGGACGTCGCGGCGCCCCGAACGCGAGCGGCATCGACGCGGTCATGCGGAGAGCTCCGTCCCGGCCACCTGGGGGACCGGCACAGCGGGAATGAGCCGGTCGAGGATCATGTCTGCCGACACCTCCTCGGCGAGCGCGGTGAAGCTGGGCACGACGCGATGGCGGAGCACGTCGCGGGCGAGCTCCGTGACGTCGGACGGGAGGACGTACCGCCGGCCCCGCGCGACGGCGAGCGCCCGGGCACCGTGGACGAGGTTGATCGAGCCCCGCGGGCTCGCCCCGAACGCGATGAACTCCTTGACCTTCGGCAGCCCGACGGCTTCGGGCGCCCGGGTGGCCGCGGTCAGGGCGACCGCGTAGTCGACGATCGTCCGGTCGACGTAGACATCGGCCGTCAGGGCCTGGAGCTCGGCGATGCCCGCAGCCGTGAGAATCGTGCGGACCTCGGGGGCCGGTCGCAGCGAGCGCTCGACGACGACGGCTTCTTCGCCAGCCGTCGGGTAGCCGACAACGACCTTCATCATGAAGCGGTCGACCTGCGCCTCCGGGAGGGGGTAGGTGCCCTCCGACTCGATCGGGTTCTGGGTGGCCATGACGAGGAACGGCCGGGGCACCGGGAAGCTCTCGGGGCCGATCGTCACCTGCCGCTCCTGCATGACTTCGAGGAGCGCGGACTGGACCTTCGCCGGGGCGCGGTTGATCTCGTCGGCAAGCAGGAAGTTGCAGAAGACCGGGCCGAGCTCCGTGTCGAACGTGCCCCTGTCGGGCCGGTAGATGCGGGTGCCGACGAGATCGGCCGGGACGAGGTCCGGCGTGAACTGGATCCGGCGGAAGGAGGAGTCGAGGACGTCGGCGAGCGTCTTGATCGTCAGCGTCTTCGCCAGGCCGGGGACGCCCTCGAGCAAGAGGTGTCCGCCCGCCAGGACGGCGACGAGGACGCGCTCGAGCATGGCGTCCTGGCCGACGATGACGCGCCGGATCTCGTAGAGGAGGGCCTCGCTCGTCGTTCGTCCGTCGATCGGTTCCGGAACAGCCTGGAGCTCACGGTTGGAGTCGGTCATCTGTGCCTCCGGTACCCGTGGGCTCGGGCGTCAGGTGGGATCGGTTGCGGCGCCTCCCTGGTCCCCTGGACCGTGACCGGATGCTGGGTAGCAACCGTGAGAAAACTCTGAGTCGGAGAGGGTCAGACGCGCGGTCAGTCGTGTCGCAGGCGCCCGCGGTGGAGGCCGCGTCCCGGAATCAGCCGGCGGGACTCTCCGCAGCGCGCCGCCGAGCGTCGCGCACCAGCCCCTCCTCGATTCGCACCCGTGCGCGCACGGCGCCGACCAGCGCCAGCGCAGCATCCCACTCGTCGACCCGGACGAAGACGCTCGTCGCTGCCCGGTCCCACTTGATGACGATGCTGCCCGTCCCGTGCCGGACCAGGCCGGCTCGCACGGTCAGGCCGTCGCCGAGCGCCCAGTCGCGGACGCCGGTCTTCGGCCGGAACGCCGAGCCCTCTCGCACGACCAGCAGGCGCAGGGGCGTCAGGGCAATGACGCAACCGATCGCCGGAACGAGATGGGTGATGCCCTCGCCGGCCGCGAGCGCGGCCTGGAGCCGGCCGTTGGCCGTGGCGTCGCGTGTACCCGTGGATGGCGCGCCGGTCATGCGGCCAGTGTGGCGACTGGCCCCCGAAGAATCAACTAATACTTGATTCCTTGCCGCGTGGCGGCTGCTCGAGCGGAACGAGGGCGTCAGACGAGAGCGAGTGCCTCGCGACTGAGCTCGTAGGCCCGCTTGAGGTCGCCGGTCTCGGCCAGGAGCTCGCTCCACTCTGTGAGGATCTCCCGGAGGCGGGGCTTCGGACCATTCCGCGCCAGCTCGACGGCATCGCCCAGGACATCGGTCGCGCGGACAGCGTCGCCGCGAGCCCGGGCCACGCGAGCCTCGGTCAGCATCGAGCTGATCTCAGCCTTCTGGTTGCCGGACTTCCGGGCCAGGCCCGCTGCGCTCGTCGCGCGCTCGGTTGCCTCGTCGAGACTGCCCTTGGCCAGCGCGATCTGGGCCTCCGTCTCCGTGACATGGGCGAGCCAGAATGCGTCACCGGCCGCCTCGAAGGCGGTCCGGGCGGCGGCAGCATGCTTGCCGGCCTCGCGGACGTTGCCGAGGTCGAGATAGATGAGCGCGAGCTCGTTCTCGACCGACGCCGACTCCGCGGTCGCCTCGCTGGCCCGATACAGGGCCAGGCCCTGCAGGCCGGTCCGGATCGCAGCCTCCATGTCGCCCGTCGCCCGATAGCCGACGGCGAGCGAGAACAGCAACGACGCCCGGCGACGATCGTCGAGGTCCGCTCCGATCCCGCGGGCCTCCTCCAGGAAGAGAAGGGCACGCCTCGGCTCCCCGGACTGGCTGAGCACGGATGCGAGCGCGACGAGCGCGCGGACCCGGAAGTCGGGCTCGAGCGGTACCCCGTCGTCGGTCCCGAGCAGCCGCTCCAGCAGCATGCGGGCTTCGGCCGGGTTGTCCGATTGATGGTGCGCCGACGCAAGCCAGTAGCGGGCCTGGCGCGCCGACTCGATCAGCAGGGCGGCCGTCAGGCGCTCGTCGGCCTCGGCGGCGATGCGCACGGCTTCCTCCGCGCGGCCAAGCCGGCAGAGTGCCTCCGCCAGACCGAGCAGGAGGCGTCCACGCTCGGTGGGCGGCGGCTCCTTCTCGAGCATCGATCGGTAGGCGTCTTCGGCGCTTGCCCAGTCGCCGGACGCAAGGCGGAGATCCGCCTCCATCCGCGTCCAGCGGCCGTCCGTGTCGGAGAGGAGGTCGCTGGCAGTCGTCCCGAGACGGTCGGCCAGGAAGCGCAGCGCCGCCATCGACGGCTTGATCAGGCCATTCTCCAGGGCGCTGACATAGGCCTTGGTATAGCGACCCTCCGCTACCTCGCGCTGGGTGAGGCCGGCGCGCGTGCGCGCGGCCCGAAGACGCACTCCGATCTGTTCCGCAAGGTCCCGGTCTTCGGCGGCGAGGCTGCGGCGCTCAACGGTCCTCATGCGCGACAGGATACTCCACGTTCAACGTCTGATTGACTGATTTGAGGATTTCGTCTGCCGACGTGCCCAGCCGCTCGGCAAGGACGATGAGCGCGGGCAGCGACGGCAGCGTTCGCCCGCTCTCGACCTGGGAAATGTACGCGCGTGTCAACGGCGCGCTGACGGTGGTCTGGGACAAATTCGCCTCCAGGCGCAGGCGACGCAATTCGTGACCGAGGCCAGACCGCAGGGACGAGGCTCGATCCGGCGACAGCAGGTTAGTAATACTTGCCTTTCCCACCGCCTAGAGCCTAGTATCCGGGTTGTTCCCCTCAGCAGGAGTGCCCGGTATGCGATCTCGAATCCGTGTCCGCATCGTCGTCACCTCGATCAGCATGGCTGCAATCTCGATCCTCTCCCTGGTTGCGAGCGTGGTTGCCGACTCGGGCCCCGTTCCGTTCCCGAGGTGAGTGATCGACGCCGTCCGTAGCCGGGAGGGTCGACCCAGGGTCGCCGTGCGAAGCGTTCAGCTCTTCGGGTTGTCCCATCCGCCTGGCTGAACAACGGATCCCTGGCAGGCGAGCAACCGCGCCCCACCGGCCGGTGCTCGTTTGCCGATGATCCCATTGTAGTCAAGTATTGATAATCTCCGACGGTCCAGCCGGGCGCGCGTCCGAGCGTGGCGAGGGCGTCGGGCCGCCGGACGGGCTCCTCGGCTGACCCGTGTACCGTTCGTCTCGTGACGAACCTCGAGGAACGGACCTCGGCTGAGGGCGGCTCGCCACCGGCCTGGCCGACCGCAGCTGCGCAACTGATCATCGATATCGCCTCGGCCGCCGCGGGTGAGCGCGATCTGGATCAGATCCTCCATGAGACGCTCGATCGGCTGCGCACCGCGACCCCGCTGACCGGCGGGTCGATCGCCCTCGTCCAGCGGGACGAGCTCGTCGTCCGGGCTGCCGTGGGGCCATTCGCCGAGGAGGCGCTCGGCCAGCGTGCCCGGCGAGGGCCAAGCCTGAACTGGCGTGTCGTCGAGACGCTGGAGCCGTGCCTCATCCGGGACACGCGTGCGTCCGAGTCGACCGTCCTCGGAGCGAAGGCACGCGAACAGATGCGATCGTGGCTTGCCGTGCCGATCGTCCGCCGCGGGCGCGGGATCGGCCTCCTCGAGATCGATTCGACGGTGCCGGAGGCATTCTCGGCGACCGATGTTGCGTTGCTCGAGACAATCGTCCGGGTCCTCTCCGGCCCCGTCGAGCTGGCCGCGCGCCTGGAGGCCGAGCAGCGCGGCAACGAGCTGCGCGAGGCATTCATTGACGTGATCAGCCACGAGCTCCGGACACCGATCACGACCATCTACGGCCTCTCGAAGATGCTCCGCCGTCATGGCGCGAGCCTCGATGCGAACGAGATGGTCAGGACGATCGCGGACGTCGAGGCCGAGGCGGATCGCCTGGAGCGGCTGATCGAGGACCTCCTCGTCCTGTCGCGCGCCGAGCACGGCGCGGTCGACATCGCCGGCGAGCCGATCGGGATCGTCCGCGTCCTGCGGCGCGTCATCGAGGCCGAACAAGCTCGCCTGCCCGGTCGAGTCATCGAGCTGGAGGCGGCCGATGGCTTGCCCCTGGCATTCGGCGAGGAGACCTACGTGGAACAGGTCGTCCGGAACATGCTGACGAACGCCGCGAAGTACGCGGAACCCCCGACTCCGATCAGGGTGGTCGTCGACGCCGCCGACGACGAAGTCACGGTCCGGGTCCTCGACGAAGGGATCGGGATCGCCGGGGGGGACACCAGCCGGGTGTTCGAGCTCTTCTACCGATCGTCGTCGGCGACCCGGATGGCCGGGGGCGCCGGCATCGGTCTCTTCGTCTGCCGCCAGCTGGTCGAGGCCATGGGCGGACGGATCTGGGCCGCGCCCCGGGCACCCGTCGGCACCGAGGTCGGCTTCGCGCTGCGCGTCCACCGCGAGGACGTCGACTTCTGACGCTTTGGCGACGGTCCTGGTCATACGCTCCCAGGGGAGCGTTATGACGATGTCGGGACGCCGCGTGCCGTCGCGGCACCGGGATCATGCGAGCGGCCACGATCATGCCCGGGTCGCAGTGGCCCGGTCCGGGGCCCGACTGCCTGCTTATGCTCTCCCCACGAGCGTATGCGAACGGATCCGGTCGCCGGGCCGTGATCAATTCGTCACAGGGGCGGACTAGACTCCGGACATGCAGTTCCTTCGACGCTCCCCATCCATGCCCTCCCCCACCGACTCCCTGCCCGGCCGCGCCGAGCCACTCGCCGTGCCGGACCATCACTTCGTCAACGGCGCGTCCCTCCGCGGGCCGTGGCCCGAGGGAACGAAGACCGCGATCTTCGCGCTCGGCTGCTTCTGGGGCGCCGAGAAGGACTTCTGGCAGACACCCGGCGTGATCAGCACTGCGGTCGGCTACGCGGGCGGCTTCACCCCGAACGCCACGTACGAGGAGGTCTGCTCCGGACGGACCGGGCATGCGGAGGCCGTCCTCGTCGCCTATGACCCCGCGAAGGTCAGCTACGAGCAGCTCTTAAAGGTCTTCTGGGAGCACCACGATCCGACCCAGGGCATGCGCCAGGGCAACGACGTCGGCACCTCGTACCGCTCCGCGATCTACGCGACGGACGACGAGCAACTCAAGGCCGCGGAGGCTTCGCGGACGATGTACCAGGAGCGGCTGAGTGCAGCGGGCTTCGGCGAGATCACGACCGAGATCGCCCCGGCGCCGACGTTCTACTACGCCGAGGAGTACCACCAGCAGTATCTCGCCAAGAATCCACGCGGCTACTGCCCGAACCACTCGACGGGCGTAATGCTGCCGGACGACTTCGCGGTCACGCCGCTCCAGTACGTCGATTGAGTCGGGTCACAGGCGACGGGCGCCGGCCGACCTACAGTCGGGCAATGACCGTTCTGCGGATGGACAACGTCCTCCTGGTTGTCGACGACCTCGAGGCTGCGAAAGCGTTCTTCGCCGAACTTGGTCTGGAGCTTGTGGGCGAGACGGTCGTCGAGGGCCAGTCGGTCGACCGCCTCATCGGGCTCGACGGCGTCCGAGCCACCATCGTCTCGATGCGGACCCCGGACGGCCACGGGCGGATCGAGCTGGACAAGTTCTACACGCCGGCGGCGGTCAGGGCCGAGCCAGAAGACGCGCCGGTGAACGCGCTGGGCATCCGTCGCATCATGTTCGCGGTCGACGACATCGAGAGCGTCCTTGGCAGCCTGCGCCGCCACGGCGCCGAGCTCGTTGGCGAAGTGGTGCAGTACGAGGACCAACATCGGCTCTGTTACGTCCGCGGCCCCGGGGGCATCGTCGTCGGACTTGCCGAGCAATTCAGCTGAAGACCTATCTAGCTGGGAACTGGGGCCTAGGTGCGTATTGACCGGACCGTCGGACGTCTCGGCGTCAGGGTCACCGACTGACCTGGAACAGGCACTGAAGGGCTGGGAGCCATGTGATTGACTGCCCATATGCGGCAGCCCGGACTCTCTCTCGTGGGTCTCTACGCCTGGACCGTGACGATGGCGTTCGGCGCGACCCTCCTTGACGCCGTCTATGCGAGCCGTATCGCTACGGACTCGCCGCTGATCCTCGCTGGAGTCGGCGACTTCCTGCTGGGCGTTGCAGCATTGTCAGTCCTCTTCGCGCTCGCGGCGATCGCGGCGTCCTGGGAATTGAAGCCTGCACGGTACTTGCTCGTCGCCAGCCTCGTGGTGGTGGTCATTGGACTGCTGACTCCCGCCCTGCTGTCTGAGACGATCCGAGACGCGGAGCGTGCACTCGGGCTCAGAGTCGGTCCCTGGGTGAGACTCGGCGAGTCCGGACTGGCCTCGATCCTGGCGTTCATCGGGCTGCGGGCGTTTTGGCGGAACCTGTGACGCCGGGCGTCGCCGCCACGATGCCACCCCGGCCCGAGGAGTTCCTTGCTGGTCATCCGGTCGCCCTGGCCGTCTTTGAGCGGGTGCGCTCCGTTCTGGACCACATTGGACCGGTGGACATTCGCCCGTCGAGGGGCCAGGTCGCGTTTCGACGCAAGCGCGGCTTCGCCTACCTCTGACTACCGGGTCAGAACCTCGCAAGGCCGGCGGCGAGGTGTCAAACGCGCGAGCCATCGACCAGCCCGCCCTCAGCGCGTCAGCGTCACCTTCCCGATCCAGCGCGGCGTCTCGGGGTCGATCCCGCGGGCGAGGGCGAGGTGGAGCGCGAGCAGCTGGCCGGGAACGATCGCCACGATCGGCATGAGCCAGTCCCCGACGCCGGCCGGGAGGCGGATCGCGAGGCTGGCGGCCGCGATCGCCTCCGGACGGTCGGAGACGACGATGTGCTCGACCCCGAGCTCGGCGAGGCGCGCGACCAATGCGTCCATGTCGGTCGCGGTGGGGCCTGACGTCGCGATCGCGATCACCGGATAGCCCGGCTCGACGAGGGCGATCGGGCCGTGGAGGAAGTCGGCCGCCGAGTAGGGATCGGCCGCCAGGCGGGCCAGCTCCTTGAGCTTGAGCGCCATCTCCCGGGCCGTCGCGTAGTTGAAGCCACGCCCGACGACGATCAGCCGATCGCGACCGACGAGCCGGCGGGCAACCAGCGTCGCCTCCGCCTCCGTCGCGAGGGCAGCGGTGAGCGCTGCAGGGACGGCCGCCAGGGCCTCCCCGCGTGCCGCGCCCGGAGCGAGCCGTGCCTCGATCGCCGTCACGAGCATCGCGACGGCGAGCAGTTCGCCCGTGTAGGTCTTCGTCGCGGCGACGGCCAGTTCCGGCCCGGCCCGAAGGTCGATGTCGTGCTCCGCGGCCGCTGCCAGCTCGGACGCCGGGGCGTTCGTCAGGGCGATCGTCGATGTCCCCTGGCGGCGGGCCGCGGCGACGACGCCGACGATGTCCGGCGACCGGCCCGACTGCGAGATGCCGATGACGAGCGAGCGATCGAGCCGCGGCTCGATGCCATAGAGCGAGACGAGAGACGGCGTCGCGAGCGCGACGGGCAGGCGGAGATGGGCCCCGAACAGGTATTGGGCATAGATCGCGGCGTGGTCGCTCGAACCGCGCGCCGCAATCACCACGTGGTCGATGTGGCGAGCGGCGATCCGCGGGGCGATCCGATCGGCGATCGCGTCGATCGCTGCCGCGCCGTCGCGGAGGAGCCGCGCCGCGACCGCGGGCTGCTCGTGGATCTCGTCGCGGAGGCTCATCGCGGGATCCCGTGTCCGGTGGGATGAAGGCCCGGGATCGCGGCCGGGAGCCGCCCGCCGAATCCAGCGCGGCCGAACAGCGAATCGGCCAGGGCGTCGAGCGACGGCGCATGGATGCCGTAGGTCGAGACGTGCGTCCTCGACCCCGGATACGCGGCGAGATCGAACGGCGTCCGCAGCGCGACGGTCACGACTGGCACGTTACTCGCGAGCAGCGCCCCGACGAGCGCCGCCTGCGCAGGCTCGAGAAGCGCGGCGGTGGTCCCGACGACCGCGATCCCGGCGCCGCGGACGGCCTCCCTGACGGCCGCGACCTCGCCGTCCGCGGGGACGTGCCCGACGATGTACTCGTCGACGAGCGGGTGCCGTCCACGCAGGGCAGGCTGCCAGACCGGGCGCGACGGTCGAGGACGTGTCGGCCGGCGTCTGGTCGGCCGGCCGCGGCATGATCGCCGCGACCCGGGCTCCCGGCTCGAGACGGAGCGGCAGGCGGCGGTCGTCGTCCCGGACCAGGGTCAGGGAGCGGGCGGCAAGCTCCGCCGCCAGCGCGCGATGCGCGTCGCAGCCGACGACGGCGATGTCCGGCTGCTCGAACGTCGCCAGCCATGCGCGCAGGTCGTCGACGCGGCGCGATGACCGGGCGACGCGATCAGCGTCGAGCAGGCCCCGGGCGGCTGCGTGGGCGAGCCCCGACTCGATCCGCTCCCGCGCATCGGGATCCGGCGCGGTCAGGAGCAGGTCCACGCCGGCGCGCAGGGCGGCGAGGACGTCGAGGACCTGGTTGGGGCCCTGGGCGAGCGCCCGCATATCGAGCGCGTCGGTGATGGAGACGCCGGCGAACCCGAGCTCCTCGCGCAGGAGGCCGTCCATGACCAGCGCGGAGAGCGTCGACGGGAGGTCCGGGTCGCCGGTCAGCCGCGGGACGGCGAGGTGGGCGGACATCACGACCCGTGCCCCCGCGTCGATTCCGGCCCGGAACGGCACGAGCTCGTTCGCCGCCAGGCGGTCACGATCGGCGCCGAGGACTGCGAGCCGGTGATGCGTGTCGTCGGCAACGTCGCCGATGCCCGGGAAGTGCTTCAGCGCCGCCGCCACGCCCGCCGACTGGAGCCCGCGGACGGTCGCCGCGACCAGCTCGCCCACGGCGACCGGGTCATCGCCGAACGAGCGGATCCCGACCGCCGGGTTGCGCGGGTTCGTCGCGAGGTCGCAGACCGGGGCGTAGTCGAGGTTGACGCCCATCGCCAGCAGCTCACGCCCGATCGCACGCCCGACGCGCTCGGCGAGGATCGGGTCGCCGGTCGCGCCGACTGCCATGTTCCCCGCGAACAGCGTCGTTCCGTCGCCGAGCGCGACGAGCTGGCCGCCTTCCTGGTCCGCGGCGACGAGGAGCGGCGAGCCGGCTGCGGCGCCGGGCCGCGACGCGGCCGCGGCCTGGGTGGCAGCCGTGAGGGCCCGGACCTGCGCCGGCGACTCGACGTTCGCGAACCGGAACAGCGTGACCCCGGCCGCCGGCGCGCCGGACAGCCTGGCGGCGACGGCCGCCGGCAGGTCGGAGCCGTCGAAGGCGAGCATCAACGCGCCGAGGGCCATCTCGCGGCTGGACGCCGGACGTACGGCCGGAGCGGCCTCTTCGGTCACCCCTTGACCGCGCCGGCGGTGACGCCGCCGACCATCCGGTTCTGGATCAGGAGGAAGAAGACGAGCACGGGCAGCGTGAACAGGGTCGACGCCGCCATCGTCCCGCCCCAGTCGGTCCCGAAGGCGGTCCGGAACGTCGCCAGCCAGACCGGCAGCGTGAAGTTCTCGGTGTCGCGCATGAGCACATAGGCATAGAGGAACTCGTTCCAGGCCGTGATGAAGGCAAAGATCGAGGTCGCCACGAGCCCAGGGGCGAGGAGCGGCAGGACGACGTGCCAGAACGCCTGGAATCGATTTGCCCCGTCGACCATCGCCGACTCCTCGAGATCGACGGGAATGCCGGCGATGAACCCGCGGAGCGCCCAGATCGTAAACGGCAGCGTGAAGATGAAGTAGGTCAGGATCAGCGCCGGGATCTGGTTGAGCAGGTTGGCCTGACGAAGGACGAGGTACATCGGGATGAGGAGCGCCTCGAACGGGGCCATCTGGGCGACGACGACGAGGAGCAGGAAGCTCTTCCGGCCGCGGAATCGGGCGCGGGCGACGGCCATCGCGGCAAGCAACCCCACCACGAGGGCGAGGAGCACCGTCGAGATCGAGATGATCAGGCTGTTGCGCAGGTAGTCCGGGAAGTGGGGCCGCGTGACGGCAGTCGAGAAGTTGTCGAGGGTCGGCGGAAGCGGCAGGAACTTCGGGACATAGGTCTGGATGTCGCCCGGTTGCTTGAACGCGGTCGAGGCCATCCAGTAGACCGGAAAGGCGAAGGCCACGATCGTCACGAGGCCGATGCCGTTGATCGCGATCCGTCGGAGCAGGCGCGGCTTCACAGCGCCTCCTGCGTCCGGAGCATCGTCCGGATGTAGGGAATGAGGACGAGCGCGAGCAGGACGACCATGACGACCGCGACTGCCGACGCCAGGCCGTACTGGGCACCTGCGATCCCCTTCAGGTAGGCGTAGATCGCGAGGGTCACGGTCTCCCCGGCCGGCCCGCCCTGGCGCACCGTCCAGATCTGGGTGAAGACCTTGAAGTCCCAGATCGCCGACAGGAAGGTCAGGATCATGAACAGCGGCAGGATCGACGGCACGGTGATCCGCCGGAAGATCGCCCGGTCCGTGGCGCCGTCGACCCGGGCGGCCTCGTACTGCTCGGTCGGGATCGACAGGATCCCGGCCCGCAGGCTGAATGCCACGAAGGGGATCGCCTGCCAGGCGATGAGCAGGCTGATGACGGCGAACGTCGAGAGCCCGGTGTCGAACCACGAGTGGTTCGTGTAGTTGCCGAAGATGCCGATGCTCGTCAGGGCCCAGTTGACGACGCCGAACTTGCTGTCGAAGAGCCACTGGAAGATGACGCTGGCGGTCAGTGCCGGCGTCGCCCAGGCGAGGACCAGGCTGATCGAGAGGGCCAGCCGCATCCACCGACCCAGTGCCCCCAGGAGGAGGGCGACGAGGGTGCCGAGGATCATCGTCAGGGCGACGTTGAACGCCGTGAACGCGAGGGTCCGGATCGCGACCGCCCAGAAGGTCGGGTCGGCGAGGATCGTCGCGTAGTTGTCGAGTCCGATCCAGACGGTCGTCCGCTGGACGAGCTCGCGCAGGCCCATCTTCTGGAGGCTGATGAGGACCGCCAGGAGGACCGGATAGCCGAGCAGGATGAGGAAGGCAAACAGACTCGGCAGCAGCGGCAGGTAGCGGACGAGTCCGCGCACTGTCGCCGCCGCCGAGCGTCCACGAGTCGGAGCGCCGCCCCGGCGAGGGGCCGCGAGAGCCGGCCCGATGCCGGCCTCCGCCTGCCCTTCGACGATCATGCGGCGCTCCAACTCACGATTCGAACCCTCAGAGCGGGGTGTTCAACCGGGCGTTGATCTCGTCGTTGGCGGCCTTGGCGGCATCGGAGATGCTCGCCTTGCCGGTGAGGACCTTCGTGAGCATGTCCTTGAGCGGGTTCGCACCCGACTCGACGGACGCCCAGCGCGGGTCCTGCGGTGTCACGAAGCTGCCGGCCGCGGCGGCGCCGGCAGCGACGGAGAGGTTGGCGTTATCCGACGTGGCGGTCGCGGCGAGGTTCTTCGAGTTCGGGACGTTCCCGGCCGCGATCATCAGCTTCTGGTACTTCTCACCGCTCAGCAACTTGACCCAGTCAAGCGCCAGGTCCGGGTTCTCGCTGCCGGCGGCGATACCGAGGTTCGAGCCGCCGAGGAAGACCGGGGCGGTCTTGCCGTCGGTGCTACTCGGGATCGCGAAGACACCGAGCTTGCCCTTGATCGCGGCGTCCTTGGTTTCCGTGTAGCCGAGCTCCCAGAGGTTCGCGATCATCATGCCAGCCTTGCCGGCCGCCATGACTGTCGCCTGCTCCGGGTTCGCCTCGTCGTTGTCGGCCGGGCCCGTCGAGCCGGCCTTGAAGTAGTCGACGTAGTCCTGGATGCCGGCCTGCGCCTCGGGGGTGTCGAGCGTGCCCTTCCAGGTGCCGCTCTCGTTGACGGCGATGTGGCCGCCGCGATCCTCGATGAAGCTCATCAAGGCGTACCAGTTCTGGCCCGGGATGTACAGCCCGGAGTAGTCGGCGACCGACTTGTTCGCCTCCTGGAGCTTCTTGGCCGCGGCGATGAGCTTGTCCTTGCTGGTGATCGACGCCGGGTCGATGTTCGCGGCGGCGAACTGGTCCTTGTTGTAGATGACGATCCGGTTGCCGGCGTAGAACGGCACGGCGAGCAGTTTGCCGTCCCACATCGACGAGTCGTTGAGACCGCCGAGCCAGAGCTCGTCGGCGCTCGTGCCGTCCGCTGACGTGCCGCCACCGAGATCGGCGCGCTTGTCCGTGACGTCCATCAGGGCGCCGGCCGCCGCGTAGTTCGCGGTCTGGGTGTTGCCAGTCTCGACCACGTCCGGCGGCTGGGGCGCGGCGAGCGCGCCGTTGAGGCGGCTGACGATGCCATTCCACTGCTGGACTTCGTACTTGACGGTCACGCCGGGGTGAGCGGCCTCGAACTCGGTGTTCAGGGCCTTGACGAGATCGTCGCTGGCCGAGCCGTTCATCAGCCAGACCGTCAGGGTCCGCGCCTCTGGTGCAGTGCTGGGAGCCGTGGTCGGTGCCGCGCTCGGGCCACCTGTGCTGGCGCTTGGCGCGGACGTGGCTCCGCCGCTCGAGCAGGCGGCGATGCCGAGCACCGCTGCCAGTCCGAGGGCGAGGGTCTTCTTGAGTTTCATGTGCTCCTCCTCCGTGAGTACCATTTCCGTGGTGAGCGCGAGAGCGCTCGCACGCTGGATCCGTCGATCAGGTCAAGGCATCGCGTGCGACCACCTCCTTTGCCCGTTGCGACGACGCACCGGTCGAGCCGGTCGACCGAGCGGTTGCGAACGCCGGCGAGGGCCGGACGATGGACCCGTCGTATGGCCGATTGATCGAACTCGCGACCGTCACGGCGCCCCACGCACCCGTGTCGGAGCCGTCCGGCAGGAGCCCGACGATCCCGCGCTGGAGCATCTCCGCCGCCAGTTCCGACGAGGCCCGGATGACGTCCAGCTCCGTCTCGATCGACTCGAGAAACGCCGATCCGGCCCCGGCGACGCCGCCACCGACGATCACGCGCTTGACGTCGTAGGTCATGACGAGCCCGTGGATCGCCCGCGCGAGCGCCCGGCCCGCGGCCGCGACGATCTCGGCGGCCAGCGTGTCGCCGGCCGCGGCGGCGGCATAGACGTCGACAGCCGTGATCGTGGGGCTGTCGGCAAGCGCGGACGATCGCCCGGCCCGGATGGCATCGGCGGCGAGCTTGGCGATCGCCGGGCCCGAGGCCATCATTTCCAGGCAGCCCCGCAATCCGCAGCTGCAGAGCGGTCCGTCGGCGTCGACGACGATGTGGCCGACTTCACCGGCCAGCCCGCGCGTGCCCCGGTGGAGCTGTCCGCCCAACACGACGCCGGCACTGATTCCGGTCCCGACGCTGAGGTAGACGAAGTCGGCGACCTCGCCGAGGAGGCCTCGGTCGAGGATCCCCGCAGCGGCCGCCCGGACGTCGTTCTCGATCGCACACCGAACGCCGAGGCGCTCCTCGAGCTGGTCGCGGAGCGGCAGCCGATGCCAGCCGAGATTGACCGCCAGCGACACGATCCCGCCCAGCGGGTCGACTCGCCCGGGAACGCCGACGCCGACGGCTGCCACGCGGTCGATGCTCGTTCCCGCGGTCTCGAGAGCGGCGGCGAGCGTGGCAGCGATGTGGTCGGCGGCGGAGTCGGGCGCACCGACCGGCGTCGGAACGACGAGCCGGCCACTGACCTCGAGGTCGCTGTGGACCACGAGGACCGCGATCTTGCTGCCGCCGATATCGACGCCGACGAGCAGGTCGCGATTGCCGTCGCGGAGATCAACAACTGGTCCGCGTCCGTCGGTCATCGGGCGAGACTCAGGCCGAGCTCGCGGGTGATCAGCAGCGCCGACGCACCGAGGACCACGACGTTCGAGGCGAGGCGCCCGAACGCGATCTCCGTGTCACGGCTCAGCAGGCCGAGCGAGCGGCGGCGCGCCTCGTCGGCGATGGTCGCGAGCCAGTCGTCTCCGAACGCCGTCACCGGGCCGTCGAGGACGATCCGGCCGATATTGAGGGCGCCGATCAGGGCGGCGATCGCATGGCCGAGGTAGCGGGCGGCCTCGAGCGCGGCCGTCCGGGCCGCCGGGTCGCCCGCATCGAAGGCCCGGATCACGTCGTCGAAGTCGAGCTCCCCTGCATGGGCGCGGGCCGTCAGCGGTGTCCCGAGCTCAACGGCCAGCACGGCCGCCCGTGCCGCGATCGCGGTGCTGCTGGCAACCGTCTCCAGGCAGCCGAACCGGCCGCAGCGGCAGGCGGCGCCGTCGTCGACGACCGCGACGTGGCCGATCTCGCCGGCCCCGAAGCCATCGCCCTGGAAGAGAGAGCCGTTGAGGACGAGGCCCGCCCCGATCCCCCGCCCCACCTTGATCGTGATGAGGTTCGGCAGGCGCCGCCCGTCGGCCCCGAACGTGTACTCGGCCAGGGCCGCCGCCTGGCTGTCGTTGGCCACGTTGACCGGCAGGCCGTACCGCTCGGTGAGGAGGCCACCGAGCGGCAGGTCCTGCCAGTCGAGGTTGACGGCCCAGCGGATCGTGCCGGTCCTGGTGTCGACGAGGCCCGGCGTCCCGACCCCGATCCCGAGCGGCGGGCTGCCCGCCTCGGCGATCAGGTCGTCGACGAGCCGGAACACGATCGCCAGCGCGTCGTCGCCGTTGCGGCCGTCGACCGGCAGCTCGACGACCCGACGGATCTCGCCACGGAGGTTGACGAGCGCACCGGCGAAGGTGCCTTCGCCGAGGTCCAGGCCGATGACCTGGCGGGCGTCGCCGACGATGCTGAGCAGGATCGGCGCCTTGCCTCCGCTCGACGGTCCACGTCCGACTTCCTCGACCATCCCGTCGCCCAGCAGGTCCCCGACGACGTCGCTGACCGTTGTCCGTGTCAGGCCGGTGCTGCGGGCGACGTCGGCGCGGCTGATCGGCCCGAAGTCATAGACGGTCCGCAGGACCAGACGATGGTTGTGCTGGCGGGTCTGGGCGTGGGTCGCCTTGGCCGGGAGTCGCATCCGCCATCCTCATCGACTTTGCCAATGGAGTGGACAAAGCGGAGGTTAGTGCGTGGCGGAGGCTATTGTCAAGAGTATGGACAAAGTGCCGGTCGCCGGGCGGCCACTCCCGCTACGGCCGCCAGGCCCGCATCGCGTCGCGCAGGCGCGCACGCGCGTTCACCGGGGCACCGGCGTGAATCAGGCCCTCGAGCGCAGCCCCGGTCACGGGGGGAACGTCGAGGCGAACCATCCTCGCGCCACGGACGGCCGCCCGGATGGCCGCCTCGAGACGGCTGAAGAACGGCTCGTCGGTCGTGCTGAAGACGCCGCCGGCGAGGACCACCTCCACGGGCCGCCGGGTCATCCCCGTCCGACGGGCAAGTGCGATTGCCATGACGGAGAGCTCGTCGGCGAGGCGGTCGACGATCGACCGCGCGACGGCATCTCCCTCCCCCGCCGCCCTGAACACGACCGGCGACAGCTCCCCGACGCGCACCTGCGGGATCCGCCCGTCGTACATCGCCCGCGTGACCGCCGCCGGACGACCCATGCCGAAATGCGATGGCACAAGCCGCTCGAGCGACGTCCGCGGCCCGCGCCCGTCGCGGGCCCTGACCGCGGCGGCGAGCCCCTCCATCCCGACCGATGTCCCTCCGCCCCAGTCCCCGGAGATCTCGCCCACGGCATCGAACCGGGCCGTCCGGCCATCCGGCGCGATCGCCGTTCCATTGATCCCCTGGCCGCAGATGAGGGCGATCCCCCAGCCCTCGCTCGTCCCGGCCCACAGCGCGCCGATGCAATCGTTGACGACGACGTCGCGCTCACTCAACCGCACGGAGCCCAGCGCCCGCTCCAGCTTCCTGATATCGGGGGCGTAGTCGGCGCCGGCGATCGCGTGGACGCCGACCGCCGAGATCGGCCGGAGCGACGGATCGAGCCCCGCCATCCGCGCCGCCTCCTCGACGAGTCCGACGAGCCGGGCGACGCCGGCTTCCAGCCCGACCGCCTGGTGCGACGTCGTCGCCCCCCGGACGGCGGCAAGCAAGGTGCCGTCGGGGGCGACGAGGGCGACGTCCGTCTTCGAGTTGCCGCCGTCCACGGCGAGGACGGCGGTCCTCACCCCGGGTGCCCGGTCGGCAGGCCGGCCAGCTCGTCGACGCCGACGAACGTCGCGCCGCGCTCGCGGAGCGCCGCCACGATCTGCGGCAGCGCGGCCAGGGTCTGGTTCGGCCAGGTGTGGTGGAGCGCGACCGCGCCGTCGCCGCAGGCAATCACGCCGCTGATGACGGAGGCCGCGACGTCGTCCGCGGAGCGCGTCGGCTCCCAGTCCTCGGCCGTCACGTCCCACCCCACCTCGCGATACCCGAGGGCCTCCAGGCGGCCGATCAGTCGCGGATCGTCCGCCCCGGCTCCGAACGGGCAACGGAACCACGGCCGCGGGTCGACCCCGGCGTGCTCGCGGATCGCGGCCTCCGCGTCACGGACGTCGGTCGCGATGCCGGCCGCTGAGAGGAGCGGCATCCGGGCGTGGTAATGGGAATGGCTCCCGACCAGGTGTCCGCCGTTCGCGATCCGCCGCGCGGTCGCCGGGTAGCCCTCCGCCCAGCGGCCCTGGATGAAGAACGTGGCACGAACCCCGGCGGCCGCAAGCGCGTCGAGCAGCCGATCGGCATTCCCGTCGTCGGCCGGCCGATCCGGATGCTCGGCGTCGAAGGTGAGGGCAACCCGGAACGTCACTACTTCTCCACGCCGGTGATGACGATACCCCGGGTGAAGAAGCGCTGGAACACGAGGAACAGGATGATCGGGATGATCATCGTCATGAGCGTCCCGGCCTGGATGTAGGCCGGATTCCGGTAGTGGATGCCGTTGAAGCTCGCCAGCCCGACCGCGAGCGGCTGGAGTTCCGGTTTCGTCGACAGGTAGATGAGCGGACCGAAGAAGTCGTTCCACGAGTACACGAAATGGAAGATCGCGACGGCGATGATCACCGGCCAGGCCTGGGGAACGATGACCGACACGAGCGTCCGGAACGGCCCGGCCCCGTCGATCGCCGCCGACTCATCCATCTCGCGCGGAATCGTCAGCAGGTACTGGCGGAGCAGGAACACGTCGTACGCGTTCGCGAGGAACGTCGGGACCAGGAGCGGCAACCACGTCCCGACCCAACCGAGCTTGACGAAGATCGTGTAGGTCGGGATGACGGTCACCGCATACGGCAGGAAGATCGTCGCGACGAGCAGGGTGAAGAGGAAGCCTCGGCCGGGGAACCGGAACCGGGCAAAGCCGTACGCGACGAGCGTGCACGATGTCACCGTCCCGACCATCCCGATGACCGCGAGGAGAACCGTGTTCAGCAGCAGCCGCGGGAAGTCGATCAGGTCCCAGACATCGGTGTAGTTCTGCCACTGCGGGGAGAACGTCCAGACGCGCGGCAGGGTCCGCCACGATCCTTCCCACGTGACCAGTCCCGCGGTGGTGTCCGCCGGGTCGATGAACTTGCTCTCGGTCCGGCCCTTCGTCACGAGGGCGAGCTGGCGATCCGCGCCGTCGATCGGGACCGTGTACAGGTCGTAGGTCTTGCCCTGGTAGTCGAACGTCTCGGGGACGGCGGGGTACTGGGGACTGTCGGCCTCGCCGACCTGCTCCGGCGTCCGGAGCGAAACCGCGAGCGACCGAAGGATCGGTGACAGGAAGGCCGCCAGGATGACGACGACGATGAACGTCAGCAGGAACGACCGGCCGGCCTCCTTCGGCCTGATCCGCGGCCGTCGCGCCACGGGCGCCCGCGGCGCCCCCGCGATCGGCGGGGCCGCGACCTCGTCGCGGTGGACGCTGCCGCGGATGCGGTCGAGGCCGGCCACCTAGCGCTCCCCGGCGTAGTAGACCCAGCGGCGCGACGTCCGGAACAGGACGAGGGTGATCACGAGCGTGATCGCAAACAGGAGCCACGCCAGCGTGGCGCCGTAGGACATGTTCTGGTAGGTGAAGAAGTTCTTGTAGAGGTAGAGGTTGTAGAAGAACGTGGTGCCGCCTGGTTCGCCGGTCCCGTTGTAGAGGACGAGCGGGACGAGGAAGTACTGGAGGACGTCGACGATCCCCAGCACGAGCGTGTAGAAGATGACCGGTGACATCATCGGCAGCGTCACGTGCCGGAGCGACGCCCAGAAGCCGGCTCCGTCGATCCGGGCGGCGTCGTAGAGCTCGGTGGGGATCCCCTTCAGGCCCGCGAGGTTCACGATGACGCCGGCCCCGATCCCCCAGATCCCGATGAAGACGAGGCTCGGGTAGACGTACGAGGGGTCCTGGAGCCAGTTCGGCGGGTTCTGGATGCCGATGAACTCGAGGAACGCATTCACCCAGCCGGTCTCGAGGTTGAGCATGCTCTGCCAGATCAGCAGGCCGGACACGAACGGGATGACGTACGGCAGGAAGAACAGCGTCCGGAAGAGGCTCGACCCCTTCAGGTAACGGCTGTTCAGGACGAGCGCGACGATGAACGGGATGATGATCGCGATCGGCAGGTTGAGCGCGGCGAACCGGAGCGTGACGCCGAGCGACTCCCACGTCTGCTTGTCGCTGAAGAGCTGCTGGTAGTTGCGCAGGCCGACGAACTGGAGCGGCTCTTCCTGGGAGAGGTTCACGTTGGTGAACGTGAAGACCAGCGACACGACGATCGGGATCAGGGTGAACGCGAGAAAGCCGACGATCCAGGGCGACAGGAAGATCAGCCCCCAGCGTGCCTCCCGCCTCGCGAGCGGACGGAGACGCAGCGGTTGAGGCACGAGCGAGCGACGCCTCGGGAGCCTGATCGCGGTCATGGTTCTCCAGGAGGTGGTCTCCCGCCCGCGGGGGGACGGGCGGGAGCCATTGGGGCTATCGCGATGGCCGGCGCCTGCCGGGACTACTTATCCCAGATGGTCTGCATCTCCTTGGCGAGGGCGTCGAACTCCGCGTCCATGTTGAGGCCGGGGTCCGTCTCCCATTTCGTCAGGTACTTCCCGCCAGAGCCGATGAGACCGAGGGTCTCGTTGTAGGCGGGCATGTAGGACTCGAAGTTCGGGACGTCGGCGTGGTCGATGCCGTCGATCGCGACCTGCCAGTCGACCGTCGTTCGTGAACTGCCCCTGGAGGGCGTCGATCCCGGCCTTCTGGTCGGCGATCCGGGCGGGGAACCCGCCGTAGGCCGTCAGCAGCTCATTCGACGCGTCGCCGAGGAGGTACGTCAGGACCTCGAAGGCCTCGTTCGGGTGCTTGGTGTCCTTGAGGATCCGGAACGTGTCGGCGTTGAATGCGGCAGTGGCCTCGCCGTTGTAGGTCGGAATCGCGGCCAGGTCCCAATCGTCGCCGGCGTCGCCGACGCCGTAGGTCGACCACAGGAAGTTCTCGCTCATGGCGACCTTGCCGGTGAAGAACGGGTAGTCGTTGGGGTTGATGTCATCGCTCTCGAAGATCGGGCCGGTCATGCTGGAGTGGTCCTTCCAGATGCTGTCGTACCACCACTTCCAGCCGGCCTTCCAGGCGTCCGGGATCTGGACCGTCTTGCCGTCGTCGGCCGCGAGCTTGCCTGCCCCGAAGTACGCACCGAGGCCGCGGAGATCGTCACGTTGCGCCTCGAAGCCCCACTGGACGATGTTCGCGGCGTCGAACCCGGCCTGGGTCGCGTCCTTGCCGGCCTTGTCCACCGTCAGGAGCTTCGCGACCTTGGCGGCCGTGTCGTAGCTCCAGTCGACCTGGCTGCCGTCCGGCATCGTGTACTTCTCGCCGTACTTGTGCGGCGGCTCGCTGAGGTTGGCTTCTTCGAACAGTCCCTTCTTGTAGAAGAGGGCCGACGGGTAGATCGCGAATGGAATACCGACCTGGCCCTCGTCGAGCTTGTAGATATCGACCGCGTCGGACGGGAAGCCCGACAGGTCGTAACCGGTCGACGCGATCAGGGGCGCGAGATCGAGCCACTGGCCATGGAAGGCGTTGGCGCCGCCGATGCCGACCGGGCCGACGATGTCGGGCCCGTTGCCCGAGCCGATCTGTGTCGCGAGGGCATCATTCGCCCCGGCGTACGGGACCGCTTCGAACGTCAGGTGGATGTTCGGGTGGGACGCGTTGAATTCCTCGGCGACCTTCTTCTCGACCGCGACCTGTTCCGGCGCGTCGCCGCCGCCGAGGCAGCAGAACCAGCGGATGTCGACCGTGCCACCGGGCGCCGGCTGACTGGCGCCGGTCGTGGCGCCTGCGCCCGGCGAACCTGATGCCGCGGCGGACGGATTTGTCGTCGTCGACCCGCAGGCTGCGGCGACGAGCGCGATCGCGGCCATCAATGAGCCGGCCCGGAAGATTCTCGTGCTCATGCTCCTCCTCATCGTGATCGAATGTGGTCGCGAGGGCGCGGTCTCGCGGGCGCTGATGTCGGGCCTCCTCTCTCCTCTAGCGGGCGGTCTCGGCGACGGCTCCTCTTCCCGTGCGGCGTTCGACTGCCGGCGTCATCCTCGGATCGGCGTCCGGCGCATTGGCCCGAACGACGACCCGCTCCACGAAGTAGCGCGTCCGATCACCCCGGACGTAACTGCGGGCGAACTCGATCGGCCGTCCGTCGGCGGCGAAGGCGATTCCCTCGATGAGGAGCGCCGGCCGGCCCGGGGCCTGGTCGAGGAGCCCCGCCTCGCGCCTCCGAAGGAGGACGGGCTCGATCGCCTCGCGAGCGCGGACGATCCGCGTCCCGTAGCGCTCCGTCAGGAGCTCGTAAAGCGAGTTGTTCTCGAGATCGGAGGCGAGCAGGCCGGGGAACCGCTCTGCCGGCAGGTGGACCTGCTCGAGCAGCAGGGGCTCGCCGCCTGCCAGTCGGAGCCGCTCGAGATAGAGCGTCGGCGACCCGATCTCGAGATCGAGCGCCATCGCGACGGACTCGCCCGCGGATTCGGGCCGGGCGGCGACGAGGCGCGTCGCCGGGTCGAGGCCTCGCGTCTGCATCTCGTCGGTGAAGCTCTGGCTGCCGCCGAAGTCGAGTTCGACGCGCGGATGAAGGACGAACGTTCCCCGGCCACGCGTCCGCTCGATCCGGCCCTCGCGAGCGAGCTCCGACAGCGCGCGTCGAACCGTGATCAGGCTGCAGCCGTACCGTTGGGCCAGGTCGCGTTCCGTCGGCAGCCGGTCGCCGGGCTTCCATTCGCGCGCGTCGAGCGCGGAGACCAGGTCGAGATAGACCTGGTGGTGGAGCGGGATGGGACCGAGCTCGAGCCGGAAGCGAGCCATCGTCGGGCGTGGATCCTCTTGCGCGCCGCACGATTGGTGATAACGTTATAAGCAATCATTCCGGTTCGGTCCGCGACTGTCAAGGCCGGATGAGCGATTGTCTACCTGACAGGACCGACATGACGGAGGCTGGGTGGGCGTCAAGATCGCGGTCGTCGGCGGCGGCAGTACCTACACGCCCGAGTTGATCGACGGCATCGCCGTCCGCGCGGATCGCCTGCCGGTCGACGAGCTGGTCCTGCTCGACCCCGATCCCGAGCGCACGGAGGTCGTCGGCGGGCTCGCCCGGCGCATGCTGGACCGGCTTGGCTGGCGCGGCCGGCTGATCCTGACGCCCGATACCGATGCCGCGCTGGACGGCGCGGACTTCGTCGTCGTCCAGCTTCGTGTCGGCGGACAGGCGGCCCGCTTCGTCGACGAGACACTGCCGCTCCGGTTCGGGACGATCGGCCAGGAGACGACGGGCGCCGGCGGTTTCGCCAAGGCACTCCGGACGGTGCCGGTCGTCCTCGACATCGCAGAACGGGCAGCCCGGCGGGCCGCACCCGGCCACTGGATCGTCGACTTCACGAACCCGGTCGGGATCGTCAGCCAGGCGCTGCTCGACGATGGCCATCGGGCGATCGGGCTGTGCAACGTCGCGATCGGGTTCCAGCGGCGCTTCGCCGAGCGATTCGGCGTCGGACCGGAGCGCGTCGAGCTCGAACACGTCGGGCTGAACCACCTGACATGGGAGCGCGCGGTCCGGGTCGATGGGGTCGATCGGCTGCCGGAGCTGCTCGAGACGGACGGGCAGGCCCTCGCCGACGACGTTCGAATGCCGCTCGAGCTCCTGCAGACCCTCTGTGCGATCCCCTCCTACTACCTCCGCTACTACTACCTGTTCGACACGGTCCTCGCCGAGCAACGCAGCGAGGGTCACGAGACCCGAGCGGAGGAGGTCATCGACATCGAGCTGCGCCTGCTCGAGATGTACCGCGACCCCTCCCTCGCGGAGAAGCCCGCCCTGCTCGCCGACCGTGGCGGGGCGTTCTACAGCGAGGCGGCCGCAGCGCTCATCGCCTCGCTCCATGACGGGGCCGGCGACATCCAGGTCGTGAACGTCAGGAACCATGGGGCCCTGGCGGGCCTCGCGGATGAGGCGGTCGTCGAGATCCCGGCGCGGATCGATCGCGATGGCGCACATCCGGTGGACCTCCGACCGCTCGCCCCGGACATGCTCGGGCTGGTCCAGGCCGCAAAGGCATACGAGGAACTGACGATCGCCGCCGCGAGGAGTGGCGACAGGGAGGTTGCGCTTCGGGCGTTGCTTGCCAATCCGCTCGTCCGGACATGGGACATTGCACGCCCGCTGCTCGACGAGCTCCTTGCGGCCAACCGCGCCCATCTGCCGCGATTCGTGGCCGTCTGACCGCATTCCGTCCCATCGGCAGTTGTCACGTCGTCGTACCGACGATCGACCGATCCCCGCGCACCCCATCCGGCGCGGGGTGGCATCCTAGCCTCGACGCAGCCTGGATCCGGAGTCTCCCGTGTATGAACCCCCGCGCGCAACGCGGCGCGCTCCTGCGAGCGAGCTGACCCGCCCGACACCGGGCGGCATCCTCGCGCTGGTCATCTGGTCCCTGTTCGCGGGGATCGCCCTGCTCATCACCGTCGCAACGGTGTCCGCATTCGGTGGCCTGACGAAGGACCTCCCCGATCCGACCGACCTGGACAAGTTCGCCCTCCAGGAGGAGTCGATCATCTACGACCGGACGGGCAAGATCGAGCTCGCCCGCTTCGGCGAGGCCCGCCGCGAAGTCGTCGCGTTCAAGGACATCCCGCCGATCGTCATCGACGCGCAGACCGCCGTCGAGGACAAGACGTTCTGGGAGAACTCCGGCTTCGATCCGCTCGCGATCATCTCGGCCGGTTTCGACAGCCTGCGTGGCCGCAGCCGCGGTGCGTCGACGATCACCCAGCAGCTCGTCCGCCAGCGATTGCTCGATCCCGACCTCGTCCAGGACCCGAAGCGCCAGGCTGAGCGGAAGCTCAAGGAGATCATCCAGTCGGTCCGCCTGACCCAGGCCTACCCGGGCGTAGAGGGCAAGCAGAAGATCATCACCGCCTACCTCAACCAGAACTACTACGGCAACCAGAGCTACGGGGTCAAGGCCGCCGCGAAGTCGTATTTCGGCAAGGACCTCAGCGACCTGACGATCGCCGAGGCGGCGATCCTCGCCGGCCTGCCGAAGTCACCGTCGAACTACGACCTCGTCCTCAACGCGATCGAGGAATGCTCGGTGGCGGTCGACGCGGATGGCGCATGCCCGGGCACGACGACCCTCGTCGTCCCGGCCGACACGGAGATCGTCCAGCGCCGGAACCAGATCCTCGACCTGCTTGCGGAGGGCGACCGGACGCCGGTGTCGGGAGACAGGTACACCGCGGCCCAATTCCTGGCGGCCAAGGAGGAGAAGGTCGTCCTCGCTCCGCAGCAGACGCCGCGCTGGATCGCACCGCACTTCGTCTGGGCTGTCCAGAAGGAGCTGGCGACGAAGCTGTGCGGCGAGGATGTCCCGACGTGCGAGACCCTTGCGAACGGCGGCCTGCGGATCACCACGACCCTCGACGCCAACCTCCAGAAGATCGCCGAGAAGTGGGTCAAGGCGGCGACCCTGGTGCCTCAGTCGAAGGACCCGGTCGCAACCGCCAAGGCGATCGGGGTGCCGTACGCGACCTGGATGAAGAACCTTCGCGGGAAGGATGTCCACAACGGCGCCCTCGTCGCCCTCGACTACCAGACCGGCGAGCTCGTCGCCTACGTCGGGAGCTCGGAGTACTACCTCGCGAGCAGCACCCCGCAGCTCCAGCCGAAGTACGACGTGGTCGGCAGCGGCTGGCGACAGCCCGGCTCGGCCTTCAAGCCGTTCAACTACCTGACCGGGATCGACGACAAGGTCATGACGGCCGCGTCGATGTTCATGGACACGGCCGTCGACTTCGGGGGCGGCTATACGCCGTCCGACGCCGACAACCTGGAGCGTGGACCGGTCCGGGTCCGGACGGCCCTCCAGTTCTCGCTCAACCTGCCGTCGGTCAGGGCCGTCGCCGTCAACTCGCCGGAGCGGGTCTTCAGCCGGGCGAAGGACTTCGGGATGCAATTCCGGACCGAGACGACGCAGGCCGGGCTGTCGCTCGCACTCGGCGTCCAGGAGGTCCGCCCGATCGACCTCGTGACCGCCTACGGGACGCTCGCCAACGGCGGCACATACCTGCCCCACACGACGATCCTCACGATCAAGGACACGAGCGGCACGGACGTCGTGGACCCATACGTGCCGCCCGAGGGCGTGCAGGCGGCGAGCCCGCAGTCGACGTTCATCGTCACCGACATCCTCGCCGGAAACACGAACCCGAAGGTCAACCCGTTCTGGGGCAAGTTCGCCATCAAGAACAAGGCCGGCGATCGGATCCCGGCAACGCTCAAGACCGGTACGAACAACGATGCCAAGGACCTCAACGCCTACGGCTTCATCGCCCCGCCGACAGCCGATGGCCGGGCCGCCGGACAGTACGCGCTCGCGGTCGGCGCCTGGAACGGCAACAGCGATAACTCGGTCGTGGGTTCCGTGTTCTCGATCGACGTGACGACGTACGTCTGGCAGGGCTTCCTCACCGAAGCCGCGAAGACGTGGGCTCCCAACGACTTCAAGGCGCCGACCGGCCTCGTCCAGGCGAAGATCGATCCGTGGACGGGCCTCCAGCCGGCCGCCGGCGGGCGATCCATCGACGAGTGGTTCATCGCCGGCACAGAGCCGAAGACGGGCCTGCCCGACGGCCTGTGCGGCTCGGTCGTGCTCGACTACACCGGGTTCGAGAAGGCCCACGAGAACTGGATGCGCGCCGATCGCGACTGGTTCGCCCGGGCGCGACGCGGCGCCGGCACGCCGGGCGGTGTCAACGGGACGCGGACGGCCTACTTCTACAACGGAGGTTTCACCCCGTTCGGCAAGTCATGGGGCCCGTTCGTCGAGGGACGCGGCTGCTCGGCGCCCACGCCGGAGCCGACGTGCATTCCTTATCCGACACCGGACGCGAGCGGCGTCGTGCCGTCCTTCGAGCCGCCGACGCCCGATCCGTCTGCGCCATCCGATGCGCCATTCATCGGAATGTGCCCGACTCTGGAACCGTCGCCGACAGAATCGCCGTCGATCGAACCCTCTCCGACGCCGACATCGACGCCGGCACCGACGCCGGCACCGACGCCGGCACCCACCCCCGAGCCCACCCCGGCCCCGACGCCCGAGCCGACTGCCACGCCGACGCCCGAGCCGTCGGCGGCAGCCTCGCCTTCCCCGTAGGGCCCGCTCGGTGAGGGTCGATCTCAACGCCGACGTCGGCGAGGGCGTTGGACCCTGGCCGATGGGCGACGACGAGCGGCTGATCCCGATCGTCACGAGCGTCAACGTGGCCTGCGGAGCTCATGCCGGCGACCCGCTGACGATCGATCGGACGATCAGGCTTGCACTCGCCCACGGCGTCGCCGTCGGGGCCCACCCGGGCTACCCGGACCTCGTCGGCTTCGGGCGGCGCGACCTCGCGATGGCGCCCGACGAACTGGAAGCCTCGCTCATCTACCAGGTCGGTGCGGTCGCAGCCTTCGCTCGCGCCGCAGGGACCCCGCTGCGACACGTCAAGCCGCACGGTGCCCTCTACAACCTCGCGGCCCGCGAGCCGTCGGTTGCCGCGACGATTGCCCGGGCGATCGCCCGCGTCTCCGGCGATCTCGTCCTGGTCGGCCTGGCCGGGTCCGCGATGCTCGCCGCGGCCGCCGATGCCGGCCTGGCGTCTGCCGCGGAGGCCTTCGCCGACCGGGCCTACGAGGCGGACGGGACGCTCCGTTCGCGACGGCTGCCGGGCGCCCTCCTCGACTCTCCGCGACGCGCAGCGTCACAGGCGCTCGCGATCGTCCGCGACGGGCGAGTGGAGACACACGATGGCCGGGTCGTCGATGTTCGCGCCGACACGATCTGCATCCACGGCGACACGCCCGCCGCGGTCGAATTCGCGACGGCCGTCCGCGCCGCGCTCGAGGGCGCCGGCGTGACGATCACCGCACTCGGGTCGTGAGCGGAGAGCCACCCCCGGTCCCATCCGGGGAGTCGGCAGTGATCGAGCCTCTCGGCGACGCGGCCCTGCTCGTCACGCTCGGCGACCGGATCGATCTCGGGCTCAACGGGGCGGCCCACGCTCTCGCGGCGGCCGTGGACCGGCTGCGGGCCACTGACCCCCGGTTCGGGCGTGCCGTGCCGGCCTATGCCAGCGTCCTCGTTCCGTTCGATCCGCTGGCCGTCGATCCGGACGAGGCGCGACGGGTGGTGGCGGCGCTTCTCGACGAGCGGCACGCCAGCGTGGCGGACAGCCCGGGCGCCACCATCGAGATTCCCGTTCGCTACGGCGGTGACGACGGGCCCGACCTCGCCGACGTCGCGGCCCTCAATCACCTCAGCCCTGCGGACGTCGTCGATCTCCACGGCGGGATCGACTACCGCGTGTACTTCCTGGGCTTCGCGCCGGGGTTCGGCTACCTCGGGCCGCTGCCCGCCTCCATCGCGACGCCGCGCCTTGCGAACCCGAGGCAGCGGATCCCCGCGGGCAGCGTCGGGATCGGGGGCGCGCAGACCGCCGTCTATCCGTTCGCGATGCCGGGCGGCTGGCGGATCATCGGTCGGACCGACGCCCCGATGTGGGACCTGGGACGGGACACGCCGTCTCTGCTCAAGCCGGGCGATCGGGTCCGATTCGTCGCGATCCGCTGATGCTCGAGGTGCTCGAGCCGGGCCTCGTCACGACCCTCCAGGACGCCGGGCGGCCGGGCTGGACCCATCTCGGTGTCCCGGTCGGCGGGGCGTGCGATGGCTGGTCTCTGGCGGTCGCCAACCTGCTCGCCGGCAACGATCCGGGCGCCGCCGCGGTCGAGATGACGCTCGTCGGGGCGACATTCGCCGTCCGCTCGCCGGTCACGATCGGCCTGGCCGGGGCGGACCTCGGCGGAACCGTCCTCGAGTCCGGGCGACGGCTCCGACCGGGTCGGGCGCACCGGCTCGACGCCGGAAGCACCATCGCGTTCGCCGGCGACGCCTCGCTCCGGACAGGTGCCCGCGCCTACCTCGCGGTGGCCGGCGGGATCGACGTTCCGCTGGTGCTCGGCTCGGCGTCGACGGCGCTCGCGGCGGGCTTCGGCGGTATCGACGGCCGGCGGCTGCAACCCGGCGACATCCTGCGGCAAGCCCGTTCGCCGCGCGGCATGACCGGGCCGGGCGATCCGGCCGATTCCGACGCGGCGTGGCCCGACCTGGCGGACGATCCAATCGCCCGGGCCATCGCGGACGACCCGATCCGGCTCCTGCCCGGCCCGGCGAGCGGCCTCGAGGCGATCGTCGCAGCCGAGTGGCGGGTCGCGGCCGGAAGTGACCGGGTCGGCCTGCGGCTCGAGGGGCCGCCGGTCGTTGCCGGCGACGGCCGCGAGCTCCTGTCCCACGGTGTCGTGCGGGGCGCGATCCAGGTCCCGGCCGGCGGCGCACCGATCATCCTCCTCGCCGACCACCAGACGACCGGCGGCTATCCGATCGCCGCGGTCGCGATCACCGCGGACCTCCCACGACTGGGCCAGCTGCGGCCGGGCGCCGGCGTGCGATTCGCTGCAACGTCGATCGCCGAGGCGCGCCGCGCCCTGGCCCGCCAGCGTGAGGCGCTCGCGCGCGGCGCGGCCTCGCTTCGCGGGGACGCCGGCTGGGACGAGCTCTGGCGATCCGCCGGCGGGTAGCAATCGCCCGAGTGTCGCCCAGTCGGGTGCCCGGCGCGCTCTCCCGCACCCTAACCGCGGACCCTGCCCGCCGCCGACCACCCCGGGTGGTGAGTGGGACCTGTTTGAGCCGGATCCGGGCTCCGCGATGCCGGGGCGTGCTGGAGCTCGCATCATCGGCCACCGGATGGACCCGAATTGGCGGCGATCACCACGGGGGATGGTATCTGGCGAGGATCGGCCGTCCACGGTGCTCGGTACCAGCGGGCCTCGCGGCCATGGCTCGCGGCGGAAACGTTCCGCTGACCGCTGTCATGCAAACGTCGTCGATCGGGTGGACGATGGCGCCATGACGATGACCACGGGCCGGCCGAGACTGGATGCAGCGATCGCCGGGGCGGTCGCGACGATCGCCGCCCTCGGCATGTCGGAGCTGACGGCTGCGCTGCTGTCCGCCCAGTCACTGGTCGCGGCGGTCGGTGGCGCGGTCATCGACCTCCAGCCGGCCGGCGCCAAGGACGTCGTCGTGTCGCTCTTCGGCACGAACGACAAGCTCGCCCTCGAGCTGTTCATCGTCGGCCTTGCGGTCGTGGTCGGTGCGGTCCTCGGGCTCGTCGCCCGGCGGGCGTATCTCGTCGGTGCCGCGGGATTCGCGATCTTCGCGGTGATCGGGTTCCTCGCCACGCTGTCCGACCCGTCGGCGTCGGCAGCGCCCGCAGCCATCGTCGCGGCCGTCGCGGCGTTCGTCGGGATCCAGGTCCTGTCATGGCTCCTGGGCTCGTCGCAGCCGGCCACGAGCGGGATCCGCGCGACGATGCCCGACTGGTCACGACGGAGCTTCCTGATCAAGAGCGGCTCGGTCGCCGCCGCATCCGTCGTCGCGGGCGTCGCCGGCCGGAGCCTCCTCGAGAGCGCCCGATCCGCACCCTCGACGGGCGGCGCGACGATCCCCCCGCCGAGCGAGGTCGCGACCCTGCCGGCAGGATCGGCGCTCGACATCGCCGGTCTCACGCCGCTCGTCGTCCCGAACGCCGACTTCTACCGGATCGACACGGCACTCCTCGTCCCGAGCGTCGACGTCGCTTCGTGGAGTCTCCGGGTCCACGGCCTCGTCGATCGGGAGGTGAGCCTGACCTACGCCCAGCTCGTCGAGCTGCCGATGGTCGAGCAGTACGTCACGATCGCCTGCGTCTCGAACGAGGTCGGCGGCAAGCTCGTCGGCAACGCCAAGTGGACGGGCGTCCGGCTGCGCGACGTGCTCGAGATGGCCGGCGTCCAGTCGAGTGCCACGCAGCTCGTCGGCCGTTCCGTCGACGGCTTCACCGCGGGCATGCCGACGAGCTGGGTCATGAACGCGGATCGCGAGCCGATGATCGCCGTCAAGATGAACGACGAGGTCCTGCCGCGGAACCACGGGTTCCCGGCCCGCCTGATCATTCCGGGCCTGTACGGCTACGTGTCGGCGACGAAGTGGCTTTCGGACCTCGAGCTGACGACATGGGAGGCGTTCGACGGCTACTGGGTCCCTCTCGGCTGGTCCAAGGAGGGGCCGATCCTCACCCAGTCGAGGATCGACGTGCCGCGGTCCGGCCAATCGGTGCCGGCCGGGCGCGTGGCGATCGCCGGCGTCGCGTGGGCACCGGACCGCGGCATCGCCAAGGTCGAGGTCGCCATCGACGGCGAGTGGCGGGACTGCACCCTCAGCCGGCCGATCTCCGATGCGACGTGGGTCCAGTGGACCTACGCCTGGGACGCGGTTGCGGGCGATCACATGATCGAGGTCCGGGCGACGGACGGCACCGGCGACGTCCAGACGGCGTCATCGTCGCCGCCCGCTCCCGACGGCGCCCGCGGCCACGACATGATCGCGGTTCGCGTCGCGTAGACCCGGCGGCGGTCCGTCACGACGCGACGGGACGCCGGATTGGCGATACCGGGTAGATTCCGCGCATGCCCCGACGAATGTTCTACTTCGATCCTCCCGACCGCTTCGTCGCCGGAACGGTCGGCGAGCCCGGCCAGCGCACGTTCTTCCTCCAGGCGCGCAAGGCGAGCCAGGTCGTCAGCGTGGTCCTCGAGAAGGTCCAGGTCCAGGTTCTCGCGGAGCGCCTCGACCAGCTCCTCGACGAACTCGAGGAGCGCGGCGTCACGGCGGCCTCAGATGCGCCGGCGTCGGACACCGCCCCGCTCGACGAACCCCTGGTCGAAGCCTTCCGGGCGACGACGCTGACGCTCGGCTGGGACGCCGATGCGGGGCTGGTCCTCGTCGAGGCCCGCGCCGAGCCGATGGAGATCGAGCTCGCGGCCGCCGATGACGATGACGACGACGACGATCCCGATCAGCCGACGTCCGGCCTTGACGAATCGATCGCCGCGTCGATCCTCGCGGCCTTCGAGTCGGCCGAGGAGGAAGACGGCCCGGACGTGCTGCGCGTCCGGGTGACGGCCGCGGCAGCCCGCTCGTTCGTCCAGCGCGCGGCCCAGGTCGTCGCCTCCGGGAGGCCGCCGTGCCCGCTGTGCGGTCAGCCGCTCGACGCGCAGGGCCACATCTGTCCGCGCCGCAACGGCCACTACGTCAACTAGGCAACGACCCCGGACCGGCCGGACGTGCTCGATCTGACCACCGCCGTCGACGTCCTCCGCGAAGGTGACATCCAGCTCGTCGGGCGCCTGCTCGGCTCGACGAATCACGCGATGCTCGCCCGGGTGACGAGGCTCTGTCCGCCGCCGGAACCGCCCGTCACGCTCGAGGCCGTCTACAAGCCGATTGCAGGCGAGCGGCCCCTCGACGACTTCCCCGACGAGACGCTGGGACGGCGCGAGGTGGCAGCATTTCTCGTGTCGGAGGCGACCGGCTGGGGGATCGTCCCACCGACGGTCCTGCGTGATGGGCCGTTCGGCGAAGGCGCGGTCCAGCTCTGGATCGACATCGACCCGACGGTCGACGTCGTTGGCATGGTCGTCGGCGACGACCGCCGACTCCGGCGGATCGCGGCCTTCGATGCGGCGATCAACAACACCGATCGGAAGGGCGGCCACCTGCTGCCGATCGACGGTGGCGCGCATGTCTTCGGCGTGGATCACGGGGTCACGTTCTCGACGTATCCGAAGCTGCGGACCGTGCTGTGGGGCTGGCGAGGGGCCGCGTTCGAGGCGGATGAGCGCGACGGCCTGGCGATGATCGCGGAGGGGCTCCGCGGCGAGCTCGCTCGACAGCTTGCGCCACTGCTTTCGCGGGCGGAGATCTCCGCGACGCGCCGTCGTGTCGACGAGCTGCTCGCGGTCGGGCGGTTTCCGTACCCGCGCGGCGACTGGCCCGCCATTCCGTGGCCGCCCTTCTGAGGCGTTGCGCAGCGCAGCGATCAGGCAGTGGGTCGGCTCGGTCCGGCTGGCGGACCAACGGGCGGTCGGCGGGCCGGATTCGGCGGAATCCTGGTCCTCGTTCGTCGCCTGGTCCGGCTGGCGGACCAACGGGCGGTCGGCGGGCCGGATTCGGGCGGAATCCTGGTCCTCGTTCGTCGCCTGGTCCGGCTGGCGGACCAACGGGCGGTCGGCGGGCCGGATTCGGGCGGAATCCGGGTCCTCGTTCGTCGCCTGGTCCGGCTGGCGGACAAACGGGCCGACGGCGGGCCGGATTCGGACGGACGGCGGGCCAACGGGCCAACGGGCGGTCGGCGGGCCGGGGGCCGGGGGCCGGGGGCCGGATCGGACCCTCAGCCGCCCTCGGGCGGCCGCATCCGGCGGCGCGTCGTGACGTCGACGCGGCCGTCCGATCCGCCCTCCTGGGCCGGGTGCTCGACGAGCGCGATCAGGCGGCTCGCCATGAACCTGCCCGTCCGGACGGGCGTACCGCCGCGCGTCACCTCCGTGACCTCGACGACGCCGCGCGCCGTCGTCACCTCGAGACGCCGGCCGTTCTTGGTGGCCGCGAAGTCGAATGTCTGGACGCCCTGGCCCGTATCGACCACGACCTCGACTCGATCGCCTTTCATTCCCGGACGATACCGCGCCCGTCGATGGCGCACGATGATCGCAACGCGGATCGCGGGTCGGAGGAGGTGCTGGTGCGGCGGTGGAATGGCTGGGCCGATGAGGGCACCCAGGCGAGCCTGCCGTCGTCGGCGCTCCGGCTCCTGGAGTCGGAGGTCGGCGTCGCATCGCCGCAGCCGGATGCCACGCTGGCCGATGTCGTCGCGGCCGTCCCCGCGTCGCGGCTGGCCGACCACCCGCTGATCTCGCGCGACCCGGAGGACCGGGTTCGGCATGCCCGCGGTCAGAGCCTGCCCGACTGGATCGCGCTCCGGAGCGGCCGTCTCGGGGCAGTGCCGGACGCCGTGGCCCACCCGGCGAACGGCGCCGAGGTGCGTGACCTTCTCGCCCTCGCCGCGGCTGTCGACGCGAACGTCATCCCCTACGGCGGCGGCACGGGTGTCGTCGGCGGAACGACGCCGCGCCCCGGCGGCGCGCCGACCCTGACGATCGCGCTGGACCGGCTCGCCGGACTGGTCTCGCTCGACGAGCGAAGCGGACTCGCGACGTTCGGCGGCGGCACGCTCGGGCCGGATCTGGAGGCCGCACTCGGGCCGCACGACCTGACCCTCGGCCACTTCCCGCAATCCTTCGAGCACTCGACGCTCGGCGGCTGGGTCGCGGCGCGGTCTGCTGGCCAGGAATCGCTCGGGTTCGGCCGGATCGAGGACCTGTTCGCGGGCGGCAGGGTCGAGGCGCCGGCCGGGACGCTGGACCTGCCCCCGCACCCCGCGTCGGCCGCCGGTCCGGACCTCCGCCAGCTCATCCTCGGGTCGGAGGGCAGGTTCGGGATCCTGACCGAGGCGGTCGTCCGGGCGGTCCCGCGTCCCGCACGCGAGGCATTCCCCTCGTGGTTCCTGCCTGACTGGCCGCACACCATCGAGGCCGCCCGCGCGATCGCGAGGGCCGGCCTCCCGCTGTCGATGGTTCGGGCGTCGACGCCGATCGAGACCGCGACCGTCCTGGCGCTCGCCGGCACGTCGCGCTCGATCGACCTCCTGCGGGGCTACCTCCGCCTTCGGCGCGTCGGGCCCGAGCCGTCGCTCCTGCTCGTCGGCGCGAGGGGTCCGGAGCGGGTCGTGGAATCCGCGGTGCGCGAGGTGGCCGACCTGGTCCGGCGGCAGGGCGGCGTCGCCGTCGGCGGATCGCTCGGCCGCCGCTGGATCGCGAGCCGCTTCCGGACGCCGGATCTGCGCGACACGCTCTGGGAAGCCGGCTACGCACTCGACACGCTCGAGACCGCCGTCGACTGGCGGCGCCTTCCGGACCTTGCCGCGGCGCTGGGCCGGGCGCTGCGCCACGGCCTCGACGACGTCGGCGAACGCGTCCACGCGTTGAGCCACGTCTCGCACGTCTACCCGAGCGGCTCGAACCTCTACGCGACATACGCGTATCGCCGCTCCGCCGACCCGGATGAGACGCTCGCCCGCTGGGTCGCGCTGAAAGGCGCGGCGAGCCGGGCGATCGTCGAGCACGGCGGGACGATCAGCCACCAGCACGGGATCGGGCGGGATCACGCCGCGTATCTTCCCGCCGAAAAGGGAGAGCTCGGGATGGCGGTCCTCGCCGACGTCGCGCGACGGTTCGATCCGAACGGGATCATGAACCGGGGCGTCCTCCTGGCCGACGACCGGTGAGCCCGGCCGCGCCCGGCGCCGATCATGTCCTCGCCCTCGACGTCGGGACCCAGAGCGTCCGGGCGCTGGCGTTCGACCCGTCGGGGAGCCTCGCGGCGAGCGCGAGGATCCCGATCGAGCCATATACGTCGCCCCAGCCGGGCTGGGCGGAGCAGGATGCGGAGCTCTACTGGCGATCGATCGGCGAGGCCTGCGCGGCGCTCTGGGCGGGCGGGGTCGCCCAACGCGACTCGATCGCCGGGGTCACCCTGACGACGCAGCGCGGGACCGTCGTCGTGACCGACGACGAGGGAGTCCCTCTCAGACCCGCGATCGTCTGGCTCGACCAGCGCCGGACCGAGGGACTGGCGCCGATCGGCGGGATCAACGGCATCGCCTTCCGGGCCCTCGGCGTCCGTGACACCGTCGCCACGTTCCAGGCCGAAAGCGAGGCGAACTGGATCCGGGTCAAAGAGCCGAACACGTGGCGGGCGATCCGCCACTACCTCCTGCTGTCCGGCTTCCTCGTCCACCGCCTGACGGGACGGTTCGTCGATTCCGCGGCCAGCCAGGTGGGCTACATCCCGTTCGACTACAAGCACTTCCGCTGGGCGCGCCACGGTGACTGGCGGTGGCAGGCCACACCGGTCGAGCCCGACTGGCTGCCAGAGCTCATTCCACCGACCGAGCCTCACGGCGGCCTGACGGAAGCAGCGGCCGGCGTGCTCGGCCTGCCGGCCGGAACGCCGGTGATCGCGGCCGCCGCCGACAAGGCCTGCGAGGTCCTCGGCTCCGGGGCGCTCGAGCCGCACATCGGGGCGATCTCGTACGGGACGACCGCGACCATCAACACGACGCAGCGGCGGTACGTCGAGCCGGTTCCGCTCGTCCCGCCGTACCCCGCCGCGATGCCCGGTGCGTGGTCGCTCGAGGTCCAGGTCTATCGCGGCTACTGGATGGTGGAGTGGTTCAAGCGCCAGTTCGGGAGCCGCGAAGTGCGCCTCGCCGAGGAGCGGGGCGTGACGCCGGAGGCGTTGTTCGACGACTTCCTCAGAGAGACGCCCGCCGGCGCGATGGGCCTCCTCCTCCAGCCGACCTGGTCACCCGGTGTTCGGATCCCCGGCCCCGAGGCCAAGGGCGCGATCATCGGTTTCGGCGACATCCACACGCGGGCCCACCTCTACCGGGCGATCATCGAGGGGCTCGCCTACGCCCTGCGTGAGGGCGGCGAGCGGGCCGCGGCCAGGGCGAAGGTGCCGCTGCGCGAGCTCCGGGTGTCGGGCGGCGGGGCGCAGTCGCCGGCCGCCGTCCAGCTGACGGCCGACATCTTCGGGCTGCCGACTGCCCGGCCGCACACGCATGAGACGTCCGGTCTCGGGGCGGCGATCGACGCGGCGGTCGGGCTGGGGATCCATCCCGACATCGAGACCGCCGTTCGCGAGATGACCCGTGTCGCCGAGGTCGTCGACCCGGATCCGGAGCGCCATGCGCTGCACGAGGCCATCTACCAGCGGGTCTACCGTCGGATGTACGAGCGGCTGAAGCCGCTCTACGAGGAAATCCGCTCGATCACCGGCTACCCACCGCGCTGAGATCGGATCAGCGCCTTCTCTCAGCCGGGCGGCCGCTCGTAGATCGCGACCTGCCAGTACAGGTTCGTGCGCCGGATGCCCGGCACGAACCCGCCCGCCCGGACGATCGTGTCGACCGCGGTGGTGGCGTGGATGTACACGCGGACTCGTTGCCTGAACAGGCGCGCGCATCCGTTGAGGAGCCGCCCGCCCACGCGGATCCACCACGTGTCGCGCGGGTAGACGAGCCCGTATCGGCGACGCGCGTGGTCGACCGACGCCCGGACGAGCGCCTCCATGTCGGGATAGCAGCAGACGACCCGATCGAGGGCGACGATGTCGGCCGGCTCGATCCCGGGGGCCAGGGCGACGAAGTCGCCGACCTCGTGGCGGACCCGATCGGCTGTGCCGCGCCGCACGGATTCCTCGCGAGCGGCCGCGACGTAGGCCGGCGATCCGTCGACGTCGACGGCCCGCGCGGCTCCGGCGGCGAGGAGCTCCTGGTGGACGGCGCCGACGCCTGCGCCGATGTCGAGGACCGTCATGCCGGCGACGCCGTCCGCCCGCAGCCCGTCGATCAGCCACGCCGTCGTCCCGGTCGGTCCGGATCGCCGATAGGCCCGCAGGCTGCGCTGGGCCGCTCCCTCGCCGAACTCGTTGCCGCCGCAGTTGCACCCCGGACCGCAAGCGGGTCGCTCATCGCGCGATCCGCCGGCCATCGTCAGGCGCGGACCTCCTGGCGCATGAACCGGACGTAGGCGATCGCGAAGCAGGCCACGGTCAGGGCGACGAGCGCGACCACCTGCGGCCAGACCAGGATGAAGCTCTGGTCGAGCGACAGCAGCGACGGGATCCGCTCCTGGGCCTGCTGGTAGGCGCCGACCGTCGCCGGCGTCGAGACGTCGGTGACCTGGGGGTTGAGCAGGACGAGCGACGCCTCGCGGTAGAGCGTGTCGGGCAGGAGCCGGCTGATCGTCTGCTGGAGGCCGGCGTTCTGGAGGATCTCCTCGTTTGTTCCGGACAGCGGAGCCACGAATCCGCCGATCAGCGAAGTGATCAGCCCGCCAAAGAACGTCAGCAGCAGCCACGCGCCGAAGCCGATCAGGGCTGATGTCGCGGCGCTCCTGACGAGGACCGACAGGAGCATGCCGAACGCGAGCCAGAACGCGACGTAGATGAAGGTCAGGAGGACCCACAGGATGATCCGGAGGAGCTCGGACGGTGCCGGCACGAGCCCCAGCCGAAGCAGCCCGAACGCCGTGATGATCGCCACGACGGCGACGAGGACGAGGCCGATGATCGCGAGTCCGGCGGCGAACTTGCCGTTGATCACGTCGTCGCGATGGATCGGCTGGGACAGAAGGCGCGGCAGTGTCCCCTCGGTTCGCTCGCCGTTCACGGCGTCGAACGCGAATGCCAGCCCGAGCAGCGGCGCGACGTAGGCAAGGAACCCGGACGCCGCGGGCAGCGTGACCTGGTCGCCGCCGACCTGCGGGGCGAGCCAGAACAACGCGATGAAGATCGCCTGACCGCCACTGACCTGGGAGGCGACCGATCGGATGGCGTCGGCCGCGAAATAGAGCGGGATGGCGGCGGCAAGGCCAAGGACGATGAGCAGCACGATGAACCGGGCCGACAACAGATGGTCCGCGAATTCCTTGCGGGCGACGACCATCCAGCCGGCGCGCGGCACCGATCGCTGGCGTGCCGTCGGAGCGGTCGGCGTGGCCTGGGCGTCAGCGGTCATGCGACGGAACCTGTCTTCGCGGCGCCGGTTCGTTCGACGGCGACCCTGTAGATCTGCTGGAGCGACGCGGTGACGCGGCTGAAGTGCTCGATGCCGATGCCACTTGCGACGAGCTGCTTGACGATCGTGCTGGCAACCTCATGCTCCCGCTTCGGATCGACTGACACGAACCAGGCCGCCTTGAGTGAGCCCTCCTGGGCGGCCGCAACGTCGGCGTCGCCGCGCTCCGGACCCTTCCGCTCGGCGCCCCATCGGAATGGCGGCAGGACACCTCGCCTTTTGGCTTCCTCCTTCGAACCACCGCCGCCGGCGTCCGTGAGGCCCTGGACGCCGCGGTCGACCGTCACGACACCGTCGACGGCATCGAGCACGGTCCGGACTTTCTCCTCGTCCGCGGCCGCGTCGACCACGATCTCGAGGCGGTTCGTCCCGAATCCGTAGCGGGCCGCGAGCTCCGGCACCGTCCCGTGGCCGACGAGCCGCCCGCGATGGAAGATGCCGACGCGATCGCAGATCGCCTGGGCCTGGTCGAGCAGGTGCGACGACAGGAGCACGGCCAGGCCGCGATCGTCGGCGAGGTTCCGGATGAGGTCGAGGATCTCGACGACGCCGAGCGGGTCGATGGCGGTCGTCGGCTCGTCGAGGATGAGGATGTCGGGATCCTTGACGAGCGCGTCGGCGATGCCGAGCCGCTGCAGCATGCCGCGTGAATACGTGTCGACGAGGTTGTCGGCGCGATCCGTCAGGCCGACTTGCTCGAGGACCTCGTCGATGGTCGTCTCGGCCTCGCCCGCAGGGATCCGGTTGAGGCGGGTCGTGTAGCGGAGATTCTCCCGCCCGGTCAGGTCCGTGTAGAAGCCGACGCTGTCGGGCATGTAGCCGACCCGGCGCTTGACTTCCAGCGGGCTGCGCGCGGGATCGAGCCCGACCACGCGAGCCTCGCCCGCGCTGGGCTCGGTCAGGCCAAGGAGCATCAGGATCGTCGTCGTCTTGCCGGCGCCGTTCTGGCCGAGCAGGCCGAAGATCTCGCCCGCGTGCACCTCGAGGTCGAGCTTGTCGACGGCGACGAGATCGCCGTAGTTCTTCGTCAGGCCCCGGGTCCGGATCGGGATCGTCTCGCCCGGCCGATCGATCGGCTCCCGGACTGCCCCGTCACCGGTACCCCGGCGCGGCGCGATCTTGCGCTTGGCGGTGAGACGCGGCCCCGAGGTCATCGGCGCCCGTAGGTGCGGAAGACGTAGAAGAGGCCGGCGAGGATCAGGGCGATGATGCCGATCCCGATGAGCGCCCACAGGGGCGAGGTCTCGACCGTGAACCGGACGTCCGCAGTCTTGCTCGCCTGGTCGTTCTTGGCCGAGAACGAGACCACGTAGTCGCCGGCCACGGCCTCGCCGGTCGGCGTGATCGTTGCGGTGACCGTCACCGGCTTGTCCGTCGTGACGCTGACCGTCGGCTGGTCGAAGTCGACCTTCCAGCCGGTCGGTGGCGTCGCGGTGAGAGCGACGTTCTCGAGCGTCGCGGTTCCCGTGTTGGTGATGATGAACTGCATTGTCGTCGGGCTTCCGGAACCGCCGTTGGCCGACAGCACGTCGTTCGGCGTCGCGAACGTCATGGAGTACGACCCGGTCAGCTCCACCCCGAAATCACCCGGGATCGTCTGCTCGCCGGCCTTGACCTCGACGTGGACGCTGTAGCTCCCGGCCGGCGCGGCCTCGGGCGGCGTCGCGGTCACGTTGATGCTCGTGGTGCTGCCCGCGGTCACGACCGTGGACGCAGCCTGTGTCTCGCCGGCGATCTCCGCCTTGACATCCCAGTCCGGATGATCGGTGACAGCAGCGGTGGCGGAAACCGTCACGTCCTGGGCCGTGTCGTTGTGGAGCGTCAGCGCGAACGGGAAGCTGCCGGTGGACGGACCGCTCAGGGTCGGCGTCGTCGTCGTGATCGTGATGTCGCCCGCCGCCGCGGCGTCGACGCGGATGGAGATCGGCAGGATGGCGTGCGCACTGCCGAGCGTCGCATCCACCCGGAGCGTCTGCGTCGACGCTGCCGCGTCACCGGGGACCGAGACGTCGAGTCGGACAGTCGCGTCCTTGGACGCGCTTGCGGTCACACCGTCGACGACGAAGCCACCGCCATGGAGCGTGGCGGTCCAGCCCGTCGGAACGGAGTCGACCTTGAGCGCGACGTTCCCGGCCACGGTCGAGTTGACCGTCAGGTCGAAGCTGACCTTGGAGCCGGGCGCAACGGCAACTGCCGGGTACGGCGTCGTGACCTCGAGCCCGCCGGCGGCGGCGACCGATGGCGCCAGGGCCCCGAGGAGCAAGGCTCCGACGGCGAATGCGATGGACGCTCGGGTCATGGTGGCGCGTGCGACCCGCGCGGCAACACTTGTCGGCAAGGGACCCCTCCTGGTCTCGGGGATGCGTCGGACGGCAGCGAGTCTGCCAAGTCCGACGGGTCTAGCGCAACTCTCGTTCAATTCGGGCTCGATTGCGTTTTCGCAATCGAGCCAGTCCCGCAGCGCGTCGGCGGGGACCTTCTGCAACGAGGGTAGCGTAGCGCGGCGCGGCGCGGCGCGACGGAAGCGCGGAGTCGCGGCCCGGCGTCCGGTCGTGGCGCCGAGCGCCACCTGGCCAATGATCCACCCCTGGGCTCGTAGGCCGGATCCGGCTGTGGATGAGCGGCCTGTTGGGCAGATCGACACGCTCGCCACGCTCGAAGCTCCTGCGCCGACAGCGACCGGAGCCGCCAGATCGATCCCAATAGTCCGTCGGTGGATGGCTGGCCAGGTTCGGCGAGGTTTGGAGCCGGCGCCGCGGGCGACCGAGCGACGATCAGCCCGGAGTCGCCGCCCCCCGTTCGTTGACGGTTCGTCGCGAACTCGGGTCCCACCGGTACCCACCCGATTGGGTGGTTTGACGGATCGACCCGTAGGGGCCATGATTCGAGGGTCCGCAGAGGCGAGTCGCCGGTCGAGCCCAATCCGCTCCTTGGCGTCGCCCCGGGCATGGAAACCACGAACCGCTCCGGTCAGTATTGGTTTGACCGTGGAGCAGAACAGGTCGCGAAGCCGCGCAGAGCGCCAGATGCGCCCGCGAGACGCGCGACCAGCAAGGAACAGGAATGCATCCGAGAACCACGACCGCGTCGGTCGCGGGCAGGTCCGTCGCAATGCGACGGCTTCGGCGCCGAGCCGCCACCGCCCGACCCTACTGCAGCACGAATGGCTGCACCAGCTATCTCACCGTCGACCCGGCCACCGGCGTCGCCCATTGCGAGATCTGCGGCTACACCCGCCGGCTCAACTGAATCCGGCGGGGCGCCCGGCGCCCCCGGGGAAATCCACGAGTCGCCCCACAACCTCAGCGTCAGTCGACGTCGAGAGTGAACCTGGCCTGTTGCTCCGGCTTGTCCAACGACCCGACTTGGAGGGTCGCGGTCGAAGCGTCGGCCGGGACTGAGAACACGAGCAGCACGTGCGAGATCGTCTCCGCGTTGAGGATCGCGTTCGAGCTTGCGCTTGCGGTCGCGGAGATCGGCAGGCCGTCAACGAACAGGCGCGCCGTATTGGCCTGATCCAGGATCCCGCCCTTGCAGCCGCAGGTCCCTACCTGGACGCGGGCGACGATCCCGAGCCAGCGATGACCGGTCGCGGCGCGCGTTGCGGGAGGCAGGGTCCCGCCCTTGAAGCCGAGCGACAGAGGCCAGTCACGGCCGGTGATCTGATCGACGATAGTCCAGCTCATCGCCACGTTCGGGATCTTCAGCTTCACCGTCTGGTTGACCGTGACGGTCGTGTTCGACTCCACCGGCCGGACCGGACCGCTCAATGACAGGTCGAGCGATGGCTCGCGGCCCGGATCGGCGATGGACAGCACCAGATCGTCGAAGCCTGTTCCGGTGGGGACCTCGAACGCGTACCGCCCCTCGGCCGTCGACACTGGCGGGACATTCGCCCGGGCAATGTTGACGCCGGCGACGACGGACGCGTCCGGCAGCGTGACGAGAAACCGAACCTGATCCTGGACGACGCCGACGACGATGTTGTCATTCTGCTCATCCAGGTCGAGGATCAGCCAGGTCTTGGCGGCCGGCGGGGCCGGAACGCCGGGCGCATAGCGCTTGGGATCCTGGTTCGTGATGACAGCATCGCGCACCGTCCAGAGCAGGATCCCGTAGGCAAGCGGCCGTGGGAGCGTGCCCGGAGCCGGGACGGTCACCGATGCAACCGGCTCGTCGGTGGGCGTTGCCGTGGGTTGATCGTCGCCCGATTGCCCGTCCGGGTTCGCCGTCGCGGCGGAGCTCGTGGGTGACGCCGGCGCCGAAGGGGTCGACCCACCTCCCCCGTCCACGTCGGGACGTGCCGTCGCCGAGCCGCAGCCCGCAACCGCGAGCGAGACTGCCAGGACAATGGGCAAGCGAATCAGCCGTGTGGTCATCTTCCAGGGTCCCCCAGACGCGCGCCGGCCACGTGCCGGCTGTTCGTATGAGGCTAGGTCGGCCGCCGGCGGGAATGCTGGAACCTACGTTCCAGACGGCTGTCAACCAACCGACGACCGGAGTGTCGGCCGGCCGGACGCCCCGCTGGCACGCTCCGCCCAGGCGCGCTCGGCCCAGGCGCGCTCAGCCCAGGCGCGCTCAGCCCTCGCCGGCGTGTGCCTTCGCGAGGGCCGCCAGCTCTGCATCGAGTTCGAGCGGGCGCCGGTGCTGGCGATCGGTCGGGGCCTCGTGGTTCAACCGGAAGATCGCGTCGTTGGCGGCGCCGACGATCTGCCGGAGCTCCGCCTCGTCGCGTGGGCGCCCGATCGCCGACGATCGCGTCGCCCGATCGAGAACGGCGGCCCGCCGGGCGAGGAACGCGCGGATCTCCTTGTCGGTCTCGATCCACGGCGGGGAGAAGTTGGCGCCCTTGAGCATCCGGTACGCCAGGGCCCAGTCGCCGGCCGCGGAGTCGTCGACCAGCGGCAGCCGCTCGCCCTGGAACGGCAGGTCGTCGAAGGCGCCCGCCTCTTGCGCCTCGCGGATCTGCCTGTCGATCAGCTTCTCGCGCGGCGGCCGAAGGAACGGGTTCCCCGATTGCAGCCGTTCGTCCGTCACGACGAACATCGTAGCGAGGCGGTGCCCGGCTAGCTGACACGGGCGACGGGTAAGGTTTGCTCGTGCAGCTCGTCGACGGAACGATCATCGTCAGCGCGACGGACCTCGTCGGATACCTGGCCTGCGACCACCTCGTGACTCTCGAGCTCGAGGCCGCTGCCGGCGAACGCGAGCGCCCGATCCGTCACGACCCGGAGCTCGAGCTCATCCAGAAGCGGGGCTTCGAGCACGAGGCTGCGCACCTCGCCGCCCTCCGCGACGAGGGTCGGTCGATCCACGAGATCGCAACCCGCGACGCGAAGACACCGGCCGAACTGCGCGAAGCGGAGGCGGAGACGCTCGCCGCGATGCGCGCCGGGCGAGACGTGATCTTTCAGGCGACGTTCTTCGACGGGCGCTGGCGCGGTCACGCCGACTTCCTGCTGCGCGTGGATCGGCCCAGCAACCTTGGAGACTGGAGCTACGAGGTCGCCGATACGAAGCTCGCCCGCCGGGTCAAGGCGGCCGCCCTCCTCCAGATGTGCGCCTACGCCGACCGCCTCGCTCAGCTCCAGGGGGTCGCACCGGAATCCATGTACGTCGTCACCGGCGACGGCATCAGGCATCCCCACCGGGTCGCGGACTACGCGGCCTACTACCGGACGGTCAAGGCTGGCTTCGAGGCCCGCGTCTTCGGTGGCGCGACGGCGCCCGGCACGTACCCGGAGCCAGTCGAGCACTGCAAGGTCTGTCGCTGGTACGGCGTGTGCGCGGATCGCCGCCGCGCGGACGACCACCTCTCGCTCGTCGCCGGGATCAGTCGCGCCCAGCGCGGGCACCTGGTGGAGGCGGACCTGCCGACGCGGCGCGCACTGGGTGCGAGCGAGCCGGGAACGCCCGTTCCCGCGATCGGCCAACCGGCTCTCGAGACGATCCGCCACCAGGCCCGGATCCAGGTCGCCGGCGACGCCGCGGGGCACGTCCTCTCGGAGTTGATCGAACCGATGCTGCCTGACCCGGAGGCGAGCGGCCCGGTGCGCCGTGGCCTCGCGCTCCTGCCGGAACCGTCGCCGGGCGATCTCTTCTTCGACATCGAGTCGGACCCGTGGGCGCTCGAGGACGGACTCGAGTACCTGTTCGGCGTCGTCGACGAGGTCGATGGTGGCGGCAACTTCACGGCGCTCTGGGCGCACGACCGGGCCGGCGAGAAGCGGATGTTCGAGGCGTTCATCGACCGCGTCATCGAACGGCTCGACGCGGACCCGAACATGCACGTCTACCACTACGCGTCATACGAGCCGACGGCGATCAAGCGCCTGATGGGCCGCCACGCGACACGGGAGGACGAGGTCGATCGGCTGCTCCGCGGCGGGGTCTTCGTCGATCTCTTCCGGGTCGTCCGGCAGGGGGTCCGGATCTCGACTGAGTCGTACTCGATCAAGCAGGTCGAGAAGCTCTACATGCCGGTCCGCGAGGGACCCGTGACGGATGCCGGCTTCTCGGTCGTCGCCTACGAACGCTGGATGGAGGCACCGGACCAGTCGATCCTCGACGGGATCGAGGCGTACAACCGCGACGACTGCATCTCGACCTGGATGCTGCGCGCGTGGCTGGAAGGACGGCGCCGGGACGCCGAACAGGCATTCCCCGGCGCCGACTGGACCCGCCCGCCGGTCGTCGACGGCGCCCCGACCGAAGAGATTGCGACCACCCAGGCCGCGACCGCGGAGCGGGCCCGGCGGCTCACGGAGGACGTCCCGGCCGATGCCACCCAGCGCACGGACGATCAGGCGGCCCGCTGGCTCCTGGCCGGCCTCCTCGACTGGCATCGCCGCGAGGCGAAACCCCAGTGGTGGGCCTGGTTCACGCTCCGCGGCGCCTCGCTCGACGAGCTCTATGCCTCGCCTGATGCTCTCGCCGGCCTCGAGTTCGTCGCCGACATGGAGACCATCCGGCAATCGCTCGTCACCCGCTACCGGTTCGATCCCGCCCAGGAGTACAAGCTGAAGATCGGCGACCAGCCGATCGATCCGGCGACCGGGGCTTCGGCCGGGACGGTCCACGACCTTGACCCGGCAGCCGGGACGATCGACCTGCTGCGCGGCCGCTCGCGGCAGGGAACGCACCCGGCGGCGCTGATCCCCTCGCAGCCATATGACACGAGGCTCCAGCGCGAGGCGCTGGGGAACGTGGCGGACCGCGTCCTGGAGGCCGGGATCGACGGCCCGGGACCGTACCGCGCCGTCCGCGAGCTCCTCCTGCGCCGACCGCCCCGGATCGTCGGGATCCCGGAGGGCGCCCATCTCGCGGCGGACGGAGATGACGTCGTCGCCGTTGCCCGGCGGATTGCCCTCGGGCTTGACCAGAGCGTCCTGCCGATCCAGGGGCCGCCCGGTTCGGGCAAGACGTACACCGGAGCGCGGATGATCGTCGAGCTCGTGCGCGCCGGAAAGCGGGTCGGGATCACGGCCACGGCCCACAAGGCAATCTAGAATCTCGTCGACGCCGCCGTCGCGGCGGCCGCGGTCGAAGGCGTCGCGCTTGGCGTGATCCAGAAGGGCACGACCGACTCCGCGTCGCGGGCCCCCGGGGTCACGCTGACAGGAGACTCGGGTGCCGTCGCGCCGGCCCTGGCCACCCGCACCGCCCACGTGGCTGCCGGGACGAGCTGGCTGTTCGCCCGGCCGGACATGGCCGGTGCCCTCGACGTCCTGTTCGTCGACGAGGCCGGTCAGCTCTCCCTCGCGGACGTGGTTGCGGTCGGGGGCTCCGCCCGCTCGATCGTGCTCCTCGGCGACCCGAACCAGCTGCCGCAGGTCTCCCAGGGCAGTCACCCCGACGGGGCGGAGGCGTCGGCCCTGGAGCACCTGCTGGGTGACGCGCGGACGGTGGCGCAGGATCGAGGGCTGTTCCTGCCGACGACACGCCGGCTCCATCCGGACATCTGCGACTTCATCTCGGAGGTGTTCTACGAGGGCCGGTTGCGGCCGGACCCGGCGACGGCCCGCCAGCACGTCGGACCGGGTGGCTTCGTCGAGGGGACTGGCATTCGATTCGTCCCGGTTGCCCACGACGATAACCAGGCGCGGTCGCGTGAGGAGGCGGACCTCGTCGCCGAGGCAATTCGCGGCCTGGTCGGACGTCACTGGACGGACCAGCGCGGCGTGACGCGCGACCTGGGGATCGACGACATCCTCGTCGTCGCCCCGTACAACGCCCAGGTCGCGGAGATCGTTCGTCGTGCCGGCAAGGACTTCGGGAGGCCCCGCGTCGGCACCGTCGACAAGTTCCAGGGCCAGGAAGCGCCGATCGCGATCTACTCGATGGCAACCTCGACGCCCGAGGATTCGCCGAGGCAGATGGAGTTCCTTTACTCCGGGAACCGGTTGAATGTCGCGATCTCGAGGGCCCAGGGCGTCGCCATCCTGGTCTGCAGTCCGGCGCTGCTTCGCGTTCGCTGCCACACCCCTGCCCAGATGCGCCTCGCGAACGCTCTCTGCAGATACGTGGAGATGGCATCTGCCGGGGCGCCGGCGGCCGGCGCAGCCCCACCGGAATCCCGCGATGTCACCGGATCCGGCGACGCGTCGTCGGCCGAAGCCGGCGGGCGCGAGGTACTGACGCTCGGTCTCTGAGCTCTCGCCCGCTGCTATCCTCGTTGCGACTGCAACAGGGACCTGATACGTGCCAGACGAGCCGGTTTCGACGTCGCTTCCTCCCCCCGACGATCCCGGGATGCTCGCGTGGCGAACGTTCCTGACGGCCCATGCGACGCTCATCCGGCAGCTCGAGGCGGAGCTCGAGGAACGGGAGTCGCTCGCCCTGTCCGACTTCGACGTGCTCGTCCAGCTGCACGTCGCCGGCGGCACGCTCCGCATGCGCGACCTCGCGGAGAGCGTGCTGCTCTCGCGAAGCGGCATGACCCGACGCGTCGACCGGCTCGAGGAAGCCGGGTACGTCTCGCGGGTCGCCTGCGAGACCGACCGCCGCGGGTCGTTCGCCCATCTCACCGACGCGGGCCGTGAACGGATGCAGCAAGCGCTGCCCGTCCACCTGCAGGGCATCGCGGACCACTTCCTCGCACCGCTCGGCGCCGACGAGCTGGGGACGATCCGAACGACACTCGCGAAACTCGTCCCACCCGAGCGCCGCCCGGGATGATCGACCGCCCGATCGAGGGCGAGCGGGTCCGGCGGCGACAACGAGCGATCAGGACGCTCGTCGTCGGGGTCGCCCTGGGTTCCACGGGCCACATCGCCGCGGCGACCGTGGCGTCGATCGCCGCGGACGACATCGCCGGTACCTCTGCGCTGAGCGGCGCCCCTGGGGCCGCGGTCGTCCTGGGTGCGGCCGCCGGGGCAAGCCTGCTGTCGGCCATCATGGCCCGACGGGGCCGCCGAATCGGGCTTGCTGCGGGGTATGCGGTCGGTGTCGCCGGCGCGGCGGTCGCGATCGCCGGCATCGTCGGCCGGTCGCTGCCGATCCTCCTGATCGGGACGCTCTTCATCGGGTTCGGCAACAGCTCCAACCAGCTCTCGCGCTATGTCGCGGCCGACATGTACCCGGAGCATCGGCGAGCCTCGGCCATCGGGACGGTCGTCTGGGCCGCGACGGTCGGCGCGGTGCTCGGGCCGAACCTCATCGGCCCGGCGGGCGTCGTCGCCGTCTGGGTCGGCCTGCCGCCGCTGGCCGGGGCGTATCTGGTCCCGATCGCGTTCGTCGGACTCGCCTCGCTCCTGTCGTTCGTCTTCCTGCGGCCCGATCCGTTCGATCTCGCGGAGCCGGTGGAGAGCTCGGTGGAGCCCGGTGGACCGGGAATCTCAATCCGCGACGTCCTGGCCAGGCCGGGCGTGTCGGCTGCGCTCGTTGCCCTCATTGCCGGCCAGGTGGTCATGGTCCTGATCATGACGATGACGCCCGTTCACATGACCGCGCACGGCCATCACGTGGAGACGATCGGCCTCGTGATCAGCGGTCACACGTTCGGGATGTTCGCCCTCGCCCCGCTGTCGGGTCGCCTGACCGACCGGTTCGGCACCGGGCGGGTGATCGTCGCCGGCCTCATCGTGCTGGCCGTCGCGTCCGTGATCGCGGCAATCGCACCGCCGGACGGTGGCGCGCTGCTGTTCCTCGCGCTCTTCCTGCTCGGCTACGGCTGGAACCTGGGCTTCGTCGCGGGCAGCACGATGCTGACCCAGGGGGTCGACGTCGCCGACCGAACGCGGCTCCAGGGAGCGGCAGACTCGCTCATCTGGAGCAGCGCCGCCGCCGCGAGCCTGGGGTCGGGGGTCGTCCTTGCGGCTGCGAGCTTTACGGCCCTCGCCCTGATCGGTTTCGCCCTCGCGGTCGTTCCGCTGTGGCTGTTCATCACCCGCAGCCGGGGGATCGTCGCGGCGTCCTAGCGCGCCGTCGATCCCCCGAGCTCGCGGACGACCCATGCCGCCAGGACGCGGGCACAATCGGCGACCTCCGCCAGCGCCACGTGCTCGTCGGCGCTGTGGGCGACGCGGACGTCGCCGGGGCCGTAGATCACGGTCGGGGTCGAACCCTCGTTGACGAGGAGCCGCATGTCGGCCCCGTACGGCTCACCCAGGAGCGCGGGGCGACGACCCAGCACAGCCTCGGCGGCGGCCGCGACCGACACCGGCAGAGGATGGTCGGCCGGAACCCGTGCCGACGAGAACCTGCCGCCCGTCAGCTCGAGACCCACCGGATGGTCGCGCAGGAACGGATCCGCCGCGCAGGCCGCGCCGACGCAGGCCCGCAGGTCCGCTTCCGCGTCCCGCCAGGTCTGGCCCAGCTTCACGCCGTAGCGACCCTCGGCGACGACCCGGTCAAGGACGGTCGATGCCCAGTCCCCTCCCCCGACCTTGCCGATGATCGTGGGATACGGCAGGCCAAGGACCGTCATCAGCGGGTCCGTCTCGGCGGCGTTGCGCGCCGCCTCATCCGCCTCGAGCGCACGGATCAGCGTGTAGAGGTTGTCGAGTGCGGAGACCCCCTCCCGCCGGACGGATGCGTGGGCCGCGCGGCCGGGCACGGTCAGGCGGAACGTGATCGCGCCGGCGTGGGCGATGACGACGTCGAGCCCCGTCGGCTCCGTGATGATCGCCGCGTCGCCTGTGCAGCCCGCGCGGATCGCCGCGAGCATCCCCTGTCCGCCGTCCTCCTCCGACGGCACCGACACGACCAGCACCTCGCCGCCCAGCGCGTCAGTGGCACCGGTCGCCACGAGCGACCGCACGGCCGCGAGGATCGAGACGACGCCGCCCTTCATGTCGCACGACCCGCGCCCGTACATCGCACCGTCGCGGATCTCGCCGCCCCACGGGTCGGCGGTCCAGGTCGAGGGGTCGCCCGGCGGCACGACGTCGACATGGCCGACGAGCAGCAGCCGCCGCCCGCCCGCGCGGCCGATCCGTCCGGTGACGACCGGCAGCGACGTCCGGGGCATCTCGGCCCCTGGGAAGTCGGGGTCTGAGGCGAAGGCGACCGGATCGGTCTCGATCCGTGCCGTCTCCAGGCCGATCTCGCGGAAGAGTCGCTCCATCTCCGACTGGATGGCCTCTTCCGATCCGGTGATCGAGCGGATCCGGATCAGCGCCCGGAGGTCCGCCTCGATTCGCCCGCGATCGATGGCGTCTGCGGCAGGCGTCACCCGCGCAGGATCGGGCGGGTCAGGCACGTCGGCCCGCCCGAGCCGTTCACTCCGACCTCACCGAGCGGAACCGCGTGGACCTCGCAGCCGGCCGCCTCCAGACCGCGCCGCGTGACCGGGTTCCCGTCGGCGACGATGACGACACCGGGCCGTACCGCGAGGACGTTGCAGCCGAGCGTCGGGTACTCCGCCTCCGGCACCTCGACGAGCCGGATGCCGAGCTCACCGAGCAGCGCCCACAGCCCGACCGGCAGCAGCGGCAGGAAGACGACCGCGACGTCGTCTGCGACCGGCGAGACGACCGACAGGAGGTGTACGAGCTCTGCCGGCCCGCGCCAGTACGGCACGTCGAAGATCCGCACGTCTCCCCCGACGATCTCCCCGAGCTGTCGCGCGCCGGCGTCATTCGTTCGCAGCGTCCGCCCGATGCACAGCAGGTCCGGCCGGAGCCAGAACGTGTCGCCGCCCTCGATGGTGCCGGGCGCCTCGATCCGGCCGGCCGTCGGGATGCCCGCTGCTCGCGTCCACGCCTCGACGATTGCCGGCTCGCCGGCTCGGTTCGCTTTGCCCGGGCGGAGCGGGATCGCCCCCCGCTCGGAGACGATCAGGGGGTCGAACGTGTAGACGAGATCCGGGTCGTCGGTCTCGTCGTCGATGACACGAACCGAGACGCCGAGTCGGTCGAGCGTCGCGAGGAGCCCGTCGTGCTCGCGCTGGGCGCGGGCAAGGTCGACCGGCCACAGGAAGCCATGTGCGGGATCGTCGAAGGCCCGCCCGAACGCCGCGCCCGGCCGCGTCACGAGCACGTCGCGCAGGTCGGCGGTCATGCTCTGGGCGCCGTAGCGCCGGTCGGTCAACGTCATCGCCGCAGAATACCTTCGCGTGCCACGCTCACTTCCGCGTCGCGCGTCCCCTCGAGACGATCGGTCCGAATCGCGCCGGGTCGAGGGCCGCCGGGATCGCGACGTCGCGGCCCTGGACCAGGTCGGCGACCAGCCGGGCGGTGGCCGGACCCGTCGAGATCCCCCACGGACCGTTGCCGGCAGCGACGAATGCCCCGCGCAGGCCGGGTACCGGGCCGACGAGCGGACGGCCGTCGAGCGCGAGGGGCCGGGCGCAGGCGCGGAGGCCGCGAATCCCGGCATCCGCGATTTCGGGGACGTACCGCCCGCCGCGATCGCGAAGTGCGTCCGCGAAGCGATCCGGGTCCGGCTCCGTGTCCAGGAAGGTCGAACCCAGGCTGCTGGCCCCGCCGGCCGTCACGAGGCTGAAGGCGACGTCGCCGGCACCGTCGCTCACGGCCCCGTCGGCCGGCTCGATGTCGATCTCGAGCTCCTCGAGGACGTGACGAGGCGGGGCGGCGAGAGCGATGTCGGCGACCACGCCCCACACGCTGACGATCGGTTGCCACCGACCAGATGGATCGACGACGGCCGGAGTCCACGGGCCGACGGCGACGACGACCGATCCGGCGGGCTCGAGCCGCCCGTCGACGGTCACCCCGACCGCGACGCCACCGCGCACGGCGATTCCGGTATGGCCACCGATGCGGACGCTCGCACCGCGAGCCTCGGCGACCGCGGCGAACGTCCGGGTCGCCGCGGCCGGGACGACCGGGTAACCGATCGCGACCCGGCAGGCGACGACGCCGGGTGCGAGGGCCGGCTCGACGCCGCGCAGCGCCGCGCCCGACAGGACCTCGGGCCGGGTCTCCGGATACGCGGCGGCCCAGACCGCCGCCACGGCGGCGGCCCTGACCTCATCCCAACCGACCGCGAGGAGGCCGACGGGCTCCGCCGGCAGGACGAAGGCGCCGTCGGCTTCCGAGGCGAGCGCCCGGTAGAGGTCGAGCGACTCACGGTAGAGGGCGGCGAGGACCGGATCGAACGGATGCTGGATGACCCCGGAGTTGCGCCCCGACGCCGCGGCCGCGATCGCCGCGCGTTCGTAGAGCGTGACCCGGACGCCGGCTGTGGCGAGGAACGCGGCCGTCGCCGCACCGACGATCCCGCCGCCGATGATCGCGACGTCGGGCGAGGCCGAGCGGCCGGTCACGCGACCGCCACGCCCTCCGCGATCCCGGCGAGGGCCCCGACGACCCGGGCGACCTCATCTGCGGTGTTGTAATGGGTCAGCCCGATCCGGACAACGCCGCCTGACGCCGTCAGGCCCAGCCGCTCGATCAGGCCGGTCGCGTAGAAGTCGCCGTCCCAGGTCGCGATCCCGTCGCGCCCGAGCGCCTCTGAGATCGCCCGCGGCGCGTGGCCCGCGAGCGTCAGCGCGGCAGTCGGCGTTCGATCGCCGAACCTGGCCCGGTCCGTGATGCCGTAGAGGCGGACGCCGGGGATCGCCGCCAGCCCGTCGGCCAGGCGCCGGTAGAGCGCCATCTCGTAGGCCCGGATCGCGGTCATCGCCGCGTGGACCCGCACACCACGCGACGCGGTTGCCCCGGCCCCGCCGTCCGTCGAGCCGATCCCGGCGAGGTAGTCGACCGCCGCGATCACCCCGGCCATCCCTTCGAAGTTCCCGGTGCCGGTCTCGAACCGATCGTGGGCCGGCGTCAGCTTGTAGGTCGGCAGCGAGTGGAGGACCGCCGCCTTGCCGTAGAGGACGCCCATGTGCGGGCCGAAGAACTTGTACGTCGAGCAGGCGAGGAAGTCCGTGTCGATCGCCCGGACGTCGATCGGCAGGTGCGGCGCCGCGTGAACGGCGTCGACGTACGTCCAGGCGCCGGCGGCATGGGCGCGCCGGACGATCTCGGCGACCGGGTTGATCGTGCCGACCGCATTCGACGCCCAGCCGACCGCGACGAGCTTCGTCCGCGGGCCGAGCAGCGCGTCGAGATTCGCGAGCTCGAGCGTGCAATCGTCGAGCCGGGGTTCCCAGACGCGGACCGTGAGGCCGCGATCGCGGGCCGCGCCCAGCCACGGGTCGACGTTGCCATGGTGATCGAGTCCGGTGACGACGATCTCGTCGCCGGGTGACATGGTCGCCGTGATCGATCGGCTGACGTGGAACGTCAGCGTCGTCATGTTCGGGCCGAACTTGATCTCGTGGGGGCCGTCGGCGCCGAGCATGTCCGCCATCGCCTGGTGGGCCTCGGCGATGATCGCGTCGCTTCGCCGGCTGGTCAGGAAGGCGCCGTCGGTGTTCGCGTTAGATTCCCGGTAGTAGCGGCCGACCGCGTCGATGACGGTCTGCGGGACCTGCGTCCCGCCGGGGCCGTCGAAGAACGCGATCGGCCGGCCGTCCTGCTCGAGCGACAGCGCCGGGAAGCGCCGGCGAATGGCGTCAACGTCGAAGGCGGTCATCGGGTCCTCGGCTGTGCTGGTCAGCCGATGCTACCCGATCAGATCGCCTGGTCGACGGCGACCTCGACCTCGATCGTCACGTCCTCGCCGACGAGCCAGCCGCCCGCCTCGAGGGCGACGTTCCAGCCGAGTCCCCAGTCCTTGCGGTTGATCGTCGTCCGGGCGGAGATCCCGGCCCGGCGCCCGCCCCGCATGCCGGCGTAGAAGCCGAGGAACCGGGCGTCGAAGGTCGCCGGGCGCGTCGTCTCGCGGATCGTCAGATCGCCGGTCACGCGGTAGTCGTCGCCCCGGACATGCTCAACGGCCGTGGATCGGAACGTGATGAACGGGTGTCGCTCCACATCGAAGAAGTCCGCGGAACGCAGATGGCCGTCGCGCGGTTCGCTGCCCGTACTCAGGCTGGCGGCCGCAATCCGGATGTCGGCCGACGATCGCGTCGGGTCGTCTTCGTCGAGGAACAGGGTCCCGTCGACGTCGGTGAACTTGCCGCGAACGGTCGTCACCATCATGTGCTTGGCGGAGAAGAGAATATCTGTGTGGGCCGGGTCGATGGTCCACGCTGGCAGGGCTATCGGAGTCGTGCCGGCCGGGCTGGCGGAGATCGCGAGGGTCATTGGAGGCGTTGTTCCTTGTTCAGCGCGGGCGTCCAACCTGGGCGCCCAATATCGTTGCAAGCGCAACCATACCTCATAGGTCGTTGCATTGTCAACGATCGATTGGGTATCATCGGCAGATGACGACCCCACGGATCGGACGTGCCCTGTCGCCGCGAGACCCGCGAATCGCGACGTGGCGCGCCTTCCTCATCGCCCATGCTCGCCTGCTGCGACTCCTCGACGAGGACCTGCGTTCGGAGCACGACCTGTCCCTTGCCGAGTACGACGCCCTCCTCCAGCTCGCCGAGGCGCCGGGGCGCCGGCTGCGGATGCACCAGCTCGCCGATCGGGTCCTGCTGAGCCGGAGCGGTGTCACCCGATTGATCGATCGCCTGGTCGCCGACGGGTCGGTCGAGCGGAACTCGTGCCTGACCGACGCGCGCGGCGCCGAAGCGGTTCTCACGCCGGCCGGCCTGAACCGGCTGCGGGACGCCGCCCCGACGCATCTCCGCGGGATCGCCGAGCACTTCTTCGACGCGATCGAGCCGGCCGACCTTGCCGGCGTCGGTCGGGCGATGCGCGACGTCCTCGCGGACCTGGCACCCGACATCGCCCTGGAGGACCGCCGGACCGGCTCATGACCGGAAGGGTCCACGTCGGGACGAGCGGCTTCGCCTATCCGGGCTGGATCCCGCGGTTCTACCCGGCCGGCCTGCGCGGCGACGGGCTCCTTCGCCATTACGGCACGCGCCTCTCGGCCTGCGAGCTGAACAACACCTACTACCAGCAACCGACGCCGGCCAAGGTCGCCGCCTGGCTCGACGCGACGCCGCCGTCCTTCCGCTTCGCGGTCAAGGCCCAGCGCGGCGGCTCGTATCGCTCGCTTCTCGTCGACCCGGTCGCGAGCGTTCCGTGGCTGACCGGGCCGCTCCGGGCGTTCGGCGAACGGCTGGGGACCGTCCTGTTCCGCGTCCCGGACAGGGTCGGGCGCGACGACGCTCGCCTCGCGTCCTTTCTTGCCCAGTGGCCGCGCGACCTGCCGCTCACCATCGAATTCCAGGACCCGTCATGGCACGTCGACGAGGTCTTCGCGATGCTTCGCGACGCGGGCGCCGCGATCTGCGCAACTGAGCTCCCCGAGGATCTCGAGCCACCGTCGTTGCGGCGGACCGGCGCGTTCCTCTACCTGCGGCTTCGCCGCCACGACTACTCCGCGGAGGACCTCGCCGGGTGGGCGGCACGGATCGAACCGTTCGTGGCCGACGGCCTCGACGCGTTCGTCTTCTTCCGCCACGACGAGGTCGGGCGCGGCGGAGAGCTCGCCCTGGAGTTCGCGGCGCTGACGAGCGCCCGGCCCTAGCCCCGGGATCCCTCCGCGGGACCGAACGCGACGACCAGGGTCAGATCCTCTGTGATGTCGTGGAAGCGGTGGGGCACGTGAGCGGCCACGAACACGATGGAACCCGACCGCACGTCGCGGACCTCGTCGCCGACGGTGATCCGCCCGGCGCCCGAGACGACGTAATAGACCTCGTCCTCGCCGTGTGGCTGCTGAAGATCGGGCTGGCCGGCGGCCAGGACGTAGAGGCCGACGCTCAGGTCCGGGACCGTGATGAACTCGAGGTACGGGTTGCCGGATTGCTCGCGGCGGGCGGCGACATCGGCAAGCTCGAAGGCATCCATTCGCGGCAGACTAGCAGCCGGGAACCGTCCCAGGCGGGCAGACGTACGATGTCGAGATGACCCCCCGATCCCGCCGCCCGTGGCGCCTGCTCGTCGTCGTCGCGATCGTGGCCGGCTGCGGCGGCGCCGGACCGACCGCTTCGCCGCGAGCCAGCTCGCCGGGCGCCTCGGAGGGCCCATCCGGATCTGTGGCGGGGTCCCCCACTCCCGCCGCGACGCCGTCGGCGACCCGGGCCACGGATTCGTTCGACCCGGCCGCCGTCGCCGTCGACCTCGAGTCCGTCGTCGGCGGATTCAACTCGCCCCTGCGTCGTGACCAACGCCGGCGACGCGAGCGGCCGCCTCTTCGTTGCCGAGCAGGGCGGCACGATCCGGATCGTCCTCAACGGCCGCATCGTCGAGCCGGCGTTCCTCGACATCTCCGATCGGTTGACCTCGGGCGGCGAGCGCGGGCTCCTCGGCGTCGCTTTCCATCCCGACTTCCCGACGGACCCGCGGGTCTTCGTCGACTACACCGATGCGAATGGCGACACGCGGGTCTCGTCCTTCGTCGTGGATCCGGCGAATCCCGATCGAGCCGATCCCTCGTCCGAGGTCAAGATGGTGTTCATCAAGCAGCCGTATGCCAACCACAACGGCGGCGCCCTCGCGTTCGGCCCGGACGGATTCCTGTACATCTCGACCGGCGACGGCGGCAGCGGCGGCGACCCGCACGGCAACGGCCAATCGCTCGACACGCTCCTCGGGAAGATCCTCCGGATCGATGTCGGTCGGACCGACGGCGATCGGAGCTACGGCATTCCCGCGGACAACCCGTTCGTCGGCCGGGCCGGAGCCCAGCCGGAGATCTTCACCTACGGCATGAGGAATCCGTGGCGGATGAGCTTCGATCGGGCAACGGGCGACCTGTGGATCGGTGACGTCGGGCAGAGCGCCTGGGAGGAGATCGACGTCGTGCGGGCCGGGACATCGGGGCAGGACTTCGGCTGGAATCGGATGGAGGGCGCCCACTGCTTCCGGCCGGCCGACGGCTGCGAGGACCCCTCCCTCGTCCTGCCGGTGACCGAGTACGGCCGCGACCTGGGCAGCACGGTCATCGGTGGCGCCGTCTATCGCGGTTCGGGGCAGGCGGCCCTCGTCGGCGGCTATCTGTTTGCCGACTTCGGATCGCGGAACATCTTCGTCATCGACGCGGCTGTGAACGGGGCCACGGAACCTGTCCTCGTCCTCAAGAGCGACGCAACGATCAGTTCGTTCGGCGAGGACGAGACGGGCGAGCTGTTCGCCACAGACCTGTCGTCCGGCGAGCTGCTTCACGTGGTCGCGACGCCCCGCTGACGGTGGGACACGCCGACACCCGCAGCGGCGGCACCCGCCACGAGGGCGCCCGCCGGGCGAGGCGCGTCGCTGTTCGTTCCGACTGAACCTGTAACGTTTCTGCAATCTCCAATCGGGGACACACACTCAGCGCGACACCTGGCCGATGCGCTACTGAGCCGCTTCGATCCGTCCCCGGCAGCAGCTCACACGAGGAGTCCCTTGGTCGAGCACCAGTCCGTTCGGCACACCGCGAATGTCCTGATCGGCCGGCTCGCCGAAATCCTCGACGCGGTCGACTCCGGGGTGACCGTCATGGACGAGGATCACCGGCTCGTCTACGTCAACCAGGCGGCAGCGACCCTCAGCGGCTGGGCGACGCCGGAGGAGATGCTGGGCGCGTCAGCGGCAGAGACCCTGGCGCGGTTCGAGCTGCTGGACGCGGCGGGCGACCCCGTGTCTCCCGCGGTGCTTCCCGGGCGCCGGGTCCTCGCGGGCGAGGATCCGGACCCGATGGTTCTCCGATTCCGGGTCAGGGCCAGCGGCGACGAGCGATGGTCGACCGTGCGTGCTCGCGCCGTCGAGATCGCGGCCGGCGAATGGGTAGCGGTCACGACGTTCACCGACCTCACCGCGCAGGTCCGCGAGGGCCGGGCGAGCCGTGCGGTCGAGCGCCAGTTCAGGGACCTCACCGACACCGCGCCGATGCTCGTCTGGATGGCCGACCAGGACCACGGCCACACGTTCTTCAACACGGGCTGGCTCGAATTCACCGGCAGGACGCTCGACGAGGAGGTGGGGACCGGTTGGACCGCGGCGATCCATCCGGCGGACGTCGAGCGGCGCCGGTCGGCGATCGATGCGGCGCTTGCTCGTCAGGAGCGGTTCGAGATCGAGTACCGGCTGCGACGCCACGATGGCGCCTACCGGTGGGTCCTCGACATCGGGGCACCGCGGACGGGCCCGGACGGCGAGTTCCTCGGCCTGGTCGGATCGTGCGTGGACATCGAGGAACGGAAGCGCGCCGCCGACATCGCGAGGCTCGTCGCGGATGCGGGCCTCCGACTCGACGAGACGCGCGATGTCGACGAGACGATCCAGGCGGCGGCCTCGCTGTCCATTCCCGACCTCGCCGATTGGTGCCTGGTGGATCTCATCGAGCCCGATGGCAGCCTGCGCCGCGTCGCGGCGGTGGCGAGGGATCCGGACCAGCAGGCCATCCTCGACGCGATCCGCGACTTTCCGACGGCTCCCGGATCGACGCGCCCGGGCGCTCGCGCTGTCGAGGAGCGCCGGCCGATCCTCATCGGGAACCTGGCCGATCCAGAGGTCATTCGCCGCGCCAGCGGCAACGTCGATTCCCTCGTTGCGATCATCCAGGCGATGGAGGCCCGGAGCGCGATCGTTCAGCCACTGATCGCCCGCGGTGAAACGATCGGGGCGATGTTCTTTGTCGTCGGGCCGGAGCGGGAGTACGGGCCTGCCGATCTCGAGATCACGACCGAGCTCGCCGGTCGGGCCGCACTCGCGATCAGCAACGGCCTGATCCACCGCGCGGAGCAGTCCGCCAGGCGAGCGGCCGAGGCCGCGGCGCTCCGCGTCGAGCGCCTGCAACGGGTGACGCGGGCACTCGCGAGCGCCTCGACGCGTGATGCCGTGACGGCCCTCGTCGTACGCGAAGGCCGTGCGGCGCTCGGAGCGAGCGGGGCCGTCATCGCGCTCAGCCATGACGACATGCTCTCGATCGTCGCGAGCGACGGCTACGACCCGGAAGACCTTGCCCCCTACGAACAGACGTCGCTGGCGTCAACCCATCCGCTCGCGCGCGCCACCCGCGAATCCGAGGCGTTCTGGATCCAGGACACGCACGATCTCGACACCGGGGCGCACGACGATCAGACACGGCTCGCGTTCAAGGCGACGCCGAATCGGTCGGTCTGCGCGGTTCCGCTCGTCGCGGACGGGGGCACATTCGGCGTCCTCGGTCTGTCGTTCGCTGAACGCCAGTCGTTCGACCCGGACGACCGCGCGCTCATCGGCGCATATGCCGACCTGTGCGCCCAGGCCCTGGCCCGTGTCGCGCTTGCCGGCATTCGCGAGCGCCTCGTCGACGACCTCGAGGCCCAGCGAGGCCGCCTCGAGGCACTCCTGCGGCAGCTGCCGGAGGGACTGATGATCGCGGAGGCTCCGAGCGGCCGGATCGTCCTCGCCAACGACAGGCTGGAGGAGATCCTGCGGATCCCGGCCCGCGAGATCCATCATATCGCCGGCGGAAAGGCGTACCAGGGCTTCGACGCCGACGGCCGCCAGCTGCTGCCCGGGGACTGGCCGCTCGCCCGCGCCGTGCGCGGCGAGACAGTCCCGTACACGGAGATCGAGCTGGTCCGGGCCGACGGCACGAGAACGTGGGTCGGCAAACGTGCTGGCCCGGTCTTCGATCGCGACGGTCGCGTCGTCGCGGGCGTGGCGACGATCATCGACATCGCCGACGCTCGCCGCGCGCGAGAGAACCGCCAGTTCCTCGCCAACGCCACGGAGCTCCTCGCTTCGTCGCTCGACTACGAGGAGACGATCCGTCTCGTCGCGGAGCTCGCGGTTCCGCGGATCGCGGACTGGTGCGCCGTCGACATCCTCGACGAGTCGGGGACCGTCCGGCGGATCGCCGTTGCCCATACGGATCCCGAAAAGGTTGCCCTGGCCAAGGAGCTCCAGGATCGCTATCCGGCCGATCCTGACGCGCCACGCGGCCTGTCGTTCGTGCTGCGGACCGGCCAGTCGGACATGATGTCCGACGTGCCCGAGGAGCTGCTCGAGGCGGGAGCTCGCGATTCGGAGCATCTCGATCTCATCCGCGCCCTCCAGCTGCGCTCGTACATATGCGTCCCGGTCATCGCGGGCGGCCAAATTCTCGGCGCCCTCTCGTTCGTGGGAGCCGAGTCGGGCCGGCAGTACGGCACGGACGACCTCGCCTTCGCCGAGAGCCTCGCGGCGCGGGCCGCCTCCGCCATCTCGAACGCCCGGTCGTTCCGCGAGGCCGTCCGCTACAAGCGCGTCCTCGATGCGACCCTTGATACCGTCGTGATGTTCGACCCGCTCACGCTGCGACTGTCGTACGTCAACCGCGGAGCCACCGATCAGCTGGGCTACAGCCCAGATGAGCTGCTCGCAGGCGATGCGACGATGCTGATCGAGGAGCTCGACGCGATCGGGATCCGCGGCCTCGTGGAGCCCCTCGTCAGCGGGACGCTCGACGCCCGGACGGCGACCCTCTCCTATCGCCACCGTGACGGCCGGTCGATCCCGGTCGAGGTGCTCCTCCAGCATGTCGCCCCGCCGGGCGAGGATGGGCGGATCGTCGCAGTCGCCCGCGACATCGCCGACAGGATCGAGGCCCAGGCGAACCTCCGCCGGCTTGCCGAGTCCGAGCATGCCAAGGCCGCCGAGCTGAACGCCGTGATCCGGGCGATGGGCGACGGCATCTTCGTCTGCGGCGAATACGGGCGGATCAGCCTGTCGAACCCGGCCGCGGAGGACATCTTTCCCGACGTCGATGAGCAGACCTACGACGAGATCCTCGCCCAGATCGAGGACCCGCGGGGCGAAGCGCCGGCGCTGGGCACGGTCGGTGGGCCGGTCGAGCTTCGCGCCCGTGGCGCCGAGGACCGCTGGATCGAGCTGAGCACGTACCCGGTGACGCGGGACGAGGCGGACGCCTCCGAGCAGGGCATCGAGACGATCGTGATGCTCCGCGACGTCACCGCGGCCCGTCAGAGCCAGGTCATCAGGGACACGTTCATCGGTGTGCTGTCGCACGAGCTGCGGACACCGGTGACGACAATCTTCGCCGGCTCCAAGGTCCTCGCCCGCGACGACCACGAGCTCTCGCTCGAGACCCGCCAGGAGATCTTCTCGGACATCGCGATCGAGTCGGAGCGGCTCCACCGCCTGGTCGAGGATGTCATCGCCATGACCCGCTTCGGCGAGAACGAGGGCGAGGTGGGCAGCGAGCCCGTGCTGATCCAGCGCATCCTGCCGACTGTCATCCGCTCTGAAGAGCTCCGCTGGCCCGGCGTGACATTCGAGATCGGACGTCCCGCCCGGCGTGCCGACCGCGGTTGCCGACCCGACCTACGTCGAGCAGGTCGTCCGCAACCTCGTCTCGAACGCGGCGAAGTACGGCGGCGTCGGGGCGACCGTCGTCGTCGCGGTCAGGGCCGACGACCGGGAGATCACCGTCACGATCAGCGACGACGGTCCCGGCTTCCCGGCGGAGGAAGGCGAGCGCCTGTTCGAGCTCTTCTTCCGCTCTCCGCGGACGGCGTCCGCGGCCGCCGGGGCGGGCATCGGCCTGTTCGTCTGCGCCCGCCTCGTCAGGGCGATGGGCGGCCGGATCTGGGCGACGCCACGACCCGGCGGCGGAGCCGAGTTCGCGTTCACCCTGCGGATCATGGACGAGGAGCCTTGAACCCTCGCTCCCTCAGATCCAGCCGCGCCAGCGTGATACGGCGAGGATGACGAGCGCGAGCGTCAGCATCGACCCGATGACGACCCAGAAGTTGTCGGGCTGGTCGAAGAAGGCGAGCTTGAAGTTCATTCCCATGATCCCCGCGAGCACGATCGCCGGGAGGGCGACGGCCGATATGGTCGTGAGCGTCTTCATGACGTCGTTCGAGCGCTGGGCACTCCTGCCGAGGTAGATGTCGAACGAGCCGACCAGCAGCTCGCGGGCCTTGTCGACGCCGTCGATGGCACGCTCGAGCCGCTCGATCGTCCCGGGCCAGGCTCGGACGAGATCGTCGTGAACCTCGAAGTCCGGGCGGACGGTCGGCGACAGCGCGTCACGATTTGGGGTCAGCGCCCGACGGATGACGGCGATCCGGCCGCGAAGCGTCACGACCGCCCTCAGGAAGTCGGTCCCGCCCCCGAGCCGGAGCGCGGCCTGATCGAGCGCCTCGATGTCCCGTTCGACCTGATCGATCTCCCGGAAGTAGGTGCTGAGGACCGCGTCGACCAGGCCGGTCATGAATGCTCCCGCCTGGAGCTCACCCAGGCCGCTCTCGCCCTCGAGCTGTTCCTCGAAGTCGGCTATCGCGCCGATCGGACCATCGTGGACGGTGACGACGAGATTGCGGCCGACGAGGACGTCGAGCTCGCGCCGGCCGATTTCCCTGCCGTCCCGCTCGAGCGCGCCGAGGGTGATGAGGATGCGATCCGGGAAGCGGAGGAGCCGGGCGCGGCGACCGTCCGTCCGGAGCTGCCCGGCGATCCGGGGCTCGAGCTCGAGGGCGGCGGCCAGCCTGTCCAGGCTCTCGTCCGACCGCTCGTCGATGTCGATCCAGAGAAGTTGCCTGTCGTCGACCTCCCGGAGCTCGTCGGACGTCAGGTCGATGTCACGATCTTCGCCGTTCGCATCGTACAGGCGGGCCCGGAGCGTCACCGGATGAGGGCGAGGATGCCGGCGACGGCCAGGGCGACGAACGCGATCGCGTACTCGAGGACACGCATCGATCGATCCTCGAGATCCATGCTGGGCTCCGTTCCGCAGGTGGGTCTGGGCGACGCCGTCAACCGGGGAGCGGGGCGTCGATGTCAGCGGAGGATGGAACCGCGCTGCTCCCATCCGCACGCGGGCAGCGGGCCGTCTCCTAACACGGAGGTGTCAGGGACGGCGGGCTGACCACCTGCGAGACGACTGAAACGCCGGCCGTGTCAGAAGCAGCACGTGCGTCGCCGCCTCGTCCGTAGGGTCGGGTCTGGTCCGTTTTGATCGGCGGACCATGACGCCCAGAAACCACGAGCCCCGGCGCTGGCCGGCGGACGCAACGGAGGAGAACCATGTTCAAACGACTTCTGGTGGCTCTTGCCATGGTCGCCGCCCTGGCGGCATGCAACAGCCCCGCCGCAACGACGAGCCCCACCGCGCCGGAGTTGAGTCCGTCCGCTCCGACGCTCGAAAGCCCCTCGGATTCGGGCCTCGAGTCCGTTGAGCCGAGCGATTCCATGGAGCCGAGCGAGTCCGTGGAGCCGAGCGAGTCGCCTTCCTGACCACTCACCCGACGTATGTGACGACGAGCCCCCGGGCCCAGCGGCCCGGGGGCTCGTCTTCGTGCAGGTCCCCGATCGCATCCTGGGGATGTCGCTCTCCCCGCGGCGATGGAGCCGCCTCCAGTGTCGCGCCGCGGCCGCACGGTGAAACAGTCGAGGGGGAACCGGAATCGTTGCACCCGCATGCCACCAGGCGGGCAATCGGGATCAGGGCGTGAGGCGCTTGGTCCCGACGATCGACCTGAGAAACAGGATGTGCCCGATCTGGTGAACCGTCCAGCCGCTCTTGACGCCGGGCAGGCCGCTCAGATGGGCCGTCAGGTTCGCCGCCTCGGTTGACGAGAGGCCGCACTGCTGGAGGCGTCGCGACAGCGCTGCGACGGGAAGCTTGGGGCGCGCGGGCTCGTGATCGTCGTGCTGCTCTCTCCGGCGAACCAGGGCCATGTTCACGGTGCCACTCCGTCCGGGCCCAACCGATTCGACGGTGCGGCCACGGTATCGTGGAGGTCTGGCGCCGTTCAGGGCCGTACCGCCACGGCGTGGGCAGCCATGCAACACGACGTCATCGGTGCGCCACCTCACTCCTCCGACGGCAACGCAGCGTGCTGAAGCGTTCCGTGCGGCGCTGTGGCGAGGATCCAACCATGTTGCGGACTCAACGTTGGAGCGACGCCATCGCGAGATGTGAGGATGGAATCACCACCGACCCCCAACTGCAACGTGGGCACTGGTAGGCCGTTGAAACGCGATCCATGGTCGGCGTTGTGGAGTCGGATACCCGTCGCACCGAGAGTGCAGCCGTGACCCACCAGGGTGACGAACGACCCCAGAAAGACAGGGATGGAGGTTCATCATGAGCATCGTCGCGTGGATCGTTCTCGGTGCGATCGCCGGCTACCTGGCCGGCTTCCTCGTCCGCGGCGACGAGGGCCTCGGCGTCATCGGGCACATCGTGCTCGGCATCATCGGCGCCCTCGTCGGCGGGTTCCTCGCCGGCGTCCTCTTCAACTCGGACCCGATCAACGGCGCGCTCGACATCAGCTCGATCGTCGTCGCGACGATCGGCGCGATCATCACGGTCGTGGCCGTGAACGCTGTCACCGGCCGTTCCCGCACGGGACGAGGCGCGATCTGACCCTCGTGCCGGCACCTGCCGGCAATGTGCCCATCAGAACGCCCGCCGGCACCCGGCGGGCGTTCTGATTCGGTCCGAGCGGGTACGCTCGTCCTCATGACTGACATCTACGTCGACCCGTCCGTCGCGCGCATGCCGAGGAGTGCCGACCACCTGGCCCACTTCCTCGACACCGGCCATCGCCTTCTTCTCGTCGGTGACTGCCCGCCGGCAGTGGTCATGGCCCTGCCCGGTGCCCTGTCGATCGAGGCGATGCCGGCGGCTGTGTCGCCAGGCTCGTGGCGCTTGAGCGCCGATCCGGCCGCCTGCAGCGACCGCACGCCCGGGCTCCAGTCGCTCCTCGTGGGTCCGCGGCTGGCGCCGTCGCCAGGGCCCGGGGATCGCTGCGACGCCGAGGCCCGCGACGTCGCCTCGGCCGTCCTCGAGATCCTGGGCCGCGAAGCGATGGGCTGACGTCGTAACGCGGTTGTAATGCGGACAGGCCCCGTCGCTAGGAGCGGCGCCGGGCCGGGAGCCTAGTCTCTGGTCATTCGAACCGCTCAAACCTCGTGGGAACGCTTGTGACGGGGCGTTCCCACACCGATCTCGACGGAACGCCCGGAGCCCCCTCCTTCGGGCGTTCCGTGCTTTCCGGCTAGGTCCGCGACGGATGACCGTCGCGGTAGACGTACCAGGTGGCCTCCTCGACGGAGAACTCGGCGATCGGATCGCGCGATCGGATGCCGACCGCCGGATACGAGTCTCTCAGCGCGGCGATGACGGCGGCCGCGAGGCTCTCGTGATTCTCCGAGCCGGCCACGAGGCTTGCGTAGAGCTGCAGCACCGTCGCCTCGAACACGGCGTCGTCCCGCGGATAACAGATGATTCGGAGATCCCGCACGTGGCCCTCGCGGGTCGCATCCCCAGTGAACGGTGACGGAGGACGGAGACAGCGGCGGTCGACCCGACCGTCGGACCACTGTGTCAGGCGCGAACGGTCGCGTCAATCGCGGGTCGGGCAGCGCGGCGCGGGACCCTCGGAGATCGCTCTCGCAGGGCCGCCGCGAATCAGTTCGAGCGGCGTCCCGAAGCGCGGGCGCGGCTGAACCGGTCGAGAAGCGTGAAACCCGTCGCTGTTGCCGGAATGAGGGCGAACGCGACGAGGAGCCGGTTCGCGCCCCCCACGAGCATCCCGATCGCCAGGCCGAGCGACAGGGATGCGCCCATCGCGAGCATCTCGTCGGAGCCCGCTTCCATCCGGCGGGCGGCCTCCTCGACGGCGTCGCGGGTGGTCGCCGCCGCGTCCGGCAGGCGCGATGCCATGGCGCCGGCCCTGTCTGCGACCTCTGTCGCCACGTCGCGCGTCGCCGCGGCGATGTCGCGAGCGCTCGTCTCGTCCGCGGCGGCCGATCGCGTCGTCGTCTGGTTTGCTGCCATTGGATCATCCTCCTGTGAAGCTCGATGGACGTGTCCCCGACGGTAGGCGGGCGGGTGCCCCGCGCGTTCGCGTCGCGTGCCCGACGTGCTTGCAGGCGCATCACAGCCCGACGACTGCAAGCGCGCTGACACCTCCTGCTGCCTTGGCCCGGGCGGGCCGCAACGAGCGCCGCGGTACGTTCGGCTGAACGGGACGATCCGCGTCCCCAGGACACGGGAGATGGACATGGGCATCGAACACGCCAAGGACGAGATGAAGAAGACTGTGCGAGAGGCCGACGCGACGGCGAGGAAGGCTTGGCGCCGTGCAGATGGCGAGGAGAGCCTCTCCGACAAGGCGGCCAACCTGGGCGACGACATCCGCAAAGAGCTCGGCAACGCCGGCGATCGGATCCGTCGCGGCGCCGACGACCTCCACACGGACGTCGAGGATCGGCAGGTCTGACGATCGGCCATCGCGGTCGACTGGAACCCCGCCGCATTCGGCCCCAAGGAGAGGCCCAGCGGCGGGCATTCCTCTGTCGTCGGTCCGCGACTACCGCGCGGAGCCGCCCCGGCGCGACGCCATCGCGACGATCCGGCCGTTCGCGCCGTCAGGATCGACCGCATTGCCCGTATCGAGCAGCCGGCGGTAGACGGCCTCGTACCCGTCCGCCATCCGGCCCGCCGAGAATCGGTCGATCACGGACTCGCGGATCGCAGCCCGGTCGAGCTCCTCGACCCGCGGCACGTTGAACGCGTCCTGCGTGACGTCGTCGCCGAAGAAGCCGTCGATGCCGTCCCGGATGATCTCGGCGAGGCCGCCGACGCGACGGGCCAGGATCGGCGTTCCGCAGGCGAGGGATTCGATCGCCACGAGGCCGAAGGGCTCCGGCCAGGACCCGGGCATCAGGGTCGCGTAGCTCGACGCGAAGAGATCGTCACGCTCCTCGCCCCCGACCTCGCCGAGGTATTCGACGAGCGACCCGGCCGCCAATCGCGCAGGCTCGAAGACGTCGTCGTTGTAGGCGCGTTCGTCGGGCGTCGTCCCGATCTTGGCGGCGATCCGGAGATGCCGGCCACTCTTCTTCGCGATGTCGATCGCTTCGACGATCCCCTTCTCCGGGGCCACCCGTCCGACGAAGCAGAGGGCATCGGATCGGCGACGGTCGAACGGTGCGCCGGTGAGCGTCAGGCCGTTGTGGACGACGGTCCACGGGACCTCTGGATGCGGGCTTGCCTGGGACTCGGAGATCGCAACCATCGCCGCCTTCGTCGGCGGTTCGAAGACCGCGGACGCCCATGGCAGGTCGAGGCGGCCGTGGAACGTCGCAACAACCGGGACCGTGCTCGCTCGCGCGAGCATCACGCTCGACCACTCGAGATGGCTGTGAATCACGTCGAACTCGGATTCGCGATCGAGAACGGCGAGCATCGTCGCGAGCATGAAGCCGTTGGGATCGCCACCGAAGCCGGCCGGCCGAAGGGCCTTCGGGACCGTCGGCACCAAGCGTCCGGGGACCTCGGAGTCGCCCGACGCGAACGTCGTGACGTCATGGCCACGGCGGACGAGCTCGCCGATGAGCTCGTGGACGACCCGCTCGGTCCCCCCGTACGCCTCCGGCGGCACGCGCTCGAGCGGCGGGGCGACCTGGGCGATCCGGAGCGACTGGGTCATCGACCGCTCGGCTCGCGTGAGCGCTGGCTGGGGTCGCCGGCCGTCCCGGTTTCCTGCTTTGTCTCCTGGTCGGCGTGGTCACGCTCGTCCGGGCCCTCCGCCTCGCCTGTCGCGCCGGCCTCACCGCCGGTCACCGCGGGCGGAAGGCCACCGACCGTCATCCCGTACTCGGCGGCGCCGTTCCAGCTCTCATCATGAACGTGGTCCGGTTCGCCATGGCCGGGGTCCTGGATCCGATCGTCGTGGCTCATCGCATCACTCCCAGTGTCGGGTCTGCCCAACAGCGTACCGGACGAGGCTACTGCTCCGGTCCGACAGCAAGCCACCGCGCTGTATCAGGCGCGTAACGTCCGGGGCTTGGGCCGACGCACCCTGCCTCCTTGATGCCGTTGGCTGCATCATGGCAGCGCGGGACTCGCCGGAATCGTCGCCAGGACTGCCCCAGCCACCGAATGGCGCCCGAACCGCATCCGGGCCGATGCAACCAACGGCATCACCCAGGCGGGGGTGATTACGGCAACGGGCGCGAGACCGCGTCGCAGGGCGCCTACAGCGCGACCGGATCCAGCTTCTCCGGGTCGATCCCGAGCTCCTTGATCCCGGCCGACGCCTTGGCCGGCGGGATCGCGCCGCAGCGGGCCAGCTCGACGAGCGTGGCGGCGGCGATGTGCGGCGGGTCGATCTCGAACAGCGAGCGGAGGTCCTCGCGCGTCCCGCTCCGCCCGAAACCGTCGGTGCCGAGGGAAACGTAGTACGCCGGCAGCCAGCGCGACACCATGTCGGGCAGGGCCTTCAGCCAGTCCGTCGCCGCGACGATCGGCCCGCCATCGGGCCCGAGGACCGTCGTGACGTACGGCACCCGCGGCGCCTGTGCCGGGTGGAGCCGGTTCCAGCGCTCCACCGCGAGCGCATCGCGCCGCAGGAGCGGGAACGACGGCGCCGAGAAGACCTCGGCCGCGACCCCGAACTTGTCGGCAAGGATCTCCTGCGCCGCGACGGCCTGCTGGAGGATCGAACCGGACCCGACCAGGCGTGCGACCTGCGCTCGCCGGCCCAGGGCGGGCGCCTCGCGCAGCCGGTAGATGCCGCGGATGATCCCCTCGTCGACGCCGTCGGGCTTCTTCGGCTGCGGATAGTTCTCGTTGTAGAGCGTGACGTAGTAGAAGACGTCCTCGCCCGCGACGTACATCCGCTCGATCCCGTCGCGGACGACCGCTGCCAGCTCGTAAGCGTAGGCCGGGTCGTAGGCCCGGACGTTCGGGACGGTCGAGGCGAGGATGTGCGAATGGCCATCGTCGTGCTGGAGGCCCTCGCCGGTCAGGGTCGTCCGGCCGGCCGTCGCACCCATCATGAAGCCGCGACCGCGGGCGTCGGCCATCGCCCAGATCTGGTCGCCGGTCCGCTGGAAGCCGAACATCGAGTAGAAGATGTAGAACGGGATCATCGGATGGCCGTGCGAGGCGTACGAGGTCGCCGCGGCCTGGAGGCTGGCCATCGAACCGGCTTCCGTGATGCCCTCCTCGAGGACCTGACCGTCGACCGCCTCGCGGTACGACAGGACGAGGTCCGAGTCGACGGGCGAGTACCGCTGGCCGAGGGCGGCGTAGATGCCGACCTCCTTGAACAGCGGGTCCATGCCGAAGGTCCGCGCCTCGTCGGGAATGATCGGCACGATCCGTGGGCCGAGCTCCTTGTCGCGGATCAGGTTGCGCAGGATCCGGCTGAAGACCATCGTGGTCGAGACCGCGGTTTCGGAGCCCGCCGCGAACTCCTTGTCGACCTCGGCCGCGGGTGCCGGCAGTGGCTTGGAGCGGACGATCCGCTTGGGGATCTCGCCGCCGAGTGCCCGCCGCCGCTCGCGGAGGTACTGGACCTCCTCCGAGTCGGGCCCGGGATGGTAGTACGGCGCGTCCTTGATCTTCGAGTCCGGGATCGGCAGCTCGATGCGGTCGCGAAAGATCTTCAGCTCCGCTTCGGACAGCTTCTTCGCCTGGTGGGTGATGTTCCGCGCCTCGACCCCGGGGCCGAGGGTCCAGCCCTTGACCGTCTTGGCGAGGATGACCGTCGGTGCGCCGGTCGACTCGGTCGCCGCCTTGTAGGCAGCGTAGACCTTGCGGTAGTCGTGGCCACCGCGCCGGAGCTTCGTGAGATCGTCGTCCGACAGGTGCTCGACGAGCTTGCGAAGCCGCGCGTCCGGCCCGAAGAAGTGCTCGCGGATATAGGCGCCGCCGGACACCGAGAACTTCTGGAACTCGCCGTCGAGCGTGTCGTTCATCTTCTGGACCAGGACCCCGTCGACATCGCGCGCGAGGAGCTCGTCCCACTCCCTGCCCCAGACCACCTTGATGACGTTCCAGCCGGCGCCCCGGAAGGCCGATTCGAGCTCCTGGATGATCTTGCCGTTGCCGCGGACCGGGCCGTCGAGCCGCTGGAGGTTGCAGTTGACCACGAACGTGAGGTTGTCGAGGCCCTCGCGGGCGGCGACGTGGAGTGCGCCGAGCGACTCGGGCTCGTCGGTCTCGCCGTCGCCGAGGAACGCCCAGACCCGTGAGCCGGACGTGTCGAGCTGGCCCCGGTTCTGGAGGTAGCGGTTGAAGCGGGCCTGGTAGATCGCGCTGATCGGCCCGATTCCCATCGATACGGTCGGGTATTCCCAGAAGTCAGGCAACAGCCGCGGATGCGGATAGGACGGCAGCCCCTCTCCCGGAACCGTCTCGCGACGGAAGTGGTCGAGCTGGCCCTCGGTCAGCCGGCCCTCGAGGAACGCGCGGGCGTAGATACCCGGGGCCGCGTGACCCTGGTAGAAGATCTGGTCGCCGGCCTGGCCGTCGTCCTTGCCGCGGAAGAAGTGGTTGAATCCCACCTCGTAGAGGCTCGCCGCGGACGCATACGTCGCGAGATGTCCGCCGATCCCCGCGAACTGGCTGTTCGCCCGAAGCACCATCGCCACTGCGTTCCAGCGGATGATCCGCCGGATCCGGAGCTCCAGCTTCTCGTCACCGGGGAAGAACGGCTCCTGCTCCGGGCTGATCGTGTTGATGTAGCGGGTCTGGGTCAGAGGCGGAAGCCCGACGTGGAGCTGCCGCGCGCGCTTCAGCAGCTTGTACACGAGGAACCGCGCGCGACTCTCGCCCTCCTGCTCGACGAGCTGGTCGAACGAGGCGAGCCATTCCGAGGTCTCGTCGGGGTCGATATCGGGAAGCTGGTGCTTGAACTCGTCGAAATACATCGGGGCCTCGGTGTCCGGTCAGGTGGGCTCGAGCCGGAGGGTCGTGTCAAGGACCTCCGGCAGGATCATCAGGTTGCTTGCAGGGTCGCCGGCGTACTTGCGCCGCAGGCCGGCGCTCATCCGCTCGATCGAATCAGGATCTGTGGCACCGATCGCCGAGGCCGCCAGGCGCTTGCCGGCGACGTGGATCGCGACCGCCGGGTTCGCCTCGACATCGCGGTACCAGCGTGACGTCGCGCCGCGGTACGTCCGGATGAAGGCCTCACCGCCGTCGACGACGATCCAGATCACCGTCCGCCGGGGTTCCTTGCCCGGTGCCTGCGTCTCGATCTCCACTTCCTCCGCGCCGTCGAGGAGGGCGAGATCCTCGGCCGAGAAACTCATATGGGCCAGCGTAGCCCATCACGTCGTGGCACGACGATTACGAGCCGGCGCGGAGCGCGAGTGGCCCGAAATTGTTATGCCCGTGCAACGGTTCTGCAATGTCGCCCGCGGCTGCCGCGACGGACCGACGGCGAGGATGGCGGTCGGTCGCCCGCTGGCGACAGCCAAGCCCCGACCACGTCGGGTTGAGGAATGGAGACTCCAAGCATGACTCACGAACACGAGACGGTTGTCGTCGAACGCGGTGGCAACAACAACATGGGTGCCATCCTCGGCGTGATCGGCATCATCGTCCTTCTGGTCGCCGTCTGGTACTTCGCCCTGGGGCCGGGTGCCTCACCGTCGACCACCACGAACACGAACAACAACAACGTGAATCCGCCGGCCGCCACGCAGCCGGCCGCTGAGGGGTCGGCGGCCCCGTAGTCGACGCCGGTCGTTCGACCCGTCACTATCTGAGCCTGAACTGAGAGGTGTGGCGTGGGAACACAGCCTTTGGTGCTCGTCGCGGATGACGAACCGCGTATCACGAAGCTCGTCTCCATCGCGCTGAGCGAGGAGGGCTTCCGCGTCGTCACCGCGACCGGCGGCGAGGATGCGCTCGCCAAGGCCGAGGAGATCCGCCCCGATATCGTCCTGCTCGACATCGTGATGCCCGATCTCGACGGGATCGAGGTGATGCGGCAGCTGCGCGAGCAGCGCCCCGTGCCGGTGATCCTGCTAACGGCCAAGGGCGCGACCGCCGACAAGGCGAAGGGCCTCGACCTTGGCGCGGACGACTACATCGCCAAGCCGTTCCACCCGGACGAGCTCGCGGCGCGCGTCCGCGCGGTCATCCGCCGTTCGTCGGGCGTCGAGCCCGGTGCGGGAGTCCTGGCGTTCGACGACATCGAGATCGACCTCGAGCGGCGGATGGTCCGGCGCAACGGCGAGCTCGTCCAGCTCTCACGCACGGAGTGGCTGCTTCTGCAGCACCTCGCCACGCATCCGGGCAAGGTCGTCCTCCACACGGAGCTCCTGACGAAGGTCTGGGGCCCTGAGTACCGCGACGACCTCCAGTACCTGCGCGTCTGGATCAGCCGCGTCCGCCGCAAGCTCGGCGCGAAGCCGGGCGAGCCCGGCCGGATCAAGACGTTCCAGGGGATCGGCTACCTGCTCGACGTCGAAGGGCCGGCCCAGTCGGGCGGCGCGCGTGTGTCGGCTGAGTCCGACGCGGCGCCCGCCAGGGCGCCCGGCGGACGTTCGATCGACGAGGCCACCTCGGTCGCCTGAGCCCCGCAGACGCAACCGAAACCTCATTGCAAGGCGCCCGAAGGGGCGCCTTGTTCGTGCGTGGGGTTCGACGCTCGACGCTGGACGCCCGCCGACGTGCGGGACGCATCCGCCAGCCGGCGGAGAACACTGATAGGAGACGAACACCGCCATGACATACGACGAACGAACGGTCGTGCATCGGGCAACCGACGGCGACCTCGCCCCTGATCAGAGAACCGCGGTCTCGAGCCGGACGGTCGAGATGCGCCCGAGCGGCGGCACGATCGCCGGCCGCCTTGTCGCCCTGATCTTCGGGGTCGTCCAGGTCCTGATCCTGCTGCGAATCGTCCTGCTCCTGCTCGACGCCCGCGAGGGCAACGACCTGGTGTCGTTCATCCTGAACGCAAGCCAGGTCTTCGTCGGGCCGTTCGAGGGCATCCTGCGGAGCGACGCGCTGGCCGCCGGCGGCTCGGTGCTCGACATGGCCGCCGTCCTCGCTCTCGTCGGCTGGACAATCCTCGAGGCGCTCATCCTCGCCGCGGTTGGCGTATTCCGTCGCGAACCGGCCTGACCGCGGGGACTCGACCCGCTCCCCCTCCTCCGCAGGCGGCGGCGCCATCGGCGTCGCCGCCTCCCGTGTCCGCGACGTGCGGTAGCGTTGTCTGGTGCAGCGCTACGATCCACGGACGGCCCTGATCGTCGTCGACGTCCAGAACGACTTCGCCGATCCCGCCGGCAGCCTGTCGGTCGCGGGCGGCGCGGAGATCGTGCCGACCGTGAACCTCGAGGTCGCGTCGGCGTCGGGCGCCGGTGGCCTCGTCGTCTATACCCAGGACTGGCACCCGGCCTCGACGCCGCACTTCGCCAAGGACGGCGGCATCTGGCCGGTTCATTGCGTCGCCGGCACATGGGGCGCGGAACTCCATCCGGCACTCGTCGTCGAGGGCTCGGTCGTCCAGAAGGGCACGCACGGCGAGGACGGCTACTCCGGCTTCTCGATGCGCGATCCGACGACCGGCGCGACGATCCCGACCGAGCTGGAGGGCCTGCTGCGGGCCCACGACGTCGAGCGGGTCGTCGTCTGCGGCCTCGCGACCGACTACTGCGTGAAGGCGACCGCGCTCGATGCCGAACGGCTGGGTTTCGAGACGCGCGTGCTGAGCGACGCCGTGCGTCCGGTCGATCTCAACCCCGGCGACGGCGATCGCGCAATCGACGAGATGCACGCTGCAGGCGTGACCTTCTGGCAGGCGCGGATGCCCTGACGACATGCAGATCCATCTCGTCGACGCGACCTACGAGCTCTTCCGCGCCCACTACGCGCCGCGGCCCGATGTCCGCGGCAAAGACGGCATCATCCTGTCGGGCGTCTCGGGACTCTGCGACCAGCTGCTCTATCTCCTCCGCGAGGAGGGCGCCACGCACGTCGGCGCGGCGACGGATCGCGTCATCGAATCGTTCCGCAACGACCTCTTCCCCGGGTACAAGTCGAGCGCCGGCATGCCGCCCGAGCTCCTCGCCCAGTTCCCTGTCGCGGAGGCGGCGATCGAGGCGCTCGGGATCGTCCTCTGGCCGATGGTCGAATGGGAGGCGGACGACGCGATCGCCGCGGCGGCCGGGCGGTTCGCGAGCGACCCGTCGGTCGAGCGGATCGTCATCTGCACGCCCGACAAGGACATGGCCCAGCTCGTCTCCGATTCGCGCATCGTGCTGTGGGACCGTCGCCGCGGCCTGACCTACGACGATGCCGGTGTCCGCGCGAAGTGGGGCGTCGCGCCCGCCTCGATTCCCGACTGGCTGGCGCTCGTCGGCGACGCATCGGATGGGTTCCCGGGCCTGCCCGGCTGGGGCGCCAAGTCGGCCGCGGCGGTGCTCGCGATCTATGGCTCGCTGGAGGGGATCCCGGCGCGAGCGAGCCACTGGGAGGTGCCGAGCCTGCGCGGTGCGCCGGTCCTCGCCGCCACGCTGCGGGACCAGTGGGACAACGCGATGCTGTATCGCGATCTCGCGCGGCTGCGCACGACGGCCGACGGCGTGCCGATCGCCCAGGCGTCTGCGGAGGCGCTGCGCTGGGACGGCGTGCCGCGCGACCGGTGGGAGGCCTTCTGCGATCAGTGGGGGCTGGCGCGGCTCCGGTCGCGGCCGCATCGCTGGCTCGGCGAGTAGCGGGCGCTCGGCCAGTCGCGCGTCAACGCGCCAGTTCGAGGATCTTCGCGTGGTGCGCGGCCGGTGCCGCAATAGCACCGACGGCTCGCGACGCCCGCCCGAGATCGAACCAGGGGCCACCCGCTATGTCGGTCACGGTCGCCCCGGCCCGCTCGGCGATGAGGCCCGCCGCGGCGACGTCCCAGTTCGACAGGCCGCCCTGCTGGATGAACGCATCGAACCGGCCGTTCGCGACGTACGCGAGCGCCAGCGCCGACGAGCCCATCGAGCGCGAGATCCGGATCTCCTTCCGGACGGCCCTCGCCCGCGTCGCTGCCGCCCGGCCCGAGAGCGCCATCTGGATGACGAAGTCGGTCAGCTTGTCCTTGTCCGACGCGGTGATCGGCCGATCGTTCAGGGTCGCGGGCCCATCGGCCGTGGCCGCGAACAGCTCGTTCCTCGTCGGGTCCAGGACGACCCCGGCCACGGGGCGGCCATCGACCGCGAGCCCGATCGAGACGCAGAAGAACGGGATTCCATTCGCATAGTTGATCGTCCCGTCGATCGGATCGATGACCCAGACCCGGCCGCGACCGACGGCCGGCAGATCGCCGCGTTTCGTCGCACGCTCGCCGGACTCCTCGGCGAGGATCCCGTCGTTCGGCAAGCGGGCACGGATGGCTGCGATGATCAGCTCCTCGCTGAGGTGATCGACCTCCGTGACGATGTCGCGGGCGCTCTTGTAGTCGACCCGCCCGACCCGCTCGTATCGATCCACGAGCAGCCGGCCGGCAACGAGGGCGATCTCCTTCGTGAACGCAAGGTCCTCGTCGTGAGCGCCGGAACCGCGTGCGGGGATCGCGGGAGGCGGAACGGGCGCAGTCACGGCGTTGAGCAGTCGACGGAGAGCGGTCTCGCCGCGGTCCCGAATCCGGTGAGCTCCCGGTCGAGCTGGATCGTCGCCTTCGCCCCGATCCGCGGGGTGAGAAAGAATGCCGGCTGGCCGCTGCCCTGGAGCGTGGGATCGGTGACGCGGCAGGTCGTCGTTCCGGGATTCGATCCCTCGTTCGTGACGCTGAGCGAGACGGTCAGGACGCCGTTGTCGGCGCGGACTCCCGTGACCTCGGCCGAGAAGGGGCCGATCCCCGCGACCGCCCAGCGGGCCACGAGTGCCAGGCCCAGGATCCCGAGCGCGACCGCGACGAAGACCGTGCCGTGTACCTGCGAGCTCGCCGAGTCCTTCAGCCCGAGCGGGTTGCAGCGTTCGCACAGGCCAACGTCGAGAGCAACCGGCGCGCCACAACGCGCGCAGGGGTGGGTCAACTCCGGGGGAGCGCGACGCGTGGCCGGGTTGGAGGCGGTCGGGGAAGTCATCGGTTCGCCAATCGTGCCACGAACGGGACCGGGGAGCGTCGGCGGGCCGGGCGGGCCCTGGCTCGCGTGCGACCGCGGCCGCTACCAGCGATCGACGGCGGCGACGAGGGCATCGACGTCGGCGGTCGACCTGGCCGTCAGGAGCACCTCGTCCGCACCCGCCTCGAACCAGCGGGCAAGCTCGTCGCGAGGCGCGACCACGAGCGGGTCCCCGGAGAGCGGGTCAGAGTCCTTGCGCCGCCGGCCGCCGAAACCGAGCACGACCCGCTGCTCCGATCGGTCGCGGCCGGCTTCGGCCAGGGCATCGCGATAACGCGGCTCCAGGTCGAGGAACGTGTCGGACTCCGCCGCCCAGCCGTCACCGAGCTCCGCGGCGAGGCGGATGCCGGCCGGCGTACCGGCCCCGATCAGGATCGGCGGCGGCGGGTCCGGGACGGGGCGAGCGTACGCGTCCCGAAGCGGATACAGGTCGCCGGCGCGTGTCGCCGGCCCGCCGGACCAGAGGGCCCGCAGCACGCCGACCGCGGCCCGAAGACGGAGCGCCCGATCGGCCGGCGGCGGGAACGGGATCCCATAGGCCTCGTGCTCGTCTGGGTGGCCGCCGATCCCGATCCCGAGCCTGAGCCGTCCGCCGCTCGCCTCCTGGAGCGTCGCCGCCATCCGGGCGAGGACCGCGGGATGGCGATTCATGACGTTCGCGACGAAGGTACCGACCGTGATGCGATCCGTGACCATCGCCGCGGCGGTCAGCATGGTCCAGGCCTCGAGGACCGGGGTCGACTTCTCCCCGCGGCTCACGAAGTGGTCCCAGATCCAGACGCCGGCGTAGCCGGCCTCCTCGAGCCGCCGCGCGCTCTCGAGCCACCAGCTCGTGCTCACGCCGATCGACCCGAGGACGACCCCAATCGGCAGGCGGTCAGTCATCGTTCCGAGGCCGTCATCCGCCGCCTGCCCATCGCAACCGTCGGCATCATGGCCAAACGTGCGCACAGGGAACGCAGGCGGAGATCGAGAGTGCCCTCACGGCCCGCCGGGCTCCGATTCCGGGCCCCGTGATGCGTGATTCCGCATCACGTCGGGCCGGAGAGGGCCGAATCCTGTCGAACAACGCCGCTAACGTTCCACCGGCGCACATGTGGCCAGGTCGGCTGCGGTGAAGCACGAACCGCGAGTCCGCCACTTCCGCCACTCCCCCTACTCCCCTACAAGCCCGTCTCGAACAACCGGATGTCCTCGGACGCCTCCACGTGACCGTCACCGCGCGTGAACTCGAGGGCTGCGAGCGCTCCCAGCCCGTCGAGGTCGACCGGGAAACGGCCGATCATGTCCAGCACGACCTTCTGGATCCGCTCGGCGTTCTGGGCGAAGACCTCGAGGACGGAGCGAGCGTCGACGGCCTCGGTGCCCTCGAAGACGCCCGCGTCGTAGTCGGTGATCAGGGCGATGTTCACGACGGCCATCCCGAGCTCACGGCACAGCCACGCCTCCGGGTACTGGGTCATGTTGATCACCTGCCAGCCGGCGTCGCTGAACCACTTCGACTCGGCCTTCGTCGAGAAGCGCGGTCCCTCGATGACGACGACGGTGCCGCCGTCGTGGACCTCGATGCCGTGCTCGCTGCAGACCTCGACGGCGATGCGTCGGAGCGCCGGGTCATACGTCTCGGCCGACGACGTGTGCGTCACGATCGGGCCGTCGTAGAAGGTGTGCGGACGTCCGCTCGTCCGGTCGACGAACTGGTCGCAGACCACGAAGTCGCCGGGCTTGACGGGGAGCTGCAGGGACCCGGCCGCGCACGGCGAGATGACGGCCTTGACGCCCAGCGAGCGCATCGCCCAGACGTTCGCCCGGTAGTTGATCCTGTGAGGCGGGATCGTGTGGCGGCGCCCGTGGCGAGGCAGGAACGCGACACGGCGCCCGGCGACGCTCGCGAGGAAGAACGAATCGGACGGCGGCCCGTACGGCGTGTCCACCTTGATCTCGCGGACGTCGTCCAGGAGCGAGTAGAACCCGGAGCCGCCGAACACGCCGATCTCCGCCAGATCCACCACGGGAGCCTCCTGCTTCGCCGCCGGTGGCCGGCCGGCCGGCCGGTCGGCACGTCCGCCGGTCCCGGGGATTCTAGACCCGATGGGATCGGCGACGGCCTCGTGTCCGCGCCGCGGCCTGGGCTACGATGGACGTCTCGCAGGGAGGGACCCAAACCGTGACCGACCCCGCCGGATCGCCGCGACCGGACCCCGGCATCGGGTGGCATCCGCCGCGCGAGCCGGAGACGAACATCGCCTCGCTCGTCGTCGGGCTGGTCCTGCTCGTCATCGGTGTCTGGTACCTGCTCGACCAGACGCTGGACCTCGACATGCCGCGGATCGACTGGTCCGACTTCTGGCCGATCATCCTCATCGCGATCGGCGGGATCATGCTGTACCGCGCGGCCACCCGGCGGACCTGATGCCGGCGGCGATCGATCCCGATCCCGACCTCCAGGCGACGCTCGAACTGGCCGATTGGCGGCGCCGGATCTCGGATCTCTACGCCGCGGTGCGGACCCTCGCAGTGACCGACGTCGAGGGCGCGCTCGAGTTCTGGCGGACCACCCGGGAACGCCTCTTCCGAGAGCATCCACAGTCGCCGGTTCCGCCGGCTGCGCGCCCGGACTTCAAGGCCCGGCATTTTCGCTTCGATCCGTCGCTCCGCTTCGAGGTCATCGTGACCCCGGACGAGCCGGAGCCCGCGACTGGGGCCGCGACCGGGGCAGGGGCCGGGCCGTCGCCGTCGCCGTCGCTCGGTGGCCTCGCCGGACTCGACCTCGCCGGACTCGACCTCGCCGGGCCCGGTGGCGGGCTTGCGATGGACCTCCCGGTCAGCGGCGGCGGAACCATGTCGTTCAGCAGGATCGGTCGCGTCGACATCCCGTTCGCGGACGGTCCGCGGCGTCTCGGCGTGTACTGGATGGCGGGATACGCCGGTGGGGTCTTCGTGCCGTTCCGGGACGAGACGAGCGGCACCGAGACGTATGCCGCCGGTCGCTACCTGCTCGACTCAGCGAAGTCCGCGGACCTCGGCGGCGACGTCGAACACGGAACGCTCGTCCTCGACTTCAACTTCGCCTTCCAGCCGTCCTGCGCGTTCGACCCGAAGTGGGCCTGCCCGCTCGCACCGCCGCAGAACCGCCTCGACCTCGCGATCCGGGCCGGCGAGCGTCTCGCCTAGGCACGATGCCGGACAAAGGTCCCGGTGTCGATCCGGACCCTTGGGCCCTCCGGGCACTGTGACGGCGGAGCACAATTGCGACTCCGGGTATCCCGGACTCTTTGCATGTCGCCTCGTCGTGGATAAGCTTGGATCACATGCGCTTCTTCTCAGCCCCGAAGCCCCAGGAAGACCAGCGACTGTTGTGGTCGCGTGACATTCGGTTCGCCCACCGGCTGGCCCAGTCGATCGAGGGCGCCCGCGTCATGGAGCTCGAGTCCGGGACCGTCGTGATCGGGCCCGCGTCGGAGCTGACCGATGCCGTGGTCGCCGAGGTGGCCGAGCTGGTCCACTCGCCACAGTACGGGCTCGTCAGCCTCGATGCCTCGCTGCCCGAGGGCGAGCGCCACATCGCGGCGTTGTCGGAGGCCGTTCTGCTGTCCGGGTTGGCCGACCGAATCGGGATGGCCCAGTCGACGCAGGTCGTCCAGACGAAGACCCTCGACTATTTCTTCAACCTGCGAAACGTCCACCAGGTCGCGTTCCAGCCGATCGTCGAGCTGTCGACCGGCGAGCTCTACGAGTACGAGTGCCTCTTCCGTCCGAACATGCCGATGCTGCCGCAGTCGATCACCTCGATCGTCATGGCAGCGATCGACACCGATCGCTCGATCGAGCTCGACTCGTTCATCGTGAAGCTCATCCTCGCCCGCGCCGGTGAACTCGAGAAGGAGCGCCGCGACACGGGGCGTCCGTCTCTTCGACTCGCGATCAACTTCACGCCCGCCAGCCTGCTCGACAGCCAGTTCGAGGCGAAGGCGCTCAAGGCGCTGGTGAACGCCGCCGGCCTGTCACCCCACCAGATCACGCTGGAGTGCACGGAGCAGCAGGCGGTCGCCGACGTCGTGCCCCTGGTCAAGCAGGTCAAGGCGCTTCGCCGGCTCGGTTTCGGGTTCGCGATCGACGATGCCGGCGCAGGCTACGCCAGCTTCACCCTCATTGCCGCCCTCCACCCCTCGATCATCAAGATCGACCGCGAGATCGCCCACGGCATTGCGCGCGACGATGCCAAGCAGGCGCTCGTCGAGGCGTTCGTCTCCTTCGGCCGGCGGATCGGGGCCCGGCTCCTGGCCGAGGGGATCGAGAAGCGCAACGACCTGGCGATGCTGACGGCGCTCGGCGTCGAGCTCGGCCAGGGCTACCTCTTCGGCAAGCCGGCGTTCGTGCCGGCCATGCCCCGCCCGATCGAACAGCTTCGCCTCGACGCGGCGCGCCGGACCGTCTCGCGCAAGGTCCGTGCGGCCGTCGCGAAGCCCAGCCCCAGGGCAGTCACGGTCAAGTAGCCGCTCGGGCAGCGCGGCCGCCGACGCGGCTCGCGTACCATCTCGTCATGACCCTCCCCGCTACGAGCCCGCTGACCGATCGCGTCCGCCGGTTCCTCTCGGAGCCGCGCTACGCCGCCGTCGCCACGATCGACCCGGACGGCGCTCCTCGCCAGGCCGTCGTGTGGTTCCTCCTCGACGGCGACACGATCGTCGTCAACTCCCTGGATGGCCGCCTCTGGCCGTCGAACCTCCGGCGCGACCCCCGCGTCGCGATCGCGATCACCGACGCGAACCGCGAATCGTGGGTCGGACTGACCGGGACCGTCGAGGTCGTCGACGACCAGGAGCAGGCCCAGGCCGACATCGCCGCGATGGCCCGCCGCTACAACACGGCCAACCCCGACGAGGCAGAGGCCCTGATCGAGACCCGCTTCAGCCGGCAGCAGCGGGTCAGCTTCCGGCTCCATCCGATCAGCATCCACGACCACATCGAGGACGACTGACGCCGATGAGCCGACGACGATGAAGTTCGGGGCCCAGCTCTGGTCGCAGCAGACGAGCTGGCTGGAGTTCCGCGAAGCCGCCCTCGCGGCCGAGGAGAACGGCTGGGATTCGGTCTGGACATGGGATCACCTGATGGCGATCTTCGGTCCCTGGGAGCAGCCGATCCTCGAGGGCTGGGCGACGCTATCGGCGGTCGCGGCGTTGACGAGCCGGGTCCGCCTCGGGTTGATGGTCGGGGCCAACACGTTCCGTAACCCGGGCATCACGGCCAAGCTCGCAACCACGCTCGACAACATCTCCGGCGGTCGCGCCGTCCTCGGGATCGGGGGCGCCTGGTTCGAGCGCGAGCACGCGGCATTCGGGATCCCGGAGTGGGGTTCCGGGTTCGGCGAGCGCCTGGACCGGCTCGATGAGTCGGTCATGCTGATGCGCCGCCTCCTCGACGGCGAGCGGGTCACCCACGAGGGCCGGTTCTACACGATGGTCGACGCGCTGTGCGAGCCGCGGCCGCTCCAGGACCGGCTGCCGATCCTCGTCGGCGGCTCCGGCCCGCGCAAGACGCTCCGGACGACGGCCCTCCGCGCCGACGCCTGGAACACCTCGGGGTCGGTCGAGGAGGTGACCGAGAAGCTGGCGATCCTCGACGGCCACTGCGCCGACGTCGGGCGCGACCGGGCGGAGATCGAGCTCACGATCAGCTTCCCGATCATCATCCGCGACGATCTGGCGGAGGCGCAGGAGCACTTCGAGGCGACGCTGGCGTTCAACGGGGCCGACGACATCGGCGAGGTGCCGGTCCTGCTGGGGCCGCCGGCAATGATCGCCGGTGCGCTGCGGCCGTATCGCGACCTCGGGTTCGGGACGGTCATCGTCCGGCTTCCGGCACCGTTCGACCCGGAGACGATCGAGCGCATCGGCGAGGTCGACAGCCTGCTCGCGGATGGCTGACGGCCGCCCGGGCGACGGTCCGGTGGTCGCTCTCGCGGGGGGCGTGGGCGGCGCGAAACTGGCCCACGGGCTCCAGGCGAACCTCGGGGAGCGGCTGACCGTCATCGTCAACACCGGTGATGATCTCGAGCGCCACGGGCTCCTCGTCATGCCCGACCACGACACGGTCATGTACACGCTCGCCGGGCTGGCCAACCGCGAGTTCGGCTGGGGAATCGAGGGCGAGACGTTCGCGGCGTCGGAGATGCTCGGTCGCTACGGCGAGCCGACCTGGTTCCGGCTCGGCGACCGGGATCTCGCGACCCACATCACCCGGACCGCGCGACTGCGGGCCGGCTCCGGGCTGACCGCCGCGTGCCTCGGGCTCCAGCGATCGCTCGGCGTCCGGGCGACGATCCTGCCGATGAGCGACGACCCGGTCCGGACCCACGTCCGCACTGACGAGGGGTGGCTGGAGTTCCAGGACTACTTCGTCGGCCGCCACCAGGAGCCAGGGGTCCACGAGGTGCAGTTTCGCGGCGCGGAGCTCGCGGCCGCGGCGCCGGGCGTCGTCGAGGCGATCAGGACGGCCCGCGCGATCGTGATCGCACCGTCGAACCCGATCGTGTCGGTCGGGCCGATCCTGGCCGTCGGCGAGATTCGGGCGGCGCTTCTGGCAGCCCGGGAGGGCGGTGTCAGGATCGTCGCGGTCTCCGGGATCATCGGCGGCAAGGCTCTCAAGGGCCCGGCCGACCGGATGCTCGCGTCGCTCGGCCACGAGTCGACCGCCCTCGGGGTGGCCCGGATCTACGCCGACCTAGCGACCGACTTCGTCCTCGACACCGTCGACGCCGACCTGGCAGCGGCGATTCAGGCCCTCGGCCTGCGAACCCTCGTCACCGACACGATCATGACCGACGACGCTGCCCGGGCCCGCCTGGCGTTGGAGGTCCTTGGGATGACCGCCGCGGCCTGAGAAACATCGGCCCTGCCTGGCCGATGCCGTTGGTTGCATATTTCTCAGGTCGGAGCTCTGCCGGCCCAGCAACCGGATCCCGCCCCACCACCGAGGTGATGCAGCCAACGGCATCGCCGGGCACACCCGTGAATCTCGGGAGCACGGCCCAGGAGATCGACATGGACCCGATCCTCTTCGCCCGAGGCCTCGTCCTCGGCTTCACGATCGCCGCCGCCGTCGGCCCGATCAGCCTGCTGACGATCCGCCGGACGCTCGCCCACGGCCGGCTCTACGGCCTGGCGTCCGGGCTCGGCGTCGCCCTGGCGGACGCGACGTATGGCGGGATCGCCGCCTTCGGGCTGACAGCCGTCACGTCGATCCTCGTCGGCGCGCGGGTCGTGCTCGGCCTCGTCGGCGGACTGTTCCTGCTCGTGCTCGCCTGGCGGACGATGACGAGCCGGCCCGCCGCGGTCGCCGTCGCCGATGACCGGCCGGGATTGGCCGGCGCGTTCCTCTCGATCTTCGGGCTGACGATGACGAACCCGATGACGATCCTCTCGTTCGCCGCGATCTTCGCGGGTCTCGGCGTCGTCGGCCGCGGCGGCGCCGACGCCGCCCTCCTGACACTCGGCGTCTTCTGCGGGTCGCTGAGCTGGTGGCTGATCCTCACGACGGCCGTCTCCGCGCTGAGGGCCCGGGTCACGGTCCGCGTCCTGACCTGGGTGAACCGCGTCTCCGGCGCCGTCCTGCTCGGGTTCGCGATCGTCTCGATCGCCAGCGCGTTCGCCCGCTGATCGAGGGCGCCGGGTAGCATTCCGGCGATGGACGCAGCCCACGTCGTCGCGATCATTCCGGTCGGTGCGCTCGCCGGCGCGAAGTCGAGGCTCGGTGGGACTCTCGACGCCGAGGAGCGGCGCGACCTCGTCGATCGCATGCTGGATCGGACGGTCCGGGCGGTCCTAGCCACGCCCGGCATCGACGAGGCACTCGTCGTCAGCCCGGACCGCGAAGCCCTGGCGGGCGCCGCGGCGCTCGGCGCGAGGACGCTCCTCCAGCGCAGCCAGGGGCTGAATCGCGGCCTCCGTGAGGCGCGAGACGATGCGCTCGCCGGCGGCGCGGACGCGATCGTCGTCGTGCCGATCGACCTGCCCCTCGTCTCACCGGCGACGCTCGCCGAGGTCATCGCCCCGCTGGCCGTCGTCGCCGCGCGGCCGCTCGTCGTCCTCGCACCGGACCGCCACGGCCGGGGCACGAACGCGCTCGTCCTCGCCCCGCCGGACGCCATCGAGTTCGGATTCGGTGGTGACAGCCGGGCGGCCCATGCCGCCTGCGCCGCCGACGCCGGCGCCCGCTACGTCGAGCTCGACGGCCCACTCGCGGTCGACGTCGACACGCCCGACGACCTCCTGCTCGTCGAGTCGCTCACGACCGGGGCGGCGGATGCCCGCTGACGAGGGGCGGCTCGAGGTCGTCGCCCTGGACGGAATCCCGGAGGTTCAGGCTGGCGACGACCTGGCGGCCCTCCTGGGCGACGCCCTGGAACGACGGCGCGCGATCCTGCCGCTTCGGGCCGACGATGTGCTCGTCGTGACCCAGAAGATCGTGTCGAAGGCCGAGGGTGCAGTCGTCGACCTGACGACGATCGAGCCACGCCCCGAGGCCATCGACTTCGCCGCGACATGGGATCGCGACCCGCGCCAGGTCGAGGTCGTGCTTCGGGAGGCACGCCGCGTCGTGCGGATGAAGAACGGCGTCCTCATCACCGAGACGCCGCACGGGTTCGTCTGCGCGAACGGCGGCGTCGACGCCTCCAACGTCGGGCCCGGGAGCGGCCAGTTCGTGACTCTCCTGCCGCGCGACCCGGACGCCTCGGCGGCGGGGATCCGGCAGGCAATCGCCGCCCGGTTCGGCGTCGACTTCCCGGTCATCATCAGCGACTCCTTCGGCCGGCCGTGGCGTTGGGGGATCGTCGACGTCGCGATCGGCGTGTCCGGGATCCTGCCGCTCGAAGACCTCCGCGGAGTCGCGGACCACGACGGCCGCGTCATGCGCTCGACCGTCCGGGCCGTCGCCGACGAGATCGCAAGCGCGGCGGAGCTTGCTTTCGGGAAGACGACCGCGCGCCCCGCGGCGCTCGTCCGCGGGGCACACCCGACCCGCGGCGAGGCGACGATCCGCGCAGCGCTCATCCCGCCCGAGAACGACCTGTTCCGCTGAGGAGGCTCGTCCACGCACCCATTTGGTAGACTTCGGGTCGCCGGTGGGCACCCGGTGTGTTGATCGGTGGACCGCAGACTGGGGAGCCTGGACTGGCAGTCAACGTGGACACCCGACCTCGCGAAGCCCGTCGCGCGCTCGTCCTCCACGACCGTCAGCTCGTCGTCGATCTCATCGAGCTGACGCTGAATCACGGCCTCTTCGTCGTCCGCGCGGCAAGCAGCCTGGCGGAGGCCGAGAAGATCCTCGCGTCGTGGCGGCCCCACATGACCGTCGTCGACATGGATCACGATGACAGCACCGCGCTCCTTCAGCGGCTCGGGGCGTCCAGGAGCATGAGGCAGAGTCCGACGCCGGTCCTGGGCCTCACCCGACGCGGCGATCTGCAGACGAAGCTCAGGGCGTTCGATCTCGGGGTCGACGACATCCTGACCGTGCCCTTCTCGCCTGAGGAACTGCTCGCCCGATCCATCGTCATCAGCCGGCGGGCGTCCGGATCGGACCTGCCGATCGTGCCAACGATCAGGCTCGGCGAGATCGAGATCGACATCGTCACCCGCCAGGTGCGCGCCGGACAATCGGTCGTGCACCTCAGTGGCATCGAGCAGAGCCTCCTGTACCTCCTCGCCAGTCGCGGCGGGCGCATCGTCACGAGGGACGAGATCCTCGACGCCATCTGGGGCACCGACTTTGTGGCCGAGAGCAACATCGTCGATCGCCACGTCCGGAGCCTGCGCCTGAAACTGCAGGACGACTACCGGCAGCCGCGCTTCATCGCCACGGTCGCGGGCCTCGGCTATCGGTTCATCCCGACCTTCTCGAACACCGGCTGGGACGGCGGGCTGGAGGCGAAGGACCCCTTGCCTATCGGAACGACTGAGCGCCCCGCCGAAACCAGATGACGGACCGTCATGACGACCAGGCGACCACTCGCCACACTCGTGAGCGAAAGGCACAATGCCCTCTTCGATCTCGGTCGCTCGATCCCGCGAGGGAGTCCGTTCTGGGTGGACGGGCCCACCTCGCATTTCGTGTCGGTAATCGTTCCATTCAGTAGGTGATTGCCATGCGTCGGACTCTCGTCACTCTCGTCACCGGCGGGCTATTGCTCGTCGGCTCTCTCGGGTTCGCGGCCGGTGCCACGGCGGCGACCGTGATCGCCGAGACCACGACGTGCAGCAACGGCGTACCGAACACCGCCGGCCTCGGCCTCATCTGCGAGGTCACGATCGTCAATACGATCACCCGCAGCGGAGGGTCCGCGACGGTCACGGTCCGCGAGTGTCATGGAGCTGCCGGGGACCCAGAGGCGGCTTGCGCGACGGTCACGGATACCCTGACCTCGCCAGTCAGCGTGGTCAATCAGTGCAACGACGCGCTCAACGGCGGGGGAGCCACGGTGCGCTGCCGCGTTCGGGTCACGAACAACTTCGTCGGTGTCGCTGCCGGTGGGTCGGCTGCCACGGTGAACCAGTGCGACGGCTCGGGCGACGGCGTCGCGAACAATTGCGACCCCTTCCCGTCCACCGTGACCGGAGCGACGATCACGCAGTGCAACGGCTCGGCCAACGGCGGCACATTGGTCAACCTGGAGTGCACCGCGAGCGGCAGGACGTCCTCCACCTTCCGCGTCACCGTCAACCAGTGCAACGGCTCGGCGAATGGCGGCGGATCGCTGGTCATCTGCTCAGCGATCATCAGAAACACCGGGGGCACTGTCCCCAGCGCCACGCCCCGCCCAACCACGCCGCCGACTGACACGCCCGCGACCACCGCCGCTTCCGATTCCGGGTCGGCCCCAGTCGTGGTCGTCGCGATCCTGCTCTTCGCCTTCGTGGTCGGCGGGCGACGATCCCTTCGCGCAATTCGCGGCCGCTGAGGCGCGTCCCATGGACCGAACCGCCGTTCCAGGTCCCGCCGTATCGTTGAGCGATGACGCTCCACGACGACCTGGCCGGGGAGGTCGGCGAGGCTCGCCGCGGATCGCTACACCGCGCTCGCCGTCGAACCCCTTTCCGAGGAGGGGGGCAATGATGCGCTGGCCCAAGGCGACGTCAAGGCCGCTCCCTCGCGGTCGTCGACGGGGCTGACCTCCGCGCTCAGCGAAGCGCCCCGGCCATCCTCCGTGCCTCCGTCGCCCACAGGACGATGCCCGCGCCAGCGGCGGTCGCGACGGCCGAGACCATGAACATGCCGGGGATCGTGAGCGCAGAGGCGAGCTGGCCGCCGATGATCGACCCGGCGATCGTGCCGATGCTGAAGGCCGTCCCGGAGAACAGGCCCTGGGCTGTTGCCTGGATGCTCGGCGCGACCGCCCCCGAGACATACGTGACGGTCCCGACGTAGAAGAGCGCGTAGCCGACGCCACCGAGCGGCGCGATCGCCACGAACAGCAGAGGGTCGGGCGTCAGCGCCCAACCGACGGCACGCACGGCGAACGCCAGGCCACCGAGGACCAGCAACCGCTCCGCGCCGAGGCGGCGAACGAGGAGCGGGAACGCGAGCATCAGCGGCACCTCGACGAGCGCGCCAGGCGTCCAGACGAGGCCGACCAGGGCGCTGCTCGCACCCAGCTGGATGAGGTGGACCGACAGGAACGTGTGGACCGCCGAGACCGCGATCCAGAGCAGGACCGAGCCGACGAAGAACAGGAGCAGAGTCGGGTCGCGGACGAGCCCGGAGAGTCCCGCTCCCAAGCCGATCGACAGCCTCCGCGTGGCCGGGTCGGAGCGATCCGGCCGGGGGAGCAGGACATTCGCGATCAGGCCCGCGAGGAGTAGCCCCGGGACGAAGACAAGGAAGAGTCCCTGCGGCCCCGTCCCCCCGATCAGGACCCCGGTGCCGAGGGCGCTGATCATGAACGCGAGCGACCCGAAGGCGCGTGCCCGGCCGTACCGATCGCGGTTCGACCCCACGATCTCGATCGTCCGGCTGTCGAGCATCGGGCCGAGCCCGCTCGAGCCCGCCGCGAGGACCACGACCGCGATCGCGACGAGGACCGGCTCGCGGGTGACGGCCAGCCACGTCGCAGCCGCCGCCGACCACAGGCCGGCCACCGCGATCGGGCCGCGGACGTCGCGGACGCGGTCGACGAGCGCTCCCCAGGCCGGAGCTGCGATCACCGCGACTGCCGCGTTCAGGGCGGCAAGGAGGCCGATCTCCGCGAGACTGAGTCCGATCGATTGGTAGTAGACCGCGATGTACGGGAAGTAAGCCGCGACGGCGGCAAACAGGACGAAGTAGACGATCGCCGGGCGGACGATGGACACCTGGACCTGGACTGATGGGCGGTCGGACACGGGCCCAAACATCGTACCGGTGTTCGCTCGCCGGCCGGACACGATCGCGTTCGACCCCGCCGCGCGAACAGTCGCGTCTGCGGCGCTGATAAGTCGCGTGTGCCGCGCTGATGCCGTTGGCTGCATCGATTTCGACCAGGCGGCGCAGCGCCCGCGTCCGGCGCTGATGCCGTTGGCTGCATCGACTTCGACCCGGCGGCGCGAGGCGGCGCAGCGGCGGCGTCCGGCGCTGATGCCGTTGGCTGCATCAGCGTGACCTATCGTGACCCGGCCCGAAGAGGCGCGAGGGTGGCGCGAGGGGACTGGCCGCGCTGCGCACGACGCGCGATATGCAGCCAACGGCATCGGGCGGGCAGGTGAGCTTTTCGCCGCCTGGCGGTCAGGACCCTCACCTACTCACCCGCCGCGGCGATGAAGTGCGGCAGGAGGGTCGCCCAGCCGCCGTGGTTCCGGTCGCGCCAGGTCTCGCCGGCCGCCCCGAGCGCCTCCCAGCCCCGGTGCTCGATCTCGACCCGTGTCGTCGCGTCGCCACGGTCGATGAACTGGATCTCGACCTCGGTCGCATCGGCCCGGTCGCGGCGGAGGTGCCACAGGTAGCCGAGCCGGGTCGGCGGTTCCCAGATCGTGACCTCGCCCCAGTCGTGCTCGGTTCCCGCCGTCGTTCGCTCGAAGATCCGGCCACCCGGTCGGCGCTCGAGGAACACCGTTGTGTCAGCCTCGCCCGACGCCGTGTGATCGGCCGGCCACCACGTGGCGATCCGTGTGGTCCACACGTCGAACGCGTGGTCGGCGGGGCAGTCGACCTCGAAGGTCAGCCGGATCGGCTCGATCATCGGCGCCGGCGCTGGCGCGGGCCCTGAGGCGGTCCGGGCCGGGGGCGCGAACGCGGCTCGGGCGACGTGTTCGACGCGAGCAGCGAAAAGCGTGCAGCCGCGTCGCCCCAGACCTGTTCGAGGTAGGCGCGGACGGCCCCGATTCCCTCGTCATACAGCCGGTAGATCCGCCGCGTCCCGACCGGCTCCTCGCGCACGAGGCCCGCCCGCTTGAGGAGCCGCAGGTGACGCGACACCGCCGGCCGGCTGATCGGCAGCGCGTCGGCGAGCTCCTGGACCGATCGGCCGCCGGCGCCGAGCAACTCGACGATCGCCCGGCGGTTCGGGTCGCCGAGCGCGTCGAAGGGATCGCCGGCCGGCGACCGGAGTGCGTCTCCCACGACCTATTTCGCCCGCATCCGGTTGTTCTTCGCGTCGTGGGTGACCTCGGCGAGACCGAGGGCCTCGAGCAGCGGCGGCATGTAGACGCCGAACCGGCCGCGGAGGCCCTTCTTGAGGCCGTACCAGCCACCGACCGGGTTGTCGGACGACCTGCCCCATGCCTCGACGCTGCCGTCAGGCGCAGGCTTCTGCTCGTCCGCGCCGCCGAGCGGCACCCAGTCGCCGGCTGCCTTGAGCATCGCGTGCAGGTCGTCGATCGCGCGGAGGTCGTAGAGGAGCCGCGTTCCGCCGACCTGGCAGACGATTGCCGGCGGGGATGCCGAATCATCGCGCCACATCTGGTACTCCGACGTGCCGGGCGGCGTCTTGAGGACCCACGGATCGTCCTTCGTCCCGCTGCCGGTGTGGTTCGCCATCGCTCGCCTCCCCGATCGTGCTCGCTCCATTGGTAACTGTTTGGCTACGGTAGCACATCGTGCATCATGAGCGGATGACCGATGTCGACGAGCAGATCCGGGTGACGGACAACCCGCTCCATCACAGGTATGAGGCCTGGCTGGGAGATCGGCTGGTCGGCATCTCCGTGTACGAGCTGGGCGACGATCAGATCGTCTTCGTCCACACGGAGGTCGATGCGGAGGTGGAGGGCCTCGGGATCGGCAGCCGCCTCGCCAGGGGCGCGCTCGACGACGTCCGGCGACGCGGCCTCAAGCTCGTTGCTGAGTGCCCGTTCATCGCCGCGTGGTTGAAACGCCACCCCGACTACGCCGACCTGCTCGCGAACTGACGCGCCAACGGCCAGCGGTGCGGCCGAACGATGTCCTCCCAGGCGCTTGGTCCGGGTGGCGGACCAACGGGCGAACGACGAGCCGGGAACGGGTCGAATCGGCCCGTTTCTCCGTCGTTTGGTCCGGGTGGCGGACCAGCGGAGAGGCATCGGAGCGAGGACGGTCAGCGTGCCTCGTGGATCTCCCGCGCCGCCCGGATCCCCGACTCGAGCGCCCCCTGGATCCACGCATGGTGGAGCGAACAATGCTCGCCCGCGAAGTGGACCCGGCCCTCCGGCTGGACGATGTCGGCCTGGAGCTGCGTCTGCTGCTCCGGCGCGAACAGGGCGAAGGCGCCGCTCGCCCAGCGATCGTTGTACCAGGCGTGCGACGCGCCGACTTCATACACGTCGCGGACGCGCGGATGGATCTGGATGACGTCGTCGAGCGCCTCCTCCAGCCGCGTCTCCTCGTCCATCGCTCCCCATCGCGCGGCGTCTTGTGACCACGTGTAGCTCGCGAGGAGGACGCCGCGGGACGTCGTCGGATCGGGGGTCGGGTAGTTGAGCCGCCGGATCGGCAGGTCCGTCACGGTCGCCCCGCCGAAGATGCCGTCGTCGGTCTCCCAGACGCGCTCGGATACCTGGAAGAGGATCTTCGTCGACGCCGAGTAGTTGAGCTGGCGGATCGCCCGCTGCTTCTCGCGCGAGAAGGGCTTCAGTATTTCGACGTTGCGCAGGACGGAGAACGGGATCGTGCAGATGGCATAGTCGCCGGTCACGGAGAAGCGCCCCGACTCGGTCTTGTAGTGAACCGTGACGGAGTTCATGTCCTGGTCGATTGCCCGGACCTCCGTCCCGAACCGGATCCGATCGGCGAGCTCCGCGTAGAACGCGTTCGGCAACCGGTCCATCCCACCGACGATCTCCTGCATGTCCACGAACGCCTTGCCGAGGTCCTCGCGAAGCTCCTCGATGACGGCGTTGTTCATGTCGGCCTCGACGAAATTGAGGACGCCGTACATCTCGATGGCGCCCTCGGAGAAGCCCTTGTAGACGAGGAATTCGCGGAGCGAGTACTGGTCGTACTGGCGGACGATCTCCGTCCAGCCCGCCTCGCCCTCCTCCTCCAGGAGCTGGCGCAGATCGAGCGTCGCTGCCTCCCAGAGTTCGCTGATCGTGCGGCCGCGCTCGTGTTCGGCCAGGTCGAACGGCAGGCGCTCCGGCTGGCGGGCCGCTTCCTCCGCGGTCATCCGCTGCCCACCGATGTGGACGAGGGCCTTCGGGTTGCCCATCACGAACGTCCGCAACTCCAGGCCGAACACGTTGCAGTATTCGAGGGTCAGGTCGTGGACCCGCGGGATCCGCATCGCGCCGGCCTCGGCGTAGAGCCCCGGAGCGAACGAGCGCATCGTGTAGACCCGGCCCCCGACCCGGTTCTGCGCCTCGAGGACGATCGGGTCGTGGCCCTGGCGGGCAAGCTCGAACGCCGCCACGAGCCCGGCCATCCCCGCCCCGATGATGATCACCCGCTTCGGGGCCTGGGGACGCGGCTCCAGGCCGAACTCCGGGGTCGCGAGGGTGTCCGGGGCGACCGGCGTCGCGTCGGGCTCGGGTGGGCCGACCCCGCTGAGGGGATCCCCGTCCGGTCGCAGCTCGGCGTCGATCGGCCGCTGTCTCGCCTTCGGCATCGTCCGGAGTATGGCCGACTCAGGCCACCGCGCGCTCCTCGAACCTGACGTCGCGGGACGCGGCGCCGGCCGCGAGGAAGGCGAGCAGTCGAAGCGCCTCGTCTGCGACCGCCTCACGATCTCCGGGCGACAACGGTCGAGCCGGCATGACCACGAGCGTCGCCCGGTCGCCGTCCCGCTCGACCCGCCAGCCGGAGTGGACGAACCCGTCGACGAGGATCGACCCGCGGCTGAAGATCGCGTCGAACTGGCCGCCGCCGACCGCCCAGTCCTTCGGGTCGCCGACGATCCGGCTGCGGTCCCTGTGCGACAGCACGATGTTGTCGTAGGTCGGCAGGAAGCGCGGTGGCGCTGGCGTATCGGGGTCGGGCAGCGGGCCGTCCGGCACGTCGAACAGCTCCTTGCCATTCTCGTCGCGGAACGTCCGGAGCCGCGGTCGGAGCCGCTCGACGACCGGCCCGAGGCGGGTCAGCCAGCACCAGCTCTGGATGTCCATCACGCTCGCCGGGCCGAACGCGGCGAGGTAGCGGAGGATCATGGCGTCCGGGGCCGGGTCGCTCCCGACAGATCGTCCGAGCCACGACTCCGCGGTCGCGAGGACGGGCAATCCGCTCTTGCCCCAGACTCCGCGCGGCGGGACCTGGACGAGCGGAACGAGCGTGCGGATGGCGTAGCCGAGCGAGGTCGCATCCCGCTCGGGCCATCGCTGCTGCAGGAGCCTGCCGATCTCGTTTCCGGATCGCGGCTTCTCCTCGAGGAGGGCCAGGCCAGCGGCGACGACCTCGTCGATGTCGAGCCCGGCGAGCTGGCGCCCGAACGGGCTGCCGGTGAAGAAGCCGCGTTCCTGGACCGATTGGAGGACGGGCCGCAGCGCCAGCCAGTCGCGGGCGGTCAGGAGGTGGATCGTCGTTCGCATCATCGAGACAGCACGGACGGCGCGCCGGTCCTCGATCAGGCCGGCCAGCTCATCCGCCCGGAAGCCCTCGAGGCGCGACCAGAGCGCCGTGTACGGGTCGAACGGCTCCTGGGCCTGCATCGCGACCAGGTGTTCGATCGCGGTCTCGGCCGGCATCGAAGCGCGCCGCAGGAGCAGCTGCCGCTCGAGCAGCGCCCGGTTGAGCGCACGCCGGCCCAGCACCGGCGCATCGGCGGGTGCGTGTCGGGTGGACCTCACCTCGGGATCGTACCGTTCGTACCTGACGCGAGCTGTCATGTATGCCCGCGTAGAGTCGGGGCATGACAACCGAACAGATCGCGCTCCCCAACCGACGATCGCTCCGAATCGGCCATCGCGTGACCACGATGCACCTCGCGCTGCCGGCTTCACCGGCACACGCCGGGGTGGCACGGGCCGGGGTCATCGTCCTTCACCCCTGGTGGGGCCTGAACCAGGATGTGATCGCGTACACGGACCGCCTGGCGAGAGCCGGGTTCGCAGCAGCGGCACCGGATCTCTACGCCGGCCAGGTCGCGACGACGATCCCCGAGGCCGAGGGGCTGTCGGACTCGCTCGACGAGGACATCGCCGACGCGTTCGTCCTGGCTGCGCTCGACGAGCTGGGGGCCGTCGTCGGGGACCCGTCGGCACGGATCGGTGCCGTCGGCTTCTCGATGGGCGGTGCCTGGGCGCTGTGGCTGCCGGCGCAGCGACGGGAGGTCGCCGCCACCGTCGTCTACTACGGGTCGATCGAGGGCCCCAGCCTCACCCGAGGCCGGACGCCCGTCCTGGGCCACTTCGCCGAAGCGGACCCATACGAGTCCGACGAAGGACTCGCGGCGTTCGAGAAGACCCTGCGGACCGCGAACCGCGAGGTCGAGATCCATCGCTATCCTGCGACCGGCCACTGGTTCGCCGAACCGTCGAAGGACGCCTACGTCGCGGAGGCGTCAGAGCTCGCGTTCGATCGGACGGTCGACTTCCTGCGAGCTCACCTGCTCGACGGCGGCTGAGCAAGCCGGCCTGCCGGCCCGCCCGGCCGCAGCCTGTCTCCGCGCCGCAGCCTGTCTCCGCGCCGCAGCCTGTCTCCGCGCCGCGGCCGATCGTCCGTTCCCGCGCGGGCCCAGCCACGGCGTCCGTCCGAGCGGGATTCGAGGTCGTTCGAACCAAGCGGAATGGTTTCGCTTGCCTGGAACTACCCCAATTCGACGTTCCGGGGCGGACCGGTCGGCTGACGTTCGAGATCGGACGAGTTCAAGGCGACCCGCGTCCGCCCAAGCCAGGCGACAAGCGGCAGCAGCAGCATCGGGATTTCCAGGGTCGAGTAGAGCAGGCCGCCGCCGCGCGAGTTGACGACCGACGTCACCCAGTCGACCCAGAGCGACCCGAACGGCAGGCTGGCGAGCACGAACCCGCCGAGGGCCAGCCACCAGTTCCGCCGATTCGCGCCGAACAGGGCGAACGGCGCGAGGCTTGGCTTCAGCAGCACCACGACCGACGGCCAGTACCACAACACCCCGAGCGCGAGTGCGGCCACGGACCAGATCACCGGGTTGCCGGTCCATGTCTTGAGGAGGGTCGTCGGCCAGGCGATGCACAGCGCGAGAAGGGGCCAGACGTCCGGCCGCGGCCGCAATCGCCAGATGACCCAAACCGTTGTCCCGACCGGGATCGCCCACCAGAGCGGCCAGGCGAGCGCGGCGGGGAGCAGAGCGAACGGCACGAACAGCAGCAATCCGACGGGCGGATAGAGGACGTCCCCGGCCCGGATGTCGTAGGTCCCGGCGAGCTGGTACGCCTCGAAGTACGGACCGCCCGCCAGCCAGCGAGCGGCCACGTCGCGGTACAGGACGAAGTCGACGCCGGCCGGCTGTTCGAGCGGATGCGGAATCACCAGCGCGAACACCAGCGGAATCGCGAAGACCGCCACCGACAGGACGATGGCGATCGATCGCGACAGCGGCAGGCCGATCCTCATCGGCCGATTGTCGTCGCTTGTCAGGCGGCGGGAGTCGGGGAAACGCGCTGGATGAGCTTGACGATCGCCGCGAGTGCCGCGACGAGGCTCGCAACCGACGCGACGACGAAGAGCGGCCACAGGGACGCGAGCTGTGAGGCGATCGCCGCGTCCGATGCGGACACATAGGCGCCGATCTGGTCGGCGACGACCAATGCGATCGGACCGGAGATGGCCAAGGCGAAGAACGTGATGCCGACCAGGGCCAGGACAGCGGCCAGGACGACGATGCCGATGACGAACACGGGGCTGCGGGAAGAACTAGTCACGATGGACTCCAGTTTGCTTTGCTCGTGTGTTTGCGGACGTCACTCGTCCGTCTGACTCATCGTCGGACCGCGGCCGTCGGGCGACCATCGTCATCCGGCCGTCGCGCAACCCGGCAAGGGACTCGAATCCGAGCACGGAAGGGCTGTCTGCGACCACATCGAACTCCGCGAACAATCCCGACCCGTGCTGCCGCCGTATCGTGTAGGTGATGGACCAGGAGCAGCCCACTCCGGAGCCGGCGCCCGTCGGAGACCCCGCGGCCGATCCGGACTCGCTCGCGTCCGCCGACCCCGCGGCCGAGCTGACGGCCGAGCCGACGGCCGACCCCGCGGCCGAGCTGACGGCCGAGCTGGCCGAGCCTGCGCCCCGTCGGTCGCGCCGGCGCCTCCGGATCGCCGTCGTCCTGACCCTCGTCGCCGCGATGGCGCTCCTCGCTGGGCTCCAGGTCAGCGGGCTCGTCCGGATCCTCGGCGGGCCGGCGGCAGCGCCGACCGCGCCACTCCCCACGCGAATCGCGATCGTCGACGCGGCCGGCGTGGTCACGACGATGGACGACCAGGGCGGATCTGTCGTCAAGCACCCGGTCCCCGGCGTCACGTTCCAGTTCCCGGCATGGTCACCGGACGGCTCGCGCGTCGCCGCGATCGGCGCCTCCACCGACACCGGGGGCGTCTATGTCTTCCAGGCGCGCGGCGAGGGCGGCGCCGACCCGGCGACTGCGATCGACCCTGCGGTCATCTATCGAAGCCCGGATCGGCAGCCCTTCTACCTCTACTGGACGCCCGACAGCCGCAACGTGACCTTCCTGACATCTGAACCGGGCGGCCTCGCACTGCGCGTCGCCCCCGCGGATGCCAGCTCTCAAGGGTCGGTGGTTCGCGAGGGCTCGCCGCTCTACTGGGACTGGGTCGACCCTGCTCGGGCGCTCGTCCACGCGGGTAGCGGCACCGACGCCTTCATCGGCGAGGTCGGGCTCGACGGGGCGGCCGGCCAGCCGAACAGCACGGCGCCCGGGATCTTCCGCTCCCCTGCCGTGACGCGAGATGGCACTCGCCGCGCCTTCATGATCGCCACGGGCGGCAGATCCGAGTCGGTCGTCGTGGAGTCGCGGGACGGCGGCAACCGTCACGAGATTCCCATCCCGGGCCTCGCCGCCTTCACGTTCGCCCCGGCCGGCGGAAGCCTGGCCTTCATCGCGCCGGACGACCCGAACGCCGAACCGGTCGACCTGCCGATCGGGTCGCTCCGGGTCGTGGACGTTGCGTCGGGGTCCGTCAGGACGCTCCAGCAGGGTTCGCTCCTTGCCTTCTTCTGGTCGCCGGACGGTCGGACGATCGCGACACTCCGGATCCCGGGACCTGGCGAGAACGATGTCGCGTCCATCGCGGGCGGTGTTCCGCCGCCGGAGACGCCGCTGGCGGCGGTCGACTCCGGGTACGACGTCTTCCTGACCTTCGTCGACGTCGCGACCGGTACGCCCCGGGCAATGCAGAAGGTCCGCATCTCGCGGCTCTTCGCACTCCAGCTCCTGCCGTTTTTCGACCAGTACGCGCTCAGCCACCGCTTCTGGTCGCCGGACAGCTCCGAGATCGCCCTGCCTCTCGTGAATCCCGAGGGCGTCGATGGCGTCGTCGTCATCCCGGCGGATGGCTCCGCTCAGCGGCGGCTCGGGGACGGCCAGATCGGCTTCTGGAGCCCGTGATTCCCCTAACTTGACAGTGTTACGTCATACTGTTACTATGGCGGCATGCCTCCGACGAACGCTCCCCGGTATTCCCTGACCGAACTTGCCGACCTCGCGGGCGTCACGCCCCGGACGATTCGCTACTACATGTCGCAGGGCCTGATCCCGTCCCCGGGCGCGTCAGGGCCGGGCGCGAAGTACGACGATGGGCACCTGGCCCGCCTGCGCCTGATCCGGAAACTCCAGCGCGAGCACCTGCCGCTCGCCGAGATCCGGGGGCGCCTCACCGGCCTCGACGACGCCACGATCGCGACCCTTGCCGAGGCATCGGACCACGAACCGGAGCCAGCGGACTCGGCGCTCGACTACATCCGTCGGGTCCTCGGGTCGATCACGACTGCGCCGGGCCCGATCGCGCAGCCGGCGCCCATGGCAAGGACGCTGCTGACGCCGCCCTCGCGAAATCCGCGCACTCGCCGCCGAGCCAATCGCCGGAGTCCCGGCACCTGGCGTGCCCCATCCGCGTCCGCCTGCCCCCATGGCGACCTCCGCGAGCGCACCGGCCGCGGCAGCACCCACGGCAACGGAGCGCTCCCAGTGGGAGCGCATCACCCTCGCCCCCGACATCGAACTTCACGTCCGTCGGCCGCTCCCGCGGCCGCTCGCCAAACAGGTCGATCGGCTCGTGTCGATTGCCCGCGATCTCCTCGAGGAGGATCCGTCATGACCAACCAGACCGCCATCACCGCCCGCTCCGATCGGCGCCTGATCCGGCCCCACCATCGCAGCCAGCGCTTCGTCCTCGTCCAGGTCACGGCGCCGCCGGCCACGAAGGAGCGCGATCGGCTGCCCGTCAATCTCGCCTTCGTGCTCGATCGCTCGGGCTCGATGTCGGGCGAGAAGATCGATCTTGCCAAGCGGACCATCTCGGCCGCTCTGGAGCACCTGGACGCCCGCGATCGGTTCAGCATCGTTGTCTACGACGACGTCGTCGACCTCGTCGTCGAGAGCACGCCCGGATCGGCGGAGGCGCGACGGAACGCGATGGCACGGCTTGGCGCCATCGACGCTCGCGGCAGTACGAACCTGTCCGAGGGATGGTTCCGCGGCGCCGAACAGGTCGCCGGCCACCTCGCCGCCGACGGCGTCAATCGCTGCCTGGTGCTCACTGACGGACTCGCCAACAGGGGCCTGACCGATCCGACCGAGCTGGCAAAGCACGCCGCCGAGCTCCGCGCCCGCGGCGTCTCGACGACGACGTTCGGCGTCGGGACCGACTTCGACGAGGCGCTCCTCCAGGGCATGGCCGATGCCGGCGGTGGCCACTTCTACTTCGTCCGCGACGCCGCCACGATCCGCGACCACATCACGAGCGAGGTCGGCGAGACGCTCGAGATCGTCGCCCGCGACGTCGAGCTGGAGGTCGTCGCCGCCGAGGACGTCCGGGTCGAGGCCATCTCGCCCCAGCTCACACGCCCGCGCGGCAGCCGGACCGTCATCGGCCTCGGCGATCTCGTCGGAGAGCAGGTCCTTGACGTCGTCCTTCGCATCACGTTCCCGTACGGCGAGATCGGCCGGGAGACCGGCGTGATCATCGGGCTGGCCGACCGCGACGGCGTCTTTGGCGCGGCCGGACGGGCAGCAGCAACCGACGCACGCCTCTCCTGGGCCTACGCGGACGATCCTGCGAACGATGCCCAGCCGCGCGATCCCGACGTCGATCGCGCGGTCGCGACCCAGTTTGCCGCCCGGGCCAGGCAGGAAGCTGTCCGTCTCAACCGAGCCGGCGACTACGCCAACGCCCGTCGCGTCCTGGACGCAACTCGCCGCCGGATCCGGGCGTACGCAGGTCGCGATGCGGAGATGCGTGGGATGGTAAACGACCTTGAAGCGGAAGGCGACACGTTTGCCGCCCCGATGGCGCCGATGGCCCTGAAGGAGGCCCACTTCGCCAGCGCCAACGTGGCACGGACGCGGGATTCGCAGGGACGGTCGCTGAAGCGGCGCGGCTGACCTACGCGCGGCGGGCGGCGCCTACGCCTCCGGCGGAGTCGACAGCCGCTGCATCAGGTTTCCGAGCGTCGCGAGCGCCCCGCCGAAGCTGAGGATTCCGCCGACCGCGAACAGCCACCACACGGAACCGAGCTGTCGGGCGGTCGCGAGGTCCATCCCCGAGAGGGCGAGCCCCTGCCGGTGGGCGATCGGGACCACGATCGGTGAAGCGATCGCCAGGCCGATGAAGATCGTGCCGGCGACCGCGAAGGCGAGGACGGCTGCGAACTGGGCGACCGCCACCGCGACCTTCGTCGCCGTTGGTGACGCGCGCCGATGGCCGAACCGCGGGATGGCCATCGAAGCAGCGAACACGGCGGACTCCAGTCATTCGATCGGGCGTGGACGGCGGCCCGCCCATCGGCTCGATCTTCAGTCCGGTCGCCCGCCGCGACCATCGTCATCCGGCCGTTCCCGCCTGCGACAGGCGTCGCGCACGACCGCGTGCGGCGAATGCGGCGGATGCGGCTACCGACCGGGTGCGGCGTCTGGGAGGTCGACGCCGGCCATCTCGTTCCGGATCGACTTCTCGATCCGGTCCATGCGGTCGGCCATCCCGCCGCCGAAGGTCGCTCCCTCGACATCCCGGTGCTTCACGAAGCCGACTAGGCTCTTCTGGCTGTCCAGCGCGGCGCCTTCGCCGCGTCCGAGCCGGGCACCGTGGACTTCCCAGTCCTCGATGATCGCGCCGAGGTACTGGTCGACCGCGTCGATCTCCGTCTTGAGCGTGTCGATCTCCCGCAGGCGACCCGGATTGACCTCCAGCTCGCGTCCGATCTTCTCGATCGCGAGCTGAGCGCGATTGATCTTCGTCAGCTGGGTCCAGAACTGGTCGATCTGCCATCGCTCGAAGGTCGCGCTGGACGGCGCGAGGAAGCCGGCCGCACGGAGAGCGCGCCTGGCAGCCTTCGTCTGGTTGTAGGCCGCGACGACTTCGAGCAGGAGGCCGAGCCGGTACTCGTTCAGGCGGCGCGCTTCCTCCTGGTCGTCGAGCTGGAGCTGGATGGCCAGGGTCAGCAGCCCGCCGATGAAGCCGATGAAGATGAGGTCGGTCGCGCTGCTCGAGACGGCGGATGGGAACGCGTTGCGAACATCTTCGGACGCGATCAGGGCGAGACCGAGGACGAGGAAGACGACGAGCCCGAGGACGATGAGGAGCAGAATCGGCCAGCGCAGCCGTCCGATCCGGTTCCGTGTTCGCGACATCTCCCCTCCGAACGATTCTGTGTGTCGGCCTACGCTACCCGCCCGGCGTCACGACATTGTCCCGCGCGCCGCGGCTCGACCCTCCCGCGCCCTGCCCCTGCCCGCCACGCACCACCCCGGGTGGTGAGTGGGACCCGTTTGAGCCGGATCCGGGCTCCGTGATGCCGGTGCGTGCGGGGGCCCGCATCATCGGCCGCCGGATGGACGCGAATCCGCGGCGACCACCACGGGGGGCTGTATCTGGCGGGGATCCACGCCGATCGGGCGATCGTCCTGTACGAGTTCGTCGCGGTGCCGCCCGGGAGTGTTCCGGAGTGGGAGATCTTCGCCGACCTGGGGTCCTGAGCGTCCGCCGCGCAGGCATACTGTCGGCTGCCTATCGGCTGCCCACCGACCGTGAGAGAGGGATCCGATGTCTGCGCTTCGAGGCGCCGGTGCGCCATCGTGGGCCGTTGCCGCCCGCGACCTGTTCCTCGTCGCGATGGCCGTCTTCGTGCTGAACATCGTGATCGGCATCCTGAACGGCGCCGATGCCGTCGAGTTCAACCGCGACCAGATCCTGACCCACGTCCATGCCGGGACGGTCGGCTGGTTGACGCTGGCGATCGTCGCGACGTCGTTCCTCCTGTTCCGCGCCGCAGATCGGCGGCTGGTGATCGCCCTCGCGATCCTCGTCCCGATCTACGTCGTCGCGTTCTACACGGGCTCCTTCGCGTTGCGGGCCATCGGCGGCACCCTGCTGCTCGTCGTCATCGGCTGGTTGCTCGTCTGGCTATGGGGGGTGTTCCTCGCCGGAGAACGGTCGCTGCCGCGGCTCGCGGTCGTGCTCGGGGTGACGTCATTCGGCTACGGCGCGGTGTTCGGCGTCCTGATCCAGGTCAGCTTCGCGCTCGGCGTGACGATCCTGCCGGGCGACGCGATCGGGGCGCACGCATCGGCGATGACGTTCGGCTATCTCGTGCTGGTCTCGTTCGGGCTCATCGAGTGGCGCGTGCTGGGAACGCGCGGACTGCCGCGGGCCGGCCTGGTCCAGGTGCTGGCACTGTTCCTCGGCGGCGTCGTCATCTCGGTCGGCCTGCTCGCGGGCGCCGAGCAGGCGGCGGGTGGGCTCTACCTCCTGACCCAGCTCGTCGCCGTCGTCCTGTTCGTCGTGCGAATCTGGCCACGTTCGCTGCGGGTTCCATGCCTCGTCGCGGAGTCGGGCCGCCACGTCGCCGCCGCCTCGATCTGGGTCGTCGGCGCGCTGGTCCTCTTCATGTACCTCGTCTTCACGTTCCTCGCGAGCGCATCCGCCGACCCGACCAACCCCGGCGCCCTTGCGATCAACCTCCTGACCGCGAGCGACCACGCGGTGTACATCGGCGTGATCACGAACATCATGCTGGGCCTGCTCAGCGTGCTCTTCGTCGACGCGGCCGTTCGCCGGCCCTGGGTCGGGCATGTCGCGTTCTGGGGCGTCAATCTGGGGCTGCTCGTGTTCGTGATCGGGTTGATCCTCGACGCGGCCGTGATCAAGCGGATCGGCGCGCCCGTCATGGGCCTGACCCTTCTGTTCGCGCTCGCGTTCCTCGTGATGCGGGCGATGTCGGCGTCCCTTGCCGCGGCCGACTCGGAGCTCGGCGAGCCCGCCTGACGCGGCTGTTGCCCGTTCGGGCAGAACCGCTGCGGAGACGCCGTCGCGGGTTGCCTTGACGCCGCCCGCGAAATCCAAGATGAGCCCGTGAGCAACGTCCTCCATTCGGAGATGCGACCGGCGTCGAAAACGGCCACTGGCCCCGCCAACGCGACGTCGACGGCGCCCGCCTCCGCGGAGCGAAACGCGACCGGCGCGGTCCACGTCTTCGACGTCCTCCAGCGGACCGTCGGCAACCGCGCGGTCGTGGAGCTGATCGGCCTCCAGCGCCAGCCCGCGCCGAGGGGCAGGACCAGGCCGCCGGCGGCTCCGGTCCCGACGTCCGACCAGATCGCCGCCGAGATCGGTTCGGGGCTCGGCGGTCCGTTTGCCGACTTCAAGGCGTACACGGACTCGTTCGTCACTGGCAGGTTCCTTGGCCACAGCATCGACAGCAAGGTCTCGGGCGTGAAAGCCGTCAAGCCCGAATTCCTCACGAAACTCGACAGCGCCAAGACCCGGATCGACGCGGAGTACGCGGCGTCCAAGCAGCCGATCCCGACCGGCTACGGGATCTCGAGCATCGGCGGCTACCGGGCGGCCTCCGGGCAGCACGGCTGGGGGATGGCGATCGATATCGACGTGGCGAAGAACCCGTTCGTCATGCACGAGTCGGGCGAGGGCACGCTCGACACGCAGCTCAGTCCCGTCTATCACCGGATCGCGGAGTTCATCCTCAATGATCCCGATCGGGACCGAGCAGTCCGTCATCCCATCGTTGATCACCTCGAACAGGGCGATGACCGCGACGAGTCCCGCCGGCCGCCGCAACCGCGTCGCCGAGTACTACGACCGGCTCGTGATCGAGTCGGACGCGATGAAGCAGTACTTCGCGCTGATGAACAGCTCGACGGCGCTGGCGACATTCCTCGCCGGCACCTGGAAGACGAAGCACCCATCGGCCACGCCGCCCGCCGCCGCTGACGTCGTGAAGCAGATGTGGGAGGACTTCGCGATCCTCGGTGGCGCCATCCCGACCGGTGGCCCGCCGGGCGTGCCGGGCTTCACGCCGCCTGGGGCGGCGTCTGGCGATCGCCCGTTCAACCCGACGAGTGCCGGCCAGCAGGACCCGGGCCTGGGATTCCTGTCGATCCCGCGTGAAGTCGTCCTGGGCCTCGGGCAATCGGTGTCGCGCTGGGGCGCGATCGACTTTGGTGGCGAGAGCGGCGACGTCATGCATTTCGACGACGGGAATGGCCTCGGTGCGACCATCGCGTCGGCGAAGCGGGCGGCGACGGCCAAGCTCGTCGCGAAGGCGGCGGCCGCGGCGACGACGACGCCGGCAACCGGATCCGCCGGCGCCGGGAGTGGCTCCGCGACGCCGACCGTCTCCCCGCTTCGCGTCCAGCGGTGGAAGGAGCCGGGCGAAGGCAGCAGCGAGGGCGGGATCATCTCCCATCCGACCCCGGCGCCCGCCCCCGACCCGCGTCTCTCCGGCGCCCACTGGAAGGCCATCGCCGATGCCAACTGGCCGAACGGCGACCAGATCTCCGACCTGGAGGCCGGCTTTGGCGCGGACCTGCAGTCCTTCATCTCCATGCTGGCGGCCAACGGCATCGTCGCCGAGATGACCGCCGGTCTCCGCCCGCCGCAGCGATCGTTCCTCTTCCACTGGTGTCTTGAGGTCGCCAGCGGCCGGACGGCGCCTGCCGACGTGCCCGCCATGGCCGGCGTCGACATCGTCTGGGACCACGGAACGACGGCCAAGTCGCGGAAGGCGGCCCAGGAGATGGCCGACAAATTCGGCCTCGTCGGCGTCGCCGCTCATCCAAGCAATCACAACGACGGCAAAGCCGCCGACATGAAGATGAACTTCAACGGCAAGACCACCCTGACCTACAAGGTCGGGGCGAACCAGGTGACGCGCACCATCAAGATCAACGACGAGGCGATCAGCGGTCAGTCGGCGAAGGGCAAGAAGATCACGAACATCGAGTCACGCGAGCTGTCGAAGGCCGGCGCCGACTTCGGCGTCAAGCGGGCGGTCGACAGCGACATCGTCCACTGGTCGCGGACCGGCAACTAGAGCCGACCACGTCAGACCCGCCGCCGGCGCCGCCCGATCATCCGAGAGGTCCGGCCGGCGGATCATGTCCCGCCGACGCCGAATCTGGGTAGTTCGAACCAAGCGGAATGATTTCGCTTGGCCGGAACTACCTCGAATTCGCTCCGGGGGCGAGCCAAACCCCAAGAGTCCGCCGTCGGACGGTCGTCCGGCCGTTGACGGGTCGCGCGGTGGAGGTTCAGACCGAGCCGCGGGGCGCCACCCATCGCGTCGGTTGACCCGTGACGGAGGCGATCCGGTCGTAGTCCTCGTCATAGTGGACGATCGGCAGGCCGTGTCGCTCGGCAGCAGCCGCGATGATCAGATCGGGGAGTCGCACGCTCCGCTGCAGTCCCGGGCCCGCGTGGGCGAGGCTTCGGTGGACCTCGAGGGCTCGGTCCCAGTCGTCGCTCGAGGTGCTGATGAGCCGCGCCGCACGCAGGCCGCGCTCGAAGCGGTCGTACTCGTCGGCGTTCCGGGCGCCGTTGAGGTATTCGAGGAGGATCGGCTCGCTCAGCGCGACCTCGTCGGCCGCGACGGCGTCCGCCAGGATCCGGCCGACGGACCGGTCGCGCGCCGCGAGGATCAGGGCGCTCGTGTCGAAGAGCTCGATCACTCGGTGTCGGATCCGTAAGGCTCGCGCGACTCGGCGAACCGGTGGGCGCGCATCGCGTCGAGGTCCTCGAGGTCGATCGCAGGCCGGAAGTCGATGATGTCGAGGCGCTGGCGACGACGGACGACGTCGCTCAGTGCCGCATGGATCGTGTCGGTGGTCCGCGTCGTGCCGAGCGCCCGGGCCGCCTCCTGGACGAGCTCCGTGTCGAGGTCGATCGTGGTGTGCTTGCGCATCCACCAATGATATGCATCCGCGTCATCCGTGGCAATGCATCAAACCCGTGACATACTGCGTATAACCCGACGCCAGACCCTCAGCCGTGCAGGAACCGGGCCAGGAACGTCCGCGTGCGCTCGTCCCTCGGGTTCGAGAGCACCTGCTCCGGCGGACCGATCTCGACGAACAACCCGTCATCCATGAAGTAGGCCCGGTCGGCGGCCTCGCGGGCGAAGGCCATCTCGTGGGTCACGACGATCATCGTCCGGCCCTCGTGCGCGAGGCTCTCCATGACCTTGAGCACCTCGCCGACGAGGGACGGATCCAGCGCGCTGGTCGGCTCGTCGAACAGCAGCACCTCGGGCTCCATGGTCAGAGCCCGGGCGATCGCGACCCGCTGGCGTTGACCGCCCGACAGGCGTGACGGGTACTGGTCACGCTTGTCGCTGAGCCCGACCCTGGCGAGGTACATCTCGGCAAGCTCGACCGCCTGGGCCCGCGCCATCCCCTTGACGTGGATCGGCGCCTCGACCAGGTTGCCGAGGACCGACAGGTGGGGAAACAGGTTGAACTCCTGGAAGACCATCCCCGCACGCAGGCGGAGCTGCCGAATCCTCGCCGTCCCCTCTCGATCCCGGCGGCGCAGCGGTTCCGCATCGACGGTGACGCCGGCGATCTCGACCGACCCGGCCGTCGGCTCCTCCAGGAAGTTCAGGCAGCGCAGGAACGTGCTCTTGCCCGATCCGGATCGGCCCAGGATCGTCACGGTCTCACCGGGATAGACGGTCATCGAGCAGCCCTTCAGGACGTGATGGTCGTCGAAGTGCTTCTCGATGGCGGTTGCCTCGACGATCGGGTCGGCGCCGGGCTTGACGAGGTTCCCCGGCCTCTCGGCCGGATCGATGACGTGGCGGAGCGTCATGCTCGCCGCCCCTCGGACCGATCGCCCGTCGCCATGCGCCGCTCGAGGCGGCCCTGGAACAGCGAGAAGAGGATCGTCAGCATCCAGTAGACGAACGCGGCGACGAGCAGCGTCTGCATCGACTGGAACGTCGGACGGCCCGCGGTCTGGGCGCGCCACAGGAGCTCCTGGACGCCGACGACCGACGCGAGCGAGGAGTCCTTGATCATCGCCACGAAGTCGTTGCCGACCGCCGGGGTGATGATCCGGAACGCCTGCGGGGCGATGATCCGCCGGAAGGTGGTGCGCGAGGTCATGCCGAGCGACTCGGCGGCCTCCGTCTGGCCATGCGGCACCGCCTCGATCCCCGACCGGAAGACCTCCGTCATGTACGAGCCGTAGTTGAGGCTGAGCGCGACGATGGCGGTCGGGATTGCCGGCAGGACGATCCCGGCCTGGGGCAGGGCGAGGTAGATGAACAGGATCTGGAGGAGCAACGGCGTCCCGCGAAAGAACGAGACGTAGAAGCTCGCAATGGCATTGAGGAAGGGATTCCGCGACAGCCGCCCCAGCGCGCCGAACCCCGCGAGGATCGTCGCGAAGAAGATCGACGTGACCGAGAGGAAGAGGGTGACCGGGACGCCCGTCAGGATGAACGGGATCCACTTCTGGAGGAACGTCGAGTCGACCGTGACGGTGATCAGGATGAAGGCGACCAGCCCCGCGACGATGACGCCCCATGTCGCGAGGAACATGAGCCGCCAGCGCCGGCTTCGCCGTTCGCGCGCCCGCGCGATCTGATGGACCAGTTGCTGATTGACGCTGCGTTCCGCGAGCGAACCCCCGACCGGCCCGCTCACGGTTGCCCTGTCCCTGGGATCACGTTCATCTCACTCACGCCTCACCCTCGACACTCACCGGATTCAGTTGCGCGCCCGGACGACGATCGCCGGGCGCGCACCTGGAACAACTGGTCGGTTGGTCAGGTCGGCTTCTGGGTCACGTCCTTCTCGAGCCACTTCGTCGACAGCTGCGAGAGCGTGCCGTCGGCGTGCATCTCAGCGACGATCTCGTTGAGCAGCGCGACGAGGGCCTTGTCGTCAGGGCCGCTCTTGTCGAGCGCGAACGCGACGGAGACGGTGAAGATCGGCGGCCCCTCGAGCACGCGGATCGGGGCCGTCTTGGCCGCATCGGCGAGACCGTTCGCATTCGCGACGATCGCGTCGAACGTGCGACCCGCGGCGACCGCCTGGACACACTCGTTGTCGGTCGGCAGCGACGTGACATCGGGGTTCGTCGGCGGCGGGATGAGGTTCGGGTCGACGATCTCGAGCGTCTTGTTGAGCCACTGCTCGTAGGTCGTCGCGGCACCGACGCAGAACGTCTTGCCGTCGTTGAGCTCGGCCAGTGACTGGACCGCCGAAGCCTTCGGGACTGCGACCGCACCGGAGTCGTAGTAGTAGGGATCGGCGAAGTCGACGACCTTGGCGCGGGCGACCGTGACGCTCATGGAGCCGATCGAGATGTCCCAGCGACCGCCCCAGCTGCCGGCCGTGATGAGGTCCCAGCCCGGTGTCTGCCAGTCGATCGTGATCTCCTTGCCGAGCTTCTGGCTCAGCCGCTTGACGACCTCCTCGGCCGTCCCGGTGTCGAAGCCTTCGTACGAACCATCGGGATTGGCGAACGAGAAGGGCTTGTAGTTCGGGTCGGTCGAGATCCGGATCTTGCCCGACGCGATCACCATCCCGAGCAGTGACGACGGGTCGATCGATGCGGCCTCGGACGGGGACGCGGACGCGCCGGTTGACGGCGCGGTTGATGGGGCGACCGATGCGGTGCTGGGTGACGCCGAGGTCCCCCCGGTCGTCGAGCAGGCCGAAACGGCAAGGACGACCCCCGACAGGAGTGCCAAGAGTCTGGTCGACTTGTTCATTGCTCCTCCACGATCCTCAGTGTGTGGTTCGCGTGTCGCGCGCGGACTTCGGGCGGCGGCGCCCTCGAGCCGCCGGGTCGAAGGTCGTCACTATCGCACACGCTCCTCGTCCCCAGCGGGGTCAGTTCCGCTCGGTAGACGGGCCCTTCCGAGTCCGGCCGTCTGGCCCCGGTTACCGGACCGAAACGGCGCCCGACGCGCGTTCCCGTGCCCGCTCGAATCCCAGCAGGCCGTGCGCGACCATCTCGTCGCTCGCGGTCAGCGAGATCCGGAACCAGCCGGGCACCTCGACGATCGTCCCCGGCAGGACGAGGACGCCCTCGTCGGCGAGGAACTCGCCGAACGCGACGTCGTCATCGAGAGGGCTCCGGGCCATCACGTAGAACGTGCCCTCCGGCATCGTCGTCTCGTAATCGAGTGCCCGGAGGCCACCGACCAGGCGGTCCCGCCGCCGCTCCAGCGCGCCGACGTCGATCGACAGCGGCTCCAGGTCCTCGATCGCGTGCTGGAGCAGTGCGTTGGGGAACGAGAATCCGGATGCCAGCTGGGCCACGATGACCTGCTCGCGGAAGGGTTCACGGTCGGCCATCGTCGGCGGGACCGTCAGGTACCCGATCCGCATTCCCGGCGCCAGCAGCGTCTTGCCGTAGGAATACGTGGTGATGGTGTCCGGATAGACCTCGGCGGGGCTGTGGAACTGGATGCCGTCGAACAGGATCCGGTTGTACGGCTCGTCGGAGACCAGGTAGATCTGCCGGCCGACCCGCCGGCCGGCCCCGCCCAGCGCGTCCCCGAGGGCCCGCAGGTCGTCAAGCGGATAGACCCGCCCGCTCGGGTTGTGGGGGGAGTTGAGGAGGACGGCCCGCGTCCGGGGCGTGATGGCGGCTGCGATCGCCGCCGGGTCGAGCTCGAACCGAGGCGGCTCCAGCGCCACCCGGACCGTGACGCCGCCGGCGGCCCGGATGAGCAGGTCGTAGAAGAACCACGGCGGCGACATCATCACGACCTCGTCGCCGGGATCGAGGATCGCCCGGAACGCGACGGCCAGGGCGGCGAACCCGCCGTTCGTCATCGCCACGTCCGCCGGATCCCACTCGAGGCCGGTCCGCTGCGTCAGGCTGCGTGCCACTGCGGCCTGCGCCCTTGGCTCGCTCAGCTTGTAGGCGAACCAGTCCGGGGACTGCGGCTCGAGGTGGGCGCGGAGGGCATCGACATAGCCGGTCAGGGGCATCTCCGTCGGGTTCCCGACGGCGAAGTTGGCCATGCCCGGTTCCCCGTTCCGTGCCCAGATGGGCCCGTTCAAGAAGCGCAGGAACGGCCCGATCGAGTCGCGCAGATCGTTCAATGCCGCGGGAATCGCCATCCGCTTCTCCTCGTGGGTTCTGTACGCTCAGCGTAACGCGCAACGCTAGAGTGGCCGGGCCGACCGACCCGGCAGATCGGAGACTCTGCGGACATGGCCTCGTACAAGCTCAACAGGCGCGCGGTCGCGCACGCCCGGAAGCTCATCGACGCCGGCCAGACGATCCTCGACAGTGACTGGGGCGAAACGGCCCCCACCGCCGACGACGAAAACGCCTTCCTGAAGTCCCATTCGTGGGACGAGTATGCGCAATGGCACCTGGGGTTGACCGACGGCGCGACGGATGAGACCAAGGGTCGATATGCGTTCGTCTTCGGGGACTTTCGCCGGGTCCACCGGACGGCGCTCATCGCCTGCGTCTACCGCGCCTCCGAATGGCGCCACAAGCAGATCGAGCTCGCCGCCCACCGGCTGCTGCAGCATCTCGACAAGACGAGCGCCTGACCGGCCCACTCGCGCCGGGCGGTGTCAGGCGGGAACCAGGGCGGCGAGGCAGAGCGCGCTGCCGGCACCGATCAACACGATGCCGAACGGGTGCGACAACCCCCGGGCCCAGACGGCGTTCTTCTCGATCGCCATGATCGCGCCGAGCGCGAACATCCAGGCGAGGCTACCGACGCCGACCGCGAACATCAACAGCATGAGCGACCAGCAGCAGCCCACGCAGAAGAGGCCGTGGCGGACGCCGAGCATGAAAGCCTCGCGCCGTTCGCTCGTGCCGCGCCAGCGGTTCAGGACGAATCCCAGCGGTGAGCGGCATTCCTCGAGGCAGCGGTACTTGAGCGCCGTGAACTGGTAGAGACCGGCGACGAGGACCGTGCCGGCCGCGATCAGGCCGGGGTGCTCGCCGAGCCAGCCGACAGACTCGACCGCCAGGTGGATCAATCGGTCGCCGGAGTGCAGCAGCAGCCCGACGGTCGACCAACTGACGAGATAACCCGCGGCCAGCAGGAGAACCAGCAGGCCGGGCCGCCGGCGACGCCGGACCAGCGCCTGGAACGTGACCAGCAGCGGCCACGTCGTCGGCAGCATCATCGCGACAGTCATGAGCGTCCAGCCGGCGACGAACAGGACCGTATCGGCTGCATCCGCTCCGTGCTCGAGGCCCTGGTGGCTGAGGTAACGGGACCAGGGCGAGGCGCCCCACAGAGCGAGTGCCGTCCAGCCGGCCGCGACAACCGCGCCGAGCGACCCGAGGAGGATCGCCCGGTCGCGGCCGAATCCACGGCCCTGTGCGCGGCCGGCATGAACGGACAACATCACTCGATCTCCGCCCTGTGGCCTATGCCGCGAACCGGAAGTGGCCCTGGAGGGCGTTGTGTCCGCGCAGGTCGACGCTCGGCAGGCCGTGGGGCGCGCCGTCGCGGGTGAAGTGGTCGGCCTTTGCGACGTAGACCGGCGAGCCCGGGATCGTGCTGAACACGGTCTCGCCGAGCGTCGTCGCGTTCCCGGTCGCGCCAGCGTAGGGCACGATCTGGGCGTCCGCGACGGAGCCGATCGTGAGGCGGCCCTTGCCACCTTCGACGGTGAACACGATCGGCGCGCGCTCGACCGAGACCACCTCGCCGATCAGGGCGGCGAGGTCGGCGATGGCTCCCCCGGCCTGACCGGTGAAGACTTTCAGCAGCGCGGCCTGCTGTTCGTCCGTCGCGCGCTCGTCGACGAAGACCGCGGCCTTCCACGACGCCGGGGTCAGGACGTTGCCCGGAATGTGGACCGACAGTGCGAGCGTCAGCCCGCTGACGTCGACGCCCTCGATCTCACCCTTGTCGACCTGCCAAGCAAGCGCCGAATCGCACGTCCCGCCGTCTGGGTTCTCGCCGATCCAGCACGGGCAGAGGACGTTGCACGAGCACACCTCGAGAAGCTTGCCTTCGATCTCATACGCCATGGTTCGGTACCTCCTTGTCGGTGCAAGGTAGGGACCGACGGTCCTCGGTGCTTCCGTGCCGGCACGCAAAGTCGACGGACCGACGGCTGTCAGATGGCCGACACGGATGGCGGCCGACACGTAGGCGGGCTAGGGACGCCCGTCCTTCAGGCTCGACCGGACCGCGTACGACGCCGCGGCCGCGCGCGATGACCGACCCTCCAGGCCAAGCTTCAGGTAGATGTTCGACACGTGGCGCTCGACGGTCCGCGGGCTGAGGACGAGCCGGTTCGCGATCTCCTGGTTGCTGATCCCCTCACCGATCAGCTCAAGGATCTCTCGCTCGCGCGCGGTCAGGCTGTCATCGTCACGTGGCGCCGTTCCTTGCGGCGCCGGTGGCTCAGGCGTCCGGTCGCCCATCAGCGTTTCGGCCGTCGCCACTGCGTCCATCAGCATCGCGTCGCCGTCGGGCAGGACCGATGCGAGCAGCGCCTTCGTCTGGGCGGTCTGGTACGGGACGCCAAGCCGCTCGAAGCCGCTGAGCGCAATCCGGAGGAGCTCGGTCGCCCGCTCGGTGTCGCCGTCAGCCGCGGCGAGCCTCGCCTCCGCCCGATCGCAGAATGGCCCGAGGATCGCCAGCGAGGCACTCAGGCGCCGGGCGTCCGGCAGGAACGCCCGCAATCGGGCCCAGTCGCGCGTGGCAAGGAGGCCCTCGACCAGGGCGATGGCCTCGTGAGAATTCTCCTCCATGCTCGGCAGCCGGCCGCTGTCGATGATCCGCTGAGCGGCGGCCACACCCGCCTCGGCCTGGCCGGTCGCCATCAACCCCATCGCATGCAGCGACTCGGGCAGGCCCGGCTGCTCCTCGCTGAGCGCCACCTGGTCGAACAGATCATTGGCCCGCCGGAAGTCGCCGAGGTGGGCGGCGATCAACGCGCCGATGAGCGGCCCGCTGCGCATGTACGGGCAGATGAAGACGTCGGTCCCGCGAACCGCGTCGAGATGCTCGTCGACGAGCTCTCCCGTCTCGGACCACTCCCCGAGGTGGTAGAGGCACCACAACACCGCTGACGTCCCGTGGGCGTGCTCATGTGGGCTCAACTTCCGCCCCATGTCGAGGACCCGCCGGGCGATGACGAGTGCATCCGCATAGGCGCCCTCGATGTCGGCGAGGGCAAGCGTGATGTACAGCGCAGTCAGGGCTCGCGCGAAGTCTGACTCGACGGCGTCGAGGTGCGGGATCAGCTCGCGGAAGGCGGCGGCACTCTCCCGGTACCGGCCGGCCGCGAACTCCAGCTGACCCGAGATCCGGCCGGCGACAACGAGCAGGTCCGGCAGCCCGAGCTGGCGCGCGCCCTCGACCGCGTCCGTCACCGCCCGGGACCGGTCGGCGATGAACTGCGGATCCGACAGGCGACCGGGGCCCCATCGGATCCCGGCGGCGCCCTTCATCGCCAGCAGCCACAGCCTGGTCTCGGGGTCCTCGGCAAGCCCGAGACCCTGATCGACGAACTCGTCGATGTCGGCGGGGTTCGGGCGGATCGGGAAGGCGCCCCATCGGAGAGCGAGGGTCCGGGCGAGCTGCCAGCCGAACGCGGGCACGTTCGTCTGCCGGCAGTCCAGCCCGATCGGCCGCATCGATCGCCCGCCGGCAAGCATCGATGGCCGCCGGGCCCTCGAGCCCGGACTCATGATCCTGGCCAAGCGCCGCCAGGGCCCGAGCACGTTCAGCGTCTGACGTCGCGTGGCGCAGCGCAGCCCCGTGAAGCTCGATCGCCTTGTCGATCGCGAAGCGCTGATGGGCGCTCGAGCCCGCCAGCATGAGGTATCGGACCGCCCGGCCGCGAACTCGCTCGCGATCGGCGGGATCCGACCAGGCAGTCCCGTCGGCGTCCTGCTCGATCGCGCGGCGGAAGTGCTCGCCGATCAGGCCCGCCAGCTCGGCCTTCGGATCATCGGCGATCTCTTCGAGCCACGCCCCGACCGAGGCGTGCGAGCGGGCCCGATGGGCCTTCGTCATCGTCCCGTACGCCGCGTCGCGCAGGAGGGCGTGCTTGAAAGCCAGCTCGACCTCGCCGGACAGGCTCGACGTCGAGCGCGTGAAGACCAAGCCGCGATCGGCGAGGCGGCCGATTGTCTCGTCGATGTCGGCCACGCCCAGGGCCTGTCGAATCGGGCCCTCCCAGAAGATGCGTCCCACGACCGCCGCCTCGTGGAGGACACGACGCTCCGCGAGCGGCAGTGCCTGGATCCGGGCCACGAGCACCCCCTGGATCGAGTCCGGGATCGTGGCGATGCCGCGTGCGGGCCGATCGTCGCCATGGAGCTGGAGCGTCCCCTCTTCGACCAGGTGGCGGACCGCCTCCTCCAGGAAGAACGGGTTCCCCTCCGCCCGGGTGATGACGGTCGAGCGCAGCTCGTCCGAGAGCGAACCGGACGGAACCAGTCCGTCGACCAGGCCGGCGGCAGCCTCGGCGCGGAGCGGCGGAACCTCGATTGTCGTCAGTCCCTGGGTCGCCATGAAGCCGGGCTCCCGCCCCAGGAATGCCGGGCGGGCTGTCGCAACGAGCAGGAATGGGCCATCGAGCATCGACGCGATCGCGGGCAACGCCCGGGTCATCGCGGATCCTGCCCAGTGGAGGTCCTCGATGACCAGGATCGCGCCGCCGCGTTGCGTGTACGAGCGCAGGAATCGCGCCCAGGCCTGGGTGATCGCCGCCGGGACGACGCGCGGTTCGACGCGCTCGAGCGGATTGCCGGGGATGACGATCCCCGCGGACGTCGCCAGGGCATGCAGCGTCTCGTCGGTCTCGGTCGCGGTGAGACCGAGCGGCGCGAGGATCCGGGCAAGCCCGTCGCGGAGGCGGTGTTCTGCGTCGTCCGCCCGGTCGTCGAGCCCGATCCCGCAGGCCCGTCGGAGGACCTCGCCGAGCGCCCAGTAGCTGACCCCTCGCCCCGACGCGGGGCAGCGACCCTGGAGGATCGCGGCTGCGGACGCGTGCGTCCGGGCCACGGACAGGAATTCGCGAACGAGGCGGCTCTTGCCGATCCCGGCCGCGCCATCGACGAGCACGTACCTCGGATGCCCTGCGCGAACGGCGTCGTCGAGGGCGCCGAGCAACACCCCCAGCTCGGCCGTACGCCCGACGAACGGCGCCTCGAAGGACGCGTGGCCCACAGCCGGTTCCCGCGTCGGCGACCGTGGGTGGATGCTCATGGCGAGGCCGAGTCTATCGTGCAAGGCGAGTCCGTCCGTCTCCCCCTTGAACCGACCAGGGCTTGACAAGTGACTTAGTGAGCACTAAGTTACCTGACATGACGAACACCTCCGGCACCGTCGCCCGCTCCGGCCGCTCTCCGGGCTCGCCCCGTGGGCCGCGGATGACCGCGGACGAGCGTCGCGACGCGATCGTCGCGGCCGCGATGCAGGAATTCGCGACCGGTGGCCTGGTCGGCGCGTCGACGGAGGCGATCGCGCGCCGCGTTGGCGTGTCGCAGCCATATGTCTTCCAGCTCTTCGGGACGAAGAAGGACCTGTTCATCGCCGTCGTCCGGAGCTGCTTCGCGCGCACCCGCCTGGCCTTCGACGCGGCGGCCGCCGCGTGGGTACCGGGCGCGGACGACGAGTGCGACACCCCGCTGATGGCGATGGGCAAAGCCTACGATCGCCTCCTCGCCGACCGGACGCTCCTCCTCGTCCAGCTCCAGGCCTACGCGGCATGTTCGGATCCCGAGGTCCGCGCCGTCGTCCGGGAGGAGTGGGGCCGGCTCCATCGTCGCGTCAGCGAGGTGTCCGGAGCACCCCGGGACCAGATCCACCACTTCTTCGCCGAAGGAATGCTCATGAACCTCGGCGCGGCGATCGGGCTCCCCGGCCAGACCGAAACCTGGACTCTCGAGCTGTTCGAGGAGGGGGCCTGACGACCATCGCCACCAACCCGCCCCCCTTTTTTTCGGCTGAGTACTTAGTAACTACTAACAAACAAGGAGAACTGCAAGATGCCCCGCCCCACCCGCGTCGTGTGGACGTTCGCGATCACGTCGATCGCGCTCTTCATGGCCGCTCTCGACAACCTTGTCGTCACGACCGCCCTGCCGGTGATCCGCGCGAGCTTCTCGGCCTCGCTCGGCGAGCTCGAGTGGATCGTCAACGCCTACACCCTGACCTTCGCCGTCCTGCTGTTGACTGGCGCCGCGCTCGGCGACCGGTTCGGCCGGCAGCGACTCTTCGTCATCGGCCTGGCCATCTTCACCGCCGGCTCGGCCGTCGCCGCGCTCTCGTCGACCGTCAACGTCCTCATCGTCGCCCGGGCGATCCAGGGACTCGGCGGCGCAATCATCACGCCGCTGAGCCTGACGATCCTGTCGGCCGCCGTGCCCAAGGAACGTCGGGCCGTCGCCCTCGGCGCGTGGGGTGGCATCGCCGGCCTCGCGATCGCGATCGGGCCGCTCGTCGGCGGGGCGATCTCCGAGGGCCTCGCCTGGCAGTGGATCTTCTGGGTCAACGTCCCGATCGGGCTCGTCGCGATCCCGCTGGCGATCACCCGCCTGACCGAGACCCGCGGCCCCTCGAGCCGGCTCGACCTGCCGGGTCTCGGCCTCGTGAGCGCCGGCCTGTTCGCGATCGTCTGGGGCCTCGTCCGCGGCAATGAGCTCGGCTGGACGAACACGGCGATCGTTGCCGCGCTCGGGATCGGTGCCGTTCTCGTGGCCGCGTTCGTCGCTTGGGAGGCCCGGGCCGCGGAGCCGATGCTCCCCCTCCGGCTCTTCCGCTCCCGCGCATTCAGCGCGGCCAACGTCGTGTCGCTGCTGATGACGTTCGGGATGTTCGGCTCGATCTTCCTGCTCGCCCAGTTCTTCCAGGTCGTCCAGGGCTACAGCCCGCTGCAGGCCGGCCTCCGGACCCTGCCGTGGACGATCATGCCGGTCTTCGTCGCCCCGATCGCGGGGCTCCTCTCGTCGCGGACCGGGACCCGGCCGCTGCTCGTGCTCGGGATGACGCTCCAGGCAATTGCCCTCGCCTGGTTGGCGATCGTGTCGACGCCGACCGTCGATTACCTGACGGTCGTTCCGGCGTTCATCGTCGCCGGCACCGGGATGGGGCTCTTCTTCGCCCCGATCGCCAACGTCGTGCTGTCGGCCGTCCGACCGGAGGAGGAGGGCAAGGCGTCCGGCGCGAACAACGCGATCCGCGAGCTCGGCGGTGTCTTCGGGGTCGCCGTCCTCGCGTCGGTCTTCTCGGCCAACGGCTCGTATGCCTCGTCCCAGGCCTTTGTCGACGGGATGCTCCCGGCGCTCCAGGTCGGGGCGGTCGTGGTCGCCCTCGGGGCCGTCGCGGCCCTTGCCATCGGCGGCCGCGTCAGGCTCCCGGAGGGCCTGTCCGCCGGCGGCCGGGAAGGGGTCGGCGAGCTGGCCGCCTAGCTGAACGTCGCGCGCCTGACCGGCGATCTACGTCTCGCCGATCGACGAACTCGGGGTAGTTCCAATCACGCGGAATGATTTCGCTTGAGCGGAACTACCTCGAATGACGCCATGAGGACAGCCCGATCCGCTGGCGTGCGAAATGCCCGTTCGGGCAGACGTGCGCCCGGCGCCCGCCAACCACTTGCTGGGTCGCAGGCCGCATCCGACGATGGCGCGCGATGGATCGCCACAGGGATGCCGCCGCCGCCCGTTCGGCCGCGATCAACTCCGACCGAGGCGCAGGGCCGGTGGTCTCCAACCTCGCCTCTCCGGTGCCCGGCCTCCTCTCGATTGCCAGGAAGAGCCCGGAGGCGATCGGCGCGGACGGCGTCACCGCGCTCCAACGAACCGTCGGTAACCGGGCGACGGCGGAGCTCATCGGCGTCCAGCGCGACACGCCCAAGGGGCAGGGCCATCGGACCGGCGAGGCCTGGGACTACGGCCCGATCACCAAGCGCAAGTCGGTCCCCCACGACCTCGCGACGTACATCGGCTGGATCAAGGATGTCGAAGCGGGCTACGGCCCCGACAAGCAGATGGTGCTCCAGCGCCTCCGCCGGCTCTACTACAGCTCGTACAGCGGCAAGGCCGGCGCCAAGTTCGACAAGGTGATCGCGGAGCAGGCCGGAGCCGGCGATGAGCCCCTCACGGTCCTCATGGCTCCCGCGGCCGCGGTCGATGGCCTCTTCGAGACCGACGATGTGACCACGCCCGACGGCAAGACGCTCGATCCCGGCCACATCCTGGCCGCCCTGGACCTCAAGTCAGCCGGATCCACGTGGAAGGCCGGGATGGGCGAGGTCGCCGTCGGCACGACGATGCTCGGCGTCGTCACGTGGGCCGGCGACCTCGCCTCGTGGTGGCTGGAGTGGCTGGACCAGATGAAGAAGATCCACGAGGCGCCGCGGCCCGAGCCCACGGGACCCGTGACAGAGGAGGGGCCGCCCGACGAGGTCGGCGGCGACCCGGCGCTCGACCCGGCGCTGTGGGAGGGGATCGGGCGGAGCAAGGCGTCGAAGGAGGACCTGCTCGGCGACATGGACGCCCAGGTCCTTGCCGCGACCAGCACCCAGAAGTCGACGATCGAGAGCGTCAAGCGTGAGAAGCGGATCATCCGCGACGCGAACATCGGGACGGAACTGACCGCGCCCGTCTCGAAGCTCCTCGAGACGTACTACGGCACCTCCGCCAAGACCGCGACGACGGCCCCGGCCGCGAACCGGTTCGCCTCGTTCGTCCGGCTGGCAAGCCCGCCGATCCCGTTCGTGGAGGGCGAGAACGACAACGTGCCGTGGGTCGCCCTCGCGTCAGACGCGGAGACGAAGATCTATGAGGCGATCAGCAACGTCGGCTGGATGTTCGTCAACCAGGGCACCTCGGGCGCGAACGGCACCGAGATGCTCGACAAGCACGGCTGGCGGATCAAGGACATCGCCAAGCGGTTCGCGGCATTCCTGAGCGAAGGGCTCAAGAAGGGCGACGCGAACTGGCTGTGAGGGGCGGCCGCCGCGCAGCCCAGCCGCGCCCGAGCCCCGTCGCCCGATCGCGGCGCCGTCGCCGCGCCGTCGCCGCCGCCCCGTTGCGCGCCTCGCCCGAGCCCCGCCTCGCCAGACCCCGTCGCCGCCCCGTCGCCGTCGCCGCCGCCCGGTTGCCGCGCCGTCGCCCCGTTGCCGCGCCCGTCGCCCGAGCCCCACCTCGCCAGAGCCCGTCGCCGCCCCATTTGCCGTCGTCGGCCCTATTACCTGTCAGATGTCGGCCAGGGCGACCTTCGGCCTGGTTCAGGCCCTCGGCTGGGGCCTCAATGACCTCCGGGCGCTCGCGCTCGTGCGGAGACCTGCTCGCACGAGCCCTCAAGCGAGGCCGGCGCGCCTCCATCTCCGCGCCTAAGGTCGACGCAGCCGACTTCTGGCAGGAAGTCGCGGGGGGAACGGCGCGGGCCAACGGCGCGGGGGAATCGCGACGGGGAAAGGGGCCGGGAAACCGCGCCGCGACAGGGGGGCCGGGACGGGGGCCCAGCGCGGCACGGCACCCCGACCGACGCCCGGGGTTGTAGCGAGCCGTACGATGTCGGGGCCATGGCAGTCCATCCCGTTTCGGGCGCTCCCGGCTCGCGCGTCACCGCGCCCGACCAGGAGATCCGTTTCTGCCGCGCGGCGAACGGCGTGCGCCTTGCGTTTGCGATCCACGGCAGCGGCCCGCCACTCGTCGTCGTCTCGTGCTGGCTCAGCCACCTCCAGTACGACTGGCAGAGCCCGGTCTGGCGCCATTTCCTCGACCAGCTCGGCGAGCTCGCGACCGTCATCCGATACGACGAGCGCGGATTCGGGATGTCGGATTGGAACGTCGACGACTTCTCGATCGAGGCGCGGCTGGGTGATCTCGAGGCGGTCCTCGCCGAGACCGGCTACGAGCAGTTCGCCCTTCTCGGAATGTCGGGCGGCTCGGCGGTCGCGATGGCGTACGCGGTCGCCCACCCCGAGCGGGTCAGCCGGCTGATCCTCTACGGCACGGTATGCGGCGAGCCGGTGACCTGGACGCCGGACGGATGGGCCGAGGAGGAGACGTACCGGAGCATGATCCGCGTCGGCTGGGCGAAGGAGGATTCGGACTTCCGTCGCGTCTTCACGACCAGGTTCATCCCCGACGCGACCGAGGAGCAGATGCGCTGGTTCGATGACCTTCAGCGGATGTCGACGTCGCCCGCGAACGCCGTCGCCAGCCGGATCGCCCGGCTGCAAGTCGACATCGAGGAGGACCTGCCGCGGATCACCGCCCCGACGCTCGTGCTCCAGGCGATCGGCGACCGGTCGACGTCGTTCGACAACGCGGTGAGCGTCTGCGCGCGCATCCCGGGCGCCCGGCTCGTCCCCCTCCAGAGTCGCAACCACATCCTGCTTGCCGACGAACCCGCGTGGCGGGTGTTCATCGACGAGGTGTCGGCGTTCCTGGAGCCCGAACGTCGCGCGCTCGCGACACGCGGGCCCGAGCGGCCGGCCACCGAAGCCCTGTCGGCCCGCGAGGTCGACGTCCTCCGCCTCGCGGCCGACGGCCGGACCAACGACGAGATCGCGGCGGCGCTCACCTTGAGCGTGCGGACCATCGAACGCCACCTCTCGAACATCTACTCGAAGCTAGGGCTGGGTGGCCGCGCGGCCCGCGCTGCCGCCGTCGCCGAGTACCTCAGGCACCAGCTCGCCTGATCGGCCCGGCTGCGTGCCAGCCGCCATCGGGCGGCCGCGCCGCAACCCCGATTGGGTGGTGGCGCGGTTCCTGGGAATGACCTCCCCCGCCTACGGTCCGCTCAGCTGTCCAGACGGGCAGCGCGCAGCGGAGATGTCCGATGAACACATCGATCCTCGCCGAGACGGAGGCCCGCTTCCGGGCAGATCCATCGACGGCAAAGTCGACGCCGGCGGTCACGGCGTCCCTCGTCAATGGCCGGGCACGCCTGTCGGCCGGTCCGTTCAACTGGGATGCCGACCTGCCCGCGGCCCTCGGCGGTGAGAACCTCGCCCCGAGTCCGACCGCGTACCTGCTCGGTGCGCTCGCCGGGTGCGCGGTCGCCTTCCTCCACGACACGCTGGCGCCCGTGTTCGGCGTGCAGATCGACGACGTGACGGCCGTCGCCCGCGCGTCGTCCGACGCGCGCGGCCTGATGGGCCTCGACGGCATCGCCCCGGACCTGGCGGATCTCGCGCTCGAGATTCACGTCTCGTCGCCATCGCCGGGGGATCGCGTCGAGGCGATGCTCGCGGCCTGGCGCGAGCGATGCCCGATCTACCTCGCGCTCCTCAAGCCGCAATCGATCGCGCTGACCGCCGGCCGCGCGGCCAACTGACACTCCTTCCAGCCGGACGGCGCCGTCGAGCGTGCGGCGCCGTCCGGGTTGTGCGCGCCCCCGCCCCCCGCGCCGTCCGCGCCCGCCCGCCGTCCCATCGTCCGAGATCGGCCGGTCGAGGGATCGCCCATCCGCCAACCCCCGAATCGCGGATAGTTCGAACCAAGCGGAATGATTTCGCTTGGAGGGAACTATCTCGAATCGGCCCCCGTCCGCGGCGGCGGCCACGACGTGCGGAATCGGAGCGTTTGCGTGGTTCGTCAGGGTCGAGCGCGTCGATGGCGGTAGGCTCGCGGTGGCCCCCGTGGGCAGGCCGCCAAGCGATGACCTCGTCAACCCGATCGTGCGCCGCTGGGAAAGCGAGCCCGCCCCCGTTCGACCCGGCAATGCCGGTCCGATCAGCCTCGGAGACGGGCTCGAGGTCCGCTTCGACGGCTCGACGTTCCGGAGCGGCGACTACTGGCTGATCGCCGCCCGGACCGCCGGCGCCAGCGTGACCTGGCCCGACGCGACGCCCGCCGCCGACCCGCAGCCACCGCACGGCATCGAGGTCCACCGCTGCCCGCTCGCCGCCCTGCGGCGCGACCAGGCGGGCTGGACCGTCGTCCGCGATCTGCGCAGTCTCAGTCAGGCCGCGCCATCCGCAGCCGAAAGCCGCTCCGCGCCGAAATCATCTCCCGCCGCGGGCGAATTGGGGGTAGTTCGAAGAAGGCGGAATGATGTCGCTTGGCTGGAACTACCTCGAATCGGCTTCGGGGACGGGTGTCTCGGGGGCCGGCGACCGCAGCCGGGCGTCTGTTGCCTCGTCCGCGACGCCGCCGTAGTAGCCGTCCAGGACCTGTGCGAACAGTGGCTCGTCGGGCGCGGCCCGATGGAACAGCGTCATGCACGAGCGGAGCTTCATCGCGTCGGTCTCGCCGAAGACATCGTCGGCGCGTCCGGCCCTCGGTCGCCAGGACGATCCCGGCGCACTCGCGCAGACGCGCACCCAGAACCGGGTGGTCGAGATAGGCGCGCGCTTCGTCCAGTGAGGTGATCGCATACATGTGGGACGTGGCGCTGCGCCCGAGGCCCGCGACCTGCGGAAAGATGAACCAGATCCAGTGGCCGGTCTTGCGTCCGCGCCGCAGCTCCTCGAGCACGCCGTCGTAGACGTGATCCTGGGCTGCGAGGAATCGGTCGAGATCGTGCGGCATCGGCCCATTGTGCAGCCGGTCAGACGCCAACGACGATGCGAGCACCGTAGTAGAGCCACTCGAAGACATGGTCCTCTTCTGGGTGTTCGGCAACGACAGGTGCTTCATCGTCGATGACGCCGACGCGGATCTCGAGTCCTGTGGCGGTGGGAATGTGTTCTGGATCAGCTCGAGGGATGGGTCCGCGGCCACGGTCAATAACGGGCCGAGTGGTGCGGGCTCGGTCGTCGTCCGGGGCGACTTCGGACTCCGCGTTCAAGGCTACGGCGGCGCCATCTTCCCGGTGTCCATTCGATCCTGGCAACTGACGCCGGAGCCCCTGTAGGGTCTGAGTGGCGAGACAAATCACCAACGCCACGCGACTAGGGTGTGTGGATGGTCGGCAAGCGGCTCGCGTTGATCGTCGCAACGAACGAGTACCTCGATCCGGGGCTGGCGACGCTACGTTCGCCGGCCGAGGACGCAGAGGCCCTGGCCGGTGTCCTTGCCGACCCGGAGCTCGGAGATTTCGAGGTCGAAGTCCTGCGCAACGGGACGAGTTCGGTCATCGCCGAGCGCGTTGAAGCTCTCCTCGCCGGTGGCAGGACCGACGACCTGATCGTCCTCCACTTCTCCTGCCACGGGATCAAGGACGATAGCGGTGAGCTCTATCTGGCTGCCACCAACACGCGTCCCGGCCTCCTCGCGTCGACCGCGGTCGACGCCTCGCTCGTGAATCGGCTGATGCGCAGGAGTCGAGCGCAGCGCGCCGTCCTGTTCCTGGACTGCTGCTTTGGCGGGGCGTTCGAACGGGGTGTCGTGCCGCGTGCGACACCCGTGATCGACATCGAGGACCAGTTCCGCCAGCGAGAGGATGAACTGGGCGGCGGGCGCGGGCGGGTCGTGATCACGGCGTCGAACGCAATGGAGTTCGCGTTCGAAGGCGCGACTCTCGCCGACGGGGTAGCGAGCGAGCCGTCGATCTTCACAGGGGCGCTGGTCGAAGGGCTGACGACTGGCGCGGCAGACCGCGATCAGGACGGAATGGTCTCCCTCGGCGAGTTGTACGACTACGTCTTCGACAAGGTCCGGGAATCGACCCCGAACCAGAGCCCGGGGAAGTGGGAATTCGGCCTCCAGGGTGAGCTCGTTCTGGCAAAGAATCCCCAGCGGGTCATCGTTCCTGCCCCGTTGCCGCCGGAACTCGTCGAACTGATCGAGCACCCATTTCCGCCGACCAGGCTCGGAACGATCGATGTCCTCGTCCGGCTTGTCGAGGGCACGAACCTGCCCGTTGCCGCTGGGGCATTCAGCGTCCTCGAACGTATGGTCGGTGACGACAGCCGCGCCGTTGCGCAAGCCGCCACGGAAGCGGTTTCGAAAACGGGACTTCGGCTCTCCGCAGCCGAGGTCGACCTGGGAAGGGTCGGGATCGGGGCCGACGCGGTCGCCGAGGTGTCGATCGAAGGAGCTGCGCTCGCGACGGCATCGCGCGTCGAGTCGTCCAACCCAGCGTTGCACGTCCGCCGAGTCGAGCGAACCATTCACGTCGAGGCGGACACGTCCGTCGCGGGACCGATCGAGGGGACCGTCACTGTATCGGGCCCGGCAGGTTCGGCATCGATCCACCTCGTTGGCGTGGTCGGTGATGTCCCAAAGACGGATGGCTCAACCGTCGTGCCGCTGCCGTCCCAGCCCAAGCCGGTGCGACCTCATGCGGTGACTCCCGGGATTGGTGCCGCAGCACCGCCGGAACCGCCGCATACGTCGGCGCCACCAGCGGAGGCCACACAGCCGTTGTCGTCGGTACCTTCGCCATCGTCGGCAGCGGTGCCGGAGACTGAAGGGCGGTTGCGGCAGGTCAGTCGATCGGCCCGGCAGCTCATCGAGCGAGGCTGGCGCGCCGGCCATGTCCAGACCGTGATCGGAGCCGAGCTCGGCGGCATCGGCCTCTGGTGCCTTCGCGTGGACTACACCATCTACTTGTACTTCCACACGTCCTCGGAGCAGTCCGAAGTGGCCGGGCAGATCGCCATCTGGATCGCCGCGGTCGTTGGGGCCGGGCTCGTCCTTCGCCTTGCCGGACCGCCAGGGACGCGCAGGGCGCTGATCGCTCTCATCCTTCTCTACCCCGTGTTCCACGGCCTCACGAGAGGCTCCCTGTACCCCAGTCTTGACCATCTCGTCGTCATCGCGCTCGTTATCGCCTTGATCGCGCTGATCGCGGCCTCCGTCGTCCGCTTGAGGCGGCCCGCGACTGCGTGACGCGCGTGCCCCAGTGGCCGGTCGTGCGTCCGTGCGGCGCCGCCCGCCGCCGCCTAATCGTCCGATATCGGCCCGGTCGAGCGATCGGCCTTCCGCAAACCTCCGAATTGAGGCAGTTCGAACCATGCGGAATGATTTCGCTTGGCCGGAACTATCTCGATTCGGGCCTCGAAGAAGAGGCCTTCGATGGGCGTCCGAGGACGGACGGCGTGTGACTTGACCCATGGGGTTTACTAGGGTGAGACCCGCGCCCCAGACGACCCCAGACGTCCCAGCGACCGACCCACCCCGTCCCCGTGGAGGTCCCGCGCGATGAGCACCCCGGTTCGACGTTCCGTGATTCTCGCCACCCTGCTGGCGCTCCTGCTCGGCCTGGCCGGCCCGGCCGCCCCGATCGTTGCCGCGAAGGGGCACCACCAACCCCCGAGCGGGACCACCGTCCACGGCATCGACATCGACGCCACGACGATCCCGCAGCTCCAGCAGCTGATGAACCGCCACAAGCTGTCGTCGGTCGAGCTCACGGACGTTCTACCTCCACCGGATCAAGAAGCTGAACCCGAAGCTCCACGCGGTCATCACCATCAGCCCGACCGCGCTCCGCGACGCCTCGGCCGCCGACAAGGCCCGCCGCCACGGCGACCACCGCCCGCTTCTCGGGATCCCGGTGATCGTCAAGGACAACATCGACACGACCGGCATGCCGACGACGGCGGGCTCGTGGGCCCTCGCCGGAAGCAGCCCCCGCGACGCCTTCATCGTCCAGAAACTGCGCGCCGCGGGCGCGATCATCATCGGCAAGGCGAACCTGTCGGAGTGGGCGAACTTCCGGTCCGGGCCGTCGTCGAGCGGCTGGAGCGGGATCGGTGGCCAGACGAACATGGCCTACGTCCTCGATCGGAACCCGTGCGGCTCGAGCTCCGGCTCGGGCGTCGCCGCGTCGGCCGACCTCGCGACCGTCGCCGTCGGCACCGAGACGGACGGCTCGATCGTCTGCCCGTCGGGCGCGAACGGAGTCGTCGGGATCAAGCCGACCGCTCGGCCTGCTGAGCCGCGCCGGGATCGTCCCGATCTCGGCCGAGCAGGACACCGCCGGCCCGATCACCCGCAACGTGACCGACGCCGCGGTGGTCCTCGGCGCGATGACCGGCGTCGACAGGAACGATCCCGCGACCGCCGATCAGCGCGGCCACGCCTTCCGCGACTACACCAAGTTCCTCGACAAGCGCGCGCTCCGGCGGCGCCCGCATCGGCGTTTGGCGGGAGGGTACCTTCGACTCCGAGGGCAAGCCGGTCAATGAGGACGTCTCCAAGATCATGGACGAGACGATCGCGGCGCTCGAGGACCAGGGCGCGATCATCATCGACAACACGCGGATCCCGATCGAGCCCGCCTACGACCCCGAGTTCACCGCGCTCCTCTGCGAGTTCAAGGACGACATCGCAGGCTATCTCGACACCTACACCCGCCATCGATACCCGAAGACGCTCCAGGACCTGATCGATTTCAACAACGCCCATCCCGAGCTCGAAGGGCCCGTGGAACTCGCTGATCTTCGATCTCGCCCAGGAGACGGGCGGCCGGGCCGATCCGGCCTGCACTCGAGGCGCGCGACCTTGCGACGTCGACCGCCCAGGCAGCGATCAACGACACGATGGCCGCGAACCACCTCGACGCGATCATTTCCGCGACGAACGGACCGGCTTGGGTGACCGATCCCGTGAACGGCGACACGTTCGACGGGTTCATCGGGTCGTCGAGCCCGTCGGCGATCGCCGGCTACGCGAGCATCACGGTGCCCGCTGGTTACGTCGGGCCGCTGCCGATCGGCGTGACGTTCATCGGCGGCCGCTGGGACGAGCCGAAGCTCATCGGACTCGCCTACGACTTCGAGCAGGCAACCCACGTCCGGGTCCCGCCGCAGTTCATCCCGTCGATCGGCCCGAATGCGGCTGTGCGCCAGCCCGCGTCGAACGGCGAGAAGCGGTCGGCGGTTCCTATGCGTTAGTCGAGCGGTCGGAGGCTGGTGGCCTCGGTGAACGGGGCCACCAGCGGATCGCGGGGATGTCGATGGCCTCGTCCCCGCCTCGTCCCCCGCCGCGACGATCTGTATGACTCGCGCTGAGGCGAAGAAATCGTCGTCGGGCTTCCGGAGGACCCTGGACCGCCGTCACGCGCCGCTCCGGCGCTCTGCGGCCGGCTCACGCCCACAGAGATTCGGACTCGCGGTTCGGTTCCAACGTGCAGATCATTCCGCTTGCCTGGAACTATCCCACCGGTCAAAGACACGGCAGATAGTTCCAACGAAACGGAACGATCCGCGTCGGTCGCGGAGGGCGACGGCGGATCCCCCCGTGTCCCAGGACATCGCAAGAACGGCCGTGGGCCGGCCCGTGGGCGATGAGTGGCACCGCGGAACGCCGCTCCGGATTCGGGGGCCTACCACGAAGACTCCCTATTGCGAGTGCGACCCCGCGGCGGAGCGCGCGGCGCGCGGCGCGCGCCACCGAGCATCGGCCGCGCCGGCTGCCCGATCGGGCAAAGATGGGCCGGTCTGGCGCGATCGTCTTGTCGGCACGTAGCCGGGCGGGCGACCATTTGGCCGATGCCGTCCGTCCGCCACGCGCCTGCCCGATCGCCGGTTCCATCGGCCGGCCGACCCGCCGCCCATGCGACGGCACGGGTGCCGGCGACGACGCCCGTCGAGGGAAGCCTCCTCGAGCTCCAGCGGACCGCCGGCAACGCCGCCGTCAGCGGCCTGTTCGTCCAGCGTCACGGTGGCATCGACCTCACCACCCACACCGTGACCGCGGACGAGCAGACGGACATGCCCGCGACGACGGACGCTCCGGGGCTCCTCGCCGAGAAGAACACGCTCGTCGCGGAGCAGGCAGCCCTCAAGAAGGCCGCTGCTGCCGCTGCGAAGGCCAAGCAACCGCCGCCCGAGAAGCTCGATCTGACCGACGACGAGAAGAAGCGGATCAAGGAGATCGACCGCCTCCTCGCGATCCGCCAGAAGGGCGACGAGCAGGAAACGCTCACGGCGAACGGCGTCACGGACACGGCGGCGCAGTGGTTCGCGAAGATGAAGAGCACGACATTCCTGGGCGCGTCGGTGGTCGTCCACGAGCTGCTCGAGAAGCGGCTGAAGGACGCCGAGAAGCTCGTTCCGAAGCCGTGGGACGGGCTCGTCTCGAGCACGAGCACGCTCCGACCGCCTGGCCAGAGCCTCCACTCGTTCGGTCTCGCGATCGACATCAACCCGGGCACGAACCCCCAGCTCGTCAATCCCGGCGACACGCACGGCACGCTCTACGAGCCGCGGAAACAGAGCAAGGCGATCAGCGAGGTGATCCACCGGGCGATCCTCCTCGTCCTCTCGAAGACCGAATCGGAGGCGGCGTTCTGGACCCGGACGACCGGCGCCGACAAGAAGACCCGCGTCGGGGCGAGCTACGACCTGCTCGAGAAGTCGTCCGATGCGGTCGAGACGTACTTCACCCTCGACGACGCCGCGAACAAGACCAAGCTCGATGGGCTCGTGACCGCGCTCGCCGGCAAGGACAAGCGGACCGCCGCCGAGTGGATCGCCCAGATCAAGCTCGACCGGACCCAGATCGAGACCGGCCCCGGGAAGTCCTGGTCGCAGCGGAAGACCGGCTTCCTCGACATGAAACGGGAGGTCGTGGAGGCGCTCACGAGCGACACCGGCGGCGGCCTGACCTGGCTCGGCGACAACACGATCGCGTCGGGGCGGGACATCATGCACTTCGACATGCGCGGCGCGGGGCCGATCAAGAAGATCGTCAAGTCGGTGCTCGGCCAGACGACGTACCTCGGAGGCGACTAGGTGTAGGGCGGCGTCGGAGGGCGCCGTCTAGACCTTGGATTCTGGGTTTGACATTCCAAAGATACGTCACTAAGTTTGGATTCTGCGCGACGAATCCCAAGGAAACGCATGCCCGAATTCATCACTGGTCGGTGGGAAGGGGACCCTGTCGCCTACGGAAGCCGGCGAAGTCGGACGAGCTTCACGTACGAGGCCTACGTTCCGGATCCGATCGCCGACCTGCAAGTGTCCCTCCCAGGTGACGTCAGCCTGGTTGTCAGCGATGCCGAAGGGCAAATTCGTGCCCTGAACGCCGCGTCTGGCGCGCGCGGCCTCGAAGCCGTCGCACCGCTCCTGCTGCGCGCGGAAAGCGTAGCGTCATCACGAATTGAGGGCCTCGAACTGTCCCAGCGAAACCTCGCTCGGGCCCTCTTCGACCCAGGGGCGGCACGGGGCACCGCTCGAACCGTCGCCGGCAATGTGCGAGCCATGGAGGCCGCCATCCACATCGGCGAAGAGGACCACCCCTTTCGTGTCGCCGATATCGTGGCCATCCACAGTGCGCTACTCGAGGGAACCGACGACCACGCGATTGCGGGAGAGATCAGAGCGGTCCAGAACTGGATCGGAGGGCGCCTCAACAGTCCTCTCGATGCCGCGTTCATTCCGCCGCCGCCTGATCGCGTCGCCGCGCTTCTCGAAGATCTCGCAGCTTTTCTGAATCGCGAAGACATGCCTGCAGTGGTGCAGGCCGCGATCGCCCACGCTCAATTCGAGACGATCCACCCGTTCATTGACGGCAATGGCCGCGTGGGCCGATGCCTCATCCACGTGATCCTGCGGCGCCGCGGTCTGGCCCGGCAGGTGGTGCCACCCATCTCGATTGTCCTCGCGACGAATGTCAGGGCCTACATCCAAGGGCTGACCGACTTCCGAGCCGGCGATATCGTCGAGTGGGCGCGGTCGTTTGCTTATTCGTGCAGGCTGGCCGCAGTGGAGTCGGAGCACCTCGCAGAACGGCTGGATGGTTTGATCCAATCGTGGCGAGAGCGTGCGGGCACCCCTCGGCGAGGCTCCAGCGCAGCCAGGATCATCGAGGTTCTCCCCGCCCATCCAATCATTGACATCGCCACAGCCCACGAGGCTGTCGGCGGCTCGGACGAAGCCGTCAGATTGGCCATCAACTCGCTGGAGCGAGCGGGCGTGCTCAGGCAGATCACCGCCGGACGGTACCGACGTGCCTGGGCGGCTGAGGATCTGTTCGACGTCTTGAACGAATACGAGCATGGGCTGGCCGAACCTTGACGAGGACATCGCCATCTGGGAAGTCCTTGGAATCGCCGAGGACGTCTACCTTCGATCGCTGCGCGAGGCTCCAGTCGTCTGACCGCGCCATCTGCGTCGAGCCGAGGTACCTGCTCCGAAGTCGGTCGGTCTCCAGGTCACATCCAGCCGCCGAGGAATCGAGGTAGTTCGAACCAAGCGGAATGATTTCGTTTGGCCGCAACTATCTCGAATCGGCCTCAGAGGGCACGCCTTTGCTCGGCGTCTGAAATCGGAGTTCCTGGGGCCCGCCGGGCGAGCGAGGTAGGTCTCGCCTCCGTCGACGAGCGCCGCGCGACCTCCGTCGGCGCGTCAGCCGGACTGCCCTGCTGCCGCTCGAGACCCGAAGATATAGCCGAGGATTGTCGTGAACACGGGTAGCAGGGCTTTGAACACGATCGTGTCGAACATCCCGGCCGGCCCGGTCCACTGAGCCTCCGCCAGTTGCTTGTAGTTGGCGATGAGCTTCGCCGCGGTATCCGCGTTCTCCGGAAGCGTGGGCGGCGTGGGCGCATGTGAGAACGCGTACACAACGGTGGCCACAGTCACGACGGCGATCAGGGCGCCGACAGCGAGAGCCAGCCAGGTCCCAACCCGCTGGATGCCGGACAGCTTTTCCTCGACGCTGCCCACGGGCTTGAGGACCACCTCCTCCTTCTTCGTGTCGCCGTTTGACGCGACGCGGCCGGTGGCCTTACCAGGCGGAGATCCTGCTGTTACCTGAACGACTTCCTTGGTCGTTCTTGCCGGGACCCCCCGAACATCGTTGGACTTGTCGGGCATGACTCGCGTCCTCCACGATGCATTCCAAGATCTCCGCCGGGCTGTCTCTGCCCTCAGGCCAGGATCACGTCCTTGAGGACCTTGTCGTCTGGGTTCGTGATCGACACCTTCTTGTTCGGATCGTTTCCGGTCTCATTCGTGAGGTAGGAATAGCTGCTGACGGCACGCCGAATGACGTCCGCCTTGGTGCTTCCCTTTTCCTTGGCCAGGTTTGACAGCATCTTGTCGAAGTCTTCGTCAACGTCGATGGTGTAGCGCGCCATGTCGAACATCTCCTACTGCGTTTAGCAGTCATATTGACTGCAATTAGGCGTCCTGTCAACTCAGGCGCCGCCGCGCCGCTCAGCCCCGATCGACGCTTCGGTAGTTTCTCTCGGAGCGCCGCGCGACCTTGAGGACGACGATCAACCGGTCGTCGTGTTCGATCAGGTAGACGACGCGCAGATCACCGACGCGCAGGCGCCAGACGGCGCTGCCGGCCAGCTTCATCGAGCCGGGTGGCCGCGGATCGATCGCGAGCGCCAGGATCGGCCCGCGGAGTCTCGCGGCGTCGCCGGGCGGCAGCCGACGGAGCTGCCGCTGGGCCGCCGGCGCCAGCTCGACCCGCCGGTTGCGCTCGCTCACCCCGCGTCGGGTTCGTAGGTCGCTTTCGTCTCCGCCGCAAGCGTGCCGAAGAACGCCTCTGCGGCCTCGCCGCCGTCGCGACGATACTCAACGAGGGCCGCCTCCGCCGACGCCTGGTCCTCCGCGGTCTCCGACGCGTCAAGCCACGATGCGAGCGCCTCGTCGACGATCTCCCGCACGCTCCGATCCGATCGGGCGGCCTCCACCTTGACGGCCCGATACAGGTCGGCATCCACGTCGATCGTCACCTTCACGAGGCCAGCATACCAGTTTCCTTGTTACCTTGGCTGCCGTTAGTCATATATCGCCGGGTAGCGCAGGCAACCCAAACCCGGGTCCCATCGGAGTTCATCCCGTCGATCGGCCCGGACCCGCAGGCGGCGCGCCAGCCCACGGCGAACGGTGAGCGGCGGGCGACCGTCCCGGGCCGGAACGGCAGCTGGAGGATGCTCCCGCTCCGCTATTTGACCGACGCACCGATGGCGATGAGTTCGGCAGCCGGGCTGCGAACCTCGATGTAGTGCTTTCGGGTGATTTGCATCGAGAGTCGGGCGCTCTAGGCTAGAGATCGAGCGTCTACCGCACGCTCACGTCCTTGGGCCACGTCCTCCTAGACCCACTTCATCCCGGAGACGCCCAATGACGACCGATCTGATCGGTGGGCCAGCCACAGGGCCACGCTTTTGTTCAAACTGTGGCGCCGCCTCGGTCGGTGGTCCCTTCTGGCGCAAGCTGCGGCTCTGGCCTTGCGGGGCCGACGATTTCGTCTACCAACGCTTCGCTATCTATCTCGGCGAATTCGCCCATCGTGTGGTCTGGTGCGGTAATCCTCATCGGCGGGGCCCTTGCAGCCCTTGGCTCATTCCTACCGTGGATCACCGCGACCGCAGCGTTCGTGGGCACGATCAATCGCAACGGGCTTGACGGTGGTGGAGATGGCCTGATCACCATCGCTCTCGGGATTGTCATCATCCTGCTGGGTGTGGCGCTGCTGGCTCGCAGCGGCAATCCGCGGACGGCCAGAATTGGCGCCGCGATCTGTGGGCTTGCGCTCGGTTGGGTCGCTGTCGCCGACATCAACTCGATCAACGAGCGGATTCGAAGCCTCAATTCCACGCTGGCGGCAGCGTCCGTCGGAATGGGGATCATCGTGATCGCGTTCGCCGCGGTCTTGGTCCTAGTCGGAGCGTTCTTGCCGTCGGCGTTCGGGGCTCGCGCGACACTTGGGCCTTCAGACGGACAACCATTGCTCGGAGGACCCGCACGTCTGAAGGTCAACGCAGCGGTTCTAAGTGTGCGGCAGGCATTGACGGCACCGCGCTTCGGACGTGCGCTGCACACTGGGCAGGGCTCCTTTGGCACTCGCAGCCGCAGGCATTGCGCTGGTCGCCGTTGTAGCAGGGGGCTACTACCTTCACGCCGGTCCGTTTGGCCCGTCCTCAGCTGCACAAACCTGGTGCAACGTGAATACGCCTGCAGTCTTGGAGGCCGCCGAGGCGAGTGGATTGACACTGCCGGCTGATGTCGGGATTGCTAAGTCGACTCTGCACACGGACAGCTCAAATGCGGCGGCTCTCAATTCGGTCGGGGTCTGGGCGAACGCCAACTATCGCGAGTACGCGATCGGATGCGAGGCCGCATACGCGCAGCACTACTAGACCCTAGTTCGCAGAGCTCGCCACGACGCACGGCCGGACCGTGGCGCGTCCGGCCAACAGCGCTTTGCGTTGATCCGCTATATGGACGTTGCAAGCCAGGAGGCTCCGCTACGCTCGCGTCATGCAATACGGATCGCAACCCCGTCGGTTCAGAAGGGGCGGGCGGATTGCCCTGATGATCGTGGTCGCCCTGATCGCGTCTGCCTGCGCGGCAGCGCCGGCGAAGACCTCGAGCCTGCCGATCGCAGCCGTGTCCGCAGCGCCTTCAGCTAGGCAGCGCAGCATCGGCCCGTGGCCCACTGTTGCGACTGCGACCACCACTCCAAACCCAACGGCCACACCGACACCGGCGCCAACACCCAATCCGACCGCCAAGCGAACACCGACACCCACGGTGAAACCCAAACCGAAGCCGAAGGCACCGCCCGCCGGGTCGTGTCCGGCGCCGGCCAAGCTGTACTCGAAGTCAGGCACAGCTCGCGCGTTTCAGTACGGTCAATATCCACCGGAATGGACCGCTCTGCTGACGATGAAACTCACGGTCTGTGTCTCCGGCGGCAAGATCGCGTGGGCGAAGGCGACATCAAGTCAGAAACGCGCCAAAGGTGTGACGGGGGGTCCTGGCGAGCCCTTCGTGACAAAGAAGACATCCACAGTTCGCGAAGCATTGCTGAGCACGACGTACAAGCTAGGGGTCCTCCGAGCCGAACCCGTGGTCATCATCGGGTTCAAGGTCGGGACCGGGTTCTACAGGGTCACTATCGGGGATCGGATGTTCTACTAGGCATCTCGTCTGGGGCATGCCAGCGTCGACGCGATCATCGCGCCGACGGGCGGACCAGCCTGGGTGACCGATCTGGTGAACGGCGACAGTCTCGCGACGTTCGTTGGGTCATCGAGCCCGTCGGCGATCGCCGGCTACGCGAGCATCATCGTGCCGGCGGGTTACGTCGGGCCGCTGCCGGTCGGCGTGTCGTTCATCGGCGGCCGGTTGGATGAGGGGCAGCTGATCGGCCTCGCCTACGACTTCGAGCAGGCGACCCACGTCCGCGTCCCGCCGCAGTTCATCCCGTCGATCGGCCGGGGCTCGGCGTGCGCCAGCTCGCGTTCAACGGCGAGAAGCGGTCGGCAGTTCCGGCGCGTAGTGGGAGTTGGGGTTGCGGGCCCTTCGCTAGCCCACAACCAGTCGGCTGGCACGAGGAAGTTGAAGGAGCGCTTCTGGCCGCGCGCGAGGTGATCCATCGTCAGTTCTCGGCGCCAGGCGTCAGCGCTCCGCGCAGCAAGCAGGTACTTCCGGGCTCTGGGTGGGTGGACTTCGGGATGTGATCATGAGCAGCGAGCCCGAGACACGCGAGTCCGCGTTCGCCCAGCCCCTCCGAGGCCGCACGACATAATGATCGATTCTGACCAGCTCGCTGGCATCGGCAAGATGCAAGCTCAATTGATTCGCGGCCGGCTTGACCCAGGAGAGAGTGTCCAACTCGTTCTATCTGGTCTTGAGAACCTGATCATTACTGACAGGCAGGTATTGAAAACAGGGGCGATGCATGGCGTCGAGGCGTGGCCCTGGGACACCGTCACGCGGATCGAATTCGGGAGCGGGTGGAGGCAGAGTCAGGTCGAGATCGAGACCATCAAGGATCCGGCTCGGCCCGAGAAGCGGCACATCGCGCGCGTTGCGGGCAATGCCAGAAACCCCGCGTATGTCGCGCGCGTTGCGCTTGCCAGCGCATTCGCGACTCGAGATCTTGCTGAAATCGCCAGCGCTCGACTTGAGCTTGATCGGCTGTCCGGTGTTGTTCGTGAGCCCATTTCGAGAGATGGATCAAGTGACGACCTAGTTGCGATCACCTGCGCAACGTGCGGCGCAGGGATCGTTGGACCCCCGACGGCAACGAGCTACGCTTGCATTGCATGCGGCGGCCGGTACCTCCTGTGTCACTGTCCCCAGTGCAGCGTCGAGACTCACATGTCCACGGAGGCCCTCGGCAAGGACCAGGTGTGTGTCTCCTGCGGCCGAAAGGCAAAGTGGAGCGTTTGGGCTGCCTCGGCAACGACACTTGGCCAGGTGTCCTCAAGTCTCCGTCTTCCGCCCGAAGAGGCGGCCGACGCCGACAGGCGATCGGTGTCAGGTGTTGGGATCAGCGCAACCGGCTTCGCCCAAGTCGGCCGCGGCACTGGCTGCAGCCTGGTGTTCAACCGCGATGCTGTCACCCTGCGGGCGTTGGAGCCAAACGGTGAGTGGATCGTGGTTGCTACGATCCCGCTTGACGAGGTGACAATGCTCCAGGTTGGGGGACCCGGCGCCCAGTCGAACACATCGGGGGGCGGGTGGAGTGGTGGCGGCTTCGGGGCCAAAGGAATTGTCGAGGGCGTGTTGATCGCGGGCGCCCTCAACGCGCTTACGCAGCGGACCAAAACCACAATCGAAACGGTGGTGACTCTCCGGGCAGGCTCCCGCGAATTGTCTCTGCTCAACTCGTCAGTCGCCCCCGAGGCTTTGCAGGTTGTCCTACGGCCGACTTTCATTCGCATCGAGGCCGCTCAGGCGAAAAGGTCGATTGCAGATGCCGGTCGCCAGGACCAGCCTCGACGTGGCCTCGTCGAGGAACTCGAAGGCCTCGTCGCGCTGCGGGACCAGGGAATCCTTACGACTGACGAATTCCAAGTGGCAAAGGCGGCCGCGCTTCGAGCTTATCAATCGGCGCCGTAGTCGTCGCGAATCCCTATCCGGCCGCGACCTTCGCGTGTTGGTAGATCTCGACGGGCATCGGACGCTCGAGCTCCCAGACGATCTGCATCGGGCGATCGGATTGGTGGCTTACGTGACGCGCGTAACCCAGGCACAGGTAGGGTCCGCTGACGTCGCGCTCGTCGCGTCTGTTCTCGCGGACGAACAGGACAACCTGAGATCCGCGAGCCGCGTGGTTGATGTAGCGCTGGCCAGTCGGTGATGCGGTCGCCGTTCGCGACTGGGACTCCCAATGGAAGAGCGTCGGCGAGATCGGGTAGTCCTGATATCGCGTCGTCGCCGAGTAGTCCTCGTCCGACTTGTTGATTGTGATGAAGAACAAGTCCGACTTCTGCTCCTCGGCCCACAGCACCCCTTCGCGATTCTCGCGAAGGACGCCTTTGTTCACTAGCCCATATGCCGCCATCAGTTCGTAGAGGCCATACGTCGCATGGCTGTGGACTGGCACCACGCCCGTCGGATCGAGCGGACGCGAGTCCAGCCGAACGCGTTCGCGCAGCGCGTCGAGGAGGTCGATGAGCTCTTCTCTCATTGCGGGCGCGCGCCACAGGTCGGCAAACACCGCGCCGATTTCGCTCAGCGGCCGCTTGCGCTGACCAAGCGCGGCGAACAGCATCCATCGCAGACGCTCGTCTCGCGAGCCAGCTGGCGCTTCGGGCGGAGGCGACTCAGCGGTGAGCCAAGACCGCCAACGGTCATACCGCTCCTCGTCGTTCACGTGGAGCATTCTGCCGAGGGCCTTGGCGTATTCAGTCTCACTCGGGTCCGGTTCACGCCGACTGTGGCCAGCGGCACGCTTGGCGGACGTGAACGTCGTGCCGCTCGACGGACTCGAGTACACATCCTGGAGATCGTACGAACTCGCTTCGAGGAACTGAGAAAGCGTCGTTGACGCAGGCAGCCCGCGAAGATCGTCGATGAGGGCGCGTCGCGTGTTCTTGATGCTGGCCCTCAAATTCTCCAGCACGATCTCCTGGGCGATCTCATCCAATCGGATCGCGCACCCGGGAGGCATCAGCGGGAACCCCTTCTCGAGGGCCCGCTCCACCTGACGACGAGTGCCGCCGATCATCGCCCGGTATCGGATGTCGAACCGGTATTCCGCGTGTGCTTGCCCGATGAAGTCGAGCACGGTCAGCACGCTCTTGCCTTCCGCCCAACGGAGGCCGCGTCCGAGCTGTTGGAGAAAGACGGTCGAGCTCTCGGTTGGCCGCAGCAGCAGGATCGTGTCGACTTCAGGAATGTCGACGCCCTCGTTGAAGATGTCGACCGTGAAAATTGCGCCCAACTCACCACGACGAAGCCTGCCCACAGCTTCCAGCCGCGTCTCAGGGTCCGTGTTCCCGTCGAGGGCGACGGACGGCAGGCCTGCCGCGTTGAAGCGCTGCGCCATGAACCGAGCATGGTGGATGCCAACGCAGAACCCCAGCGCTCGCATCTTTGAACGATCGAGGACCCACTCGTCCACAGCGTCGAGGATCCGTCGCGCCCGGACGTCATCGCCAGTCAGGACGCCCTCTAGCTCCGAGGTGACATATCGGCCGCGCTGGAACCCGACCCCGCGTAGGTCTGTACCGTCACCGACCCCGAGATAGTGGAACGGGCAGAGCAGGCCCTGGTCGAGCGCCTCCCACAGACGCATCTCGGAGGCGATGCGCTCATCGAACCAGTGCAGGATCTCCTTGCCGTCCGCCCGTTCTGGCGTCGCGGTCAGGCCCAGGAGCACCTTGGGCTTGAGATGGTTGAGAAGCCGCCCGTACGTCTCTGCCTCGGCGTGGTGAAACTCATCCACGATCACGACATCGAACTGCGTCGGATCGAGATGGTCGATCGCGCGGCTCAGCGACTGGATCGATGCGAACACGTGATCCCAATGGATCGGCCGCTCGCCGGCAATGAACCGCTCGCCGAATGCCTGGTCGTCGAGGACGAGCCGGAAAACGGCCTGGCTCTGTTCGAGGATTTCGTTTCGATGGGCCACGAACAGCACCCGTTCGTGGCCGGCATTCCGCAACCGCTGGTAGTCGAAGGCTGACACCCACGTCTTGCCCGTTCCTGTGGGCGCCACAACTAGGTTGCGGAAGTGTCCCCGTTGCCGCTCGGCGTCGAGAGCCTCGAGCATCTCGATCTGGAACGGCTTGGGCTCAACGTGGATGCTCAGGCTATACGGCGTCGGCATGGCGCCGGGGCCCTTTTCGGCGTCCAGCGCCGCCTGGAGTCGGTCGCCGTCGACACGCGGGTCGTACGATTCGAACTCGGGTTCATTCCAGTACTGCTCGAACGTCGCCGCAATCCGCCGAACGATGGCGTCGTTGTCAACGGACGTTGCGCGGACGTTCCATTCGAGCCCGTCCAGCAGTGCTGACTGCGACAGGTTCGAGGATCCGACGTACGCGGTGTGGTAGCCGGAGTTCCGCTCGAACAGCCATGCCTTCGCATGCAGCCGCGTCTGGGCCGTGTCGTACGAAACCTTGACCTTCGCACCTAGGCCAACGAGATCGTCCAGCGCCCGCTTCTGTGTTGAGCCTGTGTACACGCTCGTGATGACACGCATGCGACCACCACGAAGCAGGAATTCCAACAACTCCTGGCGGATCAAGCGGAGGCCCGTGAACAGGACGAACGCGCAAAGGAGGTCGACGCGATCCGCGCTCTGGAGCTCGAGCGAGACCTGAGTGCCGATCTGCAGGTCCTTGTTTGCGTTGACAAGGAGCGTGCTCTCTCGCAGAGGGATCCCGGGGCGTGCCATCGCGCGCCACACACGATGCTCGGCGAGAGGCACCCCGACCTCCAGCATCAACTGGGCGTCCGCATCGACCATCGCGTCGTTGTTCGGAACGGCTGGGTCCGCCGCGAGCGCGCGAAGCAGTCGATTGGCCAGATCTACCTGCGTGCCACGCCGGTCCGGCGTCGACAGCGGAACCCCGGCGATCCGATCGCGAACTCGATCGTGGATGTGGCGTGCCAGGATGTCCGCGACAGCCGCGTCATCGATCACCGTCGACTCGACGAGCCATCCTTCCGCCCGAGCTCGGTCGATCCGAGCGCGAAGCTCCTCGGTAACCAGGGCCTCGTGGAGGCCGGGCGTCAGGTCGTCGGGCATCGAGGCCAGAATAGCGTCGCGGGCACATCGGCCTCGCACTGTGCCGCATAGACCTCGGCTAACGGATTCAGCGAACGGAGCCGCTGATCGCACATACGCGGCTTCGCTCGCCACTGGAAAGTTCTCAGGTTTGGGCATCGTCACGAACGACAGCCCGCAGGCTGGCAGCATACTGAGGCCATGGACGTCGTTCGACCCCTCGTGGCATGGGCACGCGAGCAGCACGTCGACCCGTTGCCAGAGTCAGCCGTCCCTGGTACGAGCCCCGAAGAACGAAGCGCCCTGATGGCGGTGGGCGGAATCGCGCGGATGCTCGCAGGCGATCGCTGTGCCACCTGGCCCGACGGGCTTAGGGCTTGGGCATCCTTGGCCCCGGAGCCACCTCAAGCCCTGATTGAGGGGGTTCGCCGAGAGTTGGATGATGGTAATGACGTCCTTGCCCTGCTCTATGAGGGGATCGTTTCGGGTCGGAATCGAAGACGGCTGGGAACGTTCTTCACACCGGCCTCGGTCGTCGAGTTCATGCTCGACTCCGCTGAGGAGATGCTCCCCAACCCAACAGTTGTCATAGACCCGGGAGCGGGAGTTGGTGCTTTCAGCCTTGCGGCGAAGCGGCGATGGCCAGCGGCGGAGGTCTTTGCAGTCGACGTGAACGTTGCCACACTTGGACTGCTCGCCGCCCGCACGCAGGCCGACATCAATCTCGTCCATGAGGACTTCCTGGCCTGGGCGATCGGGCCGGACGTCCCCGGAACCAAGCCGAGACTGTGGATCGGCAACCCGCCGTACACACGACATCAAGAGCTCTCTGGCAGGCTAAAGGAGGCAGCCTCCAGGGCATCGGGCGACCTCGTAACCAGCGGTCAACCAGTAATTCGGTAGCGAGATGAGCACTCCCGCGTGCGGCGGCGGCCAGGACTTGCGCGGTGACCAGGTCAAGGTCAACGCCGAGGGCAACCCAGTCCGCAGCAATCGTGGACCAGTCTTCCGCGATGTCTGCGATCGGGGGGTATAGCTCCGAGGCCTCGTCTACTAGTGGCCACATTCGACCGACTGTCGTCTCGTCGGGACCTGCAGCGTCGAGGAGGCGAGGGGCGATGATGTCGGCGGAATTGTCGTCGACGCTATTGGCGGGAAGTTTCCCTTCTGCAGTAGAGACGAGAGGCAAGTGGGCGAGTCTCTCTGCGAAGGTCCTCAACTCCAATTGCCACCACGTTCGTTCTGATTCGTTGCCGTCGAATGCGACCGGTGGCAGAGCGACCCGAGCCAAGAGATGGCCGTTCTCGAGTTTTTCGTGTGCCGCGTGAACAACGGCGAGAGTGGCGGCCTGAAACGCGTCGACCAGAGCCAGCTTATCCCCGTCCGTCATTAACACCCGGCTTCTCTCTTGATCCGGTTCAAACCGCCCGTCGAGGATGAACTCAATCGGGAGGAAACCAGACGCTCGCAACGGATACTGGCGGTAGATCCTCGGTGCCAACGGTGGAGGAAGTACGACCTCCCAGGTGCCTTCGACTTCCTGCAGCAGCAGAAGTACGGCAGCGCGCGACTCGGGGTCAAGGGCAAACCGCAATACTCGATAGCGTGTCTCGCGACCGTCCGACTCCATCCGTATCGTTCGGACTTGAAGGACTCCCCCGACAATACGCGTCAATGTGTTCTCGCCAGGTGTCCAGACTTCGTTGGTTGTCGATCCAACGGCGAGGGTGACCTCACCGAGGGCTTGGCACGTTCCGAACAAGTAGGGAAGGGACGAGCGAAACGCGTGAACACCAGACGCGAGCGTGTCATCGTCGCCGACCTGATACTCAAAGCGCGCAGAGGGGACGTCGTTCGTTTTCGGTAACGGCTGCGCCCGCTCTATCGCAGCGTTGCAGCTCTCGATGTTTGCGAGAATGTCTTCTTCGTCGCCTCCACGGTCCAACTCAAGGCGGAACGACTCAAACTCGTCGCCAAGGCGAAGGATCCCCTCCAGGACGGTGCGCTCAGCGAGAACATGCGTGACCAGGAAACCGGTCCCGAATCGGCCCGTAGTTTCTTCGGATCCGAAGTCCTTGCTTGACCCGCCGGAGAGCAATGCGGCTAGCTCGGCTGAGGTGAATGGTGCGCCGTCGTGCTCAAAGACTGTCGCGTCATCCGCGGTTCGGAGCGCGACTCTTACGTGGCTCTTCCCGTCACGCGGGCCGGCGTCGAGGGCATTCTGCAATAGCTCGAATGGCCAACGCACGCTGGCTAGGTGCGGCGCTTGGCGGGCCTCGTTTACTCGAGTCCGGATGTGGCGAGCTTCGTTCCGAGTGAGTTGATTCCGGCGCTCGTGTTCGTATGACGCAAGTGCCTCGCGACTCATGAGAAGAACGCCTCTGCCCGCACTGCATACGACGTCTCGTGGTTCCGCATTCGAAAGTTCCAGGGCGGCGGCACAGATGCGTTGGACTCGATATTGGCGACCGCCTCCGTTTCGCCGTGCCAGATGTCTCTAGGAAACGCCCGGATAAGAGGCCCAACAATCACGACGCCCGCTCCGGGCACATCGCCCTGAAGTCGCACCACGAGCACTGCCTCCCCGGCGTCGCCGTGAAGTCGCCCGATCGCATCCTCTCCACCCGCGCCAGGATGTCCGCCTTCACGAGCTCCAGCTGCTCGTCCGTTCGCGTCGTGGATACCCGCAGCGCCGACTCCGTGAAGTACAGCGTCAGCTTCTCCGGCGTGCCGTACCCCAGCGCGTCGCGGCACGCCAGCGCGTAGATCGACAGCTGCAGGCTCTTGTCGACGGCCGACTGGCCGACCGCGTTGCCGGTCTTGTAGTCGATGACCTCGACGCGGTCGGACGGCAGGCGGTCGATCCGGTCGATGAAGCCGGTGATGATCACCGGCGCCGAACCGTCGTCCGGCTCAAGGGTCAGCTCGAACTTCTGCTCCTCCGCAATCGCCTCTCCGAGCGTTGAGACCTCGCCGGCCCAGAAGTTGTCGAGCAGGGTCGCGACCCGGCGCTGATAGCCCTCCTCCGACACGCGGTCGCCGAACTCCGACGGCACCCAGCGTGCGCGGAACTCGCGCTCGAGGTCCTCGCGGGTCGGCGGCGGATCGCCCCGTGCCGCCGCCTCCCGCCGCTCCTTCGTGAACGCCTCGAACGCCGCGTGGGCAGTGTTGCCGAAGGCGAACGGCGCGACGGGCTTATCCGGGGGCGGCATCCGGTACACGTTGGCGAACGCGTACTGGAGCGGGCAGGTGTCGTACGTCCGGAACGAGGAATAGCTGTGCCACCCGGGCAGGGGCGCGACCTGGAGGAGGTTCGCGCCGGCGCCGCTGTCGAGGGCGACCGATCGGAACGTCAGGGGGTCAAGGCCCTGGGCGCGAGCCGCCTCCGACGACAGCGCGGCGGCGCGGCCGATCCCCGCCAGATCCGCCTCGAGCCCGCGCCGCGCGGCATCGGTCTCGGCCGGCTCGACGCCCTCACCACCGGTCGCCTCCATGAGCCCGACGAGCTCGCTCGCCCGAAGGCGCAGCGCGAGCCGGCGCTCGCGCGCGGTCGGCATCGGCATGACGCGGCGAACCGCGGCAACGGCGGCGGCCAGGCCATCGGGCTCGACGTCGGCGCCAACCTCGTCGTCGGCAAGCTCGTCATCGGGCGCCACCGTCGGCGCAACAGTCCCGACCGTCCGGTCGATCACCGCGAGTTCCGCGCCCGCACCTTCCCGCAACTCCCCGATGAACCGCGATGGCGCCTTGTCCCCGCCGACACCGCCGTGCGTCGTCAGGATGAGCCGCTCCTGGGCCCGGGTCATCGCCACGTACAGGAGCCGGCGCTCCTCGTCGGTGTGGAGGTCGCCCTCCGGCACGGCCTCGCGGAGCAGCTCCGGCGGGAAGTAGCCGGTCCAGCCCTCGCGCATCGGCCACTCCCCGTCGAGCAGCTGCGGGACGATGACGATCGGGAACTCCAGGCCCTTCGCCTGGTAGACGGTCATCAGCCGCACGCCATCGACGTCCTCGGACAGCTCGACGCTCGTCGGCAGCTCGCCGGCGGCGCGCTTGTACGCATCGAGATAGTCGACGAATGCGGCGAGCGTGCCCTTCGGGATCGGGTTCGCCCCCTGCCAGTCGGCCGCGAATCGAAGGAACGACGCGATGTTCGTCACGGTCCGCTTGGCCTCGAGCGTGCCAGCGGCGATGAGGTCGTACACCTGCCCGCTCCGCTCGAGATACCGCTCCAGGATCGTGTGCGGGCCCTCGCGATAGGTCAGAGGGTTGAGCTCGTCGATCGCGGCGCGCAGGATCCGCAGCTTGCTGCGGAGCGGTGCGCCGACATCGACGTCGATGTGCGCCGGCCTCCCCTGCCCGTTCGTCTCGCCAACGAGGTCGACGTCGACCTGGCCGGACATGACGATGTCGGCGATCGCGTCGATGGGGTGCCGCCGATCGAATGCGGCCATCCGCGTGATCTTGAGGATCTCGAGCGCGTCGAGCCGCCACGGCCCGGCCGACATCATCCGAACGAGGGCGGCATCTTCCTGGGGGTTCGCGATCGCCCGCAGGCCCTGCTCCAAGTCGCGGATCTCCGGCGTGTCGAAGAGGCTGAGGCCACCGACGACGGTGTACGGAATGTCCTCGTCGCGCAGCCTCGCCACGATCGTGTCACGGTGCTTGTGCTTCCGATAGAGGATCGCGATGTCGCTCCAGCCCTTGGTCTCGCTTCTCATCGACTTGATCTGGTCGACGATGGCGACCGCCTCGTCCGCCGGCCCGGCGCAGATGTCGAGCTCGATCGGGACGCCGTCGCCGCGTTCGGTCACGAGGCGCTTGTCGGGCTCGAAGCGGGTCTCGTTCTTCCGGATCAGCCGATTGGCGCCGGCGAGGACGTGGCCGCCGGATCGGAAGTTCTGCTCGATGCGGAGGCGCGGCGGCGGACCGGGCGGGGTGGCGTTCGGGTCGTGGGCGGGCGGCTTCGAGAACCGCGTGTCGAACTCGGCGAAGGCCGCGAAGCTGGCTCCACGGAAGCGGTAGATGCTCTGGTCGTCGTCGCCGACGACCATGACGTTGTCGGGCCGATCTGGCGTCCGGCCAAGCAGCTCGATGAGCTCGATCTGCGCGACATTGGCGTCCTGGAACTCGTCGACGAGCAGGTAGCGGAACTGGCGCTGCCAGCGGCGCAGGACGTTGGGTCGGGTTTTGAAGAGCTGGGTGACACCCGCGATCTGCTCGCCGTAGTCGAGCGCGCCGCGGTGAGCGAGCTCGGCCTCGTAGGCGTGGTACATCTCGGAGAGTTCGGTCAGGCGGAGGACCTCGAGGGCGGCGCCGTCGATGACGTAGGTCGCGGCGAGGGCGTCGATGCGGGGGTGGTCCTTGGCTGGGATCTGGCTCCGATAGCAGTGCCCCGCCCGTGCCGCCGATCGTCCGTCGGGCTTCGCGGTCGGCAGTCTTGGTCGCGGCGTCGGCCTTGTAGTCGCGGGCTTCGCCGCGCGCCTCGGCTCGTTCGTTCGCGCGCACGCTCGCGTAGTCGCCGCGCACTCTGCGCAGCGGCGTGAGGTTGCCCTGGAGGAGGAGCCGATCGAGCGCCGTCTCGAAGCTGCCGTTCTGGGCTTCGAAGACGCGGCGCTCCTCCGCGACGAAGACGTCGAAATCGGCGGGCGTGACGAGCTCGTCCTTGCAGCGGTTGATGAGCCGCACCACGTCCGCGAGCACCCAGTCGTTGTGGTAGACGAGCTGGAGCTGCGGCCGAATCTCGCGCAGCAGGAGCAGCTGGGCGACCCCGTCGAGGACGTCCGGGCGCGCCGGCAGTCCAGCATCGGCAGAGTTCTCGGTCAGGATCCGCTGGCAGAAGCTGTGGAAGTTGCTGACCGTCATCCGCGCGGCCGCCGAGACTCCGACAGCCACCTCGATCCGCGCTCGAAGCTCCGCCGCCGCCTTCACGTTGTAGGTCAGGACCAGGAAGTGCTCCGGCAGAAGCCCCTCGACCGTCTCGAGCAGGTACCTGACCCGCTCGACGATCACCTTGGTCTTCCCGGTCCCCGCCCCCGCAACCACAACGGCCGGCCCCTCGCCCCACTCGACGATCCGCCGCTGCTCGTCGGTGAGCACCGTCACAGGCGTTGGCGTCGCGAGCGCGGTCATCCGATAAGTCCCAGGTAAGCGCCCGTCGCTACCGTTCCGCGGTGTCGAGGTACACCTGGGATCCGGAGAAAGCGCGTGAAAACCTGGCCAAGCACGGAGTGTCGTTCGAGGAAGCGGATTCCGCGACCGAGGATGACCACGCCCAGTGGTTCATCGACGAGGCTCATTCGATTGACGAGGATCGGTTCTGGGTATTCCGTGAGTCGTCCGAGGGTCGTTTGCTGCTCGTGGTAACGTCCGAAGGTGGCCCCAGGCCGCGAATCATTTCCGCATGGCGCGCCACGAAGCGCGAACGCCGTGAACTCGAAGGTCGTTTCCGAATCCGGCATCGAAATCGATAATCGGCCGGACACCAGCCAGCTGGACTGGAGCAAAGCCCTTCCGAACCCGCACCCGCGCAAGCCGGGCGAGAAGCATGAGATCTGCATCGATGGCGCGGTCGGATACCAGCTCCGGCTGATCCCTTCCAACAAGGTGCTCGCCCGATTCGATTCCACCCTTGAGGCTTGGTCCGCGATCATCGCGACCGTCGAGGGTGGTCGGTCCCCTCGGACGCTCTCGCTCGACTGGGTGGACGTCAACGGGCTTGGCGAGTCGATCTCCGCAGGTCCTCGACTCGAGCGCTGGGCGCGCCTCAACAACGGCGGTCCCCATCCATACGCCAATCGAGCCGTGCGCCCGCCGCGCCAGGTGGCCGAGGCCGGATAATCGAGGCGGGCAGGAATTGCCGTCGGGGTCATTGACATGCGCTCTGTCGCATGTCACCATGCGCTGTAGCGCACAGGAGACCCGATGACCACCCGGCTCGCTCACATCCTTGCCGAGCAGAAGGCGACTTATGCATCGGTCGCCAGAGAGGCCGGCGTGCAGCCGCGGACGCTCCGCCAGATCGCCACGGGCGAGACGCCGATGGACAGCGTCCAGGTCGGGACGGTTCGACGGATCGCCTCGGCGCTTGGCGTGTCGCCCGAGTCACTGATCGAGCCGAAGACGCCCAGGCCCGGCGATCCGTCGCTCGACCGTGCCACGCGACTGTCGCGGGCCATCGCTGACCCCGCGAAGCCATCGATGCCGTACCCGACGCCCGTCGATCATTTCGCTGATCCACTCGCCGACGTGTCACCGGACGACTTCTTCGCGGAGATGCCGCCTGCTCAGGACCAGCGGTCGTACCACGATCCTACCAGCGGTAGCAAACGGCCAGATCCGCCCCGTCGCCTCGCGGAGAGCCTTGCCCCTTACCTCCCGGACGACGCCGCCAGTAGCGCAGCCAAGCTGTCGATCAGCCTTCCGAAGGACCTCCTCGATGATGTTCGGGCCGCGGCTGACGAACGCGGCGCGACCGTCAGCGCGACGATCGCGGCTGCGCTCCGGAGAGCCCGTGATCCTGAGCCGGATGTCCTCGAGGAAGGCGCCATCGTGAAGCGCCTGTTGCCGGCCCGGCATTGGTTCGCCGTGGCGGGCCTCGCGAAGCTTCGGAGCCAGACGATCGAGGATGTCCTCGTTGAAGCCGTCGACGCTTGGCTGACGGCGCAGGGTATCCGGCTGGTCAGGGATGACGAGTGGCGTCGCCAGTTTGGCGAATTCCTTGCCAAGGGGACCGACCTCGCCGACCAGAACGAATGGACTGACGAGGAAATCGAGGCGGACATTGCTTCCGCCGTGAAGGAAGTGCGGGAAGGGCGCGCTGCGCGTCGTCATTGATACGAACGTTCTTGTTTCCGGCCTGGTCACGAGAGGAACCACGCGCCGCGTGCGTGCTGGCGGTCTGAGCGCTGCGATCTGGTCATCCGGCCACGTCGTCCATGAGAACGACCGCTTCGATCGCGTCGAAGTTGCGGGCGCGGTTGCACGCCCCGCAGATCGGCATCCCGGCGTCACCGTCGGGCTCATCGTCTGGGTCGCCGTCGAGCAGCAGACCGCACGTGGCGCAGGCCTCGAGCGGGACGCCCGCTGCCTCGGGCGTGGGATAGCCGAAGACAATCGGAACCATCGGCGCGAAGGCGCCGCACCGCGGACAGGCTGCGCTGGCGGGCGCGCTCATGTCGTCCTTCGGCCGTGTCGGCCGTTCCGTCGGTCGGAGGTCCCGGTCGACCTTCGATCCGTCCCGAATTTCGCGGCCCCCCGCGACACCTCGCCTGTCACGATTGGTGCGTGGCCGCACCACGGCGGGTCGGTCGGCGACGCCGCCACTCACGGTCGCAGACCCACGCTCGCCAGCTCCGCCTTGGCCAGTCGGTCGTGGCGCCCGGCGATCCAGTCGCCGAGCGGATCGGGGGTGAAGTCGAGAAGCGTCGGGTAGTCGAGGCGGGTCACCGCGCGCATCGCGAGGGTCTTCTCGATCCCCGACGCGGTGTCCGGCGCGGTCCGGATCGCCCGATGTGCGGAGCGCAGCCGGTGCAGTCGCTCCCAGCGCCACGGCAGGTAGCGGCTGAGCCACGGGGTCAGCGTCACGAGGGCAAGCAGGATGGCGAGGACCGCGGCGACGACCGTGATGAACTGCTCGAGCCCGGTGCCCAGCTCGGACAGCGGCACGCCGCCGGCGGCGAAGGCGCCGCTCGCGAGGTCCCGAACCTGGCTGCCGACCACCGGCAGGCCCGCCAGCGACTCGCCCAGGTCCTTGCCGCTCTGGGTCATGTTGGCGCCGCCCTCCTGGACTGCCCGGCCGACGCCCGCGAACCCGACGAGGAACTGGAAGAGCTGCCAGACGATGCTGCCCCAGAAGACGACCCACACGAGGGTCGCCACGTCGGCGATCTGTTCGCGCGTGCGCGCGAGCGGCAGTTCGCTCCAGATCTTGATCATCGATTCGGACCTCCACCCGCTCCTTGACCGGCGATCAACGGATCGTGCCCGGGGGCGCGATCACGACCAGGTGCTGGCGCGCCCGGCTCGACCCGATGTAGAGCAGCCGCTCCAGCCGCTCGTCGTCCGGCCGCAGCTCCACCAGCACGATCACCGGCTTCTCGAGCCCCTTGAAGCGGCGGATCGAGTCGCACAGGATCGCGTCCGACGGTTGCGCCGGGACCGCCGACGCCGCCAGCCCGATCGTCTTGCCCGCGTCGTCGACCTGGCCGTTCCAGAGCACCTCGTTGCCGAACCGGCGCTCCTTCCAGACGGCCGAATCCTCGAGCGACCCGCCGACGAGAACCGCGATCTCCCACGGCCGGACGCCCTCGTCGACCCGCAGCCGATGGAGCACCTTGCGCAGGGCACTGAGCGTCGGCGCGCCGGGCGCGGCCTCGATCAGCTCCACCGCCCGACCCTCCTCGCGGAGCGGCACGGTCGCCGACGCGTCGGGCGCGTGGCTCATCGCGAAGGCGTGGATCGGTCCCGGGTTGCGGCAGTTCTCGTCGAGATCGACGACCGTCGCCAGCCCGAGACTGTCGACGACGTCGTCGCGGTAGATCGCCTGGGCGGGATCGTGGAAGACGTACAGGACGTCGCCCTCCGGGTCCGACAGGAGCGCCTCGAGCGACACGAGCCAGTCGGCGTCGAAGTCCTGGCCCTCGTCGATGACGATCGCGTGGAACGTCGGCCCGAGCTCCTCGACAGCCTCGTCGAGCGCATCGGGCAGGGTCTCGTCGAACCACTCCGGCGTGACGGGGTTCGGCTTCTTCGGCAGGGTCCCCGCTTCGCGGGCGAGGTCCTCGCAGAACTGGTGGAACGTCGAGACGGTGAGGTGGCCGCCGGTCGCGGCGTCCGCGGTCTCCTCGGCGAGGAGCCGGGCGAGCGGCTGGTTGAAGCAGACGAGCAGCGTCTCGAAGCCCTCTTTCGCGAGGCGCCGGGCTTTCTCGGCCGCCAGCATCGTCTTGCCGGTCCCCGCGGCGCCCACGATCTGGACGCGCCTGTTCCGCTGGAGCCGCTGCAGCACGCCGATCTGGTGCTGGGTCAGCTCGACGACGGCGCGCTCACCGTCGGCGATCTCGCCACGGAGCAGGGACCGAAGGGCGATCGGCGTCTCGAGGATCTCCTCGAGCAGATGCACGCCCTGCTGACCGGGAGGCCGCTTCGCCCCCGACTCCCCTGCCCACAGCTCGAAGGCATGTTCGACGGCGCGGCACGTCAGCTCGGTGTCGTCGGCCGGCAGCTTCGCCCGATCGAACACGAGGTCGGGCTCGATCTCGGGCCCGATCAGCCGGAGCCGCGCGCCGGCGCTGGCGAGATCGACGTCCGGCAGGGCCACGGCGTGGCCGGCGATCGGGTGGAAGCTCGGCGGCGCGTCGGGCAGTTCGGCGAGCTTGTTCACCAGGGCGTGCATGCTCGTTACCGCCTGCTCGAACGGGTTCGGCTTGAGCTCGCGGCCGCCCGCCCACCAGCGGCCGTGGGCATCGCGCTGGATCTCGCCCGACTTGACCTCGATGACGAGGAAGCCCCGATCGGGATGGGCGACCACGATGTCGGCCTCGCCATCGCGGAGGCCCCGCTCGGGCGCGGTCCGGCCGAGCCAGGCGACGTTCTGGAAGAGCCGGTAGTCAGGGGGTAGGGCGGCGCGCAGTCGCCCGGCAACGAGCCGTTCCGAATCTTGGCCCTGGGTCACGCGCACCAACCTTGGGCGCCTCCCCTCGAGGCGTCGTGCGGTTCACGATAGGTTGAGCGTCAAGGGGTCGCGCCGCGGCGGCCGCCCCGGCCCCGTCGCCCCGCGGGCCCGCCGGCCCCTTCGGCCTCGCGGAATCTCTCCGGGCCTGGGTTGATGCCGTTGGCTGCATCAGTTGGGGGTTGGGCGCGGCGGGCCTCACGCGGCGGGCCTCACCGGAATATGCAACCAACGGCATCGCCAGGCGACCGATGTGATTTCCCGTACTCGGCGGGCGCCGGTTCGCGAGGGCGGGCCGCGCCGTCGACGCCGGCTGCGGACATGGTCGACGGGCCGACCACATCGACCGGCCCGTCTGGTCGTCCCTGACCCCCCGTGCTGGGACGGTAGGTAGTGGACTGTCCGGATCAGATCGCCGCGGCTGCCTGCGCGGCGAGTGCGGCTGGAAGAACGACGAGGATTGCAAGACCGGCCAACACGACCACGATCGCGCTCCGAATCACGACGACCACGGGCCGGCGTGCCTCCCTGGGCGGTGTCTCTCGATCGGTGGTCATTGGGGTGCCTGCCCCGGTCAGTTCAGGCTGCCGCGGGAACTGCGCGAGCCGGTTGCGGCCCTCGCGATGACGATGATTGCGATGGCGCCGACGGTGGCGATCGCGATGCTCTCGACGTTGATGCCGTCAACGGTGCCGATCTTGAGCACGCTCGCTGCGACGAACCCGCCGACCAGGCCGCCGACGATGCCGAGGATGACCATCATCACGAGGCCCTCGCGGGAGCCCATGAGCAGGTTGGCGATGAAGCCGGCGATCGCGCCGACGACGATCCATGCGACGAAGCCCATTCCAAGTACGTTCCTTTCGAGTCGCGGCCGCGTTCCGGCCGACGCTGGTTGTGCGGACGAGCCTCGCCCGCGAGGGACCGCAACGCGGTCAGACCAAGGTCACGCCGCGGTCACGCCGGCTCGCGCCGGAAGATGCCGATTGCCCAGATCACGATCAGCTCGATGACCGTCCAGCCGACGAAGGCGACGATCGCGGTGATGTCGAGCACCGAACCGGCGGCATGGAGCGAGTCCGTCTTGAGGATCCCGTCGAACGGCGCGACGAACAGCTGGCTGATGTTGAGGATCCCGGACACTAGGCCGTTTGCTTCCCGGGCATCAAGGAGGAGCAGGAGGATCCGCGCCCCGATGACGATCTGGATGAGCCCGAACAGCAGCACGATGATGCGCCGCGCCTGCTCCGATGCTGCGGGTCCGGATCGACTGACGCGCCGGCTCTCCGTCCGGACGGTGTCCGGACTCGTAGCGGTGGCGGGCTCCTGGGTGACGACCGTCCGGTCGACTGAATCGATGCTCATTGCTTCTCCTTGCCTGTTTCGGCATCCGGGGAAGCGGGGTACCAGGACCACCGCCGGGCGACGCACCGGCCACTGCTGGGTTGCATTGGACCACCGGGCCATGCTATTGTCAACTGTAGTTTCTGTTATCAACTGTAGGACAAGACCATGTTGGTACGATCCTTCGGGTCGATCCTTCGGCAGGCGCGGGAGGTCCGGGAGCTGTCGGCGGTCGACGCGGCGCGGGCGGCCCGCATCTCGGCGGCCTACCTGAGCAAGCTCGAGAACGACGCGGTGAAGAGGCCGTCGCCACACGTCCTGCTCCAGCTGAGCGAGGCGCTGACCCTTCCCTACGCGGACCTCATGCGCCTGAGCGGGTATCGCGTCCCGGGCGAACACCATCGTCCCGCCGCGGACTCCCTGGGAGCGGCGCTCTTCGCCGACCTCACCGACGACGAGCGCGAGGAACTCCTCGAATACCTCGCCTGGTATCGCTCACGCCGCCGATCCAGCCGAGCTGCCGCAAGCGGCAACTAAACCCGGGCCGGTCCCTCACCTGATGCAGCCAACGGCATCGCCCAGGGACTACATGAATTCTCGCCGCGAGCGCCCCGGGCCCTTCCCTACTCGTGCCCCGGCGGCCACGTCCCCATGACCTGCCGCAGGATCGCGAACTCGCCGATGTGGTACGCGTTGTGGTCGGCGTCGATGCGGATCTCGCGCAAGAGCGTGTGGCCCGGAGAGCCGGGGATCACGGCGAACAGGTCACGCGCCGGGTCCAGGACCATGGCACGGAGCGTCGCCCGATCAGCGAGGAACCCGCGGACCGTCTCGTCGAACTGGGCGCGGGTCGCGGTCGCGTCGCGGTCCGGCCAGTAGCCCGCGGGCCAGTCGATCTCGACGTAGTCGGGGTTGATGACGTAGTCGAGGATGTCGGCCTGCGTCAGGCGGAGATGCTCGACGAGGTGCCACGGCGTGTAGTCGACGTTCGGGGCCCGGAGGTTCATCGCCGCGGCCGGAAAGTCTGCAACCGCCTCCTCGAACGGCATGTGCGCGCCGACCCCGTCGAGGAGCTTGGCCAGCTGCTGCCGAAGCATCTTGTCGTCCACGTGTGCATCTTGGCACCTTCGCGACATTTCGCTGACGGCGCGGGCGTAGCCTCCGCCAGACACGGCAGGGGGCGACGGACAGGAGGGGCACGTTCATGGTGAAGACGAACGCTCCGAGCGAAGTCACGATCGCGGGACAGACGTTCCAGACGAACGCCCTGCCCGACCAGTTCGACGCGCTCGATCTCGTCTACCGCCCGAAGCTCCAGCTCCTTCCCCCTTCGATGGACCAGCGGGCCGGGCAACCGATTGCCGACCAGCTCGGCCAGTCGTGCACGGGGCATGCGGTCGCCGCACTCATCAATTCGGTGCTCTCGACGCTCCCGCCGACGAAGCCCGCCCACGGCGCGCCGCGCATCGTGAACAAGCGGGTCAGCCCGTACATGCTCTACGCGATGGCCCGCCGGTATGACGAGTATCCCGGCGAGGCGGACCTGGGGTCGTCACTCCGCGGCGCATTCAAGGGCTGGTACTACCACGGCGTCTGCGACCTCAAGACCTGGAAGTTCGACGACAAGACGGAGAACCGCGACCTCTACGCTCCCAAGTTCATCGATGAGTGCTGGCGGACTCCGCTCGGTGCCTACTACCGCGTCAACTCGCGGCGGATCGACGACATGCAGTCGGCGATCACGGAGCTGAACGGAATCGCCGCCTCGGCGGCCGTCCACGCGGGCTGGGTCACGCCCGAGCTGATCAAGATCGGCAAGACCGAGAACTGGGTGATCAAGCGCTACGAGGAGAAGATCGGCGGCCACGCGTTCCTCATCGCCGGCTACAACGACATCGGTTTCCTCGTCCAGAACTCGTGGGGCCCGGCGTGGGGCCACGGTGGCTACGCGACGCTGCCGTACGAGGACTGGCTCGACAACGGCTACGACGCCTGGGTGGCGCGGCCGGGCGTGCCGCAGGTCGGCACTGCGCTGCGCCGGCGGGTCCTCGTTCCGGCGGGGACGACCCTTGTGGCCGGCACGGGCCCCAACCTCGGTCGCCTCAAGTCCTACGTCATCGACGTCACCAAGGGCGGCAAGCTCTCGCCGAAGGGCCGGGTCTCGAGCACCCCGGCGCAGCTCGCCGAGCTGGCCACCGACATGGAAACCCGGCAGAACGAGTGGGTCGCCCAGGAGCTCCAGGCGAACCCGAACGCCAAGCCGAAGCGCCGGGTCGTCTTCTACGCCCACGGCGGACTCGTCGGCGAGGACGGCGGGATCGCGATCGCCGACCGGATGATCAACTGGTGGCTCGCGAACCATATCTACCCGGTCCACATCGTCTGGGAGAGCGACGCGATCACGACGATCTTCTCGTTCCTCGACCACATCAAGGAGATCCTGCCGTTCGGCGGGCGGCTGGACGGCATCTGGGAGGCACTCGACCGGAAGATCGAGGGCGGCGGGCGCAAGATCCAGGAGCTGTGGGAGGAGATGAAGCGCAACGCGATGCTCGCCTCGGGTCCGCGGACCGGCAAGGCGGCGATCGACGAGCCGGGCGTCACCCTCTTCATCGACCACCTGACCGCGTATCGCAAGCGGCGGCCTGAGGTCGAGGTCCACCTGGTCGGCCACAGTGCGGGTTCCGTCGTCCTCGCGGCCCTCGTCGAACGGCTCGTTGCCGAACGCGTCCCGGTCGAGTCGATGCAGCTGATGGGCGCGGCGATCGCGATCGACGAGTTCATCGACATGGTGGTCCCGGCGATCCAGGCACCGCCGAGCAAGCCCGGCGTGCGCCGCTTCACGGCGTACGACCTGAAGGACCAGGCCGAGCTCGACGACACGTGCCCCGGGCCGCCGATCACGATCTACCACAAGTCGCTGCTGTACTTCGTGTCGCGGGCGCTCGAGCCCTCGCCGAGCGAGTTCGAGGAGCCGATGGTCGGGTTGTCGAAGTTCGTCCCCGAGACCTACACGCTCAAGGACGGGTCGCGGGCGCGGCTACTCGACGTCATCGGCGGGCCAGCCAACCTCGTCGTGGCCCCGACCGACGAGCCGAACACGCCGATCGACTCCCTGTCGAAGGCGAAGGGCCATGCCGATTTCGACGACGATCCCGACACGATGACGTCGGTCGTCCTGCGGATCATGAACACGCGGAACCTCGCGCTCGTGAAGCCATACCCGCGGGGCGGGATGCCGACCGGTTGATCCGCGCCCGCGCGGCCGCCGCCGCCGGATTCATCCATGCCCTCCGCGATGCCGTTGGCTGCATCATCCGGGCCCGATCCCAGCCGCGCCCGCCCGCGCGCCCAGGCGGCTCGGCGGTGCCCTCCGTGATGCCGTTGGCTGCATCATCCGGGCCCGTCCCAGCCGCGCCCGCCCGCGCGCCCGGGCGACTCGGCGGTGCCCTCCGTGATGCCGTTGGCTGCATCATCCTGGGACCCGACTCCAGCCGGCGCCCGCCCGCCGTGATGCCGTTGGCTGCATCACCGAGGGGGGTTCATGGGTTCGCGAAAACAGGTCGCCCGACACTCAGTCGGCCGACGGGTTCCCGGAATATGCAGCCAACGGCATCGCAGGGGTAGGCGGAGATTCGCGCACGAACGCGCGCACGAAGGCGCGCACGCGGACGCGGACGCCGACGGCAGGTCTGCGTGACGACGGAACGGGCGCGGACAGGCCCCAAGCCGGGGATGGTGCGGGGCCTGGTCGCCGCCGCGGGGTGTCCACCCGCCCACGATCCGTGAGGAGCGCTTGCCTGCCGCTTGGGGAGCGGCGGGCTGTGGGCGACGGTATGGGCGGTTCCCCGCGAGCGGCGAACCGAGGTGAGTGCCCTCCACCCCGGCTGTCGCATCGTGCCCACTACGCGACTGATCCACACGATCGCACGCACCGCCCGCGAGCACATCCACCATTTGCAGTACTTCCTCAGTTGACTGCGCTTCTGATCGATGGCGAGTAGCATCTTGCAACCGACGATTCGGACGATGCTCACGCGGAAGGAAGCTCATGAAGGCCGGTCTCCAGATCAACTCGTTCACCTGGCCGGGAGGCACCGACGCGATCGGCCCGACGCTCGGGCGCATCGCCGCGCAGGCGGACGAGGTCGGATTCGACTCGATCTGGGTGATGGACCACTTCTTCCAGATCCGGGGCGTCGGCCGGCCGGAGGAACCGATGCTCGAGGGCTGGACGACGCTGGGCTATCTCGCGGGCCTGACGCGCCGCGCCCGACTCGGGCTCATGGTCGGTGGCATCCACTACCGGCTGCCGGGACTCTGGGTCAAGGCAGCGACGACGCTGGACGTGCTGTCGGGCGGACGAGCCTGGCTCGGAATCGGAGCGGCCTGGAACCAGGAGGAGTCGGCGGGACTCGGGTTCCCGTTCCCGCCACTCGGCGAGCGCTTCGAGATGCTCGAGGAGACCCTTCAGATCGCCCACGGAATGTGGACCGGCGAGAGGGGCTCGGAGGAGGCCTTTGCCGGCCGCAAGTTCCAGGCGGGCCGGTTGCTCAACTCCCCGCAGTCGATTTCGCGGCCACGGCCACCGATCATGATCGGGGGCGGCGGCGAACGGAAGACGCTTCGGCTGGTCGCCAAGTACGCCGACGCGACGAACGTCTTCGGCGGCCCGACGGCGATCCACCACAAGTACGAGGTGCTGCGCGAGCACTGTGCGGCGATCGGCCGGGACCCCGACGAGATCGAGCGCTCGACGCTCCAGACGGTCAATCTCGCCGCCGACTCGCCGGCGCAGATCGTCGATCGCTTCGGCGAGCTCGCCGACGCCGGCGCGCAGCACGTGATCTTCGGTGCCATCAACGTCGCGGACCCGGCGACGCTCGAGCGAATCGGACGCGACCTGCTCCCCCAGCTGCGGGACCTCTAGACCCCGGTCCCGATACCCCCTGGGAGTATCGGTGCCATGATACGATGACGCCATGACCGACGACGACAAGAACGGCTCCGGGCTCCCGATCGACTTCGGTGGCGGGGGGATCTCCTTCGGCGGGCCGATCGCCATGGACACGGCGCCCGTCACCGCGCCGGGCGTCCCGTCGGGCGGCATCGAGCCCGGCGCCGGCCGCACCGAATCGAAGGTGATCATCGTCGGCTCGGGCCCCGCCGGCCTGACCGCCGCGATCTACGCGGCTCGAGCGAACCTCGAGCCGATCGTCCTTGCAGGCTCGGTGCCGGGCGGCCAGCTCATGATCACGAGCGACGTCGAGAACTATCCCGGTTTCCCGGACGGGATCCAGGGCCCGGAGCTGATGGCCGCGTTCCGCGAGCAGGCGGAGCGATTCGGGACGCACATCGTCGACATCGACATCGATCGGGTGGACTTCTCGTCGCGCCCGTTCCGGCTGTGGGCCCGCGGGACCGAATACCGCGCCGACTCAGTGATCGTCGCAACGGGCGCGTCGGCGCTGTGGCTCGGGCTTGACAGCGAGACCCGGCTTCGTGGCCGCGGCGTCAGCGCCTGTGCGACCTGCGACGGGTTCTTCTTCCGCGACAAGGAGATCGCGGTCGTCGGCGGCGGCGACACGGCCCTCGAGGAAGCGACGTTCCTCACCCGATTCGCCAAGAAGGTCAATCTCTTCCACCGCCGCGACGCATTCCGCGCGAGCAAGATCATGGTCGATCGAGCGAAGGCGAACCCGAAGATCGCGATCCGGATGAACACAGCGATCGAGGAAGTGCTCGGTGACGCCAAGGTCTCGGGCCTGCGGTTGCGGGACACCGAAACGGGCGAGATCGAGGACATCGACATGGAGGGGCTGTTCATCGCGATCGGCTACCGGCCGAACACCGAGGTCTTCCGCGACTGGCTCGAGGTCGACGCCGGGGGCTATCTCGTCGTCCGCGACGGGACCGGATCGAAGATCGAGGGCGTGTTCATCGCCGGCGACGTCCACGACCACCGATACCGCCAGGCCGTGACCGCCGCAGGCGACGGCTGCAGGGCCGCGATCGACGCCGAACGCTGGCTCGAATCGCAGGGCATCACCGAGGCGTCGACCGCGACAGCCTGGTAGGCGCCGGCCCTCGCCGGCCCTCGCCGGCCCTCGCCGGCCCTCGCCGGCCCTCGCCGGCCTTCGCCCCCGAACGCCCGCCGGAATTCGTCGCCCTCCTCCGCGATGCCGTTGGCTGCATCACTCCGTGGCGGGAGTTCCGCCGACGGTCCCCCTGGGTCCGCGGTTGATGCCGTTGGCTGCATCACTCCGTGGCTGGGAGTTCCGCCGGCGGTCTCATGGGTCCGCGGTTGATGCCGTTGGCTGCATCACTCGGGGTGGTGGGTCGCAGTCAATCGGCGTCGCTGATGTCGAACCTGCCGCGGAGGGCCTCGATGAGGCCGCCGAGGCGCACGAGACTGAAGTAGGCCAGGCGACCATTTTCGAGCCGAGAGATCGTCGTCTGATCGACCCCGCTCGCGCGTTCGAGTCCACGCTGCGACAAGCCGAGCCCGAGACGCGCCCGCCTCAGCATCGTCCCGAGATCGCGAAGCCCCTTCATCTGGCGTTCCGAGAGCGGGAAGTGCTTCGATCCGTACACCTGCCTGTCCATGACGCACCCATGGGACCACAGGCCCCTTGGCTGACGATCAACCGTCGATGCATGCCGGCTGCACGCCCAACCCATCCGCCCTGGAATATGCAACCAACGGCATCATGCAGGGCCGGTGTGATTTGGCCGGGCGGGCGCGACGCGGGCGCGACGCGGGCGGGGGCGGGCGCGACGCGGGCGGGGGCGGGCGCGACGCGAGCGCCCGACCAGACTCGCTTGCAGAATGCAACTCAGGACACATCATGGTAGCGTCAGGCGGATGAGTGGCAGGGGTGGCGGATTCGGACGCCTGGGGGCAGCGACAGGCGGAGCGTCAAGCGGACGTGCCCGGTCGGGCGGCAGCGCCCGGGCGGGAGGCGGGTGGGGCGGCTTCGGCGGTTCTGCGCCCTTCGACCCGGTTCCGCCGGAGCGTCGGGGAAAGACGCTCCGCCGCATGGTCGCCTTCTTCAAGCCCTACAAGGCGAAGGTCGCCGTCGTCCTGTTCGCGATCCTGCTGACGAGCTTCATCGGCCTCATCAACCCGATCCTCCTGAAGCTGCTCATCGACATCGCGATCCCGGAGAGGAACTGGGGCCTCCTCAACCTGTTCGTCGGGCTGATGGTCGTGCTGCCGATCATCTCGGGCGTCATCGGGGTCGGCCAGAGCTACCTCAACAACGTCATCGGCCAGAGCGTCATGCACGACCTCCGGACGGAGCTCTACTCGCACCTCCAGAAGATGCCCCTCCGGTTCTTCACCGAGACGCGGACCGGCGAGATCCAGAGCCGGCTGGCGAATGACGTCGGCGGGATCCAGTCGGTCGTCACCGACACGGCGGCATCGCTGACCTCGAACATCGCGATTGCCCTCAGCACCGTCGTCGCGATGATCATCATCGACTGGCGTCTGACGGTCCTGAGCCTCGCTCTCCTCCCCTTCTTCATGTACCTGACGTTCCGGGTCGGGAAGGTCAACCGGGAGGTCCGCGGCGAGACGCAGAAGTCACTTGCCGAGATGTCTGCCGTGACCGAGGAGACCCTGTCGGTCTCGGGGATGCTGCTCTCGAAGACGTTCGGCCAGCAGTCGGCCGCGATCGGTCGGTTCAGCAAGCTCAACCGCGAGCTCGCCCGACTCCAGGTTCGCCAGGCGATGGTCGGGCGCTGGTTCTTCATGATCATCGGGACGATCTTCTCGATCACCCCGGCGTTCGTGTACTGGCTCGCCGGCTTCCTCGCGATCCAGGGCGACCCGAGCGCCCCGACGATCGGCGACATCGTCGCGTTCACGACGCTCCAGAGCCGGCTCTTCTTCCCGCTCGGCCAGCTGCTCAACGTCCAGGTGGAGATCCAGGGCGCGCTCGCCCTGTTCGATCGGATCTTCGAGTACCTCGAGATGGATCCCGGAGATCGTCGACGCGCCCGACGCGGTCGCCCTCGACCGCTCGACGATCCGCGGCAGCGTCCGATTCCGCGACGTCTCGTTCCGCTACCGCGCGGCCGCGGTGCCGGTCGCCGAGCCGCCGGCCGAGGCCGATAACGCGGACGGGGCCGACGACGCGGATGGGGCCGACGACGCACTCGAGCTGCCCGGTCATGCCCCCGATCCAGATGGCCCAGCCGTTCGGGCTGGAGAACATCGACTTCCAGGCGGACGCCGGCCGGCTCGTCGCCCTCGTCGGGCCGTCGGGATCGGGCAAGACGACGACGACCTACCTCGTGCCGCGCCTCTACGACGTCGACAGCGGGGCGGTCGAGATCGACGGCCGCGACATCCGCACGGTGACCCTTGCCAGCCTCGGCGACGTGATCGGTTTCGTGACCCAGGAGACGTACCTGTTCCACGACACGATCCGGGCGAACCTGCTCTACGCGAAGCCGGATGCCACCGACGAGGAGCTCGAGGCGGCGACGCGCGCCGCGGCGATCCACGAGCGCATCGGAGAACTCCCCGAAGGCTACGACACGGTCGTCGGTGAGCGCGGCTACAAGCTGTCGGGCGGCGAGAAGCAGCGGGTCGCGATCGCGCGGGTCCTCCTGAAAGATCCGCGGATCCTCATCCTCGACGAAGCGACGTCGGCCCTCGATACCGTGAGCGAGCGGCTGATCCAGGCTGCGCTGGAGCGGCTGATGGAGGGCCGCACCACGATCGCGATCGCCCACCGCCTGTCGACGATCCTGCGGGCCGACCAGATTCTCGTCTACGACCGCGGCCACATCGTCGAGCGCGGCACGCATGCGGAGCTCGTCCAGCACGGCGGCCTCTACGCGACGCTCTACCGCGAGCAGTTCCTCTCGGAGCCCGACGAGCGCGAACAGGCGGCCGCCGCAGCCGTCTGAGCCGGAAGCCGTACGATCCACCGGTGAGAATTCGAACCGCCGAGATCCGCCACGAAGGCGAGCACCGATTCTCGGCGACGACCGGAACCGGCCGAACGATCACCTACGGCGACGACGCACCGGCGAACGAGTACTCGCCCGTCGAGTCGGTCGTGGCCTCGCTGGCCGCGTGCAGCGCGATGGACGTCATCGGGATCCTCGAGAAGAAGCGCCAGGTCATCGACTCGTATACGGTCTCGGTTCGCGCGGAGCAACGCGACGAGTACCCGCAGGTCCTGATGCGGGTGGAGCTCGTCCACGTAGTCGAGGGAACGGTCGTGCTCGAGCGGGCCGTCCGCCGCGCGATCGAGCTGTCGGCGACGAAGTACTGCCCGGTCAGCGCGATGCTGTCGTCCGGCGCCACCGAGATCCACCACCGCTTCCGGATGCGTTGCACGGGTCTCGAGCCAAAGGAAGCCGAGGGCGAGGTGGTCGTCACCGGGCCGTATCGGCGGCCGGAGGTCGTGCCGGGCTGAGTGGCACGCTCGCCGCGAGCTGCCGCCCGGGCGATCGCCGTGGATCGGTCGCCGCGAATCACTGGTACCCGGGCGATGCCGTTGGCTGCATATTCGGAGCCCGCCGGGAGCCGGCGGGCGACGGCCGGCGGGCGACTCCGGCGGGCGACTCCGGCGGGCGACTCCGGCGGGCGACGTCCGACTTCGGCCCAGCGTCACCCCCGGGCCCGACCCGGACCACGAGTGATGCAGCCAACGGCATCAGAGGGTGACCCCTGCTATTCGGCGTGGACGAGGCCAGCGAGGCGGGGGGCGGGGCGCCTACCGCTTCCGGACGAGCGTCAGGCCGTCCGCGACCGGGATCATGCTGATCGAGACCCGCTCGTCGCGCAGCGAGCCGGTCGTTGAGTCGCCGCACGCCGAGCAGGTCCGGGTCCGTGCCCTTCTCGTCGATGACGTCCCCGCCCCAGAACACGTTGTCGTAGAGCGCGAGGCCGCCGGAGCGCAGCAGCCGCAGGATCCTCTCGTGGTACTCGGGATACTCGCGCTTCGAGGCATCGATGAAGGCGAAGTCGAAGGTCCCCGCCGCGCCGCCGGCGAGCAGCGCATCGAGCGTGTCGAGCGCCGGACCGAGCCGCAGTTCGACCCGGTCGGCGACCCCCGCCTCGGCCCAGTAGCGCCGGGCGACCGACGTCCACTCCTCCGACAGGTCGCAGCAGACGATCCGCCCGTCGGCCGGCATCGCCAGCGCGACGACCAGCGAGCTGTAGCCGGTGAACGTCCCCAGCTCGATGCAGCGACGCGCGTCCATCAGCCCGACGAGCATCGCCATGAACGCCCCTTGCTCGGGCGCAATCTGCATGTTGTGCTGCGGGATCAGCGCCGTTTCCTCGCGCAGGCGCCTGAGGATCTCCGGTTCGCGAACGCCGTGCGCGATGAGGTACGCCTGGATGTCGGCCGGGAGGCCCAGGGACAGGTGCGACATGGGCGGAACGATACCGCCCGAGGCGATCAGCTGAAGCGGATCGGTGCGCGTGTCGACCATGGGCCGAGACGCGCCTCGCGTCCAGATCGAGGTTGCCACGCTCGGGACCCACCAGCGCAGGAAGTAGAGCCGGCAACCGAGGCAGTACCCGGTCACGGCCAGGAGCGACTGCAGGCCGGCGACCGCGAGGCCCAGGCCCCAGCCCACCGTCGTCGCGCCAAGCGCAAACGCGATCAGCGACACGATGAGGACGACGCTGCCGAGCGTCTGGGCGAACCGCGGCGGGTATTCATGCTCGGGCTCCACCTTCGGCAGGCGCAATGCTCGGGCGAGCCGCCGCCAGATCGCCCCATAGATCGAGTAACGCAACCCGAACGCGGCGCTCGTCCCGATCGACAGGAGCGCCAGCACGACACCCGGGATCCACCCCGTGGCAAACGACGCGATCAGCAGCAGGGCGGACAGCCCCGCCCCGAACCGATGTCCTCGCGGATCGATCTTGCCGGCCGGCGGCAGGATGGCGGCGGCGTCGGCGGGGACGGCGTTGGGTAGGGTGGGCATCGTGAGCGGTCTCCTCTCGTGGGTGCGTTGCGCGGACTCTACAGGAAGTTCTACTGGATCACTAGGGGTTAGGCGCAGGATGGAAGGTTGCAATCAGGGTGCGGTTGCATGAATATTCATCTTCGATGTATTGTCATAGAGCCATGACGGCGATCCGCCACGTCTTCCACCCCGCAGCAGCCCGGCCTCCCGCGAGGGGCCGCGTGCGCCCGTGAGCGCAGGCAGCGTCGAGGCGGGAGTCGCGACGGACCGCCGCCCCGGCGCCTCCACGCGGATCCGCGTCGGGATCGTCGGGGCGACGGGCTACGTCGGCGCCGAGCTGATCCGCCTGCTCGAGCGCCACCCGCACGTCGAGATCGCGGGGCTCCAGGGACGCTCCCGCGAAGCCGAACCGATCGGCACGACCCATCCGCACCTCGCCGACACCGGCCACGAGGTGAACGCCTCGCTGCCGCCGGTCGACGCCGTCTTCCTCGCCCTGCCACACGGCACGGCCGCCGGGCTCGTCCCGGACCTCGCGGCGAACGGCACGGCGATCATCGACCTGGGGCCGGACTTCCGCCTTCGCAACCCCGCCGACTACCCGCGCTGGTACGGCTTCGACCACCCCGCGCCCGGAGCTGCTCGACGATGCCGTCTACGGCCTTCCGGAGCTCCATCGGGCCGAGCTCGCGTCGCTGCGGCACGCGGCGCGGGCGATCGTCGGGGCGCCGGGCTGCTACCCGACGACGACGCTGCTCGCCCTCGCCCCGCTCGCCCGCGCCGGGCTGATCGGCGACCTCGTCGTCGACGCCAAGAGCGGCGTCTCCGGCGCGGGCCGGGAGCTGAAGCTCGACCTGCTGTTCGGCGAGGTCAACGAGAGCGTCAAGGCCTACGGCGTGGCGGGCCACCGCCACGTGGCCGAGATCGAGCAGGAGCTCGCCTGGCTCGGCGACTCGGCCGGTGCGTCGAACCCGGGCGCCGCGGCGGTCGACTTCCTGCCCCACCTCATCCCGATGACCCGCGGCATCCTGTCCGCCTGCCATGTCCGGCCGACACGGACCGTCGGCCAGGCGGAGCTCGACAGCCTCTACGCCGACGCCTATGCCGGCGAGCCGTTCGTCACCGTCGTCCCCGAGCCGCCGGCCACGAAGCACGTCACCGGCAGCAACCACGTCCGGGTCCACGTCCGCCACGATCCGCGGACCGGACGGGTCCTCGCGATCGGCGTCCTCGACAACCTCGTGAAGGGCGCGGCCGGACAGGCGATCCAGGCCTTCAACATCGTCCATGGCCTCGACGAGACGGCCGGCCTGGACCAGCTACCGCTCGCCCCGTAGCACGCCGATGACGATCGCCACCACCGACGACCTCCCGACGCTGCCGACCGCCCTGCCACCTGTCGAGCGGCGGGCCGCCATGCCTGCCGGGTTCCGCGCGGGCGGAGCCGCGGCGGGGATCAAGGCCTCGGGACGGCCGGACCTCGCGATCATCGCGACGCTGCCCGACACCGACGGCCGGCCACGACCTGCCGCCGCGGCCGCGGTCTTCACGCCGAACGCGTTCGCGGCAGCTCCCGTCCGCCTCTCGCGGCTGCATCTCGCGGCGAGCGGAGGCTGGGCCGACGCGGTCGTCTCGACGAGCGGCTGCGCCAACGCCGCAACAGGACCGGCCGGTGACGCCGACCAGGTCGCGGTCGCGGGGATGGTCGCCACGGCGCTCGGCGTCGACGTCGAGCGGACGCTCCTGCTGTCGACTGGCCTGATCGGGACACGCCTGCCGCTGCCACGCGTCTCCGAGGGGATCGCCGGCCTGGCTCCATCGCTCAGCCCCTCCGACGACGGTCTGGAGGCCGCGGCCAACGCCCTCCGGACGACAGACTCTCGGACGAAGGTCGCGACGACAACGCTGACGCTGCCCGATCTCGACGGGCTGGCTGTACGGTCGATTCGCGTGACGGGCATCGCCAAGGGCGTCGGGATGATCCATCCGGGGATGGCCACGATGCTGGCCGTCGTCCTGACCGATGCGACCCTCGAGCCCGCTGTCCTCCACTCTCTCCTCAGGCCGGCCGCCGCACGGACGTGGAACCAGCTGAGCGTCGATGGCGACACGAGCACGAACGACACGGTCGTCGTCCTCGCCTCGGGGGCGGCAGGCGGGGCGCCCGTCGAGCGCGGCACGACAGAGGCTCGCGAGCTGGGCCACGCGATCGAGGCCGTCGCCCGAGACCTGGCCCGGCAGCAGGCGGCCGATGGCGAGGGTGCGACGACGCTGATCACCTGCCAGGCAACGCGCGCGGTCGACGACGCCGAGGCGCGCGCCGTCGCTCGCGCGGTCGTCTCGAGCAGCCTCGTCAAGGCGGCGGCGCACGGCCGGGACCCGAACTGGGGCCGGGTCGCCGGTGCCGCAGGGAACGCGCGGCTGGCCGACGTGGCGGTCCTCGAGGCGGCGGGCCTTGCGCCATCCGAGGCGGAGGCGCGCGGCGGGCGCGCGGCCACGGTCGACCCCGATCGGCTCCGGATCGCGATCGCCGGCCATCTCGTCTTCGATGGCCCCAACGGCGGCCCGATCGACTTCGACCGCGAGTCCGCACGAGCCGCGATGAACGCGCCCGAACTCCTCATCCAGCTCGATCTCGGGCTCGGCGACGGGGCAGGCGAAGCGTTCGGCTGCGACCTGACGGAGGCCTACGTCATCGAAAACTCGGAGTACTCGACGTGATGTCGCCGCCGTGGCGGCCCATGCCGGCGTTGGCCGCTCCGCCTACTCGCTCACGCACGTTCGAGTGCGTTCGCTCGCGTGCTCGCGGCCGCCTTGGCCTGGACGCGCCCCAGCGACGACATGGGGTACTCGCAGATGAGTGACATTCTGGTTGTAAAGCTGGGCGGGACGACGATCGCCGACCAGGCGCAGGTGCTGGCGGAGGTCGCCGCGGTCGCGCGTCGCCGGCCGGTGGTCCTGGTCCACGGCGGCGGCAAGCGGATCACCGAGTGGCTCGATCGTCTCGGGGTCAAGAGCACGTTCGAAGGCGGGCTCCGCGTCACGGATCAGGCCGCGCTCGAGGTCGCCGCGGCGGTTCTCCGGGGAGTCGTCAACAGCGAGCTGGTCGCGGGGCTGCGCGACCTCGGGGTCGACGCGGTCGGCCTGTCGGGTGTCGACGGTGGGCTCCTGATCTCGGAGCGTGTCCCGGGCATGGGCCTCGTCGCCCACGTCGTGGGGCTCCGACGCGACCTCCTCGATGCCGTCCTCGTCGGCGGCCAGGTGCCCGTCGTCGCACCGCTCGCCCGGGACGAGGATGGGATCGTCTGCAACGTCAATGCCGACGACGTCGCGGCCGGGATCGCTGCGGGGCTCGGGGCCCGCCAGCTCGTCCTGCTGACCGACGTCGACGGGGTCCGCGATGCCGACGGCCGGCGCCTCGACACCCTCACCGCCGCCGAGGCCGAGACGCTCATCGAGGCCGGCGTCATCGACGGCGGCATGGTCCCAAAGATCCGGGCCGCGCTCGCTGCGCTGACCTGGGACGGTGCCGAGGCGGTCATCGCCGACGCGTCGGCCGACGGCGCGCTCGAGCGGGCCCTTGCGGACCAGTCATTCGGGACGCGCTTGACAGCCAGCCGACGCGCGGTGGGGGCAGCATGAACGCAGGACCGGCAGCCAAGCGGGAGCGGCAGCGGGCGGTCCGCGACATCATCACGGCCGAGCCGATCGGCAGCCAGCAGGAGCTCGCCGAGCGCCTGACCCGGCGCGGGTTTGCCGTCACCCAGGCGACGGTCAGCCGAGACATCGCGGACATGGGCCTCGTCAAGGTCGCCCGCGACGACGGCCACCGATATGTCGCGACGGAGGACGTGGCCGGGGCGCCGCACCGGATCTCCGACGCGCGGCTGCGACGAATCCTGGCCGACATCCCGGTGACGATCGGACGGAGCGGGCTCGTCCTGCTCGTCACGGGCTCCCCCGGCACCGCGAGCGTCATCGCCCAGGCGATCGACGACTCCCCGCTCCAGGAACAGGAGGGGACGCTCGCGGGCGACAATACGCTGCTCGTGCTGTTCGCCGACGAGGAGCGACTCGAGCGCTGGCTCGAGCGATTCGAAGAGATCAGATCCGCGCCGGAGCTCCGGCCGGAACCCGTGGAGGCCAGGTCATGAAGAAGGTCGTCCTCGCCTATTCGGGCGGTCTCGATACGTCGGTCGCGGTCGCCTGGCTGCGCGAGCAGTACCGCTGCGAGGTCGTCACCCTGACGATCGATCTCGGCGGCGGCTCGCTCCGCGATGGCGTCGAGAAGCGCGCGATCTCGGCCGGCGCGTCGCGGGCGTACGTCGTCGATGCGCGCGAGCGGTTCGTCACCGACTTCGTCTGGCCGCACCTCCAGGCCAACGCGCTCTACCAGGGCGCCTATCCCCTCGCCACCGCGCTTGCCCGGCCGCTGATCGCCCAGCTCCTCGTCGAGGTCGCGCGGCGGGAGGGCGCCGACGCCGTCGCCCACGGCTGCACCGGCAAGGGCAACGACCAGGTCCGCTTCGACGTCGCGGTCCATGCGCTGGACCCGGGCCTCGAAGTCATCGCGCCGATGCGTGTCGGGATGGGGCTGACCCGCGACCAGGAGATCGACTACGCGATCGAGCGCGGGATCGAGATCCCGATCACGAAGGCCTCGCCCTACTCGATCGACGTCAACATGTGGGGCCGCTCATGCGAGACCGGCGTTCTCGAGGATCCGTGGGTCACGCCGCCGCCCGACGCCTACGAGTGGACGGTCGAGCCGTCGGCGGCTCCGGCGCCCGCAGAGATCACGATCGAATTCGAGGGCGGCATCCCGGTCGCGATCGACGGCAACCGCCTGCCGCCGGTCGAGCTGGTCGAGCGGATCTCGGCCCTGGCGAGCGCCCACGGTGTCGGCCGGGTCGACCACGTCGAGGATCGGCTGGTCGGGATCAAGAGCCGCGAGATCTACGAGACGCCCGCGGCGGCCGTCCTCCATGCCGCCCATCGCGCGCTGGAGAGCCTGACCCTCTCGAAGGACACCCTGCGGTTCGATCGGGTCGTCGCGAATGAGCTCGCCCAGCTGACGTACGACGGCCTCTGGTTCAGCGCGCTGCATCGCGACCTGCGCGGCTACGTCGCCTCGTCGCAGCGCGTCGTCTCGGGCGACGTGCGCGTCCGCCTCGACCACGGCCAGGCCGTCGTCACGGGGCGCCGATCGCCTCTGTCGCTCTACGACAAGAACCTCGCGACCTACGACGAAGGCGATGCGTTCGACCACGCGGCCGCCGTCGGCTTCATCGAGATCTTCGGCCTGCCCTTGCGGGTCGAGGCGGCTCGCCACGGCGCCGTCGGGTTGCACTACGGTGCAGCCTGGACGTGGACCGATCCGCTCCTCGATGGGCTGCCGACGTCGGTCACGGACCCGGAGGCGGTTGCCGCCGGCTGAGCGCCATCGCGGCGCGTTCTGAGCCCGCCCGCGCTCCCACGATCGTCCGAAACCGAACGTCGCGCGAACTCACGCTCACTCGTGCACGTGCTCGCCGCGTTCCGGCTGCTCCCCGGCTCCTGGTCCGACAGGAGGACCAACGGGCGAACGGCAACGACGCGAAGGGCAAGTTCGGTGATCTCCTCCGCTCAGTGGTCCGTCAGGCGGACCATCTGGCGAGCGAAGGCAGCCCAGCGGGTCCAATCCGGTGCCTCCTCCGTCCGTTGGTCCGGCAGGCGGACCAGCGGCCGCGGCAGGCGGACCAGCGGCCGCGGCAGGCGGACCAGCGGCCGCGGCAGGCGGACCAGCGGCCGCGGCAGGCGGACCCGCGGCCGCGGCAGGCGGACCCGCAGCCGCGGCCCGCGGCAGCGGCGCGCGGCAGCGGCCGCTGAGTGGTGCGTTCATTCACCACTTTTGGCAACGGAACGCCTCGGCTGCGCGCCTTCCGGAACCTCTTCGAGGCCTTGCAGATTCAAGTTGTTGTTGACACGGCTCGGGCCCGAGGCGGACGATGCGTCGCACGGGAGACACGTGTTCTTTGTCGCGACCAAACGCCGTGAGAAGGAGGTCATCGGCGCGAAGCGCGGGGCCCGATCGTTGCTCAACCCGAGGCGCGCGCGCCGGGTGGTGAGGCCACGACGGAACCGGACTGCAGGCAGCGGTCGCACGGTGCGGGTCACCCATCGGGAGTCAATTGCCCCAGGGCATCCAACGTGACGGTCGGGACGCGAGCGACCCTGCTCGACCGCAGTCACGGATCCGCGATGGTCGGGGCCGTTTGGGAGGGCGAATATGCACTCGCGACCAGGCCGGCTGTCTCGCTTCGCCTTCGGCGCCGCGATCTTGCTGACATTTGCAATGATCGCGCCCGCCGGGGCGGCGCAACCACCGAAGAACCTGACGGCGAAAGACTTGAGCCCGGCTGGGCGGATCGAGGGCTTCAAGAGCGCCTCGAGCGGTCTCGCCCAGACAGATCCGGCGCTCGTCGGGCGCAAGGACAGCGCGCTCGTCAACGTGATGATCAAGCTCGACTACGACGCGGTCGCGTCGTACGCCGGTGGGATCGATGGCTTTGCGGCCACCAGCCCGCAGGTCACAGGACGATCCCTCGATCGCAAGTCCTCGGCTGAGGTCAAGTACGGCGGCTACATCGCCGCGCAGGAGTCGGCCTTCGTGAAGGCCCTCAAGGCCAAGGTCCCGAAGGCGGCGATCGGCCAGAGCTTCCGCACGGTCTACGGCGGCATCTCGGCAAGGATCCCGGCCAACGCGGTCAAGGACGTCCTCGCCATCGACGGCGCGGTTGCCGTCCAGTCCGACAAGCTCCTCAAGATCGACACGGACTCGAGCCCGGGCTTCCTCGGCGCGAATTCCGTCTACCCGGGGCTGGGCGGAACCAAGAAGGCCGGCCAGGGCGTGATCTTCGGCGACCTCGACACGGGCGTCTGGCCCGAGCATCCCTCGTTTGCCGACCAGGGTGTCCTGCCGGCTCCGCCGGCCCGCCCGGATCACACCGCGCGGACGTGCGAGTTCGGTGACAACCCTCTGACACCGGCCAGCGATCCGTTCGTCTGCCAGAACAAGCTCATCGGCGGCGAGGCCTTCCTCGACACCTACCTGTCGAGCCCGGCTCGTGCGGCGGCCGAGCCGTACCACACGGCGCGTGACTCGAACGGCCACGGCACCCACACGACCAGCACTGCGGCCGGCGACGTGCTGACCTCGGCGCCCGTCCTCGGCGTCGATCGCGGCCCGATCCACGGGATCGCCCCAGGCGCCTACATCATCGAGTACAAGGTCTGCGGTATCGAGGGCTGCTTCAGCTCCGACTCCGCGGCGGCGGTCGGGGAAGCCATCCTCGACGGCGTCGACGTCATCAACTTCTCGATCTCGGGCGGCACCCAGCCGTTCACCGATCCGGTCGAGCTCGCCTTCCTCGACGCCTATGCCGCAGGCGTGTTCGTCGCGACCTCGGCCGGCAACGACGGCCCGACCGCCGGAACCGCCAACCACCTTTCGCCGTGGGTCGTCAGCACCGCAGCCTCGACCCAGCGCCGCGAGTTCCGGTCGACCCTGACGGTCACCGGCGCGTCGCGCAGCGTCAGCTTCACCGGCGCCTCGATCACGGCAGGCGCGGGCCCGCTGCCCGTCGTCCTCTCGTCGGCGGCACCGTACAGCCATCCCCTGTGCGACGTCCCCGCAGCAGCGGGTACGTTCACGGGCAAGATCGTTGCCTGCCAGCGAGGCACCAACGCCCGCGTTGAGAAGGGCTTCAACGTCAAGCAGGGCGGTGCGGCCGGGATGATCCTCTACAACCCGACCCTCGCCGACGTCGAGACCGACAACCACTGGCTGCCGACCATCCACCTCGCCGATGGAACCGCCTTCGTTGCGTTCCTCGCGGCGAACCCGGGTGCGACCGCCACGTTCACCGCCGGTGTGGCCGCCAACGGCCAGGCCGACGTCGTGGCGGCCTTCTCGTCCCGCGGCCCGGCCGGGCTCTTCCTCAAGCCGGACGTCGCCGCACCGGGCGTGCAGATCCTCGCAGGCAACACTCCGACCCCGGAGTCGATCCTCGAGGGCCCGCCCGGCCAGTACTTCCAGGCGATCGCCGGCACATCGATGGCGTCTCCGCACGTCGCGGGCGCCGCGATCCTCGGCATGGATTCCCACCCGACATGGACGCCGGGCCAGATCAAGTCGGCAATGATGATGTCGGCGACGACCAGCGTGGTGAAGGAAGACACGACCACGCCGGCCGACCCGTTCGACATCGGCGCCGGCCGGATCCGGATCAACTCGGCCGACGATTCACCGCTCACGATGGACGCGTCGGCGCACGACATGTTCGCGATGGCGAACGATCCGATCAACGCCGTCAACATCAACATGCCGTCGATCAATGCGCCGGTCATGCCCGGCCGCCTCGTCACGACCCGTGAGGTCAAGAACGTCAGCGGTCAGCGCCAGCGCTTCAACGTCTCCACGCTCGGCGGGCCTGACACGAAGATCACGGTCAGCCCCAATTCGTTCACGATCAACAACAGCCAGTCACAGAGGCTGACCATCACGATCGAGTCCAGCGCGCCGACCGGCGTGCAGCAGTTCGCCACGATCAAGATCGACGGCAACAAGCCGGGGCCGATCCTTCACATCCCCGTGGCGTTCATCCACACCCAGGGCGACGTCAACCTGTCGCAGTCGTGCTGGCAGACGTCGATCCCCAAGAGCCGGGCCACCGTCTGTGACGTGACCGCCGTCAACAACACGTTCGACGACCAGACCGTCAACCTCGACAGCACTGTGTCGAGCAGGCTGAGGATCATCGGCGCGAACGGCGCTTCGATCGTCAACGACCGCCACGCTCGACTGCACAACGTGTCGCTGGCCGGGGCGGAACCGGGCGTTCCGACGGTGGATCCGGGCGAGCTCTTCGGCTACCTCCCGCTCTCGAGCTTCGGCATCACGCCGGATGCGATCGGTGACGAGGAGATCATCAACTACGACGTGCCGGCCTTCCTCTACGGGGGAGTCACCTACACGTCCGTCGGTGTCGATTCCAACGGCTACGTCGTGATCGGCGGAGCCAGCTCCGAAGACAACAACTGCTGCGACCTCCCGAGCGGGCCCAATCCGGCGCGGCCGAACAACATGCTCGCGCCGTTCTGGACGGATCTCGACGGGACCGGTGCCCCGGGCATCTTCGCCGCCACTCTGACGGATGGCGTCGACACCTGGCTCGTCATCGAGTACCGGGTCAACGTCTTCGGGACAGCCAGCCTGCGGACCTTCCAGACATGGATCGGCCTCAACGGCACCCAGGACATCACCTTTGCGTACGCCGCGGCGCAGACCGATCCGGCCGGCCAGGACTTCCTGGTCGGAGCCGAAAACCAGATCGGCGCCGGGGATATGGAAGCCGTCCTTCCGACCGCGGATCTGAGGGTCGACTCGACCGCTCCGACGCCGGGCGAATCGGCCTCCTATTCGCTCATCGTGCTCGGCAACACGATCGGGACCGGCACGCTGACCACCGAGATGGGGGCGACCGGAGTTCCGGGCACCACCATCGTCAAGACCAACATCACGGTGACCGCCCACTAGGGCAATCGGCACCATCGAACATCGAGAGCGGCCAGGTCACCGACCTGGCCGCTTTCCTTTCCGCCTGCCTGATAATCCACCCATGCCCTCAGACGTCGTCCGCCCCGAACGCTCGCTCCGCGAGCTCGCCTTCCTCCACGAGATTGCCCAGCTCGCGACACAGGCGCGTGACTGGGACGAGTTGATGCGCGCGATCGTCGACGGGACGACGACCGCGCTCGAGGTGGAGGTCTGTTCCTTCTACCTCGCTGATCGCGAGCAGCCGCGCCTTACGCTCGCGGCGACGAACGGCCTCGACCGCTCGCAGGTCGGCCGGATCAGCCTCGCCTTCGGCCAGGGGATCACCGGCAGGGTCGCCGCCGCCCGCGAGCCGATCGCGGTCGTGGACGTGGCCGTCGATCCGCGGTTCTCGTGGGTCCGCGGCTTCGACATCGAGGGCCTCGCCGCGATGCTGTCGGTGCCGCTCGTCTGGCACGACCGGGTCGTCGGCGCCCTCAACGTCCAGACGCGCGAGCATCGCGTCTTCCGGCCCGAGGAGATCGAGTTCCTTCGGACGATCGGGGCGCTGCTCGCCGGGATCGTCGAAAAGGGCAGGCTCCAGGCGGAGGTCGAGGGGCGGCTGGCCCAGCTGACCGCGCTCGATGCGGCCCGGGCGGAGCTGCTGTCGGTCGTCACCCATGAGCTGCGGACACCGCTCTCGGTCGTCCGCGCGTACGTCGACCTGCTCGGCGAGGCCGCCGCCGGCGTCGGGTCTGCCCCGACGCCGAGTACCGCGACCGAGTGGCGTGATGCGGCCCTCGACCAGGTCGCGCGTCTCGATCACCTCGTGGACTCGATCCTCGCCTCTGCGCGCGGCGAGGGACTGACCGGCCTGTCGAGAGAGCCCTTCGACGCGGCGGCCGCGGTCGACGAGACGGTCGACACCCTGCGATTCCTCCTTCGGCCGCATCCGATCCGCTGGGATCGCCAGAAGGAGCCACTCGTCGCGATCGGCGACCAGGCACGGTTCAGGCAGGTCCTCGAACAGCTACTCGAGAACGAGTCGAAGTACGCGCCGTCGGCCGACGGGGTGAGCATCGGGGCGTGGCAGGTCGAAGCGACGATCCAGGTCTATGTCACCGACGACGGCCCCGGCGTTCCGGCCCAGGATTGGGAGAGCGTCTTCGAGCCGTTCGTCCGGATCGACGGCCGCGGCCGCAGCCGAGGTTCGGGGATCGGGTTGTTCGCGGCGCGCCGACTCATGGACGCGATGGGCGGTCGTGTGTGGCTCGAACCGAACGGCTACGGCGGGAGCCGCTTCGTGCTGGAGCTGCCGGCCGGCTGAGCCGGATCGCGGCGTTCGCCTCCGTCGATTCGTCGCCGGCCCTCGATTCGTCGCCGGCCCTCGATTCGTCGCCGGCCCTCGATTCGTCGCCGGCCCTGTTGATGCTGTTGGCTGCATATTTCCGCGACGGGGCGACCGGCGACGGGGCGTCGGGGGCGACGGGGCGAGGCGGCGACGGGGGCTCGACGCGGCGGCTCGACGCGGCGGCGCGGCGCGCCGACTCGGCGCGGCGGCTCGGTGGCGCGCCGGCCACTCTGCCTACGGGCCAGGCCGGCCCGCGTGATGCAGCCAACGGCATCGCGGGGGTGGGCGGCTAAATCTGGGCGGGCGGCCGAACCGGGCGGGCGGCCGAAGCCGGAGCGGGCGCTGGTGACCGGGCGGGCGGCCGAAGCCCGAGCGGGGCGCCGGTGACCAGGCAACCTTCCTCGGCCGCGCTCCCGCGATCAGATCGTGACCAGCCGACCCGACGCCGCGGACTCGTAGAGCGCAGCGAGGGCGCGCGCCTGGCCCAGGGCATCCGCCCGCCCGAGGCGCGGCGCGTGGTCGCCGCGGATCGCCGCGGCGAAGTCGTCGAGCTCGAGCTCATAGGAATTCACGCGCGCGATGTCGGCGCGGAACCCATCCGAGCCGATGAGGGTCGCCGCGCCGCCGAGAAACGGCTCGTCGAGCCGCAGGACGCCGGTCGAGCCGATCGCCTCGATGCTCGAATGGTCGCTCTGGAATCCTGACGTCAGTGTCGCCGCGACACCGTCGCCGAAGTCAAGGATCCCGGTGAACCGATCGTCGACCCCCGATGGCGCCAGCCAGGCGAGCCCAAGCGCCGCGATCGGCTCCCGGCCGGCGATGAGCCGCGCCGCGCTGACGCAGTAGGTGCCGACATCCATCAGCGAACCACCCGCAAGCTCGCGGCTCAGGCGGATGTCGCCCTCGGACCCGATGGAGAAGCTGAACGTCGACCGGATCGTCCGCAGCTCGCCGATCCGCGGCAGTTCCTCGACGAACCTCAACGCGTGCGGGGAATGCCGCCACATGAAGCCCTCGGTCAGGACGAGTCCCGCCGCATCCGCGCGATCGTGCGCATCGTCGACCTCGGTCGGGCTGGTCGAATACGGTTTCTCGCAGATGACGTGCTTGCCTGCTGCGAGCGAGCGCATCGTCCACTCGTGGTGCAGTGCGTTCGGCAGGCAGATGTAGACCGCGTCGACATCCGGATCGGCCAGCAGTGCGTCGTAGGAGCCGAACGAACGGGCGATGCCGCGGTCCGCGGCGAACAGGCGAGCGCGCTCGTCATCGCGGCTGGCGACGGCGACGACCGCGACGTTGTGCGAGCGGTCGGCGCCCGGCAGGACTCGATCGAGGATTCGGCCCGTGCCGATGATGCCCAGTCGGATCGGCTTGGTTGTGGCCACGGTCCCTCCGTGCGTGTTCCCGGTTCGTGTCGTTTGGAGTCGAGCGTACCCTACGGCGCGGCCGGCAGCCCGAAACGCCGGGCGCCGTGATCCCGGTCTATCCGCCTGGCGCCCACAATCCGCCTGTCTCAGTCATCCAGTCGGCGATCGAGTCGCAGACGCGAGCCAGGTCGCCGTCGGCGACGTCGAACTCGCGTGACGGCAGGCGCGACGCGCCCACCAGATCCCGCAGGATCGCCTGCTCCCGGACGAAGACCGACAGGTCGTCGTACTGGCTCGGCTTGCCGGACACCGTCAGGCGCGCGGCCCGGGCTGCCTCGAACGTGTCGTCCGGCCGGGTCAGCAGCACGACGTGGAACCCCAGCGGCACCAACCGATCCTCCACCCAGTCGAGGTCGATCTCCGACGCGGCATGGAGCCGATGCCACATGACCGTCGAGATGTGGAAACGGTCGACGATCCACGAGTAGTAGCGCTGGAGCTCGAAGAGGTGGGTCCACGTCGCGTATGTCTCCATCGCCAGCGCCTCTTCCTCCGGGGCGAAGTCGACGAGGCCGCGTCCCCACGGAAACGGCGTGAAGGCGCACCACTCCGCGGAGACGAGCGGCGAGTGGTAGCGGTACTTCCGCGGCCCCACGATCCGCGGGTGCTCGTTGAGGGCGAACGCGAGGTCGGTTTTGTGGGTGAGCCGCGTCCCCTCGAGGATGATCTTCGGGGTCAGCTTCGTGCGGGCCCCGCTCACTGGCCCGCGGCGATGACGACCTGCGATTCACGGGCCCGCAGCCGCGCGTACCCGGGCTTCACGACCTCGTTGATGAGCCGGAGGCGCTCATCGAACGCGGCGAACGCGGACTTCATCGCGTTGATCGTGAGCCACTCCATCTCGCCCAGGCCGATCCCGAACGCCTCGTCGAGCGCCGCGAACTCCGACGACATCGAGACGCCGCTCATCAGCCGGTTGTCGGTATTGACCGTGACCCGGAAGCGGAGGCGCCGGAGCAGGTCGATCGGGTGCTCGCGGATCGACGGCGCGGCGCCCGTGTGGACGTTCGAGGTCGGGCACATCTCCAGCGGCACGCGCCGGTCCCGGACGTATGCCGCGAGGCGGCCGAGCTCGACCGACCCGTCGTCGCGGACGTGGATGTCGTCGACGATCCGGACGCCGTGCCCCAGACACTCCGCGCCGCAGACCTCGAGCGCTTCCCAGATCGAGGGCAGCCCGAACGATTCGCCGGCATGGATGGTGATGTGGAAGTTCTCGTGTCGGATGTAGTCGAAGGCGTCGAGGTGTCGGGTCGGACGGTAGCCGGCCTCGGGGCCCGCGATGTCGAAGCCGACGACGCCGGCATCGCGCCAGCGAACGGCGCATTGGGCGACCTCGACCGATCGAGCGGCCTGGCGCATCGCGGTGACGAGGACCTTCATCGTGATCTGGTGTCCGGCGGCGGCGGCTCGCTCCGACCCGATCCTGAAGCCTTCGAGGTTCGCCTCGACGACCTCGTCGAGGGTCATGCCCCGTTCCGTCGAGAGCTCCGGGGCATAGCGCACCTCGGCGTAGGCAACGCCGTCGGCGGCGAGGTCCTCCGCGCACTCTGCGGCGACCCGGACGATCGCGTCGCGCTCCTGCATGACGCCAACGGTGTGGGTGAACGTCTCGAGATAGAGCTCGAGCGACTTGCGATCCGCACCGCGACGCATCCACGCCGCCAGCTCGTCGGCGTTGGTCGTCGGCAGGCCGTCATAGCCGAACTCGCGAGCCAGGTCGATGATCGTGGCCGGCCGCAGCCCGCCGTCGAGATGATCGTGGAGGAGCGCTTTTGGTGCCTGGCGGATCATGTCGAGCGTGAGCATCGGGTCCCTCGGAGTGCGACTCCGATGGTACCCGCCCGATGGGCTGCCGGGCCGGCCCTGGATCAGACGCCGAGTCGCCGCCTCGCGGCTGCCAGGGCCTCCGCGACCCGGCGGGGCGCCGTCCCGCCCACGACGTCGCACGCCTCCAGCGCGCCCTCGACCGACGCCGCGCGGCGGATGGTCTCTCCGATCCCGGGCTCCGCAGCGAGGGAGCGGGCCGTCTCGTCGCCGGCGGCACCCAGCGCCAGGCCGATCATCCCGTCCGGGACCGCATCGAGCCCGATCCGGGCTTCCTCCGCCTCGGCCACCAGTGAGCCGACGATGTGGTGCGCCGCCCGGAACGGCACGCCGCGCCGGACGAGCGCGTCGGCAACGGCGGTCGCGGTCGTGTAGCCCTCGTCGGCGGCGGCTCGCATCTGGTCGCGGTCGACGCCGATCGTCGCGACGAGCCCGGCCATGACGCCAAGAGACGCCTCCCATGTCGCGATCGCGCCGAAGAGCGCCGGCTTGTCCTCCTGGAGGTCCCGCTGGTAGCCGAGCGGAAGGCCCTTCAGCATCGTCAGGACCGATGTCAGTGACCCGATCACCCCGGCGGTCCTGCCCCGGACCAGCTCGGCCGGATCCGGGTTGCGCTTGTTCGGCATCATCGAGCTGCCGGTCGAGAAGGCGTCGGCCACCCGGACGAACCCGAAGCGGGGGTTCGACCACCAGGTGAGATCCTCGGCCAGGCGGCTGAGGTGGACCATCCCGAGCGCAGCGACCCCAACGGCCTCGATCACGAAGTCCCGATCGCTGACCGCGTCGAGCGAGTTCGCCGTCACGCCGTCGAAGCCGAGCTCCGCGGCGACCGCTTCCCGATCGATCGGATAGCCCGCCCCCGCGAGGGCGCCCGCGCCCAGCGGGCTGACGTTGGCACGATGACCCGCGCCTGCGAGCCGGGATCGGTCGCGCTCGAGCATCTCCACATAGGCGAGCAGGTGATGCGCAAGGAGCACCGGCTGGGCCGGCTGGATGTGTGTGGTGCCCGGGAGAATCGCCTCGCCGTCCCGGTCGGCGAGCCCGACGAGCGAGCGCTCCATCTCGATGATCGCGCCATCGAGCCGCTCGATCGCCCGGCGCAGCCAGAGGCGGAGGTCGGTCGCGACCTGGTCGTTCCGTGATCGTCCCGTGTGGAGCTTGCCCGCGACAGGCCCGATCCGCTCGGCCAGGGCCGCCTCGAGGTTCATGTGAACGTCCTCGAGGGCCGGGTCCCAGTCGACCGTGCCAGCCTCGACCTCGCCGGCGAGCCCCTCGAGGCCCGCGACGAGGGCCTCGACCTCCTCGTCGCTCAGCAGGCCGGCCCGGCCCAACCCGCGGACGTGGGCGATCGAGCCGCGGAGGTCGTCGAACGCGAGCTCCGCGTCGACCTCGATCGAACGCGTGAAGTCGGCCACCCGCGCGTCGTTGTCCTCCCCGAACCGCCCGCCCCAGAGCCGCATCGTCCCTCCAGCCTCGTGCCTGCGTCATGGTAGATGCAACCAGGCGGGCCTGATCCGTGTTCTGGATTCCTGACAGACCCTGGCACCCGAACCTTGGATCATGGTGCTAGGCCAACACTAGCTATGCTGATGCCGACATGACTGCGTCCCGATCGTCCCGGATCGACTGGTTCCTCTTCGTGCTGCTTGGCTTCTTCTGGGGCAGCAGCTACCTGTTCATCAAGATCGGCGTCGATCATGGCCTGACGCCCTTCATGCTCGTCACGTTGCGGCTGCTGATCGGCTTCCTGCTGCTCGCGACCGTCGTCGCGGTCGCGCGCGAGGCGCTGCCACGCGACCCGCGGACATACGGCCACCTGGCGGTCATGGGCGCGGTCAATATCGCGATCCCGTTCTCGCTAATCACGTGGGCCGAGCGGACGGTGGATTCCGCGCTGGCGTCGATCCTCAACGCGGCGGTCCCGCTCTTCGTGATCATCATCGCGTCTGTCTTCCTGCGCGACGAGCGGATCACGCTCAATCGCCTGGCCGGCCTCGCGATCGGCTTCGTCGGCGTCGCGATCCTCGTGGGGTTCGATCCGGGCGACCTCGCGGGAAACAACATCTCGGGCGAGATCGCGCTGGTCGGGTCAACGTTTTCGTACGCATGCGGAGCCGTCTACGCGCGGCGCAACATCCACGGCCTGCGCCCGATGATCCCGGCGCTCTTCCAGGTCGGCTTCGCGCTCACGATGATGTCGATCCTGACGCTCGTCTTCGAGCGACCGTTCGCCACGCCGATTGCCCCGGAGGCACTGTTCGCCGTCATCTGGCTCGGGCTGCTCGGTTCCGGTCTCGCCTACCTCGTCTTCTTCCGGCTCCTCGGTCGCTGGGGCGCGACCCGAACCTCGATGGTCGCCTACCTGCTGCCGGTCTACGGGATCGCGCTTGGTGCGCTCGTCCTGAGCGAACCGATCGACGCCCGCCTCTTGATCGGGACGGCCCTGATCATCGGGGGCGTGGCGCTCGTGAACTCGAAATACGGGTCGCGGCCGCTGCTGGCGCGCCACCGGACGCCAGCTGAGTCCGCCGGGCGTCGCTGAGCGACGCACCGGCGGACTCGCGTTGGAAGGACGCAAGGGTTCAGGGCACGATCTGGATTGAGTCCAGGATCGACTGGAGCTCGGCCTGATCGGACGGTGAGTTGCTCTTCTGGTAGTTCGAGGCGATGACGACTCGCTCACCGTTGACGTCGAGCATCCAGAAGCGATCGGTCTCGCCGGCACCCTGGATCCAGCGGTAGTCGCCCGGAGCGATCTGCCACAGGTAGAACTGGTTCGCCGGACAACCAATCGCGTCATCGACGACGAACTGGACGAACGTGGCGTCATGTCCGTCGATCGTTGCCGGGACAGGTGAGGCTGCAGTCGTCCCTGGAATCTTCGTCAGCGCCGTCGCGAGGTCGTCCACCGATGAGCCAACGGCCGGGTCGACCAGCACGTGCCCGCACGGATCGGTATAGACGTTGCCGACCGTCCAGAACGAAACGGTCATGTCTCGGCCGTCGACCGCGAAGCCGATGTCCACCCAGCCGGCCGGCCGTGACAGGGTGATCTTCGTTATGCCGCCGGCGGCGGTGAGCTCGGCGACGCCAGCCGTCGTGGATGGCGCCGGCGACGCCGACGCCGACGGAGACGGGCTCGATGTCGGGGCGGTCGTTGGGCTCGGGGAGGCGGTCGGATTCGGTCCGCCGATGCTGCCGTTCGAGCGAGGAAAGAACATGAGGCCCGCGACGGCGACGACGACGATTGCCGCGGCCGCGATCGCAAGCTTTCCAGCAGAAATCATGTACGGGATCCTCCGCGCCGGCCACCAGGTACGGCGCTGATTGGTGGATTCGAGTTGTCGGCGGGTTGCCGCGAGCAGGCGGTCGGAGGCCCCGTCTGGGGCTTCGTCCCGGAGCCATGACGCGATCACGAGATCGGGATCGGGTCGAGTGCTCATGCCAGCGCCTTCCTCGTCGATTTGGGTCGCGCGTCGGCCTCCAGGGCAGCGCGCAGAGCGTCTGTCGCGTAGTGGAGCCGCGATTTGGCCGTTCCGACCGGGATCCCGATGGTCGTGGCGGCTTCCTCGACGGTGAACCCGAGGTAGTGGTGAAGGACGACGATCGTCCGATGGTCGAGCGACAGCCGATCGAACACGCGAGCAAGCTCGTCGCGGTCGGCCAGCGCACCCGCGGTATCCGACTCGGCCGGCTCCACGCGGAGCACCGTGATGCTCGCCGCGAAGCGACCGCGGCGGCGCGCCTCGTCGGTAATGGAGTTGAGGAGCAGGCGATTGAGCCAGGCGTCGAAGCGATCCGGATCGCGCAGGCCCGGCAGATCCCGCCAGCACTTGACGAGGGCCTCCTGGACGGCGTCCTCGGCCCGGTCGATGTCCCGGAGGATGAGGCGAGCGATCCGGAACAGGTGGTCGATGAGCGCGGTCATCAGGAGATCGAACGCGTCCCGATCTCCCTCGCGCGCCCTCAGGACCAACTCCGCCTTCGTCACCGATCCCTCGCCTCGATCCTCGATCGCTGGCAACGCCGGCGATCAACCGTATTGGCGGGAACCACGTCAGGATGGTTCAAAGAATGGCAGACGGCGAGCGCGCGGAAGCGGGCCGAGCGGTCGATGCCGCTCGGCCCGACGTCGATCAGGGCTGGAACTGGATCGAGTCGACGATCGCCTGCATCGTCATGGGCGCGGTCGAGACCCGAGCGACTCAATCCTCGGGGTCGCCGCTCGTCGCCTCGGCACGCCCGATTCCTATGACACAGGTACATAGGACAGGCGGAGCCCCATATGCGCCGACGTTTCCGGTCAGACAGGAACGATCGACCAATCTCGCCCGGAATTGGTCGATTGGTCCCGCCCGGCAGGAAGATTCGACGGATTCTTGCGATTCCCGGTCGCGTACGCCTGCCACATAGGAATCCGGTGCTCGAGAGGCGCTCTCAGCCGTCGAGCGCGAGCAGGATCGCCCCGGCGACGACGACCGCGGACGCAAGGATCCGCCGCACCGCCTCGCCGCGATCCCCTCCCTCACGCAGCCGGAGGGTCCCCCACCCCGACGCTAACACGATCGCCGACTCGCGCAGCGGCGCCACGGCCGTCAGCGGGGCGACGCTGAACGCGGCCAGGATCAGCAGGTACGCGGCGAGGGTGATCCAGCCGCCGACGGCGGCGCGCCGGACGTTGAGCGGGGCCGACTCGGTCGCAGCCGCGGATGCCGCCTCGCCGAGCCGATCCGAGATCACCACCCACGCCCACAGGAAGACCATGCAGAACGTCCAGATCAGCCCTGCGTAGAGCCACGGCTCCACGAGGCGCGAGCCGACCCGGTCGACGGCGGAGTACGACGCGATCATCACCCCGGTCGCGAGGGCAAAGGCCACAGCCGGGTCGCCGGATCCGCGTCCGGCCGCCCGCAGATACCGCCACGGCCGCTGGAGGGCGAGAAGCCCGGCCAGGAGCGCGGCAACCCCGGCGATGCCCGCCGGCCCGAGATGCTCTCCGAGGATCCCGATGCCGACCGCGACAGCCAGCAACGGCGCCGTTCCCCGGGCGATCGGATAGACGACCGACAGGTCCCCGCGCCGATACGCGGCCGCGAGGAACCCGAAATAGGCCGCTTCGAGCACGCCTGAGACGAGCCCGAGCAGCACAGCCTCCACCGGGATCGGCGGGCGGCCGATCGCGAGCCACCCGACGATCGCCGCCGGCACGATGACGGCCGCCGCCGCCGTCATTCCGACGGCGGCGGCTCGGAGGGGATCGCCCGCCGTCTTGAGCAGGACGTTCCACGTGACGTGGAGGACCGCGGCGCCCGCGACGAGAACGAAGACGAGGGGGTCCACCCGCGCAGTCTACGGACGAGGATGCGGGGTCGCTGCGTCCCTCAGTCGGCCGGGCGAGGTGCGAGCGCGGTCAGCGCGACACGTCCCGCCGGGCGATCCCCCAGGCCCCGAGCAGGAGCCCACCCACCGCGATCACCACGCAGGCGGCCATCCCGGCCCAGTCCCAGACTCCGACCATCGGCTGGCCGAGGTGCGAGGTGAGTGCGAGCTGGCGGATCCAGTCCGGAAGCTTCAGCGCCGGGACGAGGAAGTCGATCAGGAACGTCACGATGACGACCGCGGCAACCGCCTCACCGGCGAACGACGTGCTGAGCAACCCGCCCACGGCCAGGCCGACCCCCGCAAGCGCGAGGGCATACAGCCCGATGACGATGGTGCCGAGGAACGGCGTCGCGATGTCGCCGCCGGCGATCACCGACCCCAGCCCGACACCGAGGGCAAGGATCAGCGTCAGCAGGCCGACGGAGGCAAACACGCCCAGACCGCCCGCAATGGCCCAGCGGACCCGCGACATCGGCGTGGCGAGCAGCAGCTCCAGGCGACCGCCGGTCTCATCGCTTGCCCAGCCGTTGATGAGCGTCGACGCCGCGAAGCCGGCGAGGATGAACCCGAACATGATGAACGTCAGCTCGAGGAAGCCGCCGGCCCCCTCGAGGTTGATCGTCGGGAACAGCGACTTGAAGATCTCGAGCGCGTCCGGCGCGAGCTGCTTCAGGCTGTCGCCGAACGATCGGGCCGCGGCCCCGAGCACGAACGCGAACAGGCCGATCCCGATGCCCCAGGAGACGGCGAGCGGCATGCGTTCGCCGAATGATCGGCTCGCCGGGCCACGAAGGCCCAGGAGGGAGCCCGGCATGCTCGGCCACGGGATTCGGCTGGTCACGCCCATGTCGCGGCGCGCGAACGCCTCGACGCCGACGACGAACAGGACGATCGCCACGAGAGCGCCGGGGATGAGCGTCAGCCAGTCTCCCTGCCCGGTGAGCGGCTGGAAGTGGGCGGTCCACCCGAACCACGTCAGGTTCGCGAGCGGCGCGAATTCGGGGACGGCGCCCTGGTAGCCGTTGACGAAGTACCCCCCGAGCAGGACCGCGCCGGCGATGGCGGCGGCCCCGCCGCGACCCAGGAATGGCGCGACGGCAAAGGCGACGGAGCCCGAGGCAAGGGCGACGACGCCGAGCCACAGCGCGAACCCGACTGCGGCGGAGATCGAGATCTCGTCCCCGGGGAGCGTGCTGAACGCGGCCCCGGTGACCGCCCCGACGAGAGCGAGAACGACCACGACGATCGCCATCCCGGTCAGGTGGGCGAACAGCTTCTCCATCGCGATCCGGCGCATGCCGAGCGGCGTGGTCGCGATGAACTCGAGGCTGCCGCGCCGCGACTCGCCGGCCAGCGTGCCGGACAGGGCCAGGACGGACCAGAGGGCCGCGATGAGCGCGAGCGACCCGCCGCCCTTCCAGGCGATCGTCCCGCCCAGCGTGGCAATATCGCCCGGGAACGGGTTGCCGTAGATGCCCGCCATGACGGGCGGCAGGCTGTTGACGAGGGCGGCCAGCTCGTTGCGCGACTCGGAGGTGGCGTACGCCGTGCCGAAGGCCGCGCCCGTCGCGAGGAACATGCCGCCGATGAGGCCGCACATGATGAGCAGGGCAAGCCGCGAATCCCTCAGCGTCTTGGCGTAGACCGTGCCAAGCCCGTAGATCCGGCTCCACGTGGACGCGGTCGTCCGGCCGGCGCCGGAGGGGAGATGTCCGGAGTGCACGGTCATGACGGCACCTCCTTCATGGCGTCCTGGCCGTACTGGGCGAGGAACGTCTCCTCCAGGGTGGGCTCCCGGCTGACGAAGTCGAGCAGCTCGTAGCGCGCGGCCGCCTGGACCACCGGCGTGATCGGCCCCGAGACCCTCATCCGAAGGATGTGGTCCTCGACCTTGACGTCCGAGACGCCCGGCAGCCCGGTGAAGGCCTCGGACGGCACGCCATCGACGAATCGGAGTTCGACCTCGTGGTGAGCGAGATCGCGGAGACCCTCGACGCTGTCCACCTTGACAAGGCGGCCGTCGCGAATGATCGCCACGCGATCGCAGGTCCGCTCGACCTCCGAGAGGATATGGCTCGACAGGAAGACCGACCGACCCTCCGTCCGCGCCTCGCGCACGAGCGAGTAGAACGTCTGCTGGACGAGCGGGTCGAGGCCCGAGGTGGGCTCGTCGAGGATGAGCAGCTCCGGCCCGTGCTGGAGCGCGATCACGAGGCCGACCTTCTGCTTGTTGCCCTTCGAGTACTCCTTGAACCGGCGCGAGGGATCGAGGTCGAAACGCTCGATCAGGGCGGCCTGGTAGGCCCGGTCAACGCCGCCGCGGAGGTTCGCGAAGTAGTCGATCGTCTGGCCGCCGGTCAGGCGGTCGTAGAGCGAGAACTCTCCGGGGATGTAGCCGATCCGGCGGTGGATCGAGACCGGGTCGACCGTCGTCTCGATGTCGAACACGAACGCTCGCCCGGACGTGGGCCGGATGAGGTCGAGCAGGGTCCGGATCGTCGTCGTCTTGCCGGCGCCGTTCGGCCCGAGGAACCCGAACACCTCGCCCTCGGCGACCTCGAGGTCGACATCGACGATACCTCGGTGCGGGCCGTACGACTTCGTGAGCTTCTCGATCCGGATGATGGATGGCATGACTGTCCTTCTCTCGGCAGCGGCCGGCTGGTGATGCGTGAGTTCGGGGCGTGGCCTAGCTGGCCTGGGTCTCCCTGGCCGCGGCGCGTTCGCGAATGAACTTCTCGATGGTGAGCGGGATCTCGATCTCGATGAACGCTATGACGTCATGGAACTCCTCGAGGCGCGCCCGCACCGAGGGCGGCCGGTGGGCCGTCGCGGCAAGGCCGCGTTCGGCGATTTCGCGAAGGCGCCGGTAGATGGCTCCGGCGTTCGCGATCAAACGTTCGAGCGACTCCGGTGGAGCGCTGAAGAACTCGCGCCGGTCGCCGCGACGGGTCGTTCGCTGGATCATCCCCGCAGTCGCCAGGATGCGGGCAGTTCCGCTGATCGCGCCGCGACTCGCCTGGAGCGCTTCCGAGATCTCGCCCGCCGTCTGTTCCTCCGGCTCGCAGATGAGGAGCCAGCCCCACATCCGGCCGGCCATCGGCGGCATGCCGTAGGCCCCGAGGAACTGGCCCATCTCCTCCACGAACTGGCTTTCGGCCGGCGTCATGGGCGGATGCTATACCGTTCAGAACGTTCAGTCAATACTGAATACTCTGACATTTGACACGAGCTCAGCCCCAGCCGGGAGCCTGCCCCTCCCGAGCGAAGGGCAGCGCCCGGCCGACGAGCAGCACGGCGATCGCCGTCGTCGCCGGCACTGCCGCCACGATCCCGATGCTGCCGACCATCGCCTTGACCACCTCGACTGCGACGATCTCGCCGCTGACCGTCAGCAGCGGGTCCTGCTGGCCCGCGTTGAAGAGGACGATCAGCGGGAGAGATGCGCCGACGTAGGCGAGGGCGAGCGTGTTGACGGTCGCCGAGATGTGCGACCGCCCGACGTTCATCGACCGCCGGAACAGCTCCGGGCGGGACACGCGCCGATCCGCCTCGTAGAGCTCGTGGACCGTCGCCGCCTGGGTCACGGTCACGTCATCGAGGATCCCGAGCGCGCCGAAGATGACCGCTGCGAGGAGGAGACCGCCGAGGTCGAGCTCCGGTCGCCCGACTGTCTGGAGGTAGACGAGGTCTCCCGATCCCTGCAGCTCCGTGAACTGGGCCAGAGCATTGAATGCGAAGGCGAGCAGCGCGGTCAGGGCCAGGCAGATGAACGTGCCGGCGGCGGCGGCGATGGTCGTCGGCCGGGCACCCTCGGTCAGGAGGAAGGTGGCGATCGTGACGAGCGTGGCCGAGCCGACTGCCAGCAGGACCGGATTCCAGCCCGCCAGCAGGAGCGGCACGACGATCCGGACGATCACGCCGAGGGTCAGAGCGAGCGCGATCAGCGACCGGACGCCGCGCCAACCGCCGACCAGGGTCACCGCGACCGCGAACAGGCCGAGGAGCGCCGCGAGCGCCGGCACTCGATACCGGTCCGCGACAGCGATGAAGTCGGCGTCCTCGCCCTGCTGCGAGATGTTGACGATCACCTCGTCCCCGACGCCGTACCTCGGCACCTCCTGCTGGCCGGACGGACCCTGGAGGACCGCATCGAGCGTGGATCCCGCCTGCGGCCCGTCGATGACGAGGACCCGTGCGTCCGGCGCGCCAGGCTCGTCGCTGGGCGGCAGAAGCTCGACGATCCGGGCGTGGACCAGGACGACCGGCGGCGGTTCGCTCGATGGCGGGGTCAGGTCGGGGATGAGCCACAGGCCGACCAGAAGGAGGAGTCCGCCGAGGAGGGCGGGCGCGTTCCGGCGGAGACCCGTGAACGGAACGGTCGGCAGACGGGTCACGCCGCCGGTCCGGTGGCCTCCCCTGCCGCCGACTCGGCACGTCCCTTGAGGGCCCGCAGGTGTTCCTCCGTGATCGCGCCGATCGACTCCCGTCCGAGCCGGACCAGGATCCCCGCCAATCGATCGGTCGTCTCGAACGACCCCTCGTGGACGACCCGCGTTCCCCCGGCGATCGGCTCCATCCGCCAGGCCCATTCGATCACGAAGCTCGACGCCACGATCGCGACGCGGAAGGTGGTCAGCGGGCGCGCCTCGAGACTCTCGATCCGGACACCCGTCCGCAGCAGACCGAGGTGCGCCTCGCCGAACCGCGATGAGCCCGCAGCCGGCCAGGACGGATCGGCCGGCCCGATCGTCAGCTCCGCGAAGAGCGTGTCGAGGCCGCCGGCGTCGTGCAGCGTTGCCCAGACGCGGCGGGGTGAGGCGCGGACGTAGACACGCCGTTCGACATGCACGACGCCGGCGGCACCGCGGCCACCCGCCGAGGGTCTCTGGATCATGCCGGCCGACACGTCAGATCCCGACCGGGTGCCAGACGGTCTTCATTTCGAGGAACGCGGCGATCCATTCCGGTCGCTCGGTCGCACGATCGTCGAGCCAGTCGAACCGGGCGTCCGACACTCCGGCGGGGCGCCGCGAGATTCGCTTGATGTCCTCGGCGGCCGCCAGCTCGACGTCTGTCCGAAGGTCTTCCGGGACGCCCCAGACATCGATCGCATCAATGTCCGCGTGGGCGGCCATGATCGGCACGAGCTCGCGCTTCAGGCCGGTCAGCACGTTGACGACGCCGCCGGGCACGTCGGAGGTCGCGAGGACCTCGGCCAGCGTGATCGCCGGCAGCGGCCGGGTCTCCGACGTGACGACGACGACGGCGTTGCCGGTGACCAGCGGCGGGGCAAGGCGCGACACGAGGCCCAGCAGCGACGAGGATTCGGACGCGACGAGGCCGACGACGCCCGTCGGCTCCGGGATCGTGAAGTTGAAGTACGGGGCGGCGACGGGGTTCGCGCTGCCCAGGACCTGGCCGATCTTGTCCGCCCAGCCTGCGTACCAGACCCAGCGGTCGATCGCGCGATCGACTGTCGTCCGTGCCGCGACGTCGCGGATTCCCTCAGCGGCAGCGACCTCGGCGACGAACTGGTCGCGCCGCCCCTCCATCAGCTCTGCGACGCGGTACAGCACCTGGCCGCGGTTCATCGCGGTCTTCTCCGCCCACCCCCCGGCCGCCTTGCGCGCGGCGCGGACCGCGTCGCGGAGGTCCTTGCGCGAGGCCCGGCAGGCATTGGCGAGAGGAGTGCCATCCGGGCCGGTCACGAGGTACGACCGCCCGGACTCGGAGCGCGGGAACGCCCCGCCGACGTAGAGCTTGTAGGTCTTGCGGACGTCGATCCGGGCGGCGGGTGTCGCCGCGGCCGCCGGTGCGCTGGTCTTCGCCACGGCCGCTCGCGAGCCGGGCGTCGCGGCGGCCGCTCGGCGGGGCGTCGCGGCCGCTCGGCGTTGCGGTGCAGCCATCAGGGCGCTCCCCGTTGCCGCGAGCTCCCCGGGTTTCCTCCTGGAGCGAACAGGAACGCCGCCAACGGCACCGCGAGGGCCTCGGATCGGCACGGTCGGGGGGCAGACGGGTGCAGGTTTCCCAGCCCGAAGGAAATCCGATGGGCTCGGGCCGCTGCTTGTTCTCTGGAGGAGGAAAACCGCCACGCTCCCGCCGGAGCGGAGCCGGCCGGAGCGGCGAGGATGTGCCTCGGACGATCGGCCACGCTCAGCGGTCCTCCAGCCGGACGTAGGCGTGGAGTCCGTGCATCCCGCCCTCCCGGCCGAAGCCCGACTCCTTGTAGCCACCGAACGGCGACGTCGGGTCGAAGCGGTTGAACGTGTTCGCCCAGACGACGCCCGCCTTCATCTTGCGGACCATGTGGAGGATCCGGCTGCCCTTGTCGGTCCAGATCCCGGCCGACAGGCCGTATGGCGTGTTGTTCGCCTTCTCGACGGCCTCCTCCGGGGTCCGGAACGTCAGGACGGACAGAACCGGGCCGAAGATCTCCTCGCGGGCGATCCGATGCGACTGGGCGACGTTCGTGAATAGCGTCGGGCGGAAGAAGTAGCCACGCGCGGGCAGTTCGCAGGCCGGCTGGTACATCTCGGCACCCTCCGCCCGGCCGGCCGCCACGAGCTCCGTGATCTTCTCGAGCTGGGCCTTGGAGTTGATCGCCCCGACATCGGTGTTCTTGTCCAGCGGGTCGCCGACCCGGATCGTCGCCAGGCGATCCTTGAGCTTCTCGATCAGCGGTTCGACGATCGACTCCTGGGCCAGCAGCCGCGACCCGGCGCAGCAGACCTCGCCCTGATTGAAGTAGATGCCGTTGACGATGCCTTCGACCGCCTGGTCGAGTGGCGCGTCGTCGAAGACGATGTTGGCGGCCTTGCCGCCGAGCTCGAGAGTCAATGCCTTGTCGGTGCCGGCCACGCCCTTGAAGATCTTCCGGCCGATCTCCGTCGAGCCGGTGAAGGCGACCTTGTCGACTCCGGGATTCGTGATGAGTGCCATCCCGACCTCGCCGGGCCCGGGGACGATGTTGACGACACCGGGCGGCAAGTCCGCCTGGCGGCAGACGTCGGCGAAGAGGAGGGCGCTCAGCGGCGTGGTCGAGGCCGGCTTCAGGACGACCGTGTTGCCGGCGGCGAGGGCCGGGGCGATCTTCCACGCGAGCATGAGCAACGGGAAGTTCCACGGGATGATCTGGGCGGCGACGCCGAGCGGCCGCGCGACGCGGCCCGGGAACGCGTACTCGAGCTTGTCCGCCCAGCCAGCGTAGTACCAGAAATGGGCAGCGGCCAGCGGGATGTCGACGTCGCGCGATTCCTTGATCGGCTTGCCGGAGTCCATCGACTCGAGGACCGCGAACTCGCGACTGCGCTCCTGGAGGATCCGCGCGATCCGGAAGAGATACTTCGCCCGCTCGCGGCCGGCCAGTCCACCCCACGAGCGGCGGAACGCCGTCCGCGCGGCCCGGACCGCCTTGTCCATGTCGGCGGCCGTGCCGCGGGCAACGAGGGCGAGGGGCTCCTCCGTCGCCGGATTGACGGTCGTGAATGTCTCACCGTCCGACGAGGCTACCTCGCGGCCTCCGATGAACAGGCCGTACCGCTCCTTCAGGGTGACGACATCGCGCGACTCGGGCGCCGGCGCGTACTCCCATGGGATCGCGGCACCATCGCCCAGACCCCAGCTGGAAGGCGCTGACCCATTCGTCGTGCGGGCGACGTCGCCCGGGCGAGCACCGTCGGACGGGGCGCGGCTGACCATCGCCGCCATTATGGCACCTGGCCTCGCGCCGGCCCTCAGTCGGACTCGCCGAGCAGGCCCTGGCCGAGATAGCCGGCAGGATCGGGCACGCCCGGCAGCGTGTAGAAGAACCCGCCGCCGACCGGGCGGATGTACTCCTCGAGCGGCTCGCCATCGAGGCGGCGCTGGACGGTCATGAACCCGGCGTCGAGATCGCGCTGGTAGCAGACGAAGACGAGCCCCTGGTCGAGCAGGCCCGCGGCGTCGAAGCCGCGACTGAAGGAGTAGCCGCGTCGGAGGATCCGGTTCCGCTCCGTGGCGGCCGTTCGCGGATTGGCCAGCCGGATGTGCGCATCGAGCGGGACGAACGTCCCATCCGGATCCGAGGCGAAGTCCGGGATGTCCTCCTCGCGCGAGCCACCCAGCGGAGAACCGGTCCGCTTGGTCCGGCCGATGATCGCCTCCTGCTCGCCGAGGGCGGTCCGGTCCCAGCGCTCGACGAACATCCTGATCGTCCGGAGGACGAGGTAGCTCCCACCGACCGCCCAGCCGGGTTCTCCGTCGCCGGCACCCACCCACACGACCTCGTCCGCGACACTGTCGTCGTTCGTCGGCGGGTTCGCGGTCCCGTCCTTGAAGCCGAGGAGGTTTCGACTCGTCGTGTGGCCGGGCGTCGGGCTCGGGTCCGGTCGGGTGAAGCCCTCGATCAGCCACCGAAGCCGGAACGCATCGCGGACGCCCGCCTGGAGGTATCGAAGCGCGTGGATGCACGCGTTCCGATCGATGGCGGCGATCTGGACGAGCAGATCGCCATGGCTGAGTCCCGGGTCGAGGACGTCGTTGGGGAACACCGGCATCTTCGAGAGCCGGCGCGGACGCGTCGGGGCGAGCCCGAACCGCCGATCGAACAGAGACTCCCCCACAGACACCGTGACCGTCAGGTCCGCTGGGCCCGTCGTGGCGCCGAGGATGCCGCTCTCAGGCGGCGGGTAGAGCTCGTTGCCGCTCTCCGGTGACCAGCCGGCAGCAAGCGTACGGATCCGCGACGTCAGCTCGGCCATCGCCGAGGCGAGGCCGGCGCGGTCCGGGGAGACGACGTCGAACGCGACGAACGGCGACGCCGGCTGGGCCACGGCCGGCAGGATGATCCCCGCCTGATGGCGACCGTCGAACGGGATGACGGACGGCAGTCGGCTCCGCGTGGCAGCGCCAGGCAGGACCGGCGCGACCGCCTCCGCCACGAACACACCGCCGATGCCACCGGCGACAGCGGCGGCCCCGGCGCCGGCTGCCGCCCGGAGGAATCTGCCGCCGGCTGAATCCGGCGCCCGTCGTCTCGGTCACGACCTCGCCGATCAGGCCTCGAGACCGAGCCTGCCCGGCAGCTCGGCGGGGACCTCTGACAGCTTTGCCATCCGCGCCTGGAGCGCCGTGAGATCTGCCGGCGTCACCGCCGAAAACGGCTCGTAGCCCGTCCCGTCCGCGTACCGCGCGATGACCTCATCCACTGCGGCATAGGCGGCATCGACGCCGGCCAGATACGCGGAGTCGAGCTGCTGGAGCGTCGGCCGGAGGATGTCGACGATCTTGCGCGACCCGGCGACGTTGCCTGCGATCGACCACAGGTCGGCACCGGAATAGCGATCCTCCTCCCCGGTCAGCTTCGACTGGGCGACCTCCTCGATGAGCTCGCCCGCGCCGCGAGCGATGACCCGCGGCTCGATGCCCATCGTCGCGAGCCGGGTGTTCAGTTCAGCCGCGTCGGCGGCCAGGCCCGATGCGATCGGTGCGAGGCCATCCGTCGTTCCGTCCTTCCAGAGGCCCTTCTCGAGGCGGTGCCAGCCGAGGAACTCCGGGTCGTCGACGCCGCCGGCGAAGTCCTCCTCGCGGGCGTCCATCCGCGCGTCGAGATCCGAGAAGAGCTCGGCGGCCGGCTCGATCCGCTCCCATGCCGGGCGGGATGGGGCGTAGGCCGCCTTCGCGGCTTCGAGGTTGCCGTCCTCGATGGCCGTGACGAACGGCTCGAGGGTCGCGCTGAGCTCGGCGGCCTGGCCACGGACGTACGCCTCGTACGCGTCCTGGTAGGTCGCAAGGGTCGCCGCGTCGACGATCGCGTTCGACGCCGATGGCGCCGCCGACCCGCTGACCGCAAGGCTGCCGCGCGGCGCCTGGAGCGAGTAGCAGATCAGCTCGTAGGTGCCGCCGTCCAGCCGGGTCACGAAGTTCACGACGAAGCCCGGAACGATGTTCTCGACCTCGTCGACGACTCTCGTCCCGGAGAGGAGCTCGAACTCGGCAGCATCCGGGCCGCCGTTCGTCACCTCGAACACGACTCGTCCGGCCGCTGCCGACAGGGCCGTCGGCTGGCACCCGGTTGCCGACAGGGTGACCGGGATCCGGACCTCGCCGGCAACCGACGACGCGGGCGCACTCGTACAGCCGACGGCCGCAACGGCAGCCGCGACCAAGGCGAGCGCACCGGCGCTTCGACGGCGACGACGGGTTACCATGCGGCCTTCTCCCTGTCCAGATTCGCGGCGCCGTGACGTGGCGACGGACGCTCCGTCGGCCGAAATGCTAGACAGGCTTGCATCAATTGGTCAATGGCGCTTGCATAGGACACCCAATCATGGTTGACTATCGCAACCGATCCCGCCGGAGGCTGTCGCCAACGTGATCCCCGCCTTCCTCATCACCCTTCGCGAGGGCCTCGAGGCCGCCCTCGTCGTCGGCATCGTGGCCGCCTACCTGGTTCGGGTCGGCCGGCGCGACGCGCTGCCGAAGGTCTGGATCGGCGTCATCTCCGCGGTCGGCCTATCGGTCGTCGTCGGCGTCGCCGTCATCCTGACCGTCGGCCGCCTGCCGGTGATCGTCCAGGAGACGAGCGAGGGGGTCGCGGGCGTCCTCGCGGTCGCCGTCCTGACATGGATGCTCTTCTGGATGCGTCGCCAGGGTCGGGCGATGAAGGGCGAGCTGGAGCGTGGCGTCGACCTCGCGCTCGCCAACGGATCGGTCCTTGCGCTGGCCGGGCTCGCGTTCGTCTCCGTCGCCCGCGAGGGCCTGGAGACGGTGCTGTTCATGTCGGCCGTCATATCCGCCGCCGGGGCGGGGCCGGGGCCGGCGATCGGGGCAGTGGCGGGTCTCGCACTTGCGGTGCTGATCGGCTGGGCCTTCTTCGTCGCCGGGGTCAGGATCGACCTGCGCCGGTTCTTCTCGATCACCGGCGCGCTGCTCATCTTCGTCGCCGCAGGCCTGTGCGCCTTCGCGGTTCACGCGTTCGGCGAGGCGGGCCTGATCGGGAACAGCGGGGCGGTCATCGACCTGGGATCGGTCCTGCCCGAGACGAGCCCACTCGGCGCGGTCCTGGCCGGACTCTTCGGCTACCGGGCCGCACCGACGGCCCTCGAGCTGATCGCCTACTTCGGGTATCTGGTCCCGGTCATCGTCCTCTTCGTTGCCGGCGACCGGCGCCCGACTCCCCGCCCCACCGCGGCCGACACGCGCGCCTGAAGGGGCCCGGCAGCCCTGGCCGGCCGACCCTGGGTTTTCATGCCAGAAGTCGGCGTGGTCGACCTTGGGCGAGGATTGCACGCGGTTGTCGGCCCGCGTCGGGGCAACGGCGCGGTTCGTTAGCCGCCGAGGGTCGATTCCGGGGGCCGGACGGCTCGCCGGCGGTCGCGATGCCTGCCCAAGGTCGCCCCTGCGGACGTGTGACAGGAAATGCATTCTCCAGGCCGCGATCTGCCCGATGGGGCGATCCGAGCTGCCTCTCCGTCGCTGTCCGAGACGCTCCTGACGGCCGATCCTCATGGAGAGCCCCTGAGTGACCCGGAGAGCATGCGCGACCGCCAGTATTCGAGGAACGAGCAAGCCGACCCAGAGCGAACGACGCAGCCCGTCGTCCAATCGGCGCTGCCTGCGAACGTAGCCTCGGTCATTCGCCTCCAGGCGGTCGTCGGCAATGCCGCCGTTGCCGGATTGCTGCGCCGTCGCAGCGCACCGACCGTCCAGCGCCTCTGGGACACGGACGACGAGTCCGGCAAATCGTCCGGGGACGAGCCGGCCGCGGACGAGCCGGCCGCGGACGATTCCGCGATCGATGCGATCCAGGTCGACATCCAGGCCGACCTCGACCCGGACTCGGTCGTCGGCACGCTCGCCCCGTACGCTGCCCCCGATGAGGAGCTCGGCGACTTCGAGGTCCCGGACAACGGCGTCACCGCACAGGCCCTGCTTGCCCAGCGCGACGGACCGACCGACGAGGCTCCGCCGCCGAAGGCCGGCTCCGCCGGCGACGTCATCAAGGCGCTGATGCCCTACCTCAAGCCCGCGATCGACTTCCTCAAGCAGAACGTCCTCGACGCCCTGGCGAAGATCAAGGCCGGTGAGGCGGTTGCGACCGTGATCGTCGCGGCGCCGATCGTCATCGGTCCGCTGACCCAACCGGGTCCGCGACGCCTCGCGCTCGACCAGCTCGACGGGACGGACGTGACGTTCGGCCTGATCCCCCATCTCCAGCTCAAGCCACAGATCACCGACGGCCAGCTGCGGGGCGGGACGCTCACCTACGATCTCGCGCCGGCGCTGCGCAAGGCCGGCATCCCGTTCTGATCCGCCGTTGTCAGGCCGGGTGAGGCGTCGTGGACGGGGCGCCGGGACGCCCGCGGTGTAGCCTCTCCGGGCATGGACCGCCTGACGAACGTCGAGGAGCTCCTCGATGGGCCGCTGGACGATCCGGCTGCGCTGGCCGGTAACCTGCGCGACCTGCGTCGGATCAACCGGGCGCTCGGTGGCGTGCGGCTCAGCCGCCTCGCGGTCGATCGGCTGCTGAGCGTCGCCCCGACCCACCTCGACGACCGCCCGATCTCGATCATCGACGTCGGAACGGGTGGCGCGGACATCCCGGTCGCCCTCCTGGCCGACGCACGCCGGCGGGGCCGGACCCTCCAGGTGGTCGCGGTCGACTCCCGCCCGGAGATCCTCGATGCGGCGCGGGCCACGCGTCCGGCGCTCGAGGAATACGAGGGCCTCGCGATGGCCCTGTCCGACGGTCGAGCGCTGCCGCATCCGGACCGGGCGTTCGACATCGCCCACGCCTCGCTCGTTCTCCATCATCTCGAGCCGGACGACGCGGTCGTCCTGCTTGCCGAGATGGCACGCGTCGCTCGCCTCGGGATCGTGGTCAACGATCTCGACCGCGGGCGCGTCCACTGGGCCGGCGCGTGGCTCATCGGCCACCTGTTCACCAGGAACAGGTACACCCGTCACGACGCGCCGCTCTCCGTCCTCCGGGCTTACCGACGCCGCGAGATGCGTGAGCTGCTGGCCAGCGCGGGACTTCGACCGGTTGGCGAATTCGGCGGGTTCGTCCGACACCGCTACGCGATCGCGGCGATCCGGGCGTGACGGCCGACGTCGCGATCGTCGGCGGGGGTCCGGCCGGCGCGGTCCTCGCCGCTCGTCTGGCGTCGGCGGGACGGGAGGTCGTGCTCCTCGAGCGGTCGCCCGAGTACCGCTGGCGGGCGTGCGGCGTGTTCAGCACGCCCGCATCCGTCGACGCGCTCAGGGACGCGGGGGTCGCCGACGAGACGCTGCGGGCCCTGGGCAGGCCGGCGACCGCGATGCGGGTGGAGACCGCATCGGGAACGACGTTCCGGCTGACGTACGGCGATGACGGTTCGCTCGACGCCCCGGCGGTCGGTTTCGATCGGGCCGCTCTCGACACCTCACTGCTCGCGTGTGCGCAACGGGCTGGAGCCGACGTCCGGCTCGGGGCCGCGGTCACTCGCGTCGAAACCGACCGGATCGTCGTCCGCGGCCACGACGGCGAGACGGTCGTGCGGGCGCGGGTCGTCGTCGGCGCCGATGGGATCCGATCGACCGTGGCCCGGGCGTTCGGCGTCGCCCGGTCGCCACAACTGGCGGATCGGGTCGGGCTGACGTTCCACGTGGCCGATCCGGGCCCGCCCATCTCGCGCGATGCCCGGATGATCCTGTTCCGCGGCGGCTACGTCGGGCTGGCCCCGGTTCCCGGGGGACGGGTCAACGTCGGGATCGTGCTCGGCCGATCGTGGACCGGCCGGCTGCGCTCGGACGGCGCCGAGGCGACGGCGGGCGCCGTCCTCGACGCCATTCCGCCGGCGACCGACGATCCCGTCACCTGGCGCGCGGCTGAGCGGTGCGACCCGATCGAGGGCGCCGCGCCACTCGGTCATCGCGTGGCGAGACGGAGCGGCCCCGGCTGGCTGCTGGTCGGGGACGCAGCCGGCTTCCTCGACCCGTTCACCGGGGAGGGTCTCCACCGGGCGCTGGTGTCTGCGCGGCTGGCGGCCGCCGCGATCGAGCGCCACCTCGCGGGCGACCACGACGCCCTGGCGGGCTACGGCCGGGCGATGACCGCCCGGTTCCGAGCCAAGGACACCGTCAGCCTGCTGGTCCAGGCGTTCCTCGCCCGCCCGGCGCTGTTCGACTACGCCGCGCGCCGGCTCGCCGGACGAGCCCGCGTCCGTGAGACGATGGGTCTCGTGATGGGCGATCTCGTTCCGGCGTCGCGGGCACTCGATCCACGGTTCATCGCCGCGCTCCTCCGGCCGTGAGGGCCGCATGACGCACCCCGCCGCCCCCGGAGCCACGGAGCCCAGCCGGCGGACGCGGATCGGGGGCTATTCCCTGTGCCTCGACAACGCGGGCCGGATTCTCCTCGCCAGGCTGTCGGTGCTCGAGGTCGATGTCGGCGCGTGGACGCTGCCGGGCGGGGGCGTCGAGTTCGGCGAGCACCCTGATGCCGCGGCTGTCCGTGAGCTCGAAGAGGAAACGGGCCTGGTCGGCGAGATCGAGGGGATCGCCGGCGTGTTCTCGCATGTCTATCGATGGTCGGCGTTCGCCGGCGGCGGCGACCTCCACTTCCTCGGGATCGTCTATCGGATGCGGATCGTCGGCGGCGAGCTGCGCAACGAGATCGACGGATCGACCGACACCTGCGCCTGGATCCCGCCGGCCGAGCTCGGGAATTTCCGCCTCGTCGAGCTCGCCCAGTTCGCCGTCGGGCTCGCGTTCCCTGCGCGAGCGTCATGAGGAGCACGATCTCGATCGACGTGTCGGCGCCGGCGAGCCTCGTCTTCAGGCTCGCCAGGGACGTCGAGCGCTGGCCGCGGATCCTCCCCCACTACGTCCGCGTCCGGCCGCTGGCACGCGACGTCGAGGGACGCTTGACGGCCGAGATGGTCGCTCGCCGGCCCTTCGTGCCGGTCCTGGGGCTCGGCCTGCCGGTCGCCTGGCGGTCCCGGACCTGGAGCGAGCCGGACACGATGCGGCTCCGTTTCGTGCACGTCGGGGGAGCAACCAACGGGATGGATGTGACCTGGCGAATCGAGGCCAAGGGAGATGGCTGTCGCGTCTCGATCGATCACGACTTCCAGCCGCGCGTCCCGGGCTGGGCGGCGCTCGTCGATCGAGCCTTCACCCGGCCCATCGCCTCGCGGACGCTCGCGACGTTCAAGGCGATCGCCGAGGCACTGGCAGGCGATGAGTCCGCGGGCCCCGTCGGAGCGAAGACTCCAGCATGAGCAGCGACCGACCACGCGTCTGGATCACCGGGATCGGGATCATCACAGCGGCCGGGACCGGGCTCGCCGGATTCCGGGCCGGGCTCCGGGCCGCCCGGTCGCCCGTCAAGCGGATCGATCGCTTCGACCCATCACCGTTCCGCTCGCAGGTCGCCGCGCAGATCGACGACTTCGACCCGCTCGCCTGGATGCCGCCGAAAACCGCCCGCCAGCTCGATCGGTTCAGCCAGTTCGGGCTCGTCACCGGGCAGATGGCACTTGAGGACGCCGGGCTGCGGCCCGGCGAAGCGGGGGCGGCGTCCCCGGAACGGATCGGGATCTACCTCGGCAGCGCGCTCGGCGGGATTGCCTACGCGGAGGAGCAGCACGAGCGGTACATGGCGAAGGGCATCCGTCAGGTCGCGCCGAACCTAGCGCTGGCGGTCTTCGGCGGGGCGGCGCCGGCGAACCTTGGGATCGCCCTCGACGTCCGCGGGCCGATCCTCTCGACCGCCAATTCGTGCGCGTCGGGTGCCGTCGCGATCGGGGAGGCGGTGAGCGCGATCCGGACCGGCGAGATCGACGCCGCGATCGCCGGCGGGGTCGAGATCCCGCTCAGCTCGCTCGCATTCGGAGCGTTCGACATCATCCGGGCACTGTCGTCCGGCGCGAACGACGATCCGGGCCACGCGTGCCGGCCCTTCGACGCCCGCCGCGACGGGTTCGTCATGGGCGAGGGCGGGGCGCTGCTCGTCCTCGAGTCCGACGAGGTCGTGCGGGCACGTGGCGTCGAGCCGTACGCGGAGGTCATGGGCTACGGCGCGACGTCGGACGCCCACCACATGGTCCAGCCGCGAGCCGACGGCCGGGAGGCGGCCCGGGCGGCAACGATCGCCCTCACCCAGGCCGGCGTCGCGCCCGACGAGATCGACTACGTCAGCGCCCACGCGTCGTCGACCCCGATCGGCGACATCGCGGAGGCGCGCGCGATCGCTCTCGCGCTGGGCGAGCGGGCAGCGAGCGTGCCTGTCAGCGGGACGAAGGCGCTCTACGGTCACCCGCTGGGCGCGTCCGGGGCGATCGAGGCGGCGATCTGCGCGCTCGCGATCCGGGACGGCTGGGTTCCGGCGTCGGTCAACCTCGACGACGTGGACCGGGATGTGGCGGCCCTCCTGCCGGGGCTGTTGAGGGCTGGCCGCGACGGCGAGTACCGGCGGATCCTCTCGACATCGTTCGGTTTCGGCGGGTTGAACGCGGCACTCGTGTTCGGCGCAACCGGCGGATAAGGCGAGCGCGGTAGAGTCGAGCCAACGCTTACCGCCTGGAGGACCCGACCATGGCCGTCGCGACAACCGCATTCACCGGCTTCCGCCCGGAGGCGATCCAGTTCCTCGCCGACCTCGCGTCGAACAATGATCGGGCCTGGTTCCAGCCGCGCAAGGGCGAGTACGAGCGGCTGCTCAAGGAACCGCTCGAGGCGCTCATCGCGGCTCTCGCGGAACGGTTCGAGTCGCTTGGCATTCCGCTGCGCGCGGATCCGGCCCGGTCGCCATTCCGGATCTACCGCGACGTCCGCTTCTCAAAGGACAAGTCGCCGTACAAGACGAACCTCGGGGCGAGCTTCCCGTGGACCGGCGAGGGGCCGGCCGACGGCGGCGGCCGATCGCACACCGGCAACGTCCACTCGAGCGGCGGCTACTTCCACCTCCAGCCGGGCGAGATCTACGTCGGCGGCGGAATCTGGCACCCGGAGAAGTCGTGGATCGATACCTTCCGACGGCGGGTTGCGGACGAGCCCACAACGATCCTCGGACTCGTGGTGGATCCGGCGTTCCGCTCGATGTTCGGCTCGCTCACGACGGACGGCCACTCCCTGCTGCGTGCCCCGGCCGGCTACCCGCCGGACCACCCGGCGGCTGATCTCCTCAGGCTGAAGGACGTCGTCTTCGGCAGGCGACTCGCGGATTCGGACGCGACGTCGCCGACGTTGCCGGACGTCATCGCGGAGTCGTTCGCGGCGGCCGTGCCGGTGATGCGCTACCTCGCAGCGATCGGCTGAGTTGAGGGGCCGGGCGCGCGGCGGGGGCGCCGGCGCCGCGCGGGGCGGGGACGCCGGCGCCGGCCCGATTCCTATGTCATAGGCGTACGCGACACGGCGGCGGGCGAATCGGTCGATTCGTCCTGCGGCGCGGGAACGATCGTCAACTTCGGGCACGGAATTGGTCGATCCCTCCCGGCTGACGGGAAGGAACGCCTGATTCGGGACGGAACCGGTCGGTTACGCCTGCCTGGTAGGAATGTGGACCCGGGCGGGGCAAGCGCGGCGGGGCGCCGGAAACGCAGCGGCCCGGTGCCTCAGGTCAGCGGCTTGCGGTAGGTCGCGCTCCGGTCGCGGCCCGCGTCGCGTTCGCGATCTCGTTCATCCGCGGATAGTCGTCCGGGGCGCGAAGGGGGCGGAGGACGACCCCCGGGATGTCCGGAAGGGGGCGGCTCGTGCGGTAGGCGTCGGCGACCTTGAGCGCGTCGCTGGCGGCCATCAGTCGAGGCTGAAGTTGTCCGGATCCTGGTAGTGCCCGGACCGCTGCTTCTCGATCTGCATCAGGACGTCGTTGAGGAGCGACGACGCCCCGAAACGGAACCAGTCCGGGCTCATCCAGCGCGGCCCGAGCGTCTCGTAGAGGACGACGAGGTACTGGATCGCCTCCTTGGCGACACGAATCCCGCCCGCCGGCTTCATACCGACCTGGCGGCCCGTCTGGCGCTCGAAGTCGCGGATCGCCTCGAGCATGACGAGCGTCACCGGAAGAGTCGCGGCCGGCTGGACCTTGCCGGTTGACGTCTTGATGAAGTCGGCACCGGCCGCCATTGCCAGCACCGACGCCCGACGGACGTTGTCGTACGTCTCGAGCTCGCCGGTCTCGAGGATGACCTTGAGGTGCTGGTCGCCGGCCGCGTCCTTGACGTCGACGATCTCCTCGAAGACCGTCAGGTAGTCGCCCGAGAGGAACGCCCCGCGGTCGATCACCATGTCGACCTCGTCGGCGCCCGCCTCGACCGCCGCTCGCACCTCGGCGACCTTGATGTCGCGGAACGTCTGGCCGGACGGGAAGCCGGTGGCGACCGATGCGACCTTGACGGTCGAGCCCTTGAGCGCGTCCTTCGCCTCCGCCACCAGCGCCGGATAGACGCAGACTGCGGCGACCGGCGGGATCGTCGGGTCGCCCGGCTGGGGCGTCATCGCCTTCTGGCAGAGGGCCCGGATCTTGCCCGGGGTGTCCTTCCCCTCGAGCGTCGTGAGGTCGATCATCCGGATCGCCAGGTCGAGCGCCCACATCTTCGACGCCTTCTTGATCGAGCGCGTCTTCAACGCGGCGATCCGCTCCTCGACCCCCACCTGGTCGACGCTGCTGACCCGCCCGAGCAGGCTGCCGAGGGCTCCGGGGCGACCGTCCCAGGAGCGGACCAGCTCGTGCGCGCGTTCTCGCGCGAGTGTGTCAGGACGTCGCGTGGCGGTCATGGGAGGGAGAGAATACACCGGAGGTCTGGACGGACAGAGGAGAGGGAACGATGGGCACTCGTCAACTTCGAACGCGGATCCTCTTGGTCATCGGCGCCCTCGCGGGTGCCCTCGTCCTGGGCGGAGGGGCGGCGGCGGCCGCCAGCCAGTCGGTCACGATCGCGGACTTCAGCTTCTCGCCGGCGACGGTGACCGTCTCGGTTCGGGACACGGTGACCTGGACCAACACCAGCGGCCAGGTCCATACGGCGACCGCGGACGATGGATCCTGGAATGCCGGGAACATCGCCGGCGGCGGTGGCACGGGAGCGGTCGTCTTCCCGACCGCGGGCACGTTCCCCTATCACTGCACGATCCACCCGCAGATGACCGGGACGGTCATCGTCGTCGACGCAGCCGCGACGACGGCCCCGACAGCCGTGGCCACGATGCGGCCGACCGACGCGGCGCCGATCATCGCGGGCGAGGGCGGCTCGGGTCCGGGATTGCTCCCGTCACTCGCGATCGCCACGCTCGCCCTCGTGGTTGCCGCTGCGGTCATCCGGCGGCAACCTGCCCCGGCGATGGCACGCCCGATCGTGGTCGAATTCGGCCGTGGCCGGCGCCCACCTGACGGCCATCCCGGTCCGTGCGCTGCCGGCACGGAGCGCGCCAGCATCGGCCGATCGCTCCCTCGCCCCGGTCGTCATCGCGGCGGTCGCGGGTGCCGTGGCGGTGGCCGTCGTCTGGCGGAGGCTGACGTCCTCGCGCTGATCTGTTGTCCGGGCTCGTCGCCCTGGCCAGGGCGTGAACCGATGCCGGCGACGATGACGTACGGCTCGGTGGAGGGTGAGCAGCAGGGAGGAGGGGCAGCGTGGGCGATCGTCGGCTTCCAATGCGGGTCATCGGGGCGCTCGGCGGGGTCATCGTGCGTGCGGCCATCGCCGGCGGAGGGATCGCGCTCGCGGCCGATCAGGGCGTCGCCATCTCGGGCTTCAGCTTCGCCCCCGGCCAGATCACCGTCGCGGTCGGCGACACGATCACCTGGACGAACTCCGACGCCCAGGCCCACCGCGTGATCCCCGACGATGCGTCGTGGGACGCGGGTGTTGCGGCCGGAAGCGGCGGAACGGCGTCAGCGGCGTTCCCCGCGGCGGGCGTGTTCCCCTACCACTGCTCGATCCATCCGGAGATGATCGGGACCGTCACGGTCGCGGCAGCCGGCGCGACGGCGCCGGCAACCGACACCGCAGCGGCCGAGGAGCCCTCCCCGGCTGATGCGGGCGGCGGCCGGGGCGTGCTCGACGCGATCGCCATCATCGGGGTCGTGTGGCTCGTCGGCATGGCGGTCGCCTGGCGGAGGATGACCGCTCGACGATAGGGCCGCGCGGCCTGCCGGCCGCCGCGGAGTGGCCCGCGGACGCGCGACCGTGGACAATCGATGTCCACATCGTCGCGTCCGCACGGAGGCCAACCGCCGAATGCCACACCCGCACCGCCGGCCCATGACCCGCTCGCTCATCTCAGGAATCGTCGCCGTCGCGACGATGCTCCTCATCGGGGGCGGCGTCGCAGTCGCAGCGACGCGGGCGGTCACGATCGCCGACTTTGTCTTCTCGCCGAGGACGCTGACGATCAACGTCGGTGACCGGGTCACGTGGACGAACACCGACTCCGTCGCCCACACGGCGACGGCGACGAGCGGGGCGTTCGATACGGGCAACATCGAGCCGGGCGACTCCGCCTCGGTGAGGTTCACGGTGCCGGGCACGTATCGCTACACGTGCACGCCTCACCCGACGATGACCGGGACGATCCGTGTCCGGGCGGCAAGCGGCGGATCGACGCTTCCCGCGACGGACGCGGTGAGCCCGCCCGGCTCGATCGACACAGGCCCGGGCGCGGTCGTCGCGACAACCCTGCTTGGAGCAGCCGCGCTGCTCGTCGGGCTGGCGATCGCCCGGCGGCGCCGCTCGGCCTGACGCCCGGGGCCGGCCCTGGCCTACTTGCCGCCGCGTGCCTTCGGCAGGGGCGGCAGGCCCTTCCTGCCGTCGACGAGGTAGTGACGGAACCAGTCGCGGACCTGGACGAGGCTCTCGGCGCGGCGATAGGGCGTTCCGGATCGCGTCAGCTCATGCGTCTCCTCGGGCACCCGCATGAGCCGGACCGGACGCTTCTTCGAGCGGAGCACGGTGAAGAGCGCCTCGGCCTGGCCGACGGTCGTGCGGATGTCGTGCTCGCTGTGCTGGATGAGCAGCGGCGTCCGGATCCCGTCTGCGTATGTCAGCGGTGAGATCTCGCGGTAGTACGCGGGATCGTCCCACGGCGTCACGCCGAACTCGAGCTCGGCCCAGTCGCCGCCGCTGATGTCGCCGGTCAGGAACAGCATCGACATGTCGCTGACCGACCGGCAGGTGACCGCGGCGCGGAACCGCTGGTCATGGGCCACGATCCAGTTCGTCAGGTAGCCGCCGTACGACCCGCCAGTGACGCCGAGCCGGTCCGGGTCCGCGACGCCGTCGGCGACGAGGGCGTCGATCCCGCCGATGACGTCCCGCATCGGCCCCGGGCCCCAGTCGCGCAGGTTCGCCTCGTTGAACTCGCGGCCATACCCCTCGGAGCCGCGGGGGTTGCAGTAGAACACGCCGATTCCGTTGGCCGCGAGGACCTGGAACTCGAGGACGGGGGACCAGCCGTACAGCGTGTGCGGGCCGCCGTGGATCTCGGTGACCAGCGGTCGCGGGCCGCTGCCCTTGCCAGTGCCACCGCCCGCCGGAATGAACCAGCCCTGGATGTCCCGGCCGTCGACCGTGACGTGGCGCTCCTGCGGGTCGCGCAGCTCGACGTCCGCGAGCGCCGTGTCGTTGAAGGCGGTCACGCGGCGGGGCTTGCCTCTGGGGCCGTCGAGGAGCCAGAGGTCCGACATCGCGGTCGCTGCCGAGCGGAGGTACGCCATGCGGACGCGCCCGCGGCTCGCCGTCACCTGGTCGAACGACGAGATGTACTGGCGACCGTCGGTGAGCTGCTCGAGCTTGCCGTCGGCGGTCGCGATCCGCCAGGCCTGGAGACCACCGGCGATCGGGGCGAGGAACGACAGCCAGGCGCCGTCAGCCGATGGGACCACGCGCGGCGCCTCACCTGGCGTGATGTCGCTGTTCATCGAGGAGCCGGGCATGATGTCGTGGCGGTCGGACAGGTTTCTGCCCCCGTGCGGCACGGCCTCCGAGCCGTCGGCGGCGAAGAGCCAGATGTCGAGTCGATAGGCGTTGGCCGGGAGCCGGCCACCCAGCACCGCAAGGGTCTTGCCGTCCGGCAGCCAGGTCGGGGCGGCGAAGACCGAGTCGTTCCCCCCGGTGATCCGCGTCCGATCCCCGGTGTCGACGTCGACGACGATGATGTCGGAGCGGAAGTTGAGGTCGTGGTCGCGGTTGACCTGGGTGGCGAACGCGATGCGCCGCCCGTCGGGCGACCAGGCCGGGTCCTCGTCGGCGGCGATGCCGTCGGTCAGCCGGCGGGCCTCGCCCGTCACCGCGTCGACGATCCAGATATGGGCGACCGAGTCGTAGACGAAGCCTGCTCCGTTGAACATGTAGCCCAATCGATCGATGTAGCGGTAGTCCGGCTCGGGCGGGTCCGCCGGCTCGCGCTTCGCAGTCAGGCCGCGTGCGCGGCGATCGTCCTTGCGGTTGGCCGCACGGGAGCTCGTCGTGACGAGGAGGCGGCGGCCGTCGGGCGACCAGGCGAACGCGTCGACGCCGCGCGGCAGGTCGGTCAGCCGTCGCGCCTCGCCACCGTCGAGCGAGAGGAGATGGACCTGGTTGCCGTCCTCACGCTCCTTGGGGTCCTTCGGCGCGTCCGGCTCCTCCTCGACCTGGAGACGCCGGTCGGAGATGAAGGCAACGGTCCGGCCGTCCGGCGAGAAACGGGCGTGGCGATCGTGCTTCGAACCCATCGTCAGCTGGCGAGGCTCGCCCGCACCGTCGAGCGGCGCGAACCAGATGGCGTGCCGGTAGCCGTCGTGGCCCGGTGCCGACGCCTGGAGCGTCATGAGCGCCGAGCTGCCGTCCGGCGACAGCCGCGGGTCGGTCGGGATGCGCAGGCGATACAGATCGTCGGGGGCGAGGGAACGCACGTGGACCTCCGGGCAACGTCGCGCGGCGCGGGATGGGGCGCGGCGACGACCAGCAGTCTAGCGGCTACCATCGGACCACGATGCGCGACCAGTTGTCGCTGCGGCTCGAACCGGACGTCCCGACGCTGCCGAATCTCCCGGTCACGCTCCGGCCGATGCTGGCGCGGCCGTTGCCCGAACCGTTCGACTCGACGGCCCACCTGTTCGAGCCATCGTGGGGCGGGCTGCGAGCATTGGCATTCGTCGGGCCCGCGGAGAGCCCGGGTGGCGGCGACGTCCGGCTGCTCGACGGCGACGGGCGGGACCTGACCGCGGCCCTGCCGGAGCTGGCGGGGCTGGCGGTTCGTGTCGATGCCCGATCGGCCATCCTCGACGGTGAGCTGGTCGTCGTCGATCCGAACGGCCTCGCCGACACCGCCGAGCTGGAACGCCGCCTGGCCGGCGGACGCGGCCGGCCGGTGGCGTTCCTCGCCTTCGACCTCCTCCACCTCGACGGCCGTTCGCTGCTCTCGGCGCCGCTCGATCGCCGGCGCCAAACGCTGCGCCGGGTCCTGCGGCCGGGAGACGAGGTCGTCGCCGTGCCCGCGATCGCCGGGGAGGGCCGGGCGCTCTACGACGCGGCCGCGACCCAGGGGATCGCCGGGATCATGGCCCGCCAGCGCTCAAGCCCGTACCTGCCCGGCATCCGGAGTCGCCTGTGGCGGTTCATCGCGGTCGGGCTGGGCGAGGCCACGGCGGCTCGCGGCGCGACCGACGTCGAGGCGCTCGAGGCGACGACGTCGGCCGCCCCGGTCGTCGCGCTGATCCGGCGGCTCCCGCTCCTGTTCGACGAGTAGGGCCCGTGGGCGCCCGCTCGTATCGCGAGATTCCTGCCACATAGGCGTAACCGACACGCGAACACACGATTCGGTCGAATCGTGCCGCCTGACGGGAAGTGGGAGCCGAATCTGGACCCAATTCGACCGATCTGTGCCGCTGAAGGGAGCAAATGTGTCGCTTAGTCGCGCCACATAGGAATCGGGCTCAGATTGCGGCGGCCGGCTCGTGGCTGCCCGCCCGCGCGACGTTCAGCCGTGGCGGGCGGCCTGGACGTAGGCGCGCAGGCCGGGACGCTGCCCGTAGAGGAGGACGCCAGCCCCGTAGATCCGGATCGCGACCACCGCCACGACCCCGATCGTCGCCACGAGAACGGCCACGGAAAGGACGAGTTCCCACGGCTCGACCCGCCCCACCGACAGCCTCGTCAGCATGACGAACGGGCTCCAGAACGGGACGTATGAGGCGATCCGGATGAAGCCGGTGATGCCCCCGGTCAGCGCGAGGAGGCCCATCCCGTAGCCCGCGATCGCCACGATGCTGAGCGGCAGCGCGATGATCTGGAGGTCCTCCGGCCGGCTGACAAGCGATCCCGCCGCGGCGTAGATCAGTGAGTAGAGCGCGAAGCCAAGGACATAGAAGGCGGCGAATGCGACGAGCAGCCCCGGCGACAGGGAGGACATCGACGACGCGAGTCCGACACCCTGGCCGAGGACGAATCGGGCGAGGATGTCCTCGATGGCAAGGACGATGAGGGCGGGGCCAAGAACGATCATCGTCTGGGTCGCACCGGCGAGGCCGATCCCCAGCGCCTTGCCGAGCACCAGCTGGCGAGTCGACGCGGCGCTGATCGAGCAGCTCCATGACCCGGCTCGCCTTCTCGGCGACGACGCCCTGGGCGACCCACATGCCGTAGATCACGATCGTGATGAAGATGAGGAACCCGAAGACGGCACCGACGATGAGCCGGCTGGCGAATGCCGAGGCGTCGAACGGCTGGGCCCCGCTGTCGTCGTCGCCGAGGGCCCGGAAGATCTCGACGTCCGGCTGCTGGAAGCCCGACACCGGATTCCGCGACGTGTAGTCGAGGACGGCGACGCCGAATACCCCGACGGACAGGTTCGAGATCTGCTGCTGGCCCATCGTCTCGCCGAGGTGGAAGCTGAATCCGAGCTGCCCGGATGGGCGCCGGACAGCAACGATCGCGGCATCGATCTCGCGATTCCCCACCTTGGCGAGCGCCTGCTGTTCGTCGGTCATGACGATGAGCTCGAAGCTGCCGCCTGACTGGTCGAGGATGCCCTGGAGGATGGCGATCGATCTCTGGGCCAGGTCCGGGTCGGACGCAACCACCGCGACGGTGGTCTGACTCTGCCGGTCCACCAGCTTGGCGACGAGCGGCAGGAGCGCGACGAAGACCGCCAGGCCGGTCAGCACGAGCGTCGAGACGAAGAAGAGCCTCGACCGGACCAGGCCCGAATACTCGCGCTTCGCGATGATCGTGACGTTCGGGTTGAGGGGCTCGACCCGACGGATCGGCGTGTCGCCGCTCATGCTGCGGGCTCGTCGGTGTCGGCCTGCGCGGACTGGTGCGGGGCACCATCGTCGGATTCCGGGGCGAGGTGGAGATCCTCTTCCGGAGGGCGGCCGACGTGGTCGATGAAGATCTGCTCGAGCGACGCCTCGGCGACCTCGAAGTGGGTCACCTGGGCCCCGCGCGCGATCGCGGCGCTGAGGATCGTGTCGGGCTCGACGCCGGGGTCGAGCTCGATCTCGGTCCGGTCGATGCCGGGACGGAGGATCCGTGCCCCGGGCAGCTCGTCGACCCAGGCGAGGCGATGATCGCCCTCGACAGCCAGGAGGACGAGGCGTCGCCCTGCCTCGCGCCGGATGTCGCGGACCGGACCCCCGACGACGACGCGGCCTCGATCGACGATCGCGATCGACTCGCAGAGGGCCTCCACCGTCTCCATCTGGTGGGTCGAGAAGATGAGCGTGCGCCCCTGGTCGCGCAGCTCGAGGAACGCCTCACGCAGCAACGCCACATTGACCGGGTCGAGTCCGGTGAAGGGCTCGTCCATCAGCAGCACGGCCGGATCGTGGAGGACCGCCGCGATCAGCTGGATCTTCTGCTGGTTGCCTTTCGAGAGCTCCTCGGCGCGGCGGTTCGCAAGTTCCGGGACACGGAAGCGGTCGAGCCAGTGGAACGCCTCGCGGCGCGCCCGATCCTTGGGGACGCCGTAGAGCGAGGCGAAATAGACGAGCTGATCGACGACGACCATCCGCGGATAGAGGCCGCGCTCCTCGGGTAGGTAGCCCCATGTCGATCGCGGCAGGATGCGGCTGTCGGTGCCATCCCATGTGACGCTGCCGCGATCGGCTTCGAGGACGCCGAGAACGATCCGCATCGTCGTGGTCTTGCCGGCGCCGTTCGCGCCGAGGAAGCCGAAAACCTGCCCGCCGGGGACGTCGAACGTGAGGCCGTCCAGGGCGACGGTCGCGCCGAAGTGCTTGTGGAGATCTTCGATGACGAGGCTCACGCGCCCGAGGATAGCCCTTGGAGCCGAGGGGACGCGAGGGACCCGATCGTCCGGGCGTCGCTGTGGCGGCCGGGCGCGCGAGCCCGCGTAGAAAATCACGCGCCGCGAATCGCGGGCCGCCCCCTTGATGCCGTTGGCTGCATATGTTGCGGCTGCGAGTCCTCGTGCCCGCTCCCGGCCCCGGCCCGAGCCCCCGCTCCCCGGTCCCGTCCCCGTCCCCAGCCGATGCAGCCAACGGCATCAGCCAGGCTGTCCCGATTCTCATCCGCGGCGCACGCGTGCGATGATCCCCGGGTGACCACGCACCCAGTCGCCCCATCTCCCACCGTCGCGACCCGGATCCATGCGGATCGGACCGCGCGGACCGTCGAGATCGACTGGCAGGACGGCCACCACACGGTCTTCGACTTCACGGCCCTGCGCTGGCTCTGCCCATGCGCCTACTGCCGCGGAGAAGCCGGGATGCCCGGCTGGCTCGATACCGCCCCAACGCTCACCGACGAGCAGACCCGGATGGTCGACATCGCGCTCGTCGGCAACTACGCGGTGGCACCGTCATGGGGAGACGGCCATCGCACCGGCTACTACGCCTTCGCCCTTCTGCGCGATCGCTGCCCGTGCCCTGTCGTGCACGGCGGCGAGAGCCAGTGCGACCGCGAGCGAGGCACCAGACAGCATGCACGGACACGAGGAGCACCAACCATGATCGTCGCCACGTCCCCGTTCATCGCCGGCCATCGCATCACCGAGACGAAGGGCCAGTGTTTCGGGCTCGTCGTCCGCAGCCGTGGCTTCTCGGGCAATCTCATCGCCGGACTTCGGTCACTTGGCGGCGGCGAGATCAAGGAATACACGTCACTCCTCGAGGACGCCCGCCGCCAGGCGCTCGACCGCCTCGTCACGAACGCGACGCTGATGGGCGGCAACGCCGTGATCTCGTTCCGTTTCGACAGCTCCGAGCTGGCGGGGACGATGTCCGAGATCGTCGCCTACGGCACGGCCGTCGTCGTCGAACCGGATGCCGGCGCGGCCCAGCCGGTCGAGTGACCCGATGCTGACGGCCACGACGCGAGCCGCGATCGTCGTCTTCGGCTCGCTGCTCGCGTTCGGTGGCCTGGTCGCAGCGAGCGTCGGCGGCGGGATCACTGCCCTGTGGGCGACGGTGATGGGTGTTGCCGTCGTCGTCGCCGTCCTGATCGAGCGCCATCGCTATCGCTCGGAGGCTGCCGATCAGCCGTTCGAGCCCGTTGGCCCGGGCGGGGGCGAGCCGAGCGGATCCCTGGAGCCGCGCTTCCGCCCGACCGACGAGCTCTTCGTCGACCCGACGACGAAGCACACGATGCGCGTCCACGCCGACCCGAGGACCGGCGAACGGCGCTACGTGGCGGAGGGCTGACGCGAGCGCCTGCACCGGTCCGGGACTTCCGTCACTCTCGGCGCGCGAACAGACAAGTGTTATCCTCGGCCGCCCGGACCGATGACGCCGGGTGTTGAGAGGAGGGGCCGCCTCGCGGCGCCCAGTGCGCAGGAGTGACGACGAGCGATGACCGCCGTTGACGAACGCAACGTCGGTTCGGTGCGGGCTCGCGCGCGAGCCCCGCGGAAGCACGTCGACCGGACGCCGTATCTCAATCGCGAGCTGTCGTGGCTGGAATACAGCGCCCGTGTCCTGTTCGAGGCCGGTGACGCGCGAAACCCCCTCGTCGAGCGGGTCAAGTTCGTGACGATCTTCGCCGGGATGCTCGACGAGTTCTTCCAGATCCGCGTCGCCGGTCTGCGGCAACAGGTGAATGCCGGGTCGGCCTCGCTCTCGCCGGATGGCCGCACCGCCGGCGAGCAGATCGCGTGTGCCCGCTCGCGCGTCCTGGAGCTCGTCGCTGAGCTCGGGGCGAAGTACGCCGAGATCCGGAGCGCACTCCGCGCCGAGGGCATCGAGATCGTCGACTACGCCTCGATCCCGGAGCACCACGAGATCCTCCGGCAGCGATTCCTCGACGAGATCTATCCGGTGCTGACCCCGCTCGCTGTCGACCCCGGCCATCCGTTCCCCTACATCTCCACCCTTAGCCTGTCGATCGCCGTCGGGCTCCGCGATCCGGAGTCGGGCGAGACCAGGTTCGCCCGTGTCAAGGTCCCGCCGATCCTGCCGCGGTTCATCGAGATCGAGCCGAACCACTTCGTCCTGATCGACCAGATCATCGAGGCGAACCTCGATGTCCTGTTCACGGGCATGGAGGTGATCGAGCATCACCTCTTCCGGGTCACCCGCAACGCCGACCTGTCGCTCGAGGAGGACGAGGCCGACGACCTTCTCCTCGCGATCGAGGAGGAGCTCCGGCGCCGGCGCTTCGGCGAGGCGGTCCGTCTCGAGGTCGAACGGTCGATGCCCGCCTCGACTCGCCAGATCCTGCTCCGCGGAATCGGTCTCGGCGAGGAGGACTGCTACGAGATCCGGGGCATGCTCGACCTGACCGGCCTTCGACAGATCGCCGAGCTCGACCGGCCGGACCTCAAGAGCCCGCCCTGGACCCCGGTCACGCCTGCCGCGTCTCGTCCCGCCGGACGAGGACGAGCAGACCGACGTCTTCGGCGTGATCCGCGTCGGCGACCTGCTCGTCCATCACCCGTACGAGAGCTTCGCGGCCTCGATCGAGCGGTTCATCGGCCAGGCCGTCGAGGACCCGGAGGTCCTCACGATCAAGATGACGCTCTACCGGACGTCCGGCGACTCGCCGATCGTCCGCGACCTGATCCGCGCCGCCGAGCGCGGCAAGCAGGTCGTCGTGCTCGTCGAGATCAAGGCCCGCTTCGACGAGGAGGCCAACATCGTCTGGGCCCGCAAGCTCGAGCAGGCCGGCGCCCACGTCGTCTACGGGCTCGTCGGCCTCAAGACCCACAGCAAGGTCGCGCTCGTCGTGCGGCGAGAGGGATCGGGACTCCGTCGCTACGTCCACATCGGGACCGGCAACTACAACCCGAAGACGGCGCGCCTCTACACGGATCTCGGCCTGCTGTCCTGCCGGCCGGAGCTCGGCGCAGACGTCACGGACCTGTTCAACGTCCTGACCGGCCTCTCACGCCAGCGCGCGTTCCGCCGACTGCTGGTCGCGCCGCACAGCCTGCGGTCGCGATTCCTCGAACTCGTCGATCGGGAGATCGCACACGCGAACGCCGGCCGCGAGGCCTGGATCGTGCTCAAGGTCAATGCGATCGTCGACGAGGAGTCGATCGACGCCCTGTATCGAGCGTCGCAGGCCGGCGTGCGCGTCGACCTGATCAGCCGGGCGGGCTGCTCGCTCCTGCCGGGCGTGCCCGGCGTCTCGGATCTCATCTCGGTCCGATCGATCGTCGGCGAGTTCCTCGAGCATTCGCGGATCTTCGGCTTCGCCAACGGTGGGGCACCCGACTGGTACATCGGCTCGGGCGACCTCATGGACCGCAACCTCGACCGTCGAGTCGAGGCGGTCGTGCCCGTCGAGGATCCGGAAGCGAGAACGCGGCTGGCCGAGTTCGTCGAGATCATGCTCGCCGACGACCGGCGGTCGTGGCAGCTCGGCGCCGACGCGACGTGGCGGCGGACCGAGGCGATCAACGGCGTTCCCGGCACGATCGACACCCACGAGGAGCTCAAGCGGCGGGCGCTCGCGGCCGTGGCAGTCGCAGCGGCACCGAGGCGACCCGGCGCAAACTCCGGCTCGCTCGACCCGCGCGCATGACGGTCCGTCGATGAGCCCATCGGCGCCGGCCCCACGCCCGGTCGAGGTCGAGCTGAAATACAGGCTGCTCGTCGATGCCGCCGGCGATCGCTACCTGTTCGCCGAAGAGCTCGGAGGGTTCCAGGCGATCAGCCCGCTGCGCTCCACGCAGCTCGAGGATCGCTACCTTGACACGTCCGACGGCGCGCTCGCACGAGCCGGATTTGCCGCCCGGCTTCGACAGACGGCGAACGGCACCACAGTGTCCGTGAAGGCGCTCGCCCGGCGATCGGGGAGCGGCGGCGCTCACCGTCGCGAAGAGCTCGAGGGGCCCGCGGACAGGACCGCCGGACCGCGCGATTGGGCCGCCTCCGACGCTCGCTCCCTCATCCTCGAGCAGTGCGGCGACGCGCCGCTCGTCGAGGTGGTCACGATCCGCCAGCTTCGGCGGAAGCGGAAACTGCAGTCGGCCGACACGATCGTCGAGGCCAGCCTCGACGAGGTGGATGTCGTCGCCCGGAGCCGGGTCGTCGAGCGGTTCGTCGAGCTCGAGGTCGAGCTGGTCGAGGGGGACGAGTCCGCGCTCGACGCGATCGAGGCAATCCTCGCCGAGGACCCGGGCCTGACGCCATCGACCGGATCGAAGCTCGAGGCGGCGCTCTCGGCGATCCAGGCGTCGACCGGTCGCCGTGGCAAGCGGGCTGCCGCCTTCCTGGCGCTCATCGAGCCGGAGGTCGAACGACCGTCCACTCCGGAGGCAACCGTCGCGCCGGCGGCGATCGAGGCAGCCGAAGGAAGCGCCGACGCCGAGCCGGCCCAGGCAGAGGAGACGGCGGAGGCGGCCAACGCCGGGACGCCCGGACCACCGGCGCCCGACATCGGGTCATCGTCCGAGCCGGACGCCGCGTCCGACGGCGCCGCGTCCGACGGCGCCGCGCCCGACGAAGCCGCGCCGCGCCTCGCCGTCGCCAAGACGCCCGGGGTGCTCGCCGACGACCACTTCGCGGAGGCCGGCCGCAAGGTCCTCCGCTTCCACCTCGCGCGGATGCTCGCGCGAGAGGCCGGGACGCGGGACGGCACCGACCTCGAGGAGTTGCACGGCATGCGGGTCGCGACCCGGCGCCAGCGCGCCGCGTGGCGGGTCTTCGGTGGGGCCTTCCGTCCCGGCCGGACGCGGGCCCACCGCAAGCGCCTCCGGGAGGTCGCGGCACGACTCGGCGCCGTCCGGGACCTCGACGTGCTCCTCGAAGCCGCCGACGCGTATCGCGCCGACCTGCCCGCGGCCGAGCAGCGAGCGCTCGAGCCGCTTCTTCGTGGCTGGCGCGATCATCGCGACGACGCGCGCCGGCTCCTCGTCCGCGAGCTCGACTCCGACGGTTACAAGCGCTGGATCGACGACTACAGCGAGTTCGTCCGGCACGAGGGCCTCGCCGTCCTGCCGGTTTCGCCGACCGAGCCACACCGCGTTCGCGACACGGCCGCCTCACGGATCCTCGCCGCGTACGAAGGCGTGCGCGCCTACGAGCCGGTCCTTCGCTGGGCGGACGTCGAGACGCTCCACGAGCTGCGGATCGCCGGCAAGTGGCTCCGCTACACGCTCGAGTTCGTCCGCGAGGCGCTGAGTCCGGAGGCCGCGACGCTGATCGCCCGGGTGACCGCGCTCCAGGATCATCTCGGGCTGCTCAACGACGCCGACGTGACGGCGCACATGGCCCGGTCCTTCCTCGTCGAGAACGCGGGCGAGCTGAGCGCGCTCGAGAGCGCGGCGATCGCCCGCTACCTCCTCAGTCGGGAGCGAGAGGTCGCGAGGCTCAAGCGGACGGTCGGTCGGCCGTGGCGCGGCGTTGCCGGCGTCTCGTTCCGGCGCGGCCTCGGACGGACGATCGCGGGGCTGTAAGCGCGGGATCGCGCGTCAGCGTACCCAGCCGTGCGCGAGTTGCTCCAGTTCGTCCCGCCAGGACGGTCCGGCGTGGGAGACGGCCAGAACCGTCCCCTCGCGGATGCCACCGTCGGAGACCCGGACCTCCGCGACACCGTACACGGCCATGATCGCCTCGATGAGCGCGGCACCGGCCCCGAGGATCCTCGCCCGGGCCGGCCGCAGGCCGTAGCGTGCGACGATCCCATCGCTCGACTCGGTGACGACGAGGCGAAACGCCGTGTCGAGATCCGCCGACGTCAGGCGACGTGATGCGGGTCCGTCCGGGATGACCTTGACGAGGTTCGATGCCGGGCCTCCGACGAGGACGATCTCCGTCGGGCGGAACGTGGGTGCCACCGAGAGTGCGTCCGCCGCGGCGTCGCGAAGCGCAGTCACCTCGCCGGGGCGAAGCGGATCCTCGGAGACGTACAGGCCGGTCAATTGCGTCGCGCCGACCCGCAGGCCCGCCGCGATGGCCCGCTGCTGCGGCCCGACGAAGATGAGCTCCGTGCTCCCGCCGCCGACATCGACGACCAGGAGGTCACTCTCGACCGGGCGGCCCTCGGTCACCCCGATCAGCACCAGGAGAGCTTCCTCCTCGTGGCTCAGGATGTGGAGGCGTACCCCGGTGGCCTGATCGACCTCATACGCGATCCTGGTGGCGTCGGTGAGCCGGCGCAGGGGCTCTGTCCCGATGAAGGTGATCTCGCTGGCGCCGGCCTCCCTCGCCCGGGACGCGTAACCGGCAAGGAGCTCGACGAGCCCGTGTCGGCCCTTGTCACCGAGGCTACCGCGCTCGGCGAGGGCTTCCCCCAGTCCCAGGAAGACGGATTCGTCGAGGATCGGCTCGATCCGATGATCGACGACGCGGGCCACCAGGAGGTGGACGGTCGTCGAACCGAGATCGACCGCCGCACCGATGCGTGCGGAATTGGCCGCCACTCAGCGATCGTCAGGCGGACGGGGGAGTCGGCTTCGCCGATCGGCGACGCGTCGCAGGCTTCCGGGTGGTCGACGGCTTCCGGGTGGTCGACGGCTTCCGGGTCGTCGACGCCTTCGGCCGTGCCCGTCGCGTCGCCGTTGCCGGGGCCGCGGGAGTCGGGGTGGTCGTTGGGGTCGTCGTCGCGGGCGACGCGCTGGCCGCAGCGGCCGGCTTCTGTGGCGTTCGACGGCGTGGGGTCGGCTTCGCGGCGGGCTTTGCCGCCGTGCTCGGGCTCCGACGCCGGGTGCTCGCCGCACGGGGTGTCGCAGCCGGCTTCCCGAGCGCCTTCAGTCCCTGGACGAGCGCCGCGAGCTCCCGTACCTCCGCGGTCACCTCGGCAAGCCGGACCGTCCGCTTCTCGCGGTTTTTGTCCGCGGCCTTGCCGAGCCGCTCACGACGGCGCGTCTCCTCGTCGCGGGCCGCTGCAAGCGCGAACTCGAGCCACTCGAGGTGGCGAGCGACAGCCGCTTCCGGCGTCATCGTCACGGGATCATCCTTTGCCATCGATTCTCCCTGTCTGGTCGTGACTGGTTGCATGTCCGAGCGGGCGGCCGATTGTAACGCCCTGTCGTCAACCCTTGGTGGAGTCTCGGTACTCCGCGTTCATCGCTGTCGAACCATCGGGTCATTGCGTCGTTAACCCCGCTGCGCGACTGTGGCATCGCATGGACCGACACAGACGCAGCTGGGCGGCGGTCGGGCGCCTCGGGATCGGGGCGGCGATCGGGTCAATGGCAGCGCTCGCGTGGATCGTCCGATGGTTCCGTCGAGGAGCGGCGCGCGACGTCGCACGGTCGTCCCTCTGGCCAAGACCCGATGGAAGCACCCGCAGCTTCGGCGAGGTCTGGGACTTCGCCGACAGCGCGACGTGGCCGCCGGCAGGCCCCGGTTCGCCGCGGTCGGGCCTCGGTGGTTGACGCCTGCTAGTCGTCCGACCGGTCTCCGCGCAGCGCGGCGTCGATCTTCCTCAGCGTCGCGACGTCGACGTGCCGCTCGGGTTCGAGCATGGGCCCGAACGCCCGTATGATCGCCGTGATTCGCCGCTCGTCGCGGTCAACCGGCTCCCTCTCACCATCCGCCAGGTCGCGTGCGGACTCACCTGGCTCGACCTCGGTATGCATCGATGCCCTCTTCGCCTGCCTGTCCGCGTATGCGGCTCAGCAGCCGGCGCATTGTAGCGCCCCTTCGTTAACGTTCCCAAGGTCGATCTTCGGCAGGCTGGCAGTCGGGCCCCCGGGTCAACGGCGCCAGGGGCAAAGCAGTCCGGAACCGCCCTGTCCGGCCGTCAACGGCAGCACCGTCGGATTGCCCGTCAGATCGAGGAGCTGACGGCCGAGCCTCGAAAGCGGTATACGATCGTCGTCGTCACCCACACCAACGGCAGGCCGCACGAACGTCCGACTACGGTGCCTTTCATGAACATGGGCCACGACCACGCCGGTTACATCGTCGAGCGCGACCGGACGATCGAGACCTTCACGAACCCGAAGAGCCAGCTCACCGAAGACGACGCGTCGGTTCGGTTAGCAGTGCGAGGAATGGATGACTCAGCCCGACGTCCCACCGGAACAGACAACTGACCCGCCAGGTCTCCGACACCATGCGTGACCCAGAGACGGACCGGCTCGATGCGGTGAATGCCGATCCCGCGGCACATCCCTCTCGGCCCGCCCTGGACACGGAGATGCAGGAGATCAAGGACAACGTCCTGCGGATGGGCTCGCTCGTCGAGGAAGCGATCCGGGCGGCGATCGCCGCGCTGCTCGAGCACGACGCTGCCGCGGCGACCGACGTCATCATCAACGATCGGCAGATCAACGAGATGCAGCGCCAGATATCGACGCTCATCACCCGGACGATCGCCACCCAGTCCCCTGTCGCACGCGACCTGCGGTTCCTGCTCTCACTCGACCACGTCTCGTACGAGCTCGAGCGGATGGGCGATCACGCCGGATCCGTGGCCAAGCAGGTCCGCAAGCTGGCGCCGTTCGCGCCGCTCAAGCGATACGTCGACGTGCCGGCGATGGGTGCCCTGGCGGCGAGCCTCGTCGGCGACATCCTGCGGGCACTCGTCGACGTCGACGTCGCGGGAGCACGGGCGGTCGCTGCCCGCGACGACGAGATCGATATCCTCTACCACAAGTCTTTCGACGAGGTCGTCGAGCTGATGCGAGCGGATCCCGCCAACGTCGAGCGCGGCACGCGGATCCTGTTCGCCGCGCACTACATCGAGCGGATCGGCGACCGCGTCACCAACATCGCTGAAGATGTGGTGTTCCTCGCCTCGGGCGAGATCGAGGACCTCAACCCATGACCGGCGCCCCGGATCGCCCGATCCGAATCCTCGTCGTCCACGAGACGCTCCACTGGGGCTACGAGGATCCCGCCGCGGTCGAGGGCACGGAGGAGGAGCGGCTCGCCGCCTTCCGCTCGACGCTGACGATGATGGCGGGGCGGATCCAGACGTTCATCAGCCTCGTCCGGAAGGATCGGGCCGCGGTGGCCCGCTAGACTGGCCCGCACATGGCCGACCGGGATACCGTCCAGCTCCACCTCCTCCGCCACGCCCACGCCGGTGACCCGGAGGGCTGGAGCGGTCCCGACGCGGCGCGACCCCTGTCGGCCAAGGGCGAGCAGCAGGCGGAGCGACTCGCGCAGTTCCTGGCCGGGGTCGGGTTCAAACCGGACGCGATCATCACCTCACCGAAGATCCGCGCCGCCCGGACCGCGCAGATCGTCGCGGCGGCGCTCGAGCTCGAGGTCCGTGAGGACGAGCGGCTGGGGCGGGACTTCGACCTCGTGACGGTCGAGGCGATCCTCTTCGACGCCGGAGAGCCGTCCAGGCCGATCATCGTCGGGCACGACCCGGACTTCAGCGAGATTGCCGCGACCCTGACCGGCGCACCGAACCTGTCCCTGCGCAAGGGCGCATTCGCGCGGATCGACGCTGATCGGCCGCTCATCGCGGGCTCCGGCACGCTGCGCTGGCTGGTCTCGCCAGATCTCTTCGCGGGTCGACACGGCCGCTGAGCGCGGGCGCGCGCCAGGGCGTCAGGGCGTCAGGGCGTCGGGCGTCAGGCCTCCGGCGAGGGCCGTGACGCGGTAGCCGCACGCCGTCGGAGCGCCGACACCGGGATGAGATTGGGAGTCCCGGTCAGCTCAATGGCAAGGGTCTTGAGACGGTCGGCGGCCGTTGACGCCAGGCGGTAGTAGATCCAGGTCCCTCGCCGCTCGGTCTCGACGACACCTGCTTCGCGGAGCACCTTCAGATGGTGCGACAGCGTCGGCTGGCGCACGTCGCAGCAGCTGGAGAAGTCGCAGGCACAGACCTCCGAGGCTCCGGCCAGTTCCCGGACGATCGCCAGCCGGGTCGGATCGGCGAGCGCCTGGAACAGCCTGACGTCCGGGTCGATGAGGGTGACTCTCGGTCGCGTCATGGCCACATCATATCGACAACCATCTATATTGACAAGTATCGATATTCTGGCTAATGTTCGGGAGGTGACCCACGCAACGAGGAGCCAGACAATGGATGCCCATTCGATCATTGCTTCGTGGATGCTGGCCGGCGGCCTCATGGCACCGGACACGGCACGGGATCGCAACCGCGAACGCGTTCGGGCCCTGATGGGGTCGCGGCCGGCTCAGCCCGGCATGGTGACCCGTGTCGCGACCGCGCTCGCAGCCATCCGGCCCGGAACGGGCCGGATGGACCCCGCCCGCTGCCCCGTAGAGTGCCCCGCCTGATCCCCAACACTCACGACCGGAGGCCATGACGATGACGCTCGACCAGGAAACGATCCACGAGGAAGTGCGCGCCCGCTACGCCGAAGCGGCCATCGCCGCCTCCGCCCGCCGCTCCGATTCGGAGGCCCAGGCGTCGTGTTGCGGTCCGGACGGCAGCGCGGTCTACGGAGACCACCTGTACGGCGAGACGGAACGGGCGTCGCTGCCCGAGGCTGCCGTCCTCGCGAGTCTCGGCTGCGGCAACCCGACCGCCGTCGCCGAGCTGCGCGAGGGCGAGCGAGTCCTCGATCTCGGTTCGGGCGGGGGCATCGACGTCATCCTGTCGGCCCGGCGCGTCGGCCCGAGCGGCCGCGCCTTCGGGGTCGACATGACCGACGAGATGCTCGAGCTGGCGGTCCGCAATGCCGCCGATGCGGGCGTCACGAACGTCGAGTTCGTCCGGGGCACGATCGAGTCGATCCCGCTCCCCTCCTCCACGATCGATGTCGTCATCAGCAACTGCGTCATCAATCTCGCCGCGGACAAAGCCGAGGTCTTCCGCGAGATCGCCCGCGTCCTTCGACCGGGCGGCCGCCTCGGGGTGAGCGACGTGGTCGCCGACGACGCGTTGACGCCGGCGGAGCGCGGAGAGCGCGGCAGCTTCGCAGGTTGCATCGCCGGAGCCCTCTCGTTCTCCGAGTTCCGCGCCGGCCTGGCGGCCGTCGGCCTGACCGATGTCGAGGTCGTCCCGACTCACGCTGTCGCCGATGGCCTCCACGCCGCCATCATCCGGGCCACGAAGCCGGTCGCCGAGCCTGCCGCCGACTCGCTGCCCGCGATGCCGGATCTGCCGCGACCGCTCGCCCTGGTCGGCACCGGAGTCGGCTACGGCAACGAAGGCTGCTGCTGACCGAACACGACATTTGTCACTGCGGAACGTGACCCTTGTCAACTGTGCTCGAACCCGGATGGCGCCTAGGGTGGAGACCGAACTGATCCTGTCCGCCGCACCTGTCGAGGAACTTCCGATGACCCCGGTCGCCGCCTACTACATCTACGTCGCAAGTGAGCACGAGCGTGCCGCCCAAGCTCTCCGCGAGGCCCGCCCGTCCCTGCTCGACCGCATCCGCGCCCTCTTCTCGGGCCACCGCCCGAAGCACGCCGCCCGCCCCGTCTGATCAGCCGATTGGAACGGGCGCCTCGTCCTCGTCGGCGCTGACCGGGAACGGCAGCGCGATCGGGTCCGTCGCGAGGCGGCTCCGGCCCTGCTCGTCGAACCGATCGAGCCCGAGGTCGGTCACGTCGATCACGTCCGTCGCCCCGCGGATCGCCAGGTCCGCGGCGACGCGTGCGACACCCGGGCCCCACATCATCCCGTGACCGCCCGGTGAGGCGATCGTGACCCCGTCGATCCGACGGCCATCGGGCGTCAGCGCCGGGCCGAGGATCGGCAGGTGGTCGGGCGTGTAGTCGATCGTCGCCGCCCAGATCTTCCGGATCCCGAGCCCGCGGGTCACCGGAACGAGGTCGCCCAGTCGCTCCCGGACCTTCTCGTACATCGGCCAGTTGATCGAGTGTGCTTCGCCGGGCGTTTCGTCCGGATCGCTCCACCCGAACAACAGCCCGCCTTCCTCCAGCCGCCAGTACAGGCCCTCGCCGATGTCGAAGACCATCGGCATCCGCTCGACGCCGAAATCGTCGTGGGGCTCCAGGACGCAGACCGTGTGACGTGCTGCGCCGGCAGGAATCCGGAGCCCGGCGGCCCGACCGACCGCCCGCAGCGACGGCCCGCCAGTCAGGAGCACGCGCTCCGTCGCGATCCGTCCGGCCGACGTGTCCACGCCGACGACCCGGCGCGCGCCGGGTGCCCCGGCCTCGACGACGAGGCCCGTGAACGCCGTTCGCTCACGGAGCTCGACGCCCGCCGCCTGCATCGCCAGCGAATAGGCCCGGACGTTCCGCGGCGGGTCGATAGAGCCGTCGGTCTCGATGAAGCTGCCACCACGGTGACCATCGGGCGACAGGGAGGAGATCAACGCGGCCGCCTCCGACGCCGTCAGCCAGCGGACCTCGAGGCCCTCCCGGCGCTGCATCACGACCCGCTCTCGGCCTGCCCGCTCGTCCTCCTCGGTGACCGCCAGGATCAGGTACCCGAGCTCACGAAAGCCCGAAATCGGTCCCGATCGCCGCCTGCTGGCCGTTGTAGAAGTCGATCGTCCAGCGACCGAGGGCGACCGTCGCCGGCGTCCCGCCCTGCGCCCGGACGATGCCGGCCGCTCGCGAGCTCGCTCCCTGGCCGGCCAGGCCCTTCTCGAGGACGACGACCCGCCCGAGACCGTCGCGCTTCGCGAAGTACGACGCCCAGCCGCCGACCGTGCCGGCGCCGACGACGACGAGATCGGCGTGCTCGGTCGGGCTCATGACGGCTGTCCTCCAGTGCGACGACACGCGGCTCGTTGAGCATAGAGCCGCCCGTCCGCCCGGCGCCGGCGCCGTTTCGCCACGCGGCCCCGGCCCCTCCGCTCCGCTCTGCCGCGATCGCCGGCCCCGTCCCGAGTTACATGCCAGATGTCCGCCACGGCGACCCTGGTCAGGGAGTCGGTGTCCGGAAACGGCTGGATCGTGCGGCCGGCACCGGCCCGGTCGTCGGCTCACGCACGAGATGTGCAGGCGTCCGCTCGACGACACCGCCGAAGGTCGGTGGGAGCGACATCTGTCACGGAATCAGGCACCGGGATCGGGCGCAAGGTCGCCGCAGGGCGGTCCACGCGAAGGCGCCGCCCGAGCAACCGCAGCGAACGGCCACTCAGCCCAGGTCGTCGCAGGGCGGTCCAGGCGAAGGCGCCGCCCGAGCACCGCAGCGAACGCACTCCAGAGTGCGTGAGCGAGGAGCGAAGGGCGGCAACGCCCGCCTGGGCCGAACCTGCGGCGACCGAGCCTGCGGCGACCTACCCGTCGAGGGCCGATGCTTCGGCGCAGATCGCGACGACACCCATACGTTCGAGCTTCTGGTACGTCGGGAGGCGACGGACCGTCCATGCGGCGACCTCGAGGTCAGCCGCTCGGGCGCGGGCGAACGAGCGGGCATCGATCGCCCGCCAATCGACCGAGATTCCGCGACAACCGAGATTCGTCGCCGTCCGGATCGTCGCGTCGGAGAGGTCCTCGGCGTTGAGCCAGCGGGGCCAGAGCGCTGCCAATCGCCCGACGCGTTCGAGCGTGTCGACCTCGAACGATGAGACGACGGCGCGCTCAAGGCCCGGCCCGCGTCCGGCGGTCAGCACGTCGACCGCCGCGCGGCCCGGGTCACCCTTCAGTTCCACGTCGAGGAACGCCCGCCGCGGGATCTCGGCGAGGACCGCTTCGAGGGTCGGGACGCCGTGGCGCTCGAGGGCATCCGCGGTCAGGTCGTCGACCCGATCGGGCACGCCCTGGACCCGCTCCAGCGTTTCGTCATGGATGACCACCGGGACGCCGTCTGCAGCGGCGCGGACGTCGAACTCGATCCCGTCGCACCCCGGCACGGCGAGCGCCGCGACGAACGCCACGATCGTGTTCTCCGGGCCTCGACGCCAGTCGCCGCGGTGCGCCAGCCGCAGGGTCATGAGCCCGCGGATCCGATCGCCAGGTGGGCCGAGATGCCGAGATGGTCCGACGGGTACAGGGTCGCATCCTCCGGGTCGGGCCGGTCAAAGGCCAGGCGTGCAGCCTCGACCGAGACCGCGCCGCGGATCCAGATGTAGTCGAGGCACTCCGGTGAGCCATCGGTGTCCATCGCGGGTGCCTGGAGGCCCGACGGCCAGGTCACCGCGGGATCGGCGCCGTTCACCTCCGCATAGGCGGAGCGGAAGCCAGCGGCCCGCATCCGCGCGCAGGTCGGCTCGGCGGGGTCCGCGTTGAAGTCGCCCATGACGACGAGCGCATCGGCGGCCGGTGCGGCCTCGATCCAGTCGATGAGCTGTCGGGCCTGCTCGTCGCGGAGACCTTCGTCCGGCCCCAGGTGGTGGAGGTGGGTCACGACGACCCGGACCGCGTGGCCGGCGGGCAGGCGAACGGTCGCCCCGTGTGCGGCCCGGTTCAGCCCCAGGTCGATACGCGCCTCGTCCGTGGCCGCCAGGGGCTCCCGGATGAGCAGCGAGTTCCCGTACTCGGGTCGCCCGGCCCAGCCGCGGACCGCCGCATAGCGGCCCTCGCCGGCCGCTCCGATCAGGCGGTCCTGCTGCATCACGTAGACGCATTCCTGGAGCCCGAGCAGGTCCGGCTGCAGGGCGCTCATGTCGGCGAGGATCAGCGGGAGGCGCTCATGCCAGCGGTCGGCGAGGTTGAGGATGTTGAAAGTCGCGACGTGAAGCCGGTCCATCCGTTCAGTTTGACGCGTCCGGGCCGCCCGGGATCGGCAGCGCGAACGAGAACGTCGAGCCGACGCCCTCCTCGGACTTGACCCAGATCCGGCCGCCGTGCTGCTCGAGGACGTGACGCGCGATCGACAGGCCCAGCCCGGTTCCCCCACCCCGGACGCGGGCCCGGTCGACCTTGTAGAACCGCTCGAAGATCCGGGCCTGGTCCGCCTTCGGGACACCGACGCCGTGATCCTCGACGGAGGTGATGAGCTCGTTCCTGGCCTGGTGGACGCGGACCGTCACGTCCCCGGATTCGCCGAACTTCAACGCGTTGTGGACGAGGTTGACGACGACCTGACCGATCCGGGCCTCGTCGCCGCGGATCGGCGGCAGCCGCTCCGGAAGATCGACGACGAGCCGCAAGCCCTGGCGGTCCGCGAAGAGCCGGAGACGCTCGACGGACTCGGTGACGACGCGACCGAGATCGACGTCGTCGGTCAGGGCGAGCGGGCCGCCGCTCTCGATCCGGGCCAGGTCGAGCAGCTCGTTGACCATCTGCACGAGGTGGCCGGTCTCGACCTCGATCTTGTCGATCCGGTCGCGCATCTTCGGCGGCACCGCCGCGCCGGCCGCATCGGCGTCGCGGGCAAGAGTCTCCGCCAGGAGGCTGATCGTCGTCAGCGGGGTCCTGAGCTCGTGCGAGAGGTTGTCGATGAACTCGGCCCGGATCTGCTGGAGCCGGCGAAGCTCCGACACGTCCTCCAGGACGGCCCAGACGCCGCTGACCGGCGATCGACGGGCCCGGACGATGAGGACCGGGCCGTCCTGGCCCCGGAAGCGGAACTCACCCGATGCCGAGCCCGAGTCGCGTGCCGTCGCCAGCAGCGCTTCGAACCGGACGTCGACGAACACCTCGATCGCCGACCGGCCGTCGATCGACCCCGCGGCGCGCCCGAGCAGGAGATGCGCCGCGGGGTTCGCCAGCTCGACGCGCAGCGAGTCGTCGAACCGGAGGATGCCGACTCCCATGAGATCGGCGAGATACGAGGCGTTGCGGATCTGCTGGTCGAGCTCGAATTCGCTGGCGGCCAGGCGCTCGCGGAGTTCCCGGATGCGCACTGTCGGGTCCGCGCCGCCGTCGTCCTGGTCGATCAGCTCGCGGATCGCCCTCAGCTCGCGGCGACGGGCGAGGACCATCCAGACGGCGACCGCAATGAGGATCGCTTCGGCCCCGATGATCGCGACGGCCACCCAGTCCACATCCCGAGCATCGCACACCCGCCGGGCGCGTTCTCGCACGCCGAACACGCTTCGTGGCCGGCGATCTCGTGGGCCGGTGGTCTCGTGGGCCGGCGGCGTCGTGAACTCTCGGCGCCGCCGGGTGGTATGACTTCTCGATGCGCGCCCGCCCGCTGATCGCCGTCGCCATTTGCCTTGCCCTTGCCGCCGCGGCATGCGGCTCGTCTCAGCCGTCGGGCGTCCGGCCCGGATCGCCGTCCGCGTCCCCGGTCCAGCCGGAACCCGATCCCAGGCTGGTCGAGTTCGACGGGCGCGTGGCCGACGCAGTGAAGCGTGGCGGCCAGCTCGTCCGGGCGCTCTCGGCAGCCAGTGTCGGATCGGGAGGGCAGCTCGGCCTCGTGGCGCGCGAGATGGGCGATTGGGCGAACGGGGAGCTCGCCTGGCTCGACGAGCACGCGGCCGAGGCGTGCTACCGGGACGCGGCCGATGCCTATGAGTCCGGGCTGACCGACATCGCGGATGCTGCGATCCGGGTTCGTCGCGCTGGCCGCCGCCTCCGCCCCGCCGAGCGATGACGACGGCCAGGCCGCCGGCCAGTCGCTCGCGAACGGCACGGCGTCCCTCGAGGAGGCGGCGGCCCTCGCCAAGACCGCGCGGGCCGCCTGCCGTTGAGGCTCAGCTCGCCGGAGTGAGCCAGACCGGGTACTCACGGACATTCTCCGGGCTGCCGTCCTTGGCGGAGCCGTCCCAGACCCGGAGCGTGCCCCACTGCGCCTTCGCGACGTCGTACTTGAGGGTCACGTCGAACGTCCCGAGACAGCCGGTACCGCAGGTGGCCATCGCCTGCTGGTCCACGATCGTGCGGCCCGCGCCGTCGAGGAGCGTGATGCGGAAGGTCGCCTCGAAGACATCGGCGCTGCCGGTCACCCGTCCCGGATTGCCGAGGGCGGCGCCGTACGCGGGGCGGTCGACGAAGATCGCGGGCAGGAGATCCACGTAGTCGGCGCGACCGACCGGGCCGTCGAGGACGATGCCCTCGCTGCCGAACACGGTCACGGTCCGGCCATCGATCTGGAAGAGGACCGACGTGACGGTCGGGAACTGGGTCAGCGTGAAGACGACCTGGCCGAGGCGGGTGATCGTGGACGCGCTCCCGCCACCGGATTCGAATTCGCTCGACAGGTCGACGGTCGCGACCCCGCCCTTGATGCTGAGACCGAGGAGTCGAGTGCCAGCGGGGACGGCGGAGCTCATCGCGCCGCTCTCGGTCTCCGTCGGCCCATCGAGAAGGGCCGCGACGGCGGCCGTGGCGACGGCCTTCGTCGCCGGAACCTCGCGCAGGATCGGCACGAGGCCGGAGCTGCCCCTGGTGCTCTCGAAGAAGAAGTACGCGCGGACGACGGTCGTTCCCTCAGGGACCGGCGTCGGGCTCGCGTCCGGCGAGCCGGACGGTTCGGTCGACGGCGTCGGCGACGAGGACGGCGCCGGCGTCAGGTCCGGCGATCCCTGGTCGACAGACGGCGGGGGCGTCGTCTGAAGAGGCGGGACCGTGCCGGCGGAGCCGCTCGTTGAACAGGCGGCGAAGAGGATGGCGATCGTGGCGAATGCGGCGACCGGCGTGATGGCCTTCATGGCGCTGACTCCTGAGCGGATGGGTTCGGAGTCACAGCGTCGCTCGTGGTGATCGCGTACGGATCGCCGCCCGGTAACGATCCCGTCACAGGAAGCCTGAGTTCGATCCGGAGTCCACCGCCGTCGCGGTTCGCTGCGACGAGCGTGGCACCCAGGAGTGCCGCGTGCTCGGCCGCGATCGCGAGCCCCAGACCGCTGCTGCCGCCGTGGCGGGAGGGATCGGCCTTGTAGAAGCGCTCGAAGATCCGATCCAATCGATCCGCGGGCACGCCCGGTCCATGGTCCGCGACGATGATCCTGACCGCGGAGGGCTCCACGGTCAGGCCGACCTCAACCGTCGCCCCGGGCGCGTGTTCGCGAGCATTGTCGAGAAGATTGCCCACGATCCGCTCCAGCCGCCGTGGATCGGTCTCGATCGTGAGGGGATCGGGCGGAAGGTCGAGCCGGGCGCCGGGCAGTCGGGCGGCTGTCACGGTCTCGAGAAGCCGCCGGACGTCGACCGACTGGAGGCTGACCTGCTCCGCCTCGGCATCGAACCGGGACACCTCCATGAGGTCGTCCACGAGTCCGCGGAGGCGTGCGACATCGGCAACGAGAAGCTCGCCAGCGCGGCGGCTTTCCACCGGGAGCGAATCGAGATGGTCGCGGAGGATCGAGGCCTCGGCCACGAGCGCCGCCAGCGGCGTTCGAAGCTCGTGCGAGACATCGGCGACGAACCGCCGGTTCTGCGATTGCGCCTCCTGCAGCCGCCCGATCGTCTCCTCGAGCGCCCCGGCCATCCGGTTGAACCGCTCCGCCCAGGATCCGAACTCATCGTTCGAGGTCACGGGCACGCGCGCGGACAAGTCGCCGCGCTGGATCCGCTCGGCGGCCCGCGATGCGGCCTCGACGGGCGCCAGCACTCCCCGTGCGATTCGCCGCGCGGCGAGCAGCGCGACGAGGGCAAGGATGAGCGCCCCGCCGCCGAGCCCGAGCCGCAGCTGCCCGAGGGCCGACTCGATCCCGCTCACGTCCTGGATGAAGTAGAAGCTGGCGTCGCTGCCGGGCAGCTTCCCGCCGACGATCAGCGTCGGCTCTCCGGCGAGCGTGGTCCACTGGAAGGCGATCTCGTTGCGGGCCATGGCGGCTGCGAAGTCGGGTGCCAGGACCGCAACGAACTCCGGCTTGATGTCGCCGAAGTCGGCCACGAGGCGGACGTTCCGGCGCCGGAACGTCTCCTCCAGGCCGCTCCCGTCGAACGCCGCGCGGGTTGGTTCCGAGAGAGTCGCCGGAATCAGAACGGACAGGTCGAAGCCGGCCTGGGACGCGGCATCTCCCTTGACCCGGTCGTGCAGGGAGATGTCGACGAATGCGTACGCCGCGATCCCAAGGACGCCCGCCGTGAGCACGACGAGTGCGACGAGCGTGAGTGTCAGACGGGCCCGAACGCCGTGGAGCATGGGTTGTGGCCGCGTCAGCGGACGGCCTTGTAGCCGGCGCCGCGCACGGTGACGACGAGTCCGGGTGCCGACGGGTCCGCCTCGATCTTGGCCCGGAGACGCTGGATCGCGACATCGACGAGCCGGGAGTCGCCGAGGTAGTCGTAGCCCCAGATCCGGTCGAGCAGGATATCGCGGCTCAGGACCTGCCCGGCATGCCGCGTCAGCTCGGCCAGGAGGTCGAACTCCGTTCGCGTCAGGGGGATGTCGCGGCCGTCGCGCTCGACGGTCCGTCCCGCGACGTCGATCGAGACAGGCCCGAGATGGAGACGATCACCGTCCTCGGGCAGGCGGCCGGCTCGGCGGAGGGCCGCCCGGACGCGGGCGACGAGCTCGGGGACTTCGAACGGTTTCTTGACGTAGTCGTCGGCGCCCGCCTCGAGACCGACGACGACATCGATCGTGTCGGCGCGGGCGGTGAGCATGACGATCGGGATCGTGGACGTCCGGCGGATCGACCGGCAGACCTCGAGGCCATCCAGGCGCGGCAGCATGACGTCGAGGAGGATCAGGTCAAACGGCTCCGCGGCGAACCGCTCGAGGCCCTCTCGCCCATCGGATGCCGTCGCGACCGTGAAACCGGCATTGCGCAGCCCGATCGCCGTCACCTCGCGGATCGACGGGTCATCCTCGATAAGCAGGATCCGGGCGTCCACCTCTACCCTCGTGCGCCGGCCACCACGGCCGTCCGGGGCGCAGTATGCCCCGGGTCAGCCTTCGCGGTGGCGCGCGAGCCGCTCGCCGGGCATCGCCTGGGGTCGCCCGTGCGACGGGCGACGGGGCTGGAAGCCGCCCGGCGCGTTTCCGATGCCGACCTGGGCGGGACCGCGACGCGGCCCGCTGCCGTGGCCGGGATGCGACGGCGCAGGGGCGTGGCGGCCGGGGGCCGAGCCGGGTCGATTCGCGTCGCGCTGCGGGCGGGCGCGGCCCGGGTCGGTCCGGCCGGCGGCGAAGTTCGGCCGCCCGTGGGCGGCATGCTGGATGCCGCGCGGAGCAGGCTGGCGCCCGCCGACGCCGTGCGACCGCTGGCGGATCGGTTCCGGGCGGATTCTCGTATCAGGCTCGAAGCCCGGAATGACCTCGGTCGCGACCCGGTGGCCCAGCAGCGACTCGATGTCGCGCAGGAGCGGCCACTCATCGACACAGACCAGCGAGATCGCGTCGCCCGTCGAGCCGGCGCGTCCGGTCCGGCCGATCCGGTGGACGTAGTCCTCGGCGACCATCGGCAGCTCGAAGTTGACGACGTGCGGGAGCTCCTCGATGTCGAGGCCGCGAGACGCGACCTCGGTGGCGACGAGGATCGAGGCTCGGCCGGCCTTGAAGTCGTCGAGTGCGCGGACCCGCTGGCCCTGGCTCTTGTTGCCGTGGATCGCGGTCGCGGCGATGCCGTCGCGAGCGAGCTGCTCGGCGAGGCGGTTCGCCCCGTGCTTGGTCCGGGTGAAGACGAGCGCCTGCTCGATACGGCCCGACCCGATGAGATGGGCGAGGAGCTCGCGCTTGCGCTCGCGATCGACAGGCAGGACCAGCTGGCTCACGAGCGCGGTGGGCGTGTTCCGCGGCGTCACCTGGACGGTCGCCGGGTGGTCGAGCAGGCCGCCGGCGAGCCGTCGGATGTCATCCGAGAATGTCGCCGAGAAGAGAAGGTTCTGGCGTTTCGGCGGGAGGAGCTCGAGGATCCGCCGGATGTCGCGAATGAACCCCATGTCGAGCATGCGGTCAGCCTCGTCGAGGACGAGGATCTCGACCCGCGACAGGTCGATCGTGCCCTGGCCGGCATGGTCGAGCAGGCGGCCGGGCGTCGCGACGACGATTCCGGGGCCGGCCCGGAGGGCCCGAACCTGGGGCTCGAACCCGACGCCGCCGTAGATCGCGGTGGAACGCACGCGACGGTGAGCGCCGTACGTCCGGACGCTCTCCTCGACCTGGAGACAGAGCTCACGGGTTGGGGTGAGGACGAGGACACGGACCGGCTGTCGGCCGGCGTCGCGGCGGTCGCGGCGGTCACGGCCGCTCGACGGCGACTGGCTCCCCGGGAGCGGGGCGCCCGTCCCTCCGTTCGGCGATGGCCCGCCGTTGAGCAGCTGGAGGATCGGCAGCACGAAGGCCGCGGTCTTGCCGGTGCCGGTCTGGGCGCCGGCGAGGAGGTCGCGGCCGGCCAGCACGAGCGGGATCGCCTCGGCCTGGACGGGCGTCGGCTCCGTGTAGCCCTGGTCGGCGACTGCGCGGAGGAGCTCGGGCGCGAGCCCGAGGGTATCGAAGGACATGGAAGCATCAGCTCCTGAGGGCCCTCCCGCAACGTACTGGCGGGGCCCGGTCAGGGCGATGGTGTGGATCGGGATCAGCGGTGTGGGACCGGGGCGCTGACCGGAGCGCCCATCGAACACGAGAGCCGGATTGTACGCGACGCAACGATCGCGCGCCAGTCACTGGATTCGCGTCATGCCTGGCTGATGCCGTTGGTTGCATCAATCGAGGGCGGCGGGGCGGGCGGGCGGCGGCGCGGGCGGGCGGCGGCGCGGGCGGCTCCGGGCGACGGCGCGGGCGGGCGGCGGCGCGGGCGGCTCCGGGCGGCGGCGCGGGCGGCTCCGGGCGGCGGCGCGGGCGGGCGGCGGCGCGGGCGGCTCCGGGCGGCGGCGCGGGCGGCTCCGGGCGACGGCGCGGGCGCAGGCGACGGCGCGGGCGCAGGCGACGGTGCCCTCGCGACGCTTTCGTGCCATATGTCCGCTACACCGACCTTATGTCGGATGCCGGCGGGTTTTCGAACTCCTGACGACCGGACCGGAGCGTGACCGGCGCTCCACGGGGCCGGCTCCTGGCGCTTGACGCAGGCGGAACCTGGCCCAAGGTTCTCATGGCGGACATCTGACGGGAAATACCTGATGCGCCCCCCTCGATATTCGTCGGCGTTCCTACCGTGTCGCCGGACGGGGTCGCGCTCCGGCCGCAGTGCGGCGGGGTTCGTTTGGGTCGATCAGGACCTCCCGCCACGGGCCCAGGAGCCGGTCGAGCTCGGCCGGCTTGAAGGCATGTCGCAGCACCAGCCCGTGCATCGCCCGACCGAGTGACCGGCGGGCCAGCGCAGGCGCGGGATCGTCGATAACCGCTTCGGCGTCGCGCTGGGCGAGGGCGGAGGAGACCCGCAACGCATCATCGTCCTGGGCCGAGAGGCCGTCGGGCCACGGGAGGTCGGCGGAGGTCGGGCGACCGGCGCCCGACGTTGTGCCGGGGCGTTGGCCTGCCGCCTCGACCACGAGCTGGGCGCGCCGTCCAGGCGGCATCGCCTGCAGGCGCTCGATCGCGGCCGTCACGGCAACGGAGTTCGGGCCGTAGCGCGGCTGGTCGACGGCCGCCTCCCAGCCGCGCGCGAGGCGCTCGTGAACCCGTTCTCGGAACGGCGGCGAGAGGTGCTCGTCGAGGAACGGTCCCAGGACGATCTCGTGGGCGTACGCGACGATCGCGTCGCGTGTCGGCGCATCCCAGCGCGACTTTCGGGGGAGGACGGCGGCGACGCGACGCTCGATGGCTTCGACGGCGGCGAGCCTGTCCGGCGACAGGAACCGGGCGATCGTCGCGACGAACGCGATCGGCGGCGACTCGGCCAGGCTCAGTCGATCCAGCTCGTCCTGCGTCAGCCGGCCGATCTTCGCGAGATGCCGTGCCAGCGCCTCTTCCGGATTGGCGGGCGGGCGCGGCCGCGGCCGGACTGCATCGCGGCGCGCGCCTCGTGCGCCGCGCCGTCCGAGGTCCAGCGGGCGACGGGGGCGCCGATGACCGGGGTGGCGCTCGAGGTCGTATCGCTCCCGCAGCGCGGGATCCGAGAGCCAGTCATGGGCGACGTTGATCCGCTTGGCGACATCGTCGGTGTGGGCGCCGGCGACGTCGGGGTGATGGCGCTTGAGGAGTGCCCGCCAGGCGATCTCGATCGCCTCGGGGCTGGCGTCGACCGGCAGCTCGAGACGTGCGTAGAGATCGTCGTGCGGCAGCATCGGGCGGGGCGGCATGGACGCCCATCGTAGCGTCGGCCAGGACGATCAGGCCGGGACGATCAGGCCGGGACGAGGCCCTCGCCACGGATCAGCGCCTCGACCTCCGCGATGGAGCGCGTCGCACGGTCGCCGGTTGCCCGTTCCGTGACCTCGACGCCACCCGCGGCGATCGAGCGGGGCGAGACCGTCAGGATCCACGGCATCCCCAGCATCTCGGCATCGGTGAACTTGACGCCCGGCGACTCGGCGCGATCGTCGTAGAGGATCTCGCGGCCCGCGTCGAGGGAGAGCCCGTGGAGCCGCTCGGCGACCTCGGCAACGGCAGGGTCGCGGTCCGCACCGATGGCGACAAGGTGCGCGGCGTACGGCGCCACTTCCTCCGGCCAGATGATCCCCTTGTCGTCGTGGTGCGCCTCGACGATGCAGGCGACGTTGCGCCCGACACCGATCCCGTACGAGCCCATGACGATCGGGTGTTCACGGCCGTCCTCGCCGAGATAGGTTGCACCGGCCGCGTCGGTGAACTTCGTCCCGAGCTTGAAGATGTTGCCGACCTCGATCCCGTTGCGGAGGATGACGGGTGCACCGCACGTCGGGCAGGGATCGCCCTCCCGGGCGTTCGTGATGTCGCCGACGACGTCGGCGGTGAAGTCACGCCCGACGTTGACGTTCCGGAAGTGGAACCCTTCGCGGTTCGCCCCAGCGACGAGGTTCGGCGAACGGGCGACGAGCTCGTCGACGACCACGAGGGTGTCGTGAGCGCCGATCGGCGAGCCGTAGCCGGGCTCCATCCCGGCGGCCCTGATCTCCTCGACCGTCGCGGGTCGCAGCCCTGTCGTTGCGCCGGCCGCGTTCGCGAGCTTCGTCTCGTTGACCTCGTGGTCGCCGCGGACGATCGCGGTCACGAGCCGGCCGTCGCCGGCGACGAAGAACGCGGCCTTCGCGGTCCGATCCTCGCCGACGCCCAGGAAGGCCGCGAGCGAAGCGATCGTGGTCGTGCCGCGGGTCGCCACCTCCTCGCGGGGCAGCGCCTCCTCCGGCGCGGGATCCGGGCGCGGGATCCGGGCGACCTGTCGATTCGCGGCATAGCCGCAGGCCTCGCACAGGACGAGCACGTCCTCGCCGGCGGGGTTGAGGACCATGAACTCGTGGGCCTGGCTGCCGCCCATGATCCCGACGTCGCTCGAGACGATGACCGTGTCGAGTCCGAGCCGCTCGAAGATCCGGATGTAGGCGCCCTTCTGGGCCTCGTAGCTCACGTCGAGGCCGGCCTCGTCGCGGTCGCAGCTGTAGGCGTCCTTCATCACGAACTCGCGGACGCGGATCAGTCCGCCGCGCGACCGCGGCTCATCGCGCCACTTTGTCTGGAAGTGGTAGAGCATCACCGGCAGCTGCCGATACGAGCGGACGATGTCGGCGAGGAGCAGCCCGATGACCTCCTCGTGCGTCATCGCGAGGACCATGTCGCGTCCCGCCCGGTCCTTGAACCTCGTCAACTCCGGGCCGATCGCGTCGAAGCGGCCGCTGGCCCTCCAGATGTCAGCCGGGTGGACGACCGGCATCTCGATCTCCTGGCTGCCGATCCGGTTCATCTCCTCGCGGATGACCTGCTCGACACGCTTGTTGACCCGGAAGCCGAGCGGCAACAGCGAGTAGATCCCGGATCCGAGCTGGCGGACGTAGCCCGCTCGGAGGAGGAGGCGGTGGGACGGCATCTCCGCGTCGGACGGATCGTCGCGGAGCGTGGTGAAGAAGAGCTGGCTCAGGCGCATGGCGGGAAGAATAGCCGCCCACGCGGGAGTCGGGCGGAGCGATCGGTTCCTAGGGGGCCTCGGCCAGCCAGGTGGACCATGCCGGGCGGCGGATCCCGTCACCGAGCTCCAGCCAGCGAATCGCATACGCGGCGGAGACGGGACCCGTGTCGATGTCCGCCCCATCGCGATCGATATCGGCGTGGAAGGCCTCCCGTCCGAACGAAGCGGCCAGTCCGACCCGGCTGCGAATCGGGGCGAGGTGGAGCCGGACGAGGTCGACGTCGCGACCGAACACGGATCCCGCCCACCGCGCCGGACGACCGTCCGCGCGCCTGGCGCGGCGCAGGGTCGCGAGCGCGACGAGCGTGAGCGTTCGGCCGGGCGTCGCCCACGGCCGGGTCAGCGGCATGACTCCCTGCGCCATGTCCCGTCGGGCCGGCCGGCGACGACGTTCGACGATCGGGAGCATGTTGCGCGTCAGGACGGTCATGGCGGCAGGATCGACCAGCCAGATGAACAGTCCGTCATCGGAGCGTCAACGCTCCTCGTTCCTTCGTCCGATGCGCTCGCGGTCAGGCCGGTCGGCGGAACACGTAGCCCACACCGCGGACCGTGTGGATGAAGCGCGGCGTCGACGGATCCTCCTCGACCTGGCTCCGCAGCCAGTGGACGTGGACGTCGACCGTCCGCGTCTCGCCCGCGTAGTCGTAGCCCCAGACGCGTTCGAGCAGCTGGTCCCGGGTGAAGACCTGGCCGGGATGGCGGATCAGGAACGTGAGGAGCTCGAATGCCTTCGGCTTGACCGGGAGTGCCTCGCCGTCGCGCAGGAGCCGGTGCCCGGCCAGGTCGACCTGGACCCGCTCGAGGTCGACGACGCCGGGCGGCGCATCGACGGCGACCGCCTGCTCCGAGCGGCGGAACAGCGCCCGGATCCGGGCGGACAGCTCACGGAGGCTGAATGGCTTCGTGACGTAATCGTCGGCGCCGAGTTCGAGCCCGACGACCTTGTCGAGCTCCGAATCCTTGGCCGTGAGCATGACGATCGGCACGCTCGACTCCGCCCGGATGATGCGGCAGACCTCGACACCCGACAGCTCCGGCAGCATCACGTCGAGGAGGATCAGGTCCGGTCGTTCCGCCCGGAAACGGGCCAGGGCCTCGCGCCCGTCGGCCGCCGCCACGACCCGGAATCCCTCGGCCTCGAGCGCATCGGCAAGCGTCTCGCGGAGCGTCGTCTCGTCCTCGACGACGAGGATCGTTCGTGCCATTCAAGTCTCAGGATAGCGAGCACTGTTAACGGCTCGTTGTTCAGCTCGCGGGATCGGGGCGCGTCATGAACAGCTCCGTGAACTCGACACATCGGCCGTCGGCGTCGAACCGCAGCAGGTAGACGTTGTCGTAGATCCGTTCGAGCCTGGAGCGAGTGCCGTCCGACCAGTAATGGCTCGAGCCGACCGCGACCGCGCGATCGCCGTCGACCGCGTACGGCTCGTAGTGGCCGTCGTAGCTGCCGGGGGTGTCGCGGCTGCTCGCGTTGCCCTCCGGCCCGATCCAGTCGCGGACGATCGCGTCGCGGCCGCGCACGACCTCGTCATCGGGATCGTACGGGTGGTAGCGGTACGTGGCGTCCTCGCCGAAGAGGGCGCCGATCTCGTCGGGGTCGTAGCTCTTCCAGGCAGCGACGTAGCGGTCGAGCCACGCTTGCACGCTGGATCGGTCCATGTCGTCCTCCGTCGGGTCGTTCGTGGAGTGGCCTTGGCATCGGTTGCCGGGAGGATCGCCGTCGACCCTGACAGATCGTGTCAGGTTCGCGCCGCGAGCGCGTCGACCGCCCGGTCGAGCCGGGCGAGGGTCCGCTCGTAGCCGAGGGCGACGAGCGTGTCGAAGAGCGGTGGCGTGGCCGTTCGGCCGGTCACCGCGACCCGGATCGCCATGAACAGGTCGCCGACCTTCCAGCCGCGCGCCTCGGCCAGGGCGCGGAGCGGCGGCTCCAGCTCGTCGGCCTCGTAGCTCACGCGGCCGACGTCTGCAATCGTCTCGCGCGCGGCCCGCAGCCCCTCGGCCGTCGTCGCCGCGTCCCAGCGCTTCGGGACGAGGAGCGCCGGATCGACGTCGATGTCGTCGATCCAGAGGAAGCCGACCAGCTCCCCGATCGCTCCGAGACGTGGCAGGCGCTCCTGGACGACCGGCAGGAGCGCCTTGAGCTCGCCGTCGGCCGGCAACCGGTCGATCCGCCCGGCGGCGAACTCGGCCTCGATGAACGGACGCAGGCGCTCGACGAGATCGTCAGGGTCGAGCCGGCGGATCCACTGGCCGTTCAGCCACTCCAGCCGCTCCCGATCGAAGACCGCGCCCGCCTTGTTGACCTCGGCCAGGTCGAAGCGCTCGACGAGTTCGTCGAGCGAGAGGACCTCGTCCTCGGAGCCGGTCGACCAGCCCAGCAGCGCGAGGTAGTTGACGAGCGCCTCCGGGATGAAGCCCTCGAGCCGGTAGTCGTCGATCGCGGTCTGAGCCTTCCGCTTGCTCATCTTCGTCCGGTCCGGGTTGAGGATCAGTGGCAGATGGGCGAAGACCGGTGGTTCGTGGCCGAGCGCCCGGAACAGGAGGATGTGCTTCGGGGTGTTCGAGAGGTGGTCCTCGCCGCGGATCACGTGGGTGATCTCCATCGCGGCGTCGTCGACGACGACCGTGAAGTGGTAGAGCGGCGTTCCGTCGGCCCGGACGATCACGAAGTCGCCGCCCAGGTTGGAGATGTCGATCTCCACCCGGCCGCGGACGATGTCGTCAATGACGACGGTCCCCTTCCCGACCCGGAAACGCAGCGCGGGACTGCGTCCGTCGGCCTCGAACGCGGCCCGCTCAGCCGGCGTCAGGTTCGCGCACCGTCCGCTGTAGTGCGGTGGCAGCTTCAGCGCCTCGAGCCGCTTCCGCTCCGCGTCGAGCTCCTCGGGCGTGCAGTAGCAGGGGTAGGCCATATCGTCGTCGATGAGCTGTTCGGCCGCGGCGGCGTAGAGCGGCAGCCGCTCCATCTGGCGGTACGGCGCGTGCGGTCCGCGAGCCCCTTCGCCGGCGACCTCGGGACCCTCGTCCCAGCGCAGCCCGAGCCAGCGAAGGCCGTCGAGGATGTCCTTCTCGTAGGCGATCGACGAGCGGGCGACGTCGGTGTCCTCGAGGCGGAGGATGAACGTTCCGCTCGTGTGCCGGGCGTGCAGGAAGTTGAACAGCGCCGTCCGGGCGGTCCCGATGTGGAGCGGCCCGGTCGGGCTGGGTGCGATCCGGACGCGATCGGCGGTCATCGGCCGATTGTACGTGGGGCTGCTGGTGCGGCCCCCGGTCAGGTGCGTTCGACCGCCGGCACGTGATGGAACAGCGTGGGATCCGCCTCGCCGGGCAGGACGTGGACGAGTGACGCGGGTCGCAGGCCGAACGTCGCCTTGCCGCGCGGACCCTCGAGCGTGAGCGAGTCGAGCGACTCCGATCGGGCGAGCACCGTGATCTGGGCGCCGGGGGTCAGGGCCCGTGCCTCGAGGTACGAGAGGAGGCCAGCATCCTCCTCGGCTTCCTCTGTGATCCGGTAGATCGTCGCCTGCTGCCCGCCTTCGATCTGGCTGAGCGGCGTGCCCGTCGGGCGGCGACGGGCCGTCGCCGCATCGATCGGGTTGCCGTGGGGGCAGGTCTCGGGATGGCCGAGCATCTCGTCCAGCCGAGCCTCGACCCGCGGCGAGATGGCGCCCTGGAGGCGGCCCGCCTCCTCGTCCGACTCGGCCCAGCCGAGCCCGACGACCGCGGTCAGCAGCCACTCGAGGAGCGCGTGGCGGCGGAAGATCGCGTCGGCCGCCGCCCGCCCGGCCCCGGTCAGGACGAGCTCGCGCCCGTCCGACTGGTTGACGAGCCCGTCCGAGGCCAGCCGCTTGAACATCTCGCTCGCGGCCTGGGTCGTGACACCCATCCGCCGGGCGACCTGGGCGGCCTTGACGTGGGAGCCGTCGCCCGCCATCACCCGGAGCGTCAGCAGGTACTCCTGCGCGGCGGCGGAGAGGTCGTGGGAATCGTGGCGCCGGCTCATCGTCGTCATGGTACGCGGCCATGGCGGCTCCGCCGGACGAATGCGAACACGAATCCGGCGACGTAGGCCACGGCCAGGACCGCACCCAGGATCGAAGCGCTGGCGGCCGGTTCCCGCGACCCGCCGCTCGCGCTCAGGACGACAGCGGTCGGGATCGACGCGGCGAGGGCGGCGAGGGTGCCGGCCGCCGACAGCGCCGCGACCGCCGGCAACGCGAGCAGGACCGCGATGACTGCAAGCTGGGCGAGCCAGGTCCCGACCCCGAACAGCTCGACGCAGCCTGCGGCGAAGCGCCCGCAGCCCGTCACCTCGCCGGCGATCGTCGAGATCGCGATCCCGATCGGTGGCCAGCCGACGAGGGCCAGCCCGACCCGCCCAGGGAAGCCCCCAGGGAGCCCGATCGATCCGAACAGCCCGCCCGCTTCGGCAACGCCGGCATCGGCGCCGTGGCTCGCGGGCGCACCGGTCGCCCCGGCCGTCGCATCCGGGCCGTCATCCGACCAGCCTTCCCAGGCTTCTGCCATCCCCGGGCGGTCGGGCGCGCTGCCGGGCGAGCCGCCGTCGACGCTTGCTGCTTGGTCCGGGTCGCCCAGCGGGCGGCGGGCGCGACGCTGGTACTCGGGGCCATGCTTGCGTGGATCAGCGTATTCCTTAGGGTTGAGGGTCCAGTACGTCCCGCTTGACGACCCGTACCACGTGCCGCCCGACCACTCGGGCTCGAACGGCTCGTCCTCGACCGCGTCGTACGTCGTCGATCCGGGCGTCGCCGTGTTCGAGGCCCGTTTCCGGCCGCCCGCCGGGCGTCGGGACTCGTCACCCGGCGGGCGTCGGGACTCGTCACCCGGCGGGCGTCGGGACTCGTCACCCGGCGGGCGTCGGGGTTCCTCGCCGGGCGGCCGTCGCCGCCGCCCCGTCGCCGTTGCGTCCGGCCCAGCGGCCGGCCCGGCGGCCGCTCCTTCGCGGGCGGCCCGGGCCCGGCTCGTGTCCGCTCGCCACGCTTCGCGTGCGGTCGGCCGCGACGTGGCCGGACGCGCGCCGGTGCGGCGAGTCCCGCGCGACGCGACGAGCGACTCGTAGGCGGCCTGGATGGCGAGGAAGCGGGGCAGGTTCTTCTCGCCGGCCGCATCGGGGTGGTTTGCCTTCGCCAGTCGCCGGTATGCGCGCCGGATCTCGTCCGGTGTCGCGCCCGGCGTCAGGCCGAGCGTGCGATACGGATCGGGCTGGGTGGGCACGGATCCAGTGTGCCGCAGGTCCGGGGGTGGCGCTGGCGCCACCGCTCCTCAGCCGCGGCCCAGGAGCTCTCCGAGCGGGACCAGGTCGAAGCTCGGGATCGCCTCGGCGCCGAGCCGGCCGTGAGGATCGTGCAGCGCCGGCCGATGGTAGCGGGCGAGGACCCGAAGCGCCTGGCCATCCAGGATGCCGGCCTGGACGAGTGCCTCCACCGACGCCGCCCAGGTACCCCGGTCGTAGCCGTCGCCGTCCTCGATCTTGATCGCCATCCCCGTCGCACCGGAGTCCGCGCCCGACGCCCTCGGGCCCGGCAGGATCGCGAGCCCGCGCAGGGCCTCCATCCCGCTCTTGCTCACGAGCCGTCCCGGGAGTGCCTTCATGAGCGAGGTGTCGAGCCGGTCGTGGCTACCGCCGATCATCAAGGGGTTCGCCATCATCGCGTCCCGCACGATCGTCAGCGCGGGCGCGAGGGAGGCTCGCGGATCCTTCGCGGCCACCGCCGATGGATCCGCCAGCAGCGCGTAGGCGCGGGCGACCTCGCGGAGCGGGAAGGCATACGTCAGCACGCCGCAGCCGTCGACCGCCGTGCGCAGCCGGTCGGGCGTCGTGCCGAAGGCCCGCGCGACGACCTCTCGATAGGCGACCTGGGACGGATGATCCTCGAACCAGTACTCGGTCGGATCCCACCCCTTGATCTTCGACAGGAGGATCGACACAGAGTGCTGGCCCGAGCACATGTGGCGGATCGGGCCCGGCTGCTCGCCGTCCCTAGCGAGACGGGCGGCGGTCAGGGGATCGAGCGGCATCCCCTCGATCCCGGTCGCGATGAGTGCCTGGGTCGCGCCGGCGCGCCGGTACATCGCCTGGATCGTCCGGACGTGGAGGTCCTCGCCGGAATGCGAGCTCGCCATGATCGCGATTTCCGCCGGTTCGAGATCGAGCGCCTCGATCCCACCTGCCTCGATCAGGGCGACGACCCCGAAGGGCTTGACGCAACTCCGGAGGGTGACGGGCCGGTCCGGATCGCCGAGCCCGCGGAGGAGCCTGCCGTCGACGTCGGTCTCGACGATGTCGCCGCGGTGGACGCTCTCCTCGATCCCGTTGCGCATCTGCCTGACGAGGACCGGCGGGACGATCCGCGAACGGCCGCCCGGCCGCTTCGTGACCGTGCGTGGGGCGGGGCCGCGGCGGGCGGGCGCGGAGGCGGGCAGATCGGGGACGGTCACGATCCGCCGAGAATACCCCGGCGAGGGCCGGCGTCGCCAACCTCCGTCGGCGGGCTGCCCAAGTTCGGGCAGAAACCACTCCCCGCAGTCGGTGTCGGCCGTTCGAAGCCCCTGAAGCCGAGGATCGAGCCTGTCGCCCCTTGATTCACACCATTCACCACCGCAGGTGTTCGATGGCACGGAGTTGGGGCGATTGCTCGGACAGTCACTACTCGGGGTGGTATATGGCCTGAATTCGTCGGCGGGATCCGACGCGCGAGCCCACCGGCGCCTTGCTACGATGCCCTCGACGCCCGTGCGGCCTCCAGCAGCCCGCCGGAAAGCGAGGGATTTCGTCGTTGTCCACGCCATCGACCCTCCACGTCTCGCAGCATCCGGCGATCCTCCACAAGCTCGCGATCCTGCGGGACGAGGCCACCGAGCCAAAGAAGTTCCGCGAGCTCGTCCGGGAGCTGTCGTGGCTCCTGGGCTACGAGGCCCTGGCCGACGCGCGGGTCCGGCCGCTGACAATCCGGACGCCGATGGAGGAGATGGTGGCGTCGGAGCTCAGCGACAGGATCGGGCTCGTCCCCATCCTCCGGGCGGGCCTCGGCATGGTCGACGCGATGCTCGAGCTCATGCCGACCGCCGAGGTTTGGCATCTCGGGCTCTTCCGCGATGAACGGACCCTGCGACCGGTGGAGTACTACAACAAGCTGCCGGATTCGGCGACGGTCGACCTGTGCCTCATCCTCGACCCGATGCTCGCGACCGGCGGGTCGGCGACCGCAGCGATCGAGGTCCTCAAGCGCTGGGGCGCCGTCCGGATCAAGCTCGTCAACATCATCGCGGCGCCGGAGGGCGTGGCTGCCGTGATGGGGGCTCATCCGGACGTCCATGTCTATTGCGCGGCCCTCGACCGCCGGCTCAACGACAAGGGCTACATCCTGCCGGGCCTTGGAGATGCCGGAGACCGCCAGTTCGGGACGGGCAAGTCGGGCTAGGTTCGCCGGCGGCGGCGGAGGGCGCAGGTGCCCTGGGGCCGCGGACGCTGCTCACCGGCAGGGAGCGGTGTCCCACGGTTGGCCTCGGATCGCCGCCCCCAGGTCGTCCCCCAAGACATCGACGAGCACGTAGCGCCCGTCGCCGTAGCAGACGTGAACCTCCGCGTTGAAGCCGAGGCCCCGGCCCCACAGCACCACCACGCGGGCGTCGCTGAACGAGACCACCTGTCGTGCCGCTTCGAGAACGGCATCGCATCGGGCGCCGATCCGGCAATCCGGGCTCGGCGGAACCAGGGCGCACCCGGCAAGCAAGCCCACCGAGATCGCCAGCGCCAGGACCGGCCGCTGCAGCGCCGTCCACCTTCTCTTCGACATCGGTTCGAGTGTCGTCGATTCGCCTGGAAGCGCAACCGGCTGGCCGAACACGCGTCCATCGAAGAATCGAGGGGTTGACAAGTCGGCTCCGACGTGTACAGTACCCATAGGTTATATAACCATACGGTGATTAGGACATGCAGCAACCCGACCCCCTCAGCAGGACGTTCGCCGCCTTGGCCGACCCGACCCGGCGCGCGATCCTGGCCCGCCTCGCCAAGGGCGAGGCGTCGGTCAAGGATCTGTCCGAACCGTTCGACATGAGTCAGCCCGCGATCTCCAAGCATCTCCGGGTGCTGGAACGCGCCGGACTCATCGAGCAGGGTCGCCAGGCGCAGTGGCGGCCACGACGGCTGAAGGCGGGTCCGCTGCGGGACATCGCGGACTGGGTCGACCAGTACCGCCGCCACTGGGAAGAAAGCTTCGAGCGCCTGGACGCGTACCTGCGCGAGGTCCAGGACCAACAGGACCACGAGAAGGGAGACGACGATGACGGCAACCCGAATCGACCGCGGTAGCAACGAGACCACGACCATCTACTCGGACGGCGGCGACCTCGTGTTCGAGCGCACGTTCGACGCGCCGCGCGAGCAGGTCTGGAAGGCATTCATGGACCCGGAGCGCATCCCGCATTGGTGGGGGCCTCACGGGACGACGACCACCGTCGCCGAGATGGACGTCCGAGAAGGCGGCAAGTGGCGATACATCAGTCGCGCGCCAGATCGCGACGCGGTGGAGTTCTACGGCGAGTACCTCGAGATCGAGCCACCCGAGCGCTTCAGGTGGACCTTCATGTTCGACGTCGAGGGACTCGGGCCCCAGGGAGGCCCGGAGTCGTTCATCTTCGAGGATGTCGGCGGCAAGACGAAGGTCACGTCTGTCTCCCACTTCGGATCGGTCGACGCCATCGAAGGGGCGCTGTCCACCGGCATGGTCCGTGGCGCGATCGAAAGCTGGGATCGCCTCGAGGCCCTGCTTGCCGACGCGTGACGAACCCACGATGCCGGGCATCCCGCGGCGGGATGCCCGGCTTCTTCGTGTGTCGACATTCCGAGTCCTACGGAACGAACCGGATCGCGGACGACAGGTCGACCCGCTCGCCGTCCGGCGGTGATTTGGCGTAGCCGCCGATGACCAAAACCGACCCATCCGCCAGGACGACGGACGCGCCCCCGGCGCGCGGCTCGGGCATCGGTGCCACGGGCGACCAACTGTTCGCCGCCGGGTCGTAAAGGTCGGCGGCATCCGATGTGCTGGTGAGATAGCCGTTGCCCTCCGCAGGCTTGCTGTCCCCTGCCCCACCGGCGACGAGGACGCGACCGCCGGGCAGCCGCGCGACCGACGCGCCTCCGAGGGCGCGCACGCCCAGCGTCACCAGCGTCTTCTCCGTCGGTTCACCGACGAGCACGTATGTCTGGCCGATCTCGGTCCAGGCGCCCGGGCCCGCATCGAATCGAAACGAGCGGGTGATGTCGCCCTCGTGCTTCCAGGACCCGGTGTGTGCGACGAGGGCCGCGCCGCCGTCGTCCAGCGCGACGAGGCTTCCGACCCCCTGGAAGTCCGGAGCACCATCGGGAACCGGGTTGGCACCCGGGACGCCGGCCTGTTGGAGCGCAGCCCTGTCGATGTCGGGAAGCCCGCCGGCGAGCGTGAACCGACCGCTCGCCGGATCGAAGATCTCTGCGGTGTCGAGCGCACGCTCGTCGACGGTCACCCCGCTCTGCGTGTCGCCGGATCCGACGACGAGGACTCGACCGTCGGCCAACGTGACGGCGGCCGCTCCGAAATCGGGCGAACTTCATGGATCCTGTGGCCGACCAGGTGCCGGTCGCGGGGTCGAAGAGCTCGGCGGTCGCGAGGGCGGCGCCGACGTTCGGCGGCGTGATGTCGTTGAGACTCGGCCCGCCCGGCTCGGCCCCCGTGAGCGATGCCGGATGGTACGCGGCGAGCAACGTCCCGGGATCCACGCGACTGTCGCTGGGTTTGACTCTGAAGTAGCCGCCGGCGACCAGCACGCGACCGTCGGCCAGGACGGCGATGGCGGGCGACGTTCGTGCGGTGCCGAGAAGACCGACTTTCGACCAGGTCTCGGTCTTCGGGTCGTAGACATACGTGCTCGAGAACGACTGGTCGGCATTGTTCCGGCCGCCGGTCACGAGCGCGCGACCGTCCGCGAGGCCCACGGCGGCGAAGTCGACGCGCGGACTGTTGAGGCCCTCCGTCGTGTGCCATGCACCGCTCGCCGGATCCCACAGTTCTGCATCGGCGCTGGTGTCATCGACGTCGAACGACCCGTCCCCGACGACCAGAACGCGACCGTCGCCGAGGAGAACGGCATGCGTCGCGGAGCGGGCCATCGCCATGGTCCCCGCTGCTTCCCACCGGCCGGTGCCACTCGGCGCCTGGGACGGCGTCGACGCATCCGTCGGCGTCACCTGTGTCGGCGAAGGCTGCGCCGGCGGTGAGGCCGAAGTCGCGGGCGAACGGCCATCGGTCGGCAATGGCGTCGGCGTGGCGGCCTGGCACCCGGCAACGAGCACGACGGCAGCTCCGACAGCCGCGAGGGTGCGCCACGGCGATCGCGCCTCGCCGGAGTGTCGCCACGTCTTCATACCCGTGTTCCTTTCCGGCTCCGCGTCGGGCAGCCCGTCGTCATCTGAAGAGGTCCGGCCACAGCCCGTCGATCACCCGTCCGGCGAGCCATGATGTCGCGTTCGCTGCGGCGGCGACGGCAATGGCCCGGCGGACGGTGAGGCCGCGGATCGCCGCCCAGAAGAAGACGGCCTCGGCGGCGATCGCCCAGGTCTCGGCGACGAGCGTGTACGCCGGGGTGCCGACGAGCAGCAGCTGCGAGATCACGTACCAGACGATCGGATGAGAAGCGAGGTTGGCGAAGACGATCAGGATGCCGAGGCGAAGAAGGTTCGGTTCCGATCGGCGGAGGAGAAACGCCACGATCGGAGCCTCGACCGCGAGCGTGAGGACGAAGGCCGCGAACCACCCTGAGACCGGGAAATACACCGCCGTTTGCCCTCGCCGATTGTCGATCCCTGGTTCTTGCGATCCTAGCCCGTGGTCGTCTCCGGCACATCTTCGCTCAGGCCGTATGCTTCGTCGGCGCGCATCCCGGGCCGGCAAAGAGCGGAGGGAGTGACACGATGCGGACACGGATCCTCGCGATCGTCGCGATCGCGGTCGGCCTTGCGATCGCCTACGTCGACTCCCGTCCGACCTGGGACGACACGGGCGTCACCGTTGGCGCCCTCCTCGTCGGCTCGTTCCTCATCTCGGCCGCGTCGGGGCGACGGCCGTGGCTCTGGGCGATCCTCGTCGGCGGCTGGGTCCCGGTTGTCGAATTCGGCATCGGCGGCAACGCGGCCTCGTTCATCGCGCTGGTGTTCGCGTTCGTCGGGGCCTACACGGGCAACGGCGTCGCGCGCCTGTCGCGAGGACGGCGCGACCTCGCGCCCGAGGACTGACCGACAGGACCCGGCCTCAGCGGCAGAACCACCCGCCGTCGACGATGAGATCGACGCCGTTGATCGACCCGTGCTCGAGCAGGAACACCACGGCTTGGACGATCTCGTCCATCGTCACCAGCCGGCCGAGGGGCGTCTCGGAGGTGTACTTGGCGATCGCGGCCGGCTTCTCCGCCCAGTAGGGACTGTCGCCGACGACGCCCGGATGGATGGAGTTGACGCGGATCGGGCGCAACTCCTCGACGAGCGTCCGGGTCAGCCCGACGATCCCGCCGTTCACGGTGGTGACCGTCGTCGATCCGGCGTACGGCCGCTCCTTCGCCATGCCGCCGAACAGGACGACTGACGAGTCGACGCTCAGGCGCGTGCGAAGCGTGCTGACGACCTGGGTGAACCCGACGAGCTTGAGGGTGACGAGCCGGATCGCCCGGTCGATGTCGTAGTCGGCGATCGTGTTCGAGTCGCGGTCGATCGCGACGAGGGCGAGACGATCGACGGGCCCGATCCCGGCGAGCGCCGGGCCGATCGAGTACGGATCGGCGAGGTCGAACGTCAGGCCCGTGACGTTGCCGGGGACCGCGGCGACGGCCGCGTCCACGTTGGCCGGGTCGCGGCCTGTCAGCACCACCTCGCGGCCGGCAGCCGCGTAATACTTGACGATCTCCAGCCCGATCGCCCGCGTCCCGCCGACGACGACGACCGCCCCATCACCCGACATCGTTCTCCTCCTCGAACTTCTCCCAGCTGGGGACCCAGCGATACGCGTGTCGCGCCGGCGGCTGGGGGGCCTGCGTCTCGATCCAGCGGACCCGCCCGCCCCCGGTGTTGTAGAAGCCGTGGACGCTGCCGACGCCGGCGAAGACGACGTCGCCGGCCTGCACCGTGTATGGCCGGCCGTCGAGCTCGGCCTCGATCTCGCCGTCGAGGAAGAAGTACGTCTCCTCGAACGGGTGGTCATGGGCCTGGGCGGAGCCGCCGGGCTCGTAGTCGACCGTGAACATCGTCAGGAGGTCGGCTCCGAACCCGCGATCGACGAGCATCTTCACGCTGATCCCGCTGTAGGCGAGGAGCGCGGTGTCCATGCCTGCCGGCCGCCGGCCGCGGGCCGGGTCGTCGAGCCGGAGCGCCTCTGCCTGGGGCGGCGTGCCGTCGTAGTGCCCGATCCAGCGCAGCGTCGGGCTGCCGAAGGCCGGGCGAGCGGCCCGCGCTGCGAACGCGGCGATCTCGAATGGCTCGCGGGCGAAGAACGTGTCCCTGCGGCCGGCGTCGGGCGCCAGGCGCTGCGGCGTATTGACCGACAGCCAGCGCACCTGCTCTCGCCCACCGTTCCCGAGGGCGTGCCACAGCCCGATCGGCATGACAGCGTAGTCGCCCTTGACCAGCCAGTGGACGCGGCCGTCGAGCTCGAGGAGCAGCTCGCCGTCCAGGACGTAGAGCGCCTCCTCGAACGAGTGGACGTGGCGCTGGAGCCAGCCGCCGGGGACGAGGGCACCGACCGCAAGTTCGGTGTGAACCGCGCCGTGGTCCGGCCCGACGATCACCTGGCGGGCGAGGCCGCTCGAGCGATCGCTGGCCGGCGATGGCGCATCGGCGAAGCTCCAGTCAACGCGTGCGACGTGATTCACGATGCAACCCCGCTGTGTCCGTGTGATGCCCCGCGGCGCTCGGTGACGGCCTTCAATCCTGGCGGCGCGACCACGCGTCGGTTCCGACCGCCAGCAGGAGGATGATGCCGAGCGTGACCTGCTGGTAGAACGGATCCAGCCCGAGGAGGTTGAAGCCGTTGGCGACCAGCGCCACGAACAGGCATCCTACGACGGTCCGCTGGACCGAGCCTTCGCCACCCAGGATGCTCGTGCCACCGACGATGATCCCGGTGAGGACCGTGAACGTCAGGAAGCTCCCGGCCGACGCCTGCGCGCTGAGAGTCCGCGACGCGTCGAGCGTGCCGGCGAGGGCGGCGGCCATGCCGCTCAGGGCATACGTCGCGACTCGCACCGTGTTGATCCGGACCCCGCCGAGCCTGGCCGCCTCCGCGTTCCCGCCTGTCGCGTAGACATACCGCCCGAACGTCGTCCGGCTCAACAGGATCGCCGCCGCGATCGCGATCACGATCATCATCCAGGCCGCGCTCGTGATGCCGAGGATCTTTGTGGCCGCGAACGTCTGGAACTCCGGATGATCGAAGACGACGACGAGATTGCCGTGTGTGGCAATGGCCCCGATCCCGCCGATGACGAATGACATCGCCAGCGTTCCGATCAGCGGGTTGATCCGGAACCGCGTCACGATCACACCGTTCGCGAGGCCGGCGGCGAGCCCGACGCCGAGCGCGGCGACGATCCCGATCGCCGGCCCGAACGAAACGGCCAGCTGGGCGGCTGTCGCGCCGGCGAGGCCGTAGAGCGCACCAACCGACAGGTCGATACCGCCGGCGATCAGGACGAGCGTGCCCGCCGCCGCCACGATGATGATCGCCGACTGCTGGTCGAGGATGTTGGTGAGGTTCTGAGCCCGGAGGAACGGTCCGCTGACGACGCTCAGGATGACGAACACGACGATGAACGGGATCACGATGCCGCCCTTGCCGATCGCCCATCGAAGCCGGGCCAGGAGGGTGGGTCCTGTCGTCTCCGCCGGGACCGCGTTCGCGTCGGTCATCCGGCTGCCGCCCGCGCCCGGCCGAAGGACGCCGCAAGGATCGCCTCCTCGGTCATCAGGTCGCCGGAGAGCTCCCCGACCACGCGCCCGGCGCGCATGACGACGACGTGATGGGCGAGCCCGAGGATCTCCTCGATCTCGTCCGAGATGATCAGGACGGCGACACCGCGAGCCGCCAGGTCCACGAGCAGCTGGTAGAGGTCGCGCTTCGCGCCGACGTCCACGCCGCGGGTCGGGTTGTCGGCAAGGAGCACGGCCGGGTCCGCGAGGAGAGCCCGGGCGAACAGGAGCTTCTGCTGGTTGCCCCCGGAAAGCGCGGCGGGGAGCGTGTCGAGGGCCGTCGATGCCGCGACGCTCGTGAGCGCCCCGCGAACCCGCACGGACTCCACGCGCCGCCGGACGAAGCCGAGCCGGCCCAACGTACGGAGGCTCGCAAGGCTGACGTTCTCTCGGACCGGCCGGCGAAGCATGAGACCTTCGTCCTTGCGGGACTCCGGGATCATGGCGACGCGCGCGTGGATCGACGCGCGGGGCTTGCTCGAGAGTCGCGTGGTGCCGGCGACCAGGTCGGTTGCGACGGCCGGAATCGCACCGAAGATGGCGCGCGCGAGCTCGGAGCGACCGGAGCCGACAAGGCCCGCGAGGCCCACGATCTCACCGGCGCGCACGTCGAGCGAAGCCCCCAGGACACCTGCCGCCCTGAGGTCCCTGACCCTGAGGGCGACGGGCGCGTCCGCGGCCGGGATCTGCTTCGGCGGGTAGGTTCGGGCGACTGACCGGCCGAGCATCGCAGCGACCAGCGTGTCCTCGGACTCTTCGGCGGCCGGGCTCGTCCGGACGACCTGGCCGTCGCGAAGGATCGTGATCGTGTCGGCCAGCTCGAGAACCTCGTTGAGCGAGTGGGACACGAGGATGACGGTCCGGCCACTCGCCGTGAGGCCGCGGACGATCTCGTGGAACCGCTGGATCTCGATCGCCGACAGCGCGGCGGTCGGCTCGTCGAACACGATCAGCTCGGCCTCCCGAGCCAGCGCCCGCAGGATCTCAACCTGCTGTTGCATGGCAATCGGCAGGGTACCGACGACCGCGTCGGCGGGGACCTTAAATCCGGCTTCCGCTACGAGCCGCTCGAACCGCTCGAGAAGACGACGCGGCAGGACGAAGCCGAAGCGCCGTGGCTCCGTGCCGAGGAAGACGTTCTCGGCCACTGTCCGCTGGGGCACGATCGCCACTTCCTGGGCGACGAGGGCGATCCCCCGGTCGAGTGCCTCGCGGGGCGACCGGAACGACGCGACCTCGCCCTTGAGGAGCAGCTCCCCGTGGTCGGGCGGGAACACCCCGGCGACGATCTTGCCGAGCGTTGACTTGCCGGCTCCGTTCTCGCCGACGAAGGCGTGAACGGAGCCGGCCATGATCGCCACCGATACCGCGTGCAGCGCACGCGTGCCACCGAAGGACTTGCCGACCCCGCGGATGTCGAGGTGGACGTCCCCAGGAGCCACGGCGCCGACTCGCGACGAGCTCAGCCCGGCCACTCCGCCAGCGTCAGGAACCCGTCGACGTTGCTCTTGGTGACGACGCCGCCGTCCGGCAGGTCGGCGAGGACGTCGATGCCCGGCGCCGCCGTGCCCGATCGGATCGCGTCGATGAACATCTGGATGCCCTTCCCGCCTTCCGTGGACGGCGCCTGCATCACCGTGCCGAAGCGCTCGCCGCTGGCGATGCCCTGGAACGCGATCGCGCCGCCGCCGTATCCGACGAGCTTGACCTTGTCCTTCAGGCCGGCGTCGGCGACCGCCTGGACGGCGCCGGTGATCGCCTGGTCGGCCCCCGTGATGACGGTGAGATCCTGGTGGGCGACCAGCATGTCCTGGGCTGCCTTCAGGCCGAGTGGGGTGGTGTAGAACGACTCGCCCTCGGCGACGATCTTGATGTTCGGATTAACCGAGGTGGCCTTGTCGAAGGCCTCCTTCAGCGTGGCGTCGAGCGCCGCGGCCTTGACCGACCAGATGTAGCCGACGTTGCACGGATTCGCGTCGGCACAGGCCGTGACGACGAGTTCGCCGATCTTCCGGCCGAGCTCGCTCGGGACGAAGACGACGTTCACCAGCTGCCCCTCGACCTGCAATTCGGCCGTCGTGTTGTCGGGGCCGAGGATCTGGTCGATGTTGCCGATGGCGATGTTCGCCTTGATCGCCTCCTGCGCGCCGGGCACGAGGGCCGGCCCGTACACGGGCTGCAGCATGATGCCGTCGTACTTGCCGGACGCGATGGCGTCCTGCAGCACTGCTTCGTCTGGGTTGCCGGATCAAGGTTGCCATCGAAGACCGTCAGGTTGGCGTTGCCGGCCGCTGCCGATACCTTGGCGGCCGCAAGCATGGGCGCGTCATAGCTGTTGGCGACGGCAAATGAGATGTAGGCGAGCTCGAGGGTCTTCTCGGGTGCCGCCGAGCTGGCAGCGGGAGCGCTCGCCCCGACACTCGGAGGGGCGGTTGCCGGTGCCGGCGACGCTGCCCCGCCGCATGCGGCGAGCACGAGGGGAACCGTCGCGGCTATCGCCGCCAGCCGCTTGACGCCACGACCCGGATACAGTCCGGCGCGCTGTGACCTCCTCCACGCCTACGCTGCCACGATCCGCGGAGTGTGCAAAGAGGGTGAACGCGTTGTCAAGTAGCGTTGCACGGATGTTCGAGGCCACTGTTCATCGCCCGCCCGGTCGGGCCGACCCTCAGCGTCGCGCGACGTCTGCTGGGCGTCGCCCCAGGACAAACCAGACGGCCCGGGCCGGGGTGTCGCCGGCGTTGTACAGCCGATGCGGGGTCGCAGAGTCGAAGCTGATCGCGTCACCCGGCTGGAGCAGGAACTCGTCGAAGCCGATGCGGACCATGAGCGTCCCGCTGAGGACGTACCCCCACTCCTGGCCCGAGTGACGCTGGAACGCGTCTGCGGGGCTCGATTCGCCACCGACCTCGTACGTCACCTGGAGGAAGTCGACGTTCCGGATCGACTCGGTCGTGAGCCGCTCCCAGACCACGCCGGAGCCGAGGCGGATGCTCGAGCGTGACGCCGCGCGCTGGACCGGATCGTGCGGCAGCGTCGTCTCGAGTGGCTCGGCCCATGCCTCGGTTCCTGCGTCCTCGGCGGGCACCTGCGTGTCCATGAAGAGCAGGACGTCGAGGGAGATGCCGAGCTCGTTCGCGAGCCCGTAGAGCGTGTTGACCGAAGGCTTCGCGCGGCCGGTCTCGACCTGCGAGATCAGGCTTGGCGAGACGCCGACGACCTCGGCCAGCCCACGCAGGCTGAGTCCCCGCGCCAGGCGAGCCTTGCGCAACCGCTCGCCCATGTTCGCGTACTCGGGTTCGGTCGATACGCTGCGCCCTTCGCGGACCACTCGAGCCTCCAGGCTGATGTTTCGTGCATCGTACCCGGGTGCCCGGGACGCTGGGTTGCGCGGACTCGCTCACTGTGTAGCATTAGTGAACGTTGCGGTCGCGCGATCGCTCCCCAAGACTGGGAAGGACCCCATGACGAGGCCATTTGCTTCACCCGGCGCGCAGACCGTCGACTGGGAGGAACGGGTCAACCCAGACCGGCTGCGCACCTACCGCTCCGGTCGTGCGGCAGCGGCTCTCGCCGCGTCAGACCTCGGCGCCGTCCTGCTGTTCGACTTCAACAACATCCGCTACGTCACGAGCACCCATATCGGCGAGTGGGCGCGAGACAAGATGACCCGCTACGCACTCCAGACGCGCGGCGGCACGCCGCACATCTGGGACTTCGGGTCAGCCGCCAAGCACCACCGGCTCAACTGCCCGTGGCTTCGCCAGGAGAACATCCACGCCGGGATGGTCGGCCTGCGCGGTGCCGTGGCTCCGGAAGCCGGGCTGTTCCGGAACGCGGCGCGCGAAATCTGCGAGATCCTCCGCGCCGAGGGCGTGCTCAACATGCCGCTCGGCATCGACATCTCCGAGCCGCCGATGGTCGCTGCCCTCGAGGCCGAGGGGATCACCGTCCGCGACGCCCAGCAGGTCATGCTCGACGCCCGTGAGGTCAAGTCGATCGACGAGATCATGCTGCTGAACACGGCCTGCTCGATGGTCGACGGGGCGTACCAGATGCTCGCCGAGCAGCTCAAGCCGGGGGTCCGCGAGAGCGAGCTCGTGGCGAACGTCACCAAGTTCCTGTTCGATCTCGGGTCGGAGCACGTCGACAACATCAACGCCGTGTCGGGCGAGCGCTGCAGCCCGCATCCGCATGTCTTCAGCGACCGGATCATCAGGCCCGGCGACCAGGCGTTCTTCGACATCATCCAGACGTTCGTTGGCTACAAGACCTGCTACTACCGGACGTTCGTCGTCGGCAAGGCCAGTGACGCCCAGCGCGACGCCTACAAGAAGGCCCGGGAGTGGATCGATGCGTCGATCGAGCTGATGAAGCCCGGCGTGACGACCGACCAGGTCGCGAAGGTCTGGCCGAAGGCCGAGGAGTTCGGCTTCTCGAGCGAGATGGAGTGCTTCGGCCTCCAGTTCGGCCACAGCGTCGGGCTCTTCCTCCACGAGCGCCCGATCATCAGCCGGCTCAACTCGCTCGACCATCCCGTCGAGATCAAGGAGGGCATGGTCATCGCCCTCGAGACCTACTGCCCGGCGAGCGACGGGTACTCCGCCGCGCGGATCGAGGAGGAGGTCGTCGTCACCGCCGATGGGCCGCAGGTCATCACCCGCTTCCCGTCGCAGGAACTGTTCGTCGCCAACGCGTACTGAGGCATCCGAGATGCGAGACACCGCGCCGGCGCCCGCCCCGGCCGTCCCCGACACGGCGATCCGCCTCGGGCTCTACCGGACGATGGTCGAGTGCCGGCTCTTCGAGACGCGCGCCCAGGAGCTCTTCTTCGAGGGGCTCGTCCGGGGAACGACCCACCTCGGCGTGGGACAGGAGGCCGTCGCGGCCGGCTTCGCGGCGGCGATGCGGGCCGATGACTATTCGTTCGCCACGTACCGCGGTCACAACCATGCCCTCGCCCGCGGCGCGCCGATGGGGCCGATCCTCGCCGAGCTCTTCGGCCGGGCGACGGGGATCCTCGGCGGCAAGGGTGGGTCGATGCACATCACGAGCGTCGAGCACCACATGATGGGCTCGTACGCGATTGTCGGCGCCCACCTGCCGATCGCCCTCGGGGCCGCCTGGTCCGCCCAGTACCGCAAGTCCGGCCAGGTCGCGGTGTGCTTCTTCGGCGACGGCGCGACGAACATCGGGTCGTTCCACGAGGCACTGAACATGGCCGCGGTCTGGGAGGCGCCGGTCGTCTTCGTCTGCGAGAACAACCAGTACATGGAATACACGCCGATCGGGGCGGTGACGGCCGTCGCGCGGCCCGCAGCCGACCGGGCGAGTGCGTATGGACTGGAGCCGATCGTCGTCGACGGTAACGACGCGGAAGCGATCTTCGCGGTCGCGGAGACCGCGATTGCCAGGGCGCGCGCCGGCGACGGACCATCGCTCATCGAGGCGCTCACCTATCGCCACGGCGGCCACTCGCGCGCGGACCCGGGCAAGTACCGGCCGGACGACGAGGTCGCGGCATGGAAGGCGCGCGACCCGATCCCCGCGCTGCGGGCGAGGCTCCTCGCGGCCGGCGTGGCGGAGGCGGTCCTCGACGCGATCGACGAGGAAGCGCGCTCCAGGGTCGCCGCCGCGGAGGCGGACGCCCGCGCGGCGCCGGAGCCGTCGCCCGACGTCATCGAGACCCAGGTCTGGAGTGACGGAGGCTCTGCGTGGCGGAACTGAATCGTCCGGCCGATGGGGTCGCGGGGCTCCCCCTCGGACCTCGGAGGGCTGAGCGGTGACTCGTGGCTGAGCTGACGTACCGGGCGGCCGTTGCTGCTGGGATCGCCCGGGAGATGGAGCGCGATTCGTCGGTCGTGCTGATCGGCGAGGACGTCGGGGCGGCCGGCGGGGTGTTCAAGCTGACCGAGGGGCTGTTCGAGACGTTCGGGCCGGATCGCGTCCGCGACACGCCGATCAGCGAGCAGGCGATCGTCGGGGCGGCCATGGGCGCCGCGATGACCGGGCTCCGGCCTGTCGCGGAGCTGATGTTCAGCGACTTCTTCGCGGTGGCCTGGGACATGATCGCCAACCAGATCGCAAAGACCCGCTACATGACCGACGGCCAGGTCTCGCTCCCGCTCGTCCTGCGGACGGCCAACGGAGCGGGGCTGCGGTTCGGCGCGCAGCACAGCCAGAGCGTCGAGAACTGGGCGATGGCGATCCCCGGGCTCAAGGTCGTGGCGCCCTCGACGCCGGCCGACGTGGTCGGGCTGATGGCGGCGGCGATCCGCGACCCGGACCCGGTGGTCTTCTGCGAGCACAAGGCGCTCTTCGCGATCAAGGGCGAGGTCCCCGATGGCGATCATGTCGTGCCGCTCGGCCAGGCGGCCATCGTCCGCACGGGCACCGACTGCACGATCGTCGCGATCGCGGCGATGGTCCCCAAGGCGGCCGAGGCGGCGGATCGACTCCAGGCCGAGCACGGGATCTCGGCAGAGGTGCTCGACCTCCGCACGCTCGTGCCGCTCGACGCGAAGGCCATCCTCGCCTCGGTCGAGAAGACGAGCCGGCTCTTCACCGTCGAGGAGAACCCGCGGCTGTGCGGCTGGGGCGCGGAGATCGTCTCGATCGTCGGGGACGACGGCTTCTACAGCCTCGACGCGCCGCTCGTCCGGATCACGACCCCGCACGTCCCGCTGCCGTCGGCCGCCGTCCTCGAGGACGCCGCGATCCCGACGGTCGATCGGATCGTCGACACCGTCCGGCGGCGCCTCGAGGCCGCGAAGTGACAGCCGAACTGCCGGTCGTCGCGCTCATCGGGACGGGCCGGATGGGGTCGGCCATGGCGCGCGCACTCACCCGCGCCGGCCTCGCGCTCATCGTCCACAACCGGAGCCGGGATCGGGCGGTGGCGCTCGGCGCCGAGCTCGGCGCCCGGGTTGCCGACACCCCGGCCGAGGCGGCTTCCGTGGCCGACATCTGCCTGACGATGCTCGCCGACGACGCGGCCGTCGAGGCCGTGTACCGCGGTACCGGCGGACTCCTGGCGGGAGCCCGGCCGGAGACCGTCCTCGTCGACCTCTCGACCGTCACTCCGGACACGATTCGATCGCTGGAGGCAGCGGCCCGCGCGGCGAAAGTCCGCCTTCTCGATGCACCGGTGTCGGGCAGCGTGGCGACGGCCGAGAGCGGCCAGCTGACGCTGATGGTCGGCGGCGAGGCCGGCGATCTCGAGCGAGCGAGACCCGCCCTCGAGCCCCTCGCGAAAGCGATCGTCCACGTCGGTCCGCTGGGCTCCGGGGCCGCGATGAAGCTCGCCGTCAATACCGTGATCTTCGGTCTCAACGAAGCCCTGGCGGAGGGACTCGTCCTGGCCGAGGCCGCCGGCATCGACCGGTCGCTGGCCTACGACGTGATCGCGGAGAGCGCCGTCGGAGCCCCTTTCGTCGGCTACAAGCGGGCCGCCTTCGTCGAGCCGGATCGGACGCCGGTCGCTTTCGCCCTCGGACTAGCCGAGAAGGATCTCGGGCTCATCGCGGCGCTGGCGGAGTCGCTGGGCGTGCCGATGCCCCAGTCGCGGACGAATCTCGAGGTCGTCCGTGCGGCGCGAGGCGATGTGGGCGCCGGCGCGGACTTCTCCATGGTCGCAACGCACCTTCGTACCCAGCGGACGCATTGATCGCCATCGGAGCCGGAGCAGTCATCAGGAGGGCCGAGACGAAACGGATCAGGCATCGGACGCGACAGACCCGCGCTAGGCGGAGTTGAAGGGGCCAACCGCAACAACAGCGAGAAAGGGACCTCACCGTGACCGATCGGATTCTCATCCGCGGCGGCATCGTCCTGACGCAGGACCCATCCCTTGGCGAAATGGCAGGCGCCGACATCCTCATCGAGGATGACCGCATCGTCGAAGTCGGCCGCAACCTGAACGCCGCCGACGCCCAGGTCATCGATGCGAGTGGAGACATCGTCATCCCGGGCTTTGTCGACAGCCACCGTCATACCTGGGAGACATCGATCCGGACCTGCGCGCCGGACTACACGCTGGGCGCGTACTTCGGCGCAATCCTCGATCAGTTCGCGCCGAAGTACCGGCCGGACGACGTCTATGCCGGCAACCGGTGGGGCGCTCTCGAGTGCGCCAACGCGGGCATCACGACGCTCGTCGACTGGTCGCACATCATGAACACCCCCGACCACGCCGATGCCGCAGTCAAGGGCCTCCAGGACGCCGGCATCCGCTCCGTCTTCGCGTTCGGCTTCCCCAACACCTCGATCCAGGACTGGTGGTTCGGACCCGACTACGGCGGCAGCGTCGAGCGGATCGACGGCGAGCAGGCTCGCCGAATCCGAAGCCAGTACCTGAGCGACGACCACGGGCTGATCACGATGGCCCTGGCGACGCGTGGCACGAACTTCTGCAAGGACGACGTCGTCCGCTACGAGTGGGAGCTGGCAAAGGAGCTTGGGATCAACATCACGGTCCACGTGGCGATGGACCGCTTCGGCTACACGAAGATGCAGCTCCGCCGGCTCAAGGAGCTCGACCTGCTCTACCCCAACACGACCTACATCCACTCCTCGCACCTGCTCGACGACGAGTGGCTGATGGTCCGCGACTCAGGCAGCAACGTCTCGCTCGCGCCCCAGATCGAGCTCCAGATGGGACACGGCTGGGCGCCGGCCGCAAAGGCCGACAAGCTCGGCATCCCGGTCGGGCTCAGCTCCGATGTCGCCACGACGGCGTCGTCGGACCAGTTCACCCAGATGCATGCGATCTTCGCCTCGGAGCGTGCGCTCCGCCACCAGGCATCGTGGGACGAGGACCTCGACGGGAACGTCCCGACGTCGGACCTGATCACCGCCCGCCAGGTCCTCCGCTGGGCCACGCTCGACGGGGCGAAGGTCGCCGGTGTCGGCGACCGGACGGGCTCGATCACGCCCGGCAAGAAGGCCGACATCGTGATCATCGACGGCGGCGCGGTGAACGTTGCGCCCATCATCGACCCGGTTGCGGCTGTCGTCTGTGCCGCGGACATCTCGAACGTCGAGACCGTGATCGTCGACGGCAAGATCCTCAAGTCGAACGGCAAGCTCCACGCGAACCTCGACGAGCCACGCCGGCTCGTGGAGGCATCCCGCGACTACCTCGTCAGCCAGGTCGCGCCGCAGGCCGGCTGGTTGACGCCCGTGGCGACGACCTAGGATCGCGGACCGCTCTTCGCTACCCCCAGGACCCCGCGGCGGCGTGACCCCGGCACGCCGCCGCGGGTTGTTCAACCCGCGAAGCCGGCCCGGCGGGCCGGACGATCAGCGACACCGGCCGCGGTCGATCAGTTGCGCGGGACGATGACGATGTACTTGCCGTACCAGGCCGCGTCGTACTCGATGCGCGCATCCAGCTGCCGGTAGGTGTCGAGCGGCGAGCTCGACGCCGAAACGTACGCGTGGCGATAGCCGAGCGGGTCGCTGTAGAAGATGCCGGTGACCGTGAACGAGCCATCGAGGGGGTTCCGGTTCGAGGTGAACCCTGTCATCACGACCGCGTGGCTGCCGTGCTGGACGAGCAGCCCGACGGCCTTCCCGTACCGGGTGATCTGGCGCGCCGCGCGCTTCAAGGCGGCCTGCTCGGTCGAGTAGGCCTCCCAGCGATAGGTCGTCGGCCTGATCGTGTACTTCGAGTAGTACGTCGCGGCCTTGGCCCAACCCAGCGGATCGGTCCCGCGTTGCACGGAGTCCTTCAGGGCATCGCGTGGCTGGGAATAGCGGAGGATCGCCCGCTGGTCGAAGTTCCGGTCGCGACCGGCGAGGATGTTCATCATCATCGCGGTCGACGCCGCGGTGCAGGTCCGGCTGTCGACCTGGCGCTCGTACGCGCTGGAGAAGTACGTGTCGTAGATGAACCCGCTGGCGGCCGTGGCGCGGGCGGGTGCGCCGCCGCTGAAGATGGCGAGTGCCATGAGCACGGGCAGGGCAACGGCGAGGCGGCGGAGGCGCGCGGGCATCGGGACTCCTTTCGGCGACCGAATCGGGACCGCACTCGGTCTCGTCGGCCACGCCGGCGGTGGGGCTGACGGATGCTCCTGGGCGAGTGAGCGTCGCGGGGCGTGAGCATCCAGCCGCAGAGTCATCCCCCGTCGTTCGGGGGCGGTCCAGACCAGTCTAGCCACCGCTGGCAACCCCGGGCCACCCTGACCTTGTTCCGCCTGGGGCCAGGACCCGTCGATCGCGGGTCGCCACGAGGGGCGTCGGGCCGTACGGTAGACTCCCCGCCCATGCCCTCGTCGCCCCGACGGCCCCGACCGGCCCGCGCCGTCCTGCTGCTCGTCGCCCTGGTGGCGATCGGCTCCCTGGCCGTCGGCGCATGCGGGCCGGCGGCAGTGGGACCGTCCGCGGTCGCGACCACGACGCCCCAGCCGTCACCGGCCGTGACAGCCCCCGCCTCGTCGAGCACGCAGGACGTTGATGCGGTCGCGGCGCTCGACGCTTTCCGCGCATTCATCGAGACCGACCAATCGTTCCACCTGATCGCCGACATGCAGCTGACGATCGACGGCCAACTCGTCGACATGGACGTGGCGGAGGACATCTCGGGCGGCAGCGAGAAGGGCATGATCGACATCCGCGGTCCCCGCCTCTCCGTCCACATGGAGGTCGTCATCCACGGCGGCAAGGCGTACCTGAAGCTCGCCAACCGAGCCTGGCAGCAGGTCGACGTCGACACGAGCTCGTCGAATCCGCTCGGTGACCTGAGGGTCGAGGGACTCCAGCCGATCGATACCGTCAACGTGGGGGGTGTCCCGGCCCACCACTTCCGGGCCGACGATCCGGCCGCGCTCGATGCCGACACGATCACCGGCAATGCGCTGACCGACCTGAAGCTGACGTCCGCATCGTTCGACCTCTATGTCGACGACGATGGCGTGCCGCTGACGGCCAAACTCGCCTTCTCCGGTACCGGGACATTCCAGGGAAAGGCGTCGTCCGTCGACGCGAAGATCCGCTACGACTTCTCCCGCTTCGGCGTACCGGTGGATATCGTCGCGCCGGCCTGAGGCGAGGCTCGCCCGCCCATGGGAATCGAACGGCCGGCCCGCACGGGCCGGCCGTTCCGAACAGGTCCGGACGCTCAGCCGCCGCCGGGCGTCACCGACACGGTCCCCTTCGTGAAGCTCTCACCCTTGGTGTCGTCGGTGATGCCGGTCAGGGCCTCCTCGACGATGTCGGTCGTGTAGGCATCGATCGACGGGTCGGCCTTGATGATCCCGGCGCCCTTGGCGATCCGGACGGTCTGGCCCCAGAAGACCGGGTCCATCATCCCGACGCCGTCGGGCGACGGCCAGACGAGCGCATTGATCTCGTTCATCATCCAGGCCTGGTGGCCGGCTCCGAGCTGGCTGCCTGCATCGGTCGTGTACTTGACGCAGTCCTCCTGGTGGTCGCGGCAGTAGATCCAGCCCTTGAGCGAGGCCCGCACGAAACGGACCGCGACATCGCGGTTGGTGCCCTGCGCCAGCCACGCCTTGCGCACGAAGATCGCGTCCTGGAGCATGGCCGTCCGAACCTGGTTGTAGTTGATGATGTTGAGCTCTTCAGGCTTGTAGAGCTCGCCGGTCTCCGGGTTCTGCGCCTCGAGGACCTGGGCATACTCGTTGTAGATCATCGCCTCGGCGGCGTCGAGCTCGCGGTTGAGGAAGGCCACCATGTCGAAGGCCTGGGTCACGAGCTGGAACTGCTTGGTCGGATCGCCGCCGGCTTCCAGGCCCGGCGTGAGGCCGCAGGTGAGCGCACCCGCCGTGACCTCGTACTCGTTGCCGAAACCCCACGCCCCGACATGCTTGCCGGCGAACCCGCACGGGTCGGTGATCCCGCTGTCCTTCCAGGTCACGGACAGCGTGCCGGAGCGCTGGAAGACCTGGGCGATGTCGACGAGGTCGGATCCTGCCTCGCGGGCCTCGAGGACCTTCGGGACCCAGCTGATCGTGAACTCCGGGCCATCGGCCGCCGACCCCACCTGCTGGGGGACGACTGTCGGGCCGCCGGGCACCATCTCCACGGTCAACCCCTCGGCCGAGTAGTAGCCCTGCTTGTCGGCGGCGAAGTAGCCGGCGAACTGGGCCTGCGGCGTCCACTGGAGCTGGAGCCTGACCGACGCCGGCTCGGGGGCGGTCGTTGCCGGGGCCGACGCCGACGCCGGTGCCGAAGCCGAGGCCGGCGCGGACGCGGAAGCCGGCGCGGACGCGGGCGCCGACGGGCTGGCGCCGCTCGTACACGCCGCGAACGCGATCGACGCCGTGGCCGCCCCGGCCAGAACGGATCTGATCTTCATGGTGTCCTCTCCTGCGTGTCCCCGCTGGAGCGGGGCCCTCCTCCACGATCCGGTTTGCGGGTCGTTCCGGACCCGCCGATCGATCCTCCTCCTTCCGCGCCTCGGACGCCTACGGCCCCTCGATGGTCCGCTGCGAGGCGTGCCAGGGGATCAGCACGCGCTCCAGGGCGACGATGACGAGATAGAACACGATCCCGGTGGTCGCCGCCAGCAGGATCGCCGCCCAGGTGATGTCGAATCGGAGACCGGCTGCGCTCTCGACGATGATCCGGCCGAGGACCCGCGTCGAGCCGCCGAAGTACTCGCCGACGATCGCCCCGATGAGGCTGAGCGTCGTGGCGACCTTCATCGCCGTGAAGAAGTACGGCAGGGCGTTCGGAATCCTGACCTTCCGGAGGATCTGGAACTCGCTCGCGGCCGTCGAGCGCATCAACTCCAGCGCCTCTGGATCGACCTGGACGAGCCCGCGGGTAACGTTCGCCATGACCGGGAAGAACACGAGTGTCGCCGCCATGACCATCTTCGAGAGCGGATTCTCGAGTCCGAACCAGTTGTTCATCAGGGGCGCGAAGGCGATGATCGGGACGGCGTTCGCGGCCACCGCGAGCGGCAGCAACACGCCGCGCGCGGTCGCCCAGCGAGCCGTGGTGAGCGCCACGATGACGCCCGCCGCCGTTCCGATCACGAGGCCGCCGAGCGCTTCGATCAACGTCGCCTGGGCGGACGCGAGCAGCCCGAAGCGCGTGCTGGAGAGATTCGCGACCAGGGCCGCGGCGATCGCCGACGGGCGGGGCAGGATGAACGCCTGGAGCCCGAGGCCTCCGACGATGAGCTCCCACGCCGCAATCGCGCCGACGAAGACGAGGACAGCCGGCAGGTAGTAGCGGATGCGCCGGAGCCAGCGGTTCACCGGCCCCGCCTCGCCGCCGCCGGCCGGTCCGCGCCGTCCTGCCGCCTGCGCGGAGGCACTCATCGACGGCGCCCGGACGTGGACGTCATCCGACGCCGCCCTCGGCCATCGTCCGCTCCGCGGAGGCGACCGTCGCGTCATCCGCCTCGAGCCCGCCGCCGGCTCTGAGCCCCTCGCGGACGGCCGTGACAAGCTCGAAGTAGCGGGGGCTCTCCCGAGTCTCCTCGTTCCGGGGCCGCGGCAGGTCGATCGTCACGACGTCCGTGATCCGGCCCGGTCGGGCGCTCATCACGACGACGCGCGACGACAAGAAGACCGCCTCCGGGATCGAGTGCGTCACGAACACGATCGTCGTGCCGGTCCGCTCCCAGATCCGGAGCACCTCGGAGTTCATCCGCTCGCGGGTCATCTCGTCGAGCGCCCCGAACGGCTCGTCCATCAGCAGGATCGCCGGCTCGAACGAGAGTGCCCTGGCGATGGCGACGCGCTGCTGCATGCCACCGGACAGCTGGTACGGATAGTGCTTCGCGAACTCGCTCAGCTCAACGAGCTGAAGCATCTCCGCAGCCCTCGTGGCGCGCTCCCCCGCTCCCCGGCCCAGGATCTCGAGCGGCAGCTTGACGTTGTCCTCGACCGTCCGCCATTCGAACAGCACGGGCGCCTGGAACACCACGCCGTAGTCACGGTCCCGTCGCGCGCGCTCCGCCGGCTTGCCGTTGACGATCACGTCCCCGCGCGTCGGTGCGACGAGATCGCCGATGACCCGCAGCAGCGTCGACTTGCCGCAGCCCGACGGTCCGATCAGCGAGACGAACTCGCCCCGGGAGATGTCGAGGTCGATCCCGTCGAGGGCGGTCGTGGTCGGCTGGCCGCCCCTCGTGAAGACCTTGTCGACTCCGCTGAGCCGGACGACGGGGCCGGCGGCGACGGCCGGCTCGTCGACCGCGGCTGGCGGCGGGCTGGTGGACATGCCTTGGCGATGCTCCTCTCTCTGGACCGCTTCAGCCGGCCGCCGCACCCGGCCGCCCGCGCAGGACGAACACCTCGACTGCGCGGATGACGACGAAGAAGGCGATCCCCAGCAGCGATGCGGCGAGGATCCCGGTCCACAGCTTCTCCGGTCCGGTCGCGTAGTACTGGTTGAACGTCGTGATGACCCGGCCCAGGCCCGCCTGGATCGCGCCCGTGTCCTCGCCGATGATCGCTCCCACGATGCTCGCGGTGGCCGCGATCTTCAAGGCCGTGAAGAGGTACGGCAGGGATGCGGGCAGGCGTACCTTCCAGTAGATCTCGGCTGGCGAGGCGGCGTAGGAGCGCATCAGCTCGAGGGCCCGCGGGTCCACGGACCGGAGGCCGCGAATCATCGCGATGGTCACCGGGAAGAACGTCAGGTACGTGGCGATGATGACGACCGCCAGGACGCCCTGGCCGATGGCGAAGACGATCATCGGGGCGAGGGCGATGATCGGGATCGTCTGGCTGGCGATGACGTACGGCACAAACGCCCGCTCGAGCAGCCGAACATGGACGAAGAGCGTGGCGAGGAGGAGCCCGAGCAACGCCCCCAGGGCGAAGCCGATCGCCGCCTCGCGCCAGGTGTAGAGCGCCGCGCCGAACAGGTACTGGGCGAGGTTGATGTCCGCGCCGCGCTGCCATGGCTGCCCGAGCGCGAGGGCGATGTTCCAGACGTGGGGCAGCTTCAGGTCGCTCGCGAACGCCCAGCGGAACGGCGGGTTCCAGAGGACCGGGGAACCTGGCAGGGCGCCGGGCTCGCGCCACGGGACGCCGCCGAGGAACTTCACCCCCTCCCAGGCGAGGAGGACGATCGCGACGACGATGACGAACGTGACGAGCGACCGACGACGGCCGCGGACGGCGGAGGCTGTCGGTTCCGCCCGCCCGAACGAGCCGCCGGTCGCGGTCGCGCTCGTCACCGGCTAGCTCACCGCCCCGTCGGCGATGTCGAGCGCCCGGTCGATGATCTCGAAACCCTCGCCGAGCTGTTCCTCCGTGATGCACAGCGGCGGGTTCGTGTGGATCGAGTTGTTCGCGATCATCGTGTAGAGGCCGTTGTCGCGGAGGAACGCGCCGACCGCCTTCATCTCGTCCGACGTTCCGTTGAACGGCGTCATCGGGGTGAACGGGTCGCGCGAGCGGACGAGATCGATGATCCCGAACAGCCCAAGGTTGCGGTAGGCCCCGACCGACGGGTGCCGAGCGTAGAGCGCCTCGTGGTGACGTCGCATCACGTCGCCCAGCCGGCGCGAGTTCTCCAGCAGGCCGTCTTCCTCGTAGACCGAGATGTTGGCAAGCGCGGCAGCGCAGCTGACGGCGTGGCTGCTGTAGGTCAGGCCGCCGTAGTAGAAGGCAGTATCGAAGTGCTTGGCGATCTCCTGGTTCATCGCCACGGCACCGAGCGGCAGGTACGACGAGGTCAGGCCCTTGGCCATCGTCAACAGGTCCGGGACGGTGTCCCAGTTGTCGATCGCGAACCAGCGCCCCGTCCGGCCGAAGCCCGCCATGACCTCGTCGGCCACCATGAGGATGTCGTTGCGGGTGCAGATCTCGCGGACGCCCTGGATGTAGCCGTCGGGCGGGATGAGGATGCCGTTCGTCCCGACGATGGTCTCGAGGAAGACAGCGGCGATCGTCTGGGGCCCCTCGTAGCGGATCACGTCCTCGAGGCCCTGCAGGCTCTCCGCGACCGGACGCGGCTCCTTCTCGCCCCAGCGGTGCGTGTCCGGGTAGCGGACGACCCCGACGATCCCGGGCTCGTTCGCCCAGCGGCGCGGGTCGCCGGTCAGGGTCATCGCCCCGAGGGTCGCCCCGTGGTAGGAGCGGTAGCGGGCGAGGATCTTGTGCCGGCCGGTGAAGGCGCGGGCGAGCTTGATCGCGTTCTCGATCGCCTCCGCGCCACCGAGCGTCAGGAAGACCTTGTCGAGATCGCCCGGCAGGATCTCGGCGAGCTTCGCCCCCAGGCGCGCCCGCGGCTCCGTGGCGAATGCCGGCTGGACGTACTGGAGCTTCGTCGCCTGGGCGGTGATCGCGTCGATCACTCGCCGATCGCCGTGGCCGATGTTGACCGACATCAGCTGGCTGTTGAAGTCGAGGATCCGGCGCCCCTCCGGGGTGTAGAGGTAGACCCCCTCGGCGCGGTCGATCGCGATCGGGTCGATCGCGCCCTGGGCCGACCAGGAGAAGAAGGTGTGCTTGCGAGACAGGGCGACGATCTCCTCGCTCGTCATCTGCCCGGGCGTCGTGCTGATTCCCATGCCACCCTCATCGGACTCGCCGGCCGCGCTACGCGTCGCTGCCGGTCGTCGGTTTCCCCGCAACCGCCGCCGGGCATCGGCCTCGGGGGCGTCCTCCTCGGTCGCCGCGGCGCCCGGATTGACGGCGAGAGTACCGCACCTGTCGATGGATCGGCAGTCCGGATCGTCGTGCGCGTCGGGCGTTTGCGGCACCGCGCCTCGATCGGCGGCGGCCGCCGGACGTCGCACTGGGCGCTCCGAGCGCTGAACGCGCCACCTCCTGACGCCAGCGTGGGAGGGGGGCGGCCGGTGTACCCTTCGCCTTCTTCCGACCATCCGTCGACGTGGAGGGCGAACGACCGATGCCGCGCAACGTCCGAGGAGCACTCCTGCAGGCGACCTGGACAGGCGACAAGGAGTCGATGATCCAGAAGCACGAGAAGGCGGCCCACGACGCCGCCAAGCAGGGTTCGCAGGTGATGCTCTTCCAGGAGCTCTTCTACGGTCCGTACTTCTGCCAGGTCCAGGATCCGCAGTACTACAGCTACACGGAGCTGATCCCGGACGGGCCCACGACGAAGCGGATGCAGGACCTCGCGAAGCAGACCGGCATGGTCCTCGTCGTCCCGATGTACGAGGAGGACGAGACGGCGTCCGGTATCTACTACAACACGGCGGCCGTGATCGACGCCGACGGGAAGTACCTCGGCAAGTACCGCAAGACGCACATCCCGCACGTCAAGGGCTTCTGGGAGAAGTTCTACTTCCGGCCGGGCAACCTGGGCTACCCGGTCTTCGAGACCGCCGTCGGCAAGGTGGGCGTCTACATCTGCTACGACCGGCATTTCCCGGAGGGCGCTCGGGCGCTCGGCCTCAACGGGGCCGAGATGGTGTTCATCCCCAGCGCGACGTCGCGCGGCCTCAGTGAGTACCTCTGGCGGATCGAGCAGGTGTCACACGCGGTCGCCAACGGCTACTTCGTGGGGACGATCAACCGGGTCGGCATCGAGAAGGAGATCGGCGACGACGACTTCTACGGCCAGAGCTACTTCGTGGATCCGCGCGGCCAGTTCATCGGCGAGCTGGGTTCGGCCCACGATGAGGAACTGATCGTCCGCGACATGGACCTCGACAAGATCACCGAGGTCCGCCAGACGTGGCAGTTCTACCGTGATCGGCGGCCGGATGCGTACGACGACCTCGTCAGACCCTGACTTGGCTCGAAGCGAGTTGGTGGAATCAGTGAACCTTTCGGCCGAAGGACTGGTATAAGTCTGACGGCGCGGCTCGACCGTCTGGAGGAGGACGGCCGAGCCGCCGTCGTTTGAGAGAGAGACCGCGGCGATGCAGTTCGGATTCACCCTCAAACCCGAGAACTCGATCGAGCGCACGGTCGCGCTCGCCCGGCAGGCCGAGGACGCAGGGTTCGACTACGGCTGGATCTTCGACTCGCACGTCCTCTGGCGCGAGCCGTACATCCTGCTGGCGCTCATGGCCCAGGCCACGCAGCGCCTTCGGCTGGGAACGTGCGTGACCAATCCCGCGACGCGCGAGCCGTCGGTGACGGCATCGACGCTGGCGGTCCTCGACGAGCTGTCCGGCGGACGGATGGATCTCGGCATCGGTCGCGGCGATTCGGCGCGGCGGGTCCTCGGCAAGCCACCGACGACGATGGCGACGCTCGAGGACGCGGTCATCACGATCAAGGCGCTCGTCGAGGGCCGCTCGGTCCAGTTCGAGGGCGCGGAGCTCAGGCTGCCGTGGACCGGCAGCTGGACGCTGCCCGTCTGGGTGGCCGGCTACGGACCGATGGCCCTGGCGATGACCGGCCGGATCGCCGACGGGGTCATCCTCCAGCTCGCCGACCCTGATCTCATCCGCTGGTTCGTCGGGCAGGTCCGCGAGGCGGAGGCGGCCGCCGGTCGCGCGGCCGGTTCTGTCCGCGTCCAGGCCGCCGCCCCCGCCCATGTCGGCGACATCGGGCTGTGCCGGGAGCGGACCCGCTGGTTCCCCGCGCTCGTGTCGAACCACGTCGTCGATCTCGTGAACAAGTATCCGCGCGAGCAGCTGCCCGACGCGCTGACCGGGTACGTCCGCGATCGGACCGGGTACGACTACCTCCATCACGCCGAGGTGGGCTCGACGAACTCCGGGTTCGTCGGCGACGACGTGACCGACCGATTCTGCGTCTTGGGCTCGGTCGACGATCATGTGGCGAAGCTCCGCGAGCTCGAGGACGCGGGGGTCGACCAGTTCAACATCTACCTGATGAACGGCGACGAGGAGAAGGTTCTCGAGGCATACGGGAGCGACATCATCCCCGCGATGCGCGAGATCGCGGGCGGCCCGGCCTGACGATCCGGGTCCCACGTCCAGGTCGGGACCATTCGCTACTGGACAACGGGACCCCGTTCGGGCGGAGACTGGTGCGTCCACGCATCACTCGTGGAGGAGGCCCGGGTGTCGAGTTCGAATCGGATGTGGTTCCGCCACCGTCACGGTCAAGGGTCGAATCCCGACAACCGCCGCGTGCGCCGGCTCGGGAGACTCAGGAGGGTCCTCGACCTCTCGATCCTCGCGGTCGCCATCGCGACACTTGCCGTCGTCTTCGGCTCGAGCCCGGTCAGCGGCCTGTAGCCGCCGTCGCTCTGCCGCGACATCGTCCGCCATTCGCTATTCTCGGAGCCTGCTCGCGCCAAGGAGAGAGGGCCCGATGAAAGTGCTGTTCGTGGCCGGCGTCGCGCCGATCGTCCCCGACCTCGCGGCCGCGCGATCGCTCTACGTCGACGGGCTCGGCCTGCCGCTCTCGGGTGACGACTACCCGGCGACGTTCGAGCTCGAGGGCGTCAAGCATTTCGGCCTCTGGCCGCTGGCCGAGGCGGCGGAGGCGTGTTTCGAGAGTCGCGAATGGCCGACGGACGTGCCGGTCCCGCAGGCCTCGATCGAGTTCGAGGTCGAGGACGTCGCGGCCGCCGCCGCCGAGCTCGAGGCGCGCGGTCATCGCCTCCTCCACGGGCCCCGGACGGAGCCGTGGGGCCAGACGGTCGCCCGCCTGCTCGGTCCCGAGGGGCTCCTCGTCGGCCTGTCGTACGCGCCGTGGTTCCACGAGGCCGCCGGCGGCGGGCCGGCGGACGCCTGACGATCGCGAGGAGGAACGATGTCAACGCTCATCACGAACGGCACGATCGTCACGGCCGACGGTTCGTCGTCGGCTGACGTCTTCATCGACGGCGAGACGATCGCCGCGATCGGGAGCGGCCTCGCCGCCCGTGGGATGACCGCGGACGAGACGATCGACGCGACAGGAAAGTACGTCATTCCGGGCGCCGTCGACGTCCACACCCACATGGAATTGCCATTCGGCGGCACGTTCGCCAAGGACACGTTCGAGACCGGGACGCGGGCCGCGGCGTTCGGCGGGACCACGACGATCGTCGACTTCGCCGTCCAGTCCCGCGGGGCGTCCCTGCGCGACGGCCTCGACGCCTGGCATGCCAAGGCCGAGGGCAACGCGGTCGCCGACTACGGCTTCCACATGATCATGAGTGACGTCAACGACGCGACCCTGGCGGAAATGGACCAGCTCGTCGCCGAGGGCGTCCCGGACTTCAAGCTCTTCACCGCCTACCCAGGCGTCTTCTACAGCGACGACGGGGCGATCTTCCGGGCCATGCAGCGGACCGCCACGAACGGCGGGCTGATCATGATGCACGCCGAGAACGGGATGGCCATCGACGTCGTTGCAGCGGACGAGGTCGCCGCCGGACACACCGACCCCTACTACCACGGCGTCGCCCGCTACCCCATCTTCGAGGGCGAGGCGACGAACCGGGTCATCCGCCTCGCTGAGGCCGCCCACGTCCCGGTCTACATCGTCCACCTGTCGGCCCGCGAGGCGCTCGACGAGGTCCGCCACGCTCGTGATCGCGGCGCGATGGCCTTCGCCGAGACCTGTCCGCAGTACCTGTTCCTCAGCCTCGATGACATGGGCAACGGCTTCAATGGGGCGAAGTTCGTCTGCTCGCCCCCGCTCCGCCCGAAGGATCACTGGGACGACCTCTGGACGGGCCTCGTGAAGGACGACTTGCGGCTCGTCGCGACCGACCACTGCCCGTTCGACTTCCACGGCCAGAAGGAGCTCGGCCAGGGCGATTTCCGGAAGGTCCCGAACGGGCTACCCGGCGTCGAGGATCGGGTCGACCTGCTCCACGACGGCGGCGTGGTCGCCGGCCGGATCAGCCTGGAACGATGGGTCGAGATCATCTCGACCGCGCCCGCCAAGCTGTTCGGGATGCACCCGCGAAAGGGCGCCGTCGCCGTCGGCTCCGATGCCGACCTCGTCGTCTACGACCCGAACGCCAGGCACACGATCAGCGCGAAGACGCATCACATGAACGTCGATTACTCGTGCTACGAGGGCCGCGAGGTCCAGGGCCGCTCAGACATCGTCCTGTCCCGTGGCACGGTCATCGTCCGGAACGGGGAATTCACCGGCCGGAAGGGCCACGGCCGCTTCGTCAAGCGATCTCCTGCCGACTACGCCCGGCTGGCCTGAGGCCCGAAACCGGACCCGGGCCCCGATCCAGCCAGATCCGGCCCGGCGATCACCCGTTGGTCCGTCAGCCGGACCAAGCGGCGGCTGGGGACCCGATTCGGGCCCTTTTTCCGGCCGCCGGCCGCCCGTTGGTCCGCCAGCCGGACCAAGCGGCGGCTGGGGACCCGATTCGGACCCCGTTTCGGCCCGCCGGCCGCCCGTTGGTCCGCCAGCCGGACCAAGCGCCAACGAGCGGGGCTCGTGGCGTCAGACGCTCCGACGGCCGCTCAGGAAGTTGTAGGCGAGGACGATGAGGGCGACCACCAGCAGCAGGTGGATCAGCCCACCGACGACGTTGGTGACGAACCCCAGCAACCACAGGACCACGAGCACGACGAAAACGGTCCAGAGCATTGGTGTCTCCCTGGTTCGGCTGAAGCTGGACCCGGCCGGGATGCCCGACCGGACCGCCCAGCGTGTGTCAGATCGTGCGCCGGTCGCCGGTTCGGAGTGCCCTGACGACGAGCACCACGATACAGGCGCCGACGACCGAGATGACGATGCTGCCAATATTGAGGCCGGTCACGTCACCGACGCCCATCAGCGTCGCGAGATAGCCGCCGACGACCGCGCCGACGATGCCGAGCACGATCGAGCCGATGAGCCCGAACCCGCCTCCCATCAGGAAGTCCGCGATGACCCCGGCGACCAGGCCGAGGATGATCCAGCTGAGCAAGCCCATGGCAATCCGCCTCGCGCTACGAGTCGGTCCGATCCATGTGGACGCGACGGCTCAGCCTCTTTCGATCCTCGCTCGCTCAGCGTGACCGTTGCCATGCACGACGAATTCAACTTCGTGGCGAATCGCCCCGGAGCGCTACTGCTCGTAGCCCTCGACGACCCTCGGCGGGCGCGACTGGGCAGCCGATGGGTCATCACCGGCGTCGCGCCGGCCCTGGCGCTGGTGGAGGAGGTCGTAGGCCTGGTCGAGCTGGATCTTGATCTCCTCGAGCCGTTCGCGTTCGTCGGCATCGAGTCCGCTTCCGTCGGCCGCTCGCGCGTAGAGCTCTTCCTCCTCGTGCGAGAGCGCGTTGATCCGGCCGAAGACGTCGGAGTCCTCTGTCATTGCCGCTCCTACCTCGTGCGCGGGAATCCGAGATCGACCTTCGAGGTCCCGGGGTCGGGCCAGCGCGACGTCACGACCTTCGCCCGCGTGTAGAACTGGATTCCCTCGGGCCCGTACATATGGACGTCGCCGAACAATGAGCTCTTCCAGCCACCGAAGCTGTAGTAGGCCACCGGGACGGGGATCGGGACATTGATCCCGACCATGCCGGCCTCGACCTCGAACTGGAACTGGCGCGCCACGCCGCCGTCGCGGGTGAAGATCGCCGTGCCGTTGCCGTACGGGTTGTCGTTGACCAGGCGGACGGCCTCGGAGTAGGTCGGGACCCGGACGACCTCCAGGACCGGCCCGAAGATCTCGTTGCGATACGAGTCCATCTCCGGGGTCACGTTGTCGAGCAGCGAGACCCCAAGATAGAAGCCGTCACCGGACGCGAGCGGGTGGTCGCGCCCATCGGCGACGACGGTGGCGCCCTGCTGCTTGCCCTTGTCGATGTACGAGGCGACCTTGTCGCGGTGCTCCCGCGTCACGAGCGGCCCCATCTCCGACGAGGCGTCGGACCCGGGCCCCACCTTGATCTTCGGCAGCCGGCTCTTGATGGCCTCGACGAGTGGATCGGCGGAGTTCCCGACCGCAACGACGACGGCAATCGCCATGCATCGTTCGCCGGAGCTGCCATAGGCCGCCGAGACCGCAGCATCCGCTGCCATGTCGATGTCGGCGTCCGGCAGGACGATCATGTGGTTCTTCGCCCCGCCGAGCGCCTGGACGCGCTTGCCGTTGCGCGTGCCGGTTTCGTAGATGTAGCGCGCGATTGGTGTCGACCCGACGAACGACACGGCCCTGACCGTCGGGTGCTCGAGGATCGCATCGACGGCCACCTTGTCGCCGTGGACGACATTGAACACGCCGTCCGGAAGGCCGGCCTCCTTGAGCAGCTCGCCGATGAAGACCGACGCGGACGGGTCCTTCTCCGACGGCTTGAGGACGAACGTGTTGCCGCAGGCGATCGCGTTGCCGAACATCCACATCGGCACCATCGCCGGGAAGTTGAACGGCGTGATGCCGGCCACGACGCCAAGCGGCTGCCGGATCTGGTAGACGTCGACGCCGCTCGAGACCTGCTCGCTGAAGCCGCCCTTGAGGAGGTGCGGGATGCCCGTCGCGAACTCGAGGTTCTCGAGGCCGCGGGCGACCTCGCCGAGGGCATCCGATGGCACCTTGCCGTGCTCCGCGGTCAGGTGGGCAGCGATCTCCGCCCGGTGCTGGTCGACGAGGTTCCGGATCCGGAACATCACCTCTGTCCGCTTCGAGAGAGAGGTGGCACGCCAGGCCGGGAAGGCGTCGGCGGCGGCACGGACGGCCGCGTCGACCTCCTGGGTCGAGGCGAAATCCACTTCGCGCGCCAGCCGCCCCGTGGCCGGATCGTAGACCGGGCCGTTCCGGCCCGACGTGCCGGCGACCGATCGGCCGCCGATCCAGTGGTGAACCCGATCCGTTGCGGGGGCTGCGGCCGTCCTGCTCGCGCCCGGCTCTGCCACCTGTGTCATCGATGACCTCACATCTCGTCCCGCTCGGGACCTGCGAACCGCGTCGCGGCGAAGGAAGACCGAAAGATTACCCCGTCGCCACCGCGCCGGAGGCCGGCCGCTCCCTCCACTCGAGGAACGCGATCCCCGCGAGGCACCCCACGACGATCCCGGCGTCGATCAGCTGCTCCGTGCGCAGCGGCCCGGCGACGATCGGATCCCGCCATGTGGCGACGACGATCATCCGGGCGAATGCCCAGAGCCCGATGCTCACCAGGAACGCGCGACCGTCGGGCCGCCCGAGCCGAGGGACGGTCCGCAGTCCCAGGACGACCAGCAGCACGACGAGTGTCGCGAGGCCCTCGAACGCCTGCGACGGCACGGACGGGACGCCCGGGGCCAGTGAGCCCCATGGGCCGGGTCCGAGATACGCGGTCGCCCACGAGGAATCGGACGGCACGCCCTGCCCCCGACCGCCGAGCGCCATGGCCAGCTTGCCTGTGCCGAGGGCGACGAGAGCCGGCAGGGCCGCGACATGGAACCAGCGCCCGACGGTCCCGTCGAGCAGGATCGCGACGATTCCGCCGGTCACCGCCCCGCCGACGACCGCCAGCCCGAGCTCGAGGCTGCCGACGCCCGGGTCCAGGATCGCGCCGGGGCGATCCGAGAAGAACGCGGGATTGAGCAGGACATACCCGAGCCGCCCTCCGATGACGGCTCCGGGCACGATGCCGAGGACGACGAACAGGAGGTCGTCGGCGCGCAGCTCCATCGCCCGGGCGCCGACACCGGCGAGGACGAGGGCGACGAAGATCGCGACGGCGATGCCGAGCGTCTCCCAGCGGACGACGCCGTCGCCGAGATGCAGGAAGGGGTCGAAGTCGAACGCGATCACGGCGGCCGGCACGACGGTCAGTGTAAACGTCGGGCTGGTGGTGCCGCGGCGTTGCCGGCTCCCCGATCCGTGCTGTCAACTGGCCGACATCAAGCGTGTCGCACCCATGCTCACCCGGCGCCGACCGGCCGACCATGATGCCGTCAACGGGGAGCACGGTCAGGGGATCGAGCGAACCGAGGGCGGGCCTGGGGGCTCGCCCGGGGGGAAACATGTGGTGACCGAAGCCCTTGGGGGGACTTCGGCCTACCGCCGACGCGGACGTCCAGCCCAAGGGGGGAAGGGCTGGGCGTCCTGTCGGCTGGAGGGGACGCAATGAACGAAGCCGGGTCCGATTCCGCGCTGACGCTGAGGGTCCACCTCCTCGGCCGCTTCGAGGTCGAGGCCTGCGGCGCGCGCGTTCGACTCGCCGGCCGCCACGCCCAGGCTCTCCTGGCCCTCCTCGCACTACGCCCGAGACCGCGACTGCGGGACGCGATCGCGGCAGATCTCTGGCCGGATTTCGACGGCCCCTCCGCGTCCTCGCTGCGCCAGGCGCTGTGGCTCGTCAGGACGGGCCTCGTCGCCGCCGGCGTCGATCCCGAGCGGCTGCTCGAGGTCGGCCAGGACACGCTCGGGCTGAAGCGCGAGGTTCGCCTCGAGCTGGACGTCACCACCTTCGAGACCATGGTCAACGACGGGGCCCAGAGTGCCGGTCGGGGCCTTGCGCTCTATCGCGGCGACCTCGCCGAGGGCCTCGGGCACGAGTGCTTTGCCGCCGACCGCGAGCGGCTCTCGGACCTCTACGAGGACGCACTGACGTTCGTCGCGGAGACCCGGCTGGCAGCGGGCGACGTCGCCGGCGCGCGCGCGGCAGCGACCACCGTCCTCGCCCGCGATCCCTTGCGCGAGGAGGCGCACGCCGTGCTGATCGGCGCGTACGGCTTGATCGGCTCGCGATCGCAGGTCGTGCGGCAGTATCGCCGGCTGTGCGACACCCTCCGGACCGAGCTCGCCGTGGCGCCACTCCCCGAGACCGACGCAACGTATCGCGCGGCCATCGCGCGAACCGTCGAGAGGTCGACGGAGCTCGCCGCCGCGCGGACCTACAAGCGACCGGCCCTCGCCAGCGTCCTCGCCCCGACCGCCTGAGGCGCGCCAGCGACTGAGGTGGCTGTCCCAACGATCCAGATAAGATTGGCTCGGAGTGCGGCCCGTCCGGCGAAGGCTCGCGCTACTCTCAGCTCGGCCTCTCGCCTGTCTCTGCACTGCAGGATGCTCCCCGGTACATTCACGTGCGGAGAGCGGGGCGGGAAACCATCCGAGATGTGAAGATGACGAATTGGTTCGGCCGTTTGCTTGTCGTGGCGATCGCAGTAGTGGTCGCCGTGCTCCTGTTGGCGTGGGCGGTGACCTGGATTAGTTCCAGTTACGACCGCACTCTGTCGATGGCACAGGTCAGCTCTGTCCAGTCCAGAGGTTGATGGTGTCGTTCGTTGTGACGTCGTTGCGTTCGCCGATTTCGGCCTGAATTCCGCACATGGCTGGTCCAGCACGAGACGGTGCTGTCGGACGTGGTTTTGTGCGTGGAGACGACAGCTAGCCCAGCTTCTCGACGAGGTCCCTGACCGCCGCCGCGGACGCGTCGAAGGCCGCCTGCTCGTCGGGCGTGAGCCTGATCTCGAAGATCCGCTCCATCCCGCTCGCGCCGAGCACGACCGGGACGCCGACGAAGGTATCCGTCGTCCCGTACTCGCCCCTGAGCAGCACCGCGCACGGGAGGACGCGCTTCCGATCCAGCAGGATCGATTCGACCATCTCGAAGGTTGCCGCCGACGGCGCGTAGAACGCCGAGCCGGTCTTCATGAGCGCGACGATCTCCGCGCCGCCATTGGCCGTCCGCTCCTCGAGCGCCTTGACCCTCTCCGGCGACAGGAGCTCGGTGATCGGGACGCCGGCCACCGTCGAGTAGCGGGACAGCGGAACCATCGTGTCCCCATGGCCGCCCAGGACGAATGCGAGGGTGTCCTCGACCGACACGCCAAGCTCCTGGGCGATGAACGTCCGGAACCGCGCCGAGTCGAGGACGCCCGCCATGCCGATGACGCGTTCGCGCGGGAAACCGGACGCCTGCAGGGCGACGTGGCACATCGCGTCGAGCGGGTTCGTGACGACGATGAGGATGGCGTTGGGCGACTGCTTCGCCGCCTGCTCCACGACCCCGCGGACGATCCCGGCATTCGTCGCCATCAGCTCGTCGCGGCTCATCCCGGGCTTGCGCGCGATTCCCGAGGTGACGACGATGATGTCCGACCCGGCGGTATCCGCGTAGTCGTTCGTGCCCGTGATCCGCGCGTCATGGCCGACGACCGGTGCCGCTTCCGCGAGGTCGAGCCCTTTGCCCTGGGGCAACCCCTCGACGATGTCGACGAGGACGACGTCGGCGAGCCCGGCTTCTGCAATTCGCTGGGCGGTCGTGGCGCCGACGAAGCCGGCACCGATGACGGTGACCTTGTTGCGGGGCATCCGGGGGTGGCTCCTTTCGGTTCGTGCCTGGATCAATGACGACCCATCGCCATCTTACGGCGACGTGGTGCGCGGTCCGGACCCGACGTTTGCCGGTATCGACCGAGGTGTTTCGTCAATCGTGCGCGATGCGCACGTGACCGACGATCGCACCGTCAACGTCTTCATGGAGTCCCTGCTGATGTTCCTGTCTGTCGTCGCATTGATCTTCGTCGGCATGCTGCTGGTCGGACTCGGCCTGTTCGTGGCCGGAAACATGCTGGTCGTCGGCGTCGGGGTCGTGGCGCTCTTCGGGGCGGCGATCTTCGAGTCAATCAGCCCGCGGAGGGCGTGAGACGTGCCCGCCATCCTGGGGCTCGTCGCCCTGGTCGTCGGTCCTGCCGCCGTGATTCTCGCGACGCTGGCCCTCGTCGGATCGGCGGTCGCGATGCTCGCCGAGCACGACCCCCTCGTCGGTCGAGCCCGCTAGGTCAGCCCTCGCCCGGTCCTGCCGGCGCGGGCGCCGGCTCACCGTCAGCGGAAACCGTGGGGCCCGCGGCGCGCACGGACGCCGGCAGGCGATCGGCGTAGGCAGCGAAGTTCTCCGCGAACATCCGGGCGAGGGTCTGGGCCCGGACGTCGTAGGCCGCCCCGTCCTGCCACGTTGAGCGCGGGTCCAGGACCCCCGACGGGACGCCCGGAATTGACATCGGCACCTCCACGTTGAAGATCGGGTCGGTCCGGGTCGGAACATCGTCGAGGACGCCGTTGAGGGCCGCCCGAACCATCGTTCGCGTGTGATTGATGTTCATCCGCACGCCGGTCCCGTACGGTCCGCCCGTCCAGCCGGTGTTGACGAGCCAGACCGGGACGTCCCAGCGGGCCAGCCGCTCGATGAGCATCGCCGCGTACTCGCTCGGGTGACGGGGCATGAACGGCGCCCCGAAGCAGACCGAGAACGTCGCCTTCGGCTCCTGGATCCCGACCTCGGTTCCCGCGAGCTTGGCCGTGTAGCCGCTGATGAAGTGATAGGCCGCCTGGTCGTGCGTCAGCCGGGCGATCGGTGGCAGGACGCCGAACGCATCGGCGGTCAGCAACACGACGTGGCGCGGTTGGCCGGCCATTCCGGTGAGGTCCGCGTTGCCGATGAACTCGAGCGGGTATGCGCCTCGCGTGTTCTCGGTGATCCGCTCGGAATCGAGATCGAGCTGACGGGTCACGGGATCGAGATCGACGTTCTCGAGGATCGTCCCGAATCGCTTCGTCGTCGCGAAGATGTCGGGTTCGTACATCGAGCTGAGGCGGATCGTCTTCGCGTAGCAGCCGCCCTCGAAGTTGAACACGCCGTCGGATCCCCAGCCGTGCTCGTCGTCGCCGATGAGGCTCCGCTCCGGGTCCGCCGACAGCGTCGTCTTGCCGGTCCCCGACAGGCCGAAGAAGATCACCGAATCCCGCTCGGCGCCGACGTTGATCGCCGAGTGCATCGGCAGGACGCCCTCGTCGGGGAGCAGGTAGTTCATGACGGTGAACGCGGACTTCTTGATCTCGCCGGCGTACTCGGTGCCGACGATGATCACCTCCATCCGACCGAGGTGGACGAGGATCGCGGTCTCGCTCCGCGTGCCCTCGGTCGAAGGGTCGGCCTTGAACGACGGGACGTCGATGATCGTGAAGTTCGGGAGGAACGAGGCAAGGTCCTCCGCAGAGGGCCGGCGGAAGAGGTTCCGGGCGAAGATGCTGGCCCAGGCTGTCTCCGTGTAGACCCGAAGCGAGCGGCGATGATCGGGGTGCGCCCCGATGAAGCAGTCCTGGACGTAGAGATCCCGCTCCGTGAGGTAGTCGACGAGTCGCGCCCGCAGGCGGTCGTAGTTGTCCTCATTGATCGGCTGGTTGATCTCGCCCCACCAGATCTTGGCGTCGGACGACGGTTCCCGGACGACGAACTTGTCCTTTGGCGATCGGCCGGTGTGCTTGCCGGTCCGGACGACGAGCGGGCCGCCCGCGGCGACGAGGCCCTCGTGGGAGCGGATGGCCGCCTCGTACAGCGCAGCGGTGGACAGGTTCGACTGGAGTGAGCGCCCAAGCGCGCGTGGCGCGTCGGGGGCCGGCATGGCCGTTCGAATGGACTGGGTCATGGTGCGACTCCTGGACGCGGGGCGATCTCGGCCGATCGACCGGCCGCGCGTACCTCCGCGCCCTGATGGGCGAGGTGAGGAGTCGGCTTCCGCAGTCGCGTTGGGGTGAGGGTACTCCTTCTCGATTGATTCCGTCCCGCAACCTTTGCTACTCGAAAGGTGCAGTCGTCGGTCGCTGGAAGTACCGTCCGGCGTCGCGCGCGGGCGGGAGCGGCGCCCCAATTGGCCGCTCCGCGCCCGCTGCGGCGGTCAGGCCTCGGACCCTGCGAGGTGAAGCCTCGAGAAGAACCTGCGGAGGGTCCAGCGGACCGGGATGAGCGGCCCGCGGTCGGTCCCCTGTCGCGTGGCGCGAGCGGATCGGGCCGACGCGGCCAGCCGCTCGTTCTCGGCTTCGGCATGCAGGTCGGCGATCTTCAGCTTGGCGAGGTCGTAGGCGATGAGCGGGTGCATTCGTTGCCTCCTTGTCGGATCCGGGGTCCGGCGGGCCGCCCCGCTCGTCCCGATGGGGATCGGAGGCGCCGACGGTCCGTGGGCCGCCGGCGCCGGGAACTCAGGCCCTGGCGCTCGCCAGGGTGATTCGACCGACGACCCGACGAAGGGTCCAGCGGCGCCAGACCGCCGTCTCCTGCTCGTCGTCGTTGCCGGTCGCGCGGGCCACCCTGGCAAGCCGCTCGCGAGCGGCCTCCTGGTGGCGCTCCGCCATGCGGAGCTTGGCCATGTCATGTGCAGTCAGCGGGTCCATCGTGTTGTCCTCCATCGGAGGCCCGACCTTCGTGTCGAGCGCTTCTCGTTGGATGGATGGTCGTGCCCGGACAGCCTCGCGGGCATCGGGCGATCTGGCCGACCATCGGGCGCAACTGCCTTATTTGTCGGGCTACGGTGGGCGCCGCGCCTTATGCCGGCGGTCGGACCAGGCTGCTCAGCGCCCCTCGTTGCCGGGCTGCCAGATGCCTGGGTCAGGCGCGGTCGAGGGCCTGGCTCAGATCGGCGATCAGGTCGTCGCTCGCCTCGATTCCGACCGACAGGCGGACGAGCGCCTCGTCGACCTCGAGCGGTGAGCCGGCGACCGAGAGATGGGTCATGACGGCCGGCAGCTCGATGAGCGACTCGACCCCGCCGAGCGACTCGGCGAGCGCAAACAGCCTCGCCCCCTCGCAGATCGCGATCGCCCGATCCTTCGCCGAGCGTCCGTCGATCGCGGCGGGAATGAACGACACCATCCCGCCCCCGGACCGCATCTGGCGCGCGGCGATCGCCGCCCCGGGGTGGGCATGCGGCCCGTCGGCGAGGCCCGGGTACATGACGGTGGCGACGTCCTCGCGACCCGCCAGGAATCGGGCGACCGCGAGCGCATTGGCGGCATGGCGTTCGAGCCGCAGGTGGAGCGTCCGCAGGCCGCGCAGGACGAGGAAGCAGTCGAACGGCCCCGGGACGCCGCCCATCGCGTTCTGGAGGAACCGCAGCCGCTCGGCGATCGCATCGTCGTTCGTGACGACGACCCCGCAGATCGTGTCGGAATGACCGGCGAGGTACTTGGTCGCGGAGTGGAAGACGATGTCCGCCCCGAGGGACAGCGGCCTCTGGATCGCCGGCGAGGCGAACGTGTTGTCGACGACGATGAACGGACTGATGTCGCCGGCCTGGGCCGCCCGCTCGCGAACGGTCGCGGCGACCGCCGCGATGTCGATGATCTTGAGATACGGGTTCGTCGGCGACTCGAACCAGACCAGCCGGGTTCGGGCCGTCAGCTCCTCCCAGAGCGCGTCCGGGCCGGACGCAAGATCGGCGTAGTGAGCGTCGACGCCGCTCGCCCGATGGACGCGCTCGAAATAGCGGAACGTCCCACCGTACACGTCGTCACCGACGACGATCTCGTCGCCGGACTGAGCCAGCTGTGCGATCGCGGCGGTCGCCGCGGATCCGCTGGCGAACGCGATGCCGTGAGTCCCTCCCTCGAGCGCGGCGACGGCGCGTTCGAGCCGTTCACGAGTCGGGTTCTGGGAACGCGCGTACTCGTAGCCGCCCTTCGGACGTCCGACGCCCTCCTGGGCGTAGGTCGAGGTCTGGTAGATCGGCGGCGACACGGCGCCGGTCAGCTCGTCGGGCTCGGCGCCGGCGTGGACGGCGAGGGTGTCGAACTGCGGCTCCGGGTCCTTCATGGCGGCATCATCGCTGATCCACCGGATGGCCTCGCGCGAATCTCCGTCGAAGACAAATCTGCTACAGTCAAACCGCACGTTTCGGTCGGTCGAAACGGCCGCTCGAGGAACCAGAGAAGATGGCAACCACGCCGACGAACGCCGCGGCGGCGGCAACCGCGCCCGCACCGAAAACGAGCCTCCGCGCCCGCCTCGGGACCTGGCGGTATGTGCTGAACACGGCCAACCTGCCGGAGGGCATGACCCAGCCCGACGCGGTCAGCAAGTGGCTCGTGATCACCCGAGCGGCGGTGTTCTCCATGACCGCGACGTCGGGGCTGATCGGCGGTCTGCTGGCCATCGGGGCCGCGCGGCTGACCGGCGAGGTCAGCGTCGACTGGGGCCTCCTCGTCCTCGCCATCGTCGGCCTGGTCGTCGCCCACGCCGCGAACAACATGATCAACGACTACTTCGACCTCGAGGGCGGGGTGGACACGGACGACTACGTCCGGGCGCTCTACGCGCCGCACCCGATCCTGTCGGGCTGGGTGACGAAACGCGAGCTTGCGACGGCGATCCTCTTCGTCAACGTGATCGACCTCGCGATAATGCTGACCCTGACGGCGTTCCGCGGGCCGCTCGTCATCGCGTTCGCCCTCGCCGGGCTCTTCATTTCGGTCTTCTACGTCGCTCCGCCGATCCGCCTCAAGCACATCGGTCTGGGCGAGCCGGGCGTGTTCATCGTCTGGGGCCCGCTGATGGTGGTCGGCACGTTCTTCGTCGCGACCGGAACCATTCCGGGTTGGGCGTGGATCGCCTCGCTCCCGTACGCGATCCTCGTGACGACGGTCCTGTTCGGCAAGCACATCGACAAGATCGAGGCGGACAAGGGGAAGGGTGTCAGGACGCTGCCGGTCATCCTCGGCGAGCGGCGGGCGCGTGTCGTGGCCCAGGCCCTGATGATCGCCTTCTATCCGATCGTCATCGGCGCCGCGCTCGCCGGCTGGATCGGGCCGTGGGTCGCGCTCGTCGTCCTGGGCATCCCGCGCCTCGTCACGGTCCTTCGGACGTTCTCGTCCCCGCGCCCGCAATCACCGCCGCACAGCTACGTGGGGTGGCCGCTCTGGTTCGTCGGCGCCGCGTTCATCCACACTCGGCGGGCCGGCGGTCTCCTCGTCCTCGGCCTGATCGTGAATGCCCTGCTGCCGGTGAGGCTGCCCTGGGTGTAGGGCCTCGCGCGGCGCGGGCGGCGCGCGCGGCGCGGACATCGTCCTGTCGCCCGGTGATGCCGTCGGCTGCATCAGGGTTTGGTGGCGCCCGGCGCGGTCCTGTCGCCCGGTGATGCCGTTGGCTGCATCAGGTCGGCGCGGGCCGGGCGGGCGGGTCCGGCGGGGCGGGCGGGTCGGGCGCCCGCGGTCCGGCCAAGCCGAATATGCAACCAACGGCATCGCGCCGGTGGGCGGAGATTTGAGGTGCGGACACCGAGCTCGATAGGGCGCTCGCCCGATGGCGGGCGCGATCGAGGATGGGAGTCTCAGGCCCGAGCGGGACACGAAACCCGCCGCACAGGAGACGACCAATGGCCTGGAAGCTGATGTACCTCGAAGCGCGTGACGCCGCCGGCATGAGTGAGGCGGCTCGCGAAGCCGAACGCCGAGCGATGTACGCCCGACCCGACGCTCTGCCTCTCCCCGATGAGCCGCCGGCTCGCAAGAGCTGGCTCGCGGCGATCCTTCTGCGCCGAGCGTCCCCCGCGGCCCCCGCGGCCTCCACGGCCCCCGCGGCCCCCAAGCGGTCAGTCGCGACGCGGGGATAGGTGCGCCAGGTACTCCAGCAGGTCGAGCTTCGTCACGACCCCCGCGGGTCGCTCGCCGCGGACGGCGACGAGCGCCGACACGCCTCCGGATAGCAATCCGAATGCGTCGTCCAGTGTCGCGGAGGCGTCCATCAGCGGTAGCGGGGCGTCCATCACCTCGCCGACCGTCCGCTCGACGACCGACGGATCGCGGAACGCGCGGTCGAGGAGCCCCTTCTCGTTGATCGAGCCGACGATGCCGACGACGTCGTCGCCCTCGGCGTCCTCCGAGACCGGCATCTGGCTGATGCCGTACTCCTGGAGCGTGGCGATGGCCTCACCGACGCGCTCCGTGGTGCGGGCGAGGACGACGGCGGGCCGGTCGAGATCGTGATGGCGACCGGCGAGGATCTCCTCGATCCGCGTGACCGCGCCGGTGGTTGCCAGGAGGCCGTTGTTGCGCATCCATTCGTCGTTGTAGAGCTTCGACATGTAGTTCCGACCGCCGTCCGGAAGGATGACGACGAACACGGCGTCGGGCGCCTCCGCGGGCTCCTCGGCGATGAGGCGGCGCGCCTCGTCGAGGGCCGCGACGACCGCCGTCCCCGTTGATTTACCGGCGAGAATCCCCTCCTCCCGGGTGACTCGCCGGGCCATCGCGAAGGAATCGCGGTCCGACACCCGGACCCAGCGGTCAACGACGGCCGGGTCATGCGTGCCCGGCAGGAAGTCCTCCCCGATTCCCTCGGTGAGGTACGGCCGGGCAGTATCGCCCGAGAGGACGCTGCCCTCCGGATCGGCGCCGATGATCCGGATCGTCGGGTTCATCTCGCGGAGATAGTGCGCGGCCCCCGAGATCGTCCCGCCCGTGCCGACGCCGGCGATCAAGTGCGTGATCCGACCATCTGTCTGGTCCCAGATCTCCGGGCCGGTTGTCCGCTCGTGCGCCTTCGTGTTCTCGAGGTTCCAGTACTGGTCCGGCTTGAATGCCCCGGGGATGTCGCGCGCGAGCCGTGCCGCGACGGAGTAATACGACTCCGGCGACTCCGGCGCGACGTTGGTCGGGCACAGGACGACCTGCGCGCCGTAGGCCCGCAGGAGGGCCTGCTTCTCCGTGGACTGCTTGTCGGCCATGACGAAGATGCAGCGGTAGCCCTTCAGGGCGGCAGCGATCGCGAGGCCGTGGCCGGTGTTGCCCGACGTCGGCTCGATGATCGTCCCGCCCGGCTTGAGCTTGCCCTCGCGCTCGGCCGCCTCGATCATCGGCAGGCCGATCCGGTCCTTCACCGAGCCTCCGGGGTTGAACATCTCGAGCTTCGCGAGGATGAGCGGCTGAGCCTCCGCGGGGCCGAGCTCGCGGGTCACCCGGGTGAGGCGGACCAGGGGGGTGTGGCCCACGAGGTCGAGGATCGATTCGGCGTACGTCATCGGGGCCGAGTATAGGTGCGGTCACCCGTCCCGATCGAGCCGGCCCGGGCGCAGCAGCAACCAGGTGAGGCGATGGCGGAGGCGGCGCGGGTGCTCCGGCGGATCGACGGTGCTCGCGTACAGCTGTTCGACGATCGGGCCGAGCAGAGCCGCGAGCGCGTCGGTCAGTCGCCGGGCCAGCTCGAGTTCCTCGCGCGAGCCCTCGGCCGGGAGGGTCCCGTCCCAGGTTCCGCCCAGCAACGCGCGGATGGATGTCTCCGGCAGGATCCGCGATGCCATCCGCTTGCCGATGTAGAGCTCTTCTGTGCCCGCCATCGCGAGGGGGACGATCGGCGCTCCCGTCCGCAGCGCGATGAGTGCCCAGCCGACGCGGAATGGGCCGATCCGGCCGGCCGGTCCGCTCACGGTCCCCTCTGGCATCTGGGCGAAGACGCCGCCGTTGGCCGTGACGGCGCGCGCCGATGCGACGTGCTGCTCGATCCCCAGGCCTCCACGCCAGACCGGCAGGAGCCCGCCGATCCGGTGGATCAGCGACTCCCGCCATCGCGATGTAAACGTGGACGGGGCGCTGCCCAGGAACCAGACCCGGGGCTCGGTCGGCAGGGCATGCAGGACGACGAATGGATCCATCCAGCCGCGGTGCGCCGCGCCGACGATGAGGTAGCCGCCGGGTGGCAGGTGCTCGCGACCGGCCCTCTCGATCCTGAAGCGGAACATCCCGAAGATGACCGCACGCGCAAGGAGGCGAACGAATTGGTAGAGGATCGAGGCTCGCGACTCAGGCGTCCGGCCGAGCCACGCGAGGCCTTCCACGGCTCCGCCGCGGGCCTCGGCGAGGGCCTGCGGCGAGACACGACCCGGTGGCGGCCGCTGCCGTCGAGGCGCCGGCGGCTGGCTGTCGCCGACGTCCACTCAGGCGGACGGCGTGTCCGGCTCGCCGACCTCGGGCTCGGGGGCCCGTGTCTCGTCGGCCGGCGCAGGGGTGCCGCCGCGACGGTGGCGGTACAGGAGGAGCACGAGACCCACCGCGATGAACCCGGCCGACACGATCTGGGCCGTCGCGATCCCGAAGAACGTCCAGTTGCCGCTCCGCATGAACTCGAGCAGGAAGCGCGTGGTCCCGTACCAGACGAGGAAGATCAGGAACAGGTCGCCGGGTCGCAACCGGGTGGCCGGACGCCTGGCCAGCCACAGCAGGACGGCCGCGCCGACGAGCCCTGACACCGACTCATACAGGAAGAGCGGGTGGAAGTGCGTCGTCGCGGACGGGAACTCGGCGCAGGGATACGCGGCGACGCGGTGGATGCAATCGATCGCGATGCCCCAGGGCAGCGACGTCGGTGGCCCGTACAGCTCCTGGTTGAAGAAGTTCCCGATCCGTCCCACCGCCTGCATGACGAACAGGCCGGGCGCGACGATGTCGGCCCAGGTGGCGAAGTCGAGCTTCCATCGGCGCGTGAGATACCAGGCGGCGATGGTTCCGGTGATGATGCCGCCCGGGACGCCGAGGCCCGTGAACCCCGCGAATGCATACGAACCGTTCGCCTGCTTTGTGATAGGCACGATGGCGGTGATCGGGTCCGCCTGGTAGATCGCCCACTGGTCGATGACGTGATAGAGGCGCCCGCCGATGAGCGCCGCGATCGCGACGATCACCATGCCGTTCCCGACGATTTCCGGGTCCTGGCCGCGGCGGCGCGCCTCGCGAACGAGGAGCAGGTAGACCAACGCGAGGCCGACGGCGTAGCAGATGCCGTACCAGTGGACCGGGAACGAGCCGATCGTGAACGCAATCGGATCCGGGGTGAAGTCGATCATGTGGGGCCGAGTGTACGGGCGGACGCCGTCGTCTGCCGCGGCCTCCGGCGGAACACGCTCGTCGCGCCCCGCTGCCTATACTGCCCGCGCATGACCTCTTCCCGCACCCCCCGTTCGGCGACGGTCCGATGAACGCCGAATTCAACTGGTGGCTGCTCATCGTCGGGCTGGTGTTCGGGGCAGCGCTGACGTGGCTCGTGATGGCCGAATCCGTGCGGCGCGACGTCGATGTCACGGAGTCCGAGGCTCGAGGCGAATCCCGGTGGATCGCCGCGGTCATGTCCGGAGCGGGCAGGGCCGTCCCACCCGAGCGGGTCGAGGAGGTGCTCCGCCTCCATCGCGAATACCTCGCCGCGCCGCCGCCCGACGACCCGGCGGAGCCCGTCGCGGGTCCCGGCGGACCGCCACCGGAGGCCACCGCCCCTTCCCCGGGCGGCGGGCCCCCGCCACTTGGGGCCCAGCTGGGGCAGGACGGCTAGCTGTTGCCCTCGGGGACCGTGCCCACGTGCAGGGCGACTGCACCGAGCCCGAGCCGGCGATGCCTGACGTCGACGAGGCCGACGGACCGCATCACGTCGGCCAGCGCCTCCGGGTCGGGGACGTTCCGGACGACGGCGGCCAGCCGGCGATAGGCCTGTCGCCGACCGGCGACCGAGATGGCCAGCAGTGCGATGCGGCCGGCGGCCCGGTGGTAGATCCGGCCCCACCAGCGCGGGCGCGGCATCGTCGGCTCGAGGCAGACGACGCGACCACCCGGCCGGACGACACGGCAGAGCTCCCCCAGCCCCGCTCTCAGGTCAGGCAGCGTGCCGAGGCCGAAGGTCATCGTCGCGGCGTCGAACTGGCGGCCATCGAACGGCAGGGCGAGGGCATCTCCGAGGACGAACTCGAGCTGGACGATGTCCTGCGTCCGAGCCGAGCCGCGCGCGACCATGGCGGGCGAGAGGTCGACGGCCACGACCCGCCCGAACGGCCCCACCCGATCGGCGAGGACCGCGGCGAGCTTGCCCGTGCCGGCGCCCACGTCGATCACCGCGCCGCCGGGCATCACCAGGGAATTCGCGACAACCGCCTTTCGCCAGCGGCGGTCGAGCCCGAGCGAGAGGACCGATTCCAGGCGGTCGTAGACCGGGGCGATCTCATCGAAGATGGAGGCGACGTCGTCCGCCTCGTCCGACCCGCCATGGCGCGACCCGCCCGCGGTCACGGGCGCGGCGGCCTTGGCGCCTGCGACAACCTCGCGCCCCGGAAGCGGCTCCCCGTCGGTTTCGCGTTCGCCGCCATCGGGTCGCGCCGGCGCCGCCGACGACACTACAACTGGCCCTGGAGGACCGGATCCGCAGTGATGGAGTCCCCATCGGCCGGGCCGAGAGAGACACCGAACCGGGTTCCGGTTCCCGCGCCGGCGATGCCATCCGCCTGGCCGACCCAGTAGGCAACGTTCCCGCCAAAGAACATCTGGCCGATCCGCTGCCGGCTGCCGCCGATCTCGACCCAACACCGGTACTGCATTCCGGACGGCGGCTGGGCGAGGCCCTCTGCGAGCACGACGAGCTCCTTCGTCCGCGGCGAGAACGCCAGGGTCCCGGCCAGGTCTGCGTCGCCGTTCGTCGCCGCGAGCTCGACGTAGCGTGCGTCCTTCTCCCCGTCGATCCGGAGGCTCCACGTCGCCACCTTTGCCAGCGACGCGATCTGGACGGCCTGGGCCTGGTTGGCAGCGTCGTTGGCGCGGGTCACGAACACCGAGGTCCCGACGATCGCGATCACGATGGCGGCGGCCATCGCCCCGACCCAGAGTGCCGGCCGCGGGGCAGCTCGGCGCCTGTCGCCGTCGCGAACGTGGAGGGCCGGCACCGCCGCGGAGGCGACCGCCGTTTGCCCGCCGATCGCCGGCGATTCCGCTCCCATTCCCCGCGGTCGCCCGACGGCCGCGACGAACGCCAGCGTCCGCTCGCGCAGGTCTGCCGGCGGCGACGCGCGAAGGGCGTCTCGGATGACGACCGAGGCGCGGCGAAGGCGCTCCATCTCCGTGGCGCATTCGATGCAGCCGGCGACATGGCCGGCCAGCGCCGCCGAGTCGGGCGTGTCGCCCGCCGTCAGCCGCTCGAACCCGCCCGGTTCGACTGCCGCAATCTCGAGGAGCTCGCGCGCCTCAATGTGTTCCATCGTCTCCCGTCACCGATCCTGTCGATCGCCGGCCGGAACACCGACCGGTGCCAGTTCCGCACCTGGACCGAGCTCCTCGGCCAGGACTTCGCGGAGTCGCAGCAGGGCACGCCGCGTCCGCGTCTTCACCGTTCCAAGCGGCCAGCCAAGCCGCTCCGCGATCTCCGATTGCGTCAGGTCCGCGCTGTAGGCGAGGACGAGGGCCGTCCGCTCGTGTTCGGGCAGATTCTCGAGGGCGCCGCGGATCACGTGCCTGAGCTCCGCCGCGGCCAGCTCGCCTTCGGGTCCCGGTCCGAGATCCGCTCCGCCCAGCACGCGTCCCGCCACGACGATCCGCTCGAGAGCCGCTGTGTCGCTCTCGTCGGCACCGCCGGCTGCTGAGAGAGGAATGGTGTTCGGTCGCCGGCCGGCCGCCCGGAGGCGATCGACGGTCCGGTTGCGGGCGATGGTATGGAGCCACGCGGCAAGTGATCCGACGCCGGGGTCGAACAGTTCCGCTCGATTCCAGAGCGCGAGAAATGTCTCCTGCACTACTTCTTCGGCTACCTGCCGATCGGATGTCAACCTGATCGCCGCCGCGAAGACCGCGTCGACGTGTCGGTCATAGAGAGCGGCCAGCGCGTCCTGCGAGCCGGCTGCAACCTCGCGAACGAGGCCCGCTTCGTCGCCGGGGGCGTGACGGTCGCCTGTCATCGTCTACGCGCTTCCGGTCCTGTCGGTTTCCTGGACGAGGGGGAGTGGCCGTCGCTCGAAGCCGCTCGAGAAGACGACGTCGGTCTCTGTCGTGAACACGTGCCGGGTCTCCTGGACCAGCCGCATGATCCGCTCGAGGTCGCGCGTGTCCCTGGCCCGGACCTTGATGAGGTAGTCGGCCTCGCCGGCGATGTGATGGCACTCCTCGATCTCGGGAATGGCGGCGAGGTCGTCGGTCAGATCGGTCGCGGCCGTGCCCGGGGCCTGGGTGATCCAGGTGAAGGCCAGGACGTCGAACCCGACGACCGCCGGGTCGAGGTTCGCCACGTAGCCGCGGATCGCCCCGCGCGCCTCGAGCTTCTTGACCCGCTCGTGAGCGGACGGGCCACTCATCCCGACCTCCGCACCGAGCTCCGCGTACGGTCGACGGCCGTCCCGCTGGAGGATTTCGAGGATTCGGGCGTCATTCGTACTGAGTCGATCGATACCCGGCATCTAGTACCACTTCGTTAGGTGGATCGATTGACGAGGCGAGAAACGTTAGGTAATATTCCCTCAGGTTGTCGACCATCGCACCCAGCGACGGACCTCATCGTCCACGATGACCGCGCAGCGGAGGGCCTACGATGATCGCCGTCGGATTTGGGTTCCTGGCGCTGTTCTCAATTCTCAGCATCCTGCTGGGCACTGAGGATCCGCGCTATGCCGATCCTCGAGATGACATCAGACTGTGGACGCGCTTCGGCCTCCGCTGAGTCGACTCCTCTCGATAGCCTAACCCACGTGGCCCCGGTAACCCCGGGGCCTCGTCGATTCCCGGGGGTCACCAGCTCCCGGCGGGTCGCCGCAGGACCCCGGCCAGCGTCCCTGCCGGCGCATGGGCCTCGAGGCACCTGACGCCATCCGGCCCGACCAGCGCATCGTGGCGCGTTCCCGCAGGCAGGTCGAGCCGGTCGCCGATGCCGAGGTCGACCTCCTCGCCACGGTCCGGCAGTCCGAACCGGATCGAGCCGTGGGCGACGACGAGCACCTTGTCGTAGCCGTGGTCGTGCGGCGCATAGCGATCGTTCGGCCCGTTCGACCAGCTGCCCGGCTGGAGGCCGGCGGCGCGCAGCCTGTCCTCGAGATCCGCCACGTCAGGCGACCGCGACGCCGACGAGGGAGCCGACGGCGAACGTGACGGCCGCCGCCACGGCGCCGATGACCACCTGGCGCGCGCCGGAGAACAGCGTCCCGCGGCCGGTCAGCAGGCTGACCCCGGCCCCCACCAGGAACAGCGCCACCAGGCTGAGAGCGAGGCTGGCGACGAACGCGCCGGTTCCACTGCCGACGACATACGACACGACCGGCACGGCCGCCCCGATGGCGAAGGCGACGAACGAGCCCGCTGCCGCACCGACAGGCGAGCCGAGCTCGTCGGGATCGAGCCCCAGCTCCTCGCGAACGAGGGTGTCGAGCGCCAGCTCCGGGTCCGCGAACAGCCGCGCGGCGATCGCCTCTGCCTCGTGCGGAGGGAAGCCCTTCGAGCGGTAGATGGCGGCCATCTCCGCCTGCTCCTCCTCCGGCATGGCCTCGAGCTCCGCACGCTCGAGGGCGATCTGGCGCTCGAACAACTCGCGCTGGGACTGCATCGAGATGTACTCGCCCGCAGCCATGCTGAACGCTCCGGCCAGCAGCCCGGCGATGCCGGCGAGGAGGACGAACCGGCCCTCGGTGCCGGCCGCGCCGGCGACCCCCATGACGAGGGCGAGGTTGCTGACGAGCCCGTCGCTCACCCCGAAGATCACCGCGCGGAGCGTCCCGGAGCGGCCGGAGCGATGCCATCGCTCGCGGGCGACGATGTCGGCGGTCGCGCTGAGCGTCTTTCCGTCGTTCTTCAGTTGCCGCCAGATCTCGGCGTGCTCGCGCTCGTCCGCGGCGATCCCGGCCACCTCCGGGGAGGACTGGCTTTCGTAGATGTCCTCCTCGTCGCCTTCGAGCGCCGTCACGAGGTCGGAGACGGCGCGCGTCCCGAAGAGGCGAGCGAGGAGCAGGATGGCGGCGACCCTGGCTCGCGGCCGCGTCGGTGCCGCCGGGACGGCCGCGCCACGCTCCTCCAGCTTGCGCGCCCAGATCTCGGCGTGGCGCCGCTCGTTTGCGGCGATCCGCCGGAAGGCGGCCGCTCGGTTCGGCTCCTTCTCGATCGTGGCGAGCGCGTCGTAGAGGAGCACCGCGTCGCGCTCCAGCTTGAGGTTCTCCAGGCTCTGGGCGTTCTCCGGAGGCACCGCTGCATCCTACCCGCCTGTCCGCCATGACCGCCGCTAGACTCGTCCGTCGATGTCCGATCGTGAGGCGCCCGCCCTGAGGTATCTCGCCGCCCGCGAGGTCGAAGCGGCCATGCCGCCGGTCGCCGAGCGGCTCGCGCTGGCCGAGCGGACGATGGTCGCGCTCGTGGCCCACGCCGAGCTGCCCCCGAAGCTCGGGGTCCACCCGCGGCCCGATGGATCGTTCGGCCACGCGATGCCCGCCCTGCTCCGGGGGCCTGATCCCGAGGGTCGCGACGATCTGGTCGGGCTGAAGTGGATCGCGGGCTTTCCGGGCAACCGGGCGCGCGGCCTGCCGGCGCTCCACGGCCTCGTCCTGCTGGCCGATCCGACCACCGGCGTCCCGACGGCGATCCTGGATGCCGGACCGATCACGGCCGAGCGGACGGCCGCAGTGTCCGGCGTCGCAATCGCGCGGTTCGCCCCGGCGATCGACGGCCGGCCGGCCATCGCCGCGCTGATCGGCGCCGGGGCCCAGGGGCGGAGCCACCTCGCTGTGCTCGGCGCCGTGCTGGCCGGCGCTCGGCTGGCGATCTTCGACCGCCACCGGGATCGGGCCGAAGCGCTGGCCGGGGAGGCGCGGGCGACGCCGGGCATCGGCGAGGCGTGGGTGAGCGAGTCGGCCCGCGATGCGGTCTCGGGCGCGGACGTCGTCGTGACGGCGGCCGCATTCGGGCCGGTCCGGCAGGTCATGACCAACGACTGGCTGGCGCCCGACGCCCTGATCGTACCCGTCGACTATGCGACCTATTGCGCGGCCGAGGTCGCCCGCGACGCGGCGCTCTTCCTCGTCGACCAGCGGGAGCAGTTCCTCGCCAATCGCGACGCCGGCCTCTTCGACGGCTATCCGGACCCGATGGCGACGATCGGCGAGGCCATCGTCAGCGGGACCGAGCGGCCGGCGACCGGCCGTGTCGTCGTCACCCATCTCGGGGTCGGCCTCGCCGACCTCGTCTTCGGCGACGCGATCCTCCGGCGCGCGGTCGCGGCGGGCCTGGGCACCGTGCTCCGCGCCTGACGGACGCGACAGGGCCGGCCGCCCCGATGCGGCCCGGGGCTGACGGGCGGGGTCCCCGTCGGGCAGACTGACGCGGTGGGCATCGCCAGACGGCTCATCCGGATCCTCGTCGTCCTGCTCGTCATCGTCCTGGCCGCGCTGACGGGGATCGTCGCGACCGTCACCTACCGGGCCCTGCCCCAGACCGACGGTGCGATCGAGCTCAAGGGCCTCGACACCTCGGTGACGGTCCTCCGTGACGCGGCGGGCATCGTCCGGATCCTGGGTGACAGTCCGCACGACCTGTTCATGGCCCAGGGCTACGTCCACGCCCAGGAGCGTCTCTGGCAGATGGAGGTGTGGCGCCACATCTCCGCGGGGCGCCTCTCGGAGCTCTTCGGCAAGAGCACGCTCGACGAGGACCGGTTCATCCGGACCCTCGGTTGGCGCCAGGCGGCGAAGCGGGACCTCGACGCGCTGTCGAAGGACGCGCGGGCCGCGGTCGATGCCTACACGGACGGAGTGAACGCCTACATCGAGGCCCACCGGGGCGGCCTCGGCCTGGCGTTCGTCGTGACGGCTATCCAGAGCGGCACCGGCAATGTCGGCGGCTACGACCTGGAGCCCTGGACGGCGCTGGATACCGTCGCGTGGCAGAAGGTCCAGAGCTGGCAGCTCGCCGGCAACTTCGATAGCGAGGTCTTTCGGATGCTGGCCGACGCGAAGCTCGGCGATCCGGCACGGACCGATGCGCTGTTCCCGGCCTACGGTGCCGACATGCCGGTGATCACCCCGACAACGACCGCCGCCGTCAACGCGACTGGCGCGGCGGCTCCGGCCGGTGACAGCGGGCGCCCCGCCATCACGGACGAACAGGCGGCGGCCTGGCGCGACGTTGCCTCGATCGACGACGGGTTTCTCCGGCTCGCCGGGCTCGACGGCGGCGATGGGATCGCGAGCGACCACCAGATCGGCTCGAACAACTGGGTCCTGGCGCCGTGGAAAAGCGCCACCGGCGGCGCCCTGCTCGCCAACGACCCCCATCTCGGCATCGCGATGCCGTCGGTCTGGTTCATGAACGGGCTGCACTGCCGCAAGGTCACGAAGGCCTGCCCGTACGACGTCGTCGGCGTCTCGTTCCCGGGCGTCCCTGGCGTCGTCCTCGGCCACAACGCCCGGATCGCGTGGGGCGCGACGAACATCGATCCGGACGTCGAGGACCTGTTCGTCGAGAAGGTCGATCCGGCGAACCCGGATCACTACCTGTTCCGCGGCGAGTCCGTGCCGTTCGAGGTCCGGAAGGAGACGATCAAGGTGGCGGGCGGCGCCGACGTCGTGCTGGACGTTCGCTCGACGCGCCACGGCCCGATCCTCAACGATGTCGACAAGCGCCTTGAGGACGCCCCGCCGCTGGCGCTGTCGTGGACCGCGACCGCCGATGTCGACGGCACGTTCGACGCGATCTTCCGGATCAACACCGTCGGGACATTCGAGGAGTTCCGTGCCGCCTTCAGGTCCTACGGTTCGCCCGCCCAGAACTTCGTGTACGCCGACGTCGACGGGCACATCGGCTACGTGTTCCCGGGCCAGGTCCCGATTCGCGCGGACAAGCGCGACGACGGTGCCCGGATCCGGTCGGGCAGCGACGGCAAGCACGAATGGACGGGCCGCATCCCGTTCAAGGACCTGCCGTGGCAGCTCGATCCGCCGAGCGGCATCATCGTCACCGCGAACAACGCCGCGGTCGACGACGGCTACAAGCACTTCGTCGCCGCCGAATGGGATCCCGGCTACCGCGCGAAGCGCATCCTCCAGCTGCTCGAAAAGGCCGCCGGCGGAGGCGTGACGACCGACGAGATGCGGGCGATCCAGATGGACACGCGCGTCCTCCGCGCGGAACTCGTCACGCCGCATTTCGAGGGCATCGCACCCGCGACGCCGGACGGCCGCCTGGTGCTCGAGCGGATCGCCGGGTGGGACGGCCAGGCGGACATCGACAGCACCGGGGCCGCGGCCTATCTCGCGACGGAGTACCACCTCCTGCGCGGCCTGTTCGACGACGAGCTCGGCCCCCTGGCCCGCGAGTACGTCGGTGGCGGCTCGTCGTGGCAGGCGATGATCGCGCTGCTCGACCATCCCGCGTCCGACTGGTGGGACGACATCACGACGGAAGGACGGAAGGAGACGGCACCCGACATCATCGCCGCGGCCCTCGATGCCACCGGCGCGGACCTGCGGGCGGCTCTCGGCGACCCGAAGGACTGGACCTGGGGGCGGCTCCACGCGGCGACGTTCCGGGAGCAGACGCTCGGGACGAGCGGCATCGGACCGCTGGAGTGGTACTTCAACAAGGGCCCGTATCCGCTTGGGGGGGCCGCCGGCGCGGTCGACAACACCTACTACCGCCCGAGCCGTGCCTACGCCGACCCGCACGACCCCGACTACACGCCGGTCGGATTCGCCGGCGTCTTCGAGGTCACGAACCTGCCTTCATACCGCTTCACGATCGACATGGGCGATCCCGATGGCGCCCGGATCGTCCAGACGACCGGCCAGAGCGGCAACCCGCTCGACGGTCATTACGGCGATCTCATCGACGAGTGGGCCTCCGGCGCGACGGTCCCCCTGCCGTTCTCGCGGAGCGCAGTCGAAGCCGCCGCGTCGAAGCGCCTGGAGCTCGTCCCGTAGGGCTGGCGGGCCGGCGCTACTCCTCGCTGATCGGCAGCGGGCCGTCGGGGACCTCGATGATCACGCGGCCCTCCTCGATCACGACCGGGTAGACCTCGAGGGCCAGCTCGGCGGGCGGGTCGAGCGGCTCGCCGTCCGAGAGGTCGAAGCGCGACAGGTGGAGCGCGCAGGTGATCGTCCCGGCGGTGAGGAACCCCTTGTCGAGCTCGAAGTACTCGTGGCTGCAGACCCCCTGGGTCGCGGTGAAGTCGCCACCGTTGTTGATGACGAGGACCTGGTCAGTGCCGTCGACGTAGACCATCTTCATCTCGCCGTCGGCGACCTCGTCGACGCCGAGAAGATCGAGCCGCCTCACGCCGGGTCCCCGCGTCGCCGCGGGGAACGTTGTGGTGGAATCACGCGGCGGCCGCGCCTTCGACCCCGGCGTTCCACTTGGCCTCGAGCAGGTCCCGCAGCCGGTCGCGCTCCGTCTCGAGCGGGACGCGGGCGACGACCGGCTCGAGGAATCCGAGCACGATGAACTTGCGCGCCTCGTCGGGCGGGATGCCCCGACTCTCGAGGTAGAACAGCTGGCCGTCGTCGATCGGACCGACGGAGCTCGAGTGGGCCGCGCGGCGGCAGTCCGGCTGGTCGATCTCGAGGCTCGGGATCGCGACGGACCGGGCCTTCTTCGAGAGGTTCATCCCGAATTCGCCGAGGAAGCTGTCCGTGCCCCGCGCGCTTCGGTCGATCGTGATCATGCCCTTCATGTAGCTGCGGGAGGCGTCCAGCAGGACGCCCTTCGAGAGCAGGTTGCCGGTCGTGTCGCGGCCGACATGATGTGTGTACGAGGTCAGGTCGAACAGCTGCTCGCCCGCGCCGAACACGATCTCGACCTGCTCGACGGTGCTGCGATCGCCTTCGAGGCGATTGTCGACCCGGCTCCGCACGAGCCGGCCCCCGAGCTGAGCGAGCGCCCAGTGGAGGTTGGCGCCCTCGCCGATGACCGCGTGCCGGTGCAGGAAGCCGACCTGGTCGTCGCCGAAGTCCTGGATGCTCGCGACGCGGAGCTCGGCGTCGCGGCCGAGCCGGACCTCGAGAGATCCGGTGAACAGGGCCTGGCCGCTGCCCGGCGCGCGGCCAGCGTTGCCATCCGACGAACCGAGCTCTTCCACGATCGACGCGGCCGCCCCATCCCCGAGCTCGATGATCGTGCGCGTCAAGAGCCCACGGTCAGGCTCGCCGGCCGACCAGCGGACGACGATCGGCTGCTCGAGACGGACGCCTGCCGGAACGCGGATCGCGACCCCCTGGTTCCAGCCAGCTCTCGTGAGCTGGGCGAAGCGATCGTCATCGGCGAGCGCCGCGGTTTCCGCGAGGAGGTGCCGGGCCGCAGCCGGGTCGGAGGCGACGAGGCCGCCCAGCGTCTCGACACGGACGCCGGCCGCGCGCGACGCGTCATCGACGAGAAGTGCTTCGACCCGGTCCTCACGAAAGTCCGCGAGGCCGGCGAGCCCTGCCGGAAGCTCGGCCGATCGCTCCGGATCGGGCGCACCGGCGGGTTCATCGTAGAGTCGGACGTCGGCGAGGTCCGCTCCGCGCAGGTCGATGTACGGCGTGTAGAGCTGGTTCCCCTCGCTGGGAAGGGCATCGAAGAGCGCGAGGCCCGCCCGCCTGTCGGCCGCCAGCCAGTCCGGCTCGCCGGCTGCGAAGGCTTCGACGGTGGCCTCGTCGAGGGTGAAGGTCAGGTCGGCTGGGGCGCGGCGCGCGGCGCGTGCGGTCGTCGCCCGCTGGGGACGGGCGAGAGTCACCCGAGCGACCCCTCCATCTCGAGCTTGACGAGACGGTTGAACTCGATCGCGTACTCCATCGGGAGCTCTTTGGTGAAGACCTCGAGGAAGCCCTGGACGATGAGGTTCTGGGCCTCGTTCTCCGTCAGGCCGCGGCTCATCAGGTAGAAGACCTGGTCGGCGCTGATCTTGCCGACCGTCGCCTCGTGGGTCATGGTCGTGTCGTCTTCCTGGATGTCGATGTACGGGTACGTGTCGCTGCGGCTGATGTCGTCTAGCATCAGGGCATCGCAGCGAACGCTGGCGACGACGTTCGTCGCGCCAGGCGAGACCTTGAGGTGGCCGCGATACGTCGCCCGGCCGCCGTCCTTGCTGACCGACTTCGAGACGATCCGGCTTTTCGTGTTCGGCGCGAGATGGATCGCCTTGGCGCCGGTGTCCTGGTGCTGGCCCTTGCCGGCGACCGCGACGCTGATGATGTCGGCCGTCGCGTTCTCGCCGCGCAGGTAGATCGCGGGGAACTTGACGGTCTTGCGCGAGCCAGTATTCGCGTCGATCCACTCCACCGTGCTGTTCTTGTAGGCGTGCGCCCGCTTCGTCACCAGGTTGTAGACGTCGTTCGACCAGTTCTGGATCGTCGTGTAGCGGACCTTCGCGCCCGGCAGCGCGACCACCTCGACGACCGCGACGTGGAGCGACTCCGTGGCGTAGATCGGCGCGGTGCAGCCCTCGATGTAATGGACCGAGGCGCCCTCGTCGACGACGATGAGCGTCCGCTCGAACTGGCCGGTGTTCTCGCCGTTGATCCGGAAGTAGGCCTGGAGCGGGAGCGGGACCTCGACGCCCTTGGGGACGTAGACGAACGAGCCGCCCGACCAGACGGCGCTGTTGAGCGCGGCGAACTTGTTGTCCTCCGGCGGGACGACCGTCGCGAAGTGCTTGCGGAAGATCTCCGGGTACTCGATCAGGGCCTGGTCCGTGCCCATGAACACGACACCGAGCTTGCTCAGCTCTTCCTTGACCGAGTGGTAGACGACCTCGCTGTCGTACTGGGCACCGACACCGGCGAGGAACTTGCGCTCCGCCTCCGGGATGCCGAGGCGCTCGAACGTGGCCTTGATCTTGTCCGGGACGTCGTCCCACGACTTCTCTTCGCGGTCCGACGGCTTGCGGTAGTAGACGATCTTGTCGAAATCGATCCGGTCGAGCCCGTCGGTCCAGGTCGGCATCGGCCGCTTGAGGAAGTGCTCGAACGCGCGCAGGCGGAACTGGAGCATCCAGTCCGGCTCGTTCTTGAAGCCGCTGATCTCCTCCACCGTGGCGCGGGTCAGCCCGCGCTTCGTCTCGGCCAGGTAGACGATGTCATCGTGGAAGGCGAATTCTTCGCGACGGTCGGTGACGAGCTCGCGCGTGGCTGCCATTCAGTCTCCGGGTGGAGAGCGCGCGCTCGACGCGGCGCTCCGGTTCGAGGTAATCCCGACCTCCATTATCGGAATTAACCCGCGAACCGTCAACGACCCGATCGGCTCGACCTCCGGCCATTCAGTTGGAGCGAGCAGCCTCCGGCATCTCACCGGGGCCGACCGGGACGCCGATGTCGGGGTCGGACATCCCGTTGGAGCTCGCGAAGGCGTCGGGTGCGTCTGCGAGAAGGCTACCCAGGTTCGTGTCGTTGTCGTACCGGACGAGGTCCATCGGCTCACCGTTCATCCGGGCCTTCAGGTCGTTGAGCGCGTTCCGGACGCGGGGGCCGGTGATCGGTGATGTGACCAGCCACCAGGCAGCGGCGATCGCTGCTCCAACGGCGAGGAGTGCCGCGATCGGCATGATCGGGTTCGGCCGGCTCCGCTTCGGGAGTCGATCGGCGATCTGCTTTGGCATCTCGATCCCGGACAGGTCGACCTTCGACAGGTCGATCTCGCGGAGCGCATCCGGCACTCTGAGGTCCGGAAGCTTCACCTCGGGCATGGTGATCTCGGGCATGGCGCGTCTCCTTGGTGGTGCGATTCATGAGATCGTCGTCGGTGCGTCGTCACAGCCTGACCGGCCGGCGTCGAGGCCGGATTGCAGGGGCATCGCAGACGATGAGGTCGAGATGGCATCGAGGATCAGCGCGGGAATCCTGCTCTACCGCCGTCGGGGGGACGGCCTCAAGCTGCTCCTCGCCCACCCCGGCGGCCCTTTCTTCCGCAAGCGGGACGAGGGCTACTGGACGATCCCGAAGGGCGAGGTCGACCCGGGCGAGGAGCTGTTCGCCGTCGCCCGCCGGGAGTTCGAGGAGGAGACCGGGCACACCATGCCGGGCGGCGACCCGATTCCGCTCGGGAGCATCGTCCAGAAGGGCGGCAAGATCGTCCACGGCTGGGCGCTGGAGGGCGATCTCGATCCGTCGACGGCACGGAGCAACATGTTCGAGATGCCATGGCCGCCGGGATCCGGCCAGCTGGCGTCGTTCCCGGAGATCGACCGGGTGGAGTGGTTCGACCCTGCCGAGGCGCGTCGGCGGATCAAGGCGAGCCAGATCCCGCTGATCGATCGCCTCCAGGATGCCCTGGGCGCGTTCGATACCTGACGGAATCTGGCAGCAAAACTCCCTAACATCGCCGGCGTGCCCCCTTCCCTGACGATCACGCGGGACGTCGCCCGGCGTTTCCTGGCGATCCGCCACTTCCTCGCGCCGCCGCGCTTGCTGCCGGCCGACCCGGCGAGCGTCATGACCGTCGTCGATCGGATCGGCTCGCTGCAGTTCGACCCGCTCGAGGTCGCCGGGCGGAACCATGACCTCGTGCTTCTGTCACGAATTGCCGGGTATCGACGCGCCTGGACAGACGCGCTCCTCTACGAGGATCGGACCCTGTTCGAGGCATACAACAAGGGCTTCTCGCTCCTTCCCACGCGGGAGCTGCCCTTCTACCGCCTGACCTGGGACCGGAACCAGGTCGAACACGACGCCGGCATCTTCGATTCGCACGGGCATGTCGTCGAGGAGCTGCTCGAGCGGATCCGGACCGGCGGGCCGATGGCCGCAACCGACGTCGAGCCGCGAGAGGCGATCGACTGGTCCTGGCGCCCGACGAACCAGGTCCGAGCCGTCCTCGAGGCGCTCGCCCAGGCCGGGATCCTCGGGCTTGCCCGTCGTGACGGCAACCGTCGCGTCTACGACCTCGCGGAGCGACTGTTCCCGGCTCCGCTCCTGGCCGATCGATCCAGGACGCGGAAGGAGCAGCTCCGTCACCGGATGCTGTCCCGCTACCGCGCCCACGGAATGCTCGGGCGCAGCGGCCAGGCGGAGATCTGGCTCGGGCTGGGAAAGGCGGCGGGCGACCCGAATGATCCAGGGCAGCCGACGCGCGCATCTCTCCGCGCCGAGCTCGAGGAGGAGGGTTGCATCACCCCGGTCGCGGTCGAGGGAATCCGTGGCGATCGGTTCATCGTGTCAGAGGAGAGGTCGATCCTCGACGCGGCACGTCGCGAGGTCGAGTCCGGCGTCGGTCCCGGCGGCATGCCACCAGGTGCAGCCTTCATCGCCCCGCTCGACCCTCTCGCCTGGGATCGCGAGTTCCTCCGGACGTGCTTCGGCTTCGACTACATCTGGGAGGTCTACGTGCCGGCGGCAAAGCGGCGCTGGGGCTACTACGTCCTCCCGATCCTGTTCGGCGATCGCTTCGTCGGGCGGATCGAGCCGCGCATCGATCGGAAGGCGGACACGCTCCGGATCCTCGGGGCCTGGTGGGAGGAGGGCTTCGATCCATTGTCGGAGGACGGCTTCGTCGACGCATTCGCGGCGGCCATCGATGCCCACAGGCAGTTCGGTGGGGTCCGGCTGCTGGACTGGCCCAGGACGGCGCGATTGCGGGCCGTCGGTGCCGAGGTCAAACGGCGCCTGGCCTGATCGCCTCAGCGCGTGACGATCACCGCACCGATCGACGGCGGCAACGTCGTCCGGGCCGTCGACCAGGCTCCCAGGTTACCGGCGTTGTCCCGGGCCGCGACACGGAACACGTGGGTATGACCCGCAGGCAGCTCCAGCGTCAGTGACGTGCGGGTCGTACTCGCCGAGACCGTGGTCCAGGCACCGCCGTCGACCCGGCGCTGGACCTTGAAGGAGCCGAGCCCCGAGGTCAGCGTCTGGAGCTGGACGTCGGCGCCGGTCCAGGTGACCGTGACCCGCTTCGTGACCCGGGTCGTGCCCGAAGCGACGGTGGGCTTCCTGACGCTTGCGATGGCGCCGGTCCGGTCCGGACCCTTGATGTAGACACCGGTCCAGATCCAGTCGCCGTTGCTGCTGTCGAACGCGAGACCGACACCGACGTAGTTGTAGCTCGGTGAGACGATGATGTCCCGGTGGCCCTTGGAGCCCATCCAGCCCGCGTTGGCGACGGGGAGCGATGTCTCCATCGTCGGGTAGTTGTTCCAGGCGATGATCTCGCCGGCGCCGTACCACATGATCTTCTCGGCGGTCAGGATGTCGAAAACCATGCGACCGTCGGGCTGGGTGTGGCTGCGGTAGTGCTTCGTTGCCATGTCGACGGATCGGGCATGGGCGATCGCCATGAGCCGTGAGTCGATCCGGACCGGAACGAGGCCGCGCGTCGTCCGGTCCACGTTGAGCGCATCGACCATGGCCAGCTCTGCCTCGGAGACCGTCATGCCGCCCGCCGCGGCGGCCGCGCCCGGCGCGGCGACGAGGCCGGCCAGGAGCCCCACGACGACGAGGAGTGCGAGGTGCGAGGTGCGTCGGGAGGCCAGTCGTCGGGTCATGTCGGAACGGTGGGCCCGCGCGCCTGTCGGCGCTATGGATCACGCGTCCCGTGAGGGTGGGACTCATCGTACGTGGGCCGGCCTACGACATCGTGGTGAGGGACCGCCCCGCTCCCATCCGCACCTCCCCGGGCCCCGACAGACGTCACGGGGCGCCTATGGGACGATGGTCCCGACCACCGAAGGACCTGCCAGGAGAGGACAGATGGCAACGACCAGACAAGCGGATGCGACATGGAGCGGCGACCTGTTGAGCGGCCGCGGGACCGTCTCGGCTGCGACGACGGGCGTCTTCCGTGATCTCGCCACGACGTGGGCCTCACGAACGGGCGAGCCGGCGGGCGTCACGAGCCCGGAAGAGCTCCTCGCGACGGCTCACGCCTCGTGTTTCTCGATGGCCGTGTCGAACGAGCTCGCGAAGGCCGGCACGCCGCCCACGCGTGTGGCGGTCACGGTCGCGGTCACGGCCGACAAGCTCGAAGCCGGCTGGACGGTGCTCTCGTCGGCGATCAAGGTCAGCGGCGTCGTTCCGGGAGCGACCGATGCCAGCTTCCGCGAGGCTGCCGAGAAGGCCAAGGACGGCTGCCCGATCTCGAGGGCCCTGAAGGGCAACGTGGAGCTGTCGGTCGAGGCGACGCTCGAGGTCTGAGCCAGGCCGAGCCTGGTCCGGCCCTCGCCCGGCCTGGTCCGGGCCCCGTCCGCGCCCGCCCCGGGCCCGGCCGCGCCTGAGCCCGTCCGAGCCCGTTCGCCCCGTCCTAGCCCGCCCGTGCCCCGTCCGAGCCCGCTCCGGCCGCGCCCCGTCCGGCTCCGGCCCCTAGCCCGCCCGGGCCCCGTCCGAGCCCGCCCCGGGCCCCGCCGCACCTGAGCCCGTCCGCGCCTGGTCCTGCTGGCGGACCAACGGGCGAACGAGCGCCCGATTCCAGGGTGATCTGGCCGGCTCGTCTGTCGTCTGGTCCGGCTGGCGGACCATCGGGCGGAGGAACGGCCCGAACACGACTGATCGGATCGCTCCGTTCGCCCGTTGGTCCGGCTCGCGGACCAAGAGCCGAGGATCGCTCGGCCCACGCTCACCCGATCGTCAGCAGGCGCCGCGGGTTGTCGATCGTGATCGTCCGGATCTCGTCGTCCGACACGCCCGCAGCGCGCAGCCGTGGCAGGAACGTGTCAGCGAGGTATGTGTAGCCGTTGCCACCGTAGCGCGTCAGCTGCGAGTCATGACAGACGTCCTGCGACAGGAGGATCCGCTCGACGTGCCCGCGGGAGAGCAGGTCGCAGAGCAACTCGACGATCCGGCCCTCGCCGTGCCGCTCGAGAGGCGTGAAGTTCATCCCGAGGAAGTCGAATTCGACGGTGGCACCGCGGCCGACGATCGCGAGGTAGTAGTCGAGCTCCGGGTTCGAGTCGGCGTGACCGATCACGACCCGCGAGAGGTCGGCGCCCTCCGCCTCGAAGACCGCCAGCTGGTCGAGCCCGACCCGCGACTGGGCCGCGTGGGTCGTGATCGCCAGGCCACTTCGTCGCGACGCCCGGGCGACGGCTCGGTGGACCCGCTCCTCCTGCGCCGACAGCCACGGTTTGTCCGTGCCGATCTCACCGATGATCCCGGCTCGGATCCCGGTCCCGGCGACCCCGTCGGTCGCGTCGCGGACGATCTCGCCCGCAAGGTCCTCCACGGACCGGCGGTCGATCAGCGCCTCGGCCGGGTAGTAGGCCTCGCGATACCAGCCGGCACTCATGACGACGTGGAGACCGGTTGCCTCCGCCAGTCGAGCGAGCCACGCGGGGTCGCGCCCGACTCCCGGCAGCGTGACGTCGACGATCCCCGACCCGCCGACCGCGACGAACCGCCTCAACTCCTCGGTGATGGTCGGCTCGTCCCTGCGGAGCTCCCAGTAGTCCCAGCGATTCGGGATGTGCCAGAGCGAGATGGCCGTGTGCTCGTGCGGCAGGGTGACCCCGAGGCGCCCCGGGTCAACCGGTCCCAGGACGGTCTGGACATGCGGCTGCGTCACGATGCGCGCCCTACCTTGGGCGACGCGTAGGCTCGCGGGGCCACGGCCTCCAGCGGGACCGGGGACTCGGCGCCGCGTGCGGCGAACAGCGTCTCGAGCATGGCGATCGCGCAGCGTTCGGCGTCTTCCCGGCGATACGCGGGACCGTCTTCGATCGCCTCGAGGGTGATCCCGTCGAGCAGGGCGGCGATCGCGTGGGCGACGCTCTCGACATCGAGCCACGCCGGCAGCTCGCCGCGGACGACGCCCTCCTGGAGGAGCAGGGCACACGACGTGACGATGTCGCGCCGGCGGCGCCGGAGCATCTCCCGGATGGCGGGGTCGGTGTCCGCCTCAGCCCAGGCCTGGGTCATCATCACCGAGCTGCCGCCGCCCGAGCGCTGGCTCTCGAACTGGTCGAAGAAGTAGCCGAGGGCCGTCGCAACCCGGTCGCGATAGTCATCGACCAGGGCCAGCCGATTGCGAAGCTCGCCGAGCTCCTGGTCCGTGATCAAGTCGCAGCCGGCGAGGATGAGCTCCGACTTGCTCTTGAAGTAGGTATAGATCGCACCGACGGACAGCCCGGACTGGCGGACGATGTCCTGCATGGTCGCGCGGTGGAAGCCGTGCTCGGCGAACACCTCCATCGCCGCACCGACGATCCTGTCGCGGACCGCCTGCTCGTGCTGTGCGCTGACACGGGGCATGGCGCCTCACAAAAGAGAATGGTCGCTCGCGTTAGCCTACAGCGACCATGAGCCGAATTGCAACCTGTGGGGGGCACGGGGCATTGACAAAACGAATGAACATTCTCTATTGTCGGTCGCAACCAACGCGCACTGACCGTCGACATCCCCGCTCAAGGAAAGGCCGGATCCGATGCTGTTCTCGCGCTGGGGAAGGTTCGTCTACCGCTTCCGCCGTCCGGTCGCCCTGATCGCCGTGGTGCTCGGCCTGCTGGCGGTGCCCTTCGCCGCGCAGACGTCCAGCGAGCTGAGTTCCGGCGGCTGGTTGGATCGTGACGCCGACTCGGCGATCGTGGCCGATCGGCTGGCGGCCGAATTCGGGGCCGGCCGGAGCAACCTGATCGTGCTCTACCGCACGACGGATGGAACCACCGTCACGTCGCCGGAGACGATGGCGGCCATCGCCACGTCGCTCACCGACGTCCGCCAGGATGACCTCGTCACCGGGATCGTCGGCTACGCCGAGACCGGCGACGCGCGCTTCGTCAGCGCGGACGGCTCGGCGACGTACGTCATCGTCGAGCTGAACCTCTCGAACGAGGACAGTGTCGCGGCGGTCGACCCGCTTCGGGCCGAGTTCCGGCCGAATCCCGGGCTCTCGTACGAGCTCACCGGCTACGGCCCCGTGACGAAGGATTCCGCCGAGCAGTCCGAGGTCGACCTCCAGCGGGCGGAGACGGTCTCCCTGCCGATCGCGGCCGTCATCCTCATCGTCGTCTTCGCCTCGCTCGTCGCCGCCGGCATGCCGCTCCTGGTCGCCGGTCTCGCGATCCCGACGTCGCTCGCGCTCATCTATCTCATCGCCCAGCAGGTCGAGATGAGCGTCTTCGTGCTGAACATCGCCACGATGCTCGGACTCGCCCTTGCGATCGACTATTCACTCTTCATCGTCAGCCGCTTCCGCGAGGAGCTCGGCCGCGGGCGGAGCGTCGGCGACTCCGTCGAGCGGGCGGTGGCCACGAGCGGCAAGGCGGTTGCGTTCAGCGGCATGGCGGTGGCAATCGGCCTGTCCGGTCTGCTCGTGTTCGAGGCTCCCGCCCTCCGATCGATCGGGATTGCCGGCTCGGTCGTCGTGTTCTGTTCGGTTCTCTACGCGCTGACGTTCCTGCCCGCGATCCTCGGCATGCTCGGCCATCGCGTGAATGCGCTCACGTTCCACGGCCTCGCCCGCCGAATCCGCCCCTCGCTTGCCCCGCGCGTCGCACGGCCGTCCCGCTGGGAGGGAATCGCCCGCTGGGTCATGCGTCGTCCGGTCCTCGTCCTCGTCCCGACCCTCGTCATCCTGCTTGCGGCCGGCACGCCGTTCCTGCGCCTGCAACAGGGCGTCCCCGGCGCGGAGATCTACCCGGCCGGCCTCGAGAGCCGCGACGCCTACGTCGCCCTCCAGACGGAGTTCCCACGCGGCGAAACGACGCCGATCGTCGTTCTCGCCGACGTCAGCGGATCGCCGACGGATCCCGCAAACGCTCTCGCGCTGGCGCGGTATGGGGCTGCGCTCGCGGCCATCGACGGAATCGACCGGGTCGAGGGGGCCTTCAGCCTGACCGACCAGGCGACCGGAGCCCCGATGACGCCCGAGGCGATCGCCCAGCTGTGGTCGACGCCCCGCGACCAGCTGCCGCCGGATCTCGCGGCCGGCCTGGACCGGTTGGCGGCCACCTACATCCGCGGCTCGACGGTCCGCTTCGACGCGATCAGCCCGGTCGACGCCGCCCAGCCGGCGGCGGGCGCGATGATTCCGGTGATCCGGGCGCTCCAGCCGGGCGACGGCATCCGGACCCTCGTCGGCGGCACGGCCGCGCTGGGCCACGACTTCCTGGTCTCCCAGGGCGAGCGGGCGCCGTTCGGCGTCGGGATCCCGCTGTTCGCCAGCGGGCTGATCCTGTTCCTGCTCTTCGGTTCGGTGATCCTGCCGGCCAAGGCCATCCTGATGACGCTGCTGTCGATCAGCGCCTCGTTCGGCGCCCTCGTCTGGATCTTCCAGGACGGGAACCTGTCGAGCGTCCTCTCGTTCCACCCGCTCGGATTCACGATCGCCGGAAACCCGATCATCATGTTCTGCGTGCTGTTCGGCCTGTCGATGGACTACGAGGTCCTCCTGCTGTCGCGAATCCAGGAGGCCTACCGGAGAACGGGCGACAACACGGCCGCGGTGGCGGAGGGACTCGTCAGGACGGCCGGCATGATCACCGGGGCCGCCGCCGTGATGATCAGCGTCTTCGCCGCCTTCGCCCTGGCGGACATCATCACGATCAAGAGCATCGGCGTCGGGATGGCGATCGCGGTCTTCATCGACGCGACGATCATCCGCGTCCTCCTCGTCCCGGCGGCGATGCGGCTCCTGGGTCGCTGGAACTGGTGGGCTCCCGGCCCGCTCGGGCGGCTGGCCGACCGGCTCGGCTTCAGTCACGTCGAGGACGACGGAGACGGCAGCAAGCGACCGATCGGCGACCCGTCCACCGGACTCGCGAGGCCGTAGACTCCAGCCCCGGACCGACCAACGCACGGATCCGAGGGCGACGAGAGAGGGAGAAGGTCGATGGACGAGCGACGGGCGCCGACGGACCCGACGATCCGCTTCTATGGCTGGCGGTGGGGCCCCGACGAACAGCGCCGGCCGGGGCTGCCGTGGATCGGCGTCTTCCTGGTGGTCTTCGGCGGGATCCTGCTCGTCCAGCAGGCGCTTCCGGAGTATCGCCGGCTCGGCGATACGGCCGTGCTCGCGGCGGGCCTTGCGTCGCTCGTCGTCTGGATCCTGCGGCGCGGGACGATCGCGCTCTACGCCGGCGCATTCCTGACCGCACTCGCGCTGCCCGGCACGATCGAGGGGCTCCAGGGGAGCGACCTCGGGCCGGGCTGGGGGACGCTCTTCTTCGGGCTCGCCTTCCTGTTCATCGCGGCCGTTCGCGCCTGGCGCGGCGGCGGGTACGGCTGGCAGGCGCTCTACGGCGGCGTCCTCGTCCTCATCGGTGGATCGCAGATCGCCAAGCCGGACCTGGCGGCGGTCGCGTGGCCGATCCTGCTCGTCGCAGTCGGCGCCATCCTGCTCATTCGGGGCTCCGGGCGGACCTGAAACCGACTGGCGGTGGGCCGGCGTCAGGCGGGCACGAGCACTCGAACGTCATCAGGGCGGGACCGGTCGGTTTCGATCGGGAGGCTGATCACCACGGTCGTCCCGACGCCCTCATTGCTGAAGAGACTGATCGTGCCGTGATGACTCTCGACGAGACCGAGACTGGCGGAGAGGCCAAGACCGGTTGAGCCGGCGGCACCTCCCGCCGAGAAGAACGGCACGAATGCCTGAGCGGCGACTGCTTCGTCCATCCCGACCCCGTCGTCCGCGATCGTCACCACCGCATTCGAGCCCGCGACGGAGCTCTCGATCCGCAGGGTCCCTCCATCGGGCATCGCCTGCATGGCGTTCGTCAGGACGTTGAGGACCACTTCCTGGATCGCCTGCGCATCGAGCGTGATGAGCGGCAGCTCGGCGTGGGACTCGATGATGGTGACGCCGGCCCGGGTGAGCGACGGACGAAGGAGATCGGTCACCCTCGCGACGAGATCCGGCAGGTCGGTCGGTGCCATTTCTGTGTTGCGGGGCCGTGCGAAGTCGCGCAGCGCACGGACGACGGCGCGGACCCGGAGTGCCGAGTCGCGGATCGTCTGGACATCCTGGCGCCGCGGGTCCTCGCGATCGAGATCCTCGAGCAGGATCTCGGCGAACCCGAGGACCGACGTCAGCGGGTTGTTGACCTCGTGGGCGACCCCCGCCGCGAGTTCTCCGACCGCGGCCAGCCTGGTGTCGCTGACGAGCTGGCCCTGGATGCGTACGAGCTCGAGGAGCTCCTCCCGCAGCTCACCGACGACTCGATCGTTGTCATCGCGGACGGACCGCTCCTCGGCCAGCATCGCCGTCCGCTCGCGGAGCAGGAACGACAGCCGGATCAGGAAGAGCGCACCCGCTACGAGTGCCACGACCGTCACGATCCCCTCGGCGGGCGAATGGAGGGCAACGAGCATCGTGATGAACGCGACGATGCCGACGGTCGGACCGATGACCATCAGGGCGAAGCGGAAGCTGACCTCTCTCGAAAGCACCGCCTGAGCCTAAGGCCCCCGGCGGTCTCCTCACATCACCCGTTAGGACGAGATGCGGGTACGGCGACCTCCGTACTCGCCGCAACGGCGGTCGCGGCGGCCTCCTCGATCGCGTCGCCCAGACCGGTCGCGATGCGCGTCAACTCGTCGTCGGTGACGACGAACGGTGGCCCGATGAGGATCGTGTCCCCGTCGACGCCATTCGCGTTGCCGGTCCCCGAGTAGAACAGGAGCCCGCGCTGGCGCGCGGCGCGCAGGACGGCCTCGGTCAGGCGGACGGACCGGGGGACCGGGGTTCGACTCGCCCGATCGGCGACGAGCTCGATCCCGACGAGCAGCCCGCGACCGCGGATCTCGCCGACGGCCGGATGGTCGCCCAGCCGATCCACGAGGAGGCCGCGGAGGCGCTCCCCCTTCGCCGCGCTTGCCTCGACGAGGTGCTCGTCGCGCAGGATCCTGAGGACCTCGCGTGCGGCAGCCGCTCCGGCCGGCGCATGGGAGTACGTGAACCCGTGGGTGAACCCGCCGGCACCCAACACCGCATCGTGGACCTCGGCCGATGCGGCGACGAATCCGAACGGCCAGTAGCCCGCCGCGGCCCCCTTCGCGGCGACGAGGATGTCCGGGCGGACGCCCCAGTGGTCGAGGCCGAACCAGCGGCCGGTCCGCCCGAAGCCGGTCATCACCTCGTCGGCGATCAGCAGGACACCGTGGCTGCGGCACACTTCTGCGACGAGCGGCCAGTAGCGCTCCGGCGGCGCCACGGCCCCGAGCGTCGCGCCGACGATCGGCTCCGCGACGAAGGCGGCGACGGTGTCCGGGCCGGCCGCTTCGATGGCGCGATCGAGCTCCGCGGCCAGCTCGTCGGCGTCGCCCAGGGCGTGGCTGTCCGGCTCGCCGGCGCGGTACGGGTAGGCCGCCGAGACATGGCGGAACCGTCCGAGCCAGCCCTCGTAGGGACGGCGAAGGGGCCGGCGACCGGACAGGTCGAGCGCCCCGAGCGTGTTGCCGTGGTAGCTGCCCCAGCGCGAGATGACGATCCAGCGGTCGGCCTGGCCCTGGGCGAGGTGGTAGGCGCGGGCCAGCTTGAGCGCGGTCTCGATCGCCTCGGAGCCGCCACTGACCGGATAGATCGCGGGCCCGTCGATCGGCAGGATCTCGCCGACCTCCCGCGCGTATGCCTCGATCGGTCCGGTCGTGAACGCCGACCCGTGGGCATAGGCCAGCCGTCCCGCCTGCTCCGCGATTGCATCCGCGACCGACCGGCGGCCGTGGCCGACGTTGACGACGATCGCGCCGCCGGACGCATCGAGGTACTCGCGGCCAGCAGCGTCGACGATCGTCGAGCCATGGCCCTCGACCGCGACCGGCAGGTCCGGATCGAGCGAGCGCCGGAAGACGCGGCCCGGCAGCGACCCGGCGTTCGGCGGGATTGGAGGGTGGTCGGTCACCCATCGATCGTAGCAGCGCGGAACCGGACGGCGCCGCGGGGTGTATCGACTACGGTTGACCGTGGAGGGCCGTCCACTGGACGACGTTGATCTGATCGTTCGCGCGCAATCGGGCGAGGTCATGGCCTACGAGGAACTGGTTCGCCGGTACCAGGACGTGGCCGTCCGGACCGCTCACCTCATCTCGCCCGACGGCGACGCGGAGGACGCCGTCCAGGAGGCCTTCGTCAAGGCATACGCCGCCATCTCCCGCTTCCGCCTCGACGCGCCGTTCAGGCCGTGGCTCCTGCGGATCGTCGCCAACGAGGCCCGCAACCGGCGGAGGTCGGCCGGCCGGAGGGCCGGTCTCGCCCTCCGCGCCGCTGAGGATCGCCGGCCGGGTGATGCGGCTCCATCGCCCGAGTCGGCGGTCCTCGCCGGCGAGACCCGGCGGATGCTGTTGACGGCAATCAACGGCCTGCGCGACGACGATCGCGAGATCATCGCCGCACGCTACTTCCTCGACCTGTCCGAGACGGAAACGGCCGAAACCCTGGGGCTGCCGCGCGGAACCGTGAAGTCGCGCCTGTCGCGGGCGCTCGGCAGGCTGCGGGCGCAGCTCGCGGCCACGGACGGAGGGTCGATCCGTGGCTGAGTCGCGGCAGCCGCTCAGCGGCGTCCCGGACGAGCGCTTCGTGGAGATCGTCCGCGAGCTCGGAGCGTCGGTCGCCTACCCGTCGGCGGGCGGCGAAGCGGGCGGGCCGGACATCGCCGCGCGGGCGCGGGCGCGGATCGTGTCGCTCGGTATCCGGCCGGCGCCCGCCGGGGGCCTGCGCCGGTTCGGTCTCGGCGGCCTCGGCCTGCGACCGGTGCGGCGCGGGCTCGTCCTCGCGATCGCGATACTGCTCATTCTTGCCGCGATCGTCGGCGCGGTCGGCCTTGGCCTGCCCGGGCTGCGGATCATCTTCGGCGACGCTCCGACGACGCGGCCGACCGCCGGCTCCGCGGCGCCGTCGCCGCTGGGCCCGCTCGGGTCACAGCTGGGCCTCGGGACGGCGCTGTCGCTCGCCGAGGTCGAGCGGCTGGCCGGCCTCGACCTGATCCTCCCGCCCGATCCCGCGATCGGCCCGCCGGACGCGGCCTATCTCGCCGCACAGCGTGCCACGCTGGTCTGGTCGAGCCGGCCCGGGTTGCCGGCGGGCACCGACGGCGTCAGCCTGCTCATCAGCGAATTCAGGGGTCATGTCGACGCCGGCTACTACCAGAAGATCCTCAGTGCCGGGACGGCCGTCACGCCGATCACCGTGAACGGGTCGCCTGGCTTCTGGATCAGCGGTCCCCCGCACTTCTTCTATTACGTCGATCCCGCCGGCTCGTTCGTGGACGACGGCCATCGGGAGGTCGGCGACGTGCTCATCTGGTCGACCGGCGAGCTGACTTATCGGCTGGAGTCCGGCCTCGACATGGCCGGTGCGATCCGCCTGGCCGAGTCCCTCGACTAGAGCGTCCCGCTGAAGAAGGCGTACGCGGACGTGATCCAGATGACGATGAAGGCCACGGCGACATAGCGCCCGAGCCACGGCGCGACGTCGAATGCGAGTGCCGGCCGCCAGCGCAGCAGGGCGAACTTGACGGCGAGGACCGCGAACGCGGTCGAGCCGAAGAACGCGTGAATCGCCGCGCGCGGGAACGGGTCCGTGGCAGCGCCGCGGTCGACGATACAGAACCAGGCGACGGCCACCGCCAGGGCGATCGCGATCCGTCCGCCGTAGCGGTGCCCGCGCATCAGGTACTTCATCTTGATCTGGCCGCGCGGGATCGTGCCCATTGCAGCGGACATCGTCAGGGTCTGGAAGATCGCGAGGATGGCGACCGCGGTCGCTCCGATCGCCTTGAGCAGGTTCTTCTGGTCGTCGTACAGGAAGTGGGGCTGGATGATCGCGAGCACCGTCAGGACGAACAGGCTCACACCCCAGGCGCCGAAGACCACAGTGAGCCCGAGGAAGACCCAGCTCAGGGAGTCGGGTTTGCGGGTCCGTTTGACGGGCGGGTTCGCCGGGACTTGGGCGGGGACGGACGTCGACATCGGTCGTCACCTCGTCTGGGCGGGCGGACGACTCGAACGGTAGTCGGTTCGCTCGGGCCGGACAAGGTGGATGCGACGCGGGACCCTGCCGCGTGCGGCCCGGCCCGAACTCACCCGCCGGGTCCGGTCGGACGCCCCCTACTTCGTGTAGACCCCGCCGGGATCAAGTTTCTCGCGGATGAGGCGCAGTTCGTCGTCGGTCGGCGGCGGCGTCGTCGCGATCGTGTCGGCGACGTGGAGCGGCCAGCCGATCGTGCCGCGGGCCTTCTCGAGCGTCGCGCCCGGGTGAAGCGAGTCGAGACGCATCTCGCCGTCGTCGTCGAAGTGGTAGATGCCCAGGTCCGTGACGACGACGGTCGGTCCACGCCCGAGCCAGCCCTGCTCGCGCCGGATCCGCTCGCTCTGCTCGGCGCCACCGAGGTTGCCCGGGCTCGTCCGGAAGTCGATCCGTTCGACGAACGAGCGTGTCGACTGGCGCATGATCACGAACACCTGGCCGGCATTGATCGCGATCTCGCAGGCGCCGCCACTCCCCGGAAGGCGCGTGGTGGGCGTCTCGTAGTCGCCGATGACCGTCGTGTTGATGTTCCCGAAGCGATCGATCTGCGCGGCGCCGAGGAACCCGACGTCGATGAGGCCGCCCTGGAGGTAGAACGTGAACAGCTCGAACATGCTCGTGACCGCGGTCGCGCCGGTCACGATCGTCGGGTCGCCGATGCTCAAGGGAAGGCGCGCCGGCCGCGCACCGAACACACCGGCTTCGTAGACGAGCTCGAGATCCGGGGCGATCGTCCGTTTGGCGAGGTTCACCGCGATGTTCGGCAGCCCGACACCGACGAAGCAGACGCGCTGGCCGGCGAGCTCCCGCGCGGCCGCCACGATCATCATCTCGGACTGGCTGAAGGGCCGGGCGCTCACGTGGTCCTCGTCCCGTCGTGGTCCGGCTGGCGGACCAACGGGCGAACGGGGCCCCCGATTCGGGCCTCGGAACGTTGTTCCTCCGCTCCCCGGTCCGGCTGGCGGACCATGCGGCGGAGGAGAGGCGGATCCGCGGTCCGCGCGCGTGTCCCGTCGGTCGCTTGGTCCGCGTGGCGGACCAAAGTGCGAGGAGGCGTTCGCGGACTGCTCACGGGACGTCCCCGATGTCCGTGAACACTTTCTTCCCGAGCTCGCGGGCCCGGCGAACCATCAGGTCGGCCCCGTCGGACGGCCCACCGATGCGGAGACAGGCATCGCACCGGGCCAGAACCCGCTCGGCGATCGGGTGGAAGATCTCGTCGTAAGCGCCGTCATCGCCGTCCTTCGCAGCCTGCTCGATCAACGGCAGAGGCGAACCACTCGCCCATGACGGGCAGGTGGCCGAGCCGATAGAGCGCGAGCGACGTCGCCGTCATCGCGTCGACGTTCGCCTGGATCAGGGCCGGGTCGCCGCTCGTGCCGGATCGGTACGGACCGGCCACCAGGATCATCAGCCCGTCAGCCATTGCCGATCCCATCTCCCTGGTCCGGCTGGCGGACCAAGGGGATCCAAGGCCCTTCCTCCGCTGCCTGGTCCGGCTGGCGGACCAAGGGGCGGACGAGAGGCGAGATTCGGGCCGTCGAGGGGCCGTCCTTCGTCGGTTGGTCCGGCCGGCGGACCGGCGCCGACCACGTCACCGGTAGTCACCGTAGTCGACGGAGCCTGACGGGGCGGGGCCGGCCGGCCGGAGCGACGCGAGCCGTTCCGCTCCGAGCTTGTCCACGTACGCCGCCCGCCCGTCAAGGTCGTGGACCCATTCGCGCAGCCAGGCCTGTGTCCTGTCCTCGTCGCGCGAGATCGGGTCCCAATCGAGATAGAAGCGGTTGTCCCGGTCGTACACGCCCTGGACGTACGAGGGGTGCGCACCCCACGGCTCCGCGACGACCGCGTCGACGATGAGGCCGGGGATGATCGTCCGGTTCGGGTCGGCCCGGATCACCTCGTCGGGGACCACCTCCTCGACGACGACGATCACGCGGTCGGCCGCGAACGCAGCCTCCTTCTGGCAGCCGAGCAGGCCCCAGACCTGCGTGTCGCCGCTCGCCGATGCCCGCTGGGCGTGGACGATCGTCACGTCCGGGCGGAGCGGCGGCACCGCGTAGACCACGCCGTCACCGTACGGCGACGCGACCTGGCGGATGAGCGGATTCGCCTTCGGCAGGTCGCTCTCGAAGTAGGAGCGGAGCGGGAAGAACGGCAGGTTCGCCGCCCCGGCCGTGTAGCGCCCGACCATGCCGAAGTGGCTGTACTCCTCGACCTCGAGCGGCGGCTCCCCGGAGGCCGCGACCGGCCCGACCTCGATCCGCCGCCGGATCGCGTTCAGCCCGCCCACCCCCGGGTTCCCGAGCCACGAGAAGATGAGTTTCCGCGCGACGCCCCCGGCGACCATCTGGTCGTAGATGACGTCCGGCGTCAGCCGGGCGAGTGTCAGGTCACGTTTCCGCTGGCGGATGATCTCGTGGCCCGCGGCGAAGCAGATCAGATGGGTGAACCCCTCGATCGCGACGGTGTCCCCGTCCCGCACGAGGTCGCGGACCGCGTCCGCCATCGAGGCGACCTTCGATGTCACAGGGTCGAACCGGTGATCACGTCGGCAGTATCGGTGACCGAGGACGCCGCTGCTCGCGACCCCGCTCAGATCGCGGCTTCGACGCCCGTGATCGCGTGGGCCGCGGTGGCGGCCTCGAGGATCTCGCCGTGCTCGCCGGCGACGTCGGCGACGGCCTGGCCGAAGATCCGCAACGCGGTCTCGATCTCGGCCTCCGACACCGTGAGTGCCGGCGACATCCGCACGCTCGACTTGCCGCACTCGAGGACGAGCAGGCCGCGCTGGAACGCGGCCCACTGGACCTCTTCGGCATGATCGGGGCTATCCAGTTCGATCCCGATCATCAGCCCGCGCCCGCGGATGTCGGTGACGAGAGCGGGGAACCTGGCCGCGAGCCGGCGCAGGCCCGCGAACGCCTGCTCGCCCCTCGCAGCCGCGTTCACGATGAGGCCACCCTCGAGCAGGTCGATCGTCGCAAGGGCAGCGGCGCAGGCGACGGGATTGCCGCCGTACGTCGAGCCGTGCGCGCCGGGACCCCACGATTCGAGCAGGTCGGCCCGGGCAATGAGCGCGGCTAGCGGCATGCCGGACGCGATGCCCTTGGCCGCCAGGACGACGTCAGGCTTCACGTTCCAATGCTCGGCCGCCCACATCGTGCCGGTCCGCCCGGCACCTGACTGGATCTCGTCGAAGACGAGCACGATCCCGTGCCGATCGCAGATCTCGCGGAGCCCGGCGAGGAAGCCGTCCTCCGGGACGACATAGCCGCCCTCGCCCTGGATCGGCTCGACGATGATCGCCGCGACTTCGTCCGCGGGCACGAGCCTGTCGAACAGGACCTCGTCGAACCAGCGAAGGTCCTCGACCCGGCCGAACGGAGCGTGATAGACGCCCGGCAGCATCGGCCCGAATCCGGCGTGGTACTTCGCCTTCGACGCCGTCAGCGAGACGGAACCATATGACCGGCCGTGGAACGCGCCGAGGAAGGCGACGATGTACGGCCGCTTCGTCGCATACCGGGCGAGCTTGATCGCCGTCTCGACCACCTCGGTGCCGCTGTTGCCGAGATAGACCCGCGCCTTGCCGCCCGCGACAGGCGTGATCTCCGCGAGCCGGCGGCAGACCTCCGGGTAGATCGGCAGGTAGAAGTCGGACGCGGAGTAGTGGATCAGCTCCGCCGCCTGCTCCTGGATCGCGGCGACGACGTGGGGATGGCCATGGCCCGTCGAGTTGACGGCGATCCCCGCTGCGAAGTCGAGGAAGAGGTTGCCGTCGATGTCCTCGATCGCCAGCCCGTCGCCGCGCACGGGGACGAACGGGTAGGCGCGCGGCAGGCTCGGCGACGTCCAGGCCTCGTCGAATTCGACGTGTGCGCGGGCCTTCGGTCCCGGCAGTTCGGTGATGATGTCCGGAACGGGACGCGACAGGGCCACGTAACACCTCGAACGCATAGGAAGTATGCAGACTGGATATTTGATCCGAGTCTAGCAGAGCGTCGAGGGCCCTCTCTGGGCGGTTGCGAGGGTCAGGCCGGACGGCGCCGCCGGGCGACGGCTGCGGCCCCGAGACCGGTGCCCGCGAGCAGGCCCAGACCGCCTACAGCGAGGTACGGGACCGGTGAGATGCCCGCCGGAGCAGGAGCAACTGGCGCGGTGGCCGAGACAGGCGCGATGTCGACGGCATCGGCGGCGGCAGTCGGCGAACCGACGACGACCACCCCGGCCATCCCCGGGTGGAGGCTGCACGAGTACGGATAGAGGCCCGGTGCGGCAAAGCGAAACGCGAACGACTGGCCGTCCTGCAGCGTGTCGCTCCCCCATTCGCCGTTCCGGCCGGTGACGTCGTGGAACTGCGGCGAGGTGTTCAGGAACCGGACCTCGGTGCCGACCGCGACGCGGGTGACCGTCGGCGAAAAGGTGCACCCGTCGATCTTGACGACCGTCGACGTCCCTTCGGCCGGATCGGCTCCCACGCCTTGATGACAGCCGCCCCCCGCCAGGGCAACCCCGGCGGCCGCCCACCCGAGAGCAAGGACGAATGGAAGGAGCGCAAGTGAGAAGGAGACGCGGCGATGCATCGGGGACCTCCAGGGTTTGGCGTTCGGTGCTGGTACACCTGCGCCGCCCAGGAGGTTCCCGTCAGGTCATGCCGGCTGTGAGGCGCTCGATCTCGCGGAGCACGTGCTCAACGTGCAAGCGGGCGCGGCCCTGGAGGTCGCCCCATTGGTCGTCCGCTTCGCCGACATAGACGGCGCGGGCGCGAAGCAGAACCGGACGATGCGCCTCGGGCAGGCGGGGCAGCACCCAATCCGCGGCGGCGTCCTTGGAGTAGATGGCTCCCGTCTCGAGCGTGGTCCAGATTTGGGCGAACGTCAGGACGACATTGGCCGTGTCGGAATCGAGGTCGGCGAGGAGGCCGGGGATGCCCTCGACGATCGCGCGATTAAGATCCGCGATCGGGACCGGATCGAAAAACGCCGCCGGAGGGGGGCCGAACAGCGCCCGGTTGCCGGCTCGGACCATCGTGATGACCGGAGCAAGGTCGGGGTTGGGACTCTCCCACGGCGTGAGATTCCCGCGCTCGTAGTCGGCGCGCATCCAATCGCCGTACAGGAAGTCGAGTCGTGGCGGGTAGCGCCATGGTCGGATGTCGGATTCGACGACGATCGTCAGCTCGATCGACCGCGCGTCGCCCGACGGATGACCGCGCCCGGACATGCGCAGCAGGCGGTCGATGAGCACGCGCTTCTCATCGAGCGTCGTGGGGCGCCGCGACACAACGAGGATGTCGAGGTCGCTACGCCACTGCAGCCTGCCGAGTGCGGTCGAGCCGTGCAGATATGCGCCGACGGCGTCCTCCCCGAGCACATGGCGCACCAATCTCACGACCGCGTCGATCTGTCCCAGGTCTCCTCGCTTCATTGAGCGTGAGCGTAGCCGCGCCTTCCTGCTTCGGGGTTTCCGCGGCCACTCCTGCCTGGCGGGCGTGGCGGCTGATCGCCACGGGTTTCCTCCCGGAGAGGACGAGAACCGCGATACGGGAGCCACATCCACGCGATCTTCCGCCTCGAGTGGAATTCCGCAGGGCTAGGGAAGCGGAGAGGCCCCCTGACGCCGAATCTATTCATTCCAGGAGGAAAGTTGCGGGGGAACGGCGCCGGGGGAACGGCGCCGGGGGAACGGCGCCTGGGGAGCGGCGCCTCGCCGAGCGTGAAGAAAAGCAATCTCCGAATCGCCTGGGAACCGGGCGCATCGAAGAGGTGTAGGGTCCATGACGACGAACACCAATCGGGTCGCAATGTGAACCTGCTCGTCAGACCGCCAGTCGCGCTCGTTGTGCTGGGCATGACGCTGGCGGCGTGCTCACCAACGATGGCACCCGCCTCGAGTGCGGCAGCCGAGACATCGGCAATCGACAGCAGCGCCCCAACGTCTATCGCGTCCTCGGACCCCGCGACCAGCACCGCTCCGTCTCCGGCGCCCCCTCTGACGATTGCCGATGCATCGACGTGTCCCGTCACGAAGCCAGGCAACGCGCCGGCGGAGATCGGGGACCGGCTGTTCGGCGCCGCCGAGGCCTTTGGAACCAGCGACCTGTGGGTCGGGGGGTTGGGAACCGATGGCGTGATCCGTGCCGACTCTCGATTCGTCGAGAGCGACGGCTCGATCGGCTGGAAGTTCGGTTGGTATCGAATCGTCTCCGGGACGTTGGCGATCACGGGCCGGCGGCTCGACGCCGCTGCGCCACCGCTTCGCGCCTCGGTTCCCGACGGCTACGGGCCACAGGGCTTCCAGGCGAGCGGCGTCTCCTTTTCCACGGACGGATGCTGGGAGATCTCAGGGTCCGTCGGCAATTCGAAGCTCACATTCGTGACCTTCGTCCTTCGGACCTGAACTCAGCCGGGTGCTATTGAGTCGCCGGGACGGTCCCGTTGTACGAGGAGACCTGCCCACCGAGAAGCTGTGAGAGAAACCACACGGCAATGGCGATGAGCGCGATCACGACGAGCGCCAACAGGATCTGACGAGTCGGCCGCTGCATCACAACCTAGTCGACGACGGTGTGGCTCTGCTCCCGGAGGAACTGGGCGACGTAGTACATCGACAGGCCCGCCTTGCCCGTCGAGCCGGACCCCTTCCAGCCGCCGAACGCCTGGACGCCCGGCCATGCCCCGGTCGTGGCCCCCGCGCGGCGGTTCACGTACGTGACCCCCGCCTCGATCGTGTCGAGGAAGCGCTGTACCTCGTCCGGGTCCTCGCTGTAGACGCCCGCCGTCAGCCCGTAGACCGAGTCGTTCGCCAGGCGGATCGCCTCCTCGAACGTGTCGGTCGCGTGAACGGCCGTGAACGGCGCGAACAGCTCGTCGCGGAACAGGCGGTGGTCCGCCGGCAGGTCACCGACGACCGTCGGCTCGACGTAGTAGCCGCGGTCCATCCCGCGGTCCGTCAGCCGCTCCCCGCCGACGAAGACACGCCCGTCGCGCCGCGCCTCCGCGGTGGCCGCCTGGTGGCGGTCGACGGCCTTCTGGTCGACGACCGGGCCGAGCCAGTTCTCGCGCAGCAGCGGGTCGCCGATCGTGAGTGCCTCTGTCTTCTCGACGAGCAGACGGACCAGCTCGTCGTGGACAGGCCGCTCGACGTAGACGCGCGAGTTGGCCGAGCACTTCTGGCCACCGAACCCGAACGCGCTGCGAACGATCCCCTCCGCCGCCTCCTCGAGGTCCGCGTTGCGGGAGACCACGGCCGGGTTCTTGCCGCCCATCTCGACGATCGTCGGCTTCGGGAAGCGCTTGGAGAAGGTCCGGTACAGGTCCATCCCGATCTCGTATGAGCCGGTGAAGACGATGCCGTCGATGCCCTCGTTCTCGCGCAGCTCTGCGCCGACGGTCTCGCCGGGGCCCATGACGAGGTTGACGACACCATCCGGCAGGCCCGCGTCGCGATACGCCTCCACGAGCTTGACGCCCGACATCGGCGCCGCCGAGCTCGGCTTGAAGACGACTGTGTTGCCCGCGATGAGCGCCGCGGCGGTCGGGCCGGCGGCAAGGGCCATCGGGAAGTTGAACGGGCTGATGACCGCGAACACCCCGTGCGGACGAAGGATCGAGCGGGTGTGGACGGTCACGTCGCCGAGGTTGTCCATCGGGTGGTCGTAGCCGTCGTTGTCCTCCATGGTCTGGGAGTAGTAGCGGAGGAGATCCGCCGCCTCCTCGACCTCGCCCAGCGCCTCGAGCCGGTTCTTGCCGACCTCGATCGCCATGAGCCCGCCGTACCGCATCTGTCGCTCGCTGATGAGCTCAGCGGCCTTGCGGATGAGGGCGAGACGGTCCCGCCAGGGCGTCGCCGCCCACGCCGGCTGGGCCGCCCGTGCCGCCGCGACGGCATCGCGAACGTCGTCGCGCGTCCCGCGGGCGAAGTGGCCCAGGATCATGTCTCGATCGATCGGCGAAGCGACGGTCATCTCGCCGTCGCCGTCGCGGTCCTTGCCACCGATGAAGTTCGGGTGATGACCGCCGAGCTCTCGCTTCGCCTCGGCCAGGCCGGCCTCGTAGAGGGCGTGCAACTCCTCGTTGTCGGCGCGAAGCGTGGCGTACGTGATCTTGAGACGCGGCTTCGATTCGGTGGTCATCGCAGGGGACCTCGGGTTGGGGAAGGGTCCGGAATTGGGGCTTCAGTCTAGCGCGGCGACGACCTCGACCAGCGAGGCCGCGATGGCGTCTGGGCGGCTCCGGGCCGGGCCGAACATGACGGCCTCGGCCTCGCTCGCGCGGACCTTGCCGGTCAACGCGAGGATCGTGCGCAACCCGACGCGGCGGGCGCCGGCGATGTCTGCCTTCGGGTCGTCGCCGACCATCGCAACGTCGCGGGCGGGAAGGCGCCGGACGCCCAGGTCGGCAGCAAGTCCGGCCACCGCCAGCCTGAACACCACCGGCGAGGGCTTGCCGCAGACGACCGCGGCGCGGCCCGTGGCCGCCTCCAGCCCCGCGACGAAGGCGCCTGCGTCCAGCGTCTCGCCCCGGGGCGTCTGCCACCACAGGTTGTGATGCATGGCGACGAACTCGGCGCCGCGGCGGATCGCGCGGAATGCGACGTCGAGGTTCCGGTACGTGAGGTCGTCGCCGGCGTCGCCGATGACCACCGCGGCCAGATCGCCGGGCGCTGCGGCGTCGGCTTCGTCCGCTGACACGAGGGTCTGTCCGTCGAACTCGCGCAGCGCGTCCGGGGCGGACAGGACGAAGAGACGCCCGCCAGGATGGCGGGCGGCGGTGTAGGTCGCGGCGGCGAAGGCCGCGGTGATGAACCGATGGCCGGGGACCGCGCCGTCGGCGAACCGCGCCGAGAGCGTCTCGCGATGGGCCACCGAGAAGTTGGTGACGATCCGGAACGGGGTCCCGCGCGCTGCGAGTCGGGCGAGGGCCTCCTGCGCGCCGGGCAGGAGCTCGCCCTTGAAGACGATCACGCCATCCGCGTCGAGGACGAGGCCACGAACGCCGGCGAGGGCTTCCGAGAGTCCGGTCACCCGGCCATGCTAGGTCGTATCCTCGGAGCCGGAGGTGCCCATGGGACTGCTCGACGGCCGAAAGGCCCTGATCTTCGGCGTCGCGAACGACCACTCGATCGCCTGGGGGATCGCGAAAGCCTTCCACGCCGAGGGAGCGGAGGTCGGCTTCTCGTCGGTGGAGTCGTTGATCGAGAAGCGCGTCCGGCCGCTGGCCGAGACGATCGGATCCACATTCATCGAGCCGTGTGACGTCCAGGACGACGAGCAGATCAAACGAGTCTTCGCGAAATGGGCGGAGGAGCACGGATCGCTCGACATCCTCGTCCATGCGCTCGCCTATGCCCGGCGCGAGGACCTCGAGGGAGGCTTTGCCTCGACGTCTCGCGAGGGATTCGCCCTCGCCCTCGACGTCTCGGCCTACTCGCTCGTCGCCCTGGCCCGCGAGGCGCGGCCGCTCCTCGAGGCCGGCTCGTCGATCATCACCCTGACCTATTACGGGGCCGAGAAGGTCGTCGCCAACTACAACGTCATGGGCGTCGCCAAGGCCGCCCTGGAGGCATCGGTCCGGTATCTCGCCGCGGACCTGGGCCCGTCCGGGATCAGGGTCAACGCGATCTCCGCGGGACCGATCCGGACGCTCGCCGCAGCCGGGATCGCCGGCTTCAAGAAGATGTACGGCTCGTTCGCCGACACGGCGCCGCTGCGGGCGAACATCACGCCCGACGACGTGGGGCGGGCCGCCGTCTTCCTCGGCTCGGACCTGTCGGGGGCGGTGACCGGCGAGGTCCTCTATGTCGACGGTGGCTTCAACGTGGTCGGGGTTCCGGTCGCGGACTGATGCGCAGTCCGGTCGCCGGCTTCAGTCGGCGACGGTCCCGGTGAAGTCCTTGACGTAGCGCGTCCGCGGGTCCCCGGTCTCCTCGGACGGCTCTGCGTCCGGGTCGACCTCCTCCTCGGGCTGGACCTCGATCCAGCTCGTCCGGGCCCTGTTGACCAGGATCGTGTCGTGCGACTCGGTCATCTTGACGTCGACGCAGTCGTAGGTGATCGACGCGTCCGTCACGGCGACGAGAACGTCGCGGCCGGCGAGGACGGAGGCCGGATCGCACCGCAGCGGGAAGTCGCCCGCGGTCGGGTCGACGTGGAGGCAGCCCGTGACGGTGTACCGCCCGAGGCCGAGCGTCACCCGCCGGACGGACGTCCGGCGACGTCGCGATTCGCTGCCGCGCCGTCCGGTTCCGATCACGACGACGAGGTCGCCGACAGGAAGCGTCACGTCGCCGCTCAGCGTCGGACCGCCCTCGGCGAGATCCCCGACGACGGCGTCGCGCAGGACGATCCGGGTGACCGAGTTGAGCATGTCGCTGAGACGGTCATCGGCCAGCGGGATCATCGCCGTGATCCGGCGATCGGCCGTGTATCCGACGAATTCGATGGGCATGGGCCAAAGCCTGCGCCGATAGTCCGCGGGTCGCAACAGTCCATTGGTCAGGGGTCCTGACTGGCCCGCCGGTCACCCCTCGCCACCAGAGCGACGCAGGTCAGTCCGTGCCGCGGATCTCGTAGGTGGACAGCCGCAGGCTGCCGAGGCCGATCGCCACGACGAGCGCGATCGCGGCGTACACGAAGCCGCCGGCCCCGACCAGCGAGTCGGCCACGGCCCGCGGGGCAAGCGTCTGGGCGATGCCTCCGATGTACTCCCTGACGCTGAACACCTGGCTCCCCGGCAGCAGGCCGGCGACGACGCCTTCCCAGATGAGTGCGTAGGCGAGGCCGATGATCAGGCCGCGTGACGTCATGACGCTCAGGGTCAGGAACACCGCGACATAGAGGTACGAACCGATGAGGTTCGCCGCGGCGAACGCGAGCGTCACGTTCAGGTTCGCCGACCCCGTGCCACCGAGGAGAACGCCGCCCAGCACCGTCGACGGCACGACGAGCACGGCCGTCATCGTGCCCGCGACGAGCGTCTTCGCGACGACGATCGTCCAGCGGGCGATCGGCTTGGTCAGGATGTGGATCGCGGTCCCGTCGTCGAGCTCGGAGCCGAGGGCGGCCGTCCCGAACACGATCGCGATGAGCGGCAGGATGATCCGCACGACGAATCCGTCGATCGTCGACCCGACGTTGCTCACCTCCTGGTCGTTGGCGCGAACGAGGAGCCCGAGCAGGATCGGCGTGCCGGCCAGCAGGAGCATGAGCAGGGACCGTCGTCGGCCGAGCAGCGCCCGCAGCGTCACGCCCGCGATCGTCGCGAAGATCGTCATCGGCGCGACACGAGGTAGCCGAACACGCTCTCGAGCGAGTCGTCGGTCGGCGCGACTTCGTAGAGCGTCACCGAGATCTCGCGAGCGACCCGGGCGACGGCCCTCGTGAAGCCCGCGAACTCCGCGACCTGGACGGTGAGCCGGTTCTCATGGAGCTCCGCCCCGAAGACGGCCGGCTCGGCCATGAACGCGGCGGCGAGGCGGCGGTCGTCCGACGAGTGGACGAGGAACGTGTGCGGGCGATCGGTCATGAGCCGGCGGATCTCGCGGTAGTCACCGGCCGCGGCGAGCCGGCCGGCGACGATGACGAGGACGCCGTCGGCCAGCCGCTCGACTTCCTCGAGGATGTGCGACGAGAAGAGGATCGTCCGGCCGGCGGCCGCCATCGACCGGAGCAGGTCCATCATGTGGAGCCTTTGGCGAGGATCCATGCCGTTGAACGGCTCGTCGAGCAGCAGGATCGGCGGCTCGTGGACGAGCGCCGCGGCGATCTTCGCGCGCTGGCGCATTCCCTTCGAATAGGTCCCGATCTGGCGATCGGCGGCCGACTCGAGATCGACCGTCCGCATGGCCTTCGCCGCGGCGCCGGCCGGGTCGGCGAGTCGCTGGAGGCGGGCGGCAAGGACGGCGAACTCGCGTCCTGTCAGGAACGGTTGCACAGCCTCCCGCTCCGGCACGAGGCCCACCGAGCGGTAGACGGTCGGGTTGCGCCAGGCCGCCTGGCCCGCGACCCGGATCTGGCCCGACGAGGGGCGGAGCAGGCCCGCCAGCATGTGGAGCAGCGTCGTCTTGCCGGCACCGTTGGGCCCGAGGAGCCCGGTGATCCCCGGAGCCAGCGCGAACGAGATGTCGTTGACCGCGACGATGTTGCCGTACCAGCGCGACACCCGTTCGAGCGAGACGGCCGGCTCGACGCCAACAGGGATCGATGACGCCGGGCCGTTCTGCGCGGCCGGCGACGAGGTCGTCATGCGCTGATCCTCGCGAAGCGCCGCACGGTGATCGCCACGGCTCCGATGATTCCGAGCGCGGCCGCGGCGAAGAAGGCGATATCCGGCAGCCGGATGAAGAAGAAGTCTGAGCCGAGGGCGGAGCCGAAGAGGGCGGCATTCGTGCCGTCGAGGACCGACGTCGGGCTCGCCAGGGTCAGCCAGTCGGCCATCTGCGACGAGCCGAGACCGGCGACCACGGAGGCGACGATCCCCGGAATCGTGAACAGCGCGATGATCGCGGCGGTCGCGTAGGCGCGCCGGGGGGTGAACGCGGAGATCGCCATCGACAGGCCACCGAGCAGGGCCGCCGAGAGGGCCGCCTGGGCCAGGATCGGCGGGATCGACGGCAGGTCCCTGCGCATCGCGGCGACGATATCGGGGGACAACAGGGCGCGGCCGAAGAACAGCAGGACCTGGGGCAGGAGCTCGAGGATCAGGAGGCCGGTCGCGAAGCCACAGATGCGTGCAAGGGCATAGTCCGAACGGCGGAGGGCGCGCGCGAAATAGAGCGACAGCACGCCGTGCCGCTGGTCTCGTCCGAAGAGCTCCGGCGCCTGGGCCGCGCAGAACAGGATGATCAGGGCCGAGATGTCGCTGAAGTACGTGTCGTAGCGGATCGTCGCGTTGTCGGTGAATCTGTCGCCGACGCCGAAGCGCAGCGCCAGCGTCAGGATGCCGACGACCGCGACGGCCGGCAGGAGAGCCAATCCGCCGATGACGATCGGTGCGATCTTCGCCCGCCCGCCTCGACCGACGCCGTATGTCGTTCGAAGGCTGTGGCTGAACAACGAGCGGATCGCATGGGCGCGTCCGAGCCGCGGACCGTCATAGCCGCGGTAGCCGATGTCGTAGATCGAGCCGGTCGGGCTCCCGATCGGGATCGGCGCGGTCATCGGCTCGGCTCCGACGAGGGCCGGGGCGCATCGGGCGGCCACCCGACGGCGGCCGACGCGGCTGCGCGAGCATCCGGCGTGTCGGCGGTCGTGTCGGCGTCGGCCGGCCCGTCGCGGAAGAGGTCCTCGAGCTTGTGGCGGCGCTGTTCGATCCGGACGAGCGCCAGGCCGAGGTCGACGATCGTGTCGCGGACCATGTCGTAGGGTCGCTCGTCGTGCAGCGCGATGAGGACGGCCCGCCCGTCGGCCATCGCCTCGAGTCCCTGCTGGGTCAGCCGCGCCGCCAGCGCGTCGCTCCCCTCCTCCACCTCGACCGCGAGCGTCCCCGTCCGTTCGGTGAACGAGCCAAGGGGCGCCGCCCTGAGCAGCCGACCGCCCTCGATCGCGACGAGGAAGTCACAGACCCGCTCGATCTCACCGAGCAGGTGCGAGGCGACGATCACCGCCATCCCGAACTCGGTCCCTGTCCGGTGGACGAGCTCGAGCATCTCGTCGCGACCGGCGGGATCGAGCCCGTTCGTCGGCTCGTCGAGCAGCAGCAAGCGCGGGTCGTGGACGAGCGCCTGGGCAAGCTTGACCCGCTGCTTCATCCCGGTCGAGTAGCCGCCCATCGCCCGGTAGCGCTCCTCGTACAGCCCGACGTGGCGGAGGACCTCGGCCGTGCGCTCGCGGGCCGCCGTTCGCGGCAGGCCGGACATGAGCGCCATGTGCGAGACGAAGTCGGTCGCGGTCGCGTCGGGCGGCAGGCAGTCGTGCTCGGGCATGTAGCCGACGTACTGGCGGATGTCGGTGCCGCGGGTCCTGACGTTCATGTCGAAGACGGTCGCCTCGCCCGACGTCGCGTCGATCAACCCGAGGAGGATCTTGAGGAGCGTGCTCTTGCCGGCGCCGTTCGACCCGACCAGCCCGACGATGCCGCGCTCGAGCTCGACCGTCAGGCCGTCGAGCGCGGTGACACCGCCTGGATAGCGCTTCGTGAGCGAGCGGATGGAGATCAATGCCACGCGATCAAGGGTACCCGAGCCCGATGGCGTCGCGAGGCCTCAGCGGCGGCCACGACGGCCGGGCCGGCCCCCCGGCTTCAAGCTCCTATGGCGCTCCGCGCCCTCAAACGCCAGCTCATCCGGACCGTCTTCAGGTTGCTCCAGGCCGGAGCGGGATCAGTCGAGCTGGCGGCTTGACAACACTCCTATGAGGCCACGCCTGGTCCGCTGATCTCGAGGGCGGGGGCACTTGAAACGAAAGCCATCGGCGCACGAGGCCCTGCCAAATCGAGCCACCCGCCCTCGCGACCGAACCCTCGCACCTCCGCGATGGCGGCGCTCACGCTACGCACTGCCAAATGCCCACAGGGTGAGCATTCGTCACCGCGATTCGTCCCAGACGTTCGTGACACTCCTCATTTGGCACGAATTGAGCGGCAATCAGGTGTGCGCCGAGCGTGGCTCTCTCCCCGAGGCCGACCAGGCCCATGCCGAATGCTGATGGGGCGGTCATCTGGCACAAGCGATGGGCAGGGGCGGCGCGCGGCGGACGCGAGGCCGCGACGCGGAACGAGCGCCCGGGCGACGTCTGCTCAGCGGAGCGCTCCCTCCAGTGCGACCCGGGCGTCCGTGCCGTCGTCGCGGTACTTGACGATCAGGGCGGTCGCGATCGACAGGCCGTGATCCGCGGCGAACGCGCCCGATGCCGCCCTCGAGCCCGGCACGACGACCGCGCCGGCCGGCACGGCGAGCGGCTCGGCGACGGTGCCGGCGACGATCTCGCCGCGGGTCAGGTCGTACAGCCGGGACGTCCCGGTCAACGTGACGCCCGCACCCACGACCGCGCCGCGGCCGACGAGCACGCCGTCGAGGAGCGCACTCCCGGCCCCGACGAACGACCCGTCCTCGACGATGACGGGCCGCGCCCCGGGCGGCTCGAGGACGCCGCCGACCTGGACGCCTGCGGCGAGGTGGACGTCGGCGCCCACCTGGGCGCACGACCCGACGAGGACGTGGCTGTCGACCATCGTCCGCTCCCCGATCCACGCCCCGATGTTCACGTACGACGGCGGCATCACGACGACCCCGGTGCCGAGGTGGGCGCCGGCCCTGATGCTCGTCCCACCCGGGACGATCCGCCATGGCCCATCGCTCTGGTCGCGTGGCGGCACGGACGCCCGGTCGCGGAACCAGAACGGCCCGGCCGTCCAGTCCCGCGTCGTCCGATCGGCGAAGCGGGCGAGGATCGCGGTCTTGACCTCGGGCCGGACGCGCCAGCCGCCCGGAACGTCCCGGGTCCGGCTCCGCGGCCCGGATCCGTCCGCTCTCGAGATCGGCGATCAGCGTCGATTCGTCGATCGGGGCATCGGCGTCGGCGCGGGTGCCGCCCGCGACGTCGCTCAGCGTCGCGCTCATGCCACCGCCTCCTGCGCCCGACCCGCGACACGCCCACCGGCAGCTTCGACCAGGCCGGCTGCGCGAAGTACCCCGGCGAGCGAGGCGCGTGCGGCGTCGTCGAGCGGCAGGAGTGGCGCGCGGACGGCGTCGCCGTCGAGCAGCCCCATCATCGTCAGCGCGGCCTTGGCTGGAACCGGATTCGGGCCGCCCCGGAAGTTCGCCATGAACAGTGGCAACCAGCGCTCGTGGTGGCCCCGGGCTCCATCCCAGTCGCCGGCGCGTGCTGCGGAGCACAGGGCGGCCATCTCGCCGGGAATCTCGTTGGATGCGACCGAGACGACGCCGTCGCCGCCGAGGGCGAGGACCGGCAGCGTCCACGCGTCGTCGCCGGCGAGGACCGCGACGTCCCGCGGCCGCTCGCGACAGATCCGGGCGATCTGCTCGAGGTTGCCCGATGCCTCCTTGATCGCGACGATGCCCGGGTGCTCGGCGAGCCGGAGGAACGTGTCGGCCTCGACGTTCGCGCCGGTCCGTGACGGCACGTTGTAGACGACGATCGGGAGGGCTCCGTCGTCGGCGATCGCGCGGTAGTGGGCTGTCAGCATCCGCTGGTCTGGCCGGTTGTAGTACGGGGCGACCACGAGAGCGGCGTCCGCCCCGAGGTCCGCCGCCCGGCGAGTCGCCCGGATCGTGGCCGCGGTGTCGTTCGTGCCGGTGCCGGCGACGACGGCGACGCGCCCGCGGGACGGGCGTTCGGCGACCGTTTCGACCGTGATGGCGATGAGACGGTCGCGCTCGGATTCCGAGAGTGTTGGTGCCTCGCCGGTCGTCCCGACCGGGACGAGGCCGTCGATCCCGGCAAGGACCTGCCAGCGGACGAGCCGTCGGAACGACGCCTCGTCGACGGTCCCGTCCGGTGTGAATGGCGTGACGAGCGCGGTCAGCGCGCCGCGCAGGGCGGGCCGGCCGGAGCCCGGGGTGCGAGCGATGGTGGTCATCGGAGTTCTCCTTGTCTCTTCTGTGCGATCAGGCGGTTGCCGCGAGCGCCGGAGCCGCGAGCAGCTCGTCGACGACCGCGTCGAAGGGGTGGATGCCCGCCGTTCGGGTCGTGCCGCGACAACCAGTCGGCGGCTGCCAGCGCACCGGCGGCGTATGCCGACCGGTCGCGGGCCGTCAGGCGAAGCTCGATCGTCTCGCCGGGTGAGTCGAAGCCGACGAGATGCATGCCGGGTGAGGCACCGGCGCGGATGACGGCGATCTCGAGCTGCTCGTCCGTCCGCGAGACCGACGTTGGATCGGCCGGACCGGACAGCGCCGGGTGCCGAGCGACGATCCGGCGAGCGAGCTCGCGGGCCGTTCCGGACGGGCGGTCCCGCTTTGACCTGCGGTGCCACTCGACGAGATAGGGCTCGAACCCCTCGATCGGTCCGAGGAGGTCCGTGGCCCGCTCGACGAGCCGGAAGAAGAGGGCGGCGCCGAGGCTCAGGTTCGGAGCGGCGACGGCGGCGGCGCCGTGGGACCGCAGGTCGGCATCGACCGAGGCGCGGTCCAGGTCCCAGCCGGTGGTCGCGATGACGAACCGGCGGCAGCCTGTCTCGAGTGCCGCCGCGACGTTGTCGCCGACCGCGTCGGCCCGGGACGCCTCGATCGCCAGGACGGGCGCTCCCAGATCGGTCCGATCGCGGCACCTGCCGGGCGGCCGGCCGAGCAACCGCGCATCCGTGCCCCGTGCCCGGAAGGCCGCGGCAATCGCCTGTCCGAGCGGTCCGTCGCCGAGAACGATCGTATCCATTCTTGGTCCCTCGCTGTTCGCCGAGGGGCCGCCGTTCCGGAGGCAACGAAAAAGACCGCGGTCACCGTTCGTGGTGTCCGCGGCCCCTGGAGCCTCCGATCCCGGAGGCCCGTGTCGGTCGTCGTCAGTACGCCGTCAGAGCCCCAGGACCCGTGCCTCCCGGCAGGGCCGCAAGAGCTTCTTCTTGGCCTCGGTGGTCAGGAATTGATTGCGCACGGTGGAAGTGTTGCGCATATCGCCAATTGTTTGCAAGCCCCGGTCCGAAATGGCTCCCGTTCGCAACGTCCCCGCCGCCGGGCGCCGCGCCGGCCGCCCGGCGGGTGTGTCGCCCCGTGCCGCGCCGCGCCGCCTCGCGCCGCCCCGTGCCGCGACGCCCCGCGCCGCGACGCCCCGCGCCGCGCCGCGCCGCGCCCATCCCCAGATTCCCGCACGGCGGGTAGTAGCGAATGAGGTCGGCGTTACCGCCCGCCGTGGGGGCACTACGGTCCGGGCGAAGGTTCCGTCTGTGGCCCGCCGAGCGTGGCCTCACCACACAGATGCAGTTCATGGCGCCGCGCCGTTGCGGACTGCCCGCAGCACGGGAATCTGGCAGATGAACCAAGGGCGCGCCCGGTTCAGGGCAGGGCGACCGCCTAGGAGGCCACGCCGGCGGAACGCTGGAAGCGGTCCATCAGCTCCGAGACGGCCTCGCGGGCGTCGCGCCACTCCTGCTGGTCGCCGAAGATCTCGGCCTCGGCGCCCCAGCGGCCGATTTGCGCCATGGCGGTGACGATCGCCGAATGCTGGAACGTCCGGCGGCGACCGCCGTCGAGCGCGCCCGTCACGAGGTACCGCCGGACAAGGTCGAATGGCGCCTCCCAGCGACCGATCCTGATCCGATCGCCGACACGCATCGACTCGAGGAGTTCGTCGTCGCCGACCGGGAACTGGTCGTGCTCCGCGATGTGGGCGACCAGGTCGACGCGACCGAGGCCCGGCCGATGGGACGGCAATCGCCCGTCGTCGTCGACGGTCTTGTAGCAGGCGGGGCAACTCGGGAGCCTCGCGTCAGACCGCGGCTGTGCGCCGAAGGTCAGGCCACACCGACGACAGAACGTGATGTCAGGGCTTGGCGCGGCCATCCCGCACTGGAGGCACGTCTTTGGAGATGCGGCGGTTTCCGCCGGCTGCGATCGCTGGCCGCGGATGCTCATTGACAGCTTCACGGGTGTTGTTCGGATCCTTTCAGGCGGATCGATGATTTGGTGCGGCCGATGCTCCGGGCCTGGCCACGGCGGCGACGAGACGCCGCAGCGTCACCAGCCCATCGAGCGCCGCCTCGACCTGGCCGCGCTCGAGGACGAGGATCGGCAGCGGGTCTGGCCTATGGATGAGCTCGAGGAGGACCACCGGCAGCGACTTGTACTCGCCGACCGAGACATCCCGGAGGTCGGCATACGACCACGGCTCGCGCGGAGCATGGCCGGCAGGAAACGGACTGCAGCGACAGACGCAGAGGCGATCCAGTCCGATCAGGAGGGTCGATCCAAGGGCTCCGTCGATCCGCGCGACGAGGCGACCGACGTCGGTCGTACATGTGGTGGCGGCCTCGTGGGTCGAGACGCCGGCAGGAGATATCGCCATTGCGAATCCTTGTGTCGAGGACGAATTGGACCTGCGGTAACCGTAGGCGATGGCGTCGTCCAGGAGCATCACCACGTCGGCCCGGCGCGCCCGCAACTCGTACGGCGGGCACGTGCGGCGTCTGTACCAGACCGTCCAGATGCGGCCTGTCGCGGCCCGTCACGATGGACCCGCGCCGTCACAGCTGGTCGCCCTCACGCTCGCTGGCGCGGAGCCAGGTCTGGGCGCGCTGCAGCATCCCGGCGGCAGCGTGCCGGAGCCGCCGCGAGGCGATTCCTCCACGGCCGATGGGGGTGCGACGCGCGTCGGCAATGGGCCGCCCATGACCCGGCGACGCAACGGCGACTACCGTCGTGCTCGGGTCCGTCGCCGCGACAGCAGCGCCCTCGAGTGCCGGCATCCCTGCCGCCGCCGCGAGCCCGGACGAGGCCGGCGTCGACTCCGGGTCGTGATGCTCGACGGCCGCGGCAATGACCGGAACGACGCGAGTGCGATGCGCCGCGAGATCGACGATCTCGCCCCATGCCCGCGGGCGCGACGTCGCTGCGCGCCACTCGTCGTCGGCGCTCGGGACGGCTCGACGACCGTCGAACAGCTCGTCGAACGTCGTGCCGTCGACCCGCTCGTGCTCGACGAGGTAGGCGGCGAGCCGTCGAAGCGTGTCCATGTTGTCGATGACCGTCCGACAGGCCTCGGCGTAGGCGCCATCCAGGATCGATCGGATGGCTCGAGTCGCCGCGCCCTGGACGTCGGACGGGAGGTCTCCGCCATCGGGCGGACGGACGAGGAACGAGAGGCTGCCGCGACCCGAGACACCGCCGTCGATCGCCTCCGGGTCCCGGCCCATCCCCCAGCGGGTCACCATGGCGACGGCGATGTTGTTGGCCGCCTCGAAGTCGTTCGAGGCGCCCGCGGTCACCTCCTGGAAGAGGAGTTCCTCTGCGGCGCGGCCGCCCATCAGCGCGACGAGTCGCGCCCGCAGGTCGGTCTCCGACGGCAGGTCGTTGTCCTCCTGGCTGCTGACGGTGACGCCGAGCGCCTCGCCGTGGGCGAAGAGGGAGATCTCCTCGACCCGTCGCTTGTCGCCGTGGACCTTGCTGCAGATCGCGTGGCCGACCTCGTGGGCCGCGATGATCGATCGTTCGCGCTGGTCCATCGAGCGGCGCCGCGACGTGCCGACGGCGACCTTGAGCCAACCGCCGTGAATGTCCTCGGGCTCGATCTCCTCCCGCGACTGCCTCGCCGCGAGGATCGCCGCCTCGTTCAACAGGTCGGCCAGCATCGCGCCCGAGAAGCCATAGGTCTTGCGGGCCGTGTCCCCGAGATCGATCGTCGCCGCGAGGGGCTTGTTCCTCGCGTGGACGGCGAGGATCGCCGCCCGACCGACGACATCCGGGAGGCCGACGTGGATCTTGCGGTTGAAGCGCCCTGGGCGCAGGACCGCGGGATCGAGCGTGTCGAGCCGGTTCGTGGCGGCGATGACGATGACGTCCTCCGTGGTTCCGAAGCCATCGAGCTCGACGAGGAGCTGATTGAGCGTCTGCTCCCGCTCCTCGTGGCTGTTCGGCCCGCCGCGGGCCTTGCCGATCGCGTCGAACTCGTCGAAGAAGATGACGCCGCGTCCGAGCTTCCGGGCCTGGGCGAACATGTCGCGAATGCGCCTGGCGCCGACGCCGACGTACTTCTCGACGAACTCGGAGCCCGACGCATGGTGGAACGGGACGCCGGCCTCCGCGGCGACGGCCCTCGCGAGCATCGTCTTGCCGGTGCCGGGCGGTCCGTAGAGCATGATCCCCCGCGGGATCCGCGCCCCGAGCTTATGGAACCGCTCGGGCGTCCGGAGGAACTCGATCGTTTCGGTCAGTTCAAGCTTGGCCTCGTCACAGCCCGCGACGTCATCGAGGCGAACGCTCGGCGTCGCCGGATCCTCCGTCACCGCCGGGAGGGTCCCGTCGGCCTGGGGGACGGGTGGCATGATCGTCCGGAAGCTCGACGAGTCTCGCGGCGCCGCCCCGTTCCTCCGCGACATGCGGAAGATGAACATGAAGGCGAGACCGAGCAGCGCGAGCGGCAGGATGACGCCGAGGATGTTCGATGTCGAATCGGACTTTGCCGGGCGACTGACCTGGAGCGCCTCGGCCGTCAGCAGGTCGCCATAGCCGAGGGCGGTGAGCGCCGCCACCGCCTCGCCCGGGGTGACCGACAGGTCGACCGGGATCACCTGACCGTCGGTCGTCCGGACGAGCAGGGTGTCGCTCGAGACGCCTGACGCCCCCGTTGCCTGGCCCGCCGAGATCGCCGAGACCTCACCCGCCTCGACGTGCCGCTGGAGCTCCATGAAGGTCCAGCCCTGGTCGAACGTGAAGGTCGGGGAACTCGGAACGGCCGATGTCTCTCCGGTTGCGGGCGCCGGCGACCGCATGACCATGAACGATGTGATCGCGGCGACCGCGAGGATGGTGAGGAGGGTCACGGCCAACGCGACCCGGGAGCGTCGCCGGAAGGCACGAGCAACCCGCCGCCCCTTGAGACGGAGATGGAGGAGGCGGCGAGCAGGGTCGGGCATCAGGAAGACGACACAGACGCGTTGTGACGAGGCGTGAGACGTTCCGAATCGTGTCCGATCGCGGACGGGCTCGACATCACCCGAATGGGTGATTGTCCCTGCGTCATCTGACGTGCGTTGCGCGGGTGACGTGCTTGCGGGACCGGCGGGCCGCCAACCTCCGGCCACGTGCCGAAATCGACGTTTCGCCGAGAATACAGCCGCAGGTGCAAAACCGCACCGACCAGGGGAGGAAAGAACGATGCAGCTCTCCGACCGGGTCGTCCTCGTGACCGGTGCGACGGGTCCTCTTGGCCGCGCGCTCGTCGGGGCGTTCGCGGCCGAGGGATGCCGGCTCGGCCTGGTCGGGACGGACCACGAGCGGCTGGCAGGCGTGGCGTCAGAACTTGGCCTGGACGGCGCGCGCTGGGCGTCCGGTGTCGGCGACCTTCGTCGAGCCGACGATACCCGGGCGGCGGTGGCCGCCGTCGAGGCACGGTTCGAACGGGTCGACGCGCTCCTCCACGTCGTCGGCGGGTACGTGGATGGAACGGCGGTCGTCGAGCTCGATCCGGCGGAGATGACGGCGATGCTGGACCAGCACGTCTGGACCACGCTCCACACGATCCGGGCCGTCCTGCCGGGCATGATCGCGCGAGGTTGGGGCCGGATCATCGCCGTCTCGAGCGCACTCGCCGCGAATCCAATGGCCCGGATGGCCCCCTACGCCGTCGCGAAGGCCGCCGAGGAGACGCTGATTCGGTGCGTCGCGCGGGAGGTGGCCGGCACCGGCGTCACGGCCAATGTCGTGGCGGTCCGAAAGATCGACGCGGACCACGAACGCGACAGCGCGCCATCGTCGAGGAACAAGGGCTGGGCGACGCAGGAGGAAGTCGCGGCGGTCATGCTCCAGCTCTGCTCGGACGACGCTGAACCGATCAACGGGGCGCGCATCCTGCTGGAGGGGCATGCCTGAGACGAGCGGGATTCGGGCTCTCGATCCGCCATCGCGCCGTCCCGCCGTTCCCGGCTTCGTCCCGCCGTTCCGGGCCGTCCCGCCGTTCCCGGCTTCGTCGTCGTCTCCCACCCGCCGTCCCCGGGTGCCCGCCCTGCGGGTATTAGCCAAGGCGAGCCAGCGCAATGCCGGTCGTACGGGTACTACGTGGGAAGTGCCCCCGACCGACGCATCGTTCGTGCGTGGCTTCCCGGGCGCCGCGAGCTCCGTCGCGGAGAGCGACTTCCTACTACCCGCCGCGCGGGAATCTGGGAAGGAGGCGCGAGACGGGCGTGCCCCGGGGTTTGGAGCGGGAGACGGGGTTCGAACCCGCGACATTCAGCTTGGAAGGCTGACGCTCTGCCAACTGAGCTACTCCCGCCTAGGATCGTGCCAGAACTATAGCGTTCACCTCTCGGCTGGCTCGCCCGCCCTCCGCTGAACTGCGCCAGCCCCTCCATCGGAGGGGCACGAGAGCCACTGGGGCCGCTGGCGTCGGCTGTCGCAGGTGCTACGAGGGCACGCCCGAGAGCGCCCGCGCCTGGCTCGAGGTCGTGGCGCTCGCCTACCTGTTCGCGCGGCTGCGGGTCCAGCCGGCCTGACGGATCCCCCGCTCAGTCGCGGATGCTCGCTTGCCGCGTCCAGCCGCCTCGCACCCACCTGCCTGTGGATCACACTCACGGGGCGGGAACTGACCAGCAAAAGGGCAGCGTCAGGAGGCGCGGGCGGACCAAGGGGATAGCGATGCGTAGACTCGCATGAGTGTCACCCTCCTCTGCGTCCGACGGCTTGGCTCATAGACTCGGTGCCCATCGTCGAGATGTGGCTTCCATTAGTTGTGCCGGCCACCGGACGCGTCGGACCGGTCGGTCTGACTTGATAGGAGCGTGGCTTCGCCCCCACTCAGGCGTGTCGACCGACCGGCCCTCGGCTGTCACCTCGCACGAGGAGGAGACGTGGACATGGTCGTCCTGGGAGCGGATCTGCACAAGCGCAGCCATACGGTCGTCGTGACCGACGGGAATGGCCGCCGGCTGGCCGACAAGACGGTGGCGGCGACCGACGCTGGCCATCGGGAGCTCCGCCGCTGGGCCACGGCATGGCCGGAGCGCCGCTGGGCCCTCGAGGATTGTCGCCACCTGAGCCGGCGTCTCGAAGTCGATCTGCTGCGCGCCGGCGAGTCGGTCGTCCGTGTTTCGCCCAAGCTCATGGCCGGCGCCCGGCGCGGCGGACGGGAGACCGGCAAGAGCGACCCGATCGATGCCCTCGCCGTCGCCCGGGCGGCGCTCCGCGAGCCCGACCTGCCGGTCGCCACGCTCGACGGGCCCGATCGCGACGTCCGCCTCCTGGTCGACCATCGGGAGGACCAGGTCGCCACCCGGACCCAGGCCCAGAACCGGTTGCGCTGGTTCCTCGTCGAGCTTGCGATCGACGAGCCGCCGGCCCGTGCTCTCGATCGGGCGCACGTTCTCGCCAGCCTCGATGTCGCGCTCGCCGAGCGGCCTGGCACGAGCGCCCGGATCGCCCGCGAGCTCGTCGCCCAGGTTCGGGCGCTGACGAGCTCGATCAACGCCCTCGAGCGCGAGATCGGCGGCCTGGCCGAGCAGCTCGCCCCCTCGCTCGGGACCTTGACCGGCTGTGGCCCGCTGACGACGGCCAAGCTCGTCGGTGAGACGGCCGGGGTCGGCCGCTTCCGGTCGGCTGCCGCCTTCGCCATGCACAACGGCACCGCGCCGGTTCCGGTCTGGTCGAGCAACGTCGTTCGACACCGACTCAACCGCGGGGGCAACCGGCAGCTCAACGTCGCCCTCCACCGGATCGCCATCACCCAGCTCCAGCGGCCGGGCGCTGGCCGCGACTACCTCACCAAACGGATGACCGCCGGAGACACCCGGACCGAGGCGATCCGCGCCCTCCGCCGCCGGATCAGTGACGAGGTGTTCCGGCGGATGCGCCACGATGAGGCGAATCAGGCAGCCCGGCGAGACCCGCTCGCCGTGGCCGCTTGACATAGGAGCAACTGATGGCAGTGGCGGCCGTTGTGGCTGCGGGAGCCTGTGGGCTTTCAGCGCCCTCGCTCCCGGCGCGCACGCCGGGCCCGAACGAATACGCCCTGCCGGCCGACCCGACCATGGTGCTTGGCCCAAACGCCACGCCGCTCGCCTGCGCTGGCGTTGGCCTTGACGCAGTGCTCGTCGGCAGCGCAGACGATCGCCGGAAGGTCTGGTTGGAGGACGCACAGACGTCCGGTCGCATCGAGCTCGTCTGGCCGGTGGGATTCACCGTGCAATTCGGTCAAGGCGCTGCGTTCGACGTGCTCAACCCCGCCGGCAAGAGCGTGATCGTCGGCGGATCCCACGTCAGCGGTGCGTGCGTAGGTGGGGGCGCTTATTGGCTGGACAACATACCGCAGTAGCTCATCGGCCGCCGCCAAGTTCATACACAAGCGCTGAGGAACTCGCGCCCGGCGATGACCACCGTTGCCCGGCCCACGTGGGTATCCGTGTCGTGCCCGTGGTGGCGTACCCTATCGTCAATCGATCGGCACTTTCGATGTGGGTGCCGGGTGCATTCGACGCTCAGTCCGCTGGGGCACGAGGAGACGACCATGAATTCACCCCTGCGCCGAACCATCGGCTTGATGGCAACGGCGCTGATCGCTCTGTCCGCCTGTAGCAGCAGCAGCGGGACATCGCCATCAGCCGGGTCGCCTTCGAGTGCCCCGTCGAGCGCCCCGTCGAGCGCCGCGGCACCATCGATCGCCGTCCCGGCCGCGATCACGAGCGCCGGCAAGCTCGTCTGGTGCGTCGATGTCAGCTATCCACCGGAGGAGTCGTACCAGGCCGACGGCACGACCGCCGAGGGCTCGGACATCGACATCGCAAACGAGATCGGCAAGCGCTTCGGGGTCACGTCGGAGATCGACAACACGAGCTTCACGGGGATCATCGCTTCGCTCACGACCAAGAAGTGCGACCTCATCATCTCCGGCATGAACGACACCCCCGATCGCCAGAAGGAGGTCGACTTCGTCGACTACCTCAAGGTCGGCCAGGGCCTCCTCGTCAAGGCCGGCAATCCCAAGGGCATCCACACGCTCGAGGACCTCTCGGGCAAGGCCGTCGCCGTCCAGCTCGGCACGACGAACAAGGACGCGCTCGACGCCGAGAACGCCACGTTGAAAGCTGCCGGCAAGGCGGAGATCGATGTCCAGACGTTCGATCAGGACACCGACGCGTTCCAGCAGCTCGCGATCGGCCGGGTCGACGCCTATTCGGGTGACTCGCCGGTGTGCGCCTACTACGCAGCCAAGCCGGACAACGCGGGCAAGTACGAAGTGGGCGGGACGCCGATCGACCCAGCCGCGATCGGGATTGCGGTTCGCAAGACCGACACCGATCTCAAGGCCGGCGTCCAGGCCGCGATCGACGCGATGTACGCCGATGGGACGATGAAGTCGATCGTCGACAAGTGGGGGATGACGGACGCGGTTGTTCTCCTGAAGTAGGACTGCCTTCCTCGATCGGACGGGCTGCGAGGGATCCGTGCACATCCCGGTCTTCTTGGATGCGGCAGGTCCGGTCCTTCACTTCGACTTCGACTTCTTCCTGAAGTTCATCTTCCAGCCTTCGCCGGCCCTGATCGGCGGACTCGCGATCACGATCTATGCCTCCGTCATCGCCCAGGCCGTCGGGGTGATCCTCGGGATCTTCTCGGCCCTCGCCGGGATGGCCCGGAACCGTGTCCTTCGAACGATCAGTGGGTTCTACGTCTGGTTCTTCCGCGGCACGCCGCTGCTCGTCCAGATGTTCCTCATCTATTTCGGGACGCCGTATCTCTTCGGTGTGGATCTCTTCCCGAACGACGTCCATATCGGCTTCATCGGCCTGCGCGGCGCCGTCCTGGCCGGGATCGTGGCCCTGTCGATCAACGAGGGCGCCTACATGAGCGAGATCGTCCGGGCCGGGATCCTGTCGGTCGACTCGGGCCAGACGGAGGCCGCCAAGTCCCTCGGAATGACGTATGGCCTGACGATGCGCCGGGTCGTTCTTCCGCAGGCCCTGCGGGTGATCATTCCGCCCCTGGGCAACGAGTTCAACAACATGCTGAAGACGACGTCATTGATGAGCATCATCGCCGTCCAGGAAATCTTCCGCGTCGCCCAGGCGGTCTACGGGGTCACCTTCAAGCCGTTCGAGGCGTTCCTGGGCGTTGCCGCCTACTACCTGCTGTTGACCACGATCTGGAGCGTGATCCAGAGCATGATCGAGCGGCGAATCGGGTCGAGCACCACGCGCAGCGAAGCGATGCCGGGGTTCCGCGCCCGGCTGCTCGGCCTGTCGAGGCCGCGCAGCGGCGTCAACATGCCGGGGAGTGGTCACTGATGGTCGAGATCTCCCACGACATCCTCGAGGCCGTCGGCGGCGCCCCGCCAGCCATAACCGACAACGTCGTCGAGGCAACCAACGTCGAGAAGTGGTTCGGCCGGACCCAGGTGCTCAAGGGCGTCTCGCTGACGGTCAAGCGTGCGGAAGTCGTCGTCATGATCGGCGCCTCGGGCTCCGGCAAGACCACGTTCATCCGCTGCATCAACCACCTCGAGAAGATCCAGGGCGGCCGCATCTCCGTGAACGGCCATCTGATCGGCTACCGCGACGAGAACGGCAAGCTCGTCGAGGATCGCGAACAGAACATCGCCCGGCAGCGCCAGGACATCGGGATGGTCTTCCAGCGCTTCAATCTGTTCCCCCACATGACGGCGCTCGGCAACATCGTCGAGGCTCCAATCCGCGTCCGGGGGACGCCCGAGAAGGAAGCGATGGACGTCGGCCGAGCACTGCTTCAGCGGGTCGGCCTCGGCCACAAGGCCGACGTCTATCCGGCACAGCTGTCGGGCGGTCAGCAGCAGCGTGTCGCGATCGCTCGCGCCCTGGCGATGCGTCCGGCTCTGATGCTGTTCGACGAGCCGACGTCCGCGCTCGACCCGGAGATGATCGGCGAGGTCCTCGATGTCATGAAGGAACTGGCTCGGGAGGGGATGACGATGATCGTCGTCAGCCACGAGATGGGCTTCGCCCGCGAGGTCGCCGACCGGATCGTGATGCTCGACGAGGGCCAGATCATCGAGGAGGGCACACCCGAGCACTTCTTCGATTCGCCGAGCCACGAGCGGACGAAGGCGTTCCTCTCCAAGATCCTGTAAACGGCGTCCCGGGCCCGGGCGCGATCGACGAGATCCAGTTACCCGGGGCGGACATGTGCGGATTCGGCACGGTCTGGGTGGACGCCGCGGACGGCCTGACCGAAGACCCGCCCGGTCTGGTGGATCTGGCCGAGCATCGCGGCGCCCAGCAGCGATGACTGGTCCTGGAACACATACTCGTAGGGACCCGTCCACCGACGACGCGCCTCGAGCATCCCCCGGATCCCCGCTCCTCCCCCGGAGATTCCCACCTTCTGGCCGAGCTGGACCAGCCCTGCCACTTCGCGGAGGTGCCCGCCAAGGTATTGGAGGTTGCCGCGGATGAGGCTCAGCAGCAGATCGTCCCGCGAGGTCTCGAGGGCCAGTCCGCCGAAGCTCCCCATGACGCGATCGACCGAGTACCGGCTGCCGCCAAGGAACGGCGCATAGCTCGGGAGCTTCGACTCACGTGCGTCCGCGGCCGGATCGGCCAGGAACGCCTCGAGGACCCCCGGCACGTACTCGCCGAAGAACTGCTCGTCATCGAGCTCCCGGCAGAAGACGCGGTGGAACCAGTCGATGCCCTCTCCCCCGGCGTTGAGGACGAAGAACGTCAGCCAGCGACCGGGGATGACGTGACAGCGCACGTTGAAGTCCCGGGATGCGAGCGGTCGGTCCGTGCACACGCTCGCGATGTCGCAGGTGCCGCTGATGATGTTGATGTCGCCGTGCTCGACGAGCCCGCCGGACAGCGCGGCGAGGACGGCATCGTTTCCACCACAGAGCACGACCGCGTCGGATGGAACGCCCAGCTCGTCGGCGATGGCGGGCAGGACCGTGCCGACGGGGTCATAGCTCTGCATGAGCGGCGGCAACATGTCCGGCGGGATGCCCGCCAGGCGCAGGATGTCCGCGTTCCACGTCAGGTCGTTGACGCACCGTGTTGTAGAGCCCGGTGATCGAGGTCGTGGAGGGATCGATCGCCCACTCGCCCGTCAGTCGCCTGAGCATGTACGTGTTGCAGTGCCCGAACTTCTCCGTCCGAGCCCAGATGTCGGGGCAGTTGTCCCGGAACCAGAGGATGCTCGAGAGCGACGAGCCGCCCGACACCGGCAGGTTGGCGGTCTCCGCCAGGAATTGATCCTCGCCCACGATCTGACGGATGGCCCTCGATTGCTCGCGCGACCGTCCATCGAAGAACAGGACCGCCGGGGCGAGGGCCGTTCCGTCGCCCGCCATCGGCGTCAGGGCGGGAGTCGTGACGGACAGCGAGATGGTGCCGACGGATGCGAGGCAGTCGCGGACCTCCGCGCAACACTCGCGCAGGGCCCCCCACCAGGCTTCCGGCGAGATATCGGCCTTGCCGTCGTCGTAGACGTGGGGGTCGTACGGGCGGCGGGCGGTGGAACGTTGCTCGAGCTCCGGACTGAAGACGCCGACCTTCATGGCGCTCGTCCCGACGTCGATGGCCAGGATGTCGCGTGTCACTCGAGCATGCCCTCGGCGACCAGGAGGGCCCGCATCGCGCCAACCTGGGCCGGCTCGAGCGGGAGGAGGGGGCGGCGCGGAACGCCCGCGCGGAACCCGGCCAGACTCATGGCCGCCTTCACGCCCGGCACCCCGTACGCGCCGGAGATGGCGTGGTTCACGCGGGTCACCCACTCCTGGTACGGGACGCCGTGCGCCACGTCCCGTGTCCGGCCGAATTCGAAGAGCCTCAGGGCGACGTCAGGGAACGAATTGGCGAGAGAGACCGTTCCACCCGCAGAGCCGCCCATCATCGCGGGAAAGAGGAAGTTGGCCGAGCCCGCCAGCACGTGGAACGACGCGGATTCCAGGGGCAGGAACTGCTCGATGCCGCTCGACGCGCTGTCCTTCATCCCGACGATATTGGGGTGCTCGGCCAGGCGGGTGACGAGATCAAGGCTGAGCGTGACCCCGCAGAATCCCGGCGCGTTATAGAGGAGCAGGGGGATGCGGGCGGTGTCCGCCAACCTCGAGAAGTAGCCGAAGAGGACCTCGTCGGTCATCTGCTTCCGGAAGTACCCCGGCGACAGGACGAGCCCGAAGTCCGCGCCAATGTCGGCGGCCGCCGCGAGGAACCCCGCGCTCTCGCGCTCGGCGTCATAGGCGGCACCCGCCATCACGACCTGGCCGCCGGCCTTGGCCCGCACGACCTCGCCGAGCACCCGGCGTCGCTCGCTCTCGGTCAGGCTCCGGTTCTCTCCGTTCGAACCCAGCGCCAGGTAGCCGAGAATGCCGCTGCTCGCGTAGAGTGCGAGGTTGTGGCGCAGGGCCGCGTAGTCGACGTCCTCGTTGCGAGCGAACGGGGTGCAGATGGGGGCGAACACGCCGGCGAATGCACCGCGTGTTCCGTGACCACTCATGGGAGCCCCCGGCCCGACGCCGCGCCGACCGCAGGTCCCGGGCTGTCCGAGTCGGAGCCGAGTTCCAGCGCGATCTGGGCCGCGGTCGCCCGGACCTGCTCACCGAACTCATCGAAGTGATCGTGGATGCGGAAATGGGGGCCGGACACGCTCATGGCTCCGAGCGGCCGGCCACCGACCGCAATGATGGCGGCGGCGACGCACGCCCCGTGCAGCTGGTTCTCGCGGTCGTCGATGGCGTAGCCGCGGATCTGCGTCCTGCGGATCTCCTCTCGGAACTCGGGCAGCGTGCAGATGGTCCGCTCGGTTCGAGCGGCAAAGTCCATTCGCCGGTATGTGGCCTCGCGCTCGTCCTCCGGCAGCGCCGCGAGGATCGCCTTGCCCAGGGCGGTCGAGTGGAGCGGCATCGTGTGTCCGACCGCCGTCACAAGCTGGATGCTGTTGTCGGCCTCGAGCTTGTCCACGTAGTAGACGGCAAGGTCCTCCATGACCCCGAGATGCACGGTCTCGCCGATGAGATCGCGCAAAGCCTTGAGGTGCGGGCGGGCGACGCGCTGCAGATCGAGGCTGCGTGCGATCCCGTGCGCCAGGCGCAGGATCTTCCCGGTCAGCCGGTACTTGCGGGTCGCCGGATCCTGCAGGACGTAGCCGGTCTCGATCAGCGTGCGGAGAAGCCGGGTCACCGTGGCCTTGTCGAAGCCGACGTCGGCGGCGATCGCCGACGGACCGAGCCCGAGCTCGTCTGCTTCGGCGAGCGTCTCGAGGATGCTCAGCCCGCGGGTGAGTGTCCGGGTGATCACGTTGAGCTGCTCCCCTCGACGAGGTGCGGAGCGTGCGCGACGCGCGCGTTGATTTCACTGAGCGAACCGACGTTGCGTTTGATGAGCTGACTATGCAGCGGCGGTGCGGCTGGGTCAAGCCCCTCCGGCGTCCCGACATGGGCCATTCGGCCTGTCCACTACGTGCCGAATTGGGGTACGCAATGGCGTCCGGGAGCCGCACAGTGGTATCATCTTTCACACCGTGAGTTCACCTGATGAACCGTTGCGCGACAAAACATGTCGACCAGCGCGGATGGAGGAGGTGCCCCGGCGCCCAGATCAACGGATCGCCAGCGGGGCGCGATCCACGCCCGCCGTTATGGGCGGGAGCGCCTGCCGCCACGCACTGCGGCCAAGTTCAGCACCTCCGGTGCTGGTGCGCCTGAAGCCGCGGGCGCACTTCCGGCCACGAGCCGACCACGGGCGTGGATAGGCGCAACACCCAGGCAATGACTCGAAATGACCGAGGAGGCAGTCTCATGAGTGCTATTGGCACCGGCAGAACGACGTCAACCGATGCGAAGACCGCGGCGGCCGAGCTGGTCGAACAGGCGAAGGCCGGGCTCGAGGGCAAGCCCGCGCTGGCCATCCTGTTCGCGACGACGCAGTACGACACCGGGAGCCTCGTGGCTGGCGTGTCGGAGCTCCTCGGCGGAATCCCGTTGTGGGGCGGCTCGTCATCGACGGGCGTGTTCCAGGACCGCGGCTGGGTGACCAGCGAGGGCGGCGCTGCCAGCCTGATGCTGGTCGCCGACCGCTCGGCGGGGGTCGGTGTCGTCGAAGTCGGCGACGATCCCTGCGCGGCCGGCAAGAAGGCCACCGAGGACGCCCTCAAGCAGCTTGGCGGCCCCGCGAGCGCCCTGCTCACACTTGCGTTCATGGGACCGGAAGAGGAGCTCCTGCAAGGGGTCGCGCTCGCGGCTCCAGGCGTCCCGGTCGTCGGCGGCTCGGCATCGGACCACTCCCCGGCGGGCAAGTTCGAGGAGTTCGCGAACGGCAAGTCGTACTCCGGCCACTTCGCGATCGCGGCCCTCGGCGGCACGATCGGCTATGCGTTCACGAACGGCTACCGGCTGACGGGCACGAAGGCCACCGTTACCAAGGCAACGGGACGGACGCTCTTCGAGCTCGGCGGTCGCCGGGCGATGGACGTCTACAGTGAGTGGGTCGGAAAGCCCGAGGCGGAGATCGGCGGCGGCGCCCTGGTCTCGTTCAGCGTCGAGCACCCGCTGCTCTTCCACAAGGACGGGATCACGTATTCAGCGCACCCCGTCAACAGCAACCCGGACGGCTCGATGGACTTCGGGGCAGCCATGTTCCCGGGCATGGTGCTGGAACTCGGCGAGGCCTCCGTGAACGGGCTGATCGCCGAGGCGGGCAACGTCGTTCACAAGGCGGCCATCGGCGTCGACAAGCCGAAGGCCATCCTGCTCGCCCATTGCGGTGGTCGCGCCATCGCCCTGGGCGATCGGATCAGCGAGATTCCCGCGGAGCTCGAGCATACCGTCGGCCCACTGCCGTTCATCGGCTACCTGGCATTCGGCGAACAGGGCTGTTCCGTCAAGGGCATCCCGACTCACGCCGACCTGAGCCTTTCGGCGCTCGTCCTCGGCTAGGAGTCGTCTCCTGTAGTCGTCGTGGCGGACACCGGTCCGGTCAGCGGCTGATCGGGTCGGGTCCGCCATCCACGGTCCTCCGCGCCGACGGGCGCGGCCGACAACTTGGAGGAAGATCATGGCTGTCGCATCTATCGCAACTCGCCGCTACCAGAACTACGTCAATGGGCAGCTCGTGGACCCGCAAAGCCACAAGATGCTGACCGTCGAGAACCCGGCCACCGGGCAGGTCGTGTCCGAAGTGCCGGACTCATCCGCAGAGGATGCCCGCGAAGCGATCGAGCTCGCGGAGAAGGCCCAGCGGACGTGGGAGAACGTCCCGGCGATCGAGCGAGCCGGTTACATGCACCGCATCGCCACGGGCATCCGGAACGATGCCGAACACCTCGCCCGGGTCCTCTCGGAGGAGCAGGGCAAGCCGCTCGACCAGTCCCGCGGTGAGGTCCAGGGGACGGCCAGCTACTTCGACTACACGGCCGAATGGGCCCGGCGGATCGAGGGCGAGGTCATCCCGAGCGACCGGCCGGGCGAGATGGAGCTGCTGCTGCGGCAGCCCATCGGCGTCATCGGCGGGATCGTGCCCTGGAACTTCCCCCTCTACGTCCTCGCGCGGAAGGTGGCGCCGGCGCTTCTGACCGGTTGCACCATCGTCGTCAAGCCCAGCGAGATCACCCCGAACAGCACGCTCGAGCTGGCGAAGATCTTCGCCGCCGCGGAGGTGCCGGCCGGAGTCGTCAACATCGTCTGCGGCTACGGACCGGTCGTCGGCGAGGAGCTTGCCTCGAACCCGCTCATCGGGATGGTGACGGTCACGGGCAGCATCCGAACCGGTACCCGTGTCATGGAGCTGGCCGCCCAGAACATCACCAAGGTGAGCCTTGAGCTCGGCGGCAGCGCGCCGGCCATCATCATGCCGGACGCCGATCTCGAGCTCGCGGCCAGGTCCATCAAGGCGTCCCGGCTCCTCAACACCGGGCAGGTCTGCGGCGCCGCCGATCGGTCCTATGTCTCCGACAAGGTCGCGGACGAGTTCACCGACCGGCTCGCCAAGGCCATGTCCGAGGCGACCTACGGGGACGCCCTCCTCGAGGAGGGTCGCGACCTTGGTCCGCTCGTGAGTGCTCGCCAACTCGACGCCGTCAGTGGACGTGTCGAACGAGCGGTCGCCGACGGGGGCCATGTTGTCGTCGGCGGCAAGCGCGCCGAGGATCGGCCGGAAGGCCACTACTATCCGGCGACCGTCATCGCCGACTGTCGCCAGGACATGGCGATCGTCCGGGAAGAGACGTTCGGACCGGTGATGCCCGTCGTGAAGTTCCACGATCTCGACGAGGCGATCGCCTGGGCGAACGACTCCATCTACGGCCTCGCGTCCTCGATCTTCACGAAGGACGTCAGCGTGGCCATGCGAGCCTGCAATGAGCTCAGGTTCGGAGAGACCTACGTCAACCGCGAGAACATGGAGAACATGCAGGGCTTCCACGCGGGCGTGCGGAAGTCAGGCATCGGCGGCGCCGACGGCAAGCACGGTGTGCTCGAGTACACCCGAACGCACGTGATCTATCTCGACTACGACCTGGCCGCCGGCCGGAAGTAGCCGTCTCGACGCGAAGTCGTCCACTCGCCCTTGATCCGTGGCCGCCGCGCAGGAACGCGGCGGCCACGGGCTTCTCAGGGGCGGGGCCGCAGGCCTGGTCGCGGGCGACATCGCACGCCAAGGAGCCGAGCCATGACCGAACGAAAGAAGCTGGGGCTGCCGTCGCTGTTCGCCAAGGTGGCGGCCGGCGAGCCCATCACGATGCTGACCTGCTACGACTACTCCACGGCCTACCTGCAGGAGCAGGCCGGTATCGACATCGTGCTCGTCGGGGACAGCCTCGGGATGACGATGCTGGGCTTCGACGGCACGCTGCCCGTGACGATGGACGACATGATCCGGCACGCGGCGGCGGTCCGGCGGGGAACGCCGGGCGCGTGGCTGGTCGGGGACATGCCCTACATGAGCTTCCAGCCCAGCGTCGAGACGGCGATCCGCAACGCGGGCCGGTTCATGGCCGAGGCCGGCTGCGATTGCGTCAAGCTCGAAGGGGGCATCGAGATGCTCCCGCAGGTGACCGGGATCGTCCGTGCCGGGATCCCCGTCATGGGTCACCTTGGCCTCACGCCCCAGAGCGTCAGCGCCCTCGGGGGTTTCCGGGTCCAGGGAAAGGGTGCCGGGCAGGCCAGGAAGATCGTCGACGACGCGCGGGCTCTCGAGGAGGCCGGCGCCTTCGCCGTGCTCCTGGAGATGGTCCCCGACCGTGTCTGCGAGCTGATCACGGAGCGGGCGCGGACCTCGTTCATCATCAGCCTCGGCTCCGGGCCTCGGGCCCACGGCCAGCTTCTGATCTATCACGACATGTTCGGCCTCTACCCGCGGTTCAAGCCGCGCATGGCGAAGCTCTACGCGGATGCCGGCAAGGTCATCTGCGACGGGCTGGGCGCGTACGTGCGCGAGGTCCGTGAGGGGACCTTTCCGCAGCCGGAGAACTACTTCGGGATGGCCGATGACGCCTTCGACGAGCTGCGTCGAGGCGTCGATGCGCCGGCGGCCGCCGGCTGACCGGAGCGCACGCGACCAGCCAAGCCCGGTGGTGACCTGGTCAGTCGATTGTCGTGATCGGCAGCGCGCGCGGGATGAGCTCGGGTATCCGTTCGAGCAGATCCCACAGCGTCGTCAGGAAGGGTGACGTCGGGCGGGCGCCGGGCCGCTCGACTGCCACGATCTGTCGCCGGACGGTGGCCGCGCCGCCGAGCCCGATCTCCCGAAGCGACCCTGCCGCGAGGGCGTCGGCAACGGCCGTCCCGGGCAGCAACGCCACGCCGAGTCCCCGATCGACCATCCGCTTCGCCGCCTCGATGTTGTCCACCTCGGTGATGCCGCGCGGCACGACGCCGGCCGCTCGGAACAGTGCGTTCGTCACCTCGTAGTAGCTCGACGTTCGGTCGAACAGGATGAGCTGCACGTGGCTGATCTCGGACACGTCCACGATCCCCGCCTCCGCGAACGGATGGTCCGGGCGTGCGACGAGGACGAGATCGTCCTCGTAGAGAGGCCGGCTGCGGACGCGCGCATCCCGGAGCTTGCGGACGATCCCGAGCTCGACCTCGCCGCGAACCACGAGGTCGACGATCTCCTCCGAATGCCCGGTCCGCACGCGCAGCCGAACGTCCGGGTGTCTCTCCGTGAAGCGGACCAGGATCTCCGGCAGGACGTAGGCGCTGACCGCCGGAGCGACCGCGAGCGCAAGTTCACCGACGATTCCGTGCTCGAGTTCCCGTACGAGCGAGCCGCCGCTCCGGATCGCCTCGATCGCTTGGTCTGCATGCGGAAGGAAGGCTCGACCAGCAGGCGTGAGGACCATCCCGGAGTGGGTCCGTCGAAAGAGCGGCGCGGCGAGTTCCTCCTCGAGAGCCTTGAGCCGGGCCGTCAGGGCGGGCTGGCTGATCGAGAGGGCATCCGCGGCTCGCCGCATGTTCCCCAGCCGGGCGATCTCGACAAAGCCTTCGATCTGAGCGAGGAGCATTGACCAGGGGACCTCTGTGATCGATTTGATTGATCACTGAGTATCATACATTCGATTGGACTGATGGCTGAGAAGGCGTTACGGTTGGCCGCCCAGGACCAACGAGAGGTGTTTCCGATGACACTCACAGTCGATGTCCGTCAGTCATCCGTCGAGACCGCGCGCTCGACGGAGCCTGCACACCCGTGGTTTCTCGGGCTCGTCGCGGTCGATGAGGCACCACGCACGCCCAGCGGGCGGCCCTACAGCTTCCTCTCCGAGTGCGAGTGCCCGGACGATTGCCTGCGAGACCACGAGAACGAATGAGGCCGGCTTCGAATCCGGCGACAACTCATGGACATGTGACGTGATCGGGGGGACGCAAATGGTCGCTGAACGGGTCGGGATCGTGATGAACCCTTACGACGTGCAGGTCATGGCCGCGCGCGAGTGGTTTGCCCAGGCGCGCTTCGATGGCATCGTGCGTCTCCATACGGCCCGCGAGGTTGCTGCCCAGCAGGGCACGATCCAGCCGGACTTCACCGTCGCCCGAACCGCGGCCGAGGGCTTCTACTCCCGGCTTCGCGAGCTATTTGCCCGAGGCGAGCAGATCACGACCTTCGGCCCGTACTCACCCGGCCAGGCCGTGGTCATGAAGCGACTCGGAATCGAGGCCATCTACCTCGGCGGCTGGGCGACCTCGGCGAAGGGGTCGAAGACGGAGGACCCCGGGCCGGACCTGGCGAGCTACCCCCTCGGCCAGGTCCCCGATGAGGCGGCCGGGCTGGTACGCGCGCTCCTCGCGGCCGACAAGAACCAGCACTTCACCCGCGCCCGGATGACCGACGAGCAGCGCCGAACCACGCCGCCAATCGACTTCCGCCCGTTCATCATCGCCGACGCCGACACGGGGCACGGCGGCGACGCCCACGTTCGGAACCTCGTCCGCCGATTCGTCGAAGTCGGCGTCCCGGGCTACCACATCGAGGACCAGAAGCCGGGCGCCAAGAAGTGCGGCCACCAGAGCGGCAAGGTCCTCGTCGGCCAGGACGAGCAGAACAAGCGGCTCAACGCGGCCCGCCTCCAACTCGACGTCATGCGGGTGCCGGGCATCATCGTTGCACGGACCGATGCCGAGGCCGCCACGTTCCTCGACAACCGCAGCGACGAGCGCGACCAGCCGTTCATCCTCGGAGCGACGAACCTGGAACTCCCGAGCTACCGGGTGGGGTTCCTTGCGATCCAGAAGGCGCTCCACGACCTCGGGCTGGACGAGATACGAGGGCACCTCCTGTTCGCAGTGCCCGACGACGACATGCGGGCGGCCGTGGCCTGGCTCGCCCAGGTCGGGCTGATGTCATCGATCGAACGGGATGCGAGGGACCTTCTGGCAACCGAAGGCGAGACTCGCTTCGAGGAACTGCTTGACGCAATCGACGCCCGGTACGCCGAGGTCTGGCAGGCGGAAGCGGGCCTCAGGACATACGGGGAGGCAGTCGCCGACGTCCTCGAGCTCCGGATCGGCGAGGGCGAACGCTTCGACATGACGCTCGAGGATTGGCGCGCCTTCGCCACCCGCGCGTCGTTCTCGGAGGTCCGTGCGAAGGCGGACGCCCTCGAGATCCGGGTGACCTGGGATCCCGAACTGCCCAAGACGCCGGACGGTTACTACCAGGTCCAGGGTGGGATCGACTATGCGATCGCCAAGTCGCTCGCGGCGGCGCCGTTCGCCGACCTCCTCTGGATGGAGACCAAGACAGCCGATCTCGACGATGCCCGGCGGTTCGCGGAGGCGATCCATGCCGAGCATCCGGAAAAGATGCTGGCGTACAACCTGTCGCCGTCGTTCAACTGGGATACCACGGGCTTGAGCGACGACGAGATGCGCCGCTTTCCCGAGGATCTTGGCAGGCTCGGCTTCGTCTTCAACTTCATCACCTACGGCGGCCACCAGATCGACGGCCTTGCCGCCGAGGAGTTCGCGACCGCGCTGCGCGAGGACGGGATGCTCGCCCTGGCGCGCCTCCAGCGGAAGTTCCGGCTGCTTGAATCTCCATACCGGACGCCGCAGTCCCTCGTCGGCGGAGACCGGCTCGACGCGGCACTGATGGCCGCTTCCGGGCGGACCGCAGCGACGAAGGCCATGGGCAAGGGCTCGACCCAGCATCAGCACCTGGTCCAGACCGAGGTGCCGACCAGGCTGCTCGAGGGATGGCTCGCGACATGGGCAACCCGCTGGGAGCACCCGGCGACCATCCGCGTCGAGCTGCGCCCCCAGACGGCTGGTTCGGACCTCCTGGAACTCCGAGTGGTCGATGACTCGGATCAGCGCCTCGCCAACGTGATCTTCGCGAGCATCGTCGACCGTCGGGGCCGGAGCATCCTCTCGATCCGTGATCAGAACACGGCCGAGCCAATCCGCAGGCGGCGCCTGATGACGCTCCTCCAGCTGTTCCTGATCCACCGATATCGCGCCGGCTCCATCCACTACCTCACACCCACAGACGACAACCGATCGCAGGCACAGCGGATGCTGGATCTCGGCATCTTCTCGGTCGTCCGGACGGAGATCGGCCAGATCATCGTGGCGGACGTCAATCGCGAGCGCATCGTCGAACTGGTCCGGCCCGAAGGTGACGCTCTCGTGGAGCTGATCCGGAACCCAATTCCACAGGTCGTCTAGCATCCTGGCCCGTTGCCACGATCGGCCGGCGGCCTACACTTGGCCTGAACGCGAGGGGTGGGCACGTCATGGCAACGGAAACCAGCCGCGAGGACGCGATCGCCCGTGTCGTCGAATCGGCACGGCGGCTCGGCGTGGAGCTCGATGAGCGCGAGGCCGCCGAATGGGTCGCGGCGATGGCGACCGAGGCGAGCGGCGGCGAGCTCGTGGTCGACGTCGACAGCGGCGTCTATGGCCATCGGGTGACGATGCTCGACTTCCTGCCGCAGGACCTCGCCCGGTTCCGCGAGATGTCGACGATCGTCGGCTTCGAGGATCGTCCGCCCCAGATCCTGACCGCCCTGTCGATCTCCGGGTCGGCGGCCCAGAGCAAGATCAACGCCTACCCCGCCGACTGCGACTTCTTCGAGCGGGTCCACATCCGGGCCGACACGCGCGAGGAGGCCTGCGCGATCCTGGCCGACCTCATGCGCGAGAAGGCGCTTGCCACGGCCGTCGGGCCGACCCACCGGCTCTACGAAGTGAAGTTCGGGTCGCATCCGGTCGCCTGCACGAAGGGCGGCAGTCCCGTCGCCGTCCGATCGCCGATGTCCTGGACGCCCGAGGAGATCAATGCCGGCCAGATGGAGGTCACCCTTGGCGACGGCTCGCTGGCTGTCTACACCTGGGAGGAGGCCTCGCGCGAGCCGGGCTGGTGCAAGCTGGACTGGGTGATCGCCGACACGACCCGCGGCCAGCTGGCCAACGCCAGCAACGTCCTGGATCCGACGTGGGAGGCACCCGATGGGACCATCGTGCCGCTCGACGGATTCCTCGATCCGTATTACCAGGAGGTCTACCTCGACACCGACTCGATCCCGCTCTTCTCCAAGCTCGTCAAGGAACTCTCGGCCGATTCGGTCGACGACTACGTGGACACCCTCGAGCACGAGGTCTGGAAGTACACGGTCAAGGAGCCGAACTTCGGCAAGGCCGCAAGGCGGATGTACAACGTCTTCCGGATGAACGGGAAGTACGGCGAGGCGGCCTACATCCGCGAGCTGTTCGACGAGCCGGTGACCGCGCTCTACCAGGTCTCGGCGCTGATCCGGACGCTCGACGATGCGGCATCGTCGGGGGACACCTTCGACACCGGAACGATGGTCTCGCAGGTCGACGGCCTGATCATGTCGGCGATCCAGGCGCTCGAAGGCCCGGACGAGGCGACGATGGTCGGTCACCTGCTGAAGCTGCGGAACTCGCTCCAGGCACGCGAGTCACACGACGCGAGATCGGACGAGATGAGCGGCATCCAGGATGCCGCGCTCAGCGCGGTCAACGCCTACTTCGAACGGGCCCTGCGGTCGGTGCCGGAGATCGACGCGTACCTGGCGGACATCGCCAGGCGAGCTCCGTAGCGGCGCCATCACCAGGGCAGGGCCGCCTCGACGACGAGGCGGCCTGGCCGTTCGACGCGAACGACCGCCGTCCGGCCGGCTGACGCGATCTCGTAGTCCCCGAGGAAGCCGCTGAAGCGTATCCGGCCCTGATCGTCCGTCGTCACGCGTGTCGGCGCCAGCCACCAATCCCCCTTGATCAGGCCGCGAAGGGCGTCGTAGGCGGGCTTCGCCGAGCCGTCGGCCCGAAGGAGGCCGGTCGGGGCGTTCAGCCAGCCGCCGTCCGGCAGTCCCCACCACGTGATCGCCTCGACCGCGGGGTGCGACAGCAGCGTCCGATAGTGGCTGACGACCTCATCGGCCTGGCGATCCTCGCCCGCTGGTGTCGAGGGCCAGTCGGCGACCTGGTAGTCATTGAGATCCACGATGTCGGCGGGCATCAGCTCGCCCGAGACGATGGTGTTCTCGGTGAAATGGATCGGCAGTCCGAAGCGGGCGAACCGGTCGAGCACCTCGAGTGTCCGCTCGACGCCCCAATAGCCCTGGTGCATGTGCGACTGGATACCGATTGCGTCGATGGCGATGCCGGCCTCGAGGCACATCTCGATGAGCCGCTCGTAGTCGGCCGACACGTCGAAGTCGTTGAGCAGGAGCGTTGCGCCCGAGTTGGCGCGACGCGCGGTTTCGAACGCCAGGCGGACCGTCTCAAGGCGTCCCAGTTCGCGGGACATCCGGGTGATGCCGTTCTCCGCCCCCTCGAAGATCGGCATGATCACGGCCTCGTTGACGACGTCCCACGTGTCGATCAGGCCGGCAAAGTCGGTGACCTCGCGGGTGATCCGCGCCCGCTGCGCCTCGATGATCTCTCCGGTCGGGAGAGGCCGGAGCCAGTCCGCGGTGACGGTGTGCCAGCACAGCGGATGGCCCTTGACGAGACAGCCGCGGTCGACGAACCAGCGCGCCGCCGCGAGCAGTCGGGCGGTGTCGGGCGAGCCGCGATCGGGCTCGAATCGGCCCCAGTAGAACGGCAGCGTCGCGAAGGTGAAGAGCTCGCGCCACTTCGCGTCCAGGTGCTCCGCGGCCGTCTTGTCCTCGCCATCCAGCTCGCCGTTTGCAAGCTCGATCGCCTCGAACCCCGTGCACCCGAAGAGGAACACATGGCTCCGCTGTGCGATCGCGACCTCCGTGCCGACGATCGGGCTGCCGTCCGGGGCGCGGATTGTCAGCTCGACGTCGGCCGCGCGGCGCCGGCGGATCGCCGACTCCATGTCGTTCAGCGCTTGCGCTCCAGGATCGGGCGCGCCCGCTCGGGATCGTCGACGACGAAGGCGAACATCGCCCGGTCGCCCCATCGGCCGAGGAACAGGTGGCCGTAGATGTTGACGCCGGCGTCCGCGAGCTGTCGCGACAGCACGGCCATCCCGCCCGGCCGATCGTCGACCTCCGTGAGGATCGACTCGCCCTCGATGAACGTGTAGCCGCCCTCCTCGAGGACGGCCTTGGTCGTGTCGTCGTCGGCGGTCGTCATGATGACGTGGCCCGCGCCGCCGATCCCGCCGCCCCCGATCGCGCGAAGATCCACGCCGCGGGCGGCGAGCGCCTCGGCCAGGGTCGCCATCGCGCCCGGCTCGTTCTTCAGCTGGACGACGAACTGGTTGGCCATGATCCCTCCGACGGTTGTCGCGTGAGGGGCGATTCTAGCCCCGCGGCGACGCTAGCCGGTGGGCAGGCGGGCGACGACGGCGAGGGCGACGAGGACCCCGAGGAGCACCAGGCCCTCGACCATCTCGCGGCGACGCGCGAACGGTCGCTCGTCGCGCTGGCGACCGGTTCGGTTCCGGTTCGTGGTCACTGCCATGGGCAAACGCTACGGTCGGGCGGCGCGGCTGGCTATGGTACGTTCCGGCCAGGCCCGGGCGGCCGAGCCGGGCGTCAACCACGGCGGATGGCGATCGCCCGGCGGTAGAGATCGACGTAGTGCGGGGCGGAGCCGGTCGTCCAGTCGAAGTCGACGGCCATCCCGCGCGCGATCAGCGCATCCCAGGTCGGGCCGCCGGCCTCGCGACGGCCGATCGCCCCTTCGCAGGCATCGGCCAGCGCGCCTGGCGTCGCCGCGTCGAAGGCGAACCCCGTTCCGCCGCCCGGAAACCTCAGCTCGTCGACGACGGAGTCGGCGAGGCCGCCGGTCCGCCGGACGATCGGCGGCGTGCCGTAGCGCAGGGCGATCATCTGACCCTGGCCGCACGGCTCGAACCGGGACGGCATCAGGAAGAAGTCCACCCCGGCGTAGATCCGGCGCGCCATCGCCCGGTCGAATGTCTCCAGGAAGGCGACCCCGTCGGGCCGGCGTTCTCCGATCGCTCGAAGGTCGGCCGCGATCTTCGGATCCCCGCTCCCGAGCACGACGACCCGGGCCCCGATCGAGAGCAGGCGGGGGGCCGCCGCGGCGAGGAGATCGAATCCCTTCTGGGGATCGAGCCTGCCGATCATCCCGAGGACCGGGGCATCGTCCGTCGGGTCGAAGCCGACGCGGTTGAGCAGGTCGGCCCGACATTTCGCCTTGCCGGAGCGGTCGCCGGCCGAGTAGGCCGCCGCCAGGTCGGCGTCGGTGGCCGGATCCCAGACGGCCGTGTCGAGGCCATTGAGGATTCCGAGGTAGCGATCGCCCTTCGCCCGAAGGTGCCCATCCAGCCCGAACCCGAGCACCGGCGTCAGCGATTCGCGGGCGTAGCCGGGACTGACGGTATTCGCCATCTCGACCCGCTCGATCCCTGTTCCAAGCAGGTCGATCCCGAACGGATCCGTCACAACGCCATCGCCCGGCGCCAGCCCGAGCTGGACCAGCGCCTCGCGCGGCGTCCAGCCGTGGTAGGCGAGGTTGTGGATCGTCAGGACCATCGCCGCCCGGCCCAGCACCGGATCGTCCGCGTACCAGCGGTCGCGATAGATCACTGCCGGACAGGCATGCCAGTCATGGATGTGGATGAGGTCGACCGGTCGTTCGGACTCGGCCCGGATCGCCTCGAGGGCGGCCCGGCAGAACATCCCGAAGCGCCAGGGATTGTCCGGGTAGTCACCGCCACCGGGTGAGCCGTAGAGGCCGTCGCGGTCGAATGCGCCAGGGTGGTCGATCAGTCGAAGCCGGTAGCCGTTCGCCATGACGTCGAGGACGGTCACGTCCACCGCGCCGCCGAGCGAGCGCGGATCCGGTACACGGAGCATCCGCCCCGGGCCTGCCCCGGCCGGCACCGGTACCGATCGGTAGCGGGGCAGGTAGACATCGACGAGGCCGTCGGTGGCGTCGGGCACGGTGGACAGGGCGCGGGCAAGAGCGTCGGCGACGTCGCCGAGACCACCGGTCTTTGCCCACGGCTCGCATTCGGCGGCGATGAACGCGATGCGCAGAGGCAACGGCATCTGGCCATGGTAGCGACAGGCCCCGCCTCGCCGAGCGTCGGGCGCGTTCGAACCTGTTCCGGACGAGCCCGCACCGTGCGCTAAACCGGTTCAGTACCCGCCCGAAACCCGCTATCATCCCCCGGTCATGCTTCCGGCACCTCACCCACCGTCAATTCCGGCCGCCACGTTCCGACTTCCACCGCAACTCGAGGGCCTCCGCCGCCTCGCCTACAACCTGTACTGGTGCTGGCATCCGCGGGCGAGGACGATCTGGAGCCGGATCGATCGCGAGACGTGGACGCGTCACCGGAACCCGATCCCGGTCCTGAGTGGCCCCGTGGACTGGTCCCGCCTGCTCGACGACACGTCTTTCATGGTCGAGGTCAGGGAAGTCCTCCGCGACTTCGACACGTACATGGCAAACGGGGCGGACAGCTGGTTCCAGCGCAAGCACCCGGACGCGCCGGCGGGTCCGGTCGCCTACTTCTGCGCCGAATACGGGTTCTACGAGTCGCTCGGCATCTACTCCGGGGGCCTCGGAGTCCTCGCCGGCGACCATACCAAGGCGGCGTCAGACATGGCGCTGCCGTTCATCGGCGTCGGCCTGATGTACCGGAACGGCTACTTCCACCAGACGATCGACGCCGACGGCCACCAGGAGCATGCCTACCCGGACTTCGACCTCACGCGGCTGCCGATCAGCCGCGTCCAGGGCGTCGACGGTGAGCCGCTCCAGGTCCAGGTCGAGCTGCCCGGGCGCGACCTCCACGTCGCGGTCTGGTCCGCCCAGGTCGGCCGGACGCCGGTCCTCTTCCTCGACACGGACATCCCGGAAAACGGCGACGCCGACCGGCCGATCACCCACATCCTCTATGTCCGTGGCCGCGAGATGCGCCTCCACCAGGAGCTGGTCCTCGGCGTCGGCGGCGTCAGGGCGATCCGGGCGCTCGGAATCGAGCCATCGGTCTGGCATCTCAACGAGGGCCACTCCGCGCTCCTGCTCGCTGAACGAGCCCGTGAGTTCGTCGCGGCCGGTGACACGCTCGATGAGGCGTGGGCGCGCGTCCGGGCGACCAGCGTATTCACGATCCACACGCCGGTTTCGGCCGGCAACGAACGGTTCGCCGCGGACCTCGTGCGCCAGGTTGCGGGCCCGCTCCTCGACGGCGACGGCCGCCCGTCGACCGGCGGCGTCCCGATCGAGAAGGTCCTCGAGCTGGGCGTCGGCGTGGAGGCCGATCCGAACGAGTTCGACATGACCGCCTTCTGCCTGCGGCTGACGGCCCGCGCCAATGCCGTGAGCCAACTCCATGCGAAGACCGCCGACGCGACGTGGCGCGGCGTGTCGCCGGGAGAGATCATCGGCATCACGAACGGCGTCCACATGCCGAGCTGGATCGGGCACGCCATGAGTGAGACGCTGGCGGCGGGCCTTCGGGCCGATCTCGACAACCTCGACGCCGAGGGCGCGCTCGGCCCGTTCTGGGAGCGCCTCGACGACATCCGGACGGACGAGCTGTGGGAAGCCCACCGGCGCCAGAAGCTGGAGCTGGCGATCTTCGCCCGCCGCCGCCTGCGCATCCAGTTCGCCCGCCACGGGGAGGCGCCCGGTGTCCTGGATTCGCTCGAAACGGCGCTCGAACCGGAGATCCTGACGATCGGCTTCGCGCGCCGCTTCGCGACGTACAAGCGCGCCGGCCTGCTCTTCACCGACATCGACCGGCTGGCGAGGCTGCTCCGAAACGAGGAGCGTCCGGTCCAGATCGTCTTCGCCGGGAAGGCCCATCCGGCCGATCGACCGGGCCAGCAGGTGATCCAGCAGATCTTCACGCGGTCGCGATCGGAGCAGCTCCGTGGCCGCGTCTTCATCCTCGAGGACTACGACATCCGGGTCGCCCGCTATCTCGTCGCGGGTGTCGACATCTGGCTCAACAACCCGCGCCGGCCATTGGAGGCATCCGGGACGAGCGGCATGAAGGCGGGCGCGAACGGCGTCGTCAACGTCAGCGTTCTCGACGGCTGGTGGGACGAAGGCTGGACCGGCGACAACGGCTGGGCGATCGGCGGCCGCGAGACGAACCCCGACGAGGGTGCCCAGGACTGGGCCGACGCGCAGGATCTCTACCGGATCCTCGAACAGGAGGTCGTGCCGCGCTACTACGAGCGTGATGCGAGTGGCCTGCCGACTGCGTGGATCGAGCAGATGCGACGGTCGATGGGGTCGACGCTCTGGCGATTCTCGACGACGCGGATGCTCCACGACTACGTCGAACGGATGTACGTGCCCGTTGCCCAGGATGGCGCCGGCGCGACGGAAGCCGGCGCCGGGGGTGACGCCGCCGCGAGAAGGCCAGAGCGGCGGTCGAGGCCCAGGGGTGCCGCGGTCGAGCCGTAGCGCCGCCGGGCCTATCGGCCGTCGACGAGGACGGCCCCGCCCATCGCCGGCAGCACGAGCGCCTCGCCGCCGTCGGTGACCCGCCCGCCGGACGTGCCGGGCAGTTCGAGCTGGCGCAGGCCGCCGGCGCCGCCGGCAGACCGCAGGTCGACCTCCGCCGGCCCGTCGCCGGCATTGATTGCGACGATCGCTCGCTGTTCGCCGGACCGCCTCGCGATCGCGACCGACCGGTCGCCAGTCCCAGCGATGGCGACCTCCCCGCGTCGAAGGGCCTCGTGACCGGCGCGTGCGTGGACCGCTGCCCGGACGAATGCCCGGGTTTCCGCCGCCGCGGGGTCGATCGCGGCACCCGCCTCCGGATACGCGCGACGGCAATCCGGGTCCGTGGCCCCTTCCATCGCCAGTTCGTCGCCGTAGTAGATCGCCGGGGCCCCCGGCAGCGTCAGCTGGAGCAGCGTCCCAAGCCGGAGGCGGGCGGGATCGCCGCCCATGACCGTCCGGGCGCGGGGAGCGTCGTGGCTGCCCAAGAGGTTGTACTGGGCGGCAACCACGTCCGGGCCGAGCGCCGTCATCAAGTGCTCCAGCCGCGCTCCGAACGCCGGTCCGTCGAGGACGACGAGGTCGCGGGCGTAGGTCGACTGCTTCGCGATCACCTCCCAGTCGAGCGCCTCTCCGCCGACGAACCCGAGGATCGCGAGCGCGAGCGGGTAGTTCATCAGCGCGTCGAAGCGATCGCCGCCCAGCCAAGCCGACGCCTCCTCCCAGATCTCGCCGATCAGGTAGGCATCCGGATTGACGGCCTTCACGCGTTCACGGAAGGCCGGCCAGAATGTCTCGTCTTCGATGTCCTTGGGAACGTCGAGCCGCCAGCCGTCGATCCCGAAGCGGAGCCAGTGCTCCGCGACGCCGAGCAGGTACTCGCGCACGGGCGGGTGCTCCACCCGCAGCTTCGGGAGGGACGGAACGTTCCACCACGAGCGATAACCGTCGGTCGCGACGGCCTGCGGGTCATGCCGGTCGGCGCACGCGTTGACCCCGCGCCGCCCGGCGAGGACGTCGTCATCGAGGTAGAACCAGTCGCGGTACGGCGACGCGGCGCCCGATTCGATCACGTGGTGGAACGGCCAGAATCCGCGACCTGAGTGGTTGAAGACCCCGTCGAGGACGATCCGGATGCCCCGGGCGTGGGCGGTGTCGAGCAGTTCGCGGAGAGCAGCGTCGCCACCGAGGAGGGGGTCGACCGACAGGTAGTCGTAGGCGTTGTATCGATGGTTCGACGCGGCCGTGAAGATCGGGTTCAGGTAGATCGCCGTGATCCCGAGATCGTCGAGCTCCTCGAGGCGGTCGACGAGACCGAGCAGGTCGCCGCCCTTGTAGCCCTCCCGCGTTGGTGGATCCGTCCACGGCTCCAGGGTGCCTGGCTTCGGGACCCGCGGGCTCGACGCGAACCGGTCCGGGAAGACCTGGTAGAAGACCGCATCGCGGACCCAGGTGGGCGGAACCGCGGTCATCGACCGGCCGGCGCGTCGCCGGTGCACTCGCTGCCATACTCGGCTGGATGGCTCGTCACGATCACCTCCACGCCCGAGGCCGAGGCCTCGCGGCACTCATCGTCGTCTCTCTCGTGTCCACGGCCTGCGGGCAGGCCGTCGTCTCGCCGAGCACGGCTCCGTCCGGCTCCGCCGTCGCCGGCGGGTCGCCGAGCGCTGAGGCCCCCACGCCGCGACCGTGCGCGACGGATTCCGGGCCGACCGTCAAACGACCGTGGTGGTCGGACCGGATCTTCTACGAAGTGTTCGTCCGCAGTTTCCAGGATTCTGACGGCGACGGGATCGGCGATCTGCGCGGACTGACCGCCCGGCTCGACGAGCTCAACGACGGGGATCCCGCGACGGCGGACGATCTCGGCGTCACCGGTCTCTGGCTCATGCCGGTCGCCCAGTCGCCGAGCTACCACGGCTATGACGTCACCGACTACCGGACCATCGAATCGGATTACGGAACCGCGGATGACTTCCGGGCGCTCATCGCCGCCGCCCACGAGCGTGGCATCGCCGTCATCGTCGATCTCGTCCTGAACCACACGTCGAGCCAGCATCCCTGGTTCAAGGACTCGATCACGCCCGGCTCCGCCCATGACGACTGGTACGTCTGGTCGGACACGCGACCGCCGATCGCGAGGTCCGACGGCGCCCGTGTCTGGCACGAGGCCGGCGGGCGCTTCTACTACGGCTACTTCTCGGAGGAGATGCCGGACCTCAACCTCGCGAACCCGGACGTGACGGCGGAGCTCGATGGCGTCGGCCGGTTCTGGCTCGACGAGATGGGGGTCGACGGCTTCCGGCTCGACGCCGCCCGTCACCTCATCGAGGACGGCAAGCAGCTGGAGAACACGCCGGCGACCTTCGAATGGCTCGCGGGTTTCCGGGAGCGGCTCAAGGCCGATCACCCCGATGCCCTCGTCCTCGGCGAGGTCTTCGACGCGACCTCCATGTCGTCGCGCTACGTCCGCGAGGGGTCCCTCGATCTCACGTTCGATTTCGGCCTCGCCAGTGCCGTCATCACGTCGGTCAATTCGCGGGACGCGGGCTCGATCGTCGGCGCCCAGCAGGAGGTCGTCGATGACTACCCGCTCGACACCGTGGCCACCTTCCTGACCAACCACGATCAGAGCCGGGTGGCGAGTCAGCTGGGCAACGATGTCGAGGCCGTGAAGCTCGCGGCGACGCTCCTCCTCACCGGTCCCGGCGTCCCCTTCATCTACTACGGCGAGGAGATCGGGATGAGCGGCCGCAAGCCGGACGAGCGGATCCGGACGCCGATGCGCTGGGACGCCACTGTGCCGGCGGCTGGATTCTCGACCGCCGAACCGTGGGAGCCACTGAGCGACGACCCGGCCGGCGTCGACGTCGCGACCGAGTCGTCCGACCCGGGCTCGGTCCTCTCCACCTACCGCGAGCTGACCCGGCTCCGGTCCGCCAACCCGGCGCTGCTTTCCGGCGGGCTCGTTCCCGTCGAGTCCGCCGACCGGCATGTCATCGCGTACCTCCGGTCCGCCCCCGACGAGACGGCCCTCGTCGTCGCCAACATCGGGAACGAGGCCGTCGCGCGACCCGAGCTCAGCCTGGACGTCGGACCCCTGTGCGGGACGCCGGTAACGAGGACCCTCCTGGGCACCGGGATTGCGGTCGCGCCCGAGATCACGCCGAGCGGTGGCTTCGATGCCTACGTCCCGGTCGAACGGCTCGACGCCCGCGAGGCGCGCGTCGTGGCGATCGAGACACCGTGAGCGACCGGCCGTGACCCGGGCGGCGTTCCTCGAACCTGGCGACGACGGGCCGGTCGATCCGGATGCGCCGCGGCCGGCCCGTCCGCCGACGATCGAGTTGGCGGCCGCGATTCTCATCGTCGGCGGCGTGATCGGCCTCATCAGCCTCGTCACATCCGCCGCAAGCCTCCCGGCGGGCATCGAGCCATTCATCGTCATGACCGTGGCGCTCGATGTCGGGTCGATCGTCATCGGCCTTCTCATCCGTGTCGGCCGGCAGTGGGTCCTCGCCGTCAACTACGTGGCCGTGCTCGGGTTCGTGGACCTGCTGGCCTCCGGCGGGAGCCCGCTCGCGCTGATGCTCGGCGTGGCCGAGGTCATCGTCGTCGTCATCCTGCTGCTGCGGAGGCCATGGTTCGACGACCTCGGCGCCTGGCGCTCGATCCGGCGCCGGCCGACCGGCCGGTTCAGCCCTTGACCCCGCCGACGGCCAGCCCGCCGACCAGGTACCGCTGGAAGATGAAGAAGACGACGGAGACGGGAAGGGCGAACAGGATCGCGAATGCCGCGAACTCCGACCAGTTCGTGGTTCTGGCGAACTGCCCGACCATGCTGTTGAGGGCGAGGGACAGCGTCCAGTCGCTGACCTCACTGACGAAGAGGGCGACCGTCAGGTACTCCGTCCAGCCACCCAGGAATCCGAGGAAGCCAGTCACGGCGATGGCCGGGATCGCGAGCGGCAGCACGACTTTCCGGAAGATCTGGTTCTGCGTCGCTCCGTCGACGGCCGCCGCCTCCTCGAGGTCCTTCGGGATCGTGTCGAGGTAACCCTTCAGGTTCCAGATCGCGAAGGGCAACTGGGCCGAGATGACGGCGAGAGTGACCCCGACGAGGGAGTTGCGAAGGTTGAACGACAGGTCGCCAAACTGGATCTGGAACTGGTTCAGGAAGATGTAGAGGGGAATGATCGTCGCGACGGACGGCAGCATCAGGACGCCGAGGACGGCGATCATCAGCGTCTCGCGGCCGCGGAACTTCAGGCGCGAGAATGCGTAGGCCGCGGTGATCCCGAGCCCGACGGCGATCACGGAGCTCCCGATCGCGATCTTGAGGCTGTTCAGAGCGAGCCCGATGAAGCTGATGTCGTTGCTCGTTGGCTGCGCGATGACCTTCTCGAAGGCGTTGAGCGAGGCACCCGGCGGGATGAGGTTGAGGCCCTCAGGCCGCGCGAGATTACGCGGATCGAGCGACATGCTCAGGATCCAGATGATCGGGAAGAGCACGGTCAATGTGACGAACAGGAGGATCACCTGCAGGGCGATGTGTTTGCCGACCGGGAGCTTGCGCTCCTCGGATCCCGACCTTCGCCTCTTCGCGACCCCTCGGGTCAGCAGCCGGCGCGTCCTCGCCGTGTCGGCGGTGGCGGTCATCGTTCTGCCTCCAGTGCGCGTCGCCGGTTACTCGGCATAGCTCTTCGTGGCCTTCGCCATCCGGTTCGTGATCAGCGTCACGATGAGGAGCAGGAAGAAGAGGTAGACGCAGAAGGCCGCGGCCACGCCGAACAGGCGTCGCTCGTAGGCGAGCCTGTAGGCCTGTGTGACCAGGATCTCGGTCCGCCCGAACGGCTCGCCCTGGGTCATGAAGTACGGTAAGAAGAAGAGGTTGAACGTGATGACGAAACCGTAGATCGCATACGGCAGCATCGCGGGCCGGAGGAACGGGATCGTGACGTTCCGGAACTTCTGGAACGGGCTCGCGCCGTCCATCTCGGCGGCCTCGTACAGCTCGCCCGGGATCGACTGGAGAGCGCCGGTCGCGACAACCGAGTTGAGCGGCCAGCCCAGCCAGCTGTTCGCGGTGATCATCGCGAAGAACGCGAGCGGGAGCGGGATCCAGGAAATGGGGTCGTCCGGCTGGCGTAACCAGTTCAGGTGGAACGCCGGGCTGTCCGGCGAGATCCCGAAGATGCCACCGATGCCCTGGAGCCCCAGGTTGATGGCGCCTGCATCCGGGTCGAACATGTTGCGCCAGACCGTCGCCACGATGATCGGCGGGATGACCACCGGCAGGATGAACAACGCCCGGTAGACGCCGCGGAAACGGAGGCCCTGGGTATTGAGGGTCACCGCGATGAGAACGCCGAGCACGACGTGGACGACGACGTTGCTGAATGCCCACCACAGGTTGAACAGGACGAGCCGGACGAACTCGAAGTTGGGAATCTGGAGCTTGGACGTCGCGATCCGGATGTAGTTATCGAGTCCGATGAACTCCGCCGGCACCGGGTTGCGGACCCGGAAGTTGATCTGGCCGAAGTCATGGAATGACATCCAGACCTGGAAGAACAACGGGTAGAACGTGATGATCCCCATCACGATGAAGGCCGGGACAAGGTAGAGGTAGGGCTGCACGCGTCGCTGCGCCCGTGCACCGCGGCTGCGCTGGGGGAAGGCCGCTGTCGCTGTCGCCATTGAGCGAGTCTCCCTGTCCTCGGATGACCTTAGGCTCGTGCGGGTGGCGGAATGCGAGTATCGGCCCTGGGGCGGGTCCGATCAAGGTCGGGCGCGCTCCGGGAACGATCGGGGGCGCCCTCGTGGGCGCCCCCGTCGGTTTGTCGAGGGGAGGGCCTAGAGGCCGCTCGCCTCGTCCATCAGCTTGCAGGCAGCGGTGACTGCCGCCGCCGGATCGGCACCGGTGTCGATGACCTTGTTCAGCTGGTCGCCGAACGGGGTCCAGAAGTTGTTGAACTGTGCGTTCTGGGGGCGGGGCAGGCCGGCCGCAGCGGCGTCGGCGAAACCCTGGGTGATGGGATCGGTGATCTTGACCGCCGGGTTGGCCGGAACGTGGCCGGCATCGTCGACGAAGATCTGCTCGGCCGCGGGGGCGGTCAGCGCGAGCGCCACGTTGACGGCGAGCTGCGCCTGGTCGGGATCGAGATTCGGGTTGATGTACCAGCCGTCTACGCCCGTGAACGGGTCAGCGGCACCCTTGGGGCCGGCCGGGATCGTCGTGACGGCGAGCTTGTCGCCGAGCGCCGTCCGGAAGTCGGCGGTCTGCCAGGGGCCGTCGATGATCGCGTTGATCTTGCCGGTCTGGAAGTCCGTCTTGAGGGCGTTGCCATCCGTGTTGAACGTTGCGCCCGCGTCCTTGAGCTGCTTGAGGTAGGCGAACGCGTCGGCGAAGCCGGTCGTGTCCGCGGTGCACTTGCCGGCATCGTCCATCAGGACACCGCCGAAGGCGCCGCTCCAGCCGAACTGGTGATACGCGCCCTGGTTGATGCCGATCTTGATCGACTTGTCCTTGACGCCGGCCAGGAGCTCATCGGAGGTCTTCGGCGGGGTCGGCAGAGCCGTCTTGTCGTACCACAAGGCGACGGCCTTGAGCGACTCCGGGACCATGTAGAACTTGCCGTCGACCTTCGACCCGTCGAGCGCCACCGGGAGGTAGCCGGCGAGTGCCGGGTTGTCCTTGAGATAGCTGTCGAGGTCCATGAGCGACTGCTCACGAGCGTCCTGGCCGAGGCTGTCGTTCGGGGCGATGAACATGTCCGCCCCTTCGCCGGCCGCGACGTCGGTCCGCCACTTGTTGAAGATCTGGTCGAACGGCTGCTCGACGACGTTGATCTTCAGGTCCGGGTTCGCGGCGCGAACCTGGTCAAGAACCTTGTTGAGCGCGCCGCCTTCGCCGCCGCCCGATCCGTACGAGTGCCACAGGGTGACCTCGCCGGTCAGCGCCGCGGCCGAGGGGGACGGTTCCACGGACGCCGGCGCAGACGCCGACGATTCGGGTTGTGATGCCGGGGCCGATCCCGACGGCGATGGGGTGGCAGCGCCGCCGCACGCGGCGACGACGATGGTGAGGCCGGCAAAGACGCCGAGCACTCGGAGCTTCGTGTTCATGTTCTGTATCTCTCCTCCGCGATAGATGGATGGCCGGCGGGGCCGGCACTCTGGTCGTCCGCTCGACAGCGGATCCGGGCGATAGATTCGCCACGCTGCGCCCGGTGGGCCGCGTCTGGCATGGACCTCGGTCTGACCCCGATCACCTCCCTGACTGAGCGGGCGCCGGTCCTGTCGACGCCCGGATGATGAGTCGAGTCGCCAGTCTCCGGTGTTCCGGGACCTGGCTCGTGTCTGCGATCACCGACAGGAGGAGGCGCGCGGCCTCCTCGCCCTTGCCGCGGATCGGCTGATGGACGGTCGTGAGCGGCGGGTCGATCGTCTGCGCCAGCTCGACGTCGTCGAAGCCCACGACGCTCACGTCGCCGGGGATCGACAGGCCGCGGTCACGCAGCGCCCGGATCGCGCCGATCGCCATCGCGTCGCTCATCGCGAGGACGGCGGTCGGTCGGCCGCCGGCGGCCCAGATACGATCGATGGCGGCGACGCCCCCGGCGAAGGTCGCCGGGCTGACGACGACGTTGTCGTCCGGGATCTCGACGCCGGCCGCGGCAAAGGCGGTCCGGTAGCCTCGCAGCCGACGTGCGACCACGTCCTCCGCGCCGCTCGGCGCGTGCTCGGCTCGCTGGATCGCAAGGACGACGACGTCGCGGTGGCCCAGCCCGATGAGGTGTTCCGCGGCTGCGGTCGCGCCCCCCTCGTCGTCGACGTCGACGGACGGCAGCTTCTCGAAACGATCGGAGTCGACGGTCGTCATCGGAATCCCGGCCCGACGGATCTCGGCGATCTCGGGATGGTCGGCGGCAAGACCGATCGCCACGACCCCATCGACCGTCGCCCGGGCGATCGCCCGCGACAGCGAGCCGTGGAGTGGCGAGATGAAGTGGATGCCGTAGCCTGCCTCCTCCGCGACGGCAGCGACACCGGCACTGAACATCCCGAAGAACGGATTGGAGAAGATCGTCGCGAGTGCCTGCGGCGTCAGCACCCCGATCGTCCCGGTCCGCCGCTGGGTGAGCATCCGGGCGACCGGATCCGGCCGGTACCCGAGCGAATCGGCGATCGACATGATCCTCGACGCGGTATCGACGTTCAGCCGGCCGGGATTGTTGAAGGCGAACGAGACGGCCGTCTTTGACACCCCGGCGGCCTCCGCCACGTCCGCGATCGTGACCCGTCGCGTGACCTGATGCTCCAAGCTGCCTCCTCAGGCCCGGAACGCCGCCCGTCACTCCCGGCGCATGGCCCCCAGCCGTGCGGCTGTGTATCATCCGGGGAACGTTGCGGCAAACCGGTTTAGCAAACCGGTTTAGGCACCGTAGCAGAGTCGCCATCGCAACGTCAATACTGTTGAATCGAAATACCAGCGGCTCCGGCGAGCAGCAAGGAAGCGGACTTGTCCAATCGCATCTCCCTCGCGCTGACGCTTCACAACCACCAGCCCGTCGGCAACTTCGGCTGGGTCATCGCCGACACCTTCGAGCGGGCCTACCTGCCCATGCTGGAAGCCCTCGAGCGCCACCCGGGCGTCCAGCTCGCCCTTCACTACAGCGGCCCCCTCCTCGAATGGATCGCCGCCGAGCGTCCCGACTTCCTCGATCGTCTCGGCCGACTTGTTGCCCGCGGCCAGGTCGAGATCGTCGGTGGCGGCTGGTACGAGCCGGTTCTCGCCGCCCTGCCGGAGCGCGACAGGGTCGGCCAGCTCGACCGGATGGGCGACGAGCTTGAACGGCGGTTCGGCACCCGACCCCGCGGCGCGTGGCTCGCGGAGCGCGTCTGGGAGCCCGACCTGCCCACCTCGCTGATCACCGCAGGCTACAGCTGGACCGTCCTCGACGACGCCCACTTCCGGGCGGCTGCGATCCCGGAGAGTGCACTTTGGGGCCCGTACACGACCGACGACCAGGGCAAGATCCTGACCGTCTTCGGGACCGAGCAGGGCCTCCGCTACCGGATCCCGTTCTCCGAGGTCGCCGACGTCATCGGTTACCTGCGCGACCACGCCACCGAAGCCGGCGATCGCGTCGGGACCATGGGCGACGACGGCGAGAAGTTCGGCGGCTGGCCCAAGACGTTCGAGCATTGCTGGGGAAAGACCCGCTGGGTCGAGGATTTCTTCACGGCCCTCGAGGCGAACAGCGACTGGCTCGCGACGGTCACGCCATCGATGTGGCTCGACGGCCACGGGCCGGTCGGGCGCGTCTACCTCCCGACGGGATCGTACGCGGAGATGGGCGAATGGGCCCTGCCGGCCGACGAGTCCCTGGCCTTTGCCCGCGCCGTTCGCGAGGCGAAAGCCGCAGGTCGACCGGAGGCACGCTGGCTGCGCGGCGCGATCTGGCGCAATTTCCAGATCAAGTACCGCGAGGTCAACGACCTCCACAAGCAGATGCTCCGCGTCAGCGACCTCGTCGAGGCGATGCCCATCGGCGCGGCCCGCGAAGCGGCGCGCGACCACCTCCATGCCGGCCAGTCGAACGACTGCTACTGGCACGGCCTGTTCGGCGGGATCTACCTTCCCGATCTTCGCGTCGCGACGCTCCACCGCCTCATTGCGGCCGAGGACATCGCCCTCGGCGGTCCGGGTGCACCGGTCGAGTCGGGCATGCTCGTCGATCTCGATCTCGATGGCACCCCGGAGGCGCTGCTGGTCGACGACGGCCAGGTCGTCGCCGTCAAGCTCGACGAGGGTGCCGGCATCGGCCGCTGGGACCTCCGGGCGGCCGGCCACCCCATGGTGTCGGTGATGCGGCGCCGGCCGGAGGCCTACCACGAGAAGCTCAGAGAGCACGACCGCAAGGTCGCGGCCCACTCTGACGGGACCGAGCCGGACGAGCCCGCGTCGATCCACGACATCGTAATGACGAAGCAGGAAGGTCTCTCGGACCTGCTCCGTTTCGATCACTACGAACGGCGATCCGGCCTCGTCCGCCTGCTCCCGATCTCGACGACGGGAGGCGAGTTCGACGACGGCAGCGCGCGAGACCTCGTCCCTGCCCTGGATGAGCGCTGGACGCTGGCGTCGATCGGTCCGGACCACGTGTCCGCGTCGTTCAGCACGGAGTCCGTCGAGATCCGCAAGACCATCCGGCTCGGCGGCGGGCGGCTCAATCCGACGCTGTCGGTGGAGGTCGACGTCGTGAACGTGTCGGGGGCTCGCCTCGAGGCCCTGCTCGGCATCGAGTTCGCGATCATGCTCCTCGGCGGCGGGCACAACCCGGCGGCCTTCCACGAGGTCGACGGCCGGCGGATCGCCCACGACGAGCGGCTCGTGGTCCCGAGCACCAGCCGCCTGATGTCCGGCAACGATCAGATCGGCGTCGCCCTGGTGTCCCTGGTCGACGCGCCGGTCACGGCCTGGATCGCGCCGATCGAGACCATCTCGAACTCCGAGGCGGGCTTCGAGCTCGTCTACCAGGGCAGCGCGATCCTGCTCGTCCGTCCCATCGACCTGGACCCCGGCGAACGCGCCTCCCTGCGGGTCGAGCAGAGCGTCACGGTCGCCGTCGCCGTTCCGGACACGGAGGCCGCGGTCAGTCCGTGACCCGCGGCCGCTTCGCCGTCCACGCGCACTTCTACCAGCCCTCCCGGATCGACCCATGGACGGGTCTCGTGCCGGAAGAGCCGTCGGCGGCACCGTTCCACGACTGGAACGAGCGGGTGAATGCCGAGTGCTATCGGCCCAACGCCCTGCGCGGCAACTTCGAACGGATCTCCTGGGACCTGGGGCCGACCCTCGGGTCATGGCTCGCGGCCCACGACCCGACGACACACGGGACCCTCGTCGTCGCCGCGGCCGGCGGCGACGTGATGGCCCAGGCATTCAATCACTCGATCCTGCCGCTGGCCTCTGCCGCCGACCGGCAGACCGAGATCCGGTGGGGCCTCCGCGAGTTCGAGTTCCGGTACGGCCGTCGTCCGGCGGGCCTGTGGCTGCCCGAGACGGCGGTCGATCTCTCGACGCTGCGAATCGCCGCCGACGAGGGCGTCCGCTACACGATCCTCGCGCCATGGCAGTCGGCGGACTCCGGGATCGACACCCGGACGCCGTACACCGTTGAGGTCGGGGACGGCCGCTCGATCGTCGTCGTGTTCTACGACGCCGGCCTGTCGGCGGCCGTCTCGTTCGAGCAGGATGCGACCGCCGATGCCGACAGGTTCGCCCGCGAGCGGATCGCGACGAGGCTCAGTGGCGACGTGCAGGACGGCCGATCACCGCTCGCCGTCATCGCCACGGACGGCGAGACCTACGGCCATCACCAGCAGTTCCGCGACCTGTTCCTCCAGCGCCTCGTCTCCCCGGACCCGGCGGTACCGGATCGCGGGTTCGACGTCGTCTCGCTCGCCGCGATGATCGCCGAGCCCCGGAATCGGCCGTATCCCATCGTCCGGATCGCGGACCGGACGTCGTGGAGCTGCCATCACGGGGTCGCACGGTGGTACGCGGAGTGCCCCGACGCGGAGGACGGTCGCTGGAAGAGTCCCCTTCGCGCCGCTCTCGAGCGGCTCGCCGGCGGCATCGACCTGGCGACCGACGCACTGTTCGACGAGTTGCCGGGACGCCCTGACCCGTGGCCACTGCGTGACGCTTGGGTCGATGTCGTCATCGGGGCGACGACGGCGGAGGAGTTCGTGACGGAGCACGCCCCCGCGGTCGTCGCGGATGCGGACAGGCGGCGGGTCATCCGCGTCCTCGAGGCGCAGCAATGGCGCCTGGCGATGTTCGCAAGCGACGGGTGGTTCTGGGATGACCCGATCCGTCTCGAGACACGCTACGTGCTCCGCGCCGCGGCGCGCGCGGCACGCACGATCGACGAGGGGGCGGGCACGTCACTCGAACGCCGCTTCGTCGAGGACCTGGCCCTGTTCACGTCGCCGTCGCGGGGCCTCGATGGCGCGGCGATCTACCGCCTGGCGCTCGCCGACGTCGGCCAGCCCGTCACGCCCGGGGCATGACGAGGCAGGGCCGAGGTCCAGGAATCAGTCAGCCCGCGACCTGCGCGCCACGGGCTGACTTGGGGGATGCGCCGGAGTCATGGCGACTTCCGGGAGGACGAAGGTCAGGAGACCCCGACCGGGCGCTCTGGCTACCGCGGGTCCGTCGAGTCGGCGCGGGAGTCGACGCCCCATCGAAGGGCAGCGAGGTCGAGCGCGACGAGGAGCGAGATCACGAGCAGTGAGATCAGAAGAGCGGCCATCGGAGTAACCTTTCGCGTTTGGTATATTTCAGTAGGCCAAGTTGGATGCTACTTGGACTAGGGTACTATGTCAACTGATGAATTCGGGCCATCCCCGGCTCAAACACCGGCTTCAGGCAACGAGCTCGATGTCGAGCGGGATTCTGACGTCCCGATCTCGACGCAGATCTACTGGCAGCTCGCCTACCAGATCGATTCCGGGAGGCTCCTGCCCGGCTCTCGGCTCGCACCGGTGCGCGAGCTTGGTGCCGCCCTTCGAGTAAACCCGAACACGATCCGCGCGGTCTATCGACGCCTGGCCGATGCCGGCTATGTCATTAGTCGACATGGGGCCGGAACCCATGTCGCGGATCGCCCGCCCGAGCGCCGCGGAACGGAAGCCCTCGCCGGCATCGTGGCGGAGATGCTCCGCCGGGCAGCCCAGGCCGGATTCACAGCCGATGAGGTCGCCGCTGCGGCCTTTGCGGCGGCGACCGAGCGGAAGCGGCCCGGCGCAACGGTCCAGATCCTGTTTGCCGAGTGCACGAACGCCGACGCCGGATATGATGCGGCACGCCTCGTTGACGCGTTTCCCGGCCAGATCGACGCCGAGGGGACGCTGCTCGACGACCTGCCGGATCGGCTCGATCGCTTCCACTACGACCTGGTTGCCACCACGACGTTCCACGCCGACGAGGCGCAGGCGCTCGTCCACGGCCGGGTCCCGGTCGTTGCGATGCTCGTCGGGCCCGGGTACCTCGAGCTCGTCCACGAGATAGCCGGCCTGAATGCTGGCATGCGGGTGGGGCTCGTCTGCGCGTCGGAGCGCGGCGCGGAGAACATGGCCGAAACATTGGCCCTGTCCGGCACGACCGGCGTCGAACTGATCAATGCGCCGATGGACGACGAGGACGGAATCGCCCTCGTGAATCGCACGGCCGATGTCATCCTGTTGTCCCGGGAAGCGCTCGAAACGGGCCTGGCGGCACGGTTCGAGCGGCCGGAGCGGATCCGCCAGTGGTCGTACGAGTTCGACCCCTCCGGCCTCGAGTTCCTCCGCCGCGCCGTCGAGCACGTGCTCGCCGCCCGCCGGGCAGAGGCGGTCGCTGCCGGAGCGTGACATCCTTCAGGGATGCGTGAACTGCGGGTCGGGCGATCGTCGCGGAAGCGATACGACCTCGACCACGCCCACCTCGGCCCTGAGGGCGAGCTGCTCGTCGACGAGTTCGCCGCTGCCAGGCGCCTCGCGGCGCGGCTGAACGAGCGCGCGGCCGGTGGCGCACCAAGCGCCCACGCGGGCGAGATCATCGCGCTCGGCCTTCTCCACGAGATCGGCCACGCGCTGATCGACAACTACGAGCAGGAGATCCGGCCGAACGTCTTTGGCGAGGCCCTCGCCGGGCTCGACGCCCAGCTCGGCCGTCGCAAGGTCGACGACGTGCTGAACCGCCTGGCGAAGGAGTTCGGCCAGGAGCCGGGCCGGCCGGACCTCCTGGAGTCGCTGCTGCTGCTCGATATCGCCGTGGAGAACCCGGCGAGCCAGCCTCTCCATCCGCTCGTCGACCCGGGGCCGGTCGCAGCCGCGAACGCCTATCCCGCGATCACGCGAGGGATCGAAGGCCTGTTTCCCCGCGACGACGCCGGGCCCGGCGGCGAGACGCTCCTCGACCTCCTCCGCGCGCCGGCCCGCAACTCGCCAACCTCGCTGGCCGGCCAGCTGCGCTACGCCCGAGAGCGCTGGGGCGGCATCCTCCCGGCCGCGCTCGCCGCTCGGCTGGTCGCGGGCGAGGACCTCCTCGCCGAGGAAGAACGTGGTCTCCACCTCCGGTTCGGAGGTGGCGGTGCCGGTGGTGGCGGACGGCCGGCCGTCATCGAGACGCCGTCGTATGTCGGTGCCGACGCGGAACCCGAGCGGTTCAGCACCGACCTCGAGTGGATGCCGCGCCTCGTCCTCGCCGCCAAGAGCACATATGTCTGGCTCGATCAGCTGTCGCGCTCGCACGGCCGGGAGATCAGGACGCTGGACGCGATCCCCGACGAGGAGCTGGACGCGATGGCGCGTCGCGGGATCACCGGCCTATGGCTCATCGGGCTGTGGGAGCGCTCCGAGGCCTCAGAGAAGATCAAGCGCTGGCGCGGCAACGCCGATGCCGTGGCCTCGGCGTACTCCCTGGACGACTACCGGATCGCCGACGACCTGGGGGGCGACGCCGCCCACGCAAAGCTGCGCGATCGCGCGGCTGCGCGCGGCATCCGGCTGGCGTCGGACATGGTTCCCAATCACATGGGGATCGACTCGCACTGGGTGACGGACTACCCGGATCGGTTCATCTCGGTCGATGAGCCCCCGTTCCCCGCGTACACATTCACCGGCGAGAACCTGGCCAGCGACGACCGCGTCGAGATCCGCCTGGAGGATCACTACTGGAACGACACGGACGCAGCCGTCGTCTTCGAGCGCCGCGACCGGGCGACCGGCGACGTCCGCTACGTCTATCACGGCAACGACGGGACGAGCTTTCCGTGGAACGACACGGCCCAGCTCGACTACCTCAAGGCCGACGTCCGCGAGGCGGTGATCCAGACCATCCTCGAGGTCGCCCGCCGCTTCCCGGTCATCCGCTTCGACGCCGCGATGGTGCTCGCCAAGCGCCACATCCAGCGGCTGTGGTGGCCGGAGCCGGGCGGCGGCGGGGCGATCCCATCGCGGAGCCAGTACGGGCTGAGCCGGGCCGCGTTCGAGTCGCTGATGCCCCACGAGTTCTGGCGCGAGGTGGTCGACCGTGTCGCGCTCGAGGCCCCGGACACGCTCCTCCTCGCCGAGGCCTTCTGGCTGATGGAGGGCTACTTCGTCCGGACGCTCGGGATGCACCGGGTCTACAACAGCGCCTTCATGCACATGCTCCGGGACGAGGACAACGCCGGCTACCGCAAGGTGATCCGCGACACGGTCGAGTTCGACCCGGAGATTCTCCAGCGCTTCGTGAACTTCATGACGAACCCGGACGAGGAGACGGCGATCGAGCAGTTCGGGACGGGCGACAAGTACTTCGGCACGATGACGCTCCTCGCGACGCTGCCGGGCCTGCCGATGATCGGCCACGGACAGATCGAAGGCTTCGCCGAGAAGTACGGCATGGAGTTCCGCCGGGCGCGGCTCGAGGAGCAGCCCAACGACGGGTTGATCGCCCGGTTCGAGCGGGAGATCGTGCCGCTCCTTCACGAGCGGGGGCGGTACGCGGGGGCCGCCGACTTCCAGCTCTACGACGTCACGTCCGACGACGGGGGCGTCGTCGAGGACGTCTACGCCTACTCGAACGGGCGCGGGCCGGATCGGTCGCTCGTCGTCTACCACAACAAGTTCGGGTCGGCGAGCGGCTGGGTCCGCACCTCGATCCCGTTCGCCAGAAAGAGTGCCAGCGGCGCGAAGAAACTCGTTCGGGCCACGATTGGCGCGGCGCTGGAAGTCCCTCGCGAGGCCGGCACGTTCATCGCCTATCGCGAGGCCCGGTCCGGCCTCGAATACCTGAGATCCGGTCGCGAGATGATCGAGCGTGGCCTCCACGTGGACCTCGATGCCTACCGTTGCCTCGTCCTTGGCTCGTTCCGGGAGCTCCGCGACGGACCGGACGCGCCGTGGGCGGACCTCGCCTCGCGTCTTGGCGGCGGCGGGGTGCCATCGCTCGAGGACGCCCTGTCGGAACTCCGGCTCGCGCCCGTCCACGACGCCGTCACCGCGCTGTTCGCTCCGGACCTCGATCCGGACGAGCTGGAGCGCCGGCAAGGGGTCCTCCTGGATCGATCGCACCTTCCGGCGCGGGAGGGGTCCGGCAGGCGTCCAGGGCTCACGGCTCCCCCGCCGGCTGATCTCGACCCCGCGATGCGCGCGGCCGCGCTCCTGCGCCCGCTCGACCGGGCGGCCTTCGATCGGCTGGGGATCGCGACGGCCCTGCGGAAGTCGGGGCTCGACGACGCGGCCATCACTCGAACCCGGGTCGCGCTGGGGCTCGCCCGTCCGGCACACTTCCGCAACCCCGCTCGCCTCGCTGCCGCGTGGCTCGAGGATCCGGCCGTCCGGGCATCCATCGACGTGCACGAGTGGGACGGGTTCGAGTGGTTCGAGAAGAAGCCATTCGAGACGCTCCTGGCGATGGCGACCGAACTCGATCGGGCCGAGGGTGTGGGGCGAACGTCTGCGGCGATCGGGAGGTTGCGACGCGCCGCCGCCACGGCCGGCTATCGCGTCGATCGGTTCCTCGCCGCACTCGAGACTCCCGCCGGCAAGCCGTCGAGCCGGTCGCGACCCCGCCCGTCCTGAGCGGCGGTCAGCGCAGGACGAGCCACGCAGGTTTCCTCCCGGAGTGAACGCGAACTGACCGAGAGCGACCATCCTGGCTCCTGCCGAGCTCATAGCGACCCCGATTTCCCATCAATGAGGAATCTCGGAGAGCTCTCCCAGCCAAAGGCCTCGTCTGGGGCCTGACTGTCCACTCCAAGGAGAAAGTCGCGAGGGTGGGCCACAGTGGTCCGCGAAGCGACACAGGGACGAGAGGCCGTCGGCAGTCAGCGCAGGACGAGCCGCCGGAGGAGCGGGATCGGCGGCGTGCCATGGGCCAGGACGGACTCGAGGTGCGCCCGGTAGGCGAAGCCCGGCGTGTCGCCGAAGCCGCCGACGATCCTGGGGTCCGGCACGGCATCCGCGCCGCGAGGGTCGTCGGACGCCGCCGCCAGCCGGCGGCGGCGCTCGAGCTCGATGTCCCACATCGCCATCGAACCGACGAAGTACGTGCACAGCTGGGTCGACGACAGGCGAGCCCGGTCGTACTTCGCACGAGCCTCCGCCTCCTCCTGGAAGCCGCCGTCGACCATCAGCGAGACCGCTTCGTCCTCGGTCATGTCCGCGGTGTGGATGCCGATATCGATCATCGCGTTCGTCACGGACCGGAGGTAGAACTTCCAGTGCGTCAACAGGAGCGCCGGGTCGTCCGCGCCGTAGCCCGCGTCGAGCATGACCTGCGTCACGTACACGGCCCAGCCCTCCGCGAAGACCCCGCTGCCGAAGATCGAGCGGGAGATCGATGGGCAGCGGTTGGCATAGACGCCCTGGAGATAGTGGCCCGGCACCGCTTCGTGGATCGTCAGGAGGCGGAGCATCCGGTCGTTGTCCTCGCGGAGGTAGGACTCGGCGCGCTCTGCGGTCCAGTCGTCGGGGATCGGCGTCACGGAGAAGAACGCCTTCTGGCCGCGATCGAGCGGGCCGGGCGAGTTCAGCATCGCGCCGCCGAACGCCCGCAGGAAGACCGGCGTCCAGCGGATCTCGAGGGGCTCCTCGGACAGGCCCACCAGATCGCGCTCGCGGCAGAACGCCTCGATCCGGCCGATCTCCGCCCGGCAGAAGTCGAGGATCGCGTCGCGCTCCGGATGCTCCAGGGCGATCGCGTCGAGGACCTCCCGGACCGCGGCCGAGTCGTCGTCCGGTTCGGCCTTGCCGGGGAGCCAGCGGGACCAGATCTCGCGGGCGATCCGGACCATCTCGGCGCAGACGGCGGTGTACTCGCGAGCTGCCTGGCCGCCAATGGACTCGATCGTGACGTCGTCCGCGCCGAACGTGTGGGTCAGCTTCCTCGCGAACAGCTCTGCCCCGAGGCGGCCCTCGCCCGCGGACGACGGGAGCACCGCGTCGCGAAGGTGGATATCGAAGTCCGACAGCGCGGCCTTCGCCGACGTGGCCGCCGCCCTCAGGCGCGGCACGACCGCGGCGACGTCAGGGTCGCGAGCTTCGGCGGCCATCGCCTCGCCCAGGGCGTCGTCGATGAGCTCGGCGATCCCGGGCAGCTGGCTGATCGCCTTGTCGGTGTGAAAGCGGGCGACGGGACGGCCGTCATGGCCTGTGAGCGCGTCCCGAGCGGCCGTAACGACCGCGGGCAGGCCCTCGAGGCGGCCGGCCACGGACTCGAGGCGCGCCGCGAGCGGCGCGAACTCGCGGGCGACGAGCGGGAAGATGCCGTCGCCGAGGAGATAGACCCAGTCGAGCGGGTTCCAGCGGTCCTCTCGCAGGACCGTCTCGCCGAACCGATGCGCTTCCAGCTCCGACAGCAGCAGGTCGCGGTCGATCTGCTCGTCGCTCGTCAGGCCGGCATCCGCGATCGAGGCCAGCTCGGCCGTCCAGCGATCGTAGAAGGCGAGCCGGACGTCACGGCCGCCCTCGGTCAGGTCGGGCCATCGGCTGTCGTGGTCGTGCAGCCCGGCGGACGTCGCCGCCAGGGGCAGGAGGGAGAAGTACTCGGCAAGGAAGGCGTCGACGCGGGCGGCGAAGTCGGACACGGGGCCTCCGTCGGACAAACGGGTGGAAGGGCATCGTACGATCCATCCGTGACCGATGCTGCCCGTCTCGACTCCGTCACCCTCGACGGTCGTCTCGTCCGGCTCGAGCCGCTCAGCCTCGAGCACGTCCCCGCCCTGACGGAGGTCGCCCTCGATCCGGAGACCTGGCGATGGACGATCGCCAGGCCCACGTCGGAGGACGACCTGCGGGCCTGGGCCGTCTCCGCGATCCGGGCGCGCGATGCCGGCACGGAGATCCCGTTCGCGACGCTTGATGCGGCGACGGGCCGGCCGATCGGGTCGACGCGCTACATGAACATCGTCCCGGAGCATCGGCGGCTCGAGATCGGGTGGACGTGGGTGGCGCCGCCATGGCAGCGGACCGGGGCCAATCGAGAGGCGAAGCTGCTGATGCTCGAGCACGCGTTCGAGCGGCTGGGCTGCCGGCGGGTCGAGTTCAAGACCGACTCGAACAACGTCAAGTCGCGGGACGCGCTGCTCGGCATCGGGGCGACATTCGAGGGGATCTTCCGCAACCACATGGTCATGCCCGACGGGCGGATGCGCCACTCGGCGTGGTACAGCGTGATCGACGAGGAGTGGCCGGCGGTGCGGGCGGGCCTCGAGGCGAAGCTCGCGCGCTGAGGTGCAGCGCTCATCGCGCCGGATCTCTGGTGCCACGAGAACCGCGCAGGCCTCGCCAGCGCCAGCCGCGTCTGCGATGATCGCCGCACTGTCAGCAGAGGAGACGCAGCATGGTCGAACTGGGCATCCGGATCCTGGTCAACGCCGCCGCCCTGTGGGTCGCCGTCCAGGTCCTGCCGAAGACGCTCCTCTCGTTCGGCGGGGACTGGTGGAAGCTCCTCGTCGTCGCCCTCCTGTTCGCCCTGGTCAACAGCTACCTGAAGCCGATCGTCAAGGCGCTGTCGTTCCCGATCAGCGTGATGACGCTCGGCCTCGTCGCCTTCGTCATCAACGCGGCAATGCTCCTGGTCGTCGCGCTCCTGTCGGACGCGTTCAAGCTCGACTTCAAGGTCGGTGACTTTCCGCCGTCCATCACCGCCGACACGATCGTCGGGGCGCTCGTCGGCGCCATCATCATCAGCGTCGTCTCGACCGTCGCCAGCCTCGCCCTGACGCCGCGCAAGCTCCTGTAGGCGGTGGCCGCGTCGGACGGCGACGGGAGGCCGTTGGCCGGAGCGCCAACGAGCACCACCCGGCTCGATCCCGACCGGCTGCCGTCGATCGCGAGCGCGCTTCGCGACGCCGCCGCCGGGGCAGGCACCCCGGCCTACGTCACCGACGTCGCGACGCTCGATGCGGCCGGCGCCGAACTCCGCTCCGCCTTTCCGGACCCATGGATCCGCCAGTACTCGGTCAAGGCGAACGACGTCCCGGCGATCATCTCCGCGGCCGCCAGGGCGGCGGGCGGCGGCGCCAACGTCGTGTCGCGCGGCGAGTGGGCGCTGGCGCGGCGTGCCGGGCTCATCAACGCGGCGATCACCCTCGAGGGGGTCGGCAAGTCGGACGCAGATCTCGCCGCCGCGGTCCGGGCGTCTGCGGACGGCCAGCCCCTGCGCTGGGTCGCGGTCGAGTCGGAGGGCGAAGTCGCAGCCCTCGCACGGCTGGCTCGCCGGCGCCGCCTCGGGACCGGTGGCCGGCCACCGGTCGAGGTCCTCTTTCGGCTGAACCCCGACGTCGTCCCCGAAACGCTGTCCGCCCTCGCCGTCGGGAGCGGCGGTTCGAAGTTCGGCATGACCGAGTCCGAGCTGGCGGCGGCTCTCGGCATCGCCGTCGCAGCCGGGCCGGGCCTCCGGCCCCGGGGCATCCATCTCCACGTCGGGTCGCAGCTGGGGGCCATCGACGCGTGGCGCGACGCTGTCAGGCGCGGCCTCGCGACGCTCGCGCTGCTGGGCGGGAGCGCGCCCGGCTTCGACACGCTCGATCTCGGAGGTGGCTTCCCCGTCGGCCCGTTCGGGGAGCTCGCGCCGAGGCCGGCACGATTCGCCGGCGAGGTGCCCGCCCTGCTGGAGGCGATCCCCGCCGACCGGCGCCCGGCCCGTCTCGCGATCGAGCCGGGCCGCTTCCTCGTCGCGCGATCCGGTTGGCTCGTCGCCCGGGTCCTCCATGTCCGCGACCGCGGCGGCCGCCAGGTCGTCATCGACGCCGGCATGACCGAGCTGATTCGCCCGGCGCTGTACGGCGGCCGGCATGCCGTCGTCGCACTGACCTCGCTCGGTGCACCGATGGACGCGCCCGCGCCGCTCGACGCGGAGCCAGCGGCCGTCCATGGCCCGATCTGCGAGTCGACCGACGCCCTCGGCGAGCATCCGCTCCCGCCGCTCCGGCGCGGAGACCTGGTCGCGATCCGTGACGCCGGGGCCTATGCCTCTGCCCTGTCCTCGACGTACAACGGGCGCCCGCGCTCGCCCCAGCTCATCCTCGACGGCCGCGGCACCCTGACGGTGGTCCGGCGGCGCGGGACCCGGACCGGGCTCGGGTAGGCTACGGCCGTGAACGAGCGACAGCGATTCCGCGAGCGGCTCGCGCGGGCCCCGGTCCTGCTCGACGGCGGCATGGGGACGCTCCTGTTCTCCGGCGGGATCCCGCAGCGCGCCTGCCTCGACGAGCTTGCAACGACGCGGCCCGACCTCGTCGGGGCGATCCATCGCGCCTACCTCGGCGCGGGCGCCGAGATCATCGAGACGGCGACCTTCGGCGCCAACAGGATCCGGCTCGCGGCATTCGGCCTGGGCGCGGAAGCGAGCCGGTTCAACCGTCGCGCGGCACAGGTCGCCCGGGAGGCCCGCGACGTGGCGGGTCGGGAGGCCCTGGTCGCGGGTTCGATCGGCCCGCTGGGCGCGCCGACGCGCGAGATCCTCCACCTCGATGACGGGGCCATCCGGGCCGCCTTCCGCGAGCAGGTCGACGGGCTGCTCGAAGGCGGCGTCGACCTGTTCATCATCGAGACGTTCGTTGATCTTCGACACCTCCTGCTCGCGATCGACGAGGCACGGAGCGCCTCCGACGACCACCCGATCGTCGCCCAGATGACCTTCGGCGAGGAGCTCGAGCTCGCGGATGGGTCGTCGCCCGCGGAGGCCGCCCGGGCCCTGGACGGTGCGCCCGTCGACGTCATCGGGGTCAACTGCGGCGCCGGGCCACACGCCTGCCTCGAGGCGCTCGTCGGGCTCGGCCCGGGAGGCACGGGAGCACCCGCCCGTTCGATCGTCCCGAACGCCGGGTTGCCCCAGCGGGTGGCGGGCCAGTTCGTCTATGCCGCCGGCCCCGACTACTTCGCCGACTCCGTCCCACGCATGACGGCCGCCGGGGCGACGCTCGTCGGCGGCTGCTGCGGGACGACACCGGAGCACACGGCGGCGATGCGCGCGGCGCTCGATGCGGCGGGCGCGGCCGCGACAGCGACGGCGTCCGTCGCCTCGCGTCCCGAGGCAGCACCGGCGCGGCCGCCGATCGTCGAGGGAGCGGGCACCGGCGGGATCGAGGGCGAGCGCCCGCCGCCGACGCAGCTGCTCGCGAAGCTTCGGGCGGGGCGCTACGTCGTGTCGGTCGAGATCGATCCGCCACGCTCGATCCGGATCGACCGCACGATCGACGCCGCCAGGCTCCTCCGTGACGCCGGCGTGGACGTCGTCAACATCAGCGACTCGGCGATGGCGCGCGTCCGGATGGGCGCGATGGCGGTCGCGTTCGGAATCCAGCACGACCTGGACCTCGAGTGCCTGGTCCACTTCACGACCCGCGATCGGAACCTCATGGCGATCGAGTCCGAGTTGCTCGGCGCCCACGCGCTCGGCGTCCGCAACGTCCTGGCGCTGACCGGCGACCCGCCGCGCGTCGGGGATTACGCGACCGGGACGGGCGTCTGGGACGTCGACTCGATCGGGCTCGTCGAGGTCCTCAGCCGGCTCAACCGCGGCGAGGACCAGGCCGGCTCCCCGATCGGCCAGCCGGCGGGATTCACGATCGCCTGCGCCCTCGACCCGACGGCCGCCGACAGCGCGACCGAATGGGATCGCCTCGAGCGCAAGCTTGCAGCCGGGGCAGATGTCGTCATGACCCAGCCGCTGTACGGCCTCGGACAGGTCGAGGCGATGTTCCGCGAGGCCCGACGCCGCTTCGGGGATGGCGGAATCCCGGTCCCGCTCCTGCTGGGGATCCTGCCCCTTCAGAGCGCCCGTCACGCCGAGTTCCTCCACAACGAGGTCCCCGGCATCACGATTCCCGCCGAGACGCGGGCGGCGATGCGCGCTGCCGGCGAGCGCGGTGCCGAAGTCGGGCTCGCCGGGAGCCTTACCCTGCTGGACCAGGTCGGGGATGCCGTCGCCGGGACGTACATCATGCCGAGCTTCGGACGCTACGAGCAGTGCGCCGAACTCGTCCGCAGGATCCGCGCGCGTCACGCCGCACCGGCGACCGTGTGATGCGACGCTTCGCCCTCGCCGTGCTGACGGCACTCGCCGCCATCGCCATGGCGTCGCCGATCGCCCGGGCCGACGCCGGTCCGCCGTTCCCGGACCCGGTGATCGATCGTGCGGTCTACGACCAGGCAGGCGTCTTCAGGGCGGACACGATCGCACGGGCGGAGGCGACGATCGATGCGATCGAGGCGCGGACCGGCGCCGAGGTCGTCGTGTACAGCCAGGTCGTCGACTACGGGATCACGACCGAGGAGGCGGACTCCCACGCCCAGGCGCTGATGGACCAGTGGGGCATCGGGCGGAAGGGCTTCGACGATGGCCTGGTCATCCTCTTCGACCTCGACCCGAGCCTCGTCCACGGCCAGGTCCAGCTCTACGGCGGCCCGGGCTACCGCGCCGCGTTCCTCGACAACGCCGAGAAGCAGCGGATCTTCGACGAGGACATGCTGCCGCGGCTCAAGGCGGAGGACCTCGACGGTGCGCTCCTCATCGCCCTGCAGCGGGTCGACGCCAACGCGACCCCAGAGCATGCGGCGCGGCTCCAGACAGCGCGCCAGGTGGATGCGGCAGTCGGCCTGGTCGGCGCTCCGATCGTCCTGTTCGGCCTGATCGGGAGCGCCCTCTTCGCCTGGCTCCGCTACGGTCGCGACCCGGTCTACCTCGACGACCCGTCGATCCACATGGCCGGTCCACCCCGGGACCTCACGCCGGCCACGGCGACGTTCGTCGTCGCCGGAGGTGCGACCCGCCGGGCGCTGACGACGGCGATGCTCGATCTCGCGAGCCGCGGCCTCATCGCGTTTCGCGAGGAGAAGGAGATGCTCGGGCTGAAGCGCAAGATCGGGATCCAGTTCGATCCGCCGGCGGGCGACGCGGCGACCGAGGCCCAACGCGCGCGCAACGCCGTCCGCGACCTCGGCCCGGCGGAGGAGGTTGCCCACGGCCGTCTCCGCACGCTGGCCAAAGGGGATGACGGCTACATCGATCCGGAGGAGCTCCTGAAGTTCGGCGCCGCGGTCGACGACTTCGACCAGTCCCTCGAGACGCACGCGGTGAAGATGGGCTGGTTCCGGGAGAAGCCCTCGAAGGCCGAGGGGCGCTGGTCCACCCGGGGCGTGATCGCCATCGTCCTCGGGGTCATTGCCTTCGTGGGGGCCACCAACCTGCCGAGCCAGGGCCTGACGCTGATCGCCGGCGCGTTCGTGATCGGCGGCGGCGCGATGCTCGTGATGTCGCGCTGGATGGATGCGGTGACGATGCCGGGGGCGATGATCCGGGCGATGCTGGCGGCCTACCGGCGGACACTCCAGAAGACGATGGCCCAGTCGCGGTCGATGGACCAGGTCGTCGCGAAGGCCGGTTTGGCGTGGCTCGAGACGCCCGATCAGGCCGTCGTCTGGGGCACGGCCCTCGGGCTCGAGAACGAGGTCGAGGACGTCCTCGCTCGCAGCCTCGACGACGTCAAGGACGGCCGGGCGGCCGCCGGCTCGGTCTACGTGCCCATGTGGTACGGAAGCGGCGGGTCGGGCGTGGCGGCCGGGACGGGCGGCGGTGGTGGGCTCTTCTCCAGCTCCGCCGTTCCCGACCTTGGCGGGATGATGTCGGCCCTCGGGACGATCGGCAATTCGCCACCATCATCATCGAGCGGCGGCGGCGGGTTCGGCGGCGGTGGCTCCGGCGGCGGTGGCGGTGGCTCCGGAGGCGGGTTCTAGGCCGCCGGCTCCTCGCCCAGTTCGCGCAGGGCGGCGACGAGTCGGTCGATGTCGTCGCGGTCGTTGTAGAGGGCGGTCGAGACCCTCAGGAGCCGGCGGACGGGCCCCCCTGCCTCGACCGCCGGCACCGGCCATCCGACGATCGGGACCTCGATCCCGAACCGGTCGAAGAGGAGCGTCTGGAGCGGGTCGGCGTCGAGGGGCGACGATTGGTCCGCCAGGGCGGCTCCCCCGAGTGGCCCGCCGGCCGGCATCGCAAGCGCCGTCATCGACCCGAGCATGGTCTCCGGCGAGCCGGCGCCTTCCTCGCCGAGAAGGGCTCCCAGCGCATCTCGCGCGTCGAGTGCGAGGCCGTGTGTCCGAGCCATGACCTCGGGCCAGCCGCCATCGACGAGACCGCCGACGAACGCGATGGCAGTCGGGACGGCGAGCCACGCCGTGGGATCGAGCGTGCCCTGCCAGTCGAACTCGAGCCGGAACCGCGACGGGCCGACGAGCGGCGCGTTCGCTCCGTGGGAGATCGTTCCGGGCCGGACTCCCGGCTGTCGTTCGCGCCGGACATGGAGGAATCCCGCCCCCTTCGGAGCGCAGACCCACTTGTGGAGGTTGCCCGCGTAGTACGCGGCGCCCAGGCGATCGAGGTCGAGCGGGAGCATGCCCGGGGCGTGGGCGCCGTCGACCAGCGTGTCGATCCCCCGCTCCGCCAGGGCGGGGATGAGTCGCTCGACCGGCCGGACGACGGCCGTCGGGCTGGTGACGTGGCTGATGACGGCGAGCCGCGTCCGGTCGCTCGACGCCGCCAGCACCCGCTCGATGATGTCGTCGGGGGACACGGCGGGAAACGGCAGCGGGACGACGATGACGCGCGCTCCGTCGCGCTCGGCGACATGCCGCAGCACGTTGAGGACCGCGTTGTACTCGTGGTCGGTCGTGAGGATCTCGTCGCCCGACGCCAGGCGCAGCGAGCGGACGACCGCGTTGACGGCGCCCGTCACGTTCGTGACGAACGCGAGATCGTCCGGATCCGCCCCGACGAACGCGCCGAGCGCCGCCCGGGCTGACGCGAGGTGATCGTCGAGCTCGCGGGCGAGGAATCGGACCGGTTCGGCCTCCATCCGATCCCGCCACTCGCGCTGGACGTCGAGGACGGGTCGGGGGCAGGCACCGAACGAGCCGTGGTTGAGGAAGGTCACGGCGGGATCGAGGGCCCAATTGCGGGCGAGGACCGACGGCATCCGCGAATGATGGCGGGTACACTGCCGCCCGTGGGAGCCGTCGACACCATGGACACGTTCTTCGAGCTGCTGAACGCCGGCGAACGTGAAGCCGCCGTCGGGTTGATGGCGGAGAACGCCGAGATGCGGATCCACGTCGGCGACAGCGCCCAGACGCTGCGCGGAGTCGATCGCGTCGGCGGCTGGTTCCTCCGCGGCGACTCGGGCCTGAAGATGATCCCCGGCGAGGTCCGCGACACCGGCAACACCTACGAGGCGGACGTCCTCGTCGTCCGGCCGGGAGCGCCATCGCTCCATCTCGACGCAACGTTCCGCGTCGAGGCCGGCAAGATCACCTCGATCAACCTGGCCCCCCGCTAGGGCTACGGCGCCGCCGACGGGCTTGCCGATCCGCCGAACTCGTCCGGGATCGCGGACGGCGGCGGGGGGATCGTGATCTGCTGCCCGACGATGATCTTGTTCGGATCCTTGATCGTCGGGTTCGCGGCCCGGAGCTGCTCCAATGTGAGCCCGTGGGTGTCGGCGATCCTCTGAAGCGTATCGCCCTTCTTGATCGTGTACAGGACGGCCGTCGGGGCCGGCGTCGGCGTCGGGGCGATCGATCGCGACGGGGACGGGGAGCGCGTCGGCGACGCGCCCGGCTGGTCATTGGCTCCGAGACCGAGCAGCGTTGGAAGGAAGAAGAGCGCGACGGCGGCGAGCGCGACGGCGATCGCCATGCCCGCGAGCCGCGGAATCGCCGGCAGGCTCATGCGGGTCCGGATCGTCGGGTACGCCTCGTAGCGCTTCGGCCGCTCCCAGTCCGGACCGGTCGACGGCCCGCCGAGGTGCTGCTCGTAGGCCCGCGGCCGTCGCTGCGTCGCGGCGGCGCGGCGCGGACCCTCCGGGCGCGGCAGGTCCCGCTCCTCGAAGTCCGGCTCATCGTCGGGAGGTTCCGGGACGTCCACCGGGGGTCCCAGTAGCGATGACGGCACCACCCGCGGTGGCGAGCCTCCGGCGAGGAGGTCGGCCGCGCTGCCGGCCAGGCCGCGGGCCGGATCGGACCTGCCCGACAGGAAGTCGGGCGGCTCGCTGGGCTGTGCACGGGCTGCTTCCGAGCTCGCGAGCCACGGTGGCGGGGCGGACCACTCCCGGGGCGGGTTCCGGCGAGGCTCCTCGTCCTCGTTTGCATCGCCGTCCGGTGACTCCGCATCCAGGGCAGATCGATCAGGCCCTTCGGACGTGTCGATATCGTCGAGATCGGGCGGGGCCGCCGCTGCGGCCTCCACGGGCAGCGCTGCCGCGACGTCACCCGGCACTGGCTCAGGGAGAATCCCGACGTCGATCGTCGCAGGCGGCGACGTCGGATCGGGCGCGCTCCTGGCGTGATCGCGCGCCGCACTCGCAGCGGCGTCGCGAGCGCGTGCTGCTTCCCGGCGGGCCCAGTCCTGGAACGTCGGGCAGACGGGAAAGGCGCTCGAGAGGCAGTACGCCGCCTGGTGGGCCAGGGCGCGGGGAGCGGGTCGAACGTCCGCGTAGCAGCGGTGCCGGTGATCCGGCTCCGTGGCTCGCTCGTCGCGGTCGTCCTCGAAGGCGACGAACGGACAGGCGGGTGCGCCGTCGGCGATCGGCAGTCCGCGTTCGCTCACGCTGCGATGATACCCAAGTGGAATGGAACTCTCGTCCGAATCCGCACGTCAGCCGAAGGTGAGCCGCCCGCTCGTCCTGATCCTCGCCGCCGCCATCTCGATGCTCGCCGGCTGCGCCGGGACCACCGCTCCGTCGGAATCAGCGCCGCTCCCTGGGCCGACCTGCGGCGGGATCAAGATCCTGATCGAAGGGGCCCTCCCCTGCGATCGCGTCGTCGAGATCGCCATCGGTGCGCTTCACGACCGCGCCCCGGACCAGCTCTCCCGTGGAGTGACCGCGATCGACGTCGTCCTCACGACGTGCCCGATGAACGAGGTCCCCCCGCAGATCGACTGCGGCAGCGAGCGTTTCGCGCAGCTCGTGACCGTCACGTTCGGGCCCGTGCCGCCGGGCGGCCCGGTCGAGCCATCCCTGACCGTGGCGATCGCGCCGGCAAGTGGTGCCGTCCTGGGGATCGCGAACCCGCTCATCCGCTAGCCAGGCCGTTCCGCCGCGGCTCACGTATCCGCCGCGGGCCGATCGCCCGCTCGCCTGCCCCGCAGAGCCTGGGCCGGCCGCACGTTCGGAGGGGGTGCGGACGGCGAACCCGAGGAGCCTTGTCCGTCGGGCATCGTCAGCATGACCGTGTTGCCCGAGGAGGCGCCGATCTGCTGCAGCATCCGGAGCTGGAGCAGGCCCGGATTCTCCTCGACCATCCTCCCGGCGTTGGCGAGGTTGCGGAGCGCCGCCGTCTCCGACCGGACCCGCTCGAGCGCTGCTTCGCCCTCCTTCCGGGCCGCGACGACACCGGCAAAGACCCGCTTGAGGTCGCCCGGCACCATGAGGTCGCGCACGTCGACGGACAGGAGCTCGATCCCGACACGGGCGAGCTTGCTGGCGACCCGCTCCATGACCGCCGGGCCGATCGCCGCCCGGGTCGCGAGAGCGCTGTCGACCGTCCCGGCGGCGATCACCTCGCGAAGCCCCAGCTGCAGCTCGAGGTGCATCGCCCGCCCGAAGCTCTGGTCGCCCGTCACGGCAGCGACCGGATCGCCGACCACGTAGCGCGCGGCCAGGCTGACCTTGAGCGAGACGCCGTCGGACGTCAGGACCTCCTGGCCTTCGATCGTCGTGAACGACGGGCGAACGTCGAGGACCCGCACCTCCGTGAAGGGCGGCAGGGTGAGGTGGGTGCCCGGATCGACGAGTCCGTGGAGCCGCCCGCGCCGGTAATGGAGGCCGCGCTCGTAGTCGTGGACCGTCACGAGCCGGACCGACGCTCGGACGAGCACGATCAGGAGGACGACGACGATCAGCGCGATGAGCGGCGCGACGTATGGTTCCACGAGTTCCGTCCGTTCCAGACCGGGACTCCCGGTCGATCAGTGCTCGTCGCGGCGGACCGCAGCCCGGCGGCGGAGGCCCGAAGCCTGCATGGCCGGCGGTCTGTTTGCGTCGAGGCAGATCCGGCCACGACGAGCGGAGCAGGAATTGAACCTGCGTTCACCAGATGGGAGAAGTCCGATGGCAGGACCGCTGTCGGCGATGCCGACAGGCTGCTGCATGACCAATCCCGCGGCGATCGTAGGGCATCGGCCCGCTCGTCGCCACCTCGAACACAAAGAAGCGCGACCGCCGCGAATGCGACGGTCGCGCTCCGGGGGAACGCTCAGCAGGGGCCGTTGCCCGAGATCGTGACCGGACCTGAGAACTGGTAGTTATAGAGGTGGTCCACATCGGTCAGGCAGTTGTTCGTGATCGTGTGACCGGAGCCGGAAGCGTTGGCGACCGCCCAGTACCTGCTCACGTCGTTGTTCCGGATCGTGTTGCGGTCGGCGGTCCCGGAGCCCGGGTTCATCTGGACGAAAGCTCGGCCGTCGCCACCGATGCTGCCGCTGTTGCCCCAGACGGTGTTGCCGTAGACCTGGGCGTCGTCGACGTCGGCGAGCTCGATGCCCCAGTAGGCCTGGGTCATGTCGAACCGGTTGTTGCGGACGATCGCCCCGTCGGAGCGCGGGATCGAGACGAGGGCCGATGAGCCCTTCAACAGGTTGCCCTCGATGACGAGCCCGACGTTGTCCCAGACCTCGACGCCGAACCAGGCGACGCCGGACGGGCCCTGGTCGATCGTGTTGTTGCGGATGACCAGGCGGTTGTTCATGCCGCGGCCGAAGCCCTGGCCCGAGATCGGGCTGTAGCCGTGGCCGGTCACGACCCGCTGGGTGATCGTGTTGCCCTGGATGAGCAGATCGTCGACGCTGGGGCCGTTGATCCGGATCGAGGTCTCGGTCATCCCGGTGAAGGTCGAGTTGAGGATCTTGTCGCGGTCGACGCCCCACACCTGGACGGTGTTGCCGCCACCCTCGAACTTGGCGGCCTCGATCGTGACGTCATTTGCGTTGATGTGGATCGCGGCGGCGCCGGCCGGCGTGCGGAACGTCCCGCCGTACAGCCGGATCGCCTTGCGGATGTCGGTCGAGCTCGTGTAGACGCACGTTCCGAGGTTGAGGGTCGAGCCGGCCGCCGCGTTGTTGATCAGCGTCGAGAGCGGCGTCGAGCACGAGACCTGGGCGGGCAGCCCCGGGTCAGGAGTGGCCGATGGCGTCGGGGTGGGCGTGGGTGTCGATGTCGGCGTCGCGGTCGGAGCCGGCGTGGCCGTCGGAGCAGGGGTGGATGTCGGAGTCGGCGTGGCGGTCGGGGTGGGCGTCGGGCCTGCACCGATCGGTGCATAGGCGAAGACGATCGCCGCCGATCCCGCGTCCTCGAAGTACTCGACGGTCACGTCGTGGAGACCGGCCGTCATCGGTCGCGAGGCCGATCCACTGCCTGTGGCAGCCCAACGGTCCATCAGCATCGTGCCGTCGACGTACACGCGCACGCCGTTGTCGGCCGAGACAGTGAAGTTGTAGGTGTCATCGATGAACTGCGTGGTGCTCGTCCAGCGGACGCTGAACCAGTTGTCACGCAGGCCGAACCCGGGACCGCCCACGCCCCAATCCTTGTTCACGGACGCTTCACACTGGGTCCCCCGGAAGAAGGCAGGGCTGAGGGCCATCTCGTCGAAGTAGGCGGCGGAGTAGCTGCCATCTGCGCAGGAAGCCGACGCTGTCGGGGTGGGGGTCGGGACGGCGGTCGGGACGGCGGTCGGCACGGCGGTCGGCACGGCGGTCGGCACGGCGGTCGGGGTGGGTGTCGGGACCGGCGTCGGGACGGCCGTCGGCGTGGGTGTCGGGACCGGCGTCGGCACTGCGGTCGGGGTGGGTGTCGGGACCGGCGTCGGGACCGGCGTCGGGGTGGGTGTCGGGACCGGCGTCGGGACCGGCGTCGGGGTGGGTGTCGGGACCGGCGTCGGGACCGGCGTCGGGGTGGGTGTTGCGGCCTTGATCTTGTGTGAGAAGGCCACGTTGGCGTCCCCCGCATTCTCGTAGTACTCGACCTTCACGACATGGAGGCCCGCGGTCATCGCCCGTGAGACCCATCCAGTCCCGCCGGTCTCCCAGCGACCGATGATGCGGACGCCGTCGATCCAGACGCGGATCCCGTTGTCCGCCGAATACGTAAAGACGTAGGTCGCAGCCTTGAAACTGGCTCGCTTGGTCCAGCGGACGCTGAACCAGTTGTCGCGCAGGCCGTAGCCCGGGCTGCCGAGGCCCCAGTTCTCGCTGATCTTCGTCTCGCAACGGGTCTTCTTGAGGAGCGACGGGGCGAGTGTCATCTCGTCGTAGTACTGCGCGAGATACGTGCCGTCGACGCAGGTGGTCGGATCCGCCGCGGTCGCGGCGACCGGCGATCGGACCGCGTTCGCCACAGGGGATGCGAGCGCGACGTCGAGGGGAGCCAGCACGAGGAGAGCGATCATCGGGAGGATGACGCGGAGACTCCACTTGGAGGCGTTCCGGGCGTGGCGTGCAGGCGGGTGGGAGGTGATAGCGAGTGTCGGGGGCATCAGAGCCTCGCTTTGGGGATCGGTCATCGATCTGGATTTCGGTGAGCCGAGCATCCCGTCTGGCGCCCTGCGCCGAAATCACCCGAACCGCACGGAGGCCGGGTCGCATGGGGCTGCGAACGGCTCATCCCTTTGCGCTAGACATCGAGCCGTCACGTCTGGGGCGTACCGGTGCTGTTGGTCCCTGGGTACCAACGGCGGCGTTTGACAGGCTCCCGTACGGCTCGGACACTTCGATTGGAAGCGTTGCCGCCTATCTCGCGGCTGCGAGAACCCTTCAGCCCCCGGAAGGAGTCCCCGATGTCACGCCTCAGCCGATGGTTGGCCCCTGCCACCATCGTTCGCGCCCACTGCGACCTGCCCTGCGGTGTCTACGATCCCGAGCAGGCCCGGATCGAGGCCGAGTCCTGTCACAGGATCAACGAGAAGTACGCGGCCAACGCGGACGCGACCTTCCGGACGCGGGCGGTCGCGATCAAGGAGGAACGTGCCGAGCTGGTGAAGCATCACCTCGACGTGCTCTGGCACGACTACTTCAAGCCGGAGCACCTCGAGAAGGTCCCGAACCTCCACGAGCTCTTCTGGAACGCGACCAAGCAGGTTTCCAAGGTCAAGGCATCAACCGATGCGGCCGACTCGAAGAAGCTGCTCGACATGATCGACGAGATCGACGCGGCCTGGAAGGCGACCGGGGGCGAGGAGAAGACGCGCGTCGCAGGCCGCCCGGCCTGACGAACACCGCGAAACGCGCCCGTCGGGCGGCGTCACTCGGAGAACGGGTCCGCGGCCCGTGGCGGGTCGCGATCACGGAGGCCTCGATGCGGCCGGCCATCGCCGCCGGTGACTGGCTGCTCGTCGACCCGACCACCGATTGCTGGCCGCGACGCGGCTCGGTCGTCGTCTTCCGCGAGCCCGATTCGGACGAGCTGGCGATCAAGCGGGTCGCCGCACGTGGCGGGGACCGCGTGCCCTACGCGGAGGGCTACCTCATCCTCGCCGACGACGAGGCATGGCTCCTGTCCGACGCGCCCGATGCCGCATTGATGGCCGAGGGCTTCGGCCAGCCGATCGATTCGCGGCGCTACGGCCCGGTGCCGGTCGACCTCCTGGTGGGGCGGGCCTGGTTCCGATACGGTCCGATCGCGCGATTCGGGCGCATCTCGCGGTCGGCATCGATTTCGCGGCTGACGGGCGGCGCGATACTGTCGCGATGACCGAGTTCGACCCGAACGCGCCGCTCGCCGGTGCGGCAGACCCGTGGGCCTTCCTGTCCCAGCCGTCTCTCCGCGACGGCCCGCCGTACCACATGACGGAGATGATCGCGGCCGAACCGGCCGTTGCCCGCCGGATCCTCGACCGGCTGGCAGATCCCCACGGCCCGGCCGGCCAGCTGGCAGGTGCCGTCGGGCAGGCGGCGAGCGCCGGCGAACAGATCGTCGTGACCGGCTGCGGCACGAGCGAGCACGCCGCCCAGGCTGCCGTCGATATCCTCACGGAGGCCATCCGCGCGTCCGGAATGCACGGCGGCTTCGGTTCGGTGATCGCGGCTCAGGCCTTCGAGCTCGCGCTGGACCCGCCGTCGCGCGGGCTCGTCATCGGCGTGTCGCACGAGGGCGGGACGGGCGCCACCAACCGTGCGATCGCCGGGGCGGCCGCCGCGGGGGCCCGGACCGCGATCATCACCGCCAGCGGCGGATCGCCCGGTGGCCAGCTCGCCGAGATCACCGTCGAAACGGTCGAGCTCGACCACAGCTGGTGCCACACGATCGGCTACGTGTCGCCGATGGTCGCTGCTGCGTCGGTCGGCGCCCACCTGTCGGGGCGCTCCGTTGCACCTGCCGACGTCGTGGCGCTCCTGGGAGCGGGGGCGCGCGACGAGGCAGCGGCGGAGGCCATCGCGAGTCGCCTCGCCGACGCGCGGACGCTGCTGGTCGTGGGCTCCGGGGCGGATCGGCCGGCCGCCAGGGAACTCGTCCTCAAGGTCGAGGAGGCGTCGTGGCTGCCCTCGGCGATGCGCGACCTGGAGAGCTTCCTGCACGGCCACCTGCCCTCGATGGACGGCTCGACCGGCCTCGTCCTGATCCTCACCGATCGCTCCGAGCGGACGGATCGCGTCGTCCGGGCACGCGAGGCCCTGGCGGCGGCGCGCGTCGTCGGGTTGCGGACGGCGGCGATCCTCGCCCGCGACCTCGACGAGGAGATCGAGGCGTCGCTCACACCGGCCGGCAGGCTCCTCGTCGACGAGGCGCTGTCCCTTCCGGCGCCGGTCGCGGCTCTGCTCGGCACCGCGACGCCTCTACAGCTCCTCACCGAGCGCCTCGCCCGGGCCCGGGGCACGAACCCGGATGCGATCCGCCGCGACGACCCGCTCTACGCGGAGGCGGCCGCCGCAGCGGAGTAGCCGGCAAGGCCAGGGCTGGAACGAGCTACAGCAGGACCTCCGCCAGCAGGTCGACCATCTCGAGATCCCGCGGAACGAAGTCCTGGAGCATGATCCGCTCCGCGCCGGCGTCTGCGAACCTCGCCACCATCGCCCTGGCGCGGTCCGGGGTGCCGATGATCCAGCGCTCCTCGCGGGCGTTGAACCACTCCTCGCCGGCGTCGACATTGTCGAATGCCGTCAGCAGGTCATGCTGGCGGCGCCGGTACTCCTCCTCGTCTCGACCGACCAGGACGCCGGCCATCGTGGACCTGGTCATCGTGGCCGGATCCCGACCGACCGCCTCGCACGCAGCGGATAGGGCGGCGAACTTCTCGCGGGCGCGGTCCGGCGACGCCGACGAGAGGTTGAATTCGTCCGCGAACCGCGCGGCAATCCGCATCGAGCGCGGCGATCCCTCGCCACCGACGAGGATTCGGGGCCTGGCCGCGCCGTTCGGGAGCCGGGGACGGCCGGGGGCGTCGACCGGCTTCGGGTAGAACAGGGCACCGTCGATCCTGAGCTGCTTACCGGCATACGACCAGCCGTCGGGCTCGCCCCACAATCCGTTCAGGATCGCCAGGCTGTCTTCGAGGAGGTCCGCCCGTTCCGCGATCGGCGGAAATGGCAGCCCGAGCTGGCGGTGCTCGTCGTCATTCCAGCCGGCACCCAGGCCGAATTCGATCCGGCCGCCGGACATGTGATCGACGGTCGTCACGACCTTGGCGAGGTTGCCGGTGAGCCGGAAGGTGACCGGCGAGACGAGCACGCCGAGCCCGATGCGAGAGGTCTCGCGAGCCAGGCCGGCGAGGACCGCCCATGCGTCGGTCGTCGTCTCGCCGGCGGGCCCGGGAAAGCTCTGGTAGTGATCGGAACGAAAGAACGTCTCGAAGCCCGCCGCCTCTGCCCGCCGGACGATCGCCAGCTGTTCGTCGTAGGTGAGGCCCTGCTGGGGCTCGGTCATGAGCGCGAAGCGCACGGGCGGTCTCCTCCATTTCGTGGGGTCCATTGATCCATGTTGACACGATGGTTGCCAGTTGCTAGATTATTCATACCATGCGAACTATCGATGCGGTCGGAACTGTCGACCGCGAGACGCGACAGGCCCGGATCGCCGCCGGCATGCACGACATGATCGCGGGATTCCGGTGTGCCGGTACGGGCCGTCTCGTCAAGGCCGGGGTGAGCATGACCCATATGCACGTCATGTGGCTGCTGCAGCATCACGGTGACCTGCCGATGAGCCGCATGGCAGACCTGCTGGACGTGTCCTTCAGCAACGCGACTGGCATCGTCGATCGGATGGAGGAACGCGGGCTCGTCGAGCGCGTCCGCGTGCCGGACGACCGGCGGATCGTTCTCGTCCGGATTGCCCCCCAGGGGGTCGAGGCCCTCGAAGAGGTCGAGGCGATCAAGCAGGATCGTCTCCTCGCGGTCCTCGGCCATCTCGACGAGGCCCAGCTGCATCGCGTTGAATTCGACTCTCGATGACCTCCGCGTGGCCGTCGTCGAGGAGTTCGGACCTGACTTCGGCGGCCACGACCACCTTCACTCCATGACCACAGGAAGGGACTGATCTTCATGGAATCCTTCCCCGCCGAGCAGGGCGGGTACACACCCTCACTCGAAGACGATCCGGCCCTCGGACTGCCGATACGCGCGAAGATGGAGATCCTCTTCGCCGTCATGCTCGGCCTGTTCCTCGGGGCCCTCGACCAGACGATCGTGGGGCCGGCGCTGCCGACGATCGTCACCCAGCTCGCCGGCAACGACGTCTACGTCTGGGCGGTCACGATCTACCTCCTGACGAGCACGATCAGCGTGCCGTTCTGGGGCAAGCTGTCGGATCTCTACGGCCGCAAGCCGATGTTCATGATCGGCATCGTCATCTTCCTGGTCGGCTCGGCCCTCTCCGGTCTCAGCCAGGACATGACCCAGCTGATCACCTTCCGCGGGATCCAGGGCATCGGTGCAGGCTCGCTGTTCCCGATCGCGCTGGCGGTCATCGGTGACCTCTTCTCCCCGGCCGAACGCGGCAAATACCAGGGCCTCTTCGGAGCCGTCTTCGGGATCGCGTTCATCGTGGGTCCGCTCGTCGGCGGGTTCCTGACCGAGCAGGTCTCGTGGCACTGGATCTTCTACGTCAACATCCCGATCGGGCTCGTCTCCCTGTTCTTCATCTTCCGGCTGCTGCCGACCGTGAAGAACCCGCGCGCGACCCGGAACTTCGACATCCTCGGCGGGCTGATTTTCACGATTGCCACCGGCTTCCTCCTCGTCGGGCTGACGCAGAAGGGCCAGACGAATCCGACGACCCACGCCCTCAACGAATGGACCGATCCGACCGTCGGCGGGTTCATCCTGATCGCGATCGTCGGGATCGCCCTCTTCCTCTGGGCCGAGACCCGGGCGAAGGAGCCGATCGTCCCGCTGCAGCTGTTCCGGATCCGGACCTACGCGACGTCGATGGTCGCGACGTTCTTCGCCGCCTTCGCGTTCTTCGGGGCGATCATCTTCCTGCCACGCTGGTTCCAGATCGTCCAGGGCTACTCGCCGACGAACTCCGGCCTCGCCGCCTTGCCGCTGATGGTCGGCCTGATCTTCAGCTCCGTCGCGTCCGGCCTCATCGTGGCCCGGACGGGTCGCTACAAGTGGCTGACCGTCGGTGCCATCGTCCTGATGGGCATCTCGACTGCCCTGATGACGCAGCTCCGGGCAGACACGCCCGTGCCGATCGTCTGGGGCTGGATGTTCATCGCCGGCCTCGGCGTCGGGCCCACGTTCGCGGTGTTCACCCTGATCGTCCAGAACGCCGTGCCGTTCAACATGCTCGGCGTAGCGACATCGAACCTGACGTTCTTCCGCCAGATCGGCGGCACCGTCGCCCTGGCGATCGTCGGGACCCTGTTCGCCGCTTCGTTCCAGGAGCAGCTCGCCCCGCAGATGACGGCGGCCGGTGTCCCGGGACCGGTCGTCGCGGGCTTCACCCAGGCGATGAGCAGCGGCGCGTTCGACTTCAACCAGCTGACCGGGACCGGCGACATCGGCCAGGGCATCGTGGCCGCGCAGCCCGCGCTCGCCCCGGTCGTGCCCCAGATCGTCGCCGGGATCCACCAGGCCTTCAGCCTGGGCGTGGCCTCGACATTCATCGTCGGGATCGTCGGAGCGATCGTCGCGACGCTCGCAGCCGCGGCGATGCACGAGCTGAAGCTCCGCCAGTCGACCACGGCCCAGGCCGCCGCAGCGGCCAGGGATGGCGGCCGACCGCCGCTTCCGGCAGCCGACTGACCCTCGTCCCTCCTCACGACACCGGCCCCGCTCGGACCCCGAGCCGGGGCCGTTGTCGTTTCGTGCGCTAGGATCGGGACCGTGGACCCCGTACCCGCCCCGTTCCCACCGCGCCTCGCCGCGCCCGGCACGGACGGCGCCCCCTTCGAGCCCGTGCTCGACGCGGCTGACCTGCCGCCCGGGGCGATGCTGCGAGTGTCGAGAGGCGACCTCGACGTCCTCATCGCCCACACCCCGAACGGCATCGTCGCCGTCGACGATCGGTGCCCCCACATGTCGGCGCCCCTGTCGATCGGGAGGATCGACGGGTGCATCGTCGATTGTCCGCTGCACGAGGGGCGATTCGACCTGTGCACGGGGAACCCGGTCCGGATGCCGACGACCGGCGGCCTGGACCCGGACGGTGTCTACCATCCGACGTGGTCACCTGCGGGCCTGCCGCCCAAGACGGATCCGCCGGGACTCAAGGCGGAGGCCCGCCGCCTCACCCGCGTCCGCCGCCTCCGCTACTACCCGCTCCGAATCCGGGGCGGCCGGATCGAGATCGCCCTGCCGGCCTAGAGCAAGGCGGGACGACTAGCGAAGCTCCGCCTCATCCTGGATGTCGTCGTGGCCTCGGGACGCGTAGGCCCGGACGATTTGGACGACCTCCTCGGCGTCATCGGTCAGCTGGAGCAGGGCGATGTCGGATTCGGCGACAGCCCCGGCGGGCAGCTGGACGTCACGCATCCAGTCGAGCAGGCCCTTCCAGTACGCCGTCCCGACGAGGACGACAGGGAAGTCGCGCACCTTGCCGGTCTGGATGAGGGTCAGCGATTCGAACAGCTCGTCGAGCGTGCCGAAGCCACCGGGCAGGATGACGAACGCATCCGCGTACTTCACGAACATCGTCTTGCGGGCGAAGAAGTAGCGGAACTCGATCCCGAGATCGACATACCGGTTGAGCCCCTGCTCGTGCGGCAGCTCGATGTTGCAGCCGACAGACAGCCCGCCGCCCTCCCGGCAGCCGCGGTTCGCGGCCTCCATCACGCCCGGCCCGCCGCCGGTGATGATCGCGAACCCGCTCTCCGCGAGTCGCCTGGCGATCGTCCGGGCGATGACGTAGATCGGATCGGTTTCGTCAACGCGGGCGGATCCGAAGATGGTGACCGCGGGCCCGACCGATGCGAGCGCGTCGAAGCCCTCCACGAACTCGGACAGGATCCGGAGCGCTCGCCACGGGTCGCTGTCGACGAACGCGGGACGCCCGACCGGCTTTCGCTCGAGGAACTGCTCGTCCTCCGTGGCCGCGGGCTTGCCGATGCGTTGGGCTGCGTCGCGCCGCATGACGATTCGGCCGCTTCGCCGCTCAGGCGGAGCGCGGTGACCCGGGTCCGGTCGCCCGGCGCCCTGGGCCGCGTCGGCCTCGGGCGTCGGATGCGTGTTCCTCCGCCCTCCGGACCCTCCGCGGGGATGGCGATCGCTCATCCGGCTAGCATGGCAGCGCAGGAGGCACCATGCATCGAACGCGAGCAATCGGGGGTGCAATCATCGTTGCGACGGGCCTCGTGTGGATGGCCCAGGGCTCGCGGCTCCTGGGTGGGAGGAGCTTCATGGTGGGCGACCCGACCTGGCTGGTGCTCGGCGCCATCGCGGTCGTCATCGGCGTCGGGCTCATGTGGACGGGGCTTCGCGGTCGGGCCTGAGCCATGCCTTCCACGTCGCGTCGGCCGGGCCGGCCGTGACCGACTCCCCGTAGCGGACGAGCGGCAACCGCAGGAGCCGGTGATCCGCCAGCAGCCGCTCGACGATCCTCGAGTCGTCCATCACGAGGTAGCCGAGTCCCGCATCGCGGTAGGCGCGGCCTCCGGTGTCGAGCAGCGCGGACGCGCCCAACCGCTGGACGAACCGCCGCAGCTCCCCGGCGGCGATCGGCTTGCGGCGAAGGTCGACGAGGGAGACCTCGAACCGCCGTTCCTTGAAGAAGCGGATCGCGGCGCGGGTCGCTTGGTCGTTCTCGAGACCGAAGATCTGGACGCGCGGCGCGGCCTGGGTCTGAGCCATGCAACGCAGCGTAGCGGCCGTCGGGCGCCGTCGCCGGGTACCATCGACCGCACAGGAGGTGCCCGGGTGACGGTCTGGTTCACGGTCAAGCTCGACGATCGGCCGGGTGCGCTCGCCCGGATGGCCGGCGCCCTCGCGGAGCGCGGCGTCAACATCGCCGGCATCGTCGGCATCGCCGAGGACACGAACGGCGAACTGATGCTCGAGACGAGCGATCCGACGATCACCCGCGAGGCGTTCGACGCGCTCGGGCTGGCGTACGAGGCGCACGACGCCGACGCCGGCGGGGACCCCGGGCACATGTCCATCGCCGACATGACCTCGCGCTGACGGGAGCCTGAAGCCCATGCCCCGGCGGACGCCCGCCGATCCGTCCGCCGTCGCCCTGCGCCTCGACCACGTCGACCGGCCGGAGGCGATTGCCACGATCGCGGCCCGGATCGCCCTCGCCGGCGGTCGGATCCGGACCCTGTCCACTGTGCGTCGGCTCCCGGCACGGAACGGCAACCCGGCCGTGGCCGAAATTGAGATCGAGGTCGAGGGCCTGACCGAGACCGACCTCGTCGCGCTCCTCGAGGACCTCGACGACGTCCGGCAGGTCCACCTGACGCGGGCCCTCGAGCGGATCTTCGGCAAGCGGATCATCGTCATCGGCGGCGGCGCCCAGGTCGCCCAGGTCGCGCTCGGCGCCGTGAGCGAAGCGGACCGCCACAACCTCCGGGGCGAGCGGATCAGCGTCGATACGATCGCCCTCGTCGGCGAGGCGGAGATCGCGGCCGCGGTCCGGGCCGTCGCCGACCTGCCGCGGGCGCGGCTGCTGGTCCTCGCGGGCTCGATCATGGGTGGCGACATCAGCGCGGCGGCCGACGAGATCCGGGCGCTCGGCATCCCGATCATCTCGCTCAACATGGTCGGATCGATCACGGAGCACGTCGATCTCGTGGTCTCGGATCCGGTCCAGGCCGGAACGATGGCGGTCATGGCGATCGCGGACACGGCGGCCTTCGACCTGGACCGCCAGCGCGGACGACGGTTCTGACGTGCGGATCGCCACGTGGAACGTGAACTCGCTCAAGGCCCGCCAGGAGAAGGTCGAAGGGTGGCTGGAGCGGGCCGCGCCCGATGTCCTCCTCATCCAGGAAACGAAGCTGACCGACGCGGACGCGCCCGTCATGACGTTCGCGATGGCCGGCTACGACCTCCTCCACCACGGCGAGGGGCGCTGGAACGGCGTAGGGATCGTCACGCGGCAGGGGATGCGCGTCGAGGACGTGGTCACGAACTTCGGTGACGGCCCAGTCCGGGACAGCGGGCCGGGCTCGGCGAAGGACTTCGGCGAGGAGGACTTCAACCCGTTCGACGAAGCCCGGATGCTGAGCGCCCGCGTCGACGGGATCAGGGTCGCGAGCATCTACGGACCGAACGGTCGCGTCGTCGGCAGCCCTTTCTACGACGGCAAGCTGAAGTGGTACGAGCGGCTCTCCCGATGGCTGGCCGAAACGGCGGCTCCAGACGAGCAGCTGGTCATCGGCGGCGACTTCAACATCGCGCCAACCGACGACGACGTGTGGGACGCGCGCGCGGTCCATGGCGGCACGCACGTGTCGGAGCCGGAGCGCGAGGCGTTCAGACGGCTGCTCGGCTGGGGCCTGGTCGACGCGTATCGGCTGCGTGAGACGGCCAGCGGCCGCTTCAGCTGGTGGGACTACCGGGCCGGCAACTTCCACAAGAACCTCGGGATGCGGATCGACCACCTGCTCGTCACCCGGTCCGTCGCCGAACGCGTCGTCGCCGCGGAGATCGACCGGGAGGCGCGCAAGGGACCGCCGATCCCGTCGGACCACGCACCGCTGAGCATCGATCTCGACGAGCCGGGCAAGCCGTTCGACGCTGGCTGGGAGGGAGCGCTGCAACGGATTGCGGCGCGCACACGCCCGAAGCGGTAGGGACGCAGCCCGCGATGTTCCGCGTAACGGGACGCCGCGCGTGGCGTTCCGGAACGGCGCCTAGGCTCGCCGCCTCATGATCGACCGTGCGGACGGGGCACCCGAGATCCGGCTGATCGAGCTGTCCAAGCATTTCCGCGAGGTCGCCGCGGTCGATCGCGTCTCCATCGACATCCGGGCCGGCGAGTTCTTCTCGATGCTCGGGCCGTCGGGCTGCGGCAAGACGACGACCCTCCGGATGATCGGCGGGTTCGAGCAGCCGAGCCTCGGCCGGATCGAGCTCCGTGGCCGCGACGTGACTGCCGATCCGCCGGACAAGCGCCCGGTCAACATGGTCTTCCAGAACTACGCCCTCTTCCCCCATCTCGACGTCGGCGACAACATCGCCTTCGGTCTCCGTCGCAGGAACGTCGACCGCGCCGAGATCCGGAGGCGCGTCGGGGAGGCGCTCGACCTGGTCCATCTCGCGGGTTACGAGAAGCGCCGCCCGTCGCAGCTGTCGGGCGGCCAGCAGCAACGGGTCGCGCTTGCCCGGGCCCTCGTCAACCGGCCGCAAGTGCTGCTGCTCGACGAGCCCCTCGGGGCCCTCGACCTCAAGCTCCGCAAACAGCTCCAGGTCGAGCTGAAGCGGGTCCAGACGGAGGTGGGGATCACGTTCGTCTACGTGACCCACGACCAGGAGGAAGCGCTGACGATGAGCGACCGGATCGCCGTGATGAACCGCGGCCGGGTCGAGCAGCTTGGCAGCCCAGAGGAGCTCTACGAGCGGCCGCTGACGCGGTTCGTCGCCGACTTCATCGGCACCACGAATCTCCTCACCGGGACCGTCGAATTGGTCGACGGGGATCACGCCGTCGTCCGGCTGGAGTCGCGGGAATCCTGCGTCGTCGGCCGATCCGACCTCGTCGTCGGCCGGGCCATCGAGCTGAGCATCCGCCCGGAGTCCGTCGAGCTGCGCCCTCCGGGTGGCACCAGCTACTCGCCCTCGCCGATCGGAGCGACCGTCGAACAGGTCGCGTACCTGGGCGGCAGCGTCCAGTACCACCTCCGCTCGGACGGCGGACTCGCGATCACCGCCCTCGCGCCCAAGACCGGGGTCCGTCTCCCGGTCGGGAGCGCCGTCAACGTCAGCTGGCCGCCGGCCGAGGCGCTCGTCCTCGCCGATCGATTGCGAGAGGAGATTCAGGCATGAGCGATCGATACGACGGGTCGAGCATCGACCTCGAGAAGGCCCTCGTCCGGTACATGGTCGAGCGACGGATCACGCGCCGGCAGCTTCTCGAGAGGATCGCGCTCGTGGGCGCGGCGGCCGCCCTCGCCCCGATCGTCGCCGCCTGCACGACCGTGACCACGTCGAGCGGCGGCCCGAGCGCGAGCGCATCTGCTCCGGCATCGACGCCGCCGGGTGCCTCCGCGTCGGCATCGGCTGCGCCGACGCCCGTGCCCTCCGCTGAGTCGGAGCTCTTCATCTACAACTGGACGGACTACCTCGCCGACGACGTCATCAAGTCGTTCGAGGCGAAGTACAAGACGAAGGTGACCCAGAGCTTCTTTTCCAACACCGAGGAGGCCTACGCCAAGCTCGGCGACGACGGCGGCGGCTACGACATCAGCTTCCCGATCTCGGTCGACGTCCCCTCGTTCATCGAGAAGGGCGCGATCCTCAAGCTCGACAAGTCACTGCTGCCGAACATCGTCAACCTGGGCAAGGAGTGGGCGGACCCAGGCTACGACCCCGGCAACACATACAGCGTGCCCTACATGTGGTGGACGACGGGCGTCGGCTACGACACCGCGAGGATCAGCGATGAGCTGACGAGCTCGAAAGCGCTGTGGGACGCCCGGTGGTCGCAGCACATCTCGATGCTCGACGACTTCCAGGAGGTCTTCGGGATGACGCTCATCCAGCTCGGCTACTCGGCCAACACCGAGAGCACCGCCGAGCTGGACGAGGCGCTGGCCCTCCTCCAGCAGCAGAAGCCGCTCGTCCGGACCTATTCGACCGACACGATCGCGACGATGACGTCCGGAGACGTGTGGATCAGCCAGATCTGGGGCGCCGACCGGTTCGCGATCCAGGAGACGAATGAGAACGTCGTCTACTACATCCCCGAAGAGGGCGGGGTGAAGGGATCGGACACGGTTGCGGTCTTCTCTGCGGCGCCGCACCCGATCGCGGCCCACCTGTTCATCAACCACCTGCTGGACGCCCACAACAGCGCGGCCAACACCAATCTCATCTACTACATGGGCCCGAACGCGGCGGCCAAGGAGTTCATCGACCCCGACATCCTCGCCGACCCGACGATCAATCCGGACCAGAAGATCGTCGACAAGCTCCAGGAACTCCTGAACCTCGACGCAGCCGTCCGCGACGAGTACCTGAAGCGCTGGCAGCAGCTGCGCGGCTAGTCGGGCCGGCCGGGACCAGGCGAACGACGGGTGGTCGGTCCGTGAGCGGCACGTGAGCGGCGAGGTCGCCGCTCGGGCACCGGTCCCGACGCCGGTGGCATCGAATTGGGTCGAAGCGAGCCGCCTTGCGAGGCTGCGTGGGACCGCCCTCGTGCTCCCGGGTGTCGTCTGGCTCGGGCTGTTCTTCGTGCTCCCGCTGGCGATCATCTTCATCGTCAGCCTCGGCCATCGGGACGCGCTCGACCGAGTCGACCTGTCCAACCCGAGCCTTGACAACTACGGCCGGGCGTTCGACCCGGTCTTCCTGCCGACGTTCATCCGGTCGATCCGGTTTGCGGCGATCACGACGATCCTGTCGCTCGCGATCGGCTACCCGATCGCCTACTGGATCTCGCGCTACGGTGGACACCGCAAGGCGCTGCTGCTGATCCTCGTCATGCTGCCGTTCTGGACGAGCTACCTCATCCGGACGTATGCGTGGCAGATCATCCTGCGCGACAACGGGGTCCTGAACTCCATTCTCCAGGCAGCCGGCCTGACCCACGAGCCGATCATCCTGATGAACACCGACATCTCGGTGATCCTCGGGATGACGTACGGCTTCCTGCCCTTCGCGATCCTGCCGCTGTTCGTCTCGATCGACCGGCTGGACGCCAACCTCATCGCAGCCGGCCGCGACCTCTATGCGTCGGGCCGGGCGGTGTTCCTCCACGTGACCCTGCCCCTGACGATGCCGGGAATCATCGCCGCGTCGCTCCTCACGTTCATTCCCGCGATCGGCGACTTCGTGACTCCGGATCTGCTCGGCGGACCGGGCACGACGACGATCGCCAAGAACATCCAGGAGCTGTTCCTCGAGGGCCGGGACTGGCCATACGGCGCGGCGCTCGGGTTCATCCTCATGGTCGTGACGCTCGGCGGGACGCTCGTCGCCCTGCGCACCCTCCGGCGCGAGGTCATCGGGTCGTGACCCGCGAGCGGAACCGGCTCCTGACGGCATTCGCGATGGTCGTCTACGTCTTCCTGTTCGCGCCGGTCGTCGTGCTGATCGTCTTCTCCTTCAACAGTGCCCGGCGCGGCCTGGTGTGGCGGGGCTTCACGCTCGACTGGTATCCGACGCTCTTCTCGAACGACGAGCTCCTCAAGGCGCTCGGCGTGACGTTCCAGGTCGGCATCATCGCGGTGATCCTCTCGACGGTCCTCGGATCGCTGCTGGGCCTGGGGCTCGCCCGGATCCGGTTCCGCGGCAGGGCCGCGACCGAGACGCTGCTCCTCGTCCCGATGGTCACCCCCGAGATCGTGATGGGCCTGTCCCTGCTGCTGTTCTTCCTGCAGCTGTTCGACGGACGCGGCTCCGTCACCCAGCTCGCGATCGCCCACGTGACGTTCTGCATCTCGTATGTCGCGGTCGTCGTCCGGGCGCGCGCGGCCAACATGAACCCGGCACTCGAGGAGGCCGCGCGGGACCTCGGTGCGTCGGCGTTCGGGGCATTCCGCCATGTCACGCTGCCGCTCATCGCACCGGCCGTTCTGGCGGGGGCCCTGCTCGCGTTCTCCCTCAGCTTCGACGACTTCGTCGTGACGACGTTCAACGCCGGCGTCGGGAGCTCGACCCTGCCGCTCTACATCTACAGCAAGGTGAAGTTCGGGGTGACCCCGGAGATCAACGCGATCTCGACGATCATCGTCGCGGGGACAGCCGTGGCGATTCTCGCAGCCTGGCGGCTGGGGGCCTTCCGGGGCGAGCCGCGCGCGGTCGCCGCCGAGGAGGACGCACCGCCCGCCTGAACCGGACGGTGCGGAGCGCTGTCAGCGCGGCGTCGTCGCCTTCGACCGGGCAGCGGTTCGCGCGGCGGATCGGTCGTGGCCGTTCGACGCGGCCGAGGTGCCTGCGTCGGCGGCCTCTTTCGGCGGCGGCACGTCGTACCGCTCGCGAACGGTCCGGGCGCTGGTGAACTCCTCGCCGGCATAGCGGTCGGCGACCATCTGGTCGAAGGCGTGGACCGACGCCTCCTGGTTCGAGTACCGGCCGGCGACCCATGAGCGGGAGCTGGTCCCCTTCTGCTGCAGCTCGCAGACGTGCCAGTCCTGGCTGTTGGTCAGGTCCCAGAACGCGATCGCGTCCGACGGATCGAAGTCCGGCCGGGCGATCGTGTCGGGCGGGAACAGCAGCTCGCAGATGACGCGCGTCCGCGACGGTCCGTCGGGGACGAGCAGGTGGACCAGCAGGTAGTCCGGGTGGATCGAGAGGAACGCCGTCGGCCAGACCACGTAGTAGTAGATCCGCCGCTCGTCCTCCGGCGTGATGCCGGCCATCGCCGGCCGGCCGCGGCGCGAACCCTGGCCGCCGTCGAGCGCCATCGTCTCCGCCCCGGCCGCAAGCTCCATCCAGCCGCCCTGCCACGCGCCGTTCGTCTGGAAGTCGCCGCCGAGGTCGTACGGCGTCAGCTTGTTGAGCTGCGGATGGAGGCCCGGGCAGTGGTAGCACTCGCTGTAGTTCTCGGCGATGAACTTCCAGTTCGAGGCAACCTCGTACTCTATTCGCCGGGCCGGCCGGAGACCGGCGAAGTCGAATTCGGCGAGATTCGCGACGAGATCGCCGAGCTGCACCGCGAGTGGCGCCGCGTCGGGATCGAGGTTGAGGAAGACGAAGCCCTGCCACGTGTCGATGGCGACGGGTGCGAGCCCGTAGTCCTCGAAGCTGAACTCGTCGAGGTCCTCGGTGTGCTTGGCCCGGACGAGCTTCCCGTCGAGGTCGTAGATCCAGGCGTGGTACGGGCACTGGAACCGGACGGCCCTGCCGGCCGGTTCCTCGATCACCGCGGTCCCGCGGTGGCGGCAGACGTTGTAGAACGCCCGCAGCGCGTTGTCGCGGCCGCGGACGACGACGATCGCCTCGCCGTCGAGCTCGGTCAGGAAGTACGTCCCCGGGTCCGGCGCCTGTCCCGTCCGCCCGACGATGACCCAGTCGCCGCGGAAGAACTGCTCCCGCTCCCAGCCGAAGATCGCCTCGTCGTGGTAGGCGCGCCCCGGCAGCAGCGAGGCTCCACGGTACGGCCGCCGGATCGACGCGAGCTCGTCGGCGGTCAGGATTCCGGGATCGGATCGTCGTTCGGCGGGCATGGCGTCCTCGATATCAGCTGCGGTGGCGGCGAGGGTTCTGGCGTCGAGCGGCCGCACCCGACGGAGCCGCGACGGCGGGTTCCGGCGCGGGCGGGATATCCGGCAGCATCGTCTGGTCGGTCAGTCCGGCGAGGATGATCCTGCGGAGCTCGGCGTCGACGGCCGGATCGGTTTCGGGCTGGCGATAGGCGGCCAGCCGCCGCTCGACCTCGTCGCAGGACCGCTGGTACGTGTCCTTGCCGCCGAGCCGGAGCCACGCCTCGCGGTTGTCGCGATCGACGATGGCGCTCGGCAGGTACAGCTCGTCCGGCCAGTGGGCCATCGTGTGGTCGGCCATGATCAGGTGCTGGTCGGCCATGAGCTGGTCGATGAGCGCCGACACGGGCAGGTCGTCGGTCGGCCGGATCTCGCGCACGAACTGGAGCGCCTGGGCGCACATCTCGTCGTCGAAGACGAGCTTCGGCAGGCTGAAGACCAGGAGGAAGTCGAGCATTCCCGGGCCGGACACGGAGTTGACCCCGGCGAGCGCTGCGAGCAGCGCGCTCCCGAACGTCTCGGCGCCCGCCTGGGCGTCGAGGACCTTGCCGTCCGACAGGGCCATGTAGGACTGGCACGGCAGGCCGAGCGATTTCGCGACGGCGATGTAGGCAACGTCGAGGCGGAGTGCCTCGATCGCCGCCATGGGGGCACTCGCGATCTTCATGTGGAACGTGGCGGGCGCACCGCCGAACAGCACCGGCGCGCCGGACTTGATCACCTGGGCCATCGTGATGCCGGCCAGCACGTCGATCGTGTGGAAGACCGTCGCCCCGACGATCGTCACCGGCGCGATGAGCCCCATCAACGTGACCGGGACGATCTCGACGGGGATGCCCGCCTCGACGCAATCGATCAGGTTCTGGCAGGAGTCCTCGCTGTAGCGGAAGTTCCCGGTCGCGGTGATCGTGAAGATGCTCATCGGCCGGGCGATGAGATCGGCCCGCCCTGCCCGGAACAGCTCCATCATCTCGACCATGCGCGGCACGCCGTGCTCGGTGAAGGCGCCCGACACGACCGGCTTCCTCGAATTGGTCAGGGTCATGTAGAGCCGCCACGCATCCGAGACATTCGCCTCGATGTCGAGGTTCGTCGAGAACGCCGTCGCGAGATAGGCGATGTGCTCGAGGCCGTCGGCGAGGCGGACGTATTCGGTAAAGTCGGTCGAGTCGGCCAGGCGGGTCTCGCCGGTCCGGTGGTCGAGGACCTTGAGGCCTGACGAGCCGGGCACGAAATGGACCCGGTCGCCGCCGAGGTCCGCGTGCGGCAGCCCGTCCCGGTCGTAGAGCGTGAAGGAGCCCGGCGCTGACGCGATCGCGGCCTCGACGACGTCGCGCGGGAAGAGCACGCGATCGCCCGTGGCGTCGAGCGGCAGTCCATGGTCGAGGAGCCGCCGGCGCATCTCCGCGCCGCGGATCTCCATGCCGACCTCGGCGAGGACACGCTTCGCCTCGTCGACGATCCGGCCGGTGAGCTCGTCGCCGAGGATGTTCAACGACGGCCGCATCAGGGCTCCCATCGGTTCGGCCAGGACAGCCGTTGCCGTCAGCGTACCCTCCTGCGGCGGTCGCGCAGAATCTCGCGGGCCGCGTTCCGCCCGGGCAGGCCGGTGACGCCGCCACCCGGATGCGTGCTGGAGCCGCACTGGTAGAGCCCGCGGATCGGGCTCCGGTAGTTGGCGTAGCCGGCGGCCGGCCGCATGTGGAAGAGCTGGTTGAGCGTCAGCTCGCCGTGGAAGATGTTGCCGCCGATCAGGCCGTACTCGTGCTCCATGTCGTAGGGGCTGATGACCTGGCGGTGGACGATCGAGTCCCGCAGGTTCGGGGCGAGTTCCGTGTAGCCGTCGATCAGGCGATCGGCGAACGCCTCGACTTCGTCGCGGTGCGGCGCGTCGTGCCACGACGAAGGCACCCACTGGGCGAACATCGAGAAGATGTGCATGCCGTCCGGGGCGATCGTCGGGTCGAGCGTCGAGGCGATGACGCCGTCGCAGTACGGCTTCGTCGAGCCGCTCCCCTGGCGGGCGTCCTCGAACGCCCGCTGGAGGTAGTCCATCGAGTGGGCGAGCTCGATGGCGCCGGTATGGTGAGGCTGGAGATTCGTGCCCGGGTGGGAGCGGAAGTCAGGCAGCTCGCTGATCGCGAGGTTGACCTTGACCGTCCCGGAGCGCGTGTCGTACCCCTCGATGTCGGACACGAACTCGTCCGGGAGCTGGCCCCGGTCGAGCAGCCGGAGGAACGTGATCTGCGGGTGAGCGTTCGAGACGACGATCGGCGCGCGGATCTCCTCGCCGCTCTCGAGGACGACCCCGCTGGCCGCGCCGTTGGCGAGGATCCGCGCGACGGGGGCGTCCGTCCGGACCGATCCGCCGTACTCGACGACCGCCTCGGCGATGTTCCGGCTGACCGCGCCCATCCCGCCTTCGACGAAGCCCCAGCCGCCGATCCCGGCCGCCGACGCCTCGTCGTCGACCGTCCCGATTTCGTGGTGGAGCAGGACGTAGGCCGTGCCCGGCTCGTACGGTCCGGCCCAGGTCCCGATGATGCCGTCGATCGACAGGCCGACCTTGATCCGGTCCGATTCGAACCAGTCGTCGAGCAGGTCGGCGGCCGACATCGTCATGATCCGCGTCAGGTCCGCGACGCCGCGGCCCCCGAGGCCGCGCAGCTTCCACGCGAACCGGAGCTGGTCGAGCAGATCCGGCAGCGACCGTGAGCCGAGCTTCGGCGGGGTCATCCAGAGGAGATGCCGGACGACCTGGGCAAGGCCGTCCTTCCACTCCACGAAGTCGTCGTAGCGGTCGGCGTCCTTCTTCGAGAAGCGGGCCATCTCCGCGTGGCGGAGGTCGGCCTCGTCGTGCATGACAATTCCGCTGCCGTCCTCGAAGCCCATGAAGTAGGGGCCCATCGGGTAGACCTTGTAGCCGCGCTTCGGCAGCTCCAGCTCGCGGATGATCCGCGGCGGCATGAGGCTCTGGACGTAGCTGAGCGAGCTGACCTTGAAGCCCGGCCACGGCTCCTCGGTCACGGCCGCGCCGCCGACGATCCCGCGCCGCTCGAGCACGAGCGGCTTCATCCCCGCCTTTGCCAGGTACGCCGCGCATGTCAGGCCGTTGTGTCCGCCCCCGACCACGATCGCATCGAAGCTCTCAACCATCGCCCGATTGTGTTGCGGCCCGATTCCATTGCCTTTCACGTTCCGCCTGATGGTGCCCGCGGTTCCACGGCGCGAGACGCGTCAGGCGGCTGCCGTGAGCCTCATCCCGATCGCCTCAGTCGAGGACGACCCGCTCGCGCCAGTGCGGGATCGTCGTCTCGAAGCCCAGCGCCCGGACCTTCGGCTCGATCGCGATCTGGGCCTCCGGGTCGCCGTGGACGAGGAAGACCCGCCGCGGGAACCCCGGGTCGCCGGCTCGTTTGCCGCGGGCGAAATTGGAGAGCCAGGCGAGCAGCTCCGACTCGTCGGCGTGGGCGGAGAAGCCGCTGATCGATCGGATCTGGCAGCGGACCTCGCGGACCTGGCCGTCGATCTTCACCTGCTTGACGCCGGCCTGGAGGTGGGCCCCGAGCGTCCCTTCCCCCTGGTAGCCCACGAACAGGATCGTCGCGTCGCGGTCGCCGATGAGATTGCGCAGGTGGCCGACCACCCGGCCGCCCGTGAGCATCCCGTTCGAGGCGACGATCATGTACGGCCGCGGCGCCGTCGCGATCGCCTGCGACTCCTGCACCCGGCGCGTCACGTGCTGATCCGGATAGTCGAGCGGCGAGCCACCCGCTCGCAGGAGCCCGGCTGTCTCCTCGTCGAAATAGTCGGCGTGGCGCCGGTAGATGTCGGAAGCCTTCGATGCCATCGGCGAATCGAGGTACAGCGGAAGCAGGGGGATCTCGCCCCTGTCGATGAGCCGGTCGAGCTCCCAGACCACCTCCTGGGTCCGCCCGATCGCGAACGACGGCACGACCAGCACGCCGTTCGACGCCGCGACGAGCCGGACCGTCTCCGCCAGCACTCGGATGGCCTCGTCGTGGGGCTCGTGCTCGCGGCCTCCGTATGTCGACTCGACGAGGACGTAGTCGGCGTCGGTGAGGACGGACGGGTCGCGAATGATCGGCGTGCCCGGTCGGCCGATGTCGCCGGAGAAGACGATCGTCCGCTCCGGGTCGCCGTCGTGGTCGATGACCCGGACGCGGATCATCGCCGATCCCAGGATGTGGCCGGCATCGAGGAAGAGCGCGTGGATTCCGGGTGCGACCTCGATCTCGGTGTCGTAGTCGATCGGCCTGAACTGCGCCAGGGACGTCCGCGCGTCTGCCTCCGTGTAGAGCGGCTCGTCGAGATCGATCTCGATCTCGGGCGGCTGGGTCCGCAGCTTCGCCTCAGGGTCCTCGGCGAGCAGGACGGCCGCGTCGTACGCTTCGCGCTCCCTGCGATCGTCCTCGACGGCTTTGTCGGGATGCTTCAGCTCCCAGCGAGCCTCGCGCTTGGCGAATTCCTCCTGGAGGTGACCCGAGTCGAGGAGGACGAGCTCGGCCAGCTCGCACGTCCCGCGGGTCGCGATCACTGGCCCGCGGTACCCCGCATTGACGATATGCGGGATCAGACCGCAATGGTCGAGATGGGCGTGGGTCAGCAGGAGCGCGTCGAGCGAGGCCGGATCGAACCCGAAGGGGACCCGGTTCCGGACGACCTCGTTCGGGCTGCCCTGGAACATGCCGCAGTCGACGAGAACGCGAGCACGGTCGGTGACGAGGAGGAACTGGGAGCCGGTTACGGTCGTGGCTCCGCCCAGGAAGTGGATGTCCATCGGCGCATCGTGCCACGTCGGGTGCCCTCGGGTGATCCGACACGGGGGCCGGAGCGCATCATTGACGACAACCTGAGGGACGGAGGAAGGGACGACGATGGCCGACTACTCGTTCGTGACCGAATGGCGTCTCGACGCGCCGATCGACCGGGTCTACGAGGCGATCCACGATTTGCTCGCATGGCCGGAGTGGTGGCCCGCCGTCAGGGCGGTCGAGGAGATCCGTCCAGCCCGGGAACGTAACGGAATCGGCAGCGTTCGGCGCTACACCTTCAAGGGGAGCTTGCCGTACACCCTGTCGTTCGACATGGAGGTCGAGCGGATCGAGCGGCCGACGTCGCTTGCCGGGCGGGCGACGGGGGAGCTGGAGGGCACCGGCGTCTGGACGCTTCGGGAGGAGGAGGGCGGGACGGTCGCCCGCTACGACTGGAACATCCGGACGACGCGCTGGTGGATGAACCTCCTCGCGCCGTTGGCGAGGGGCGTGTTCAAGGCGAACCACGACATCGTGATGCGCAGCGGCGCGAAGGGGATCTGCGGCCTGCTGGGCGGCGTCAGCGGCACCTGCGCCTGGGTCGAGGGCTGAGGCGGGCTCCTACGAATCTGCGCCGGCCGTGGCGATGCGATTGGATGCATCGTGTCGGGCTCCAGGGGGAGGGCTCCCTCGCCCTGATGCAGCCAACGGCATCGCGGGGGGGCTATGCGATTCTCCAGGAGGCCGGGCCGGGGGGCCGCGCGGTCAGCCAACTCGCAGGAGCACCACCGCGTCGAGCGCGATCGCCGCGAACAGCAGCGTCAGATACGAGATCGAGTACTTGTAGAGGCGGATCGCGCCGGCGGTCGACGCCTCCTCGGACGATCCCTGGCGCCATAGCCGGTAGGCCTGGCGCAGGAACATCGCCCCGAGCACGACCGCCGCGATGAGATAGATCCAACCCATGCGCGCCACCGCCCAGAGGACGAGCGAGATCGCGACCATGAGGATCGTGTACAGCGCGATCTGTCGGGTGGTTTCCGGGATGCCCCGGACGACCGGCAGCATCGGGACACCGGCGGCCGCGTAGTCCTTCCTGATTCGCAGCGACAGTGCCCAGAAGTGGGGCGGCGTCCAGTAGAAGACAAGGGCGAAGAGCAGCAGAGCCGGCACGCCGACGTTGCCAGTGACCGCGGCCCAGCCGATGACCGGCGGCAAGGCCCCGGCCGCCCCACCGATCACGATGTTCTGGGACGAGGACCGCTTCATCACGATCGTGTAGATGACGACGTAGAAGGCGATGGCGAGCAGCGCGAGGAACGCCGACAGGAGGTTGACGAACCAGGCGAGGACCACGAACGACACCAGGCCCAGGACGAGGCCGAACACGACGGCCCGCTCCGGGTCGACCTGGTGGGCCGGGAGGGGCCGGCGGCGGGTGCGAACCATGAGCTCGTCGATGTCGCGATCGAGATAACAGTTGATCGCGTTCGCGCTGCCGGCAGCCAGCGTCCCGCCGATCAGCGTCCAGACGGTCAGCCACGCCCAATGAGGGAACTGGATTCCCGGCACGGCGCGGGTGGCGAGGACCATCGCCGGCACGGTCGTGACGAGGAGCAGCTCGATGATCCGGGGCTTCGTCAGCGCGATGTACGCGCGGATCGTGTCGCTTCGGGTCCGCTGCTCCCCGACGACGCCGTCCTCGCCGATCCGGTCGCCGGTCGCGCCCGTCCGATCGCCGGGCGCCGGTGAGATTCGGGCGGTGTAGTAGCTCGTCGCGACGAGGCCCGCCATCGCCGCCCAGATCACCGCGCCCAGGGCGACGTGCAATGTCTGTGTCCAGCCCGCAAGGTCGGTCAGGACCTGGAGCCCGCCGATGACCGCCTGGATCGGGAAGAGGACCGCCGCAACGAGCGCGAGGCGGACGATCGTCCGGTTCTCCCGCTGCGTCCGCCACGCGGCGACCGCGGCGGCGGCAACGATCAGGCCGACGACGATGGCCACCCAGCGATGGAGCACGTGGGCGGCGGTCGCATCGGTCAGTGGCGGCAGCAACGAGCCGTTCATCAGCGGCCAGTCGGGGAAGACGTACCACTGCGAGGTCGCCGTCACCTGCGACCCGAAGAGGAGCAGGGCGAAGACCGAGAGCGCGCCGAACGCCGCGAGCAGCGTGAACCGCTGGCTGCTCCCCCGCCCGGCGATCCGGGCCGGATGGAACGACCGGACGAGGATGAAGACGAGGAGCCCGACGAGCGTCATCGCGGCGGCCAGGTGCGCGGTGACCAATTCACCGGAGTTGTTGAGCCGCACCGTCTCGCGCCCGAGCCACGCCTGGAACCCGACGAGCAGCACGACCCCGAGCGACGGCCAGAGGAGGCTCGCGCGATCGCGGTGGTCCCGCACGGCGACGAACGCGAGCGCCAGGACGACGAACCCGATCGCCGCCGCCACCGTGCGATGGACCCACTCGATCCAGGCCTGGTAATCGTCGAGCGGCGGGATCAGCTGGTTATGGCAGAGCGGCCAGTCCGGACAGCCCATCCCGGAGCCGGTGGCGCGGACGATGACGCCGATCGTCACGAGCACGAGCGTCATCACGACGCTGAGCGACGCGAGTCTCTGGAACCGGGTCAACGAGCCCTCCCCGGGGGTCGCCCGCAGGGCGACGAGTGTCAAGTCGACGGTCCCGCCATTCTAGCGCGAGAGCCCTCCTCGCCATTGACGGCTACCCTATCCGACATGACTCCCCGAACCCGACGAGCGGCCCTGCTCGCGGCCGTCGTCCTCCTCGTCGGCGCCTGCGGATCCTCCTCGCCGCCACCGTCCGCCAGTGCCAACGGCACTCAGGCCGTCACCGGCGTCCTCCCGGTGATCATTTCTCGCGAGCTGACGACCGGCCCGAATCGCATCGTGTTCTCGTTCGTCGACTCGAGCGGGACGAAGTCGATGGGATCGCCTGACCGAACGGCGAAGGTCCAGTTCCGGGGTCCAGGCGGGGAATCCGTCACCGCGGATCCGGGCAAGTTCATCTGGGCGATCCAGGACGTGAGCGGCGTCTACGTCACCAACGCCGACTTCCCCATCGCCGGCGCATGGACGGCGGTGTTCGCAACCGCCGCCCCCGGGTCGCCAGAGGAGTCGATCCCGTTCAGCTTCGACGTCAAGGCGGATGCATCGGTCGTGGAGCCGGGCGAGAAGGCGCCGTCGGTCGATACGCCGACGCTGGCCGACGTCGGCGGCGACGTGAAGAAGATCTCGACCGACACGACGCCCGTGCCGGCCTTCTACGAAACCTCGGTGGCCGACGCACTGGCCGCGCACAAGCCGTTCGTCCTCGTCTTCGCGACGCCGAAGTTCTGCCAGACAGCCACGTGCGGGCCGACGCTGGACAAGGTCAAGACGGTTGCTGCAGCCCATCCGGGGCTCACGTTCATCAACGTCGAGCCCTATCTGCTCACGCTCGTCGACGGCCAGCTCCAGCCGGACCTGAGCGACAGCGGCCAGCTCCAGGCCGCGCCGGCAACCGATGCCTATGGCCTGCTGTCGGAACCCTTCGTCTTCGTCGTCGGGGGCGACGGAATCGTCAAGGCGTCGTTCGAGCTGATCTTCACGCCCGACGAGATCGACGCGGCGCTGGCCGACCTCAGCTAGGCGCGGCCGCCGGCGCGTCCTCGAGCCGGATGGCGACGTGTTCGCCGTTCTCGTCGCGATAGGTGACGACGATCGGCACGGCCGTCGCTGCGTGCTCGCCGAGGTGGCCCGGCGGGAACTGGGCGCCATTCTCCAGCTGGCCGACGCGGAACTGGACCGTTCGCCCGTCGACGGTCTGGATCGTGAACCCGCGGACGTTGGTCAGGCTCACGGCGTCGACCGAGATGACGACCCCGACCTCCGTGCGCGGCGCGGGCCGGCCGAGCAGCGTCGCGACCACGACGAGCGCTGCGAGCGCGGCCACGGCCAGGCCAAGGCCGACGATCGGGCGGCGGCCCGGCATCAGCGCATCACGTGCCGGTGCCGGTGCTCCCCGGCGCGTGGAGCGGCGTTCCATCGGCACATTGCGGGCACGTCTCTGGCCCGGCCTCGAACGTCGGCAGGTCGAGCTGCCAGAGAGCCCGGAGAGGATAGACGCGGCCGGTCGCCGGCGAGGTCAGGGTCGGCCGGCCGCCGCTCCGATCGACGAGAACGGCACACTCGACGATCTCGCCGCCCATCGCCTCGACCGCGGGGATCATGGCGAGCAGCGATCCGCCGGTGGTCAGGATGTCGTCGACGAGCAGCACGCGCTCGCCTGGTGCGATCGTGAATCCGCGCCGGAACTCGCGCCGCGTTGACCCGCCGTCGGCCCGGACCTCCTCCGCGAAGATCGAGCGGACGCCGAGCTGGCGGGCCGTCTCGAAGGCGAGGATGACGCCGCCGGTCGTCGGACCGGCCACCAGGTCAACCCGGGCGGCGCCGGCGTCTCCGGCGCGATGGCCGGCCGCCCAGAACCCGCACAGCTCGCTCGTCGCGGCCGGGTCCGACAGCACGGCGAACTTCTCGACGTAGGCGTCGCCGTGGCGGCCGCTCTTGAGCAGGAAGTGGCCGTCCCGAAGCGCGCCGGAACGCCGAAAGAGCTCCTCCGTCCGGGCGGCGACGGCGGCACGAGCGGAGGCCGCGAGGGCCGGCTTGATCGTCGTCACGCGACGAATTCCTCTGGAGGCACGCGTCGTAGCTCCTTCACGGCGTCGAAGCTGCGATCGGGGCTGACGATCTCGACGATCCCCTCGTGGATGCAGGTGGCGACGTGGACGACGTCGCGGGCAGCCAGACGGGGATATCGACGCGCCAGGTCCGGAACACGACGCATCAACGCATGGGTAATGGGGAGCACAGGTGCGAACAGGTCGAGCGTGTCGCGGGAGACCGTGAACGCGAGATCCGGCTGGCCGATCGACCGATATCGGTGGACGATCTCCTGTATCACCTCGACCGACGTCGTCCCCGAAACGGATCCTTCGACCATCCCCTCGAGGATTCGCCGGCATGGCTCCCGCAGAGGATGATCGCGGCCCGCCGCATACATCATCACGGCAGTGTCGACGAAGACCGTCACCAGTCCCCCAACTGGCTCTTGAGAATCTGTCCCTTCATGACCTCCCAGTCATCGACTGGGGCGTTCAGCGATAGAAGAGACTCGAGGGCGCGTCGTCGCGCATCAGGCTCAGACTCGACGAAAGCGTCGACGGCCTCGCGTATGACCGCCCCGACGGATCGGCCCTCGCGGGTGGCGATTCGCTTCAGACGTGCAATCTGTTCTGGCGACAGGAGGACCTGGGTGCGTTCGCTGAACATGCGCATACCATACCATGCGACTGTCGTCGCTGCCGTCAGGGGCACTCCTGACCGGCGGGCAGGCAAGGCGTGTCGCCGCCGGGTTGAATCGGCAAGATGACGCCAGACGGGAATGGGTGTTCGGTATCCGGCTCCGGAACAGGGATCGGAACGATCGGGAAGGGCTCGCCGGTTACCCGGATGATGCCCCAGTCGCGGAACGTGCTGCCCGGTATCTGGACGATCGCGAACTCCTCGGTCGCGAACCGCTGATCGGTGGCGTCTGGGTAGGTCACGCGGTAGAGCCAGACACGCGCGGCACCAGTCGATTCAACGATAGAGGCAGCATCGCCCAGCTGCGCTGTCGTTGGGGCGTCGGTCACCAGTTCGACGACTCCGTCGAGCGCGTTCGCCTCGTAACGCCGAAGGACGTCCTTGGACCAGCCCGCCGACACATTGATCGCCGGATTGCCGTCCGCGTGTGTCGGCGCGGGCCCGAAGTTCAGCGTTGGGATCTCGTCGTTCACGCCGGTCACGCCCGGACCGGCAGCGCGGCTGTCGAGATAGTCGAGGAGCGTCTCCCGGCTGCGATCAATCGATGCGGCCGGCAAGGGGATCGCATTCCTCTGCGCTCCTTCGACCCACGCCAGCTGGGCTGCGATCTCGTCAGCCGTCGGGTCGTCCGCATAGGCCAAGACGAGAAGGTTGTCCTGGCCGATCCACCGCGGCGAGTCGAGCCGGTCGATCGAAGAATTGAGGCAGGACGCCCCGGCGGAGGATTCCACCGATGCCTGGAATGCCGTCCTCGCGGCCTGGTCGCCGAAGACAGCCAGGAGCCCGAGGCGCGGATCGCCGCGCAAGGCGTAGACGAGCGCCGGCCATGGAGCGGGACAGCTGATCGGCATCGCGAACCGCGGTTCGTCCACGTAGGAGATGGAGCCGTCCGCCAACTTGCGGCTGTCACCGATCCAGATGTTGAGCGCGCGGCCGATTGCTTCCCTCGGACCCAACGGCACGGCCCTGGTGGCTGCATCGCCCTGCCAGAGCACGGCCTCGAGCACAACCGACGCGCGGCACATCTCGACGTTCTGTGGCCAGCATGTTTCGGCGCCGGGATCGCGGGTATGAACCCGGACGACGAGCGGGACGTCGCCGACCTCGAGGCGCCCCGTCGGGACGAAGAGGCGGCCGGGCACGCCGGCAATCCGGTATCGCGGACAGGCGTCGCTGGCGAGCGGATTGGGATCTCTCGGCCCGATCCCGCCGCCGCACATCGCCGGGCCGTACCAGGTGAAGCCGCCGGCGAGGAACGAGCTGTCATCGGTCGCATCGGCGAGCCGCCGCTGGGTGTCCAGGCCGACCAGGACCGGCTCGCCATCGATTGACTGCGGGATGCCGCCCGGGTAATAGCCTGTGTCGGGGCTCGGCGAGAGTGGCGATCCTCTCGGCTCGATGACCGTTGACGGACCAACGCTCGGGACGGCCGATGCCGGCGGGCGGTTCGCCAGCGGCAACGCGACCAGGGCTATGACGAGCACGGCGGCGGCGACGGACGCGGCTCCAGCGGCGAGGCGCGGCATCGTGCCGGTCACGCGGAACCGGCGGTGTGGCAGACGAGGGTCCGCGGCAGCCCGTTCGCGCGCGGCGGCGAGGAGGGCGGCCGTCTTCGTATCACCGACGCTCGCTCGACCCGCCCGCACGGCGAGCATCGCGACGATCTCGTCGTCGGTCGGGGTCATCGGTTCTCTTGCTCCAGCGCGCGCTCGAGCGCTCGGCGAGCGGTGTGCAGGCGCGACTTCGCGGTCCCGACCGGAACGTCAAGGACCGATGCGATCTCGCTGAGTGGCCGACCCTCGAGATGGTGGAGGACGAGGATCGCGCGAGCGTCTGCGTCCAGTCGATCGAAGGCCCGCTCGAGCGCGATCCGTCCCGAGGTGGCGTCGGTCGGGTCGGCTACCCCCAGCCCCGTCTGACCTTCGATGGCCACCTCGCGAACCCGCTCGCGACCCCGCCGTCGGAGCGTGCGACGGCACGCATGAACGAGGATCCGCGTCGACCACGCCTCGAACGCCTGCGGGTCGCGCAGCCGCGGAAGCTCGCGCCAGACGGACGCGAGCGCATCGGCGACGGCGTCGCGGGCATCCGCCTCGTGGCCGAGGATGGCCATCGCCGTCCGAGTCATAGGGTCGATCCTCCCGGCGACCAGCGCCGTGAACGCGTCGACGTCGCCGTCCTGGGCCCGCCTGACTAATGCCAGGTCCAATCGTCCCTCCAGCGACCTGTCATCAAGTCCAGAGTCCCGCCGCGCCCGATCGGTTCACCCGAAGTTACGGCCGGTACTCGACTCCTTTGGCGGACGCCGGCCCGGGCTTCTTCGGCAGCGCCGTCCCGATGAGCGGCGCGAAGGAGTCGAGCCCGCGGCGGCGGCATTCTGTCTCCAGCTCGTCGACGAGCCGGACCGGGAGCGCCGGGTCGGCAAGGACGGCAGTCCCGACCTGGACCGCGGCGGCGCCGACCGCGAGGTAGTCGAGGACGTCGGCGAGCTCGGTGATCCCGCCGGTCGCGACGATCGGGATGTCGACGACCTGGGTGACCTCGTAGACGATCCGCAGCGCGACGGGCTTGATCGCCGGGCCGGACAGGCCGCCATAGATGTTGCCGAGGAGCGGCCTCGACCGCGACGGCGCGACCGCGATGCCCGACAGCGTGTTGATCGCCGTCAGCGCGTCGGCGCCGGCGGCCTCGATCGCCCGAGCGATCGGCCGGATATCGGCGACGTTCGGCGAGAGCTTGACGAGGAGCGGCAGGTCGGTTGCCCGGCGGACGGCGGCGGTGACGTCGCCCGCCGCACCCGCGTCGATCGCGAACTGGAGCCCGCCCTTCCCGACGTTCGGGCAGCTGATGTTCAGCTCGATCCCGGCGATGCCGGCCACACCGTCGAGCCGCCGAACGACCTCGACGTAGTCGGCGACCGATTCACCTGCCACGTTGACGATGACCGCTGTGCGCCAGCCCGCCCAGGTGCCGGCATACCTCTCGATGACCGCGTCCACGCCGGGGTTCTGGAGGCCGATCGAGTTGAGCAACCCGCCCGGAGTCTCGGCAATGCGCGGCGGAACGTTCCCGACCCGAGGCTTGAGCGTGGTGCCCTTGCAGCAAATGGCGCCGAGCCGGTCGACATCGACGGCGTCGCTGTATTCGACGCCGTAGCCAAAGGTGCCTGCGGCGGCGAGGATCGGATTCTGGAGGACGAGGCCGCGCCCCAGGTCCACGGACAGGTCGACGTGGAGAACGGGCTCCCGCTCCGCGGTCGGGGAGATGACCGGCGCGACGCGCGCCGGCGCTCCACCACGTGACCGGGCCTTCCGGTCCATCGACACCCGGCTGGGCATCGACGGCCGGGCGTCGCGGGCGGTCGTGATCCGCCGCTTCGACTTCATCGAGATCCGTCTCCGTCCGCCGCCCGCAGCCAGCAGGCGCTGACGAGCATGACCCAGGTCAAGATCCCTGCGATCGTCAGCCACTCGAGCGTCGGGAGCGCCCACACGTCCGGGCGGATCTCCGGGGCGGCGAGCGCCCCGCTGGCGGTCGTGTTGCCACCGGCCTCGCGCAGGAACCCGATGAACGCGGCGACCGTGACGAGCCCGACGACAGCCAACCCGCGCGGGAAGCGGGGGTCGCGACGGATCACGAAGTCCAGCGACGCGAGCCCGACCGCGATCCAGCCGAGGTTGAAGAATGTCGAGGCGGCCACGATGTGCTGGTCCCGGTAGTCCATCGGAAAGACTCCGACGAAGGAACCGCCAAGGCCGGCGACGACTCCGACGCCGCCGGCGGCGAGCCTCAGGAGTCCCGGTCGGCTGACGGCCAGTCCGCTCATGAAGACCGCGAAGCAGACCCCGCCGACGATCAGGCTCAGGTTGAAGGCACGCGCCAGTTCGGAGTGAGCGAGCTCCCCCAGCTCCGACACGAAGTGGTTGAGCGGGCTGAAGGACTCCCCATCCGCACCCCGGTAGGCAACCGCGGTGACGACCGAGCCGGCGGCGAGGACCCCGGCGCCGACGATCCCGGCACGGGCGGCCAGGCGATCCATCCCTCGCCATCGACCCGTCACAATCCCACCTCCCAGTTGAGCTCGTCCGACGCGAAGACCGGTCCTTCGCGACAGACACGCTGCGGTGCCCCCGAGACGCCCATGACCACGCAGCCGAGACACACCGCGACGGCACAGCCCATCGTCTGCTCCATCGACACCTGGAGATACGCCTTGCGCCGCGCCGCCGGGGATCCGACCGGGTCGACCTTGCCGCCGCCACGCTTCCGACCCAGCTTGGCCACCCCGAGCCGCTGCCGCCGCCCCGTCGCGAGCTGAGCGAGCGTCGCCAGCATGCCGTCCGGCCCGCACGCGAACGCCTGGTCGGCCCATGCCTCGTAGTCAGGGACGAGATCCGTCACCTGCCCGCGCCGGCCCACGGAGCCGTCATCCGTCGCGATCACGTACTCGACCTCGTCCGGTAACAACGAGGACGGATAGACGTCACGGGCGTTCCTGGCGCCGAACAGCAGCGTCACCTGGCGGCCGTCGCGGATCGCCTCGTCGGCAAGGTGCCGGACGCCCGCGATACCCAAGCCCCCGGCGACGAGGAGCAGGTGCCGGGAACGCGGATCGACCTCGAACGGCCGGCCGAAGGGGCCCAGCATCTCGATCGGATCACCCGGCCGGAGCCGCTGGAGCCACGTGGTCCCCCGCCCCGTCGATCGGAAGTGGATCGTGATCATCCCGGTCGCGAGGTCCGCGGTGTTGATCGCGAACGGGCGCCTCATGACCAGCCCGGACCAGTCGCCCGTCCGGACGTGGACGAACTGCCCCGCGCGCGAGCCGTTGGCGATGCCGGGGGCGTGGTACGACTGGAGCCACTGGCCGGGCAGGATCTCCCGGCTATCGACGAGTTCCGACGTGACGAGGCGCATCGTCACGCGCGGGGAGCGTCCTCCTCGTCGTCCTTCTCGGCGTCCGTCTCGGTAGCGGCCGTCCCGGGCTCGTCGGCGTCCGTGTCGCCACCCTCGGCGCCGACTCCGGCCGGGACCGCCTCGCCGTCGTCGCTCGCCGCGCTCTCCAGTTCCGGGGCGATCGACGGATACGCCTCGGCCAGGGCGTCGGCCAGGTCGCCGAAGACGTCGGTCGGGTCGTAGTACTCGACGAGCTCGTCCGCGCTCGCGAGCGGCCGCCACTCGTTCTCCTCTTCCGTCAGCACTTCCGCCTTGAACTCACCGGCCGCGGTGAGGGTGAGGCGCTCGTCCTCGTCGTCGTTGATGATCAGGTCGCCGATTCGTCCGCTCAGGAGCCCTGCCGCGTCCTCGAACTGCTCGAGGAGGCGGGCCTCGCTTCGCTGGCTCCGCTCCTGGAATTCGAGGGCGAGGTCGTACAGGCGCTGGGCGGCCACCTCATCGTCCTCGGCGTCGAGCGGGATCGGCTGGGCGGCAGCCCAGTCGTCGGCGGCCGCGGCGTACGGATCAGGGCCTGTCGGGATCGCCTCGTCAAGGCCGATCCCCGCGGCCTCGAGCATGTCGGGCGTCGCGGTCGGCTCCTCCTCGAGTCCGGCCGCCTCGCGGGCGGCCTCCGCGAAGGCCGAGTAGATGTCGGCAGGGTTGTAGAGCTCGACCAGCTCACCGGCGGACTCGATGACCTCGGTCTCGGCGGTCCACTCGCCCGTCAGGTCGTCGACGAAGCGCGTCCGGCTGCGGAACGTGAGGTCCGGCGCGATCGCCAGGTAGTCGGGGTCCTCGTCGATGAGGGTCAGACCGCCGAGCTCGGCGATCCGGCTCTTGTTCGCCTCGAGGAATCGGCGCAGCTGCTCGGTCGACTGGACGAGGAAGTCCGAACGCTCGAGGGCGGCGTCGGCCGCGATCTCGCCGAGCAAGTCGTTGCGGCTCGTGTCCATCGCTCTGCCTCCGTCTGCGCCGTGTTCAGCCGTGGACTTCGAGATCCGGACCCATCCGCTCTCGAAGGAACATCGAGTGGTGACGCTGGAAGATCCATTCCCCGGCCCGGTGCCCGATGACCCGGATTCCCTCGTCGGCCTCCAGCTTGTCCAGTGTCGCGTAGTCGGGCAGTTCCAGCATGATCACGTTGTCGAAGTCCCAACCGTGGGCCACGTTGTACCAGCCGATGAAACGGATCCCGTACTTGTCGCCGTACTCCTTCATCTGCCGCGCGAACAGCGTCTTCATGTAGAACTTGAAGAAGGCGTCCCGGCCGCGGCGAACCGAGAAGTAGGTCGCGAGCACGGGCACGTTCGAGGCGCCTCCTCAGGTGCGGCACGCGCCGATCGAACCGGCGCGGGCCTATTGTCGCACGGGGCCTTCGTCGCTCGGGTGGTCCCCCGGTGTCGCGTCCTCGATCTCGCCGACCGTCTTCGTCGCGCTGCCGAGCGGCCGGCGCCGCGTCCGCCGGTCGGCGGCGACGAGCCGGAGCAGGAAGATGATCGTCTGGCCGGCGAACAGCAGCAGGATGATGACGGCGAAGAGCAGACCGGCGCTCAGCCAGTCCGGCCAGCCCCAGATGACACTGAACGGCGTCAGCACGACGAAGATCGCGAGCACGATGAGCTGGAAGCGGAAGCACCCGAGGCCCGGACCCCGTTCGGCCTGCAGGTCGTCGCCCTTGTACTGGATCGGTCCCGGGGAAGTCACGGCGTGCAACTCTACCGTGAGGTGCCGTTGGTCCGCCGTTCGGTCCGACTCACCGGGAACACCCGGGCAGTCGCTGGCCCGTACCATCCGGTCATGCCGCACGACCACGATCGCTCGCGCCCCGACGACCGACATTCCTGGCACCCGGAACCCGACCTTCTCGGCTACGCCGATCCGGCCGCCCGCCCGGCCCTGGAACGGCTCGCGGCCGACACGTGGGCTGCGGCCCTCGACTACCTCTACGATCACGCCTTCGTCCGGGCGATGGGAGAGCCGGCCGGCTTCGACGAGCTCAGATCGACGTTCTTCGGCCCGACCGCGGACCCGTCGACGGCCCCGGCGGACCCGACGACCTCCGCCGAGATCCTCGACGAGTTCCGCCGCCGCCTTGCCCCGCACCAGCTCAACGCCCACCACCCGCGGTCGCTGAGCTACTTCACGCCGGCCCCGCTCATGATGTCGATCATGGGCGAGCTGCTCGCCCAGGTCACCCAGCAGGGCGTCGACGTGTGGCACGCCGGACCCTCGGCCACCTTCGTGGAGGAGGAGGTCGTCGGGTGGCTGTGCGATCTCGTCGGCTACGGAATTGGCAGTTTCGGATTACTCACGTCGGGCGGAGTCATGGCCAACTTCCTGGCGATGGCGCTCGCCCGCGATGTCCACCTCTCGACGATCCGCGGCGTGGCGGAGCCCGCCCGAGGAGCGGCGCTCGAAGGCGTCCGCGTCTACACCTCGGACCAGACCCACTTCTCGATCGGGCGGGCGCTCGACGAGCTCGGGTTCCCGCGCGGCACGCTCGCCGTGCTGCCGTCGGACGAGCGGTTCAGGCTCCACCCCGAGCCCGTTGCGGAGGCGATCCGGCGCGACCGGGCGGCCGGGTTGACGCCGCTCGCGATCTCGGCCGTAGCCGGCTCGACGAACACGGGGTCGGTCGATCGGATCGAGGAGCTCGCGGACCTTGCCAGTCGCGAGGGCCTGTGGTTCCACGTCGACGCTGCGTACGGGGCGGCCGCCCGGCTGTCGGGGCGCGATGCCGGCCGGGTGTCGGGCCTCCAGCTCGCCGACTCGGTCACGGTCGACCCGCACAAGTGGTTCTTCCAGGCCTATGACATCGGCGGACTCGTCGTCCGCGACGGCGGTCACCTGCTCCAGGCATTCGGCGAGCATCGACCCGAGTACTACCGCGGCGGCGAAGGCCCGGCCGGCGGCGAAGCCGGGGAGGCGGATGACCACGGCGACGGCGGCCTGTTGAACTTCTACAAGCTGGGGTTCGAGGGAACGCGACGCTGGCGGGCGCTCAAGCTATGGATGAGCTGGAAGCATCTCGGGACGAGCGGGTTCGGGCGGCTCGTCGCGGCGAACATCGACCAGGCCGCGCTGCTCGCCCGGCGCTGCGCCGAGAGCGACGACTTCGAGGCGCTGCCCGCCGAACCCGAGCTGTCCGTGGTGTGCTTCCGCCACCTGCCCGGCGGCGGCGCGGGGGCAGACCGGCTCTCGACGGCCGAGCTCGACGCCCACCAGGACCGGCTCCAGGCCGCGCTCGAGGCGTCGGGCGACGGCTGGCTGTCGACGACGCGGCTGCGCGGATCGACGTGGCTGCGGGCAGGGATCGTCAACACGCAGACGACGGACGACGACATCGATCGCCTGCTGGCAACGTTGCGCCGGCTGGCGGCAGAGATCGAGCCGTGACGGAGCCGTGGCACATCGCCCAGCTGAACGTCGGACGGACCCATTACCCGGTCGAGGATCCGCGGATGATCGGCTTCACCGGTCGCCTGGCGGAGATCAACGCCCTCGCGGAGAAGACCCCGGGCTACGTCTGGCGGCTCCAGGGTGAATCGGGCGACGCGACCGGGATCCATGTCTTCGACGACCCGCTGATCATCGTCAACCTGACGGTCTGGGAGTCGATCGAGCAGCTCTACGCGTTCAGCTATCACACCGACCACGTCGAGGTCTTCCGCGGCCGCCGCGCCTGGTTCGAGCCGTGGCCCGGTCCGCATCTCGTCCTGTGGTGGATTCCCGCGGGCACGATTCCGACCCTGGATGAAGCGCGCGCCCGCCTCGATCGGCTGGCAGCCGACGGCCCGAGCCCCGAGGCGTTCACCCTCAAGGTCCGCTTCCGGCCGCCGGCGGACGTGGCTCTCCCCGGCACCTGACCGGTTCAGCCGGGCAGGAGCACGCCTTCGAGGAAGGCCATCCGATCGGCCAAGGCGTCAGCGTTTGCCATGTCGTGCTCGGCCTCGTAGGCCTTCGACTCGGCGCCATCGACGGCGGCTCGCCGGAACTCGAGGCCGGTCATCGGGGCGATGTAGAAGTCCTGCTTCCCGTTCTGGAAGAGGACCCGCGCCGGGGCGACCTTGCCGACGTGCTCGATCGGGTCGTATGGCCGCATCGCGCGCAGGTAGTCGAGCCGGTCCTCCTCGATCACCCAGAACGGCAGAAACCAGTCGCCCCAGCGCGGCACGGCGGCGATCAGGACGTAGGCAGCGGGGCGACGGTCGACCGTCCCCAGCAGGATCGCGTGCATCGCGCCGAAGTCGTGCCCGACGACCCCGATTCGCGCGGCGTCGACGGCCGGGCGCGCCGCCAGCAGGTCGATGCAACGGCGGAGGCGCGTGGCTTCGGCGACGATCCGCGCGCCGTCGGCGCGGGAGCCTGTTGGATCGCCGGCCCACGGGAACGTCAGCTGCGGCAGGATGGCCGCCGCGCGATGCCGGCGCGCCCAGTCGACGGCCTCGTCGACGAACTCGGTCCGGTTGCCGTTCGGGGCCTCGGTGTCGAACCAATGGGCAAAGAGAAGGCCCGGGCGCGGCGCGCGGGCGTCCACGAGCGCGGGTTCGACGAGGGACGCCTCGATGGCGCCACCGGTCGGCGCCTCGAGCCGGACGTCGCGGACGAGGACGCCGTCGCGGTCATCGGTCGCCAGGATCTCGAACGCGGGCGGTTCGGCCGGCAGGTCGGGAAAACGCGGATCGCTCACGTCGATCGCGACGGCCGTGAGCGGGCGGCCAGCCGATCCTGGAGGCGGAACCACTCGCCGGCGAACGGCAGGAACCACGGCCGGCCCTCGTACGGGGCAGGAACGAGCGGGAACGGCAGTTGCGCCAGCGCCGGCGCCGGATCCCCGGACAGCCAGCCGCCGACCGCCGTCCCCAGGGCCGTCATGAGCGCGACGCCGGTTCCGCAGCAGCCCATCGCATACGTCACGCCGTCCTTCCTGCCGACATGCGGCATCCGATCGAACGTGAAGCCGACGCTGCCGCCCCAGGCGTAGTCGATCCGGTAGCCCGCGAGCTGCGGGTGGACCTCCAGCATCCCCCGCCGGAGGATCGCCGCGGTCCGATCGACGGAGGTTGGCATGAAGCTCGCCCGCCCGCCGAAGATCATCCGGCGGTCCGCCGAGATGTGCCAGTAGTAGAGGAAGTTCTTCGTGTCGAAGAACGCCCGGCCCTTCGGCGAGACTTCCCGTGCCAGTTCCTCGGGGAGCGGCTCGGTCGCGACGATGTAGCTGCCGATCGGGATGATCCGCCGGCGCAGCGAGGGGAGGAGACCGTCCGTGTAGCCGTTCGTGCCGACGACGACGTCCTTCGCCAGGATTGCCCCGCGATCGGTCTCGACGACCAACCGGCCGTCCGCCTGGCGGCGCACCGCCCTCGCCCGGACGCCCTCGTGGAGGTCCGCGCCGGCTCGCTCTGCTGCAGCGACCAGCCCGCCGAAATACTTGCCCGGATGGAGCAGGCCGCCCGACGCGACGGCGAGCCCGCCGAAGTACGCGTCCGACCCGATCTCCGTGCGGAGCTCCTCGCGCGGCACGAACGAGGCCTCGACGCCGAACGAGACCAGCGCCTCGGCGGTCGCGCGGAGATCGTCGGCGTGGCCCGGCGCGAAGGCGAGGTCCAGGTAACCGCATTCGCGGAACTCGCAGTCGATCGCCTCGTCGACGATGAGCCGCTTGACCAGGCCATACGCGTCGAGCGTGTCGCGGAAGAGGTCGCGGGCCGTGGCGTCGCCGTAGCGCTTCGCGAGCTCCTGCGGCCCCCACTTGTAGCCGGGATGGACGATGCCGCCGTTCCGCGTCGAGCCGCCGAAGCCGAGCGTCCTCGCCTCCACGAGCGTGACCGAGGCCCCGCGACGGGCCAGTTCGCGAGCGGCGGTGATCCCCGTGTAGCCCCCGCCGACAACGACGACGTCGGCCGAGTCCGGGAGCGGGCGGTCACGCCGATCCGGAAGCGGCGGCATCGTTGCGTGCCAGTACGGCTTCCGCTCGAAGTCCACGTTCAGGTCGGATCCGGCCACCAACGCAGCGTAGCCGAGCGGAGTGGCGGCCGCGTCGCGGGCGGCCGTCAGCCATCAGCCGATGATCAGTCCGCAACCTCGTAGGCGGTCCGACCGCCGGCCAGCGTCACGAGGACGCGCCCCGGGAGCCCCCGCCCCATCAGCGGCGAGTTCTTTCCCTTCGAATCGAGACTCGCCGCCGTGACCGTCCACGACTCCGAGCGGTCGAAGACCACCAGGTCGGCTGGCTTGCCCTCGACGAGGCCGATCGGGCGGTCGACGAACCGCGTCCCGAGCACGGCGGCGGGCCCGGTCGTCACCAGATGGATTGCTTGCGCCAGCGGCAGGCAACCCGCATCGACCGCGGCGAGCAGCACCCCGAGCGCCGTCTCGATGCCGCTGATCCCGTTCGCCGCATGCCCGAACTCCACGTCCTTGTCGACCGCCGTATGCGGCGCGTGGTCGGTGGCGACCGCGTCCGCGGTCCCGTCGACCAACGCCTCGCGGCAGGCGGCGGCGTCGCCGGCCGATCGAAGCGGCGGGTTGACGCGCAACACGCCGGCGTACGGCCCGGCCGTGATCGCACCCTCTGCCCAGGGATCCCCGACCGCCTCCCAGGCCCATTGCCGGGAGCCCGCGACCCACTCGTCAGTGAGGGCGAGGTGATGCGGCGTGACGTCGCAGGTGACCGGCAGGCCGGCCGCCTTCGCACGCCGGACGAGATCGAGCGACCCCGCGGTCGAGAGGTGGGTGAGGTGGAGCCGGGCCGTCGGCACGTCCCGTGCGACCTCGGCGAGGATCGCGAGATCCCGCGCGACGGCCGCCTCCTCTGCCGCGCCAGGCCAGCCGCGGAGGCCCAAGACCGTCGCCACGATAGCCATCGTTCGCCTCGGCGCCGACGGTCTGGGTCGCGTCCTCTGCATGCTCCACGAGCGGCAACCCCAGCGCCCCTGCGTAGCTCAGAACGTTGCGGACAAGCCCCGCCGAGCCGACGCAGGCGCCGTCGTCGGAGAAGCCGACGACCCCGGCGTCCGCCAGCTCGCCGAGCGCCGCAAGCGTCTCCCCTGCCCGACCGGCGGTCGCGGCTCCGTACGCCAGCACCCGGACGGGCGACCCGCTCGCCGACGCCGCCTCGCGAACCCGGGCCAGGACCGTGGGATCGTCGAGCGCCGGCGTCGTGTTCGGCATGAGGCAGACCGTCGTGTAGCCGCCATGCGCCGCCGCGGCCAGGCCGGACGCGATCGTCTCCGCGTCCTCGTTGCCGGGCTCGCGGAAGTGGGCGTGGATGTCGATGAACCCTGGCGCGACGATGACCCCGCGATCGTCGACGCCGTCGGCGTCCGCCGTCTCCAGCCACACGACCGACTCCAGGATCCCGTCCCGGACGACGACGTCACCCGGACCCTCGCGCCCGGCCGCCGGATCGACGAGCCAGGCGCCACTGATGTCGAGGTCGGTCATTCGGCGGCTCGAGCGGAGCGTCCGGCCGTACCGGCCAGCAGGTAGAGGATCGCCATGCGCACCGCGACGCCGTTCGTCACCTGCTCGGTGATGAGCGACTGGGTCCCGGCCGCGACGTCCGGGGCGATTTCGACGCCCTCGTTCATCGGCCCCGGGTGCATGACGAGCGCGCCCGGGCGGGCGAAGGCGAGTCGCGCGGACGTCAGACCGTAGCGGGCCGCGTATTCCCGGAGGGACGGAAGGAGCCCCGACGCCATCCGTTCCCGCTGGATCCGGAGCGCCATGACGACGTCGGCATCGCGCAGCGCCTCGTCGATCGACGAGGTTACGTGGAACCGGCGGCCGCCGGCTGCGCCACGTGCGGCCCAGGCATCGAAACCGCGCAGCAAAGTCGCCGGGCCGCACAGCCAGAGGTCCGCGCCGGCGGCCGTCAGCGACCAGATGTTCGAGCGGGCCACCCGCGAGTGGAGGACGTCGCCGAGGATGACGACCTTCCGCCCCTCGACCGAGCCCCCGGGCAATCGCGCCCGCATCGTGTAGAGGTCCAGCAGCGCCTGTGTCGGATGAGCGTGCCAGCCGTCGCCGCCGTTCAGGACGGAGCCGGAGAACGTCTCCGCGGCGAGATACGGCGCGCCGGAGACCGCGTGCCGGATGACGAGCATGTCGGCGCCGAGCGCCTCGACGGTCCGGACCGTGTCGACGAGCGACTCACCCTTCGAGACCGACGACGACGCGGCCGCGACGTTGACCACGTCTGCAGACAGGTTCTTCGCGGCGACCTCGAACGAGACGCGGGTCCGGGTCGAAGCCTCGTAGAAGAGGATCGTCACGTTGTGGCCGCGCAGCGCCGGGACCTTCGCGATCGGACGGGCGAGGACCTCGCGCATCGCGTCGGTGGTCCGCATGACGAGTTCGATCTCCGCCCACGATAGGACGTCGGTGTCGAGCAGGTGCCGATGCCCCCACCCGACCGGCTGCGCCTCCGGCGGCGAATCGACGACAGGAACCTCGATCGCGGCGTCGGCGCGATCGGTCGCGGTCATCCGACCGGCGCTGCCGCAGGCTCTGGCACGCGGTCGATGAGCACGGCATCGGCCCCGTCGATCTCCTCGAGGAGCACCCGGACGACTTCCTCGCGCGACGTCGGGACGTTCTTGCCGACGTGATCGGCGCGGATCGGCAGCTCCCGGTGACCGCGATCGACGAGGACCGCGAGGCGGATCGCCTGCGGTCGCCCGAAGTCGACGAGCGCATCCATCGCCGCCCGGATCGTCCGGCCGGTGTAGAGGACGTCGTCGACGAGGACGACCGTGGCACCGTTCAGATCGAACGGCAGGTCGGTCCCCTTGACGACGGGCTGCTGGGCGATGAGCGACAGGTCGTCGCGATAGAACGTGATGTCCAGCGCCCCGACCGGGACGTCCACCCCTTCGTTCTCCGCGATCAGGGCGGCGACGCGGCGAGCGAGCGGCACGCCTCGACGCTGGATTCCGACGAGGGCCAGGCCGGCGGTTCCCGCCTGCTTCTCGACGATCTCGTGGGACAGACGGATCGTCGCGCGGCGTATCTCTTCCGCGGTCATGATGTGGCGGCCGCTCATCCGCTCCTTCCCGGCCTCACTGGGCCTCCCAGGCGGCCTCACGGGGCCGTGCCGAGGGGTCGGGGACAGGATACCGCAGCGGGCTCCTCCCACGGCGCGGCCCCGAACCGCGAACTTCGGCGAACATTGACGCGATCGGACGGAACTCCAGGGAGGCGGCCCTTCATGTTGACCCTCGGATACAAGGCCTCGGCCGAGCAGTTCGGGCCGCAGCGGCTGCTCGACCTCGCGATCCAGGCCGAGCGAACCGGCTTCGACAGCGTGTTCGTCAGCGACCACTACCAGCCGTGGCGGCACACGGACGGCCACGCGCCCAACTGCTTCGCCTGGCTCGGCGCGCTCGCCGCGCGGACGGAGCGCATCGCGATCGGCACGAGCGTCGTGACTCCCTCGTTCCGCTACCACCCGGGCGTCGTCGCCCAGGCGATGGCGACGATCGGCTGCCTCGCCGTGGGGCGCCGGGTCATCCTGGGGGTGGGAACCGGCGAATCGCTCAACGAGGTCCCGCTCGGGATCGAATGGCCGGACCAGAAGGAGCGATTCGCCAGGTTGAAGGAGGCGTGCGAGCTCATCGAACGGCTGTGGACCGAGGAATTCGTGACGTTCAACGGCGAGTACTTCAAGACTCGCAACGCGACCGTCTATGACCGCCCGGAGCAGCCGGTCCAGCTCTGGATCGCGGCGTCGGGTCCGGCGGCCGCGCGACTCGCGGGTCGGGTCGCCGACGGCTTCATCTGCACGTCCGGCAAGGGGATGGATCTCTACGCCGAGACGCTCCTGCCGGCCGTCGCGGAGGGTGCGGAGAAGGCCGGCCGCTCCGCGGATGCGATCGAGAAGATGATCGAGATGAAGGTCTCGTACGAGCACGATCGCAACCAGGCACTCGAGGACACCCGGATCTGGGGCGCACTCGCATTGCCGGCCGAATCGAAGATGGGCGTCGAGGATCCCCGGGAGATGGAGCGGCTCGCCGCCGAGCTGTCGCTCGAGACGGCCGCGAGTCGCTGGCTCGTCTCAAGCGACCCCGACGAGCACGTCGAGCAGATCCGGCCGTACATCGAGCTCGGCTTCCGGCACCTGGTCTTCCACGCCCCGGGCGACGACCAGGAGCGGTTCCTCGAGCTCTACGGTCGCGAGATCCTGCCCAGGCTTCGAGAGCGCTGGGGTTGATGGCCCGGCTCTCGGCCGTCGCGGATGGGCCCGCCATCGCCGCGCTGGAGCGCGACTGCGACAACCCTCAATAGACCGCCACTGTCACCAGGACCGTGCCGGCCCACGACGGACACCCACAGATGCCGAAGAAGTCCGGCGTGTAGAGATCGATGATCCGATCCGTCCCCGCGACAGGGCCGTAGTCGTTGACGACCCGTTCGATGCAGCCGCCGGGCCCGCAGACGATGACCGTCGTCCCGCGCGGCAGGCGCATGGCGGTCGTGCCGGCGCCGTAGAACGTCGCGTAGCCGCTGAGCTTGTACAGGGGAGGCTTCTGGGCCGATCCGCCGTGGGCTCCCGGTTGGTGGACCCTGGGGCGGCTGACGACTCTCTCGGGGGCGGCGCCGGGCTCGACGAAGGCGGTCGATTCATCCACCCGGCCGACGGACGCATGCGAAGGATCGAGCAGCCCGACCGAGATCGGATGTTTGCCGGCAGACGCTGGGATCTGGATCGGCTGGAACGCGGCCGAGTCGACGGCGCTCACGGAGCTGGGACTCCGCGAGCCGGCGATACCCGGTAGCGCGACCAGGGCGAGGGCGGCAGTGAGCGCCGCGATCGCGAGCAATCGGCTCCGTCGCACGATCCGCCAACGATACGACCTTTCGGCCGTGGGTGCGGGCCTGTCTCGCGCGCTGCCACGCCAGCAGCCGATCGTCAGCGAACGAGGAGGACGTCTCCTGGCGCACTCTCGACCTGCCCGAATCCGTCGTTCGTCCAGGCCAGGATCAGGACGCGGCTCGTCTTGTCGGTCGTTCCGCCGGGAGCGGCCCAGGCCAGCCGACCATCCGTGATCGAGAAGCCGGCGAGCGCAGGCGCGTCGCTGAGCGGTGGGCTCGTCAGGTCGATGCGGCCGTCGAACGGATCGACGACGTAGAGGCTGAGCTTGCCGACGGTCGGATCATTGGCGTCGGCGATCCACACCGCGAGCCTGGTGCCGGTCTCGTCCCAGCGCGCATCCCAGTCCGCGAGGGGACCTTCGGCGATCGTCGTCTCCGCCCGTTCGGCGGCCTGGTCGCCGTTCAAAGGCGTCGCGGACGGCTCCGCGGAGGTGTCGGTGCCGACATTCCAGCGACCGAGCACCAGGCGTCCGGCGACCGTCTGCCAACCGAGTCCGTCCTGGCTCGGCTGGAGCGTTCCGCTCCAGTAGACCGCGGATCCTTCGTTCGGCTCGACGGCGGGCCGCCACGCCAGTCCGGTCTGGGGCAACGCCACGTTCGTCCGATCGGGCGAGATGATGAAAGCGGCGGGTTCGTTCGTCTGCCCGTCGGCGGACGTCACCACGGTGCTCCCGACGATCGCGTTGCCCGCCCACGAGCCGAACACGGAACGGTGATCGGTCGTGATCGGCGTGGCCGTGGCATCGCCGACCCGCCAGAGGTAGATGTCCGGCCCGTGCGAGCCATCGGACGGCCGCGCCGTGAACGCGAACGCCGAGCCGTCCGGAGCGTAGGCGGCGGTCGTGTCGACGACCTCCACGCCGCGGGCGATCTCGATGGTCCCGCGCGGGCTGGGTGACGCGGACGGGGGCGACGTCGAGGGCGGGGCGGTCTCGAGCGACGGCGACGGAGTTGCCACGACCGCGGACCCTGTCGGCGTCGGGGTCGGCGTTGCAGGGCCTTCCGTCGGTGACGCGCTCGCGGTGACGGCCGGGGTGCCGGACGGCGCGGTGGATTCGGGGGTCGGCGTGGGCGATGTCGTCTTGTCCGGGAGCGCAACCGCGAAGACGCTCGTACCGTTTTCCCCGTCGCCCAGCACGACGAGCGGCGCGTCACCGGAGCCGAAGACCGACTCGGGGCTCGCGAGCGGACCGATGCTCTGGACTTCGCTCGGCTCGGTCGTCGCGCACGTGCCGACCTCCTTCGGGCAGACCTGCGAGACCTTCGTCGTGTAGAGATGGAATTTGCCGTCGCGGTCCGCGCTCAGGTAGTCGACCTCCTTGCGAGCGACCGCGAGCGGCGTCGGGGCGGCCGATGGGCCGGGTGTCGCGGCAGCGACGTGGCTCGATGCACTGGGCGTGGCCGTCGCCGTGGTGGGACGCTGGGAGGAGGTCAGCGTCCCGACGACGACGGCCACAACCAGTGCACCGGCGAGGAGGGCGTACGGAGCGAGAACCGATCGGCGCGACCGATCCTGCGGGGCGTGCGAGCGATGGCGGGCTTCCAGCTCGATCGACGCGGCCGTCCTGGCCCAGAGGTCGCGGGGCGGCTGCAGCGTTCGCTCGCCGAGGCCGCGGATCTCGAGGCGCTGGGTGGCGTAGTCGGCCGCCGCGTCGGCGCAGTCGGAACAGGCCGCGAGGTGCTCGTCGAGCCAGGCTGCCTCGTCCGGATCGAGCGGGGCGTCGAGCTGTTCCGCCGCCCGGACACGAGCCCGATCATGCTGGGTCGACCAGTCGTCGGAGCGGCCGCCGCGACCGCCGAGGAGGCTCATCGCTTGTCTCCGGAGCGAGCGGCGACCCGGGGCTCGGCCTCGGCGGCGCGCTCAGCGGCGAGTGCCTGGCGGAGGCTCTCCCGTGCGCGGGTCAGGAGGGCGCGCGCGGCCACATGGCTGACACCGAGCACAGCGGCCAGCTCCAGGCCCGTCAGATCGTGCAGTTCCGCCAGCAACAACGCCGCCCGCTGCCGCTCAGGGATCCGTTCGAGGGCCCGCTGGAGATCGCTCGACAGGTGGGCCTCCATGACGAGGTGCTCAGCGGACGGGACCGCCCCGCGGGACTCGCCGGTCCACGGCAGGAACCGGATGATCTTCTGTCGACGGATGTGGTCGAGGGCGACGCGGTGGGCGATCTGGTACAGCCAGGCTCGGGCGTTCTCCGGCTTCTCGAGACTGTCGTACGCGCGATAGGCCTTGACGAACGCGTCCTGGGTCAGGTCCGCGGCGAGCTCGGGGTCACGCATCATCCTGATCAGGTACGCGTAGATCTCGCCGTGGTGGTGAGCGAACAGCTCTTCGACGAAGAGCCCTGCCTCGTCGTGGTCCCAGGCGCGGCTCACGGGCAGACCCCCGGCCAACACCCGCGACGCGCCGAGGTCGCTGTCGAGCCCGCCGACCATGGGTCCTCCGAGGATGGAGAGAAGAAGGAGCCGCGCGACACTCGTTGCGCGGTCCACAAGCCAGAGACGAGGTGTGTCGCTGTCGTGTGACGCCGCCCCCGCATCGGCGCACCGGCCATCAGCCCGTTGCCTCCCTCGTGTCGTCGAACACGGGCCGGACACGCCCCAGCAGCTCTTCGACGGCGTCCTCCGGCGAGACGGGATTGACCGGCAATCCGGTTCCGAGCTCGAGTCCGGCAATCTCGCGGAGCCGCGGATGGACCTCCCAGTGCCAGTGATAGGTCGCGTCGACCTGCTCCCGCAGCGGCGCCGTGTGGAGGACGAGGTTGTAGGGCGGACCGTCGAGGCTCGTGGCAAGGCGCCCGAGGACCTGGCGGAGAGCTTCCGCCGCGGCCGTGATGTCCCCGTCCGTGGCGCGCCCGAAGTCCGCGTCGTGGCGGCGTGGCACGATCCAGACCTCGAACGGTGAGCGCGATGCGAACGGGGCGAAGGCGATCGTCGCGTCGTCCTCCCAGACGAGCCGCTCCGGTCGCCGTCGCTCGTCACGGACGAGGCGGCACCACGGGCACTCACCCTCCCGGATGACGAACCGGGCTGCCCCGCCGAGCTCTTCGGCGACGCGATGCGGGATCTGGGGAAGGTCGTAGAGATCGAGACATAGGTGGTTCGTTCGCGCGCCGGCCTGGGCTCCCCAGTTCTGGATCACCTGGAGGTGGTCGGTCTGACCGAGCGCCCGCGCCTCAGCGATCGCACCCCGTGCCCGTGCGACGAGCCCCTCGATGATCTCGTTGCCGACGGCGTGGAGCGGCCGGTGTTCTCCCGGCGGCGCGACGATCGTCCGCCAGCTTCCGCTGGCGCGCGCCTGAGAGATTGCGACCTGGGCCACGGTCCCGTCCAGCACCCGGGCGTCATCGTTCGTTCCGACGACATGAAACGCGAAGTCCTTCAGGGTTCGCAGGCGGATCCCGGTGCCCGCCGGGAGACGGCAGTTCTGGCAGTCGTCACCGTCATCGACGGCCTCCGCGTGGCGGGCGAACCGGTCGCGATGGAACGCGCGATCGACGACCGTCGCGACCCACCAACCGGTGATCGGATCCTTGCGCAGTTCGAACAGTCCGGCCGCCATGGCTCAGGGACCGGCCGCGAGTGCGGCAGCGCGCGTGACGCCGGCGTCGGCGGCCGTGATCTGTGCGCCGAGCTCGGCGGCGAGGGCGCCGGCAAAGATCCAGGCGGCCCGTTCGACCGCCGCTGTCGAAGGCGCCTCGTGAGGACGGCCGGCCTCGCGGGCGATCGAGGTCGAGGTCACTCCCGGCATGCCGCACGGGTCGATGAGGTCGAAGTCGGCCAGGTCCGGGTCGACGTTCAGGGCGATCCCGTGGAAGCTCACGCCGCGTTCGACCCGCAGGCCGAGGGCGCCGATCTTGCGCGGAGCGGCGACGTTCGGGTCGCACCAACAGCCGGGATGGCCATCGCGGCGCGCGGCGACGACGCCGGACGCGGCACAGGTCGCGACCATGGCAGCCTCCAGGGCGCGAACGAGGGGCCTGACGAGGAGGCCGCGCCGCGACAGCCCGAGGATCGGGTAGGCGACGAGCTGGCCGGGCCCGTGGTAGGTGACCTCCCCGCCGCGTTCGACCCTGAGCACCTCGATGCCGCGTCGAGCAAGCTCGTCAGGCGAGGCGAGGACGTGGGACTCATCGGCGTGCTTGCCGAGGGTCAGGACGGCCGGGTGCTCCAGGAGGAGCAGGCGATCGCTGGTCGCCTCCCGGGCGCGGGCGGCGACCAGCCGTCGCTGTAGATCCCAGGCCTCGCGATACGGGATTCGGCCGAGCCAGGTCGCATCGATCGGCTCCGGCGCGCGCCCATCGCGAGGCGGCTCCTGGTCCCTGGTGATCGTGGCCGTATCCACTCCCGCACGATAGCAGTTGAAGCGGTTCTTCCCGACTTGGGCGGTGACATGCCGATGCCGGGCGCACACGTCGCTCTTCCTGTCGGACTGCGCGGACGAGGCAATCGCCGACTACCTCATACGGGTCAGGACTCCCCGGCCAGGGACGGTCTGCAACCAGGACCTGGTGCCGTTCGTGGACTTCGGTGCATCAACCGTCGGGGAAGCCAGGGTCGGCGCGTCCGGCGTCCCGGATGCCGAACGCCAGGCTCGGGCGGAGCTGATTCCCGACTGGCACGGAAGCCGCTAACGCTCGTCATCGGCCGTCGGACGCGGCCTCCGTCGCCTGAATCTCGGTCGTGCCAGCCCGGCCGAGGTTCAGCATGAAGCGACCGAACATGCCAAGGCCCGTCGCTGCGAACAAACCGAGGCTGATCCACAGGATGGGTCGGGCAATGTCGAGGTTCTCGCTGCTGATCAGCGTTGACGGCAGACTGCCGAGATAGGCCTGGTCGGCGGCCTCGAGGCCATAGACCTGGGGAACGATGTAGAGGACGGACGCGACGATCAGCAGGCTGCTGACGAGGCGGAACGCGGCGGGGTCATCGTCCGCATCCCGGATCAGCTTGATGACGAGCGCCCAGAAAAGGACGACGGTTGCCAGTGGGGCCGTGATCGGCAATCCCACTTTCAGGTACAGGTTGGGCATGAGGAAGATCATGCTCAGGCCCAGCGTGACGACGAGCAGCCCGTCGCGGAACAGCACGTACGACAGCCACCAGACGTCGCCGCCGAAGCGCAGGGTCAGGGTTCGCAGGAAGCGCAGGATGTACGGTCGAGCGAAGTGCAGGACCAGGGTGAAGGCCCACAGGATCGGCAGGACGGCAGCGACGGACAGGACGAGCCAGCCCGATGCTCCGGTCGTCAGCGCAGTTGCGAGATCGTCGGCATTCATCGCTCGCTCTCCTGGGTCATCGATGAGGTCATCGGGCGGCGCCCGCCGGTCCCTCGCAGGTTGTAGAACGCCGCGATGGCGCCGCAGACGCCTGCCAGGGCGCCGGATAGATAACACAGCGGCAGGGCGAGATCGAGGTTCTTCGAGCTCACGAGGAACGGCATGATCACGTCGACCCGCTGCCCGGTCAGCTCGGTCATCTGGGTGCCGAGGAAGTACGGGACGATGTACAGGGAGGCACCGAGCCCGATCAGGATGACCTGCCAGCGGTATGCGTTGACGTCAGCGTCGCCCTTCGTCACCAGCTTGATCAACAGGGCGGCGAAGGCGCAGACGGCGGCGAGGCCGCCCGTGATCGGGAGATCCTGGCCGGCCACGACGTCCGGGTAGAAGAAGATGAAGCTGCCGAGGAAGACCTGGACCAGGAGCAGATCGCGCAGGGCGACGTAAATGATCCACCAGAGGTCGGCGCCGAGCCTCAGCGTGAACTTGCCGGTGTTCCGGACCATGTAGGGCCGACCGAGATGGAGCGCGAGGGCGAGCATCCAGAGGACGACGAGCGCGGCTGCGATCGTTCCTTCGATGAAGCCCTCACCGGCGTCGAAGAAGCCTGAGACCTGGTCCGGTGTCATTGCACGCCTCCTGCCGCTGACGGCTGCTCATGGCTGGCGGGGGTCGGGCCTGGGCGCTCGATCCTCGTGGGCGGTCGGTCCTCCGGCCCGCGGCCGCCGGTCACGTGCATGCTCGAGCAGGCGTAGACGGCGTCGCACCGGAAGCAGCGACTCGCCTCGGCCCGAGCGACGGCCGGCTCGAAGCCTGCCTGCGTCGGCGCAAACGAGACGGCGTCGAGGACGGGCAGGGCCGGGTGGGCGCGCGCGCGGCGGGCGAGGTCGACGGTGAGTGTCGGCTCCGGCGGGGTCGCGTAGCGGACGGTTCGCATGATCGCGGCGTCACCGTCCGGGACGGCGGCGAGATACTCGTGGATCGAGCCGGCGGCTCGCCGCCCGGCGGCCACCGCGTCGATGATCGTCTTCGCCCCCGACACGACATCGCCGCCGGCGAAGATCCCGGCTCGTCCCGTCGCAAGCGTCCGGCTATCGGCGACGACGCCGGCCCAGCCGCTGATCTCGATGCCGGTGCCTTCCGGCAGGATCGACGGATCCGGCTCTTCGCCGATCGCGACGAGAATCGTGCGGGCAGGCAGGTCGACCTGTCTTGCCGGCTGCTGGCCCGCGGTGGGCTCGTCGCTGCGCCCGCCCGGGTGCGCGGGAGCTGGCTGCTCGTGGCACCTGAGGGCGACCACGCTGCCGTCGCGGCCCACGACCTCGGTCACGGCCAGGCCGACCCGGACGACGACTCCTTCGCGTTCTGCGGCTTCGATCTCTTCGATCTGAGCCGGCATGTCGGCTCTCGTTCGGCGGTAGGCGATGGTGACGGACTCAGCACCGCAGCGGAGCGCGGACCGGGCCGCGTCCATTGCCGTGCTTCCGCCACCGACGACCACGACCGGTCCGGCGAGGCGCGGCTCTTCGCCCAGGTTGACCCGCTTCAGGAACAGGGTGGCCGGGACCACTCCGGTCGTCGTGTCGCCGGGCACTCCCAGGCGGCGGCTCTTGGAGGCGCCCGTGGCCAGGAAGACAGCCCTGTAGCCCTGCTGCTCGAGATCACCGAGCGTGAAGTCGCGACCCATGGCGGTGTCCAGCTTCAGCTCGACCCCGAGGCCGACGATCCGCGCAATCTCCGCCTGGAGGACATCGCGGGGAAGCCGGTAGGCCGGGATCCCGATTGCCATCATGCCGCCCGGGACAGGCATCGCCTCGAAGACCGTGACCCGGTACCCGAGGCGGGCGAGATAGTACGCAGCGGACATGCCCGCCGGGCCGCCGCCCACGATTCCGACGCGGGCGTCGCGCTTGACTGTCGGTGCGGCGACGGGTGGCAGCGTCCCGTGCTCGGCTGCGAACCGCTTGATCGTCCGGATCGAGATCGGTTCGTCGAGAACGCCACGGCGACAGGCCGCCTCGCATGGCGCCGTGCAGATCCAGCCGCAGACCGACGGGAACGGGTTGACCTCCGCGGCGACGGCATAGGCGTCGTCGAAGCGACCGTCGGCGACAAGGCCGACATACCGGCCTGCATCCGTGCCGGCCGGACACGCCGTCTGACAGGGAGCCTGCGGTGCCCGCCGTCCCTCGACCATCGATCGGCTGACCTGCCACGCCATCGGTCGTTCGGCGGTCGTCCACGAGAACAGGTCGCCCCACGGCGATGGGTGGGACGGCTTGAGCGATTCGCGGGTGACCGACGACAGGGCCACCCACCCCGGCTCCTCGGCCGGCGGCCGGTAGACCGGTCCCTGGCGCGGCGCAAGGGCCGTCTCTCCGGCCTCCGTCGCCAGGGTCATCACGGTGACCGGACACTCACGGATGCAGATTCCGCAGCCGATGCACTCGCCGACCTGGATCGGATGCTCCATGGTCCAGAGGAGCGGTGCCGATGACCCTTGCCCGGTCTCGATCCCGGGCCCGATCGGTCGGCTCATGTCGAGCGCTTCGACCGGGCAGACATCCATGCAGATGCCGCAGTTGATGCAACCGCCGTGATCGATGTCGATCCGATAGCCCATGGCCAGCCTCCGTCCGCCTACCCGGCGAGCGGAGCATCTGTCCGGCGAGCCGGCGGGGCCACCCTCATCGGGGCTGTCCGGCCACTACCCCTTCGGGTAGGCAGACCGTGTCAACCGGCCCCCGCGACCGATCCCCGCCGACCATTCCCGGTCAGTCGGCGCTCCCGGTCAGTCGCCGCGGACGAGCCCTTCGCGTACGGCTCGCGTCGCCAGTTCGGTCCGCGTCTCGGCGTGGAGCTTCTCGAGGATGTTTCGAAGGTGGAACTTGGCCGTGTTCTCGGAGATTCCAAGCCTCGCGGCGATTTCCTTGTTCCGGAGTCCGGCCGTCACCAACTCGAGGACGTCGACTTCGCGTTCCGTCAGCCGATCAGGACCGCCCGCCTTCTCGCTGGCCGCGGTCCGGTGGGCGAACTCGCGGATGATCCGGAAGGCCGTGGCCGGCGAGATCGCCGCCTCACCACGAGCCACGACGTCGAGCATGGATCGAAGCTGCGCACCCTCGAGGTTCTTGAGCAGGTAGCCGCGGGCTCCGGCTTTGATCGCCTCGAAGAGGTCGTCTTCATCCTCCGACACCGTCAGCATGACGATGGCGACCTCCGGGTGGGCCAGGGTGATGCGCCGGGTCGCATCGAGCCCCGACGAGCCCGGCATCCGGACATCCATCAGGACGAGCTCCGGCTGGAGTTGATCGACCAGGATCGTCGCCTCGTCGCCATCGGACGCCTGACCGACGACGACGTGGCCCCAGGCGCGGAGCAGCGACGCCACGCCATCGCGGAACAGGGCGTGGTCGTCTGCCAACAGGATCCGCATCAAGAGACCACGCCGACCGGTGTGGTTTCGAGGGGAAGGTCGAGGCGGACGACGCCACCGCCAGCAGCGCCATTCGTCCACGTGACCCGGGCGCCGATCGAGGCCGCCCGCTCGCTCATTGCGGCAAGGCCGTAGTGCGGCCAGTCAGCGGCTCCGCTGATCGACGTGCCAAAGCCCCGGCCATCGTCCACGAGCTCGACCACCAGGTTGTTTCCATGCCGGTCGAGACGAACGTCCACCCGCCCGGCTCCAGCGTGCTTTCGAACGTTCGTCAGGCTCTCCTGGACGATCCGGAAGATCTGCGCCTCGGCTTCAGGCGCCAGCGTCACGGCGCGAGCCCTGGGCGAGACGAGGACTGTGACGACGAGCTTGGAAGCCTCGGCGAAGCGGCGAGCGTACTGCTCGATCGCGCCGGCGAGCCCGAGTTCCGGGCCAATCGGGCTCCGCAGTCCGAGGATCGCCTCGCGAACGTCGACGTACATCGATCGTGCCGCTGCGGCAAGTTCTTCGAGCTGACCGCGCGCGTCGGACACCCTGTCGCTGGCCAATAGCTCCTCCACCGCCTGCGACTTCGTTCCGACATAGCCGAGGACCTGGGCAAGTCCGTCGTGCATCTCCCTGGCAATGCGCTCTCGCTCGGTCTCGACCGCGAGGTCTCGGAGCTGCGCCTGGAGCCGTGCGTTCTCGATCGCGATCGACGCCTGGTTGGCGAGAGAAGCCAGCGTTTCGATAGCGTCACTGTCGAACGGCCGGGTGTGCCGTGATCCGATCGCCAGGAGACCGATCGTCTCGGTTCCACGCTGGAGCTGCGTCACGAGGCGGCCGATGACGAACTGCGGGTGGATGAACCGCGCGACATCGTCGGCCGACTCCGAGGAGGCCAGCCCGCCCGTCGGGTCGAGCGCCCCCTTGGACCCGCTTGATGTCGCGAGCTGCATCGCGCCGTCCTGGTCCGCGAGCAGGAGCACCGCCACGTCCGCGGCAAGCAATGTCCGTGCGTTGTCAACGACCGCATCGAGGATCTCGCGGAGGTCCACCAGGGCAGCGATCGCGACGCTCACACGGTGGAGTGCCGCGGCGGAGGCCGCCCGTGTCTCGAGCTCCCGATTTCGGGCGGCAAGCGTCGTCCCGAGGGCATCGATCCGGCGGAAGGCGACACCGGAGAGAGCGACGCTCAGGACGAGAACGAGGACGGTGACGAGGAGGGCATCGCCCGGGAAGGGCAGCACAGGGTCGAGGAGCGTATCGCTGACCGCCTCGACCGCCCCGACCACGAGTGCCGGGGTGACGATGATCAGCAGGCGCCGGCGGGACATGGCACGTCCATCATCGCACCGACGCGCGGCTTCACACCGATCTCGAGTCGGTCCCGGCAAGGCTTGTTCGGATGCGGCGCCATCGCAGCCGGTGCCCGTGACATGTTTCAGTGGTTTCACGGATGCCCGGGTCTTGCGGGCCAGCTAGCTTCGGCGCGTGCGTGACTGGGTCTTCGAAGCACGTCGGAAAAGGACCCAGCGCCCGGAGGTTGGGTCGGGTTGGGTCGGAGTTTGCCCCGTCGATCGGTCAGGGTCTATGGCGGCGCCATCGCCATCGTCGTCGTCGTCGCGCTCATTGCCGCATTGGTCAGCCTCCGCGGACAGCCGGCCGGAGAGGGCGCGAGTCCGAGCCCCTCGTCCGCCATCGGCCCGTCGCCGCTCGCGAAAGCGATGCAGGGGATCAACGACGACGGAACGTGGTCCACCGAGACAGCGCTCGCCGTCTTCGCGGCCGCGTTCGGGCCGCTGCCGGGCGTGCCGGAGTCGCCGCTCGATCGGTCGTACCACTCGGGGACCGCGGCCCTCCAGATGGTCGAGGCTCACTGGGCCGACCTGACGGCCGAGCAGCAGCAGGCGGTCCGCGACTACATCGGTCCCGCGGCGCCTGCGATCGTGCCCGCCGCGTACCACCCGATCCTCGACACCTACCAGCCGATCGCTGACCAGGCGGCGGCGGACATCGGGTCGCGCCTCGGCCACCCGCTCGGCATCCCCATCCGGATGGTCTACCCGCCGAACGACAGTGGGACGGCATGGGCCTGGGCCGACGGCAACTTCAACGAGGTTCCGCCCGGTTCGCGCCCGACGGCGTGCGTCGTGTCCATCCCGCCATCGACCGTGAACGACAGCTCGCGCGCGCCGTACCTTCGATGGCTCCTCCTGCATGAGATCTGGCACTGCTTCGAGGCCACGCTCGTCGACGGGGCGACGGCCGCCAAGGTGCCGAAGTGGGTTTCGGAGGGCGAGGCGAACTGGGTGGCCGAGGCGGTGACCGGCGGGGTGGGCCAGCCCCCGCCGATGCTGTCCTATTGGGACCTCTACGTCCTCGCCCCCGGGGACGCGCTGTACGGTCGCGCCTACGACGCCGTCGGCTTCTATGCCCAGCTGGCCCAGACGGCGATCGACCCGTGGACCGTGATCGAGCCGATGTACAAGGCCGGCGGCGCGGGGAGCGATGCAGCGTTCCAGGCATCCGGCGCAAACATCCCCACGTTCGCCGACCGCTGGGGCTCCAGCTGGTATCGCGATGGACAGTCCAACGCAGCCTGGGCGATGAGCGGAGGATTTCGGGATTCCTCCGATCGGCGATCGGGCGGGCGCCGGGTTCTTCCAGCTGGCCGACGGTGGCTCGGACCAGATCTCGGCGAAGCCGAACTCGGCCGCCATCGCGGATCTCAAGACGACCGCCTTCGTCACCCGGATCGAGGTGCCCGCCGGGACGGGCCGAGTCGGGGAACCGAGGGCCGGTGGCCTCGACAAGGTCGTTCGCTCGGCGACGCTCGACCTGTGCACGAACGAGGGCGGCGATTGCACGTGTCCGTCGGGCGGCGGCCTGCACCGACGGCCCGCTCCAGGTCGCGCCGCCCAATCTCCGGCTCGCGGCAACCGGCGAGATGGGCACGACCAGCGTGCTGGCCGTGCGGGGGATCTCGAAGGACGAGTGGTGCGGCCCTGAGAAGACGCCGCGGCCCGACCCATGTTCGGCCGGCTGCGGCGGGAGCAATGGTGACCCGCACCTGCGCACGATCGACCGCGCGCGCTACGACTTCCAGGCGGCCGGCGAGTATGTCCTTCTGCGCTCACCGGACAGTTCCGTCGAGATCCAGGCTCGGCAGGTTCAATGTGGCAGTTCGTGCAAGATCACCGTCAACTCGGCCGTTGCAGCGCGCGTGAACGGCCACCGCGTCGCCTTCTATGCGACGTCGTCCGGACTGCCCGACGTCAGAATCGACGGCGCGGCAACGACCGCGGCCAGCGTCGCCTCGGCCGATCTCGGGACCGGCGCTTCGCTGGCCGCCCACCAGCGTGGATACGAGCTGGACTTCCCGGACGGGACGAAGCTCTGGGCGCTCTCGGTGGGCGGCTCCGCGTTCAACATCCTGGTCCTGCCGTCGGAATCGTTGCGGGCAAGCGGGGGCGGCTTGATGGGGCGCGTCCCGACCGGTGGGGCATTCCAGATCCCGGCGCTCCCCGACGGCTCGACTCTCCCCGTGCCGAAGGACCGCGCGGACCGCTACCACCTGCTCTACGAGGTCTTCGGCCCGGCGTGGCGGGTCACGACGGCGACCAGCCTCTTCGACTACGACGCGGGCGAGACCACCGACTCGTTCACCGTCCCGGGCTTCCCGCCCCAGACGGTGCCGGAATCCATCGACGACCTCGACCCCGCGGCGGTCGTGGCGGCCAGGACGGCCTGTGCCTCGGTGACGGATCCGGAGCTCGCCGAGGACTGCGCCTTCGACGTCTCGACGACCGGCGAGATGCAGTACGTATCGCTCTATGCGAGCACGGACCAGCTCCAGTCCGGCGGCACGGCGACCCTCGATCAACCGGTGCCTCCCGAGACGCCGCCGCCCGTCGTTGGACCCGCATCCGGCGTCCTGACCGTCGCCGATCACGTCGCCAACGGGGTCTCCGCCGCGCTCGGACCCGACGGGACGATCTACGTCGAGGTGGGCACGCAGGCGGAGGGCTTCGGTGACTTCACGTGGGAGCTCCTCGCCCTCGACCCTGGCAGCGGCAAGGTCAAGCAGCGGGCCCCCGCCACAGCCCTGGGCGGGCTCGCCTGGGCGGCCGGTTCGATCTGGGCCGGCGAGTTCAAGCGCGGCGACTCCGGCTGCCAGGTCTCACGCCTGGATCCGGCCACACTCGCTGTGCAGGCGAACGTGCCGACGATCTGCGGCGGGCAGGGCCTCACAGCTCTTGCCGCAGCCGGCGACGCGATCTGGTTCGTCGACCGGACCGGCGCCGACACGAGCGGCCACGGTGCGCATCTGCGGCGCATCGACCCCGCGAGGAACATCATCGACACGAGCGCCGACGGGAGCGTCGAGCTGCCGTTCGTGACCGATGTCCTCGGCGCGCCTGGTCCGATCCGGCTGATCACGAACCAGATCTTTACGAGTACCTCGAGCGGCCTGATCTTCGGTGACGGGCAGAACGGGGCCTACCGCTTCGTGCCCGGTTCGGGGATCGATCCCCTAGGCAAACCCGGCGGCAGCATCAGCTTCGGGCGGTTCGCCGCCGGCGACGGCGTCTGGAGTCAGACGACCGTCGGGACGTTCGACCAGCCCGAGGGCACGGTGGGCTTCTACACCGGCGGCTCGGCACCCGACACGGAACTCGGCGTCAACGGTTACCTGGTCGGGGCCGACGAATCCGCCGTCTACTCGAGCTACGCGGTCAGCGACGACGAGGCCGACGGCCTGTGGCGATACCCGCTCGACGGGAGCGTGGGCGAGCGCATCGCGACGGGCGCGACCGTCCCGAACGGCTTCGGCGGGCAGCTGCGGCTGTCGTACCGGACCCCGGACGCACCCCTCCTCATCGGAAACCACGTGGCGGTCAAGTTCTGGATCGTCGCATCCCCGACGGAGAACGATCAAGCGGCGCTCGCGATGCAGGCGGCTCCGGTGCCCTGACGAGGGACGCCCGGACGTCGCCACCGCGATCGCTGACTGTGAGACAGTGATTCGCGACGGCAGCATTGCGATAAGAGGGATCCTATGACGACCAAGACCGCGGGCCAGACGTTCTACGAGGACCAGGTTCGCTACTGCGAGACGAAGGACATTGCCGGCATCCGCTCCCACTACACCGACGATGCCGTGCTCGTGTCGTTCGATAACCAGATCTTCGGTGGCGACGCGATCGCCGAGTACTTCACGGGCTATCTCGACAGGATGGCGGGGCTGAAGCTCGCCTCGACGGATCGGTTCGTCGAGACCGATGACACGATCTTCTTCGAGGCCACCATCAACCTCGATGCCGGCGTCGCGCGGGTGTACGACGCGTTCCACCTTCGCGATGGGCGGGCCCTCCGCCACTTCACCGGCCTTCTGAGCTTCACGCCGAAGAGCTGAACCGGGCGCTCATCGGCCGAGCGGAGCTGTCACCCTCCGGTCTTGACCTCGAGCTGCGCGTTCGCCCACGGACCGCTCCCGCCCTGGAAGTCCCAGCCGAACTTGGCCATTCCGGCCGGCTGATCGGACGGGACGGCGAGGCGCATCTCGAACGTCACGGAACCGCCGGCCGGGATCTCCGGCGTCGCATCGCAGTTCAGGTAGTAGTTGAGAACCGTGGCGACCCAGCTCGTCGATCCAGACCCGACGAATTCAACGTAGGCGGGGCATGGGCTGAGCGCGATGTCGCCCGCCGTGGGGTTGGCCAGGGTCACGGTGAAGCTCAGGGTCCGGCCAGCGACGGCCACGGCCGGGGCGTTGATGACCGCCGTCAGTGGTGACATCGGCACGTCGGTGGGCGGCCACGCGTCGGCCGGTACTCCGAACGCGCTGACCCAGACACCGCAGCGGGTGTCGAAGCCGCGCGCCGGGACGTCGGCCGTCCCGCCGTCGTGTGGCAAGCCGATCCGAAGCGTGGCGAAGATCCGGTGGCTGCCACCGGGAGGGGCGACGCATTCGTTTGTCCCCGAGATGTTGAGGGCCGCAGCTCCGCCCGGCGCGATGTTCCCGATCGGCCCAGGATCGCCGAAGTAGCTCCCTTCAGTGATCGGCAGCCGAACGTGCGTGCCGTCGGATCGCACGCCGTCGATCGTCGGCGGACCGGTGAGCGTACAGGCCGAGTCGGAGACGTTCGCGAAGTTCACGGGCAACAGTGTGTTCCCGAGCCCAGCCCCGGGCTCACCAGACGTCGCCTCGAGGTCCGACGCTCGGCATGGTCGTGCATCTGCCGGAAACGGCGGTTGTGTCGGCTCGACGTACGGGGCGGCCGGGCGATCCACCCACGCCACCACCGCCGGGTCATCTGTCAGAACGGCCGTCGCTGTGGCCTCCTTCGAAGACGCCGGTTTCGAGGGCGGATGGCCGTCGCTCGATGATGCCGGGTCAGCCGCAGGGGCGGAGGCCGCCACGACGCAGCCGCCCAGGAAGGCAGCGATCGCGAGGATGGCGACCAATCGACCGCCGCTGAGCACATGCCGGGACACCGTCGACTGAGCCATTGACCCCTCAGGACGATCGCGACTGGTTCTTCGTGGCGCGGCTCACATCATTCAGGTGATGCACCGTATCGAGAACGGCCATCCTATCCTCGGCCATCGCTGTCTTATCTTCGGGGTGGCCGCTTACGTTCTCGGCCAACGTGGCCAAACGCCGTGACTCGCTGCTACGCGCCGATGGCATCCCGAAGCGCAGCGAGCCTCACGACGGTCTCGTTGTCGTACGGTGCCGGCAGGCCGACGATCAGGTGCTCGAAGCCCATTTCAAGGTATGGCGCGAGCCGTTCGGCGATCAGCTCCTCGGGACCTAGCCACGCGTCCGCCGGGTCGTCCGACGCTCGCTGCCCGAGCCTGGCGAGCGCCCGCGCGAACACCCCCCGGGCGTCAGCCGGATCGTCGCGAATGACGAGGTCAGGGCCGAACGCCAACTCGATGTCCTCGGGATCCCGTCCGACGGCGAGGCACGCGGCGCGCAGGACCTCGAGCTTTCGCGCGAGGTGCTCAGGGGATCCCTGGTGATGCCAGATGTCGGCCCGTCGGGCGGCCAGAGGGATCGTCCGGCGCTCTCCGCCTCCTCCGATCAACAGAGGGATGCTGGCCGTTCCCCGGACCGGGCCCGGCGTGTGGTGGGCAGCGAGACTGAGCTCCGCGGGATCGGTTAGGCGCAGGATCCGCCGGCGAGCATACCGGCCATCATCAGGAGCACTGCGACGATCGACCGACCGGCCAGGCCCCCGATGTTGGCCGCCGCCAGACCGGCGGCGTAGGACGCGGCGTTGAAGATGTCCTGCTTGATGTTCGGGGGCGCGGTGAAGGAGCCGAGCGCCGCGGTTCCGGCGCCGTAGACGTCCGCCCCGACGCACGCGTACTGCGGGATCACGCCCGGCGTCGCGATACACAACATCGAGATCATCGCGATCGACGTCGCGATGAAGGAGGCGAGATCGTCGGCACCCGCGGGCTTGAGACACTTGCTGTAATCCTTGCCGGCCCCGCGACCGTCGGCGCCGACCGCGGTCAACGATCCCGTGGCAGGATCGACGAGCCACGCGGCTACAACATCCCCGGACGTCGGCACGAGCCGGTGGAAGGTCGCGTACTGGGTCGCGAGTGACGAGAGACTCGCTTTGCGGTCCGCCGCGAGGGCCGTCGAATCGATGGTCGCGAGCGCCGGGATCAACGTGAGGGCGAGCCCGTCGAGCTGATCGGCGGCGCTCGCGGGGAAGAGCAGGGATTCGCGGATGCTCGCGCCGACCGATCGGCGCGCCGCAGCATCGAACGCCGCCGTCCCGTCCGGGCCCACGCCGAGCCAATCGTCGAGACCAGGGGCGACATCCGAGAGGAGGACGAGGTCCGTCGCGGTGACCGCTTCGGTCAGGATCGACACCGCGAGCCCGACCGGTGTCGCGTCGATCGTGGTCTCGCCGCCGGTGACCGGTTCCGACATCGCGGCGAGCATGCCCGGGAACCGCCGCCAGCCCGTGGAGGCGGTCGCGATCGCCGACGGGCCATCGGCCCAGACCTTCTCGAGCGGCTCGAACGTCAGTGCCGCCCCGATCAGGTCGTCGAGGAGTCGTGCGGTCGTGGTCCCCGGTTCGAAGCGGATCGTCTGGATCGCATCGAGCGCGGCGGTCGCCTCGGCGATCGCGGTGGCGTCGGCCGTCTCGCTCGGCACGTCACGGTCCGACGCCGGGACCCCGCCGAGTCGCCGGCGCATGACGCGATCGCCGACGGTGACGGTGACATAGACACCCGCGACGCCGGACGGCGTCGAACGGTCCGCAGGGGCGGGGACGTCGTACGTCAGCGTCGCCGGGCTCGCCGTCGATCCGGCGATGCTCACGCTCACGGCCCTCGACGTCGGGCCATCGGTCGGGGCCACGTACCGCAGCCGGTAGCCCGTCGAGGCGGCGGTCCCGACCTGGTCGGCGATGAACCCGCCAAGCCGCGCGGCGAGGTCGCTCGCCTTCGGGTCGAAGCGTTGCCCATGGGTGTCGGCCACGATCGCGTCGGTCGCCGCCTTGTCCACCGACCCGACGGGGAGCACCGCGATGGGGACCCCCGCGCCACGGACCTGCCGGCGCAGGCCCGGGATCTGCTCCGGGAAGTCGCTCGCAACGTTGTCGCTGACGAGGATCACCGCCGAGGCCCCGGACGCCGGCACGGCCCGCCCGAGCGTGGTCCAGATGTCGGACGTCGAAGGCGGGCTGCCGGCGAACGCCGCCGTGAGGGCCGCCGCCTCGGGGGCCGCCCACGCGTCGTCGCTGGACGCCCCGCCGATCCCGATCACCTGCGTGGTGAACGGATGGTCCACGGCCGCCGTCGTGAGCGCGGTCGCGATCTTCGATTCGAAGGCGGCCCGGGCCTTCGCCGAGGGCCAGAAGCCGGTCACGCTGCCGCTCGCGTCGTAGATGACGAGGATCCGGATCGATGTCGGGGCGCTGTTGCCGATGAGCGTCACGGTTCGGGGCTGCCCATCCTCCGTGACCTCGAACGCCGATGCGGGCAGGCCGTCGATCGCTCGTCCATCGGCGTCTCGCACGCTGACGGCGAGATCGACCGTCGGGAACGTCGTGACCGACGCGGCCGCGGCGATAGTGGTCACCGTCGCGGCTGACGCTCCCGATCGCGGTACCGCGAGGATCGGTCCAAGTGGACCGTCGAGTGCTCCGGATCCGTCCGCCGCGGGCGTGATGAGCCCGCCGGCCAGGCTGATCGCGGTGCCGCCGACGATCTGGATCGTGCCGTCATCCGCATCGAGCGCCTCGAGCCGCAGGACGGGCTGCCGCACGGGCACCTCGCTCCGCCGTCGCTGAAGGGTCTCGACGGGGCTCCCTGGGACCCCGAATGCGAGCGTGAGATGACGCGCGGCCAGCTGGTCCGCCGGCCACGTCCCGCGCAGCACCTCGTGGAGCACCGTTCGATCGACGGTCGCGCCACGCGGCGGGTTCAACGCGACCTGGACGCTGACGGTGACCTGTGGCATCACGGCCGCCGATGCCGACACCATGCCGTCGGGCGCCGTGGTCAGGAGCGCTGTCCCGCCGACGGCGGTGGCCCATCGGGCGTCGGCACCTTCGCCGAACGCTACGACCGGGATGCGGTCAGGCAGACCCGGGGCGATCGTCTGAGCCGTCCGGAGCTCCGGCGGGAGAGCGGCGAGGACAGCCGAAGCGGCTCGGGCGGCCGCGGCCGGGGCGTCGTCCGGACCGTCGGTCAACTTCGGATGCCCGGTGTCGACGGTGTCCCACAGAGCCCCGAGTGCGCCCAGGTCTGGAGCGAAGGCCGCCGGCTTGGCACCGCCGAACGTAAAGTCCGCCGGTCGATCCATCGACAGCACCGTGCCGGTCACGCCCATCGTCCCGAGGAGCTCGACGAGGAGATCGGCGCGCTCCCGCAGCGTGCCGCGACCCGAGGCGAGTGTCCCGCGCGCCCCCCAGCGCGCTTCCGTCAGCGGGTCGCCGGATCGCTGGCTGCCTGGCAGGATGGCGATGTGATCGCGGACGAAGGAAACGACCGCCGCAGGGTCGCCGGTCGCGACCGCCACCGCGGCAAGCGTCGCGAGGTGATCCGGGCTCGCCCGGACGATGGCCCGGAGTCGTCGAAGGGCATCGAATGCTTCGGCCGGTGGCCCGGTTTGCGCCGGGCTCGCAGTCGCCGTCGGCGCGAACGTGCCGTTCGCGGGTGACGGCGACGGGGCGGGCGAACAGCCGGCTGCCACGACGGCCCCGACGAGGGCAAGGAACTGCCGCCGATCGATCCGAGGACCGAACCACATGCCGGGGGCAGCCATCGGATTGATGGTAGCGCCCGAGGATGTCGCCCGCCGATCCGATCCGGACGACGGCGGAAACCACGCTCCGTCTACCAGCATCTGGATGGCGGGCGGGGTGAGGTCTCGACGACAGACGCGGCGATGTCGACCAGACGGCCCGGATCGGTGCCCGTATGCTCATCGGGTGGAACGCTGGAAGACCATCATCGAGCCATTCCGCATCCACTCGGTCGAGCCGATCCGGCTGAAGACCGTCGAGCAGCGCGAAGTCGCTCTCCGTGAGGCCGGCTGGAACCTCTTCAATGTCCACGCCGAGGACGTCATCGTCGACCTCTTGACCGACTCGGGGACCGGCGCGATGTCGCGCGACCAGTGGGCCGGCATCCAGCGCGGCGACGAATCGTACGCTGGGTCGCCGTCCTGGTATGCCTTCCTTGAGTCGGTTCAGAGGTTGTTCCCGTTCCGGCACGTCATCCCGACTCACCAGGGCCGGGCAGCGGAGAGGATCCTCTTCTCCGTCATCGGCGGCCCGGGCAAGGCGATCCCGAACAACACCCACTTCGACACAACACGGGCGAACGTGGAATACACGGGCGCCGAGGCCGTCGACCTCGTCATCCCCGAGGGCCGTGTGCCATCCACGCTCCATCCGTTCAAGGGGAACATGGACGTGCCGGCCCTCGAGGCGTTCCTGGCGGAGCGCGGGGCGGAGACCGTGCCCGCGGTCTTCGTCACGGTGACCAACAACAGCGGTGGCGGCCAGCCCGTCTCGCTGGCCAACCTGCGCGAGGTCCGGGCGGTGTGCAACCAATTCGGGGTGCCCCTGTTCCTGGACGCCTGCCGTTTCGCCGAGAACGCGTGGTTCATCCATGAGCGCGAGGAGGGACAGTCCGCCCGGACCATTCCCGACATCGTCCGGGAGATGGCATCGCTGGTCGACGGCATGACCATGAGTGCCAAGAAGGACGGCCTCGCAAATATCGGCGGCTGGCTCGCCCTGAACGACGATCTGCTGGCCGAACAGTGTCGCAATCTCCTGATTCTGACTGAGGGTTTCCCGACCTACGGTGGGCTCGCCGGACGGGATCTCGAGGCGATCGCCCAGGGCCTCCGCGAGGTCGTCGACGAGGATTACCTGCGCTACCGGATCCGCTCAACCGCCTATCTTGGTGAAGCGCTCGAGGCGGCCGGCATCCCGATCGTGCGGCCCGTCGGCGGGCATGCCGTCTACATCGACGCGCGAGCGCTGCTACCCCACATCCCGCCTCTCGAGTACCCGGGCCAGGCGCTGGCGGTCGCGCTCTTCCGGGAGGGAGGGGTCCGCGGCTGCGAGATCGGGACGGTGATGTTCGGACGGCACCCCGACGGCACCGAGACCGCGGCGGCGATGGATCTTGTGCGCCTCGCCATCCCCCGGCGCACCTATACCCAGAGCCACATCGACTACGTCCTCGAGGTCGTCCGCTGGGTCGCCCAGCACCGGTCTGACCTGCGAGGCTACCGGATCGTCGAAGAGCCGCGGGCCCTCCGCCACTTCACTGCCCGGTTTGCGCGACTTGACTGACTGACCCGAACGATACGGGCGAAGCGACCGCCGCAGCTAGACGAGCGTCAGGAGCGCCCCGATCGCGTAGCCGAGGACGGTGACGAGGCCGACTTCCGGTCCGGCCTCCTCGAACGCTTCGGGCATCATCGTGTCGGCCAGCATCGTGAGGACCGCGCCCGCCGAAAAGGACTGGATCGTCGCCGTCAGCTCCGGCGGGGCCGACGCGAGCAGCCCGAACCCTGCCCCCGCCGCGGCCGCACTCGCGACGGCGACGATCGCCCAGAGACCGATCACGCTGCGGGTCGTCCAGCCCGAGGCATGCAGGCCGGTCGTTGCCGAGATCGCCTCCGGGAGATTGGAGATCGCGACGGCCGCAAGGAACGCGAGACCGACGCCCTCGCCCGCCAGGAGCGAGACTCCGATGACCACTGATTCGGGGATGCCGTCGAGGACGGTCCCGAGCACGATCCCGAGCGGGTCGGCCCCGGCCTGTTGCCCGGCCGACCGCTTGCGGTGGCGCGCCGGTCCGCCACGGTGGAGCGCCCAGTTGCCGGTCGAGAACACGATGGCGCCGGCTCCGAGGCCGACGACGACGGCCGGCACGCCCGCCGTGGCGAAGGCCGATGCCGTGAGGTCCAGCGTCAGCGCGGAGATGAGGGCACCGGCACCGAATCCCGCAACGAGCCCGATCGAGCGACGCCGCCACGGCAGCGCGATCGAGAGGAGGGCACCGACGATCAGCGTTGACGCCCCAACCAGTCCCCAGAACGCCGCTTCGGCCACCTGGTCCCTCGCCGCCTCGCGGAACGTGCCGCTCCGCGCCCGGCCGCCAGCATGCCATGTTCCGCCGTGACCAATCGCTCGGCGGGGTCAGGGCCTCCGGAGTGTGACTCGACGGCGTACGCTCGACGATCGAGCCGACGACCGAGCCGAAGGTCGCCAGCCTCAGCTGTGACCCCGGCCGCCGGACGCGCGAAGGAGACAGACGATGACGAGCCCGAACCCCCAGACCATGGGGCAGCAGTTCGGCCGGCGCTCCTGGGCAGAGCCCTGGAAGATCAAGATGGTCGAGCCGCTCCGGATGATCAGCCGGGAGCAGCGCGAACTCGCGCTCACCGAGGCGGGCTACAACACGTTCCTCCTCCGGTCGGACGACGTCTACATCGACCTCCTCACGGACAGCGGGACCAACGGGATGAGCGACCGGCAATGGGCCGGGATGATGCTCGGCGATGAGGCCTATGCGGGAAGCCGCAACTTCTACCACCTCGAGGAGGCGATCCGGCGCCGCTATGGCTTTCGCCACGTCGTGCCGACCCACCAGGGGCGCGGCGCCGAGAACCTCATCAGCAAGGTCGCGATCAAACCCGGCCAGTTCGTGCCCGGCAACATGTACTTCACGACGACCCGCCTCCACCAGGAGCTTGCCGGCGGCCAGTTCGTCGACGTGATCATCGACGAGGCCCACGATCCGGAGGACCTGCACCCGTTCAAGGGCAACGTGGACCTTGCCAAGCTCGAGGCGCTCATCGAGCGCGAGGGCGCCGGGCAGATCGCTTACGTCAGCCTGGCGGGGACGGTGAACATGGCCGGCGGCCAGCCGGTCAGCATGGCCAATATCCGAGCTGTCCGCGAGTTGTGCACCCGGCACGGGATCCGGCTGTTCCTCGACGCCACCCGTCTCGTCGAGAACGCGTTCTTCATCCAGGAGCGTGAGGCGGGATTCGCCGAGCGATCGATCGCCGAGATCCTTCTCGAATTCTGCTCGTACGCGGACGGGGCCTGGATGAGCGCCAAGAAGGACAACCTCGTCAACATCGGCGGCTGGCTGGCGGTCAACGACGACGAGCTGTTCGACGAGCTGCGCAACCTCGTCATCGTCTACGAGGGTCTCCACACGTACGGGGGCCTGGCAGGTCGGGACATGGAGGCCATCGCGATCGGGATCGAGGAGTGCGTCCAGGACGATCACGTCCGAAGCCGGATCGGCCAGGTCCGCTACCTCGGCGAGCTGCTGACCGACTGGGGCATCCCGATCGTCCAGCCCGTCGGCGGCCATGGGATCTTCCTCGACGCCCGGCGCTTCTACGCGCACATCCCCCAGGACGAGTTCCCAGCTCAGACACTCGCCGCGGAGCTCTATCGCGACTCCGGGATCCGTTCGATGGAGCGCGGCATCGCAAGCGCCGGTCGTGACCCGAAGACCGGAGATAACAATCGACCCAGGCTCGAGCTGACCCGACTCACGATCCCGCGACGGGTCTACACCCAGGCCCACATGGACGTCGTCGCCGAGTCGGTCAAGGGGGTGTTCGACACGCGTGAGTCCACCCGCGGGCTTCGGATGATCTACGAGCCGAAGTACCTTCGCTTCTTCCAGGCTCGCTTCGAGCGGCTGTAGAGCGCCTTCGCGAATCCCTGGCAATCGACGAACGGACTGAGCTCGACGCCTTCCGCGATCGGCCTGCGCTGGAACGACCTCTACTACGTCCTGGCGCGCGGATTCTGAGCCGAGCTCGGCCGCCGTGGATGGCCGACCGGGCTCGTTCGCGAGTAGCCCTTGACGTGGCTGGTGCTGCGCGGCTAGCATGGCTACCGTTAACGTTCACGGGAACGTAAACGAGCCTGCGGACGGCGAGGTCTGTTGAACCATGGCTCGAGGACGAGCCTGCGTGCCAAACGGCACTTTCCCGGCACACGGTGTGGCTCGGGACGATCATGTGCTGCCGATGGCGGGGGCGAGCGCCGCCACGAGCGGCGGCGGGAACGATGGACGCCGGACCGGCGAGCGTTGGCGTCCTCGAACGGACGGGCCCGAACGGAGCGAGGTTCCCGCCGCCCCAGCTCCGATCGCGTCTCCCCGGCACGAGGTTCCGATCGGACACGACTCGCCGATCCTGGCAATCACGTTGACCGCGCGGGCGAAGTGCCAGCCCGCTTCGGATCTAACTCAATCGCCATCCCGAGGCAGAAGGGAGGTCCCGGTCGACACAAGAACCTGTGCGTGAACTGGCCTCGGGAGTTGACCGGGCCGGGAGTCCGTGTAATCGAGGAGGTCTCAGATGAGCAGATCTGGCGAGCACTTTCGGTCGCGGCTACCAGTGCTGCTGGCCGGAGTCATATTGGTGATCAGCGCGTGCAATGCGTCGAGCAGCCCGTCGCCCGCGGGGGGTGGCGCGCCGGCGACCGGCCAGTTCTGCACCGGGGTCAAGCTCGTCTTCTTCCCGGGCGGCACGCCTGGCGGCGGTTTCGAGACGGTCGTCTACAACGGCGCACAGGCTGCGCAGGCAGCCTTCGGACCCGAAATCACCTACCAGTGGTCCGACTGGGATCCCAGCAAGATGATCACCCAGTTCCAGCAGGCGCTGGCGACGAAGCCGGACGGCATCGCCATCATGGGCCACCCTGGTGACGACGCGTTCGATCCGCTCATCAAGCAGGCCGAGGACCAGGGCATCCTGGTCACGGCGATGAACACCGAGCTCCAGAACGTGGAGGCGCAGTACGCAACCGCCGGGTTCGGGTATGTGGGTGCCGTCCTGCACGACGCCGGCGCGGCCCTCGCCAACGAGGCGATCTCCCGTGGCGGCCTGAAGTCGGGCGACCGGGCGATGGTCTGGGGCCTCAAGTCGCAACCCGGCCGAGGCGAGCGGACGCAGGGCATCCTCGACGCACTGCAGGAAGCGGGCCTGACCGTCGACTACCTCGAGATCGACGACGCGACGAACAAGGACCCGGCCAACGGGACGGGCGTGTTCACCGGTTACACCTCGGCCCATCCTGACGTCAAGGCCATGTTCATCGACCACGGCAACCTGACGTCCACCATCCCGACCTACATGAAGGCCGCCAACCTGGCCGCCGGCTCGGTCTACATGGCCGGGTTCGACGCCTCGGCTGCGACCGTCCAGGGCATCAAGGATGGCTATATCAGCCTCGTCATCGACCAGCAGCAGTACCTCCAGGGCTTCCTGGCGGTCGAGCAGCTCTGCCTGACCAAGAAGTACGGCTTCAGCGGCCTGTTCGTGAATACCGGTGGCGGCTTCATCGACAAGTCGAACGTCGACTTCCTGGCCCCGCTCGTGGAGCAGCAGATTCGGTAATGGCGGAGACCGCTGAATCGATGAGCGGTCAACCGGCTGGCGGACGCGACGGCGCCCGCCAGCCGGACCCTATGCCGCCTCCGTCGCTCAGGCTGGAGCTCAGCCACGTCTCGAAGTCGTTCGGGGGCGTGCGCGTCCTCGAAGACGTCAGCTTCCGCCTCGGCCGTGGCGAGGTCGTCGGGCTGCTCGGCGACAACGGAGCCGGCAAGTCGACGCTGATCAAGATCATCACCGGCGTCCATCGGCCGGATGAGGGCGAAATCCGGTTCAACGGGCAGCGCGCGGAGGGCCTCACCGTCCCGAAGGCGCGCGCGCTGGGTGTCGAGACGGTCTACCAGGAGCGGGCGCTGGCCGAGCAGCTGCCGCTGTGGCGCAACATCTTCATGGGCCGGCCCCTGAGCGGCCCGTTGGGGTTCCTGCGCGTCGGCGACATGCGCCGCGCCACTGAGGAGCTCATGGGCGAATCGATGGGCTTCACGTCGGCGGCGCTCACGCCGAACACCAGTGTGACGGGCCTGTCTGGCGGCGAGCGGCAGGGCCTGGCCATCGTCCGGGCCCTCCATTTCCAGGCCGACATCATCATCCTCGACGAGCCGACGATGGGCCTGTCGCTCAAGGAGACCGAGAAGCTCCTGCACTTCGTGGAGGGGATCCGGGCCGCCGGCAAGTCCACGATCTTCATCGACCACAACATCTTCCACGTCTACTCGGTGGCCGACCGGATCGTCGTCCTTGACCGTGGTCGCGTCGCGGGCGAGTTCCCGACCTCCCGCTACTCGCTCGAGGAGCTGATGAACATCATGCGCGAGGTCGCGTCCGGTGGCACGTATACCGAGGCCGAGCGCTACCGCGCAATCGAAGACCGCGCGGACACGGCGGGAGGAGTCACGTGAGCGCGCGGGCGGCGATCGTCGCGTCGCGACGAAAATCGATCGGCAGGCTCCTGGCTCCCTGGGCGTCGCAGATCGGCATCACGGTGGCCTTCCTGTTGCTGTGGGCGATGTTCGTCGTGCTGGCTCCGAGGACGTTCCTGGACTTCCCCATCTACCAGTCGTTCGCCCAGACGACGCCGTTCTTCGCCATCGTGGCGATGCCCCTGACGATGGTCATCGTGGCCGGCGACATCGACCTGTCGTTCGGGTCGATCATGTCGCTGGGCATGGTCGGCTTCGTGGCGGCCTGGAAGTTCACCGGCAGCGTCGAGCTCGGGATCGCGGCCGCGCTCGCCACCGGGGTGACGTGCGGACTGTTCAATGGCCTGATGGTGACGTACATCGGGATCCCTTCGCTGGTCGTCACGATCGGCACCCAGTTCCTCTTCCGGGGATTGGCTGTCGCGCTCGTGAGCGGCAAGCAGTACCCGCTGGTGGCCACCTCGTCCAGCCCCGCGTACGACGTCCTGGTGGGCAAGCTGTTCGGGCTCCCGATGGAGTTCGTGTGGCTCGTCGCGATCGCGATCGCCACCTGGTTGCTGCTCAACCGCCATCGCCTCGGGCAGAACGCCTACTCGATCGGGGACAACGCCCAGGCATCCGCGCTGATGGGCATCCCCATCCGGCGGACGCGGATCACCCTGTTCGTGCTCATCGGTGCGGCGGCGGCGTTCGCCGGCCTCCTCAACAGCCTCCAGGTCGTCAACTACTACCCGGCCGTGGGAGATGGCTACCTGTTGCCCACGCTGGCCGCAGTATTCGTCGGGGGGACCTCGGTGTTCGGCGGTCGCGGCAGCGTTTGGGGAACCTTCCTCGGCGCGTTCATGATCGGTGGGATCAGCGCCGGGCTCGTGGCGATCGGCCTGAGCGATTACTACCCCCAGGTCGTCTACGGCGCAGTCATCCTCGTCTCGGTCTCCATCCACGCACTTCTCCGACGTCGGTTCGAGTACTGATGGCGCGTGGGCAGCAGCGCCGCTGCTTACTCGGCGATCGGGCTCGGCGGTGTCGCGGGAGCTCGGCAACTGTTCCGCCGAAGCCCTAGTGAGGTAAGCCGCAGGACCGCGCGATGCCGGTCCGTTCTGCGGGCTCACCCGCCAATCCGGGTAACTCAGCCATGTGAGGCCCTGAGCGGGATGCATGAGATCAACGAGCGAGTCATCTCGCTCGCCGAGCGTTGTGCCTCGCTGCACGAGCCCCTAGAATTGGCTTTGCTGTCAGGAGGACGCTCTCATTGAGCGTACGCCGAGCGGGAGTAACTCAGCTGGCAGAGTGTCTGCTTCCCAAGTCTGAGCGGCTCAGCGCTGTGGCCTCCCGAGTGGCGGTACCACCAAATCGGCTCAGTTATCCGCTGTCGAAATCCGGCGCCGGCCAGACCATAGCCTTCCTCGCCGCAAGAGCCGCCTCGCCGACGACGCACGGGTAGGTTACGAAATCCCTGAGATCCGTCAGCCCCGTGGTCGTCGAGAGCGGATCGGCTGGCCGTGCACCGGCGTCGAGCCGCTCCAGCTGGGCTGGGGTGAAGGGCGAGTCGAATAGGAACGGCGACTCCTGGAAGCACCGGAACATCTCGGCGATGAAGTGGACGCGATCGCCGAGATCGGCCCAGTCGACTGCTCCGGATTGCAGCTGACTGTCCCGCGTCGGATCGATCCGATCAAGAAGCTCACGGAGCTCGGGTAGGACGATCTCTCGCAGCGATGGCGGGAATTCGGAATTGAGATCCTCGCCGAGCTGGAGACGGACCGCGGTCCCAAGCTGGATCGACATGAGGTGGCGCGTCAGGATATTCCGAACTCAGCCGTCGCGCCTCGACCACGAGCGCATCCACCGCGACGTCGAGGGGCGTGTGTCGCCCGATCAGGCGGGCAATCACGAGGCGCAGTCTCACGAGTCGCGGCGCACGCGGGAAAAGGGCCTCGAGGACGCGATCCCGGATGTCACGCGGATCGACGACGCCCGCGTCGAGCGCCTCCGCGATCTCCGGTTGGAGCCGGGTCTGCTCATGGAAGCCGATCTCGAGGTTGGCGAGCAGAACGAGCTGCGCGCGCGTTACCGGGTCGACCTCGAAACGCGCCCGCTGGTAGCGCGAGAACGCCTGTCGCAGGTAACCCTGCCCGTCGGGCGGCTCGCCCGGTCGGAGCCGTTCAACGAACCGGGCGAGGCTATCCGTGCCGACGCGGGAATCGGCGCCGCATTCGACATCGAAGCGGGCGAACTCGCGGCCGATCTCCTCGAACACCCGCAGGTTGCCGCGGGCTACTGCGGCGCTCGCGCAATTCAGCGCGGCGGCTGGACCGACGATCGCCCAGACGGACGCGAGCAACGCATCAAGCGGGAGGTTGGTGCCGAGCCGGCGGGCCTCGGTCGCGATCTCGCGCCCAGCACGCGCCGCGTCCGGCGATGATTGAATCGCCGCCTCGAGACCACGTTGGAGATCCTCTTTCCGGATCGTTCGTCCGGCCTGCTTCGAGGCCCATGTCGCGTAGGTGCACCAAGTGGCTATCGGGCCCACGCGCGCAGCCGTGGCGGCCGACAACTCGTGATAGGCCTGCGTGATCGCGACGTTGCGGATCACCGGATCGGCCGTGGCCGCAATTCGATCGACGTCCTCGGGGGTCAGGGGGCGCCGGGGGAGCGAAGGCGTCGACACGGTAGGGCCATCAGTCTACGGGCCCAGCCGGACGCCCGGTCGACCCTCGGGCCGCCCCAAGGCTCCTGCTATGGCCGGACGTCCACGATCGCCAGGCGCTCGGACGGGATGGAGGCGGCGGGTTGGGCCTGACCCTCTCCACCGTACTCGAAGTAGATCGCGTAGCGGGCGGTCGCGGTATCGAAGCGGATGCGGCTCCCCGTCCCCCGCAGCGCTTCGGCAAAGTAGCCGAACTCGAAACCAACGCGGACGCTCCTGTGTCGAGCCCGAACCAGTGTCCGACGCGAGCTGACGAGACAGTCAGCCGCAGGCGTCGCAACCTGAGGCCGCTTCGACCAGGAGTGGGTGCCGCTCGCTACGCGAAGAAAGCGATGATTGCCGCGGTGTCGTCGGAGAATGCCCAGCGCTCCGCGATCTTGCCATCCCGGATGTGATAGATCTCGGCGGTCCGGTACTTGAGCGTCTTGCCACCGCGGGTGGCCGTGGCGTCAACCAATGCGATGGTGTGGTCGTCGTTGGCGACCACGTCATGCAGTACGCCCGTGATCTCGTATTCGACCGCGCCACCGCCGGGTGCCAATTCGCGGAGCTGCGCAATCCCGCGGCGCGGCTCAGCACGGCCGATCTCGTGCCAGATCACATCGTCGGCGAGGAGACCCATTAGCGCCTGCATATCGCCGCGGCCCAGGGCGTCGGTCATTTCGCGGGCCATCACGGCGTTCGGGTGCTCTACCATCGTCGTCCCTCCTAAGTGCCCGTTGCGGCCCGCTCGGTCGAGGCGCGGCCACATCTCACGATCGTCAGGGTACTTCCTCGCCGACGTCAATTTCGAAATCTACCGGATGAACGCCGAAACCTACCGGATGAAAGCCGACGGAACGGCCCGGACGCAGCCGCTGGTTACCTCTTGCCATCTTCCCGGAATGAAAGCCCGTTGAACACCTACTGCACGACGTGACGCCCGTGACCGCGGCGAGCGGGCGCGAAGATGGAGCCAAGGTCCAGGATCAAGGTCGTCGCGCAGGGACTCAAGCAGACGCTGTGGCTCAAGTCATGCGCTGCACGAGCGCTGTCGGGTCAATCGGGTGGCGCTAGAATGGCCTTCGCGCTCAAGCAGATGGTCCAGTTGAGCGTGTAGCTGAGCGGGAGTAACTCAGCTGGCAGAGTGTCTGCTTCCCAAGCAGAATGTCGCGGGTTCGAGTCCCGTCTCCCGCTCCAACCACGACTGACGTCGAGAACCGGCCCGCCGAGGCCGGTTCTTCAATTCCCGGTCAGGATCCTCGCGAGGAACGGGTCGTTGATCCTCGGTCGGCGCGCGGCCGTCGACGAGGTCGTGCGCGGTGCCGCTGTCGCCGATCCGGACCTCGCGGTGCTCTGGGAGCGTGGCAAGACGCAACGATTCGCGGGCCAGCGCGAGCTCTTGCGGATGGCTGTCGGGGAGCCCGTCTGCGCGACGGCATCGATCTGGACGCGCCGCCGACATGCTCTACGCGATCGGCAGCCCCGAGACATACCGCCTCCTTCTCGTCGACCGCGGGTGGAGCGGCGCCCAATTCGATACGCAGCGTTGTCCAAACTCCTACTAATTCTGTATGATTTTCTCGTCATGGTCAGCCACCGCATCGCCCGCAACATGTGTAGCCGGCGGCCCGGCCGGGTGGAGGATCGGGTCCGGACCCAGGCGCGCTGACCCGCTCAGCGATTGCGCCATCGCCGGACACCGGGATCCCGCCCGCCACCGCGCCGCGACCCTCGACACCCCGGACCACGAAACCGCACCTGGGAGAATCCCCTGTGACCGTCCTTGCCGCCCGCGCTCCTGAGACCGACCGCGCCCTCGCCGAGAACGCTCGTTACGCCGCGACCTTCGATCGGCCGAACCTGGAAATGCCTCCGTCACGCAGACTCGCCGTCCTCGCCTGCATGGACGCACGCCTGACCGTCGAGGAGGTCCTCGGCCTGCGGACGGGGGAGGCCCACATCATCCGGAACGCGGGCGGCCTCGCCACCGAGGATGCGATCCGCTCGCTGGTGATCAGCCAGCACCTCCTCGGCACCGAGGAGATCCTCGTCATCGAGCACACCGGCTGCGGGATGCTCACGTTCGAGGATGGACCCGTCCAGGCATCGATCGCGGAGTCAACGGGCACCACGGTCGACCTGCCGCTCCATGCCTTCCCGGACTTGGAGACGAACCTCGTCGAGCAGGTCGAGAAGATCCGGGCGCATCCCTGGATCAAGGACGTGCCGGTCACGGGCGTCGTCTACGAGGTCGAGACCGGGCGGTTGCGCCGGGTCGCCTGACCGACGAGGCCGGCGGGGATGGTCGTCCGCCATTTCCGCCGGCGGCCCCTGGCTATGGCGGGACCCGCCACGAGGGGCGGGACCTCCCGACGCTGGCGATACGGGCGGCTGATAGCGTTGCCGGATGGCGATCAGCGAACGAGCCATGCTCGACGATCGCGTCCAAGCGGCACTGGCGCGGTCGCACTTCCGCCGCCTGCCGGACGACATCGCGGCCGAGCTCGTCGACGGGGCACGACGGATCGGCGTCCCGGCCGGCTCGACCGTTCGCGCGGCCGGCGAGGCCGGCCCGCACATCGAGCTCCTCGTCGAGGGCTTCGTCCGCATCTTCGTCACCGCCCCGGACGGGCGGAGCCTGACCGTCCGCTACTTCCGGCGCGGCGCCCTGACGGGGGTCGCCTCGCTCTTCACCCCGAGATTCTCGATGCCCGGGTCAATCCAGGCACTCGTCGACTCGGAGCTCCTCGCCCTCCGGCCGGAAGCCGTGATCGGCCTGGCCGAGCGCGACGTCCTGGTGGCTCGGGCGCTCATCGACGAGCTCAGCGAGCGGGTGGTCAGCTTCGTGGCCGAGATTCCCGGCAGCGCCTTTTCGACCGTTCGGCAACGGGTCGCCCGGCACCTGCTCGACCTCGCGTCGGAGCAGCGGCATGGTCACCACCTGGTCGCAAAGGTGAGCCAGCAGGCCCTCGCCGACGCTGTGGGCACCGTTCGGGAGGTCATCGTCCGCGTCCTCCGCGAGTTCCGCGAGGAGGAGGTCATCCGGACCAACCGCGCCGGGATCGAGATCCTGGTGCCCGAGCGGCTCATGGTCGAGTTGTTTCCGGCAGCGCCCGCGACGAACGATCCGCCCGACTGGAACCTTGGTCCTTAACACGCGCACGCCGGTCCGTGAGGATCGAGACGAACGCGCAGCGTGCGCGCCCTCGGGGGATCCAGAATGCGTCCCAGCTCATACATCGGACTCATCACCGGAGACGACGCTCGCGCGGCCCAGCGCCGAGAAGAAGAGTTCCGTGCCTGGCACCGCCGGCCCGACGCGCTTCCGTTTCCGGACGACCTGCCGCGGAGGAAGAGCGGTCGGCTCGCCATGCTTGCGATGCTCACCAGGATGGTGGCCGTATTGCGGACGTTCGGCCGGTAGGGCTGGTCCAGAGCGACGCCGCCTCGACGCCCGGTCGGTCGCCGCGGGGGCGTCGCCCGCTCTCTGCGCCGCTGACCCGCGGGCGAAGGGGCGCCGCCTGCCCTGCTAGCCGTGCCCATGCGTCGTGCATGAGCACCTCCGGATCCCGGCGATGATCGGCCGCGTGGCGCCTGCCGGCCATGACCGCGAGTCTGGCGCCGAGGGCCGTCGCGCCGCGCTACCATGGCCTCGCGGGCCGGGTGTCCGGACCGAGCAGGAGGCGAGGATGGAGGACGATCGGCCACCGGCCGAGCAGCCCCTCGGCGCGTGGCCGCCGCCGTCGACTCCCGCAACTCCCCCGCCCTCCGCCGGGCCGGTCGTCTCGTGGGGACCGCCGAGCGGGACGGCCGCGCCGGTCCAGTGGAACGTCATCGAGAAGCCGCGGGTGCCGCCACCGCCCGGGACGGTCTATGCCGGGGTCGGCATCCGGTTCGTCGCCCTCATCCTCGACCTGCTGCCGGTGATCGCTCTCGGCATCATCCTCATGGGCCCCGTCTTCGGCGACATGTACCGGGCCCTGATCGACGTCCTGCCGCTCGCCCTGTCGATCGCCGGTCTGGGACTGCTTGCCCTGCTGGCCGCCCCGGTCATCGGCCTCACCTACGTCGAGGCGTACGTCGCCGCCCGCGACGAGGCCGCCGGGGGGCGGGTCGCATGATGCGGCTTGCGCTCGTCGGGGCCGGCTGGATCACCCCCGCCCACCTCGCCGCCCTCGACCGAATCGGCCGAACGGAGCTCGTCGGCGTCGCCTCGGCCCGGCTCGAGAGCACCGAAGCAACGGCCCGGCCACGCGGCGTCGCCGCATACGACGACGCCCGTCGCATGCTCGACGAGCAGCGACCCGACGTCGTGTACGTCTGCGTTCCGCCGTCGGCTGCCGTGGCGATCTGCGAGCAGCTCGTGGAGCGAGGAGTCCCGTTCCTCACCGAGAAGCCGCTCGCCGCGACGGATGCCGCCGGTCCCGCCCGGGTCGCGGCCGGGATCGCTGATCGCGGGCTCGTCGTGGCCGTCGGCTACCACCTGCGGGCCCTCGAGCCCATGCCCGAGATCCGCGAGCGCCTTGCGGCAAACCCCGCCCGTCTCGTCACGGCCCGCTGGCTGTCCGGCACCCCCGCCCCGGCCTGGTGGCTGCGCGAGTCGGTCGGCGGCGGACAGGTCGTCGAGCAGGCCACGCACTTCTACGACCTCGCGCGCTGGCTCGTCGGCGAGGCGACGGTCGTGGGCGCCGCGTCGGTCCGCGACGAGCCCGTCGTGCCGCCCGGGGCGGATGTCGTCGACGCGACGGCGGCCGTGCTCCGGTTCGAAACCGGCGCCGTCGGCAGCTTCGCGAACACGCGCCGGCTCGCGTCGGCCGTCGTCGAGTTCGAGCTGGTGTCGTCCGAGCTGATCACGACGATCCGGCGTGCAGGCGAGGGGCCGGGGTCGTTCGAGGTCTCGTTCTCCGACGGCCGGTCCGTCCGGACCCTGCCCGCGGGCCGCGACCCGTACGAGGCGGAGGCGGAGGTGTTCCTCGACGCGGTCGAGGCCGGCGACCCCGGCCGGGTGCTGTCTTCGTACGCGGATGCGCTCGCGACGGATCGTCTGACCCGGGCGGTCGTTGCGGCCACGGGCCGGCCCGGCTGAGCGAGCCGCCGGCGACGAGCGGCTACCCGCCCCGGATCGCCGCCGGCGCCTCGCGAAGCTCAGGAATGACCCGTTCGGCGATGCGGCGCAGTGCGGCTTCGGCCCCGCTGGCCGGCGGGACGACCGAGAAGTCAGTGAAGCCGAGGAGCCGGTGCCGGTTCACGAAGTCGGCGTAGGCCGGCTCGGACTCGACGGCCGCCGCGGTCGCCCACGTCGATCGACGGATCTCGGCCGGGTCGCGCCCGATCGCCAGGCAGGCCTCGTCGAGCGCCCGGATCCGCTCCTCGATGCTGGTGCCGACGCCGTCGGTCGCCGTGCCCGGCATCACCGCGAATGTGTCCCATTGGTCCGCGAACCGGGCGGCCAGGCGGAGCATCCGCGGCCGGTGAGCGGCGATGAGGATCGGGATCCGCGGCTGCTGAACGGGCCGCGGCTCGAGCGGGGCATCGTCGAGCCGGTAGTGCCGCCCGTGGAACGTCGTTCGCGGCTGGCTCATCAGCAGGCTGATCATCTCGACCGCCTCAGCGAACCGGTCAATGCGCTCGGCGGGATCCGGCAGCTCGATCCCGTACCGGCGGTGCTCGTCGACGTGCCAGCCGGACCCGAGCCCGAGGGTCAGCCGGCCCCCGCTGATGTGATCGACGGTGACCGCCTCCTTGAGCAGGACCGCCGGGTGCCGGAACGTGTTGCTCGTGACGAGGACCCCGAGCCGGATCCTCCGAGTCCTTGCCGCGATCGCCGCCAGCAGCGTCCACGCCTCGAGGCAGGGATGGTCCGGCGGCCCGTCGGTGTCGACGAGATGGTCGACGAGCCACGCATGGTCGAAGCCGAGATCCTCGGCCATCTGGAACTCGTCATAGACCCTGGCGAGGGACTTGTTCGCCTGGCTGAGGAAGAGTCCGAACCGGAGCTTGCCGCGACTCGACGTCTCCATGGACCGGGTCAGACCGGCTCGGCGGCCCGGGCCGCAGCGGGCGCCGCAGGAGCGGACGGCGAGGTCGCCGTTGCGGGTCCAGGGGCGGGTGCGCTCTCGCGGACGATGAGCTCCGGCGGGAGCGACAGTGCCCGGACTGCCGCCCGATCGGGTTCGTCGACGGCCACCAGGAGCTCCCTGACCGCAAGGCGTGCGAGCTCGTTGAGCGGCTGCCTCACGGTCGTGAGGGGCGGGGTGAACTGGGCGGCCTCGTCGAGGCCGTCGAATCCCACGACGGCGATGTCGTCCGGGACCCTGATGCCGCGGCGGTTGGCGACGTGGAGCACGCCGAGTGCCATCTGGTCGTTCGCCGCGACGACCCCGTCGATATCGGGGGCCAGTTCGAGCAGTTGCTCGAACGCGGCCGCACCGCTCGCCGACGACCAGTTCCCGATGCGGACCGGTCCCGGCTCGAGCCCGGCGTCTCGAAGCGCGCCGCGCCAGCCGTCCTCTCTGTCCCTCGCCTCGTGCCAGCCCGCCGGCCCGCCGACATGGGCGATCCGTCGCCGTCCGAGGGCGATGAGATGCTCCGTCGCCTGTCGGGAGCCGGCGCAGTTGTCGATCGAGATCGTCGAGAAATCGGTCGAGGGTTCGGCCTTGAGGAAGACCATCGGCGGAGCTCCGATCGGCAGCTGCTCGCGCAACTTCGGGATGGTCGCCTCGAGATCGGGCGCTGCGAAGATGATCCCCTCGACGCGATGGGCCATCAGGAACTCGATCACCGTGACGATCTCCGCAGCGTCGGCGCCCGAGATCTCCTTGAGGAGGATGACGTAGCCTGACTCGTCCGACTCCTCGGTGATGCCGTTGAGCGTCTGGGCCACCCCGAAGTAGCGAAGGCCGGCCACGACGACACCGAGCATCTGCGAACGCCGCTGGACGAGGCTGCGCGCGACCTCGCTGGGTTGGAACCCGACCGACGCGATCGCCGCCTCGATCGCATCACGCGTTCTCGGCGCAACATCCGGTCGCTTGTTGATGACGCGTGACACGGTCTGCGTGGAGACGCCGCACATGCGGGCAATCTCCTTGATCGTGACCCGATGCTGGCGAGACAATCCGTACCTCCGGGTGGCGGATGGCTTGTGCGCTTGCGCGGACCCTGCTACGGTACTCTACACCGTGAACGTTAGCGGGAACGCTAACGGACGGCGTGTCATTTGATCAAGTATTCGGTTGCGCCGGAGCTCGCGCCGGGTCGACGCCCGGCCCTCGGGCTCTCGCGGTCTGGGGCCGCGGCAGGACGCCGGCCCGCAGGAGGGACCGTTGGGCAAGTACGCGATCGGCGTGGACTTCGGCACCGAATCCGGGCGGTCCATCATCGTCGACGTCGCGGATGGATCCGAGCTTGCCGCGGCCGTCTATTCCTATTCCAACGGCGTCATCGACGAGCGGCTTCCGCTCGACCGATCGGTCGCGCTGCCGCCCGATTGGGCGCTCCAGGATCCCGGCGACTACCTGCGCGTCTTCAAGACGACCATCCCCGCGGTCCTCCGCGAATCCGGGGTGGATCCCGCCGATGTGATCGGCATCGGGATCGACTTCACCGCCTGCACGATGCTGCCGGTCAGGGCCGACGGGACGCCCCTTGCCGACATCCCCGAGTTCCGTGCCAATCCCCACGCCTGGGTCAAGCTTTGGAAGCATCATGCCGCCCAGCCGGAGGCCGACCGGATCAACGAGGTTGCCCGCGCCACGGGCCAACCCTGGCTCAGCCGGTACGGCGGACGGATCTCGTCGGAGTGGTTCTTCTCCAAGGCCCTCCAGATCCTCGATGAGGCGCCGGACGTCTACGCGGCGGCCGATCGCCTGATCGAGGCGAGCGACTGGGTCGTCTGGCGCCTGACGGGCGCCGAGACCCGGAACGCGTGCACGGCGGGCTACAAGGCGATGTGGTCCAAGCGGGACGGGTTCCCCGACGAGAGCTACTTCGCGGCGCTCGATCCGCGGCTCGGGACCGTCGTCGACACGAAGATGCAGCGTGACATCCGGTACATGGGCGAGCGGGCCGGCGGCCTCAGCCCGGAAGCGGCCGCGTGGACCGGCCTGAGACCCGGCACGGCCGTCGCGGTCGCCAACGTCGATGCCCACGTCGCCGTGCCCGCGGCGACGGTCATCGAGGCCGGCCGGATGGTCATGATCATGGGCACCTCGACCTGTCACATCGTCCTGTCGGCGGACGAGCGGACCGTCCCGGGCATGTGCGGCTACGTCCAGGATGGCGTGATCCCGGGATTCTTCGGCTACGAGGCGGGGCAGTCGTGCGTCGGCGACCACTTCAGCTGGTTCGTCGAGCACGCCGTCCCCGAGGCGTACGCCCAGGAGGCCCGCGACCGGGGCATCGACCTTCACGCGCTGCTCCAGGAGAAGGCGTCGGCGCTCCGCGTGGGGGAATCGGGGCTGCTGGCCCTCGACTGGTGGAACGGCAACCGTTCCGTCCTCGTCGACGCGGCACTCGGCGGCCTGCTCGTCGGGGCGACGCTTGCGACGGTTCCGGAGGAGATCTACCGGGCCCTCATCGAGGCGACGGCGTACGGGACGAGGGTGATCATCGAGACCTTCGAGGCGAACGGCGTCCCGGTCCGCGAGATCGTCGCGTGCGGCGGGCTGGCGGAGAAGAGCCCGCTCATCATGCAGATCTACGCAGACGTGACCGGCCGGCCGTTCAAGCTGAGCGCCTCGGAGCAGACGCCCGCCCTGGGCTCGGCGATGTTCGGAGCGGTTGCCGCCGGGGCCGCGGCGGGCGGCCACGCGACGATCGAGGACGCATCGAGGGCGATGGCCCGCCTGAAGGACGTCGTCTTCGAGCCGATCCCGGACAACCGCGCCGCCTACGACGTCCTCTACGGCGAGTACCTCCGCCTCCACGATTACTTCGGTCGCGGCGGCAACGACGTCATGAAGATCCTCAGGGGACTGCGCGAACGGGCGAAGGTCCTCCGCGAGTCGACGCCGGTGCCGAGCTGAGATGAAGCTCGAGGCCCTCCGCCACGCTCTCGTCGTGCTGCACGCGGAGCTCCCGCGGCACAACCTCGTCGTCTGGACCGGCGGCAACGTCAGCGCCCGCGATCCCGAGACCAACCTCGTCGCGATCAAGCCATCAGGGGTCCGATACGCGGACCTGACCGCCGAATCGATGGTCGTCCTCGACCTCGACGGCCACGTCGTCGAGGGATCCCTCAACCCGTCGTCCGACACGGCGAGCCACCTCTACATCTACCGCCATCGGCCCGACGTCAACGGTGTCGTCCACACGCATTCCCGGTTTGCGACGGCGTTCGCCGCTGTCGGACGCCCCATCCCCGTCTATCTCACCGCCCAGGCCGACGAGTTCGGCGGCGAGATCCCGTGCGCCGGGTTCGCCCTCATCGGCGACGAGGCCATCGGCGCGCTCGTCGTCGAGGGGATCGGGCGGTCGCCCGCGATCCTTCTCAAGAACCATGGCGTGTTCACCGTGGGGGCATCGGCGGTCGCGGCGGTCAAGGCCGCCGTCATGGTCGAGGACATCGCCGCGACGGTCTGGGCAGCGCTCCAGATCGGCCGTCCGGATGTCATCCCCGATGACGCCGTCCAGCAGCTCCATCGCCGATATAGGACCGTCTACGGCCAGTAGTCGCCCTCATCGAGGTATCCACCGTGCTCACGCTCAGCGCCAACGAGGTCTGGTTCGTCACCGGCAGCCAGCACATGTACGGGCCCAGGACGCTCGAGACGGTCGCCAGCCACGCCGTGGAGATCGCCGGAGCGCTCGATGCCGCACCGGCCGTGCCGGTCAGGGTCGTCGTCAAGCCGGTCCTTGCCGGGGCGGACGGGATCCGCAGCCTCGTGATGGAGGCCAACGCGTCCTCCAGCTGCATCGGGCTAATCACCTGGATGCACACGTTCTCGCCGGCACGGATGTGGATCGCCGGCCTAGACGCGCTGCGCAAGCCCTTCCTCCATCTCCACACGCAGTTCAACCAGGAGATTCCCTGGGCCGATATCGACATGGACTTCATGAACCTCAACCAGTCCGCGCACGGCGACCGCGAGTTCGGGTTCATCGCCGCGCGGATGCGCCTGGAGCGCACCGTGGTCGTCGGTCACTGGGCCGACCCGGAGGTCCAGGCCCGGATCGGGACGTGGGCAAGGGCCGCCAGCGCACGGCACGACTGGGAGCTGGGAAGGATCGCGCGATTCGGGGACAACATGCGCGATGTCGCCGTCACCGAAGGCGACAAGGTCGAGGCACAGCGGCGGCTCGGCTTCAGCATCAACGGCTTCGGGATCGGCGACCTCGTCGCCGTCGTCAACGACTCGGCCGAATCCGAGGTCGACGAGCTCATCGACACCTACCTAGACGAGTACGACGTGGAGCCGGACCTCCGGCCTGACGGCGAGCGGGCCCAGGCGTTGCGGGATGGTGCGCGCATCGAGATCGGCCTGCGGCGGTTCCTCGGGGACGGCGGATTCACCGCTTTCACGACGACGTTCGAGGATCTCCACGGACTGTGCCAGCTCCCGGGGCTGGCGGTTCAGCGCATCATGCGCGACGGCTACGGGTTCGGGGCCGAGGGCGACTGGAAGACCGCGGCGATGGTCCGCGCGATGAAGGTCATGTCTGCGGGGCTCGATGGCGGCGTCTCGTTCATGGAGGATTACACCTACCACCTGAGCACGTCCGGCAACCTGATCCTCGGCGCCCACATGCTCGAGGTGTGCGAGTCGATCGCCGCCGGCCGGCCGAGGCTCGAGATCCACCCGCTCTCGATCGGCGGCAAGGCGGATCCGGTCCGCCTCGTCTTCGACGCCCACCCCGGCCAGGCGATCGCCGCATCGATCACCGACATGGGCCAGCGGTTCCGGATGATCGCCACCGTCGTTGATGTCGTGGCCCCGGAGCATCCGCTTCCGCGATTGCCGGTCGCCCGTGCGATCTGGCACCCCCGACCCGACCTCGCGACCAATGCGGCGGCCTGGATCTACGCTGGCGGCTCGCACCACACGAGCCTCGGCTACCCGACGACGGCCGAACAGCTTCGAATCTTTGCCGGCATGTCCGGGGTGGAGTTCCTCGTCATCGACGAGACCACCGAGCTCGAGGCGTTCCGCGATCGGTTGCGCTGGAACGACCTCTACTATCTGCTCGCCAGGGGGCTGTGACAGAACGGCCGCCGGTAACCCACGGACGCGGAGCTGATACGACGATGACCGGACAGACCACGGACGCCGGCCGGCTGGTCCTCGAGGCCGCCGACGTCCGGCTCGAGGTGAGCCCGCTCGACGGCGGCCGGATCTCGTCGCTGGTCGTGCGCGGCTCCGAGCTGCTGCTGACCGAGGGCGCCGGCCCGATCCTGTGGGGCTCGTTCCCGATGGCGCCGTTCGCCGGTCGCATCCGGCGCGGCCGGTTCCGGTTCGCGGATCGCGACGTCCAGCTCGCGATCAACCATCCACCCCATGCGATCCACGGCACGGTCTTCGAGCGCGCCTGGCGAGTCGACGACCCGGCGACCCTGTCGATCGACCTGGGGTCGGGCTGGCCGTTCGCGGGTCATCTCGTCCAGCGCTTCGGACTCCACGATGACCGGCTCGAGGTGGTGCTCACGCTCTTCGCCGACGAGCCGATGCCGGCCGCGCTCGGCTGGCACCCCTGGTTCAGGCGCCGCCTCGCGGGAACCGCCGGCCGACCCGCAGCGCCGTCGTCGCCGGTCGAGCTCCGTCTCGACGCCGCATGGATGTACGTCCGCGACGCCGACGGCATCCCCAACGGCGAGCTCATCGAGCCCCCGCCCGGGCCGTGGGACGATTGCTTCACGGGCCTGCGATCGTCGCCCCGACTCACGTGGCCGGGCGTCCTCGGTCTCGAATTGACATCATCCGCCGACCACTGGGTCGTCTACGATGAACCGGCCGACGCGGTGTGCGTCGAGCCCCAGACCGCGCCACCGGACTTCGTGAGCCTCGCGCCGTCGACGACGCTCCCCGGCGAACCGCTCGTCGCGACGATGGCGTGGCGCTGGCTGGCGCTCGACTAGCCCGGGTCGGTCCCTGCGCCGTGCTCCGCCGGCCGGGCACGGAGGCGCTCTGCAGCTTCTTCTGCGGTCAAGTCGCGCTGGGTCTCGGCGAGCAGTTCGTAGCCGACCATGAACTTGCGGATCGAGGCCGAGCGCAGCAACGGCGGGTAGACATGGGCGTGGAGCTGCCAATGTTCGTGCGAGTCGTCGTCGAAGGGGGCCTGGTGCCAGCCCATCGAGTACGGGAACGGGACGTTGAACAGGTTGTCATAGCGGGTCAGCAGCTCGACGAGCGCGGCCGCGAGACGGTCGCGCGCCGTCCCCGGGAGATCGGACAGGCGTGTCGCCGGCTCCCTGGCGACGATGAGGGTCTCGAACGGCCAGGCCGCCCAGAACGGGACGACGACCAGCCAGTCGGCATTCTCGACGACGACCCGTGGGCCGCCCAATTCCTGGACGGCGTAGTCGAGCAGCAGCCGGCGGCCGGTTCCGCCAAAGTGACGCCGCTGGCTCACGTCCTCGCGGGTCGCGTCCCGGGGAACCGCGGAGCCGGCCCAGATCTGGCCGTGGGGATGCGGGTTGGAGGCGCCCATCGCCTCGCCGCGATTCTCGAACACCTGGACCCAGCGGTAGGTCGCCCCGAGCTCGTCGGTCTGGTCGCTCCAGACGTCGACGATCCGTCGCACGTCGGCGGGCCGCATCCGGGACATCGTCAGGTCATGGCGGGGCGAATAGCAGACGACGCGACATGTCCCGCGCTCGCCCTCGGCGACGAGGAGGCCGCGTTCGATCCGCTCCGTCGAGCTGTCCGGGCGGAGCGCGGCGAAGTCGTTGGTGAACACGAACGTGCCGTCATACGCTGGGTTCCGCTCTCCGCCTGCCCGGCCGTTGCCGGGGCAGAGGTAGCAATCCGGATCGTAGGCCGGCGACCGTTCCTGGGGCGGCGCCTCCCGGCCCCCCTGCCACGGCCGCCTGGTCCGCTGGGCCGACACGAGGACCCACTCGTCGAGCAGCGGGTTGTACCGCCGGTGTGGGTCCGACAGGGACCAGGGCGCAGGGGCCACCGAGGTCACGCCCGGGCTCGCAGGTCGCTCATCTTGCCCGAGCATACGCTGCACGGGGGTGGGCGGTGACGCTGCCGTTCCAGCCGGACGGGCTCATCGACGCCCTCGCCGCCATCGAGCCCGGCGCCGCCGCCCGTCGAAGCGCCGTCCGTGTCGTCCGGGCGCCGGGCCGCGTCAACCTGATCGGCGAACACACCGATTACAACGATGGACTCGTCCTCCCGGCCGCGATCGACCGCGAGATCCGGCTCGCTTACCTGCCGACGGACGACCGCCGCGTCGAGTTGATGCGCCTCGACGATGGCCAGGGGCACGGCTTCGATCTCGACGAGCCGTATCGGGCGACCGGGACGTGGATCGACTACGCCGCTGCCGTGGCCGCCGCACTCGCCGAGGCCGGGCATCCCGTGGCCGGGGTTCGCGGGGTCGTCGTGTCCAGCCTGCCCGAGAACGCCGGGCTATCGTCGTCGGCGGCGATCGAGCTTGCCGTCGCCTGGGCGCTCCTCGGTGACGCCGCCGTCACCCTCGACCGCCTTGCCCTGGCCCGGATCTGCCAGCGCGCGGAGAACGCATTCGTCGGCGTCCAGTGCGGGCTCATGGACCAGTTCTCCGTCTCATGCGCCCAGGCCGGCGTTGCCCTGCTGCTCGACTGCCGTTCGCTCGAGTGGCGACCGGTCGCAATCCCGGCCGATCTCAGCCTCGTCGTCTGCCATACCGGCTCCCAGCGACGCCTTGGGGCGTCCGAATACAACCTGCGCCGGGCGCAGTGCGAGGCGGCGGTCGCCGGGCTCGCGGTTCTCGATCCGGCGATCACGTCCCTCCGCGACGTCAGCCCGGAGTTGCTGGCCCGCGGCGCGTCAACGCTGGACCCGATCGTGGCCCGCCGGGCAGCCCACGTAGTCGCCGAGAACGAGCGCGTCCGGACCGTCGTCTCTGCCTTCGAGGCGGGCGACCTCGACGCGGTCGGCGAGGCGTTCCGGGAAGGCCACGCATCGTTGCGCGACCTCTTCGAGGTCAGTTCGCCGGAGCTCGATGCGCTCGTCGAGATCGCCGATACCGTTCCAGGCGTCGTGGCCGCCCGGATGACCGGCGCGGGGTTCGGCGGATGTACCGTCAACCTCGTCCGACACGACGCGGTCGACAGGTTCCGGACGGCCATCCTCGATCGCTACCCGGGCAGGAGCGGGCTCCAGCCGATGGTCATCCCGGTCGCCGCCGCCGACGGTGCCGGGCGGATCGCCTAGGCCGCGCCGCCGGCGAGGACCGCGGCCGTCCGACCCTCAGTCTGCGAGGGCCTTCAGGTAGTCGACGATCGCACGGGCGAGCGGGGCCCCGCGCGGCGAGCCGAGACCCGTCGCGTAGTCCCACCCGGCACCCGCGTTGTGGAGCAGGTTGCCGCCGCGCGTGACGTCGTGAAAGACCGATCCGGCGGGCTGCTGTGCGGCCACCGCGTACAGCGTCGGACCGAGGGCCCCGAGCCCTTCGAGGCCTTCCTGCTCCGCGAGCTGGCGGACGAGGGCGGCATATCCTGCCCAGAACGGCGACGAGGCGCTCGTCCCGCCGGCGAGGAAGCCCTCGCCGGCGTTCACGTACAGCAGGCCGCTGACGGCGTCGCCCGGCCCGGCCACGTCGGGCACCTGTCGCATCCCGTTCGATTGGTCGTTGTCGACGCCGGCGCCGACCTGCCATGAGGGTCGGCTGTACGCGGTGCTCAGGCCGCCACCGGTCGCCCAGCCGCTGAGCGGCTCCTCCCAGGCGGCCTCGTCGATGTACGTGCCGTCCTCCGCCATCCAGACATAGGTCCCGCCGACGGCGATGACGTTCACGTCGTTGCCGGGCAGGCTGACCGAGACGCGCAGATCGTCCCAGTCCTGGTGGCGACAGTCGTAGGCGCCCTTGTCGCCGCTGGCGGCGAAGACGCTGATCCCCGCGGCAGCCGCCGCCGCATACGTCCGTTCCGCGCGCGCAAGGGCGGACGCCGACGCGTCCCGCTCGCAGCTCCCCCAGCTGATCGTCACGATGTCGGCGCGGCCGTCGCGGATGATCCGGTCCATGACGTTCGTGATGCCGTTGGCGCCGGAGTTCGGCCCCTCGTAGTCGAGGATCTGTGCCTTTGGTGCAATCGCCCGGACGATATCGATGTCGAGGTTGACCTCGACCGCGCCGTCGCCCGGGTCGGCGACTCCCCCGTTGACCGGGACCTTCTCCACGTCCGGACCGCTGAGGCCCAGGTGACGGTCCAGGAGCTCGACGTCGCTCGGATCGAACGTGTCGAGGGAGACGATCGCGATGGTCTGTCCCTCGCCGTTGATTCCCAGCGCCCGGAGTGGCTCGAACTCGTACAGGCGGTCGACGATCGGCGGGGTCATGCCGTCGCGCGGACCCGCCGCGAGCGGGCCGGTGAGGGCCCGGTGCTCGAGCGGTCGCGTGTCGAGGCCGTCGATCGAGGCGACGAGGCCCTCGAGCTCCGCCGGCGCCGCCGGCTGGCCGCGGGGCGCGTGGAACGTCCGGCCGGCGGCGTCGGCGTAGTCGCGGAGACGGATGCCGAACAGCGTCTCGACGAGCCGAGCCGGCGCGGCGACCGAGAGCGCGATCCGTTGCGGTGTCCGTTCCAGCACCGCGAGGCCGTGCTCGACGGCCCACGCCGCGACGTGCTCGATGTCGTCATCGGAGAGGCCGAACCGGCGCCCGATCTCGTCGGCGGTGAGGAACCTGCGGAAGTCCGGCGAGGACGGGTCGCCGACCGATCTCGCATAGTCCCGGAGCCCATCGGCGCCCGGGTATCCCAGGACCAGCGAGAACCTGATCTCGCGGTCGCCCGGCGTCGGCCCGATCTCGACCTCGACCGGGGCGGGTGTCGAGCCGCCGGGTTCGATCCGGTCGGGACCATTCGGCGACGGTTGGACGGGATGGCTCATCAGCGTGACCCCTATGATGGCGACGGCCGACACCGCGGCGAGGAGCTGCGTGCGAGGGGGCCTCCGGCCCGCTCCGCTCATGACTGCGGCGCCCAGCGGAAGGTCTTGAAGATCAACTCGGCGGCGCTCTCGCGAACGACTCGCTGCACCGACTCGTCCCCGACCGGCTCATCCGGATCGGCCACGATGAGCGTGATGACGACCGTGGTCCGCCCATCGCTCGCCGCGATCAGGCTGACGCCGACCGGGACCGTCGCCCCCTGGGAGCTGGTCACGGACCCGGCGAACGATCCCCCGATGCCGTCGATGTAGCCGATGCCGGGTCCGAGGATCGCGTAACGACCACGATCATCGGCGGCGAGGTCCGGAACGGACGATTCGATGTCCGACAGGCGCTGATCGGCGAGTGCCTCAGCCCCTGCCTCGCTTGCCGGGACCGCCTCGACCTGGAGCGACGCGTCGATGCTCGCGTCGAGCCGGAACTCGACACCCCGCGCATCCTCGTGCTCGATGACCCAGACGTCGTCGTCGTACTCGAACTCGTAGCCGAGCTCCGTGCTTCGCCACGGGACGCCGGCCCGGATCCCGACCTGCCGGTCGGCCGGCGGTCGCAGGATGGACGCGTCGGACGGGGCGGGCTCCTGGGGCGGCGGCCCGCCGCATGCCTGGCCCGGCACGCAGTCGGGCGGCGGCTCTGGCGACTTGGCGATGGTCGCGACGACGGCCGACACGAGGAAGATGAGCCCGAGCGCGACTGCGAATCCGGCGAGCAGGCGCATCCGGCCCAGCCTCGAGGGGGCGCTGCCTCGGCCCGGATCCCACGCCGCCGCCGGGCCGGGCCCGGCGGCGCCTTCGACGGGGCCGCTCATCCGGGCCTCGTCCCGGGCCGCTTCGGGAGAGCCCGGAGCGCGATCCCGCAATGGCCGCAGAACGTGTGATACGGCGTTGCGCGGCCACAGTTCGCGCACTCGATCTCCGGGCCGACGGTGATCTCGAGGGCCTCCTGGAGCAGTCCCAGGTGGAGCGTCCGCCTGAGCCAGACCAGGGAGATCGCCGCAAGCACGAGTTGTACGGCGACATCGAGAACGGGTCCGGGCAGCTGGGCGGCGAGCGCGGTTCCGACCAGGAGGACGCTCGCGATCGCGGCCGCCACCGGGGGGCTGCCGACGATGCCGAGCGCATCGCGATCGCGAAGCGGGGACCGGTAGCGCAGCCAGACGGCGCCGACGACCGATCCGACCGCCCCGGCCGCGACCACTGGAAGGGCGACACCGAGCGCCAGGATCCGACCGATCCACGCGACCGGCTCGCCGATGGGCCGCAGGCCGCCGGCGAACAGCGACGCCGACCCGACCACTATCTGGGCCGCGACGAACGCGGCCGCCGACGCGACCCCGAACGTCGCCCCGTCGAGGACGTCGTTGAACCGCCGGTCGCGAAGCAGGAACAGGGGGCCTGCGATCATCAGGGCGAGCCCGACCAGCGGGACGACGGCGCCGAATTGCAGGACCTCGAGGAGTCGCGGCGTCCCGGTGACGGAGCCCTCGCCGGTCAGGGCGTTCGTCACGAAGCCGGAGACCGCGCCGCAGATCGCGCCCCAGCCCATCGTCAACGCGATCACCCGGATCGGCGTGTCCTCGTAGACGTCGACCGAGTACACGTACAGCAGCACGAGCGCGGGCACGAGGACGGCCGCGCCGACGAGGGCGACCGCGAAGGCGCCCACTGCGACGAGCGCGAGCAGTGCCGCGAGCCCGGCCACGAAGGCGATCCGGAACGTGTCGAGGTCGGCGGCGGGGAGCTGCGGGAAGAGCGTCGAGATGACGGCGACCCGGGCGATCGACTCGCCGGGTGCGGCGGCGAACCCGGGACGGCCGCGTCCGCGAGAGGCGCCGGCCTTGCCCAGCGCCGCTGCACACCGGATGCAGAACGGAAGGTCCGGCACCGTCTCGCCGCAGCGCGGACACTCGATGCCGTCAGCCATCGCCGGACACCGCCCGGACGAGGATGTCGCCGGCACGGATGCACGCATCCCGGTCCACGTCGAGATGGGTCACCGCCCGGAGCGTCCGCGGGCCCAGCACGACGATCAGCGCGCCGGCCTCCCGGGTCCTGGCGACGACCGTCGCGGCATCCGGCCCGGACGGCCCGAGGTCGAACACGATGATGTTCGTCTGGACGGTCGCGAGATCGAGCGCGATCGCAGGGCATGCCGCAAGGTGCTCCGCGAGGAGCCGGGCGTTGGCGTGGTCCTCCGCAAGCCGCTCGACGTTGTGGTCCAGGGCGTACTCCCCCGCCGCGGCGAAGATCCCCACCTGGCGCATCGCGCCGCCGGTCATCCGGCGGTACCGGACGGCCGGCGCGATGAGATCGCGACGACCGGCGAGCACCGACCCACCGGGCGCTCCGAGACCCTTCGAAAGCGCCACCGACACGAGGTCGAACGGTGCCGCGAGCTCCGAGACGGGCCGGCCGCAGGCGACTGCCGCGTTCCAGAGGCGGGCACCGTCGAGGAACGTCGCGACGCCGGCTTCTGCGGCGACGGCGCAGAGTGCCGCCGACACATCGGGCGGCACGACGACCCCGCCGGCCCGGTTGTGGGTGTTCTCGACCTCGACGAGCGTCGTCGGTGGGAACAGCATGTGGCCACGTGGCTTGATCGCCGCGCGAAGCTCGTCCGGGGAGTACCTCCCGGCCGACCCGATCTCCGTGAACTGGACGCCCGCGTTCGCGCCCCCCGCACCTGTCTCGTGCCAGACCGCGTGGCTCTCGCGGGAGACGATCACGTCATCGCCGGGTCGGGTCAGGACCCGGAGGGCGACCTGGTTGGCCATCGTCCCCGTCGGCAGCCAGAGGGCCGCTTCCTTGCCGAGCAGCCCGGCGATCCGCTCCTGGAGGCGGTTCGTGGTCGGGTCCTCGCCGAACTGGTCGTCGCCGACCTCGGCCGCGGCCATCGCCGCACGCATCCCGGGCGACGGCCGGGTGACCGTGTCGGAGCGAAGGTCGATCACGTCGATCATGGTGCCTGGTCCGCGGTCTCGATCTCAGGCCGACGACGGGCGACGAAGGCGGCGAGGGCCTCCGCCGTCGCGGGATCGAGCGGCGGCGGCTCGTACTCCGCGAGGAGCTGTCGCCAGATCCGGCCGGCTCGCTGCGTCGCCGTCAGTGCGCCGTCCTCCTGCCACGTCTCGAAGTTCCGCCAATCGGACAGGATCGGTCGGTAGAAGGCCGTCTCGTAGCGCTCGAGCGTGTGGCTGGTCGCGAAGTGGTGGCCGCCCGGACCCACCTCGGCCATCGACGCGAGACCGATCTCCGCTTCGTTCACGGTGAAGGGCACGAGGACCTCGGCCATCATCTGGAGCATCTCCGCGTCGAGGATGAGCTTTTCGAACGAGGCGGTCAGGCCGCCCTCCAGCCAGCCGGCGCCCTGGTACAGCAGGCTGACGCCGCCCATGATCGCCCCCCAGATCGCCATCTGAGACTCGTATGCGGCCTGGGCGTCGACGACGTTCGACGCGGTGGCATTGGACGATCGCCACGGGAGCCCGTAGCGGCGCGCCATCTGGCCGGTCGCGAACGCCGCCTTGACGAACTCGGGCGTCCCGAATGCGGGCGATCCGGTCCGCATGTCGACGTTCGAGGTGAATCCGCCATACACGACGGGGACGCCGGGCCGGGCGAGCTGGGTCAGGGCGACCATGAACAGCGCCTCGGCGTTCTGCTGGGCGATTGCCCCGGCCAGGGTCGCGGGGCTCATCGCTCCCGCCAGCGTGAAGGGCGTGGCAACCACCGGCTGGCCATTGATCGCCATCTCGATGAGCCCGTCGGACATCGGGCCGTCGAGCCGGAGCGGCGAGTTCGTGTTGATGATCGTCATGAGGCTCGGTTCGCGGGCGAGCTGGTCGCGGTCGATCGCGCGGGCGATGCAGATCATCTCGACCGCGTCGTCGACGACGCCCGCCCCGAACCCGAGGCACTGCCAGGTCTTGTCGAGGAGAGTGATGAACGCGTGGTACATGTCGAGGTGGCGGGTCGCGACGGGCAGGTCGGTCGGCTCGAGGGGGCCGCCGCCCTCCTGGTGGATGATGTCGAGCGCCCCGATGACGCGGAGGTAGTCGAGGAAGTCGGCATGGTTACCCGGTCGCCTGCCACGCTCGATGTCCGTGACGAACGCCGGCCCGCCCACGGAGCTGAAGACGACATGCCCATCGCCGAGGCGGACATTTCGCTCCGGGTTTCGGGCATGGAGGGCGAACCCGGACGGGGCGAGCGCGACGAGCTCCTCGACATGGGCGGGATCGAGGCGGACGTTGCGGCGCTCGCGATCGACGCGGCCACCGCTCCGCCCGAGCAGATCGAGGGCCCGGTCGCCGAGGACCTCCATCCCGATCTCGTCGAGGATCCGGAGCGAGGCGCGATGGAGGGTCTCGACCTCGTCTGCGGAGAGGATCTCGATCGGTCGGTACGGATTGCGGATCGTTCGCCAGGGCAACTGGGCGACGCCACCCGCGACGCGGCGGCTTCGACGGTGCCCGGCCTCTGTCGTCATCCCGGCACGATACTGTGCGGGGGTCGCACGGGGGGACGTGTTTCCGGATCGGGTCCCGGAGACGCTGGCCGCGATTCGAGCTCCGCGAGCCAGGCTCAGGCGCAGACGATCTGGTTTCGGCCGGCGCGCTTGGCCATGTAGAGGGCCACGTCCGCGGTCCGAAGGAGTGCCTCCGGCGTCGGCTCCGCGGGATCGAGGGTCGAACAGCCGCCCGAGACCGTTGCCCGGAGGACCTGGTCATCCGGTCCCGTGATCGGGTGGTCGGCGAGAGTCGCTCGGACATCCTCGGCGACGGTGCGCGCGCCATCGAGGTCCGTCTCCTCGAGGATCGCGATGAATTCCTCCCCACCGAACCGGGCGACGAGGTCGGCCGCCCGGAACCGCTCCTGGAGGATGCCGGCGAATGCCCGCAGGACCGCGTCACCCGCCTGGTGGCCATGCTCGTTGTTGAACCGCCCGAAGTGGTCGAGGTCGAAGAAGATGGCCGACAGCGGCTGCTTCGTCTTCGCGCGCCGCCAGCGGGCGAACACCTGCTCGAGGGTCGTGTCGAAGTGTCGACGGTTGTAGAGGCCGGTCAACGTGTCGCGAATCGACAGCTCGCGGACCTCCTGGACGAGCTCCGCGTTGACCAGGGCGAGCGCGGCGTGCGCGGCGAGGAGCGTCAGGACTTCGCACTCCATGTCCGAGAAGCCGGCAGAGGTGTCCTGGCGGCGGCCGACCGACACTGCGCCGAGAACGACTCCATCGCGGATCAACGGGACGCCGGCCACGAAGAGCGCCCCTGGCAGAAGCAGGTCGCGCATCGACCCCGAGTAATCCTCGCGGCTCAGCGCCGCGACGAACAGGGCCTTCGATGCGATCGCGTTGCCCGCGGCGCCGTCGCCGAGGTGGACCTCAGACCCGATCGCGCGCGGGTCGATCGCGCCGCGGATCTCGTGGATCGTGTAGCGACCGGTCGCGCGATCGACGAGCGACAGTCCCATCGTGTCGAAGTGCATCACCTCGGCGATCGCATCCAGGAGCTCGGACGAGAGCCGCTCGGTATCGAGGATCCCGTTGGTCCGTCGGGCGAAACCGCTGACCCCGGCGAGGAGCCTGGCCCGATCCGACACGACCTGCTGCTCGCGACCGAGCTGGATGGCGACGGACAACCGCTCGGCGACCGTCTCGGCCAGCTGCAGGTCGGCGGCGAAGAGCGGCGCCTCGGCGGTCGACGCGATCGATAGGACGCCGAGCGTGATGCCGGCGGCGACGAGCGGGACGACGATCTCGCTCGTCACACTCGGGTCACCCTCGACGTAGTCCGGGTCCGACGAGACGTCGGAGACAAAGGCCGATTCGGCCGTCCGGGTGACGCGACCCGCAATCCCTCGGTCCACCTCGAATTCGACGGGCAGGGAATCGTAGCCAAGCTGGGCTGCGAGTCGGAGGCGTTCCCCCTCGCGGAGGAAGACGGCGATGTGCCCGTATCCCATTCTTCCGGCCAGTTCCGCCAGGACCGCCGACATCGAATCATCGGTCGGTCCGGTCTTCGCGAGCAGCCTGCCGACTGCCTCGACGCCAAGGAGGGCATCCTGTGTCCGGCGCTGCTCCGTGATGTCCGTTCCAGTGCCAACGATGTGGGTCCGGATCCCGTCGGCGTCGAGGAAGGCGGCGTTCGCCCATGAGATCAGGCGGAGGGATCCGTCGCGAGTCACCCAGTGGTTCTCGGCCCTCACGGGAGGTTCCCCGGGGACGAGAAGACCGAGGGACTCCCTCACGGCCGGGATCTCGGCCTTCGGGATGAGGAAGTCGTAGAACGGCCGGTCGGCGACCTCCTCCGAGGAGTAGCCCGAGAGCATCTCGCATGCCCGATTGAAGCGGATGAAGCGACCGTCGGGCTCGAGCACGCAGACGAGGGAGCCAGCGAGCTCGAGGATCGTGTCGATGAACTGGTTCTCGATCGTGAGCTGGCGCCGTGTCTCGACGGCGACGGTCGTGTCCGTCAGCGTCCCGACGTAGCCGGCGATCTCACCGTCATCGGAGCGGATGGCACCGGCACGACCGCTGACCCATGTCTCGCGGCCATCGGGTCGCAGGAACCGGAACTCGGGGGCAAACTCGACGTTGTCGGTCACCAGAGCGTGCCAGGCCGCGGCCACGCGCTCGCGATCGTCCGGGTGGATGGCGCGCAGCCAGCCCTGGCCGAGGGCCTCCTGGGGCGCCATGCCCGCGTACTCGGACCAGCGCGCGTTGACCGACGTGCACGCGCCGCTCGAATCGGTTTCGAAGATCCCGACCGGCGCTGCGATCAGCGCGGCGGATCGAGCCGCGACGTCCGGTTCCGCGCGCGGCCCGGCCGACGGAGGTGCGGCACGATTGTTCAGTGCGGCTGCTGACGGCATGGTGCGACCCGGGCGACAAGTAATGAGGGGATCGTGGCCCAGCCGGCCGTGTGGTTCCATGACACGGTCGTCAGGGCGCGCCCTGCTGCATCTGCGGTAGTCGCGAGGGAACGTCACGCAGTCGGGCGGAGCCCTGTGCCGGCCGCGGGCGGCTCCGGGCCGCCGGCGCCACCTGATCCGGGACCGTAGACTCGGGAGCCTCATGTCCGCCGACCGCCCTCCGATCTTCGGCCGCGACGTGCCAGATGCCGCCTGGCGACCGAGCCGCGAACTGCGTGCCAATTCGCGGCTCGCACGGTTCCTGCGGTCGACGGGTGAGCCGGATCTCGACGCGCTCCAGGCCCGCGCCGTCGACGACCCGGCCTGGTTCTGGGGCGCGGCCGCCGCGGACCTGGGGCTCGACTGGCAGCGACAGCCGGCGAGGGTGATGGACGACACCGATGGCCCGGAGTGGGCTCGCTGGTGGATCGGCGGCGCCTTCAACTACGCCGATGCCGCGACGCGCCCGCGCGCCGAGCGCGACCCCGACGGCGCGGCCGTCGCATGGGAGGGTGAGCCCGGAGACATCCGCACGTTCACGAACGCGGAGCTGAGATCGGCCGTCGAGCGAGCTGCCCGTGCCTTCCGGGCGCTTGGCGTGGTGACGGGCGATCGTGTCGGGATCTTCCTGCCGATGATCCCGGAAACCGTCATCACGGTCCTCGCCCTCGGCATGCTCGGAGCGATCTACACGCCGATCTTCTCCGGCTACGGAGCGCCCGCGGTCGCCTCGCGTCTCGCCGACTGTGGCGCGCGCCTCCTCGTGACGGCCGACGGGTTCTGGCGCCGCGGCCACCCGGTCGGCCTGAAAGGGACCGCGGACGAGGCAGTTGCGGCAGCACCCACCGTCGAACGCGTCGTCGTCGTCCGACGTCTCGGGACGCCGCTCACGGAGCTGCCCTGGGCCGACGGCCGCGACGTCGATTGGGACGCCGCGATGTCCGCCGCCGACAGCGGGCCCACGATCGCGGTTGCGGCGACGGATCCTGAGACGCCCTACATGCTGATCTACACGTCGGGCACGACCGGCCGGCCGAAGGGCGCCGTCCACGTCCACGGCGGCTTCCCGGTCAAGGGCGCGCAGGACCTCGCCCACACGTTCGATCTCCGCGCCGGCGATGCCCTCTTCTGGTTCACCGATCTCGGCTGGATGATGGGGCCGTGGGCGATCTCCGGAGCGCTCCTGCTCGGGGCGCGTCTCGTCCTGTACGAGGGCGCCCCGGACTTCCCGGCTCCGGACAGGATCTGGGCCCTTGCCGTGCGACACGGCGTGACCCACCTGGGCCTCTCCCCGACCGTCGTCCGGGCCCTCATCCCGCATGGCACGGACCCACCGCGCAGCCACGACCTGGGCGCGCTCCGCGTCCTCGGCTCGACCGGCGAGCCATGGGACCCCGAGTCGTGGTGGTGGTACTTCCGCGAGATCGGCGGCGGACGGTGCCCCGTCGTCAACTACTCGGGCGGGACGGAGGTCGCGGGCGGCATCGTCGGCTGCAACGTCATCACGCCGATCAAGGCCGCATCGTTCAACGGGCCGTGCGTCGGGACCGCGGCCGACGTCGTCGGTGCCGATGGCCGGTCCGTCCGCGGCGAGGTCGGCGAGCTGGTCATCCGCCGGCCGCAACCGGGCCAGACGCGGGGCTTCTGGAACGACCGCGAGCGGTATGTCGAGACCTACTGGCGCCGCCTGCCCGGCATCTGGGTCCACGGCGACTGGGCGATCGTCGAGCGCGACGGCTACTGGTACATCCGCGGCCGCTCTGACGACACCCTGAAGGTCGCGGGAAAGCGGGTCGGTCCCGCCGAGGTCGAGGCCGCGGCGACCGCGCACGCGTCGGTCGTCGAGGCGGCCGCGATCGGCGTGCCGCATGCGATCAAGGGCGAGGCGATCGTCGTCGTCTGCACCCTGCGTCGCGGCGAGATCGACTCGCCGGACCTCCGTGCCGCGATCGGCCGACGCGTCGTCGAGGATCTCGGCAAGACGCTCCGGCCGGAGGCGGTCGTCGTCGTCCCGGCGCTCCCCAAGACACGCTCCGGCAAGATCATGCGGCGCGTCATCCGGGCCGCGTACCTCGGCCTGGATCCGGGCGATCTGTCCGCCCTCGACGATGCCTCGACGGTCGAGACGATCCGCCGGGCGGGTCCGGCGACGGTATCCTGACCGCCATGGTCGACGTCGGCATCGAGAAGGACATCGTCTCGTGGGAGAAGCTGTCGGCGATGGTCGCCGACCTTGCCGAAGCAGTCCGGGGCGAGTACGACGTGATGCTCGCGATCACCCGCGGGGGCCTCGTCCCGGCCGGCATGCTCGCCTACCGGCTCGGGATCCGGAACATCCTCGTGGCCGCCGTCGAGTACTACGACGACGAGGGACGGCCCGGCCCGAAGCCGACGTTCCTCCAGTTCCCGGCCGATCCGCAGCTCCGCGGGCAGCGGGTGCTGATCGTCGACGAGGTCTGGGACAGCGGGACGACGATCCACGCCGTGACCGAGCGGGTCCGCCAGGCCGGCGGGATCCCGACGACCGCGGTCCTCCACTTCAAGCCCGAGCGCTCGGTCGTGCCGGGACGTCCGGATCACCACGCCGCCACCACGAATCACTGGGTGGTCTACCCGTTCAAGGCTGGCAACTGATCGAGCAACGATGAGAGAGGGCGATCGATGACACGCTGCCTGCTCCTGGTCGGGACGCCGAAGGGGGCGTTCATCCTCGATGGCGACGCCGCGCGGACGTCGTGGACGCTACGAGGTCCGCTGTGCGAGGGCTGGCCGATCCACGACCTGCAGTGGGATCCGGCGACCCGATCGATCTATGCCGGCGGGGGTTCAACCTGGTACGGCCCGGCGGTCTTCCGAAGCGACGACATGGGTGAGACGTGGACCCACTCGTCCGAGGGCCTGACGTACGGCGACGACGGGCCGAAGATCCCGACCGTGTGGAACGTCACACCGGCGCACGGGTCGCTCTACGCCGGAGTCGAGCCCGCCGGCCTCTTCCGGAGTGACGACGGGGGCGCGACCTGGACGCACGTCTCCGGGCTGCGCGACCACCCCAGCCGGCCCGGCTGGCAACCCGGAGCCGGAGGCCTGATCTGCCACACGATCGTGCCGCACCCGACCGATCCGGCTCGGATGTGGATCGCGATCAGCGCGGTCGGGACGTTCGCCACGGAGGACGGCGGCGCGACGTGGGAGGCGCGCAACCGGGGCGTCGTCGCCTGCTTCCAGCCCGATCCCCATCCGGAGACCGGCCAGTGCGTCCACAAGCTCGTCATGGCGGGCGGCGAGCCGGATTGGTTCTACCAGCAGAACCACTGCGGCGTGTACCGCTCGGCCGACGCCGGCCGCAGCTGGGAGGACATCAGCGCGGGGTTGCCGTCAGAGTTCGGCTTCGTGATGGGCGCCCATCCCCGCGATCCCGCGACAGGCTGGGTGATCCCGTTGACCCACCCCGAGGAGGGCCGGCTTGCGCCCGGTGGAGCGCTGGCCGTCTGGCGGACGAGCGACCGCGGCAATTCGTGGGAACGCCACGGCGACGGCCTGCCACAGCGGGACGCTTTCGTCGGGGTGCTTCGCGAGGCGCTCGCGGTCGACCGGCTCGACCCGGTCGGAGTGTTCTTCGGGACGAGCACCGGCCAGCTGTACGGGTCTGCCGACGAGGGGCGAACCTGGAACGTGGTGGCCGCCAACCTGCCGCCGATCTGGGGCGTCGAGGCCGTCGCGCTCGACTGATCATCGCGGTGCCGACCGTCCTCCTGCCCCGCTCGCTCGTCGCGCTCATTCCGGCCGCCCCGCGTCGCTGCGAGATCGAAGCCGCGACCGTCGCCGAGGCGATCGATCGGCTCGACGACCTCGCTCCTGGGATCCGCAACCGGCTGCTCGACGCGGGGCCCTCGATCCGCCGCCACATCAACATCTTCGTCGACGGCGCGCCCGCGACCCTGACCACGCCGCTGGGCCCGGGGTCGACGATCCACGTCATCCCGGCCGTCTCGGGAGGTTGAGCCCGGGACCGTGACCGGCCGCGTCGCGGCCGCGCGTCAGGCGGGGCTTGCGAGCGCAGTCGCGAACGGGTCGAACGTCTCCGTCCGCTCGGCGACCGAGTCCGCCCCGAGGCGGGCCCGCTCCGAGCCGTCGGGCGAGTCGCCGAGGATCGACCGCCACCCGTCGGCGGCAAGCCTCTCGAGCGTGGCGACAGCCGCTGTGACGGTCGCACGGGCGTGGTCGAGCGCGAGTCCGGTGAGGACCGGCGACGTCAGGGAGCTCGCCAGCTCGGCGGTGACCCCGGCAGCCAGCCTGGAGACCGATGCCGCCCGATCGGAGTCGGCAGAGGCGCGCCGCAGGATCAGTCCGCTCGTCGGACCGGCGGGGGCTACCGCGGCGACGATCGCCGTCCACACGTCCGGGGTCGATCGCCGCACGTCCCCGGACGGCTCGTCGAAGCACAGCGCCATCCCGGCGAACAGCTCGCGACGGATGGCGACCTCTGCTGCCGCACGCGCCGCGGGCTGCGGCTCGCCGACGAGCCACGACGGCATCGCGCCGACGAGGATCTGCTCGGGCGGCAAACCGTTGCCCCGCGCGATCGCGACCGACAGGGCCTGCAGGGCGAGCGCCCGGCCGGCCCGTGTCGCGGCGTCGGACGGCAGTCCGCGGGCCATGTCCGGCGCCACGACGAGTGGGCCGGCGGACAACGATACCGTGACCCCGGCCCGGGCAAGGAGCGTGTGCGCGAACGCGTGGTCGGCGATGGCCCGCTCGGGGGCCACCCGCCCCGAGACGATCTCCGTCATGACGTCGGAGTCGGCCACGTCGACACGTTCGAAGGCGGCAACGACGGAGAGCTCCGGCCCGCCGAGTGCGGGCGGGACTGCCGCCAGCCGGACGTAGTTCCGGCGCTGGGCGGCGATCTCGTCGAGGTGCAGGCGGAGGGCCGTCAGGGCCCGCTGGCTGCCGGTCGGGGCGTGGTCGGGTGCATCGGATTCGCCCTGGCCGTCTCGCGGTCGCCACACCGGCGCATCGAGACCGGCGTCCCGCAGCCGATCGGCGAGCTCGCGCCCGATCGGTACGGCCACCTGGACGAGGTCGGCACCGGCGTCGAGCGCCCGGCGGGCCGCGCCGATGGCCTCGTCGATCTCGGGGTCGGCGAGCATCGTTCCGATCCAGGGGCGTGGCGGGTCGCCGAGGACGTCGAGGAGTTCGCTCCTCGCGGTCCGGTTGGCATCGATCCGTTCGACTGCCGCGAGCGCCAGCCCGCGCGCCGCCTCCTCGGCAATCGCCCGCCGGTCCGACTCCCGGAGCAGCTCCGCCTCCATCGCGAGATCGACCGCTCCTGACGCAATGTCCAGGGCAAGTCGCTGCGGCTGCAGGTCGTACTCGACAAGGGCCATCGCGAACGGCAGGAGAAGCCCGCCGCCGAGCCGGCCCCGATGGCCCGCGAGATAGCGGTCGACGACGGACCAGGCAAGCGGCCGCCCTGCCGCGTCGAGCCCGCCAATCCCGCAGAGGCGGAGGAGCGCCCGCTCGCGGCCGACGGTCGTGGAGAGCCGAGCCCGTGCCGCCCATTCTCCGGCGAGTGATTCGGCGCGCTCCGCGAGGCGGTCGAGCGGCCCGAGCGACGGAGACGCCGCGGTCGCCGCGGGCGACGGGCGGGAAGCGGACGGCTGTTTGGCGCGGACCCTCGGCACGTGCTCCTCGCGGCAGCTCGATCGTCAGCCCATCAGGCCGGGTCGTGGCGATCGGTGATCGCCTGAGTATGGCCCCCAGCACGGACGATGGTGCGCGCTCGGCTCGCGGGTCCGTCAGGGAGCCGCGACGAACCCGGGCGAGTCCCTCAGTCGACGATCCCGGCCAGCCGGACGCCGGCAAGGAATCCGCGGTATGCGATCACGGGGTCGCTCGCCTCGAAGCGAACGCCTCGATCGCCGACGCGCTCGGCACCGGGCACGATGGCGGCATAGTCGGCAGCGATCGCGTTGCGATACTCGACCTCGATGACGACTGGCGGCTCGAGGGTCAGCGTCTCCAGCTCGCCGGCGATGGCTCGCCGGACGGCCCGCTCCGCGCCGGCCTTGACGAGTTCCGCGGCGACCGCCGGGTGGAGCGATGCGGCAGCATTGCCGCCGGCTGCGTCCTTGACGACGACGCGCTCGGCCCACGGCAGCCAGTCCGCGACTTCGGCGGCGAGCGCATCGTCCCCGGCGACGAGCCCGACCGGAATCCCCCATGCACCGAGGACGGACGCGTTGATCCCGGTCTCGCCGACGAGCCGCCCGTTCAGCCTGGTCAGCGTGGGCCGTCCGGAGAACGTGTGGGCGATCGTCCCGGTCGGGTGGCCGGCGCGGGCGTGGTAGCCGACGAACAGCGCGACGCCGAACCCGGCATCCGGCCCGGCCCCAGCGACCATCGACCAGGCCTTCTGGCCCTGGAGGACGCGAGCGCTTCGATGGAGGTCGGCCGGGCGGAGGTTGTACATCCCGCCGTGGCTGTCGTTGACGAGGATCTCGGTGGCGCCGCCGGAGAGCGCACCCTCGATCGCCGCGTTCGCCTCGCCGACCATGAGATCCACGGCGGCCGCGTAGCCGGCGTCTGAACGACCCGTCGGCTTCGGGTGGCTGACACCGGCGATACCCTCCATGTCGACGCTGATGTAGACCTTCACCGACCCTCCTCGCCTGCGTCGCCGCCGGCGCCCGACGCGCCCTCGGCCGGTGGGCCCTCCCGGGCCGGCTCGCCGACCCAGACGTGGCCGCCAACGAACCGCTCCGCCTTCCAGATCGGGGCGCGCGCCTTCGTCTCGTCGATCGCGTACCTGGCCGCGGCGAATGCGGCATCTCGATGGGGCGAGACCGCGACGACCGCGACGCTCGGCTCGCCGAGCGGGACCTCGCCCGTCCGGTGGAGGATCGCGATCCGGTCGACGCCGAATCGCTCGGCGATCTCGTCGGCGATCCGCTCGAGCGTCGCAATCGCCATCGGCTCGTGAGCCTCGTAAGCAAGCGACTCGACCGATCGACCGACGTGCCGGGCTGCCTCGGCCTCCTGGCCGGGGGCCGGTGTCCCCGGTGAGGAACGGGTGCGACCGAGGAACCCGACGATTGCGCCGTCACCGTCGGTCGCGAGCCGGTCGCCGAGCTCGCCGAGGACCGACGTTCCGAACGGCTCGTCGCGCAGTTCCAGGATTCTCTCTCCGGCGCCGCCGCTCACCGGCGGGATGATTGCCAGCTCGTCGCCGTCCGCCAGGAGCGTGTCGGGGTCGGCGTAGTCGGCATTCCGGGCAAATCGAACGTATGCCCGGCCGGGAGCGAGGCTCGGGTGGAGTGCCACGAGGGCCGACCAAGCCGCGTCGATCGATGCTCCTGCCGGCAGCTCGAGATCGACGGTCCGCGCGCCCGCCAGCTCGCGCTGGATGGCGAACAGGCGGACCCTGACGGTCATTGCGACGTGGCTGGTCATCGCGGCCAGCCGGGCGAGGTCGCGCGTGCATCGTTCACACCAGCAACCCTGCGCCGAAGTACAGCCCGGCGGCGAGGATCGTCCCGGCGGCAATCGACCCGACGTTGATGTACAGGAGCCCTGTCGCCGATTCCATCGACCGCGTCTGGGCGGTCCGGACGGCCGCCCACGACACGATGAACGGGAACACGAGCCCGACGATCAGTCGCAGCCAGACGAACAGCGCCCACTGGCCGACGAGGACCGTGAACGGTGCTCCGCCGGCCGGACCTGCCCCGGTCGCGACCCACACGACGAAGAGGGCGATCTGGATGCCGACGACCACGAGGAGCGATCGGGCGAACAGGATGAGCGGCGCCTCCGGGAGCTTCGGCGTCACGAGGTACCAGTGGCCGAGGATCATCGCCGCGAAGACCCCGCCGGTCGCGACCGCCAGGACGGCGAGCTGGAGCAGCAGCGGCACCGCCCCGAACGTCCCGCCGCCCCACGCGAGCGCTCCGCATACGAGGACCGCGGCTGCCGCCGAGAGGGCCGCCGTGGCGAGAAGCGGGGCGCGGCGGCGAACGACGATCGCGACCACGTAGGCGGCCGCGAGCACCACGAAGACGGCGAGCGCGGCCCGGCGCGGCCCATCGAATGACGTATCGGCGACGATCGGCGAGCCCTCCGGCGTCACCGGCAGCGCCTGGTCGGAGAGGAAGGCGAGGACGGCGAGAAGGACAGCACAGGTGGCAGTGAAGGCAAGGAACCCGCGGGTCGCGCCCGTCCGCAGGCTTGCCAGCACGACCGCCCCGAACGACCCGACGGCAAGAGCCGTCAGGACGGTCCAGTTGATGAACGCGAGATTCTCGGCGATCCCTTCGGCCGGCACGAGTCGAGTGTAGCCGAGGGCACGGGCGGCCCGGTCGGCCTACGATGTCCGCCTCAGGGACGGCACAGGGAGGGCGTGCGATGGGACTCGATCGCGACACGACGTTCACGTGGTACGGCCACGCCTGCTGGGAGGTGACGACGCCGGGCGGACGGACGATCCTCATCGATCCCTGGTTCTCGAACCCGCTCAGCCCCAGGTCCGCGGACTCGGTCGAGCAGTGCGATCTCCTGCTCGTGAGCCACGGCCACGGCGATCACTTCGGTGACGCCCTGGTGGTCGGCAGCCGGACCCGGCCCGCCTGGCCGTGCATCCACGAGATGAGCCTCTGGCTGGCGCGGAACTTCGCCCACAAGGACTCGCTGATCGGGATGAACAAGGGCGGAACGGTCGAGGCCGCGGGCATCAAGGTGACGATGGTCCGTGCGGATCACTCCTCGGGCGATATCTACGCGGGCGCTGAGGCGCCGATCTACCTCGGTGAGCCGGCCGGGTTCATCGTCGAGGTCGAGAACGGCTTCCGCTTCTACTTCGCCGGCGACACGGACGTCTTCGGCGACATGCGGCTCATCGGCGAGCGATTCCGACCCGAGCTCGCGATGCTCCCGATCGGCGGCCACTTCACGATGGACCCGGCCGCCGCCGCCATCGCGACGGAGCTGCTCGGCGTGAAGCACGTCGTGCCGATGCACTTCGGCACGTTCCCGATCCTGGCCGGGACACCCGATGCGCTCCGGAGCGCACTGGCCGGTCGCGGCCTCGGGGACGTCGAGGTCCACGCGGTCCAGCCGGGCGGGGCGGTCAGCTAGCGCCCGGATCCGCCGCGGCAGCCGGATGGGACCGGTGCTGCGGTCAACCAGACGGATGTACCGGGCGCAACCCTTGGCTCGATGCCGTACCGTATTGATCGAGCGGCTACCACGGAAAAGGACGCCAGTGGTCTCGCCAGTCCCGCTCTGAGGTGTCAGGCATCGAGCTCTTCATCACAGCCGTCGTCGCGGCGTGGCTCATCGGGTTCGGAGGCGCGGCCGCGAGGTTCGCCGTCCGGCGTCGGCGCGAGCCGGCGACCTGGGCGCTGTTCGGCGCGATCCTCGGACCCGCTGCCCTCGCGATCCTGAGCACGGCACCTCCCGGTCGCTGCTGGCGGTGCCACGCGCCGACGGAGGGCTGGCTGACCCTGTGTGCGTGGTGCGGGGAGGACGTCCGTGAGCCGCTTCCCGACATCCCCGAGGATGTCGTCCGCGCCCCTGCCCAGCTGACCGTGATCGAGGGAACCGCGCCCCGGCCGCCGCGACCCGGCCCCGTGGCGATGGAACGCGACACGACCGAACCGGCCGCGCCGCCGCGGCCTGCAGCGGTCCAGGGCCCGGCCCCCCAGGCCTCGACGATCCCGAACGTGCCTGCGGCTCCGGACCGGCGCAGCGTGGAAACCGTCCCGCGCGAGCGGCGGATCGATCTCTCGTCCCCGCCGCCCCTCGCCGAACAAGCGCGGCGCATGCCGGCGGCCACCGCGCCCGCCGCGTCCACGACCATCGAAGCGGCCGCCGACCCGGTCCGTCGTCTGAAGGCGAGCCTCGGCCGCTCGACGCAGTCGCTCGGAGCTGCGATGGCCGCCGCTGCGGCGCCGATCCGGGAGCCGGAACCGGTCGCCGGGCCGAACAGCATCATCCTTGCCTCGGCCATCTACGTGACGGGCTCCCGCGGCCTCCAGGCCGGGAGCCGCTACGGCATTGCCCTCTCCGGGGACGACCTGCGGATCCTCGGTCCGGTCGACATCAATCCGTCGGCCGTGGCGATCCACCACTCCCTCCGCGGCATGGACGCGACCGGCCTGCAGGGCCGGCTGATCATCACCGCGACGGACGGTCGCCGCGACCAGCTGGCGCTCGTCTTCATGTCGGTCGCCGGTGGCTCGCCAGAAGGCGTCGCCGACGCGATCGTGACGGCGGCCGATGAGCTGGAGCGCGACTCGCGATGAATCCGACCCCACAGGATGCGCCCCTGTCGGTGCGCCTGGGGGCGAGACTCGGGCCGGAGGTCGTCGCCTCGATCCTTGTCGTCGTCGTGCTGTTCGTCGCGGTGGCCGTCGCCCTCTCCGGGCGGCGCGGCTCCGCGGGTGACTCCAGCCCATCGCCGTCGCTGGCCGCCATCGTCCCGTCCGAATCCGCCACCGTGGTCCCCACTGCGGCTCCACCAGCGACACCGCCTTCAACGGCCTCGCCGAGGGCGACGCCGACGCCGGTCGCGAACCCGACCCAGCCGCCGGTCACGCTGCCGCCCGCCCAGAGGGCCGCGGCCGTGCTGGTCCGGGACATGGTCGATCGGCTCCTGGGCGAGCGTGCAGACCTGGAAGCCGAGCTCGCGAAGAGCGCCACCGATGCGGGGACCATCCCCGACCTCCTCCGCCAGGTCAACGAGTCGATCGTCCAGGAGGACGAGCCCCTCGCCGACCTTGCGTCATACCCCTCGACCGCGGACCTCGCGCGCCGGATCCGGGCCGTCAACACGGCGACACTCGATACGGTCAATCGGATCCAGCACACCAGCCCCAAGAACGCCAAGACATACCGGGACGGCGCCGTCGAGGTCGTCGCGAAGCTCGAACCGTTGCCGGGGCTCCGCTCGGAGCTGGCGGCCCTGACCCGCTAGACCGACGGCGCCGGGGACGCCGCGTGTCAGGCCGGCGGAACCCGCGATCCGATGGGCGTCACGACCTGACCCTCGAACATCGCGACTTGTTCGCGCCAGAGGCGCTCGGACAGGCGGTCCGCCGGTAGCTCGACATCGGCGAAACGGATCGCCGTGTCGATCGGCAGATCGCGGATGACCCGGGCCCCGTCGGACAGGCCGATCGGGAGCAGGTCGTCGGCACGGGCCGTTCCGGCGTTCTCGATGTCGCCGAACACCGTGAATCCCCCGATGCCGTCCAGCAGTTCGCCGGCGGCGAGATCGCGCTTTGCGATCGAGACGACCTCGCAGACCGGGGCACCAAGCGGCGTGATGACCGGATCGTTGAACAGGACGGCCCTCGCAACGGCCACGGGCACCTCGAACGGGCTCAGGTGGTACGGCCGGTAGAAGGTGTAGACCGGTCCGTCGCCCATCTTGTACGTCTTCATGTAGCGCCTGATCAGGTCGTTGTCGCCATGGCCCAGGATGAAGACACCGAAGCTCGGCTCCGCCCCGATGATGTAGTCGACGATCGGTCGCTCGAGCAGCGAGTCGAGGTCGAACAGGCTCGGCGCCTCCTCCACCCTCGTCGCCCGTGGACCCTCCATCCCCCGGACGGACACGCCGTACCCGGTTGCATTCGCCACGACCGCCATCTCGGCGGAGATCTTCGTTCCGTCGGCGAACGAGGTGACCATCTTCGGTCGCTGGAACGTGGCCTCGGCGAAGCCGCGCTGGGTCTCGGGTGTCCGGCGATGGTCGAGCAGGCTCTTGATGTTGCCGGCCATGATCGGGCGGAATCCGAGGAGACGGACCTCGTCGAGGAGGTCCATCAGCACGCCCGGCTGGTCGCCGGCCATGTCGGTCAGGACGACCCCGGCCTTGTCGGCGCGTGTCTTGAGAATCGGACCGAGGGTCGAATCCAGCTCGGCGTTGACCAGGACGATGTGCTTGCCGTTGTCGATCGCCCCGACGGCGGTGTGGGCGCCGGCCTCGACCTCGCCGGTCGCCTCGACGATCGCCTCGATCGCGGCCGAGCCGGTCAGCAGCGATGGGTCGTCGGTGATCGCCGCACGGCCCGCGGCGATCGCCCGGTCGAGCTCCGCCTGGTTCGACACCCGGGTGACATCGGTCACGCCGGCGTCCGCGTAGGCCCGCTCCGCTTCCGCGATCGTCCGGTTGGCGACCGCAACAAGCCTGATCCCGGGATAGCCGGTGACGATCCGAAGGGCAAACCCGCGGCCCGCGAACCCGGCCCCGACGAGACCGACCCGGATGGGATCCCCTGCCGCCGAACGCTGCTCGATCCCCCGCAAGACGACGCTCACGAGACGGCCTCCAGCTCGACGTCCGGCCAGGCGGCGTCCTTGGCCGAGACGACGACATCGTCGGCGATCGGCCAGGCAATCCCGAGTGCCGGGTCGTTCCAGCGAATTCCTCGTTCGGACCCCGCGACGTACGCGTGTGACACCTGGTAGGAAACCTCCGCATCATCTTCGAGGGCCTGGTAGCCGTGGGCGCAGCCGACCGGAACGAAGACGAGGTTTCGCTCCTCCGCGGTCAGCTTGACGCCCTGCCAGCGTCCGTACGTCGGCGAACCGGGCCGCAGGTCCACCGCGACGTCGAACACGGCGCCTCGGGTGCAGCGGACGAGCTTGGACTCGCCGTACGGCTCGACCTGCCAGTGGAGGCCGCGGATCGTCCCGCGCCGCCGGTTGTACGAAATGTTCGTCTGGATGTTCCGGATCGGGATGCCGTGCTCGGCGAAGACGGGCTCGTCCCAGATCCGGGCGAAGAAGCCGCGGCCATCCTCGATGCGGCGCAGGGCAATCTGGTACGAACCGTCGAGATCTGCCGGTTGGAACTCCACGGCTCAGGCGATCGCCTTGACGGCGCCTGTGACGACATCCGTGTCGCCGAACGCGCGGCCGGGCGGATCGATCCAGTAGAAGTGGTCGTCGATCTGGCGCGTTTCGAGCAGGTGCTTGATCTGCTTGATCCGGGTGTGGCCGCGGAACTCGAACAGCTCAGTCGACATGTCGACGGCCTGGAAGACCTCGAGCAGCTGGCGGGCACCGCGTGCCACGTCGTAGCGCGTCTCGAAGCCGGGCAGTCGCTCGTGGATCTTGTCGAAGTTGGCCTTGTAGTTGCGGTTGTCGCCGGTGCTGTCGCCGATCTCGAGCCGGCAGCCCGGAAACGCCTCGGAGATCTGGGCGGCGATCTCGCGGATCTGGTAGTTCTGGGCGTTGCTGCCGACGTTGTAGATCTCGTTGTGGATGATGTCGCGGGGCGCGCTGAGGACGCACTCGATCGCCCGGCTGATGTCGAGGATGTGGACGAATGGCCGCCACGGCTTGCCGTCGCTGTCCATCCGAATGACCTTCTCCGTCCAGGCGTGGCCGGCGAGGTCGTTGACGACGAGGTCGAAGCGCATCCGCGGCGAGGCGCCGAACGCGGTGGCATTGCGGAGGAACGTCGGCGAGAAGTTGTCGTTGGCGAGCGGCTTGACGTCGCGCTCGACGCGGATCTTGCACTCGGCATAGGCCGTGAGGGGGTGGACGTCCGAGTGCTCAGTGCTGAAGCTGTCGCCGGCCGCACCGTACACGCTGCAGGACGACATGTAGATGAAGCGCTCCACGCCCGCTTCGCGCGCAAGCGTCGCGAGGCGGACGCTCCCGAGATGGTTGATCTCGAACGTGATATCCGGGTTGAGCTGGCCGACCGGGTCGTTCGACAGCTCCGCGAGGTGGACAACTGCGTCGAACCCCTGGAGATCCTCGAGCGTCAGCTTGCGAATGTCGGCGGATCGCCACGACGGCGCCCGGTCGACGCCGTTGTAGAGCCAGCCGACCTTGTGGAACCCGGTGTCGACACCGGTGACGTCGTGGCCGTGGGCGATCAGGTATGGCGCGAGGATCGTCCCGATGTAGCCCTCGCTGCCGGTCAACAGGACGCGCATCAGGCCCACACCTTCCAGGGCGCTGCGCCGGAGTCCCACAGGTCCTGGAGGAACACCTTGTCGCGCAGCGTGTCCATGCACTGCCAGAACGATCCGTGCCGATACGCCATCAATTGCCCCTCTGATGCCAGCCGCTCGAGCGGCTCCTTCTGGAAATACACGTCATCCCCCTCGATGTAGTCGAGAACCTCGGGCTCCAGGACGAAGAAGCCTCCGTTGATCCAGCCCTCGCCCGCCTGCGGCTTCTCCGAGAAGACGTCGACCCGGTCGCCGTCGAGCTCGACATGTCCGAACCGCGCCGGCGGCCGGACGGCCGTCAGCGTGGCGAGCTTGCCGTGGGCCTTGTGGAATCGCACCAGATCGTCGATATCGATGTCGGCGACGCCGTCGCCGAACGTCATCATGAACGTCGAGTCGAGCTGCTCGCGGACTCGAAGCATGCGTCCGCCGGTTGCCGTATTGAGGCCCGTATCGAAGAGACGGACCGTCCAGTCCTCGTTCAAGCCGCGGTGCTGCTCGACGGTACCGAGACCCAGATCGACGGTCATATCGCCGGCCAGCGACGCGTAGTCCGAGAAGTAGCGCTTGATCACCTCGCCCTTGTAACCGAGCGGGATCACGAAGTCGCAGAAACCGTACTTCGCGTAGATCTTCATGATGTGCCAGAGGATCGGGTTGGACCCGATCTCGACCATCGGCTTGGGCTTGTCGACTGTCTCTTCCGACAGGCGGCTGCCAGAACCTCCTGCAAGAATCACGGTGCGCACGGCGCCACCATCCCTTGGTGCATGTGATCTACCTTCGGGGACGATGCCCCAAATCATTGCGATCTAGCATCCTCCGGCCCGCGGGCTGGAGTGTCAACCGCATCGGTGCCCGCGGACAACAGCGGCGAAATGCCAGGCCCGGCTCGGGGAGGTCAGAGGATACGTCATCGGCGATGACGGCGGCAGCAGATCCCTGAGATCTGACCGGCTCGCCCGCAGTTTCCGTTGCCGCGACGCCCCCAGTCGGGCGACGGCGGCACGGCGGGGCCGTATGATCGCGGCGGGACGCCGTTCCGCATGCCTGCCAGGAAGGGAACCGGGTTCATGAAAGTCGTCCTGTTCTGCGGCGGTCAGGGACTCCGCATCCGGGAGCACTCGGAATCGATCCCGAAGCCGATGGTCACGGTCGGCTATCGGCCGATCCTGTGGCACGTGATGCGCTACTACGCGCACTTCGGCATGAAGGACTTCATCCTCTGCCTCGGCTACCGGGCGGATGCGATCAAGGACTACTTCCTGCGCTACAGCGAGGCGCTCTCGAACGACTTCGTCATGGCTGACGGCGGACGATCGATCGAGCTCCTCCGCAGCGACATTCACGACTGGCGAGTCAGCTTCATCGACACCGGGCTTCATGCCTCCGTCGGCCAGCGACTCAAGGCTGTTGCCCCGCTCCTCAAGGACGACGACATGTTCCTCGCCAACTATGGCGACGTCCTCACCGATGCTCCCCTGCCCGACCTGATCCGCCGTTTCCGCCGGAGCGGCAAGCTCGCCGCCTTCGTCGCGGTCCGGCCGACGTCGTACACGTTCCATCTCGTGCGGTTCGAGGGAAGGCACCAGGTTCGGAGCGTCCAGGATGTAAGCAAGGCCGATCTCTGGCTCAACGGAGGGTACTTCATGTTCCGTCGCGAGGTCCTCGATGAGATCGGACCCGGCGAGGACCTCGTCCCGGATGTCCTGCCGCGGCTGATCGAGCGCGACCAGGTGCTCGGCTATCGCTACGACGGCTTCTGGGCACCGATGGACACGCTCCGCGACTGGCAGAGCCTCGAGCAGTTCGTCCAGTCCGGCCACATGCCGTGGGCCGTCTGGCAGTCGCCGCCGCCCGATTCCGAGCCGCGCGTTGCCGATATCAAGGTCGCGGGGGTTGACGGCGCCCCGTGATCGGCATCTCGCTGGGGGCAGCCGGGCCGCTGGCCGTCCTCGCCCTGGGCGCTCACGCGGACGACATCGAGATCGGGGCCGCCGGCCTCATCCTCGAGCTGCTGGAGGCCGGCCGGATCGAGCGGCTGACCTGGGTCGTGCTGGCGGCAGACGGCCCGCGGGTTGAGGAAGCCGCGCGAAGCGCGGAGAACCTGATCGGCGGCCGAGCGCCCCTGGACGTCGAGATCCGGGGGTTTCGGGAGCGCTATTTCCCGCATGAACCGGCGATCAAGGAATCGTTCGACGAGCTGGGCGGGCGGCTGCGCCCCGACCTGGTAATCGGCCCGCGGCTCGAGGACCGCCACCAGGATCATCGAACCGTCGCGGAGCTGGCGTGGCAGACATTCCGGGGCAGCCTGATCGTCGAATACGAGATCCAGAAGTACGAAGGCGACCTCGGCCAGCCGAACCTGTTCGTCCCGCTGTCGGCCTCGACGCTGGAGCGCAAGGTCGACCACCTGATGGCGTCGTTCCCGTCCCAGCTGGCGCGCTCCTGGTTCACCCGGGAGACGTTCCGCGGCCTGGCCCGGATCCGCGGCGTCGAGGCCGCCGCCGAGAGCGGCTACGCGGAAGGATTCACCTCGCGCAAGATCGTCGTCCGGCCCTGATCGGCGCCATCCGTCTGGCCGGCGCGACCTACGGCTGACGGTGCGAATCCGCACCTGTGACGAGTGGCGATTCCTTCCCAAGCCGCGGATCGCCCGTATACTGCCCTCTGCCGCAGGGGGGTTCTCGGGGATTTCATGGATATTCGACATCGGCTCCGGCTGTTCCGGTCGTGGGCGCGCTGGATCGTCGCCGGGACGTTGATCGCGGCCGTCGCCGCTTATCTGATCAGTGGCACGCTGCCCAAGGTCTATGAGGCAGACGCGCGCCTCGTCGTCGGCCAGGCCCTGTCGTCGAACAACCCCGACCCCAACCAGTTCGCCACCGCCCAGCAACTGGCAACAGCCTACGTCGCGCTGGCCGGCAATCGGCCGGCTCTCGAGGCGACGATGAAGCGCCTCGGCCTGAGCATGCCGGCCAAGGACTTTGCCGAGCTCGTCTCGGTCGACGTGGTCCGCGACCTTCCGTTCATCGATATCGTCGGACGGAGCGACAACCCGGAGCAGGCCGCGGCGATCGCCAACGCGATGGCCGACGAGCTCGTGGCCCTGTCTCCGACGATCACCGGATCGCAGAGCGACCTCGCGACGTTCGTCGACACGCAGATGCGCGCGATCCAGACACAGATCGGCGATGCCCGCGAGGAGATCGACCGCCTCGTCGCGCTGTCATCGAGGTCGACGGCCCAGGACGACCGCCTCGAGACCCTCAACAATCGCCTCGTCGCGCTCCAGGGGACATATGGGACGTATCTCCAGTTCGCGACGGGCACGCAGGCCAACCGGATCACGATCGTCGAGCAGGCAGTCGCCCCGGCGGCGCCCGCCTCGCCGCGGCCCCTTTTCAACACGGCGATCGCGGCCAGCCTCGCTTTCCTGCTCTGCCTCGGCGCGGCGTTCCTCTGGGAACAATTCGACGACCGGTTGAAGTCGCCGGAGGATGTCGAGGCGTCGACCTCGCTCGCGACGATCGGACTCGTCGCCCAGATGCCCGGCGACCGTCGCCGGGAGGCGTTCTATCGGCTGGCAACGCTCCTCTACCCGAGATCGCCGGCGGCAGAAGCGTTCCGGACGATCCGGACGAACATCGAGTTCGCGGGCCTCGACAGCGGCCTGCGCACGATCGTCGTCACGAGCGCGCTGCCCGGCGAGGGCAAGACGGTGGTGGCGGCCAATCTTGCCGTCGCCTTCGCCCAGGCCGGGCGGCGCACCATCCTCGTCGACACGGACCTGCGTCGACCCGCGGCGCACACGATCTTCGGGCTGTCGAACGACCAGGGCCTGACCGACCTCGTCCGGACCGACAGCATCCAGATCGAGGACGTTGCACAGGCGACGGAGGCACCGAACCTCACGGTCATCACCTCGGGCACGATCCCGGCCAACCCGGCGGAGCTGCTTGGCTCGAAGCGGATGGAAGCGATCGTCGATCGCCTCAAGAAGTCCGCGGAAGTCGTGATCTTCGACACGCCGCCGGTCACGGCGGTCACCGACGCCGCGCTCATGGCCGCCAAGCTGGACGCGACGATCCTGGTCATCCAGAGCCATCGCGCCTCACGGCGGATCGTCGACCAGGGCATCGAGGCGCTCACAAAGGTCAACGCCCGCATCGTCGGGGCGGTCCTGAACAACGTGCCGGGCCATGTCGCGACGCCGTATTACGGACGGACCGGCGGCGGAGAGTCGCACATCGACCGCGAGGCAATCGACCTGCCGGCCCCCGGCCGCCTGGCATCGGATGCGCCACGGGCCATGCGCATGGCGGAAGACCGACCGGGCGACGAGGAAGCGCCGCTGAAGTCGGCCACGCGCCGCTCGCGCAGTCGCCCGACCGCGACGCCTTCCCCGCCCCGCCCCGCAGGCGATCTCGATGGAGCGAACCGATGACAAAGCGCGCCGTCATCAGCGGCATCACAGGGCAGGATGGGTCGTACCTCGCCGAGCTCCTCCTGGGCAAGGGCTACGAGGTCCACGGCCTGATCCGTCGCTCCAGCAGCTTCTCCACCGGCCGGATCGAGCACCTCTATCGCGATCCGCACGACGAGGAGGCCCGACTGTTCCTCCACTACTCGGACCTGTCGGACTCGTCGTCACTCATCACGACGATCAACAAGGTCAAGCCGGACGAGATCTACAACCTCGGGGCCCAGAGCCACGTCATGGTCAGCTTCGAGATGCCCGAGTTCACCGCCGATACGACCGGGATGGGCACGCTCCGCCTGCTCGAGGCGATCCGCCACTCGGATCAGCCGATCCGTTTCTACCAGGCCGGATCGAGCGAGATGTTCGGCCTCGTCCAGGAGCGCCCGCAGCGCGAGACCACGCCCTTCTATCCGCGCAGTCCGTACGCGGTCTCCAAGCTCTTCTCCCACTGGATGACCGTCCAGTACCGGGAGGCCTACGGGATGTTCGCCGCCAACGGGATCCTCTTCAACCACGAGTCGCCCCGTCGTGGCGCCACGTTCGTGACACGCAAGGTCACCCGCGGCGTGGCCGCGATCGTCGCGGGCACGGAGCGCAAGCTCTACCTCGGGAACATGGACTCCCGACGCGACTGGGGCTTCGCCCCGGAGTACGTCGAGGCGATGTGGCGGATGCTCCAGCAGGACGCACCGGACGATTACGTCATTGCCACCGGCGAGATGCACACCGTCCGCGAATTCGTCGAGCTCGCGTTCGGGCTCGTGGGCCTCGACTGGCAGGACTTCGTCGAGATCGATCCGCGCTACTTCCGCCCGACCGAGGTCGACGAGCTCTGCGGCGACGCATCGAAGGCCAAGCGGGTCCTCGGCTGGGAGCCGAAGACGACGTTCGAGGAGCTCGTGCGGATCATGCTGCGGGCGGATCTCGCCGAGCTCGGCCTCGACCTCGACGCGGTCGCGTCGTCTCCGCTTCCCACGGCCCGAGCCTGATGGGCAGCCTCAAGGGTCGCCGGGTGATGGTCACCGGCGGCGGCGGCTTCCTCGGCAAAGCCGTCGTCGAGCGGGTCAGGCGAGCGGGCGCGGCCGACGTCTTCGTCCCCCGCAGCCACGACTACGATCTCCGCCATCGGGCCGACATCGAGCGGGCCCTCGCGGATGGCCGCCCGGACGTCGTCATCCACCTGGCCGCCGTCGTCGGCGGGATCGGTGCAAACCGCGAGAATCCCGGCCGGTTCTTCTACGAGAACGCGATCATGGGGATCGAGTTGATCGAGGCGGCGCGGATCGCCAGGGTCGAGAAGTTCGTCACGATCGGGACCGTCTGCGCCTACCCGAAGTTCACCCCGGTCCCCTTCCACGAGGACGACCTCTGGAACGGCTACCCGGAGGAGACGAACGCTCCGTACGGCCTCGCGAAGAAGATGCTGCTCGTGCAAAGCCAGGCGTACCGGGCCCAGTATGGAATGAATGCCACGTTCCTCGTGCCGGTCAATCTCTACGGTCCCGGCGACAACTTCGATCCGAGCAGCTCGCACGTCATCCCGGCCCTCATCAAGAAGTGCATCGACGCCCGCGAGGCCGGCGCGCCCTCGATCGAGGTCTGGGGGACCGGCTCCGCGTCGCGCGAGTTCCTCTACGTCGACGATGCGGCGGAGGGGATCGTCCTGGCCGCCGACCTGTACGACGGAAGCGAGCCGGTCAACCTCGGCGTCGGGCACGAGATCACCATTCGCGATCTCGTCGAGCTGATCGTCCACCTGACCCGCTACGGAGGCGAGATCATCTGGGACGCCACCAAGCCCGACGGGCAGCCACGCCGCGCGCTCGACACGAGCCGGGCGCGGGAAGCGTTCGGGTTCGTGGCGCGGACGTCCTTCGAGGACGGGCTGCGGGCGACCATCGAGTGGTACGAACGCGGGCTGGGTGAGGATGCGCGCGGCGGACCTGCGCTCGTCGCCGGCTAGGCTTCGGCGAGGGCCGCTCCTCCAGCTCGATCGGGCCCGCCTCGAGACGATCGCCCGCGCGGCGATCTTCGTCGTTATCGGCGGCGTGGCGGCAGTCGCGGGTTCGGTGAGCCCGCTGGCACTCGCCGTCGGCGCGGTCGCCCTAGGTGCCACTTGGCTACTGGCTTGGCGAGGCCGGGCACAGCGGGTGTTCTTTCGGGCGCTCACCGCACTGCTCATCGGTTATGCGTTTACGGGGCGGGGTCTCGCCCACATCGGCGTCCCGCCCTTCTACGTCGGTGAGATCGTCCTGGGCCTTGGAGTTGTGGCGACACTCATGTCCGTCAGAACCTTCCCCGGTGGCCCCGTCAGGCTCCTGATCCTCGCGTTCATGGCCTGGGGCGCCCTGCAGACAATCCCCTACGTCGGCCGCGACGGAGTCAACGCTTTCCGCGACGCCGTGACCTGGGGCTACGCACTATTCGCCCTGATCGTCAGCGTATCGATCACGGGTCATCATTTCGACCGGATCGTGGGTCTCTACAGGTCGTGGATTCCTGTCTACTGCGCATGGATCATGATCGCGCTGCTTTTGCCGAGTAGCGAGCTTATCGATCTGAAGGCGGGCGACATGGGCGTCCTCCTGGCTGGCGTCGCGGCGTTCAGCTTGCTGGGACTCTACTCAGCGGAGCCGAGGCCTCGTGTCCCGGAAGCGCTCATGTGGCTGCTCTGGCTGCCAGCCGCCGCTATCGTCGCGATCTTCAATCGCGGGGGAATGGTCGCCATGGTGACCGCTGGCGCCGTGGTGCTCTTCTTGCGGTTGCCGCAGCGGTGGCTTCCACCGATCTTCTTCGGCCTGCTGATCGGCCTTCTGCTCATCTGGGTCGATCCGAAGGTCACCATTCCCGGGGCGGTCAGGTCGATCTCCGTCTCGCAGTTCGTCGAGAACGTCACCAGCGTCGTAACTGAGACGAACAGCGGCGCCCTCGAGGGGACGAAGGAGTTCCGGCTCCGCTGGTGGGGCGACATCATCAACTACACGATCAACGGTCCGTACTTCTGGACCGGAAAGGGCTTCGGAATCAACCTCGCCGACGACGATGGATTCCAAGTTTACGACGACCACTCGTTGCGGGCGCCCCACAACGGCCACTTCGAGATCCTCGCTCGGACCGGCGTGCCCGGGCTCACCCTGTGGATCCTGCTAAACGCCGCGATCGGGCTCGGCCTCCTGAAGGCGGCCGCCCGGGAGAGATCGATGGGCCGGAGGCAATGGGTCGCCATCGACGGCTGGCTATTCGTCGCCTGGGCTGCTGCGCTTGTCAACGCTTCGTTCGACCCATATCTCCAAAGTCCGCAGGGTGGCATCTGGTTCTGGTCAATTGTCGGTCTCGCGATCATCGCAATCGAGGCGTCGACACAGGCGGAGAAAGAGCCTGCGCCTGAACGCGAGGTCGCCACGCCGCGCTCTCCCCAGGACGACGGCCTTCTGCCCCGGCCTGCATGACCACAGAATCAGGCGGACCGACCTCGAACCCGGCGCCGCTCCCGGGTCCGATCATGGTCGTCCACAACCGCTATCAGCTGCGGGCGGGGGAGGACACGGAGGTCGACGCGGAGATCGCCAATCTCGCGGACCACGGCCACGACGTCCAGCGCTTCATCGTCGACAACGAGTCGATCCGCAATTCGGGGCGTGCGTCCAGGGTACGGCTGGCGGTCGAGACGATCTGGTCGCGGCGCGCCGCCCGCCAGCTCTCGGATGCCGTCCGCCGGGATCGACCGGCCGTCGTCCACGTCCACAACACGTTCCCGCTCCTGTCGCCCGCGATCTACGGGGCGCTGGATCGGACGGGCGCAGCGATCGTCCAGTCGATCCACAACTACCGCCCGGTCTGCCCCAGCGCCAATCTCTTCCGCGACGGCCGCAACTGCACCGACTGCGTCGGGCGCCGGTTCGCCTGGCCGGCGATCGTCCACGCCTGCTATCGCGAGTCGCGCGCCCAGTCGGCGGTCGTCGCCGGCATGTTGACGGCCGCCCGCGGGACACGGGCGTGGGAGGGAGCCGTCGACCGCTTCATCGCACCGAGCCGGACCGTCGCCGACACGCTGGCCGGGCCGGCCATCCCGCGCGAGCGGATCGTCGTCAAGCCGAACTTCGTCGGGGCGGATCCGGGCCCCGGCGCGGCCGGCGACCGGGACGACACGTACCTCTACGCCGGCCGCCTCGCGCCGGAGAAGGGCGTTCGGACGATCGGAGCCTCCTGGGCGCAGCTCCAGGGGACGCCGGCGACATGCCGCCTTGCCGGCTCGGGGCCGCTCGCCGACGAGATCGCCGCCCTCGCCGCCGCCGACCCGCGACTGGTCCCGCTCGGCACCCTCGATCGCGCGGGCGTCTCCGCGGAGCTGCGCCGGGCCCGGGCCCTGATCTTCCCGTCGATCTGGCGCGAGCCGTTCGGGCTGACGATCGTGGAGGCCTTCGCGAGCGCCACGCCGGTGATTGCCGCCCGCTTCGGCGCTCCCGCCGACCTTGTCGAGGAAGGCGTCACGGGGCTGTTCTTCAATCCCGGTGACGCTGCCGGCCTGGCCGAGCGCGTGCGGTGGGCGAGCGGCCACCCGGTGGAGATGGCCGAGATGGGCAGCCGGGCCCGCCGAGATTACGAACTCCGATATACAGCGGAAGCCAACTACGGCGCGCTGATCGATGTCTACCGCCAGGCGCTGGACCACCGCCTGGCCGGTCGCGGGGTCAAGCCCCGTGGCTGATGCGCCGGCACCCGTGACTGATGCGCCGGCGCCCAACGGGCTCCGCAGCGGAGCCATCCGGATGGCCGGGCGCGCCGGCTGGGCCCTTCTCGATCAGGGGATCTCGAGCTTCACCAATTTCGCGCTCGGGGTCCTGATTGCGCGCTCCGTCGACGCGGACAACTTCGGCGCGTTCAGCCTCGCGTTCTCGGTCAACCTGGTGGTCGTCAACCTCGCTCGTGCGGTGGGGACGCAGCCGCTCGTCATCCGCTACAGCGCCGTCGACCCGGCGGACTGGCGGCGCGGTGCCGCCGCGGCCACCGGGACGATGCTCGTGATGGGCATCGCCACCGGCATCCTCTCCATCGGGATCGGCTTCGTCATCGGTGGGCTGGCCCAGCCGACCTTCATCGCGCTCGGGATCGTCATGCCGGCGCTCCTCATCCAGGACGCGTGGCGATTTGTCTTCTTCGCCGGCGGACGCGACCGTGATGCCGTCATCACGGACTTCGTGTGGGCGGTCTCGCTGGTGGCGGTGCTGATCCTCCTGTCGTCGCTCAGGTCCGTGCCGCTGGCCGTCCTCGGCTGGGGCGTCTCCACCCTGCTTGCCGGGGTCGTCGGAGCGTGGCTGAGCGGGGTGGTGCCGCGGCCGCTCGCGTTCCGCGCCTGGCTCCGCGAGCACTCGGATCTCGTCGGCCGCTACTCGGTGGAGGTCCTCGTCGGGCTCGGGGCGACACAGGCCGCGATCTACGTCGTCGCCGCCACCGCCGGGCTGGCCTCGGCCGGCTCGATCCGGGCGGCCCAGATCCTCCTCGGCCCGATGCACATCGTGCTCCAGGCCGCTCATCTCATCGCCGTCCCGGAGGGCGTCCGCATCCGCCGCCGGAGTCCCGGTCGCTTCAGGCTGGCGATCATCGGCCTGGGAGTGGGGCTCGCGGTCGTGATCGGGGCCTGGGTCCTCGGCCTGTCCCTGCTGCCCTTCGAGATCGGCGACGCCCTGTTGGGCGACAGCTGGGCCGCGGCGCGCGTCGTCCTCATCCCGCTCGGCCTGTCGCTCGTCTTCCAGGGCCTCAGCGGCGGCGCGCTCGTCGGCCTGCGCGTCCTCGCCGACGCAAAGAGCAGCCTTCGGGCGCGGCTCATCGACGCGTCCTCAGGGTTCGCGCTGGGGGTCGGCGGCGGACTGATCGGCGGCGCGATCGGCGCGTCCTGGGGGTTCGCGGTCGGCGGTGCCGTGAGCGCGGTGATCTTCGTCGTCTTCTTCCTGCGCTCCGAGCGCCGCCACCGCGGGATCGACGCGGCCGAGGCGATCGCCGCGTCCTGAACCGGACCTCAGCCGGCCTGCCCCGCGGGGACCAGTCGTCCGGTTGCCCGCTCCACCCCGTCCAGGAACGTGGCCGCGACCGCCGGCCAGGCAAAAGACGCACGGACGAACTCGCGGCCACGGCCGCCCAGCGCCGCCGGGTCGGCGGCCGCGAGCCGGCGCAGTCCGTCGACCAAGCCCTCCTCCGTCGGCGGGGCGAGGATCGCGGCGTCCGCCGCCGCGAGCGGACCGGCGATGTGGATCACGGCCGAGACGAGGCACGGCGCACCGATCGCCAGGTTCTCCACGAGGGCGATTCCGTAGCCCTCCCATCGCGACGGCATCACGTAGCCCTCGGATCGCTCCAGGAACGCCTCCTTCTCTTCACCGGAGACAGGGCCCTCGGCGTGGATCCAGCGGCCCAGGCCGAGCCGTTCGATCTGTTCGCGCGTCCGACCGAAGCCGCCGTTGAAGTCCGGCCCGCGGAGCTCGAGGACCGGGCGCTCACGGGTTTCGAGCTGGGCCATCGCCCCCACCAGCACGTCGATGCCCTTGTGCGTCGGCTCGTAGCGGCCCATCCAGGCGAGGTACCCGCCGCCGCCTGTCCAGCGCGCCTCCCCGGCGTCGAACCCGATCGGCGCGACGATCAGCGGTGGCATGCGCGGCACGATCTGCTGGATGATCGGCTCCTCCGACTCGAAGAAGACGTGGATCGCAGCCGCGTGCTCGAGGATCGTCCGCTCGACGATCTCGCGGATCCGGTGGGGCGGCTTGAGCATGCGCCGGATGCCCGGCTCGTACACGCCGTGGGGAACGACGATGTAGGGACAACCGGCCCGCCGGGCGGCAAGCGCGGCGACGGCATTCGACATGACCCAGCCTTCGTGGAGGATCAGCACGTCGTCCGGCCGCAGGCGCCGCCCCAGCCCGATCGGGCGGTGCGTCGTGCGCCCCCTGCCGCGATGCGGAATGGCCTCGTCGACCAGGCCGGGCCTGACGTGTCGCGGATCGGGCGAGCGTCGGGGGCCGCCCGCGTGGAGGACGAGGACCTCGTGGCCGGCATCCACGAGGGCCGCTGCCCAGCCCCAGAGTGCCTCGGTGACACCGGACCGGTCGGAGACGGCCCGCGGGTAGTAGCTGACGAACCGCATCGAGCCTCCGAGCCGGACCCGCGCGACCTGCGCGGGTGTCAATCGCTATCCTAGGGTGCATGCACCCCCTCGTCGCGGGACCGGGTCATCGGCTCCCGCCGACTCGGAGCGCCTTCCGTCACCAGGATCGATCGTGACCCGCCCGCGGATCCTCGCCTTCGCCTATGACATCGAGCCCGATCGCGGCTCGGAACCCGGTGCCGGTTGGGCCTCCGTCCGGATGCTGGCGGGATTCGCCGATGTCACGGTCATCACCCGTCGGGCGCCGCCCGGTGCGGACGGCACCTTCGACCCGTGGACCGACCGGATCCCGGAGGGCGGCTGGATCCACTTCGTGGGGTTGACGCTCTCCGGGGATTCCGCAACCCGGTCAGGGCGCTGGGTCCGCCAGCCGCACATCGGCTACCTGGTCTGGCTCCGCAGGGCGGGTCAGGAGGCGCGGCGACTCCACGCCGCGGAGCCGTACGATCTGACGTGGCACCTGACGTGGGCCAACGGCTGGTTCGGCTCGACGCTGTCGTCGGTCGATGCCCCATTCGTGCTCGGGCCGATCGGCGGCGGCGTGAGTCCACCGTGGCGGCTCGTCTTCGGCACCGGGGCTCGAGGAATCATGTTCGAGCTTGCTCGGGCCGTCATCCGGACCGCTGCCCGGCGGCTCAACCCGCTCGCCCACCGATCGTGGCGGCGGGCCCGCCTCATCCTCGTGCAGAACCGCGAGACGCTGGAATGGCTGCCGGCCGCCGCCCGGAAGCGAGCGCGCATCTTCAACAACGCGACGGTCGTCGACCCTCCGACGAGGACTCGCCGGCGCGGAGCAGGTGAGCCGCCGGTCGCGATGTTCGCCGGCCGGCTCGTGCCACTGAAGGGCTGGCGCCTGGCCCTGAAGGCGATCGCCGGCCCCCCGGGCTGGCGGCTCGTCATCTGCGGCGACGGTCCGGACGAGCCCGCGGCCCGGGCGCTCGCGCGGCACCTCGGAATCGAGGATCGGGTCGAGTTCCGGGGCTGGCGCGAGCGGGACGACGTCCTGAAGGTGATGAGCGAGGAAGCCGACGTCCTGCTGTTTCCGAGCCTCCATGACGAGGCGGGGCTGGCCGTCGCAGAGGCCGCTGCCATCGGGCTTCCGATCGTCTGCATCGATCGAGGCGGTCCGCCGATCATCGCCGGCGGGGGTGTCCAGCCGGGCACCGAGTCGGAGACGGTCGATCGGCTGCAAAGGGCCCTCGGGGAGGCACTGGACAGCCACCCACCGCTGGCCCGGCTGGATCCAGCGACGCGGCGGGGCGAGCTGCTGGACCTGCTGCGCGCGGCGGGGTTGATGCCGGCCGAGGACGGTGGCGCCGTGGACGCTGGCGCCGCGGACGACCCGGAACCCGGTTCCTAGAACGCCGCTCCCCGCGTCCGGTAGCGATCCTTCAGCCGGACGATCAGCCACGTCGGGGCGAGGATGGCGGCGAGGCCGCGGGCGGCCTGGCGTGCGTCGAGGAACCAGAGAGGGTCGTTGCGGAACGCCCGGGCGACGTTTCCCAGGGCGCCGCGCCGGCCGTTGCCGTCGGGCACCCAGCGGTGCTGGAGGGCGCGGCCGATGAACGACTGGCCGATCATCTTTCGGACATAGCGCCGCTCGTCGTCGCCGACGTCTCGGCGTGCCTCGTGGACGCCGAGCCCGGAGAGGAGCACCTTGCCGTGGGTCGTCATCTGGGCCCGGGTGCGGTCCTTGCGGGCGAGCTCCCGGTTGATCCCGCCGGCCCGGACCGTGTAGTCGAGGAGCGGTTCGTCGATGTAGGCGACCGGCCCGTACGCACCGACCCGGAGTGCCATGTCGATGTCGACCGACAGCCCGATCTCCACCCGGAAGAACCCGCCGAGAACCTCTGTGACGTGGCGTCCGACGGCGAGGGACCCGACGTTCCAGGGTACCTGCCCGGGCGCGGCGATGTGGTGGAACCAGGCCCGGCCGTCGTACAGGCCATCGGACAATCGCTTGATGCGCCAGCTTCCGCTGAATTCGAACGTGGCGGGCTTGCCGTCCTCGTCCACCGGGCGGCAGGCCGTGGCGACCATCGCCGGCGTCGTTCCGTCCGCCGCGAGTTCCTCGATCCGGGCGGCCATCTTCGCAAGGCACTCCGGGTGCAACCGGTCGTCCGCCGAGAGCAGCTGCAGCCAGTCGAATCGGCACAGGCTGATCGTCCGGTTGTGGTTGTCGACGAAGTCCGTATGCCGGTCCCAGCGGTGATAGCGAATGCGCGGGTCCGGGTACGCGGCGGCGATCGACGCGAGGTCTCGCTCCGAGGCGTTGTCGCCAATCACCAGCTCCCAGTCCTGGTGGGTCTGGGCAAGCACGCTGTCGATGGCGCCGGCTAACCAGCGGGCGTCGTTGTAGACGGGAATGAACACGGAGAACTGAACGGGCACGCGTCTCCCTCGAGGGTCGTGGATGTGGATTGGCCGGCCGCAATCGTCGATGACGGAGCCCGGTTCCGTCAACGGCTGCACGGTCCGGAATCCGCTGTCGGGTGGCCCCAGAAGGAGGCTCGCCGGACCCGCACCCCTGGTTCGTTGCCAAGCCGCAACAGCTAACGGGGCTGTAACGCGAATAGTACTTTCGGTTGAAAGGTTGCTCGTCTATTGTCCAATCGAGAGGAACACGAAACAGCGCTCCGGGGCGGGGGTAAGGGGATACGTACCCTCGATCGCGGATGCTGTATCGACGCGTTCCACAAAGAGCCACATCTCGTGGTTAGGGGGATTGGGGCAACCATCGATGATTTGCCGATTTGGCACCGAGCTTCGTGCTCTCCTCATGCTTGCGGACGTGACCGTCGCCCTCGGGCTGGCGGTGGTCATCTCACGTGTCATGTTCCCGGGACACCGGGGCGACTTCTGGCTCGAGGCGCTGCCGGACTACCGGCTCGGGCTCGCCCTCCTGGTGTCGGCATGGGTGATGATCCTGTGGCTCCACGGCGGTTACAGGCCGCGCGCCCGCTGGTCGATCCGGAGCGACGCGCGACTCGTCGCTCGCGCCCTGGCACTGCTCGCCGTCGCGACCTTCGCATTCCTGTACCTGGCCCAGCTGCCTGAGGTCAGCCGGCCGTACCTTCTGGTCCTCTTCGCGGCCCTCCTCGTGGCGACACTGGGTGTTCGGATCGCCTTGCGAGCGGCCTTCGGCACCGCCCGCCGCCACGGCTTCAACCGTCGCAACGTCCTGGTCCTCGGGACCGGGGCCCGTGCTCGCGAACTCGCCGCGAAACTCGAGAACCACGCGGAACTCGGCCTGAACGTCATCGGCTTCCTCGGCGACGGGACTGACGAACTGCCGGCTCGCTGGCCGTACCTCGGCCCGATCGAGGATCTCCTCGAGGTCATCCACGAGAAGGTCGTCGACGAGGTCGCGATCTGCCTCTTCACGGAGGACTGGGGCCTCATCGAATTGATCGCCACGACGTGCGAATCCGAGGGCAAGCTGGTCCGCCTGCCCGTGCCGATGCCGCGACTGTCGATCGCCACGGCTCACGTCGAAGACCTCGAGGGCACGCCGGTCCTGTCGCTCCTGTCCGGACCGAACGCCGCCCTCGCCCTCGTCGGCAAGCGCATGATCGACGTATCGGCCGCGATGGTCGGGATGATCCTGCTCGCGCCACTCCTCGGCGTCATCGCGCTGACGATCGCGCTCAGGGAAGGCCGACCGATCTTCTATCGCCAGGAGCGAGTCGGGCTCAACGGTCGTCGCTTCCGCCTCGTCAAGTTCCGCTCGATGGTCACGAACGCGGACGGGATGCTCGATGCGCTCCAGAGCCAGAACGAGATCAACGGCCACGCCTTCAAGATGACCGCCGATCCCCGGATCACGCGGATCGGCCAGTTCCTGCGCCGCTCCAGCCTCGACGAGTTGCCCCAGCTGTGGAATGTCCTCGTCGGCGAGATGAGCCTCGTCGGGCCGCGACCGCCGCTGCCGCGCGAGGTCGCCGCCTACGACATCTGGCACCGCCGACGCCTGTCGATGAAGCCCGGAATCACCGGCCTCTGGCAGGTCGAGGGCCGCAACCTTGCCGAGTTCGATCGCTGGGTCCAGAAGGATCTCGAGTACATCGACCGCTGGTCGCCATGGCTCGACATCCAGATCCTGCTCCGGACGATCCCCGCGGTCATCCGGGCCGACGGCCGCTGAGGCTCAGGCTCCGGCGCGCCCGAGGCGGCGTGCCAGGATCTGGCGCGCGAGCAGCAGCACGAACTTGGTGTTGACGACCGTGTACCGGCGCAGCAGGCGACGAGGCTCGGCCAAGAGCCGGTAGAGCCATTCGGTCCCGGTGCGCTGCATCCAGACCGGCGCGCGCCGCAGGCCGCCGCTGTGGAAGTCGAAGGCCGCGCCGACCGCGAACATGACCGCCGCGTCGAGCCTGGAACGATGGTCGGCGATCCAGAGATCCTGCTTGGGAGAGCCCAGGCCGACCCAAACGTAGTCGGGCTTCGCGGCGTTGATCAAGTCGACCTCAGCCGCATCCTCCTCGGGCGTCAGTGCTCGGAACGGCGGCGAGAGGGTCCCGGCCACGATCATGCCCGGGAACCGGTCGGCGAGGCGGGACGCGAGCGCGTCGGCGACGCCGGGGGCTCCGCCGTAGAAGAAGTGTCGGGCTCCTTGCGCTCTCGCTCGATCGATCAGGAGCGGCATCAGGTCCGGCCCGCAGACCCGGCCGACCTGCTTGCCCATCGCCCGACCGACCCAGACGAGGGGCATGCCGTCAGGCGATGCGATCGCCTCCGCGTGATTGAGGGCGTCGCGCAGTCGGGCGTTGTCGGACGCCTCGACAAGGGTGTGGGTCGTGCAGAAGTGGGCACGCAGTCGGTCGCCGGACGAGGGCGCCGCGAGGAAGAGATCGACCGCCGCATCCAGGTCGAAGGCGGCGATCCTGGTCTCGATGACGCGGTAGCGCGGCGGTAGCTCCACGGGCCTCCACTCCTGTCGGGAGGCACGCGCAACGCCGGCTCCCCTTGGTTGACTGGGACCGGCCGAGGCTACCACGACGGTCCCAGGCGGTGATACGGGACGGCCGGGCCATCCCGCCGGAAACTGGACCTGGACCTTTGTCATGGGTTAGAGTGCCCCGGACCACAGCAATCCGCACCTGGCCGAACATTCCTGCGAGCTATTCGGGCGGGACAGAAGTCTCCGCCGCCCCAGACGAATTGACCAGATCTCGCAATGGTCGCGCGGGTTGACACTGTGGACCGCCCAACGTAAGACCACGGGCACACCCGTCACAAAGGCGGCTCCGCGCACTGGCGGAACCGTCGGAGAGGTAGCCGGGTTGCGAGGTCGGGGCCGGTTGCGCTGAGGGAAGCGCGGCCGGTGCTTCCGGTTTGCGACTCGCGCCGACTTGGGAGGCGCCAGCGTGCGAAACATTCGCGTTGCCGATCGTCGGGATTGGGTCACCAACGCTCCCCCGCCCATCCGCCCGACCCGCCCCGGCTCCAGGTCGGTTGATTGGCTCGCGACGCTGATCATGTTCCTCCTCCTCCCCGGACTGGTCCTGCCGATCATCGCCGTCAGCGCCGCCGGCCCCGATCTGACCGCGACACCCGCGTCGACCGGCGCCGGGACCGACATCACGGTGCGCGGCTCGAGCTTTCCAGAGGACGTCCCGATCGTCCTTGCCTGGGATGGCGAACCCATCGAGGTCCCCGATCTCGCCGCCGTCGGCGGGAGCTTCGAGGTCTCGCTGACGATTCCCGCCGGAGCCGCATCCGGCAAGCACACCGTGAGCGCCGGCACGGTCGAGGACGGAGCCGACGCGGCATCGGCGACCGAGCTCGCGTCAACGTCGGTGACGGTTGTGTCGGACGAGCCGTCCGCGGCTCCCGATCCGACCGAGCCGCCCGCCACACCCGACGCGACCGCGCCGCCGGCGGATCCCACGGCTACCGTTCCGGCCGCACCCGACCCAACCACCGATCCCACCGTCGATCCGACCACCGAGCCGACGGTGGCCCCGCCGACCGTTGCGCCGACGGCGACGCCGGAGCCGCCCACGCCGACGCCGGACCCGACCGTGATCGCCCCGGCGCCCACGCCGCCGGCCGCGACGCCGGCCCCGACCGCTGTTCCAACACCGGTTCCAACACCGGTTCCAACACCGGTTCCGACGCCCGCGCCAACGGCCAAACCGACGCCGACACCGGCACCCATCCCGACGGCGACACCGGCGCCGACCCCCGCTCCGGTCCCCGCGCCGGTCGCTCCACCGACGCCGCCTCGGACACCGTGCGCCGACGGCGTCTGGTACAGCCAGTACTACAACGAGATGACGCTCGCGCCGAAGCTCCTCAAGAAGACCCGCTGCGAAACGAAGATCAGCGAGAGCTGGGGGCTCAAGAGCCCGGGCTATTCGCTGCGGCCCAACTGGTTCAGCGTTCGCTGGACCAAACGAGCGAGCTTCAAGGCGGCGACCTACACGTTCACCTACGCCGCCGACAACGGCATGCGGGTCTGGATCGACGGCACCCTCGTCATCAACCGCTGGACAACCGGAGGGAGCGGATCGATCAACCGGTCGATGACGGCCGGACTCCATCTCGTCAAGGTCGAGTACTTCGAAGACGCAGGGTCGGCCCGTGCCTCGTTCTCGTACAAGAAGGCGCCGAAGGTGCCCGCTCCCGTCGCCGGGCCGATCGTCCTCCCGCCCCCGCCGCCTCCTCCGGCCTCGGCACCCACGCCCACCCCGACGCCATCGGCCACGCCTGCCCCTGGCCTGCCCGCGCAGGTCTCGTGCTCGACCGCGCTCTCGACGCTGATCAACAACGCGGCGGCCGGCTCGACCCTCAACCTCGGAACGTGCGTCTACACGAGCGCGACCGACATCCGCAAGGCGATCCGGCTGTACGGCGGGACGTTCCGCACGCCGGCCGGCGCCGCCGCGATCCACATCAACGCAAATGACGTCACGATCGAGGCCGCCAAGTTCGAGGGTGGCGGCAACACCGTCCAGGTGTGGGGCGTCGACCGCGACAAGATCCTCAACTCGACCTTCACCGGGATGACCGAGACCTCGATCCGGATCAACGGCCCCAGCGTCGACGATCTGCTCATCCAGGGCAACACGATCACCCAGCGGGTCGTGACCGGCCACGGCTACAGCCCGATCTCGGGCCAGGGCTTCGGCCGCGGCATGAACAACCGCCTGGTCATCCGCAACAACACGATCGACCAGGGCCCGTCCGGCGTCGCCTGGTTCGGCGTCGAGGTCTGGGACAACGTCGGGCTCGTCATCGAGGGCAACCTGTTGAAGGGCTCATCGGCCCTCGTCTCGATCCCGCGCTCCGACGGGGCGATCGTCCGCAACAACCGGTTCGACATGACCCAGGCCTACTGGGGCATCGAGCTGGCAGACGTCAGCGACGCCCAGGTCTACGGCAACACCGTCTGGGGCAACAGCGGCAGCATCGGGCCGGACGGCCGAGCTTTCGTCCAGATGCATCCGGGCTCCGGAACGGTCGAGCGGATCACCGTCCGCAACAATGCCGTCAGCAAGCTCTGGGCCCTCGTGAATGCGGCCGGCTCCGGTCACACGATCACGAACAACTGCCTGTCTGACGTCACGAAGCTGAATGCCTACTCCTTCAGTGGCAGCACGACGATCTCAGCGAACGGACCCTGCTGACGTCACGTTGACGCGGCCAATGTCCAAGACAAGGGTGCACGGGCACACCGCAAACTCTCCGGTCGCGTGAGGGTTGGTCCACATCGGGTACGATGACCGACCCGCTTCCCCGCTTTGAGGCTGCATGTCCGCAACCCGTCGCATCGCGCCGATCGCCGCCATCGTCGGCGTCGCGATCGTTGTGACCGTTGCCATCGCCGTGATCGTCCAGTCGGGTAGCGGCACCGGGACGCCGTCGGATCACCCGCAGCGGGTCGAGGTCCCGGACCCGACCCGGCGGGTGACGCCCTCACCGAGTGGCACCTCGGCAGGTGCCTGCCGGGCGACCGTCGATGGTGGGGACTCGGCCGCGGTCGAGTCCGCCGTTTCTTCTGCCGGGTCCGGCACGGTGTGCTTCCCGGCCGGCACGTACACGGGGCCGTTCGAGGCGTCGGTCGCCGGTCAGACCTGGCGGCTCGCGGACGGTGCCGTCCTTCGCGGTACCCTGGCGATCAAGGCGGCGGACGTGTGGATCGGTGGTGGCACATTCGAGCTGCCGACTGACGACGCCTTCGGCGATGGCATCAGCGTCAACGCGGACCGGGCAACGATCGAGGGGGTCACGTTCAAGGGTGGCGGGCTCGTCATCAGCATCCACGGTCGAGACGGGACACAGGTCCTCGACAACCACTTCAGCGGCCAGTCCGGAACGGCGATCTTCGTCTGGGGCGAGGGCCTCGGCGCGGACGACACGCTGATCGAGGGCAATACGATCGACGGGACGTCGGGCCGGAAGGCGTCACCGATCGCGGCACGAGGTGCGGAGAGCGACACCGACGGCGTCGTCAACCAGCGGATCACGGTCCGCGGCAACACGATCGACCAGGGTGACGAGACGACAGGCTGGTTCGGCGTCGAGCTGAAGCTCTCACCGAAGGCAATCATCGTCGACAACGACATCAGGGGCGGCGGTGCCCTGGTCAGCTTGCCCGATTCCGACGGCGTCATCGTCAGCGACAACCGGCTCGACCTGCGCGGCAGTGCGGCATGGGGTGTCGAGATCGCGAACAGCGACGACGTGACGGTCGAGGACAACACGTTCACCGGCGATGGGCCGGGTTCAGGTGACGTGGCCGTGTCGATGAACTCCGGCTCGCTCAGGGCGCTCATCACCGCGAACAAGGCAGCGGAGCTCGGTGCCCTCGTCAACCTCACCGGCGACGACCACCTGATCGCCGACAACTGCCTCGTCAACGTGTCGACCATCACCGCCTATCGCTCCTCGGCGGGTCCGAACGTCGACGTCCAGCGAAACGGACCCTGTCCACAGGGCTGACCGTGCCCAGTGCCGGATGGCACCCCCACAGGTGACGCGTGTTACTCCCAAGATTGGGACTTCTGGCACCCCGATTTCGCCATTTGAAGGGTAGCCAAACCGCTCCGAAGATTGGCACAATGCCTTGGCAGCGATCCGGGCCGCACCCCCCGCGGCCCGATTGCGCCCACGGAGTGACCGATGACTCTCGCCATCCTGGCGCTCGTTCTCGGACCCAGCTTCGTGGTGTTCCTCACCGGTTGCCTGCTGGTCTTCACGCGATCATGGCGACCGCTGGTTCGAGGGCCGGTCCGGGCCAAGCAGCGCGGTCGCGCGATCTGACCGGCTCGGACACCGCCTGCAGTGCGGCGTCCGGCTCGCCGCCGACGAACACCTCACCGGCCCGCAACGGGCTCCTCTGTAGAATCCGCCGCGTGAGCCGCCGATTGCGTGCCGCCATCGCCGCCTGCTGGCTGGTGGTGGCGTTCTTGATTCTCCGGATGCTGTGGGGCGGAAGCCTGTTCGGAATCGTCTACGTCATCCATCACGACCACCCGGCCGTGCTGATCGCCGATGCGCTCACGATCGTCGTGGCCCTGGTGATCGCAGTCCTGCTCGCGATCGGCGCGACGATCCCGGCCCTCCGGCTCTCGATCGTCCTTTCGTACCTGACGATCCTCTTCAGTTTCGTGCTGGCGACGCAGGACCACGGCTCGGCACCGGTCGTCGGCGCCGCGGCGCTCATCGCCCTGGCGCTCGCGCGTCGGACGGTCCAGGTCGCCCGGTCGGGTTCGTCCCCGCCAGCCGCCTGACGGTCACCGCGACGGCCACGACGTCCGCCGATCTGCGGTACGTCGCGTGGCCATCCTGTGCCAGACTGGTCACGTGGCATCCCGACCGTCGGCCGGACCGGCCTGCCGGATCTGCGGCAGCCCTCTCGGGGCGCCCGTCGTCGATCTGGGATCGTCGCCCCTGTGTGAGCAGTTTCTCAGCGTCGACGACCTCGAGCGCCCGGAGCCGCGCTTCCCCCTGGAGCTCCATCTGTGCCCCAGATGCGGCCTTGCGCAGCTTCGCGCGTACGCACTCCCCGAAGAGATCTTCAACGAGTACTGGTATTTCTCGTCGTACTCGGCGTCGTGGGTCGAGCATGCTCGACGGTTCGCCGACGAGATGATCGGGAAGCTCGGGCTCGGGTCCGACAGCCACGTGATCGAGGTTGCCAGCAACGACGGCTACCTCCTCCAGCACTTCCGGGAACGGGGCATCGATGTGCTTGGAATCGAGCCCGCCGCGAACATCGCGAAGGTCGCGATCGCGGCAGGCGTGCCGACGATCGTCCGCTTCCTCGGACGCGACGTTGCGAACGAGCTCGTGGCAGAGCGCCATCGCGCCGACCTCCTCGTCGGGAACAACGTGCTGGCCCAGGTTCCTGACCTGCACGACTTCGTTGCCGGCCTCGCGACGCTCCTCGCACCGAACGGCCTGCTGACACTCGAGTTCCCGCACGTCCAGCGGATGCTCGAACGGACCCAGTTCGACACGATCTATCACGAGCACTTCTCGTACTTCGCCCTGTCGACGACCGCGGCCCTGATGGCGCAGCACGGGCTCAGAGTCGTCGACGTCGAGGAGCTTCCGACCCACGGCGGATCACTGCGGGTTCACATCCGCCATGCCGCCGCGAACGCGCGCCCGAGCGAGCGTGTCGGAGAGGTCGAGGCCGCAGAACGGGCAGCGAAGGTGTTCGACCGGGCTACATTCCTTGCCTTTGGCGAGCGGGCCGCCACGATCAAGCGAGACAGCCTCGACTTCCTCCGGGCCGCGGCCCGGAACGGCAAGTCCGTCGCCGGCTACGGGGCGCCGGGCAAGGCAACGACCTTTCTCAACTACTGCGACATCGGACCGGAACTGCTGCCGTACACGGTCGATCTCAACCCGTACAAGCACGGCATGTTCATGCCGGGGACGCGGACGCCGATCTTTCCGGTCGGCCACCTGGCGGAGACGCGTCCCGACTACATCTGGATCCTGCCCTGGAACCTGAGGGTCGAGATCGCGGCCCAACTCGTCGAACCGCGGTCGTGGGGCGCCCGCTTCGTCGTCGCGATCCCGCGCCTGGAAGTCATCGACTGAGCACCCGGTCGGCCGCGAAACCCGGGTCGCCACGGGTCTGCGATCAGCCGAGCATGCGCTTCTGCGACTCGTCGGCCAGCACCCGGGCGATCGCGAGAGATGCGGTTGCGGCGGGCGACGGGGCGTTGCGGACGTGGACGATCCGGCGCGAACCGCCCAGCCGGAAGTCGTCGACGAGGGTCCCGTCGGGGTCGATCGCCTGGGCGCGCACTCCGGATGGCCCGAACCGGAGCTGGTCGTTGCGCAGCGCGGGCAGGTAGCGTCGCAACTCGTTCGCGAACGCGCGCTTCGAGAGGTCGCGCCACTGCTCGGCGAGGCCCATCCGCCAGAAACGGCGAGTGAGCTTCCGGAATCCGGGGTGGCGGACGATCGCGAGCATCTCGCGAAGGTCCACGTCGGCGCGTTTGTAGCCTTCGCGGGCCAGCGCCAGGACGGCGTTCGGGCCGGCCCAGACCGCTCCGTCGTGACGCCGCGTGAAGTGGACGCCGAGGAACGGGAAGCGCGGATCCGGGACCGGGTAGATGAGGCCCCGGACCAGGCTCGCTGCATCCGGCGTGAGCGTGTAGTAGTCGCCCCGGAACGGGACGATCCGCTCCGTGCCGGTGTCGCCGGTCATCGCCGCGACGCGATCCGACCAGAGCCCCGCACAGGCGATCACCGAGCCCGCGACGATCTCGCCGCGGGCCGTCGTCACCACGACCGAGTCGTCACGCTCGTCCAGGCCCGTCACCGGACGCTCGGTCTCGATCTCGCCGCCCGACGCCCGGATGTCGTCGGCGAAGGCGAGGGTCACCGCCCGGTAGTCGACGATCCCGGTCCCGGGTGACCAGATCCCGCGGATACCCGCCGCCTCCGGCTCCAGCTCCCGGATCCGTTCCGGTCCGACCGTCTCGAGGCCCTCGACGCCGTTCTCCCGGGCGCGGGCCTCCAGCGATTCGAAGCGGGGCAGCTCGTCCTCGCTCAGGGCGACGACGAGCTTTCCGACGCGCTGGAGCGGGATGCCCTTCTCCTCGCAGAACGCCTCGAGCGCAACCTTGCCTTCCGTGCAGAGGCGGGCCTTCATCGACCCGGGCGCGTAGTACAGGCCGGCGTGCACGACGCCGCTGTTGTGGCCGGACTGGTGCATGGCGAGCCGGCGCTCCGCCTCGAGGACGACGACGCGGATGGCTGGCTGGCGGCGCAACATCTCGCGGGCGGTCGCCAGCCCCAGGATGCCGCCCCCGATCACGACGAGATCGGCACGATCGGTGGGGCCGGCGGACGGAGTGGACAACGTGGTGGGTTCTTGCATCCTCTGAGTCTATCGGTCGGCGCGAACCCGGACGGCCGGCAGTCGCGTACGATCCGGCCATGACGGCGCGCGACGTGTACCCTGCCGGCCCGACGGATCGAAAACCACCGTTCCGGTTCTCCGCCCATGCCCGGGTCTGGTTCTCCGACACCGACGCCCAGGGCGTCGTCTATTACGGCCGCTACATGCCCTACTTCGACCAGGCCCGGCTCGAATACCACCGCCACCTGGACCTGCTGGCGCTGTGGCAGGGCGAGCGGGAGTTCGTCATGCGCGCCGTGAGCGTCGAATACGAGGCGCCGGCCGTCTTCGACGACCTGCTCGAAGTGTTCGTCCGTAACGCGCGGATCGGGCGTTCCAGCGCGACCGTCGAGTGCGCCGCGTACCGCGTCGAGGACGACCGACTGATGTGCACGGCGGTCCAGACCGTCGTCCTGATTGACGTGGCCCAACGGCGCCCGACGCCGATCCCGCCGGAGTATCGGGCCACGATCGAGGCGTTCGAGGGTCGCGGCTGACCCGCGGAGGATCCGCGGCGAGCCCGCGCCTCGTTGGTACCAGTTCACTGGCGACTCGTATGAGAGTCAGGATCCGGCGCACGGGCGATGCCGTGCGTGAGGTTCGTGTGTACCAGTCCAGGCGAGACTGCAACGCATGCCGGCTGCGGCCGGAGGTCGATACCAGTCGCCACGCAACTGGTACGAACGAGGGTCGCCGACGGGGTGCCGGCCGGCGCGGGAGGAGCCGGCACGGGGCGCCGGCCGCCGCTCGGCCGGCGCGGGAGAACCGCTAGGGCACGTACGTGATCTGTACGGCGACGTAGTCGAGGATGTAGTCCTTGTTCCGCTGGCTGGCGTCGGTGAAGCGGACCCGGAAGTTCGCGTTCGAGAGCTCGCCGGCCGTCCAGGTCCGGCCCCACGTATCGGCCGCGCCGCCGAAGAGGTACGTCGTCTCGGCGGTCGACGTCAGCGTGACGACCTTCGCCGCCGTCCACGACGTCCCGCCGTTCCACGACAGCTCGACGCAGAGATTCGACGTGCCGTTGTTGCTGCTCATTCCCTCGTCGGCCCGGACCTGGATCCCGTTGATCGACGTGACGGTACCCGGCAGCCCGAGCGTGAAGTCGCGGAACCGGTGGCGGTCGTTGTCGGTGTCGGTGCAGGACGTCGATCGTCCGGCCACGCCGGTCCTGCGGTCGGTCGCGTCCGCCCCGTCGTTGGCGCATGCGTTGCCGGTGTTCCTCTCGTAGCCGTCGCCGTCGCCGCCGGTGTCCGCGGCGCTGGAGCCGCAGCCCCGCAGCGCGCTGGTGACCGTTCCGATCGTCGCGCCGGCCTCGTTGCTGTTGACGCTGCGCCAGTTCTGGAAGAACGACCGCAGGACGTAGTAGTAGAGGCCGTTGCTCCCCGGAGCGTTTGTGGTGGTCGTCGCCGTGCCGGGCGTGACGTTCGAGATGAACGCATAGCCGCTGCCGCTCGTCGGGCTCCGCCAGACCTCGTAGCCGGCGGTGTAGGTGTCGACGCTCGGGACCCAGGTGAGCGTCGCCGTCGTCGCCCCGCCGGTCGCGGCCAGGCTCGTCGGCGGGTTGAGCGTGTCAGTCGTGAAGCTCTTCGTCGAGGGATCCGTGTCGGTGAAGATCGCCAGGGTCCGCGGCGCCGTCACGCCCGCGACAAGGATCGCAACGAGGAGTGCCTGCACGGCGAGGCGCCGGGACACGACGCCCTCAGCGGGACCGGCGGGGTGCCCGCCGCAGCGATCCGGTGATCGGGCTCCGCCGCTGGCGCTCGGCCCGGAGGGCGGCGAGCGACGCGCCGGCCGGTCGCGTGGCCGGGCCCGGCGCATCAACCGGTCCGTCACGGCCCGAATCGAGGGCGGGACGCAGGGACGCGCTCCCGTCGGCCGCCCGATCGAGCTCGAGTGATTCGAGCAACCATGCCGCGGCCAGCAGCGTGATCGCCAGGCCGACGAGGAACAGCACGCCGGTCGGCATCGACATCAACTGGAGGAGATAGCCGGCGTACGGGATCGAGAGCTCGCTCCGACCGACGACCGATGAGGCCGGAACGATCGTCGGGTCGGGCTCGGCGTTGGCGTCGCCCTTCGTCCCGATCCAGCGCCCGTCCGGCCGATCGACGATCGAGACGATCCGGTGGGTGAAGATCGCGTTCTTCTCACCGGCCCGCAGCGACACGATGTCCCCGATGGCCAGTTCGTCGGCAGTGACGGGCGCGATGATGGCGGCTGCGCCAAGCCCGATCGCGGGTTCCATCGACGCGCCGCCGACGATCATCGTCTGGCGGCCGGTCAGCGGCACGAGCTTGCCGAGAACGAGGCCGAAAATCACCACGACGATGAGCGCGAACAGGAGAAGGTCGAGGCACCGTCGCAAGCCGGCGGTCGCCGCTGCGAGGACACTCATCGCTTCCTCCTCGTTGGTCCTGTTACGTGCCGGCCGAGGGACTGGGCTGCGACCCGCCGGTTGACGGATCGCAGCCGCAGCGCAGCCGACGGAAAGCGGGTTACGGGTTGTTCGCGGTCTGCTCGGCTGCGAACGTGAACGTCGCGACGGACGTCTGGGCCTGGAACGTGTTGGGTGAGTTGAGCGGGAGCGTGACCCTGAAGCAGAGGACCTCGCTGGCCCCGCCTGCAAGGGTCCGGTCGCCGGCCTGGGCGCCCTGCGCCGGATTGCCGATCGCGGCACCGTTCAGTCCGGTCCCGGAGGCGACGATGACAGCGCCGGTGAAGGCCGTGCAGCCGCCGCCGGCATCCTCGGCGCGAACCGCGACCTGGAGCTGGCCGCCGAGCGTGTTGGTGGCCACGGTCGACATCGCGTAGCGGAGCGTCGCGGTCCCGTTGTTCGCGATTGTCAGGCTGTCAGCGGCAACATCGCCGGGCATCATTGCAGGGATCGTGGTCATGACCGCCGGGTTCGACTCGAGGTCGATGCTCCCGGTCGTGAACGACCACGTCGAGGTGTCGGTATCGGTGAACAGTGCGAGTGAGACGGAGCCGGCGCCGAGTGTCAGCGCCGACAGGGCTGCCAGGAGAGCGGCAAGGCCGCGGCGCCGCTTGCGACGACGGTCGACCTGGCGCTCGATGACGAGTTGATCCATCACTCATCCCCTTCGTGGTGGCGGGCCCGGCCTGAACCGAGAACCGAGTTCGCGTTTGTTTGGGCGTCTGGCCGGGCTGAAGGCCTCGCGGTTGCCCTGGCAGGAGGCGCCGTATACGCGAATCAAACCCCTCAAACGACGTAGGCCGATACAGGACGAGCGGACCAGCGGCGGCGGTACCTTGGTCCCATCCGGTCCGCTGCGGCCCGGACGACCGCGGTCAGACGGGCTGGACCGGACCCGTTCCCGCGTCGCGCAGGCGCTCGTCGTAGCGCTCGTCCCGCCAGGCGAGTGCCGCCTTCAGGCCATCGCGACGAACGATCGCGGCGAAGGCCCGCGACGTCTCCGACATGTTGATGAAGGACTGGAGGTCCAGGCCGAGCTCGACGGCCTCGGCGAAGCCCGCGACCTCCATGGCCCGGTTGAGCATCAGCTTCGTCGGTGCCATCACGTCCGGCGGGACGCGGGCGATCCGATCGGCCAGCGAATCGACCTCCGCGACGAGACCGTCGGCGGGCACGACGCGGTTGACCAGGCCGATCCGCTCGGCCTCGCGCGCGTCGATCAGGTCGCCGGTCATCAGCAGCTCGCGCGTCCGCTTCTGGCCGATGAGGAAGGGCATCAGCAGGGTCACGGGCGCCGATCCGAACCGGATCTCCGGTTCGCCCAGGCGGGCGTCGTCGGAGGCGACGATCAGGTCGCAGGCCATCGCCAGCTCCAGCCCGCCGGCGAGGGCGTAGCCGTGGACCTGGGCGATGACGGGCTTCGGACAGCGCCAGATGGCGAGCGTCGCGGCGACATCCTCGGCGAGGATCTCGCGCCAGGCCCAGGCGTCCGCCGGCTGGCCCTCCGAGAGGTCATAGCCGGAACAGAAAGCGCGCCCGGCGCCACAGATGACGATGACCCGGACACGGTCGTCGCCGACGGCGTCCGCGACGGCGCTCGTCAGCTCCTCGCGGAGCTCGCGGCTGATCGCATTGAGCTTGGCCGGCCGGTTGAGCGTCAGCCGGACGCCCCAGACGGTGGCCTCGCGCAGGACGATCGCCCCGTCCGTCACCGGGCGTCCAGGACGACGAGGGCGTCGACCGCGATCGATCCGTCGTCGCGGGCGATGAGCGGGTTGACGTCGATCGCGCGGATGTCGGGGCGTGCCACCGCCAGGCGCCCGAGCGCGACCAGGGCACGGGCAACGGCACCGCGGTCGACGGCCGGCCTGCCGCGCGCCCCGTCGAGGAGCCCGCTGCCGCGGAGCTCGCCGAGCATCGACACGGCCTCCTCGTCGGAGACCGGGGCGAGCCGGAGGACGACGTCGTCGAGGTACTCGGCGAGGATCCCGCCAATGCCGACGAGGACGATCGGACCGAACTGCGGATCCCGTGTCATGCCGGCGATGAGCTCGAGGCCGGGCGCCGCCATCGGCTCTACGAGGAGGCCGCGGACCGTGGCCGTGCCGGCGGCCATCAGGCGGGTCCCAAGCGCAAGCAGCTCGCCCGCGGTCCGGCTCACTGCCTCGTCGCCCGCCACGTCGAGCCGAACGGCCCCGACGTCGCTCTTGTGGGCCAGACCGACCGCGTCGAGCTTGAGGACGACGTGACCTCCGATCGCGCGGGCCGCGTTCGCGGCCCCTTCGGCATCGACCGCGGTGGACACCGCGACCACCGGGACGCCCGCGGCGGCCAGGAGCTCCAGGCTCTCCCGCTCGGGGAGCGCGCGCCCGCGATCGTCGTGACCCGGGGCGGCTCCGGCGGCCGGGTCCGTGTCGTGGCCCCACGGTGTCCGGTCGGCGGCCAGCGCGGGCCAGCCGCCCCTGGGCGGGCCGTCGTGCAGGCGTCGGCCGCGGACGGCCTCCCACCGCGCGACGGACGCAATCGCGCGGAACGACTCGACGGCGCCGCGCAGGATCGGCACGCCGCCTGCCTCGTCGAGCTGGCGCTGCGTCTCCGGTGCCGGCTCGCCCGACGTCAGGGAGATGTAGACCGGCATGAGGTCCGGCCGATCGGCCGTCACCCGGAGGAGCTCTGCCGTCACGGTCTGGGCGGTCTCGACCTCCGATGGGAGCGATCGGTACGGGAAGTCGTGGACGATCGCCAGCACGTCGTATGCGCCGGCTCCGGCGAACGCGTCGAACGCCGCGGCGTAGGCCGCCGCAGGGTCGGTCGCACCCCACGGGTCGAGAGGGTTGCCGACGTACCCGAGCGTCGGCAGCTCCCGGACGAGCCGGGCACGGGCGGCCTCAGGGACGGCCGGCAGATCGATCCCGGTCCGCGGCACGAGATCCGCGATGAGCGACGCCTCCCCGGTCGAGACCGTCACGACGCCCGCCCGGCCGCGACCGACGCTCCGCCCGAGGCGGTGGCAGCCGGCGACGAGCTCCGCGGTCTCCAGGAGCTCGTCGAGGTCGTCGCAGCGGATGACGCCGGCGGCCCGGAGTGCCGCATCGGTCGCCCGATCCTCGCCGGCGAGTGTCCCGGAGTGGGCGACCGCGGCCGCCTGGGCCTGGGGGCTCCGTCCGACCTTGACCACCATGATCGGCTTGCCAAGCTCGAGGGCCCGGTCGGCCAGAGCGAGGAACCGTTCCGGCCGCTTGAAGCCCTCCATGAACAGGATGACCGCGTGGGTCTCGGGGTCGTCGAGGCAGTAGGCGAGGTAGTCGCAGGCATCGAGGACCGCTTCGCTCCCGCAGCCGATGATCCGCGAGAAGCCGATCCGCGACCCGGAGTGGATGAACGCATCCGTCACGGAGCCGGACTGGGCGATGCCGGCCACACCTCCGCGCGGCAGCCACGGGTTGATGTCGCCGATGTACGTCGCGGCGTTCGTCGTCAGGTCGACCATGCCCATGCAGTTCGGCCCGAGCAGGGCGATCCCGTGGCGTATCGCGATCTCGCGCACCTCGCGCTGCATCTGGGCGGCGGCCGAGCCGCCCTCGACGACGCCGCCGCCGGGGATGATCACGCTGGGCACGCCCGCGCGGGCGGCCTCCTCCGTGACGGCGGCGGCGCGGAGCGGGTTGAGTGCGACGAGGACCGTGTCCGGGCGCTCCGGCAGCGCGTCGAGCGACGGATAGCACGGCTGGCCGTCGAGCTCCGTGTAGCGGGGATTGACGAAGAAGCAGCGTGTCGCGCTGCCCATCACGGCCAGGTTGTGCTGGACGGTCGTCGCGATGCCGCTCCGGGCCGACGCACCCACGACCGCGACGGAGCGGGGCGCGAAGAGCGGCCGGAGATCGATCGCGGGCGGCGTCTCCGCCGCCGCCGCGTTGCCCGGTGGCGCCTCCGCGCTCAACCCACGACCCGTGCCACGCCGCGCTTCTCGAGGGCCCGGGCGACGATCAGCCGCTGGATCTCCGAGGTGCCCTCCCAGATCCGGTCGACGCGGAGCTCGCGAAAGAAGCGCTCTGCCGGGAACTCACGCATGTAGCCCCGCCCGCCGAAGACCTGGACGACCCGGTCGGCGCAGCGGAAGGCCGCCTCGGACGCGAAAAGCTTCGCGAGCGACGCCTTGGCGTGGAGGACCTTCGGGTCGGCGCCGTTGTCCGCCAGCCAGGCCGCCTCGCGGGTGAGCAGCCGCGCGGCGGACGCGTCGGCGGCCGAGTCGGCGAGCGGGAAGGAGACACCCTGGAAGTCGTATATCCGCTCGCCGAATTGGACGCGCCCCGTGGCCCACGTGACGGCGAGCGACAGCAACCGTTCCATCGCTCCGCTGCAGCGCGCCCCGATGTGGATCCGCTCCTCGACGAACCATTCGTTGGTCAGCGTGTCGGCCTCCCCCACCCCGCCGAGGACCGCCGTCGCCGGAACGCGGACGTCGTCGAGCATGAACTGCGGATGGCGGTCGGCGAACGTGTGCATGTAGTCGGGGTCGTGCTTGAGCGTCAGGCCGGGCGTGTCGTAGTCGACGAGGAAGAGCGTGGGGAGCCGCCGATCGCCCTCGGCCACGACGCAGTGGAAGATCATGAAGTCCGTGTCGTCGGGACCCGTGACGAACCACTTCTCGCCGTTGAGGATGTAGTCGCCGGTGGCTGGGTCACGGACGGCCGTCGCCCTCAGGTTCCGGGCGTCGGAGCCGGCGCCTTCCTCCGTGACGGCGTAACTGCCGGACCGCTCGCCGCGGAGCGACGGATCGAGGTACCGCGTCCGCTGCTCCGGGGTCGCGTGGACGAGCGCGTTGTAGGCGCCCGGGATGTACGACCAGAGCCCGCCGGTCACCTGGCCGAGCTGCTCGTGGACGAGGACCTGCTCCATCGCGGTCCAGCCCTGGCCGCCGACCTCGCGGGGCAGCCCGCCGCCGTGGAGTCGGGCCTCGATCGCCGCCTGCCGGAGATCCGCGCCCTGCTTGCGCGACAGCCGGCCGCCGGCCCGCTCGAACTCCTCCTCGAGCGGCTGGAGGACGTCCGTCGCATATGTGCGAGCCCGTGCCTGGAGCTCGAGTTCAGCCGCGCTCAGGGTCAGGTCCATGGCCGGGAGCATGACCCGCGGGCCGCGCCGCCGTTCCGCGCGTCCCGGGCGACGGGACGGGTCGCGCGGTCGCGTCTCGGCCGCCCTCGGCCCCTTGGCCCGTTGGCGCTCGCGGCTCCTCGGGCCCTCCGCCGCTCCGCCCGTGGTCCCGCTGGCGGACCCGCACGCTCGGCCACTCCGCCTTCTCGGGCCTTCTCCGCCTTCTCGGGCCCTCCGGCCCTCCGCCCCTGGTCCCGCTGGCGGACCAACGAGCGAACGGGAGGGCCGAGAATGGCCGGATTTGGGGCTTCCTTCGTCCTTTGGTCCGGGTGGCGGGCCAGCCGGCGGCGAAGTGGGCCGATTCGGCCCCATTCCGGGGTCTCCTTCGTCCGTTGGTCCGGCTGGCGGACCGAGAGGCCAATAAATCGCGGGTGAAGCCTCGAGTTGGATGATGCGTTTGATGGGAACGCGCGAACGACCCCCGGATCGAGGACGCCGGCGCGCAACGGACGCGTTCCGCCGCCTTGGGCAGGAGCACCGGCTGGCGCGCGTCGGCGCCGGCCTCAGCCTTCGGGAGGTCGCGGCCGTTTCCGCAGCCTCGCACCAACAGCTCTCGAGGTTCGAACGCGGTGAGCTGGAACGAGTGTCCATCGTCGAGGTCGGTGCGTGGTGTGCGGTCGTGGGTCTCGATCTGGCGATCCGGGCCTACCCCGCTGGCGACCCGATCCGGGATCGCGCACAGCTGGCGCTCCTGGAGCGCCTCCGGGCGCGCCTTCATCCGAGCCTGCGGTGGCGCCCCGAGGCACCGCTTCCCATCGAGGGCGATCTGCGAGCGTGGGACGCGGAGATCGCGGGGCCGGATCCCGCACCCTGGCGCGCCCGCATCGAAGCCGAGACGCGGATCACCGATGGACAAGCGCTCGAGCGGCGCCTCGGCCTGAAGTTCCGCGACGATCCGGCCGGTCATTTGATCCTGTTGGTGGCCGATACCCGGACGAACCGCCGAGCATTGGCATCGATCGGAGTGGGATTGGATCACCTGGTGCCGGCCGGTACCCGCGAGATCATGGCAGCCCTGAGTGCCGGTAAGGACCCAGGACGAGGTGGCATCGTCATCCTCTGAATCCGTCCTCCGGGCCCGTCCTTCGGGCCCGTCCTCGGCGCGCCCCACCCTCGGCGCCTGGTCCGGCAGGCGGACCAACGAGCGGGCGGACGGGTCGAATCGGGCGGGATTGGGGGCATCGTTCGTCGTTTGGTCCGGCTGGCGGACCAGCCGGAGGGGGAAGCGGTCGAATCGGCCCGCTTGCGGGGTGTTGTCGGCGCCTTGGTCCGGCAGGCGGACCAACGAGCGGGCGGACGGGTCGAATCGGGCAGGATTCCGGGCATCGTTCGTCGTTTGGTCCGGCTGGCGGACCGAGAGACGGCGGAGAGGCTTATTTCGGCGCGGTTCCAGCGTCTCCTTCGTCCGTTGGTCCGGCTGGCGGACCGAGAGCCGGACGGCTGCGGATCGCGAGCCGGACGACGGGACCGAGAGCCGGACGGCGGCGGACCGAGAGCCGGACGGCGGCGGACCGAGAGCCGGCACACGAGATGGCGCGACGCGCCAAGCACTACCCGCCGAGCGTCCGGCGTCGCTGCTCGTACTCTTCCGCGTCGATCTCGCCACGGGCGAAGCGTTCCCGGAGCATCCGGAGAGCGCTGTCCTCGGGGGTGACCGCCGGCCCGCCGGCCGGTGGCGTGTTCGAGTTCCGCATCAGCCAGCGGACGCCGAGGACCACGACGGCCACCACGAACACGACGAAGGCAAGATTCAAGACGATCGCCAGCAAGGCCACCAGCCCGAAGCCGCCGAACCCACCGTCGATCACCATGACGCGTTCCCCTTCTACGCCGGCTGGGCGAGCACCATGATCCGGATCTCCGTCATGTCCTCGATCGCCCAGCGGAGCCCCTCGCGGCCGAGCCCGGAATCCTTGACCCCGCCGTAGGGCATGTGATCGATCCGGTAGGTCGGCACGTCGTTGACGATCACCCCGCCGACCTCGAGCTCGTTGAAGGCGCGCCACGCGTTGGTGAGGTCGTTCGTGAAGACGCCGGTCTGGAGCCCGAAGATCGAGTCGTTGACCTGGCCAATGGCGGAGCCGAAGTCGGAGAACGGAAACGCGACGGCGAGCGGCGCGAAGGCCTCGTTCGAGCAGACCTGGGCGGTCTTGGGGACGTTCGTGAGGATCGTCGGCGGGAAGAAGTTGCCGTCCGCCCTGCCGCCGAGCAGCACCTTGCCGCCCGTCGCCACCGCCTCGTCGACCCAGCGCTGGGTCCGCTCCGCGGCGGCCGCATCGACCATCGGCCCGAGCTCCGTCTGGGGATCGAGCGGGTCGCCCACCTTGATTTGCTTCGCACCCTCGACGAAACGGCCCATCAGGTCGTCCCAGATGTCCGCGTGGACGAACATCCGCTGGACGCTGATGCAGACCTGGCCCGCGTAGGTGAACGCGCCGATGAGCATCCGGCGGACGGCCCAGTCGAGATCGGCCGTCCTGTCGACGATCACCCCGGCGTTGCCGCCGAGCTCGAGCACGACCTTCTTCTTGCCGGCCCGCTCCTTCATCCGCCAGCCGACCGACGGAGAGCCAGTGAAGGTCAGCAGCTTGAACCGATCGTCGGCGACCATCCGATCGCCGAGCTCGCGGGTCATCGGCAGGATGCTGACGGAGCCGGCCGGCGGGCCCGCCTCCTCGATGATCTCCGCGACCGTCAGCATCGTGAGCGGGTCCTTCGATGGCGGCTTCAGCACGATCGGGTTGCCCGACGCGATCGCCGGGGCGAGCTTGTGGGCGGCAAGATTCAGGGGGAAGTTGAACGGGCTGATCCCGGCGATCGGGCCGATCGGGAACCGCCGGGTGATGCCGATCCGGCCCTTCGATGACGCCATGAGATCGAGCGGGATCGTCTCGCCGACCATCCGCTCCGCCTCCTCGGCGCCGAGCCGGAACGTGAGGACTGCCCGATCGACCTCGACGAGCGCATCGCGAATCGGCTTGCCGGCCTCCAGGGCCATCGTCCGGCCGAGCTCTTCGCGACGGGCCTTGATCCCGGCGCTGATGTTCCGCAGGATCGCGCCGCGCTCGTAGGCGGGCAGGGTCCGGGTCACCTCGAACGCCGCGACCGCGGCCTCGACCGCTTCCTCGTACTGGGCTTCGCTGGCGTTGAACGTCGCGCCGGCAGGCTCGTCGGGCCTGGCCGGATTCGTGACGACGAGCGGGTTGTCCGACTCGACCCAGCGGCCGGCGAGGAAGATCGGGTGGGGCTTGGTGCCGGCGGCGGTCGTCATTCGGATGACTCCATGTTCGGGGTGGCCTGCGTGTCATGCTACAGCCGATGGCCCGATCGACCGACCAGCCTGCGCGACGTCTTCCGTGTCCGTCCCGGCTCGCGCGTCAGGCTCGACGAGATCGACCCGGATGCGACCCACGGGCAAACGAAGGAATCGGCGACCGCGGAGCTCGAGAAGGGGCTCGCCCGGCTGACCGACCTCCAGGACCGGATCTGGGCCGAGGGCAGGCGTCGCGTGCTCGTCGTCCTCCAGGGGATCGACGCGGCGGGCAAGGACGGCACGCTCCGCCACGTGATGGGCGCCTTCAATCCGCAGGGATGCCCGGTGACGGGGTTCAAGGTGCCGACGGCCGACGAATTGGCGCACGACTACCTCTGGCGCGTCCACCGGCGCGTCCCCGGCAAGGGCGAGATCGGGGTCTTCAACCGGTCCCACTACGAGGATGTCCTGGTCGTCCGCGTCCACGACATCGTTCCGAAGAGCGTCTGGTCGCGCCGCTACGACCAGATCAACGCGTTCGAGCGGACGCTGGCCGAGGAAGGGACGACGATCGTCAAGTTCTTCCTCTACATCGACCGGGACGAGCAGCGCGAGCGGTTCCAGGCACGCCTGGACGATCCGACCAAGCGCTGGAAGTTCCGCCTCGGCGACATCGCGGAGCGAAAGCTCTGGGACGACTACATCGCCGCCTACGAGGACGCGCTGTCGCGCTGCTCCACGGCGGAGGCTCCGTGGTACGTGATCCCGTCCAACCGCAAGTGGTTCCGCAATCTCGCGGTCGCCGACATCCTCGCCGACACGCTCGACGAGTTGAAACCGCGCTATCCGGAATCGACCGAGGACCTGACCGGCGTGGTCGTCGAGTAGGGCCAAGTAGCGCTCCCCGGTCGGGCGCCCGCTCCCTGGCAGCTTTCCTCCTGGAGTGAACAGATTTGGCGTCGGGGGCCCTCTCCGGGCCCCTAGCCGTGCGAACTTCCACTCGAGTCGGAATGTCGGGTGGATCTGGCCCTCATTTCGCGATTCACGTTCTCTCCGGGAGGAAACCGGTGGTGCTCCGCGGCGACGTGGTGCTCCGCGGCGACGTGGTGCTTCGCGGCGAGTTGGCGCTCCGCGGCGAGGTGGCGCTCCGCGGCGAGGTGGCGCTCAGCGGCGAGGTGGCGCTCAGCCAGGCGCCGCTCCGCGGCCAGGCGCCGCTCCGCGGCGAGGTGGCGCTCCGCGGCGAGGTGCCGCTCCGCGGCGAGGTGCCGCTCCGCGGCGAGGTGCCGCTCCGCGGCGAGGCGCCGCTCCGCGGCGAGGCTACGATCGCGAGCCGACGAGCCGGCCCATCACGCCGCGCCAGCCGGCGGTCCGCGCAGAATCGGTGGCGGCGGCGGGTTGCGGGTCCGGATCGCGGGCGACGAGCTCCGCGGCGACCGCGCGGATGTCACTGGCGACCGCTGAATCCGGCACATGGGCGGTGACCGGAATGCCTGCCATCGCCGCCTCCGGGACACGGATGCTGTCGCGGATCGTCGGCGCGAAGACCGCCTCGCCGTGCCTCGCCCGGAGACCGGCGATGACGTCCCTGGCGTGGTTCGTGCGGCTGACCCGCCCGACGACGATGCCGGTCAGGACGAGCGAGGGGTTGAGCTGGCGCTGGATCCGGCCCATCTCCTCGAGGACCGGGCCGATGCCCGACGCGTCGAGCCCGTGGGGATGAACCGGCACCACGGCCTCCCGGCAGCCGCACAGGGCCGCACTCGCGAGGTAGCCGAGCGTCGGCGGGCAGTCGACGAGGACGTAGTCCCACTCGGCCGGCAGCCGCTCCATCGCCCGGATCGCGCCGAGCGCGAGATCGACCTGGAGGCTGCGCTCGGCCGTCACGAGCCACGAGGACGCGGGGACGATCTCGACGCCCGTCGCGCGCGTCGGTCCCGCCAGGTCGGCGAGCTGCCGCGTGCCGAGGAACGCCTCGAACAGCTCGCGACGCTCGGTCGGTCCGAAGCCCAGCCACGACGACGCCGATCCCTGTGGGTCGAGATCGACGACCAGGACGCGCCGGCCGGATTCGCCGAGGGCCGCGGCGAGACCGACGGCCGTCGTCGTCTTCCCGCAGCCTCCTTTGCGGTTGATGATCGCGATCGTGCGCATGGGTCCTCGTTCGCGCGCCAGGCTGCCCTCTCGTCCAGCCGTTGTAGCGCGAGCCGAACGGCGGTCCCCGCCGATGCTACTCGCACCCGCAATCGAGGCCAACCGGATCGTTGCCTCGGTGCACCACCGGTGTCGGCGCCGCGGTCAGCCCTTCCCGCTGAACAGCGTCCCGAAGACCCCGCGGATGATGTCCTGGCCGGCCTTCGACGCGAGGACCCGGCCGCCGGTCCGGATCGCACCCTCGACCTGCCGCTGCTGGCGGCGGGCGTCTGCCTGGCGGACGCGCTCGAGCGATGCCTGCCGCCGCGCCTCGGCCTGGCGCTGGCGCTCGGCGGCCCGCTCCGCTGAAGCCATCGCCCGCGCCTGGCGGGCGATCTCGCGCTGCTGCTGGGCGGGGGTCATCGTGTTCAGCCCGCCCGCCGTCGTCGGGCTGACCCCGGACCGCATCGCGTCCTGGGCCGCCATCTGCGCCGCCGCGGCGCGGGCGCTGGTGATCCGGGCCGAGATGATCTCGTGCGCGCTCTCTCGGTCGATCGCGGTCGCGTAGCGCGTCGCGAGGAGACTCGCGGCGATGAGCGCCTGAAGGTCGGCGGGTGGCAGCGGCGCCATCAGCGAATCGGGCGGCAGGAGGCGGGTGGCCGCGAGGGGCGTCGGGACGCCGCGCGGCGAGAGGACCGTGACGAGCGCCTCGCCGGTGCCGAGCGAGGTGATCGCCTTCTCGACGTCGTAGCGCTCGGTGATCGGGAACGTGCGGGCCGTCTTGCGAAGCGCGTCCGCGTCGTCCGGCGTGAACGCCCGCAGCGCGTGCTGGACGCGGTTGCCGAGCTGGGCGAGGACCGACGACGGGACGTCGGTCGGCGCCTGGGTCACGAAGTAGACACCGACGCCCTTCGAACGGATCAGCCGGGCGGTCCGCTCGATCTGCTCCAGGAGCGCCTCCGACGCGTCGTTGAACAGGAGGTGCGCCTCGTCGAAGAAGAAGACGAGCTTGGGCTTGGGTAGGTCGCCGACCTCCGGCAGGTGCTGGTAGAGCTGGGCCAGCATCCAGAGCATGAACGTCGAGAACATCCGCGGCTGGTCCATCACGTCCGACAGCTCGAGGATGCTGACGATCCCCTGGCCGTCCGGCGTCGTGCGGAGCAGGTCGCCGACGTCGAATTCCGGCTCCCCGAAGAACGCGTCGACGCCTTCCTGCTCGATGACGATGATCGAGCGAAGCAGCACGCCGACCGACGCGCTCGACATCCCGCCGTACTCCTCGAGGATCGGCTTGCCCTCGTCGGAGGCAAGGAACTTCAGCGTCGTCGCGAGGTCCTCGAGATCGAGCAGCGGCAGGTGGTTGTCGTCGCAGTACTTGAAGATCAGCGAGAGGATCGACGTCTGGGTCTCGTTGAGGTCCAGGACCTTGCCGAGGAGCAACGGCCCGAAGGAGTGGACGGTCGCCCTCACTTGGGCGCCGAGCATGCCCGACAGCGAGAGGAACTCGACCGGGTGGGCCGACGGCTCGAACGTCCAGCCGAGCGACGCGGCCCGCTCCTGGATCTTGGGGTTCGTGCCGTCGCCGGGCGCGCCCATCCCCGAGACGTCGCCCTTGATATCGGAGATGAAGACCGGCACGCCGGCCCTCGACAGCTCGCCGGCGAGCAGCTGGAGGGTCTTGGTCTTGCCCGTCCCGGTCGCCCCCGCGATCAGCCCGTGGCGGTTCACCATCGAGAGGGCGACCTGGACGCGCGCCTCGTTGACGAGCTCGCCGTCGAGCATCGGGCTGCCGATCACGAGGGACGGCTCGGACAGGGAGTAGCCCGCGGTCATCTCGTCGCGGAAGGCCTGGTCCACGGTCGCTCCTGGGGCAGGAAAGGCTGGTCGGGGTGACCCGAAGCGTAGCATCGGGCCGATCCGGATCCGGGGCCGCGAGGTCGCGACGGCCCGGCCTCGACGAAATGCCGGGTATGCGCGAGCGCTATCTGGCGCCCCCGCGGCCCGAGAGCGTGATTCCCGCCCCACGGGCCTATGCGACGTTTACCGACCAATTGCGAGCCTGATTTCGGCTAGATTCCGGGGCACATTCCGCTTCTCAAGTTCTGAAATCACAGGTTCTGCCCGCTCCGCGGGCCAGATCGACAGGGACCACGTCGGTCTCGTCGCATAGGCCCGTCCCACGAGAGTCCGCGGCGGCTTCGGCCACGCCCGGTCTGCTACGTGGCAGGACAGGGGCGGCAAGAGCCCGGGCCGCCCCTTACTTGAAGTAGCCCGACAGGTCGAGCAGGACGTTGGTCTTCTTGCCGGCGGCGGCCTTGTAGACGAGGAACATGTTGCCCGAGCCGTTGAGCGGGACGGTCACCCCGTTGGCCCGGATGTCGCCGAGCGGGAAGTTCATCGTGCTGGTCCCCGGAGCCGCGTCCGAGGCGGGGGTGATGGCGAGGAAGCCGGCGGCCGTCTGGTTGACGACCGTCAGGTTGCCGGTGACCGCGTCGGCGCCGGCAGGGACGCCCCAGTGGCCGTCGGTGTCGAGCCGCCGCGGCGAGCTGGCGCTGAACAGCCCGGTCAGGCCGGACAGGACCGCGCCGGTCCGGCTGTCGAGGATCCGGCCGGGGGTCAGCGGGTAGAACAGGAGCCCGCTGTTGTCGGGGACGTAGAAGCCGGTCACGTCGAGGATGACGTCGGCCGTCGCCCCGGCCGCGGCGGTGTAGGTGATCCACAGGTCGCCGTCGCCGTTGAGCCGGGCGGTCAGGCCGTTGGCCCGGGTGTCGCCGAGCGGCACGTTCAGGGTCGACGAGCCCGGGATGCCGACCGGTGCGTCGGGGGTGACCGACAGGTAGCCGGCCTTGGTCTGGTTGGTGATCGTCAGGTTGGCGGTGACCGCCACGGCGTTGGCCGGGATGCCGTGGGCGGCCGCGACCGACAGCTTCTGGGGGGTCCCGGCGTGGAACTTGCTGAGCGGACCGACGTGGGCCGGGGCGGGCCGGGTGTCCATGACCCGGACCGGGGCAAGGGTCTTGTACGTGGCGTCCTGATCGCCGGCCAGGAAGTAGCCGGTGATGTCGACGATGACGTGGGCCCTCTTGCCGGCCGCGGCCTTGAAGACCGCGGCCAGCTTGCCGTTGCCGGCGAGCGGGACGGTGAAGTTGTTGGCCCGGGTGTCACCGAGCGGGACGTTGATCGTCGAGGACGGCGGGTTGGCGTTGGCGGTCGGGGTGATGGCGACGAAGCCCGCCGCGGTCTGGCCGGTCACGGTCACGTTGCCGGTGACCGCCACCGCGTCGGCCGGGATCGGCGCGACCCCGCCGACCTGGAACGTCCGCGGGACGCTGGCGTTGAACACGCCGGACACACCCAGTGGTGTCCGGCTGTCGACGACCCGCAGCGGCGCGATCGGGACGTACGAGCTGCCGCCGGCCTGGAGCTGGGAGACGAACGTCTTCCAGAGGTTCGCTCCGCCGGAGTACATGTTGGCCTGCCAGACGGCGTTCGGGACCTGCGGGTCCTGGGACACGCCGTTGTAGTCGCCCCAGCGGTCGCCGGTGAAGGAGGAGCTGGTGCTGCCGGCCTTCAGCAGCTCCGGGACGCTCAGCCTGTCGTCCGGGTCGCCGGGGAGCTGGTAGGCGGCGTACGACGACGGGTAGACGGCGGGCGTCACCGACGACCTCGTCCACACGACGTGGAGCGTGCCGTCCAGGGCCTGGCCGACCCCGGCGTAGTAGTTGTCCTGGTTGATGCCTGCGATGAGGAAGTCCTGGATTGGCGCCGGCGGGTTGTCGAAGTCCACCCCGTTGGTGTTGATCTGCGTGACCCGCACGCAATCCTGGAGGCCGGTGTCACCGGTCGGTGTGCAGCCGTGGGTCGAGACCCAGGTGAACGCGCCCGCCTGCCAGATCGCGTCCGTCGGGCGCGAGTCGATAGCCTCCGTCACTTCAAGGGTCAACCCCGGTTGCTGCGGGAACGGCGGTTCGACCCACGGCGCCACGACCGCATCGTCGGTCAGGTGGTTCGTGCCGGTGAGCTCGATCGTGTTCGCCGCCGCGGACCCGGCGAACTGGAAGTAGGCCGGAATGATCGCCGACTCGACGGCGTCGGCGAACTGGACGACGACGAAGAGCGTCGGCGACGTGGCCGGTGTCTGGACCGCGATCCGCGGCGTAAAGAAGAAAGTCGGGAACGGGAACTCGATGAACTGTGTGGCGGGGGTCGTCACCGGCCGGATCACATCGGCCCAGTCCGCGAACAGCAGGTCGGCACCGGCGTACTCGGTGGTCGACCCGAGGCAGTCCTCGCTTGGGGTCGTGTCCATCGCGAACATGTTCGCGGCAAACCCCAGGTTGACCGACGAGGTTCCCGGAGCGGGGTAGTCGGGCAGGAAGTTCTCGAATTCCAGGAAGTCCAGCCGCCACGGATCGGTCGGATCGGCGGTGGACGAGACGAGGTAGTCGATATAGCCGAAGCCGCCGCCGGTCGGCTCGCAGACCCAGCTAACCTCGGTCATGACCCACCGCTGGTGGAGAGAGTCGAAGATCACGCGAGGATCGCTCTGGTTGTATCCGACAGGCAGCGCGAAGAAGTCGAAGAGATCGACCGCCTGGATCAGGTTCCCGCGGCGATCGAGGATCTGCATGGAGGTGTTGACGGTCTGGATCACGTGGTCCGGGCCGGCGGCGACCCACGGGTCCGGCGGCTGAAAGTGTGTCGCCGGACCGCTGTCATGGGAGAAGCCCTCATCGCCGGGCTGGCCGACCGGCGGGTTGGTCGTCGGGATCACTTCGTGCGGGTCCGGTGCGACAGGGCTCCCGGCAGGGTGAACCGTCCCGGGCGTGCTGCCCGTGGCTGCCGGCCACGGCAGGACCGGCTTGGTCGTTCGCGCCGCGGACGCGTGCACTCGATCCGGCAAGGCCATTGGATCGACCATCCCTCGGGTCCCGGTACGGGTCAGGAACCCGCTGCCGGACTCGGCGACGCGCGGACCCATGCCGCTGAACGGGTCAACCGTTGGATTCCTCGCGACGGCCGGCGCGCTGGCGCCGACGAGCCCGGCGATGAGTGCCGCCACGGTGGCGACCACGATGAAACGCGGAATTGCCTTCGAACGTGGCACGGTCCCCTCCCTCATCCAGCGCTGCCCCGACGCGCCGCCAGGCGGCCGCAGAAGGATAGGTGACCATGAGTCCGCCGAACCAACGAGCTTCCGCGATCGACGCCGCCTGTGACAGACGGCAACGGCGCCTGCCGGATCAGTCCTCGCGGGCCCGCGGGTAGGAGCCCAGGATCCGGACCATCTGGGCTTCGGAACGCAGCCCCTCGAGCGCGGCAGCGCAGTTCGGCTCGCCGGCGTCCGCGTCGAGATCGACCCAGAAGACGTACTCCCAGCGCGCGCCGCGTGCCGGCCGAGACTCGAGGCGGGACAGGTTGACGCCGCGCTCGGCGAACGCGCCCAGGCAGCGGTGGAGCGAGCCCGGCACGTTGCGGACGGCGAAGACGAGCGTCGTCTGGGCGGGCCGGCCTCCGGCGGGATCGACGTCGCGGACGTCGTCGGGCCGGGCGAGGACGGCGAACCTCGTCCGGTTCTCGTCGCCGGTCTGGACGTTCTCGGCAAGGACCTCCAGGCCGTAGAGCGCGGCCACGCGCGGCGACGCGATCGCCGCGGCCCGCTCCTCGTGCTTGTCGGCGATCATCCGCGCGGCGCCCGCCGTGTTGTAGGTCGTCATCACCTGCCACGGCCGGGCGCGCAGGAACTCGTCGGCCTGGGCGAGCGCCTGGGCGTGGCTGTAGACCCGCTCGATCGCGTCGATCGACTGGCCCGGCAGGGCGATCAGCGCGAGCCGGACGCGGAACACTCGATCTCGCCGACGATGCGGATGCCGTCGTCGTAGAACTCGCACGAGCAGGTCGTAGGTCTCGCGGATCGAGCCGCCGAGCGAGTTCTCGATGGCGACGACGCCGGCTGTCGGCTCGTCCCGTCCGGACGGCCTCGAAGACCGCGCGCCACGTCGGGACGGCCGTCGCCTCGACGCCCTCGCCGAAGATACGCCAGGACGGCTTCCTCGCTGAACGCGCCGGGTTCGCCCTGGAAGCGCGACTCGTCAGCGCTTGAACCATTCGGTCGTGTCGATGCGGCTCGGCCTCGTCGGGTCGAGTTCCGCCCGGCGTTGCCTTCGGCCTCCTTCGTCCTCGACCCGGCGCGCGCTTGCGGTTGCCGGCGGATTCCGCCGCGCCCGCCCAGTGCTCCTCGGCGAGCAGCACGTTGATGCGCCCCGATGTAGGCGTCGATCGACGCCGCGATGATGTTGGGGCTGCGTCGTCTCGCCGGTGTAGCGGCCGGTCGCCCGGGCGCCCCCGGCGGCTGACGGCGGCGCGATCGTGACCGTCACGCGCCCCTCGGCGTCGGGGCCCTCGGCGACCGCGTGGACGTCGTAGGCGAGCAGCCGCGGGTGGCCGGTCAGGACGCCGGCGAGCGCCCGGTCCACCGCCCGGAACAGCGCGTCGACGGCGCCGTTGCCCTCCGCGGAGGCCTCCCACTGATGCTCGCCCGACGCGATGACGACCGCGCCGCGGCTGTTGACGTTCGAGCCGGAGGTCACCGTCCAGCGCGCGAGGTGGAGCGTCGGCGTGGCCGCCGCGCGGTCCGAGGCGCTTGTCGCTGACATCGTCATTACCTCCCGGCCGGAGCTGTCGTGAAGTGGCGTTCGTCGCGCCGTCGGAGCTCGGCGCCGGATTTCCAGATCGCGTATTCGAGCGAGTCGCCCAGGGCGGCCGCGGAGGCCGCGATGATGTTCGTGTCGCTGCCCATCGTCGACCATTCGCGGGTGCCGTCGGACGAGTCGATGATGACCCGGGTCCGGGCCGCCGTGGCCGCGTCGCCGTCGAGGATCCGCACCTTGTAGTCGATCAGGTGGACGGCATCGAGCTGCGGGTAGAAGGCGCCGAGCGCCTTGCGAAGGGCGGCGTCGAGGGCATTCACGGGGCCGTTGCCATCGGCGGCCGTGTGGAGGATCTCGCCGTCGACCTCGACCTTGACGGTCGCCTCGGCGAGGAGCTCGCGGCCCGACCGCTGCTCGACGAGGCAGGTGTAGTCGACGATCCGGAACGGCGCGACGTAGCCCGCCTGGTGGCGCCGGATGAGGAGCTCGAAGCTTGCCTCCGCGCCCTCGAACGCCATGCCCTCCGACTCGAGCTTCTTGACCAGGTCCGACAGGACCTTGGGATCGATGACCCCCTTGAGCTGGTGGCCCAGCTGCTCCGCGCGGATGCGGGTGTTCGCCCTGCCGCCCAGCTCCGATACGACGAGGCGGCCGACGTTACCGACCGACGCCGGATCGATGTGCTGGTAGGTCCGCTCCACCTTCGCGACGGCCGCGCCGTGGACGCCGCCCTTGTGGGCGAACGCCGACCGGCCGACGTACGGCTGGTAGTCGTCCGGCTTCTGGTTCGCGATCTCGGCGATCGCCCGCGACAGCTCCGTCAGCCCCTGGATCGAACCGCCGGCGGCGGGCACGAGCTCGTGCGGCGTCTTCAGCGCGAGGTTGGCGACGATCGAGACCATGTTCGCGTTGCCGCAGCGCTCGCCGTAGCCGTTGATCGTGGCCTGGACGTGGCGGATCCCGGCCGAGACCGCCGCCATCGAGTTGGCGACCGCGAGCTCGGCGTCGTTGTGGGTGTGGATGCCCCACGTCACGGCCGGCGCATCCGGGTCGGCCTCGAGAGTGCCGCGGACGTCGGCGACGATCGCGAGCAGCTCATCGGTCAGCGTCCCGCCGTTCGTGTCGCACAGGACGAGCGTCCTGCTGCCCGCCTCGCGGGCCGCCCGGATCGTCGCGAGGGCGTAGTCCCGATCGGCCTTGTAGCCGTCGAAGAAGTGCTCCGCGTCGTAGATGCTCTCGCGGCCGCGATCGACGACGTAGCGGACCGAGTCCGCGATCATGTCGAGGTTCTCCGCCGGCGTGGCGCCGAGGACCTCCGTGACGTGGAGGAGCCAGCTCTTGCCGAAGATCGTGACGACCGGCGTCTCCGCGGCGACGATCTCGCGCAGGTTCGGGTCGTCCTCGGCCCGGTTCGAGCGGTGGCGCGTCGAGCCGAACGCGGCCAGCTTCGCGTGCTGCCACGTCATCGTCCGGGCGGCCTTGAAGAACTCGACGTCCTTCGGGTTCGAGCCCGGCCAGCCGCCCTCGATGTAGGGCATGCCGTACTCGTCGAGCATCCGCGCGACGCGCAGCTTGTCGGCGAGGGACAGCGTGATGTTCTCGCCCTGGGTGCCGTCCCGCAGGGTCGTGTCGTAGAGGACGACGGGTTGGTCTGTCATCGAAGTCGAGGCTCCTGGTGGATCGTCGGTTCGCTGGTCGCTATGCCTGGGCCGCAACGGTCTGCCGCGCGGCCCCGCTAATCGCGATCCCGATTCGTTCGACGATCGCCTCTGCCATCGCCCGCGTCCCGACGCGGGTCGTGCCCGTCTCGCCGCCGGCCAGCAGGTCGGCCGTCCGGAAGCCGTCCGCGAGCGCGCCGCCGACGGCCGCCTCGATCGCCGCGGCGACGTCGTCGCGGCCCAGCGACCAGCGAGCGAGCATCGCCGCCGAGAGGATCGTGCCGATGGGATTGGCGAGGTCACGCCCGGCGATGTCGGGGCGCCGATCCGTGGATCGGCTCGTACAGCCCGAACGTGCCGTGCTGCGTTCGGCGCTCGCCCAGCGATGCCGACGGGAGCATCCCGAGGGAGCCGGCCAGGACGCTCGCCTCGTCGGACAGGATGTCGCCGAAGAGGTTCTCCGTGACGAGGACGTCGAAGCTCGCCGGGTTCTTGACGAGGAGCATCGCGCACGAATCGACGAGCTGGTGGTTCGTCTCGACGTCCGCGTACTCCATGCGCAGATCGTCGACGACCGTCCGCCACAGCCGCGACGTCGCGAGGACGTTCGCCTTGTCCACGCTCGTGAGGCGGTGCCGCCGGCCGCGCGCCAGCTCGAAGGCGAGCTTGACGACCCGCCGGATCTCGGGCTCCGAGTACGGCAGCGTGTCGCTCGCGAGGCGCTGGCCCGGCTCGCCGGTCGCCTCCGTCCGGGCGCCGAAATAGAGGCCGCCCGTCAGCTCGCGGACGATCAGCAGGTCGACGCCCGCGAGGAGGTCCGGCCGGAGCGGCGACGACGGCACGAGCGCCGGATGAACGGTGACCGGCCGGAGGTTGGCGAACAGGCCGAGCCCGCCGCGGAGCGCGAAGAGTGCCTGCTCCGGCCGGACGGTCGATGTCGGGTCGTCCCATGCGGGCCCGCCGACGGCGCCGAGCAGGATCGCGTCGGAGGCGCCGGCGGCCTCGATGTCCTCGGGGCGGATCGCGACGCCGTGAGCGTCGATCGCGGCGCCGCCCGCGGCGATCTCGGACCACGCGACCCCGAAGCCGAACGCCCGCCCGGCGGCGTCGAGCACCGCCCGGGCGGCCGCGACGACCTCCGGCCCGACGCCGTCGCCCGGGATCGTGGCAATCCGGTAGCTGAGTGTCACGAAGGCTCCTCGATGACCCGCGGCGCGACGAACGCCACGGACACGCCGTTGATCTCGGCGCCGTGGAGCTTGTTGATCGCGACGAGGTACGCGTCGAGGGATGCCTCGATGATGTTCGTCGACAGCCCGTGGCCCGAGACGACCAGCGCCCCCGGCCCCTCGTCCGACGAGCGGCGGCAGCGGACGAGGACCTGGCCCTGGGCGTCCGAGTCGGTCGAGACCGCCTTGATCTCGTACTCGGTGAGCACCGGGCGCCAGCCCATCGCCGGCAGGAGCGCCTTGTCGACCGCGGAATAGAGCGCGTCGACCGGCCCGTTGCCGGTCGCCTCCGCGGTTCGATCCTCGCCCTGCACCGTCAGGGAGACGCTGCCGGTGGCCTTGCCGCCGTGCGACGAGGTCACGCTCCAGCCGACGATCTCGACCGACGCCGGCACCTCCGATGCACGCTGCTCGACGAGGGCGAGCAGGTCCGCATCGGTGACCTCCTTCTTCGCGTCGGCCAGCGCGATCGCCTGGCGGTAGAGCGTGTCGAGCGCCTCGCCCTCGACGTCGTGGCCGAGCTCGCGGAGCTTGCCCTGGAGCCCGCGACGGCCGGACAGCTTGCCGATCGTCAGCTGGCTGCCGGCCAGCCCGACGGACTGGGGCGTCATGATCTCGTACGTCAGCGGGTTCTTGATCACGCCATCCTGGTGGATCCCGCTCTCGTGGGCGAAGGCGTTGCCGCCGACGATCGCCTTGTTCGGCTGGACCGCGAACCCGGTCAGGTAGCTGACCAGGCGCGAGGCCGCGGTGATCTGCTCTGTCTGGACGTTCGAGCCGAGCTTCGGGAACTGCGTCGGCCGCGTCCGGAGGGCCATGACGACCTCTTCGAGCGACGCGTTGCCGGCCCGCTCGCCGAGGCCGTTGATCGTGACCTCGACCTGGCGCGCGCCGGCCTGGACCGCGGCGAGCGTGTTGGCCGTCGCGAGCCCCAGGTCGTTGTGGCAGTGGACGCTGACCGTCGCGTCGTGGCCGACGAGGTCGACGACCCGCTTGACGAGCCCGCCGAACTCAGCCGGGATCGCGTAGCCGACCGTGTCCGGGATGTTGACCGTCGACGCCCCGGCGCCGACGACCTCCTCGTAGATCTTCAGGAGGAAGTCGACGTCGGTCCGCGACGCGTCCTCCGCCGAGAACTCGATCTCGGCGTCGGCGCCGAGCGCCTCGCGGCCGTAGCGGACCCAGCGGACCGCCTCCGCGAGTGCCTCGTCGCGCGACATGCGGAGCTTGTGCTTGAGGTGGATGTCGCTCGTCGCGATGAAGACGTGGAGATGCGGCCGCTCGGCGACGCGGATCGCCTCCACGGCGCGCTGCGGATCGCCGTCGCGGCAGCGGGCGAGGGCCGCGACGGCCACCCCGCCCGTCGTCTCGCGGGCGATCCGCTGGACCGCCTCGAAGTCGCCCGGCGACGCCGCCGGGAAGCCCGCCTCGATCACGTCGACCTTGAGCCGGGCGAGCTGGCGGGCGACCTCGAGCTTCTCCGCGGCGGTCAGGCCCGCACCCGGCGCCTGCTCGCCGTCGCGCAGGGTCGTGTCGAAGATGCGGACCGTGCCCGCGGCGACCTGCGAGCCGTTCACGACTTCGAGCCCGCCCCACTCGCCGCGGCGGGCGCCTTGGCGCCCGGACTGCCGGCCGCCGCCTGGGCCTCGCCCGCGCGGACGACGACCGGGTTGAGGAACGCCATCTGGCTCCGGAGCTCGGCGCCGACCTGCTCGATCTGGTGGTCGCGGTCCTTGGCCCGGAGCCGCTCGAACTCGTGGCGGCCGGAGTCGTTCTCGGCGACCCAGCGGTTCGCGAAGGATCCGTCCTGGATGTCGCCGAGCACGGCCCGCATCGTCTCGCGGACCCGCTCGTCGATGATCCGCGGGCCGCTGACGTAGTCGCCGTATTCCGCGGTGTCGCTGACGCTGAATCGCATGAAGTTCAGGCCACCGCGGTACATCAGGTCGACGATGAGCTTCAGCTCGTGCATCGTCTCGAAGTAGGCGAGCTCCGGCTGGTAGCCGGCCTCGACGAGCGTCTCGAACGCCATCTTCACGAGCGCCGCGGTGCCGCCGCACAGGACGGACTGCTCGCCGAACAGGTCAGTCTCCGTCTCCTCGGCGAAGGTCGTCTCGAGGACGCCGGCGCGGGTGCAGCCGAGTGCCCGAGCGTAGGCGAGGACGCGCCCGCGGGCCGTCCCCGACGCGTCGCGATGGACGGCGAAGAGCGCCGGGACGCCCCCGCCAGCCTGGTAGACGCTTCGGACGAGATGACCCGGCCCCTTCGGGGCGACCATGCCGACGTCGACGGTGCCCGGCGGATCGATCCGCCCGAAATGGATGTTGAAGCCGTGGGCGAACATGAGGAGCTGGCCGGGCCGCAGGTGCGGTGCGATGTCGGCGTCGTAGACCGCCTTCTGGCCGGTGTCGGGGACGAGGATCATCACCGCGTCGGCGGCCTTGACCGCATCCGCGACGTCGGCGACCCGCAGCCCCGCCTCCTCGGCGAGCGGCCGGCTCTTCGACCCGGGCGCAAGCCCGACGATCACGTCCACGCCGGACTCGTGGAGATTGAGTGCATGGGCATGCCCCTGCGACCCATACCCGATGATCGCCACGGTCTGCCCGGCGAGCGCCGACGGGTCCGCGTCGTTGTCGTAATACATCCGAGCGGTCATCGCTGTGGTCCCTCCGAAGTGGCAGTCTCAACGTTCATTTGGCGTTCGAATCCCTGGTCCGCCAGCCGGACGACTCCCTGGTCCGCCAGCCGGACGACTCCCTGGTCCGCCAGCCGGACGACTCCCTGGTCCGCCAGCCGGACCAACGGACGAACGAGACCCGGGATCCGGCCCGAAAAGACGCGTTCCTCCGCCGAATGGTCCGCCAGCCGGACCAGGTGACGACGGAAGCCCGGAATCCCGCCCGATTCGGCCCTCCCGTCCGCTCGTTGGTCCGCCAGCCGGACCAGGAGCCGAGGGACGGGGACGTGCGCGGGGACGCGCGCAGGGACACGGACGTGCGGGGCATGGACGTGCGCGGGGACGGGAGCATCCGGGCCGTCATCGTTTGATGGCCTCCTCGATGGACCCGGATCCGCGGGCCATGACAACCGCTCCGGTGCGGACGAGCTCCTTGATGCCGTAGGTCCGGACGAGCGCGACGAACTGGTCGATCTCCACCTCCGGGCCGGTGACCTCGACGATGACCGATTCGGGCGCGAGGTCGACGATCCGGCCCTTCGACAGCTCGACGAGCTTGAGGATCTCCGCCCGGTTGGAGTCGGTCGCCCGGACCTTGACGAGGGCGAGCTCCTGGCCGACCGTCGGGTCGCTCGTGACGTCCTGGACCTTGAGGACGTCGATCAGCCGGTAGAGCTGCTTGGCAGCCTGCTCGATCGCGACGTCGTCCCCATGGAGGGTGATCGTCATCCGGCTGATGTCCGGCTGGTCGGTGTGGCTGACGGCGAGCGAGTCGATGTTGAAGTTGCGGGCGCGCATGAGGCTCGCGACCCGGTTCAGGACGCCCGGCTTGTCGAGGACGATGGCGATCAGCGTGTGGCGGCGGCTCTCGCCTCCCCCCGGCAGGGCCCGGGCCGGCGGAGGCTGAGCGTGTGCGGGCGCGGCACCCGCACCGGCACCCGCACCGGCACCGGCACCGGCACCGGCACCGGCACCGGTCACGCTGCCGGCCGGTGCCTTCCCGTTCGAACTCGAATCCGCCGTCATTCGTCGGCCCCGTCCCACTTCTCGATGAGGTCGGACAGGCCCTTGCCGGCCGGCATCATCGGGAAGACGTTCTGCTCCTCGGCGATCTCGAACCAGATGAGCGCGGGCCCGTCGACCGCCTGGGCCGAGCGGATCGCCTCGTCCACGTCGCCCGGAGCCTGGGCCCGGAAGGCCGGGATCCCGTAGGCGCCGGCGAGCTTCTCGTAGTCAGGGCCCAGCAGGTGCGCCGAGTGGTAGTTGCCCGCGTAGATGATCTCCTGCCACTGGCGGATCATCCCGAGCTTCTTGTTGTCGAAGAGCGCGATCTTGACCGGGATCCTGTCCTGGACGAGCGTCATCAACTCCTGCGACGTCATCTGGAAGCCGCCGTCGCCGGTGATCGCCCACGTCTCGCGATCCGGCCGCCCGAGCGCCGCGCCCATGGCCGCCGGAACGCCGAAGCCCATCGTGCCCAGCCCGCCCGAACTGACGTGGCTGTTCGGCTGGCGGAAGCCCATGTAGCGCGCGAGCCACATCTGGTTCTGGCCGACGTCGGCGACGTAGGTCGCCGCGTGGTTGGTCAGTTCGCCGATCCGGCTAACCACGTAGTCGGCCGACAGGAGGCCGTCCCGCCAGGCGCCGGAGCCATGCCACGAACTGGCCTCCAATTCGCTCCGCCATTCCGCGAGCTCCGCGAAGTAAGCCGCCCGCGTCTCCGGCTCGACCGCCGCGACCATGGGCAGCAGAGCCCGGAGGACGCGCCCGGCGTCGCCGACGATCGGCACCTCGACCGCGACGTTCTTGCCGATCTCGGCCGGGTCGATGTCGACGTGGACGATCCGCGCGTACGGCGCGTAGGTCCGCACGTTGCCGGTGACCCGGTCGTCGAATCGCATCCCGATCGCGATGAGGAGATCGGCCGACTGGATCGCCCGGTTGACGTGCTTCCAGCCGTGCATCCCCATGAAGCCGTAGCTGAGGGGATGGTCCTCCGGGATCGCCCCGACGCCGAGGAGCGTATGGGCGACCGGGATCTGGGTCTTCTCGGCGAACGCGACGAGATCCTCCCAAGCCCCGGCGCTGAGGATGCCGTGGCCGGCGAGGATGACCGGACGTTGTGCGCGCGCGATCTCCTGGACCGCGAGCTTGAGCTGACGTCCGTTTGGATCGAGGTTCGGGCGGAACCCGGGCAGGCCCGCGACGACCTCCTCGTCGGTCGGGTGCTGGGCGTTCGTCTCCTGCTGGAGAGCGTCCTTGGTGATGTCGATGTGGACGGGTCCCGGACGGCCCGTCCGGGCGATGTGGAACGCCTCGGCGAACACGCGCGGCAGGTCGTCGGCGTCGCGGACGAGATAGTTGTGCTTCGTCATCGGCAGCGTGATGCCGTTGATGTCGATCTCCTGGAACGCGTCCTTGCCGATGAGCACTCCGGGCACGTTGCCGGTGATCGCGACGATCGGGACGGAGTCGAGGAGGGCGGTGCCGATTCCCGTGACCAGGTTGGTCGCCCCGGGCCCTGACGTGCCGACGCAGACGCCGACCTTGCCCGTCACGCGCGCATAGCCGTCGGCGGCGTGGGCGCCGCCCTGCTCGTGGCGGACGAGGATGTGGCGGATCTCGGGGTACTCCCCGAGCACGTCGTAGAGCGGCAGGATCACGCCGCCCGGGTAGCTGAAGAAGACGTCGACGCCCTGGCGGATGAGCGCCTCGCAGACGACATCGGCACCGATCCGCGTCCGGCGCCTCGGGCGGGTGTCGTCGAGCATCTGCTTGCGGGCCAGTTCCACTGCGGCAGCGTGCGTCGTCCCGTCGGCCGGCACGTGGGTCCGACGCGCGCCGGGACTCGGCGGCTTGGCCGACTCTCCCCTGGTCAGTGTCATCACTCGTCTCCCGATCCGTCTTGCGTGCAACAAAAAACCCTCGCCTCCCGGCGAGGGTCCCATCGGTCTTCGGTGGTGGCGGCGCCTAGCGCCCGTTCCTCCGAGGTCCTCCGTTCTCCCGCCGGGAGCCGGTAATAAGGCCGAGAAGGCCATCCAGCCCAAGAAGGAGCGAGCGAAGAATTCCGAGGAGCGTTACGTCTTCGAACCCGGGGTCGTTCAGGGGCATCTGGACGCGGCGTCCATCGCTCGTCACGGCGACGGCGACGCGGCGGCGATCCTGACGATCGAACAGACCCAATGTGGTCTCCGAGTAAACACCTGTGGCAGCCGATCCGACACGGCTGTCCGCGCAGTCTACGGGCACGCGCACGATCGCGCAACCCGCCACAGTGCACCAGAGGGCACAGGCCCGGGAAACAGAGGACGACCGCCGGAAACCCGGCGGTCGTCGACGCTGTCAGTCGGGCTCAAGCGAGCCCGCATGAGTTCAGAACCAGCGGTGACCAGAGAGCGGACCCGCTGCCGAATCGGTGGATGCAGTGGTCGTCACTCCCACCACCGCATTCCTGCCCCAAGGCTCAGGGCCAGAGAGGCCAAGAGCGCGATCGCCGTGGTGAAGCGCGCCAGGTTCGCCTTCACGATTACTCCTTCAGGTTGCGGTGCGCTCCTGGTCCGGCAGCCGGGCGGTCTTGCATCATCGCTGACCCAAGATCCCTGGCTTTGCGTCTCCACCTCGCGATGGATTTGCCCTGGACGGCCATGGAACGGAGGACGTCATCGTCCGCAACATGGACGCTACGATGACTTCAGTCCGGGGGCCATGGAACGGTAGTACTAGTCCACCGCCTCAGATGGGGGAGTTGTCGTCGAGCACCGCCAAGATGGTGCCCGGCCGCGCCGGAGAGCAGCTCAGACGGGCAAGTCGCCAAGCGCGTCGGCAGCGACCATGACAAGCGCTGAGACGTACGTGCCCGCGCGGAGGCTCCGCCGATGCAGCAGGCCACGGAGGGTCGTCCGGGTCTCGCTGCTCAACGCCCCTCGGATGGCTCCCATGGCGATCATTGCCGCCGGAAGGCGCCGCTCCATCGCCGCCACCGCGACCCAGCCGCGGTCGGCCGTGACGCGCGTCACCGGCACGACGGGGATATGCCAGCAATCAGCGGGCCCTCGATGAATGCCCCAGCGCGTCGATCGCGACGCCGTGTAACCGGCGGCCCGGAGTCGCGCCGGCAACGAGCGTATCCCGATCCCCCCGGCCGGCGCAAAGATGGTGACGGGCCGGCCGGTGAGGTCCTCGAGGAAGGCGCGTGACGAGTCGATCTCCCGCCCCAGGTCGGCCTCAGCCACCCGATCGAGGCGCTGATGGCTCCAGCCGTGGGAACCGATCGCGTGGCCGCCCGCCACCATCTCGCGAACCGCGCCTGCATCGAGATGTCCGCAAGTTCCGATGTGACCAGCGGGGATGAAGAAGGTGCCGGGGACGCCTCGCTCCGTCAGGGCCTGCGCGATCTGCCGGTGGTCACTCGTGGCGTCGTCGAACGTGAGCGCGACTCCCCCATCGCTCGGTTCGGCGTCCAGGTCTCGGACGAAGGTGCAGCCGGCCGCCAGCAGGCCGTCGACGAGCCCGAGGAACTCGGCCCAGCCCATGTCGTGGTCCCGCTCGACCTGATGGCTCATGACTCGATGGCTGACGAGCACGCAGCGCCCGGCGGCCGGCGAACCGCCTGACTGGGACGCTCGACCGCGGACCGACCGTGAGACGGCCAGGACCAGATCGCGCCGTGCCAGGTTGACTCGCGGCGTGCGTTCGCCGGGCGTGCTCAAGCCGGGCCGGCCAGGGTGACTCGTCGGCGCGTGCGCATCGCGGCGACGATGACGACCACGATGCCGGCGCCGATCAGCAGGTCGCCGACACTGATGATGTTCGTGAAGGGGAGCCAGGTCGGCAGCGCGATGACGTCGGTCAGGGGCTCCAGGGCCGGTGACGGGATGACCGCGCTGTTCGAGTAAGTGTCGATCTGCCCACGGCCGATGGCCGCCACGGCGGCGGCGCTCGCGGGCATGTAGCCACCGTTCGCAATGATGGCCGCGAGGTTCGACGCGGCCCCGATCGCGACCAGCGGCATGCCGGTGATCCGGACGTTCGCGACGACGGCTGCCAGGACCATCGCGGTCGAGGCCACATAGATGAGCGGCCCCGCATCCCCGATCCGATCGCTCACCGGCGCCGAGAACAGGACGATCTGCGTCAGGAAGCCTGCCACCGCCAGCCAGGCGAGGCGGAACTTGATGGCACCCAGCCCGGCGGGTCGACCGCCGAGGAGGAACCCGAGCAGCAGCCCGATCGGGAGGGCGTACATGACGAACATCAGGCAGTCAGTTCGGCCGGTCTCGCCGCCTCGATCTCGAACCGAATGCCGAGCCGCTCCGGCTGTTCCAGGGCCAGGGCGGCCTCGATGGCGCTCGCCTCGACCGGGCGGGCGAAGTAGAAGCCCTGGCCCAGCTCGCAGCCGAGGCTCCGCAGCAGGTCGGCCTGGGCTTCCTCCTCGATGCCCTCCGCGATGATCTGCAGCCCGAGCGTGCGGCCCAGGGCGACGATGGCGTGGGCGAACGCCCATTCACCTTCATCGCGGTCCGCCGGAATGACGAATTCCCGGGCGATCTTGAGGATGTCGACGGGGAATTGGCGGAGGTAGCCGAGCGAGGAGTAGCCGGTTCCGAAGTCGTCGAGGGCAATCCGGACCCCGAGGGCGCGGACGGTCTCGAGCTTCGCGATCGTGGTCTCGGTGTCCTGGAACATCGCCGTCTCGGTCAGCTCCACGACGAGCCGCTCCGCCGCCAGCCCGGTCGACTTGAGAATCGACTCGATCTCGCCGATGAACTCGGCCTGCTGGAGCTGGACCGACGACAGGTTGACGCTGACGAAGAAGTCCGGGTCGAGGCCCGGGCCCCGATCCCAGGCGGCGATCTGCTCGCACGCCTCGGCCATCACCCAGCGGCCGAGCGACAGGATCAGCCCGTTCTCCTCGGCCAGCGGGATGAACTCGTCGGGCAGCACCAGGCCGCGGGTGGGATGCCGCCAGCGAACGAGCGCCTCGGCGCCGACGATCCGGCCGGTCTCGAGCTTCACGATCGGCTGGTAGAACACAGCGAGCTCGCCGCGCCCCATGCTCCGCTTGAGCTCGGCCGACAGAGCGTGCCGGGCGACGATCGCCGCGTGCATCGTCGGTTCGAAGACGGCGGCGCGCCGCTTGCCGGCCGCCTTTGCCGTGTACATCGCCACGTCGGCGTTGCGGAGAAGCTCGTCGGCGTGCTCACCGATCCCGCGCGAGACCGCGATCCCGATGCTGCCACCGACCGAGATCTCCTGGCCCTGGATCGGGAACGGGACCTGGAGCGCGTCGATCATCCGTTTCGCAACCGCCAGGGCGCGATCCAGCTCGACTTCGTCGGTCAGGAGCACCGCGAACTCGTCGCCACCCAGCCGCGCGGCAAGGTCATCGGCCCGGACGCAGTTCCGGATCCGGTCGGCCACCGCGGCCAGCAACCGGTCGCCCGCGGCGTGGCCGAGCGTGTCGTTGACGATCTTGAAGTCGTCGAGGTCGAGGAAGAGGACGACCGTGCGCAGGCCGTCGCGCGGGGCGAGGAGCTGCTCCTCCACGCGCTCGGCGAAGAGGGCCCGGTTGGCCAGCCCGGTCAGCGGGTCGTGATAGGCCTGGTGGCGGAGCTCCTCCTTGAGTCGCGACAGCTCGGCGAGCGACTGTTCGAGCTGTCCGTTCTCGAGGGCGACGGCCGCCTGGTTGGCCAGCGTCTCGAGCAGCCGCAGGTCGTCCTCGTCGAAGCTCGTTCCCTCGGTCAGGCGGTTCGCCACGGTGATCGCCCCGATCAGCCCGGACTCGGCGATCAGCGGGCTGATCATCGCCTGTCGAATGGGCAGGCCCGCGAGCGTGCGCTCACCGGACGCGGCACTGAAGAACGCGTGCCGCTCGATCGCGACGCGGGCGTGGATCGGATCGTCGGGCGCCAGCTTGACCGGCACCATCGCCGAGGGCGCGCCATCCTGGACCGAGGTCGTCCGGAGCGCGTCGCCGCCCTCGCCGCGGGCGTAGATGATGACCTCCGCCACCTCTGCCCGGAACATCGCCCGGGCGTGGTCGAGCAGGGCGATGAGCGCCGAGTCGAGCTCCGGGGAGTGCTGCATGATCCGGCTCGATTGGTAGAGCAGCTCGAGGCGGTCGTGCTTCTCACGCTCGGAGATGTAGGCCCGATAAGCGAGGAAGAGGACCGCGAGCGGGACGATCAGCAGCCACACGGCCGCCGGGTCGATCCAGATCACCGAGATGGCGAGAAGCGCCAGGCTCGTGTTGGCGAGGGCGACCATGCCCCCGAACTTGAGCATCTCGGGGAGCTTCTGGAACTGCGGGGCACCACCCGAGAGCGAGATCGCGGTCGCGATCGTCAGCGCCCCGAGCAGGCACGCGACAAGCATCGCGGCAAACGCGGCGATCCAGTCGACCGGCCCCGGCCGGCCGATGAACGACCCCAGTCCGTGGAACACGACGAGCGTCACGGTCGAGATGAAGGCGAAGTTCGCGAGGTTGAACGCGACCTTCACCACCGACTGGCGGGCGGTCACGAGGAGTGCGACACCGGACCCGACCAGGACGGCGAGGAGGTACTCGTTCGGGGTCACGAAGAAGAGACCGATGACGGCCGGGATCTCGCTCAGCGAGAACGAGTGGGTCTCGCGGCGGTAGTGGACGAGGATGACCTTGGTCTCCGCCGCCACGAAGGCGGCCGCGAGCAGCGGCCATGGGATCCAGACCGGACTGATCACCGGCCGGAGGGGCATGACCCAGTCGACGAAGATGTAGGTCGCCATGCCGCCGAGGGCGGCCGTGAACAGCCATACGCGCGTCGCGGACGGCCGAAGCGGCCGGGCGCCGAGAGCAACGATCAGGCGGCGCCATCGGGTGCGTATTGGCTCGGCTTCCAGATCGCTGGGACTGGGAGTCTGCGCGAAGTTGGGCATCGCCGTACGGCGTCTCTCGTGGGGTGACGGAGCGGTTCTCTGTGCCCACTAGAGTGGGGCCTCAGGGGGGCCTTCGGCGCCCGCCAAACGTACCAGACCGAGTAGTACCACTGGCGTCTCCGTGCGGCAGCGGAGGCGGTTCGCCCGCGTGCGGACCGCCCCGACTCGGGCCGGGAGAGCCTCTGCTACCCTCTGGTCTCCAATCCGCCCCTTCACCAGCGAGCCGCCGTGCCATGACCAGTCCCGCGCACGATCGTCGAGAAGATCTGGGACGACCACGTCGTCAGCCAGGACCCGGGCGCCCCGGCCGTGCTCGCCGTCGATCTCCATCTCGTCCACGAGGTGACCTCGCCGCAGGCGTTCTCAGGGCTCCGTGCCCGCGGCCTCCCCGTGCGCCACCCGGAGCGGACGGTCGCGACCGCCGACCACTCCACGCCGACCCACGCGCGAAGCCTGCCGATCGCCGATCCGATGGCCGCTGCCCAGGTCGACCAGCTGACCAGGAACTGCACGGAGTTCGGGATCCCGCTTCACGGGCTTGGCTCACCCAGCCAGGGGATCGTCCACGTGATCGGGCCGCAGCTGGGACTGACGCAACCGGGCATGACGATCGTCTGCGGCGACTCCCACACGGCGACCCACGGGGCGTTCGGTGCGCTCGCGTTCGGGATCGGGACGAGCGAGGTCGAGATGGTCCTCGCGACCCAGACGCTGCTCCAGCGCGACCCGAAGACGTACGAGGTCAGGGTCGACGGCCGGCTCGATCCCGGCGTGTCGGCCAAGGACATCATCCTCGCGCTCATCGCCCGGATCGGGATCGGCGGCGGCACGGGCCACGTGTTCGAGTACACCGGCGAAGCCATCCGCGCGCATGACGATGGAGCAGCGGATGACGATCTGCAACATGAGCATCGAGGGCGGCGCGCGGGCCGGGCTGATCGCCCCGGACGACACGACGTTCGCCTACGTCGAGGGCCGTCGCCACGCGCCGGCCGGCGCCGCCTGGGATGCCGCTGTCGCCCGCTGGCGGACGCTCCCCACCGACGACGGCGCGACCTACGACAGGTCGATCACGATCGATGCCGGCGCCCTCGAGCCGATGGTGACCTACGGCACGAACCCCGGCATGGGCATCCCGATCACCTCACGGGTCCCCTCCCCCGACGCCCAGGCGGACCCGGCCGCCCGGCGCGCCCTGGAGCACGCCCTGGAGTACATGGACCTCACGCCGGGCCAGGAGATCCTGGGCCAGAAGGTCGACGTCGTGTTCGTCGGCTCCTGCACGAACGGCCGGATCAGCGACCTCCGCCTCGCCGCATCGGTCCTCGAGGGCCGCACCGTCGCCGACGGGAGTCCGGGTCATGATCGTCCCCGGCTCGGACGAGGTGAAGCGCGAGGCCGAGAGCGAGGGGCTGCACGAGATCTTCCGGGCCGCCGGAGCGGAGTGGCGCGAGGCCGGCTGCTCGATGTGCATCGCGATGAACGGCGACCAGCTCTCGCCCGGCCAGTACGCGATCTCGACGTCGAACCGGAACTTCGAAGGGCGCCAGGGCAAGGGCGGCCGGACGTTCCTCGCGTCGCCGCTGACCGCCGTGGCATCGGCGATCGCCGGGGTCGTCGCCGATCCGCGCAGGTTGCCGGGGATCGAGGCGATCGCCCCGGTCGGCGGCCGCTGACGATGAGCGAGCCCTTCCAGACGTTCACGAGCCGGGTCGTGCCGCTGCCGGCGGAGAACGTCGATACGGACCAGATCGTCCCCGCCCGGTACCTGCGGATGACCGACAAGGCCGGGCTGGCCGAGGCGCTCTTCCGCGACTGGCGGTTCGAGGAGGACGGCTCGCTCAAGACGCCCCGGTTCGTCATCGACCAACCGGAGATGGCCGGCCGCAGGATCCTCCTCGTCGGGGACAACTTCGGGGCCGGGTCGTCGCGCGAGCACGCGCCGTGGGCCCTCCGTGCCTGGGGGATCCAGGCGATCCTGTCGACGTCGTTCGCCGACATCTTCCGGAACAACAGCCTGAAGAACGGGATCCTCCCGATCGTCGCGGAGGCCGAGAAGCACCGCCAGCTGTTCGAGATGATCGCCGCCGATCCGGAGACGGAGCTGACGGTCGATCTCGAAGCCCAGGTGGTCCACCTGCCCGGCGACGAGGACCTCCCGTTCGACGTGGACCCCTTCGCCCGGATGATGCTCCTCGCCGGCACCGACGAGCTCGGGTACCTGCTGGGCAAGGCCCCCGAGATCGACGCCTGGGAGGCCGCGCATCCGGCGCGCGTCGACACCCGCGTCGGGGCAGGCGCCGGCTGAGCCCGCCGGCCACCGGTCGCGCGGCCGGAACCTCCCGGCAGGGCGAGTCGTCTCCGGGCCATGAAGACACCCTCCGGCCTCCACCGCCTCGCCACCGTCGGACTTGTCGCCGCGCTGACGATCGGTGCCTGCTCAGGAAGCGCCGCACCGGCCGCCACCTCGTCGCCATCATCGGGCGGATTGCCGTCCGCCAACCCCTCGCCCTCGGCGCCGGCTGACGTGCCCGGCGGCGGGTCGTCGGGCGACCCGGGGACGGGGATCGGTGGCCCCATCGACCCGCAGCCGGTCGACCCGGACCCCGGCCAGCCCACCCTGGTCATCGCCCGGCCCGGCCAGCTGAACCCGCGGCCACTCCCGGCGACGAAGCTCGAGGCGTCCGTCGACGGGCGGCGGGTCCTCGTCAAGGCCACCTGGTGGAGTGGCGTCGAGCCGTGCAACGTCCTCGATTCGGTCAAGGTCGACCGTGTCGACTTCGCCATCGCGATCACCCTCATCGAAGGGACCGGTGACCCCAACGCGATATGCATCGAGATCGCGATGCAGAAGGCGACGATCGTGGACCTCGGCGAGCTCGAGCCCGGGACCTACACGATCACCTCGCCCGGCGGCGACGCGCCTCCGATCACGGTCACGGTCGGCTAGCGCTGCCTGACGGTCGCCGCCACCCGGCCGCCCGCTGGAGCCGGCTCCGACGCTCGGAGCCGGCTCGTCCATACTTGCGAGCGTGAACCTGTTCGACCTGGTCGTGGTCGTCATCCTGGTGGTCGCGATGGTGATCGGGTTCCGCTCCGGGGCCCTGCCCCAGCTCGCCGGACTCCTCGGGGCGATCGCCGGCGGCATCCTCGTCCTCGCGGCACTTCCGTATCTCGAGGAGCCCCTCTCGGGCGTCGAGCCATCGATTCGCGCGTTCGTCGTGCTCGTCGGAATCCTCTTCAGCGTCGGCATCGGCGAGGCCATCGGGTCGGCCTTCGGGCGGACCGCCGCATCGATGCTCGGTGAAGGCCTGTTCGGCGCGCTCGACCGGGTGCTGGGAGCCGTCGTCGGGTCGGCCCAGGCGCTGCTGATCATCTGGCTGACGGGCGGGCTCCTCGCCGCCGGTCCCAGCCCGACGCTGTCGGCCCAGGCCCAGACGTCGTTCATGGTCCGGGCCCTCAACGGCTTCCTGCCGGCCCCGACGGAGATCGCCGGCGAGCTGGCGCGGCTGCTCGACAACACGGGGCTGCCCGACCTGTTCGTCGGCCTCGAACCGCTCCCGGCTCCCCCCGTCGAGCTGCCCGACGACCCTCTCGTCCAGAAGCTCGCCCGCCAGGCGATCCCGAGCGTCGTCAAGGTCACCGCGGCGACCTGCGGCTCCCTGTCGCTCGGGACCGGCTTCGTCGTCGACCGCGGGTACGCGGTCACGAACGCCCATGTCGTGGCCGGCGCCACGACGGTCCGGATCGCCGCCGGCGACGAGGTCTTTGACGCAGTCCCGATCCTCGTCGACCCCAGGCTCGATGTCGCGCTCCTCTACGCCAGCCGGCTGACGGCGCCGGCGCTTACCCTCGCCACCGCCGACCCGGAGCGAGGAGCCGCCGGCGCGACGTTCGGGTTCCCGGGCGGCGGCGCCCTCGACGTCCAGCCGGCCGCCGTCGCCGGCGCCTACACGGCGCAGGGACGCGACATCTACGGCAAGACGCGGGTGACGCGATCGATCCTCGAGATCCGGGCCGAGATCGAGCAGGGCGACAGCGGGGGTCCGCTGGTCCTCGCCGACGGCACGATCGGCGGCGTCGTGTTCGCCGAGGCGCGGACCGACGCGGAGGTCGGCTACGCGCTGACGCCAACCTCCGTGCGCAAGGCGATCGCGCCGGCTCTCGGCCGGACGGGCCTCGTGGCGACGGGCGCCTGCATCCCCTGACCGGCCCGGGTGCGCCGACTCCGACGAACCGGCACCGCCTCCGCGCATACACTTGTCTCTCGCGTCGTGATCACCTCGGAGGGATGCCGTTCCATGCCCGACCTCGCACATCCGTATGACACGCCAACCGATCCGGCCAAGCGCCACTCCGCCGCGCTGACCGACGGCCCGGACCGGGCCGGTGCTCGGTCGATGCTGAAGGCCATCGGGTTCACGGACGAAGACCTGGCGAAGCCGCTCGTCGGGGTGGCGACGTCATGGATCGAGACGATGCCGTGCAACTACAACCAGCGACGGCTCGCCGAGCGTGTCAAGGAGGGCATCCGTGCGGCCGGCGGCACGCCCATGGAATTCAACACGATCGCGGTCAGCGACGGCGTGTCGATGGGCACGGAGGGGATGAAGGCGTCACTCGTCAGCCGCGAGGTCATCGCGGACTCGATCGAGCTCGTCATGCGCGGCCACCTGCTCGATGGGCTCGTCTGCCTGGTCGGCTGCGACAAGACGATCCCGGCCGCGGCGATGGCCCTGGGGCGCCTCGACGTCCCGGGCCTCGTCCTGTACAACGGCACGATCTACCCGGGTGTCTACAAGGGCAAGCCGAACGCGACGATCGTCACGGTCTACGAGGCCATCGGGGCCTACCGAGCCGGGACCTTGAGCCTGGAAGAGCTGTACGAGATCGAGAACGTCGCGTGCCCGGGCGCCGGCGCCTGCGGCGGGCAGTTCACCGCCAACACGATGTCGACGGTCATGGAGTTCATCGGCCTGTCGCCTGCCGGGCTCAACGGGATCCCGGCCGAGGACCCCGCCAAGGACGAGGCCGCGCGTCGTTCCGGCGAGCTCGTCATGGACCTGGTCCGGCGCGACGTCCGGCCGTCGAGCATCGTCACCCGAGAGGCCCTCGAGAACGGCATCGCATCGGTGGCCGCGACCGGCGGCAGCACGAACGGCGTCCTCCACCTGCTCGGCATCGCCCACGAGTTCGGCATCCCGCTCGACATCGATTCGTTCGGGGTCGTCGCCGACCGGACCCCGATCGTCGCCGACATGCAGCCGGGCGGGCGGTTCGTCGCATCCGACATCTACGACGCGGGCGGCGTCGCCCTCGTCATGCGCGAGCTGCTCAAGCGCGACCTCCTCCACGGCGACGCCATGACGGTCGACGGGCGGACGATCGCCGAGGTCGCGGCGGCCGTCGTCGAGACGCCGGGCCAGGAGGTCGTGGTCCCGATCGAGCGGCCCCTCAAGCCGACCGGCGGCCTCGCGATCCTGCGCGGCACCCTCGCCCCTGACGGGTGCGTCGTGAAGCTCGCCGGGCACGAACGCCTGCAGCACCGCGGGCCCGCCCGGGTCTTCGACTCGGAAGGCGCCTGCTACGAGGCCGTCCGTGCGCGGCGGATCAAGCCCGGCGACGTCGTCGTGATCCGCTACGAGGGCCCCGTCGGGGGGCCCGGGATGCAGGAGATGCTGAGCGTCACCGCTGCGCTCGTCGGCGAGGGCCTCGGCGACTCTGTCGCACTCATCACCGACGGCCGATTCTCCGGCGGGACCCACGGGCTGATGATCGGCCACATCGCGCCGGAGGCGGCCCTGGGCGGACCCATCGGCCTGATCGAGGACGGTGACGAGGTCGTCATCGACGTCGAGCGGCGGGCCCTGGACCTCGACGTCCCCGCGGCCGTCCTCGCCGAGCGGCGGGCCCGCTGGGCGGCGCCGCCGCCGCGCTACGCCGGTGGGGTCATGGCCAAGTACGCGGCCCTCGTGAGCACCGCGTCGGAGGGCGCCGTGACGACCGGACGGCGGATGTCGGCGTCCCTGGCCCGGGACTGACGGCAGGAGAGATCGACTTGGCTGCCGCGTCGCCGGTCTCGATCGGGTTCAAGACGTCGCCGCAGGGCGTCGACTGGCAGACGCTCGACGCGACGTGGGCGCGCGCCGGCGAGCTCGGCGTCTTCGACTCGGGCTGGATGAACGACCACATCACGGATCCGTCGCTCGACCGCGCCGGCTCGAGCTGGGAGGCCCTCACCGCGATGGCCGCGCTCGTCCACCGCGTCCCGGGATTGACGGTCGGCCATGGCGTCCTGGCGAACACGTTCCGCCATCCTGCGATCCTCGCCAAGGCGACCACTGTCCTCGACCACGCGACCGGGGGCCGGTTCATCATCGGCCTCGGTGCGGGCTGGCACGAGGGCGAGCACCTGCCCTTCGGGATCCCACTCCCGGAGATCAAGGAGCGGTTCTCCCGGTTCGAGTCCGCGGTCCACGTCCTCAAGGCACTCTTCAGCGAGGAGGCCGGTCGCGAACCGGGCGTCACGCGCCCTGATCCGTTCTACCCGCTCGACGGCGCGACGAACCTGCCGGCGCCGCTCACGCCCGGCGGTCCGCCGATCTGGCTGGGCGGCCAGAAGCGGCGCGGCCTCGCCCTCGTCGCCCGCGACGGCGACGGGTGGATGCTGCCGGCGATCCCCGACTTCGACATCCCCTACTTCAGCGCGAAGCGCGGCGGGATCCTTGCGGCGATGGCCGACATCGGTCGCGATCCGGCCGGGTTCGCATTCGCGGCGCAGGTTCCCACCGGGACGACGGCTGAGAGCCGGCGGGCCGCGGTCGGGGGCGCGCTCGACTTCGTCCGCGCGGGCGCCACCCACATCGTCCTCGGCATGCCGGCCCGCCTCGGGCCCGACGGCCTGACGGCCGTTGCGCGCGACGTGGCGATCCCGCTCCGCGAGGCGCTCGGATGAGCTGGTCGATCCGGGCCGCGACGGACGACGTCGCCGACCTCGAGGCGATTGCCGCCATCGTCAACATCACGACGCCCGACAACCCCACCTCGATCGACGACATGCGCTGGTCGGACGAGACCTTCCCGGGCACGGCCCGCTACCTCGCCGAGGAGGCCGGCCGGGCCGTCGGGGCGGCGACGGCCGGGCGGATCTACATGTACCCGGAGGAGTACCCGGCGCTGTGGGGCTCGGTCGACGTCCTGCCCGAGGCACGCCGGCGGGGAATCGGGTCGGCGCTGCTCCGGGCCATCTCGTCGCACGCGCTCGCGGCGGGCAAGACGGCCCTCCACATCCCGGCGTCCGAGCGACGTCCGGAGGGCGTCGCCTTCCTGCGCGCGCATGGTTTCGAGGCGTACGACATCGCGAAGACGGTCCGGCTCGACCTGGCCGGGCGCCGGCCGCCGGCGATCGATCCGCCGGATGGCATCACGCTGACCTCGCTCGAGGAGCGGCCCGACCTCGTGGCGGGCGTCCACGCGGTGGCGATCGCAGCGTTCCCGGACATTCCGGGCGGCGGAGAGCCGGTCGCGGCGGGCGACCTCACCGAGTTCCGCGCCCGGGACGTCGACCGCCCGTCCATCCCTCCCGGCGGGTTCGCGGTGGCGATCGAGACCACGACCGGGCGCGTCGTCGGGTACGCGAGCCTCCTGTTCCTGCCCGGCTCGACGACGGTCGCCTGGCACGACATGACCGCCGTCGTTCCCGACTGGCGTGGTCGCGGCCTCGCCGGCGCCCTGAAGCGGGCGACGATCGCCTGGGCGATCGATCATGGCCTCGAGGCGCTCGAGACGGGCAACGACACGGCCAACGCGCCGATGCGGGCGGTCAATGCCCGGCTCGGGTACGTGGCGCTGCCGGACGAGCTGACGATGCGCGGCCTGGCCCGCGAGGCGACGGTCACGGCATGACGGACGGATCGATCCCGCCTCCCACCGGGACCCCGGCCGGTCCCGCCGGCCTGCCGCCCGATCCGGAGGCATACGATTCGGAGCGGAACGCGGCCGCCCGCGCCCGCGGACTCGCGGCGCCGTACATCGCCGGCGGCCGCGACCCGGACCCCGACGCCGGGCGTCGCGAGGAGCGCTACTACGGCCGCCTGCTCCTGATCATGATCGCCGTCATCGTCGCGGGCGGGTTCGTGCTCGGGATCATCGCCAACATCATCGTTGCCATGGGGGCCCGGTGACGTCCCCACCGCTGCCCTCGGCCGCGATCGACGCCGCCGGCTGGAACCGGGCGACCGACGAGCTCATCGAGAGCCTGCAGGCACTCATCCGCATCCGCTCCATCAATCCGCCGCCGGACGAGGCGCCGGACGGCGAACTGCTGGCAGCGGAGTGGATCGCCCGGGCGCTGGCCGACGCCGGTCTCGTCCCGGAGGTCCACGAGTTGGTCCCCGGGCGCGGCTCCGTGACGGCCCGCCTGCGCGGCGACGGCTCCGGCGGGGATCCGCTCCTGCTCCTCAGCCACGTGGACGTCGTGCCGGCGCCGGCGGAGCGCTGGACGCACGACCCGTTCGCGGGCGATCTCGCTGACGGCTACGTCTGGGGCCGCGGCGCGGTCGACATGAAGAACCTCGTCGCGATGCAGCTCTCGATCATGCGGTTGCTCGCCGCCGAGGCCCGCCGGGTCGGCCGCGACCCGGCATCGGACCCGGTACCGGGACTGGCACGCGACATCCTGTTCGCCTCGACCGCCGACGAGGAGGCCGGCGGCCTGAACGGGATCGCGATCCTCGTGGCGGAGCGGCCGGAGCTGCTGAGGGCGGCCGGCGCCATCACCGAGTCCGGCGCGGTCGCGTCGACGTATGCCGGCCGCCGGTTCTACCCGATCGGCGTGGCCGAGAAGGGCTATGCGGTCTACCGGATCGCGGTCACCGGCACATGGGGCCACGGCTCGATGCCGCGGGACGACAACGCCGCGGTCCTCGCGGCGAAGATCGTGGCTCGGCTGGCCGTCCAGGGGCCGCCGCGCATCACCCCGACGATGGCCGCCTTCCTCGCGGGCGCCGCCGACCACCTCGAGGGCGAGGCCGCCCGGGTGCTCCGCGCTCTTGCGAGCGACGACCCGCGACTGGCCGAGGCTGCGGTCGACGCCGTCTGCGAGCCGACGTCCGCGCGGGTCATCCGGGCACTGCTCCGGGACACCGTCAGCCCGGACATCATCTCTGCCGGCGTGAAGTACAACGTCATCCCCGGCGAGGCGACGATCGAGCTCGACTGCCGGGTCCTGCCCGGCACGTCCGAAGAGGAGATGCACGCGGCGGTCGTCGAGCGGATCGGGCCGGAGCTCGCCGCCGCCTGCAACGTCGAGCTCGTCATCTTCGGGCCGCCGGTCGACGCGCCTGCCTCCGGCCGGCTCTACGAGCTCATGTCGCGAACCGTCGTCGACCACGACCCGGAGGGGATCCCGCTCCCGTTCATGGTTCCGTTCGCCACGGACGCGAAGCACACCGCGGCGCTCGACATCCCGACGTACGGCTTCTCACCGCTCCTCCTCGACCCGGACGAGCGGTTCCTGGAGCTCTTCCACGGCGTCAACGAGCGCGTCGGCGTCGACGCCCTCCGCTGGGGCCTGCCGGTCCTGTACGACGTGGTTCGCCGCTACTGCGGAACGAACGCATAAGGTCCTGGTCGCACCCGGCGCCGCCGAATACAGCGGTCCTTCGGTCCGGGGTACGGCGACGGCCCGATGGCAGCGCGGACGCCGGAGGCGAGGATCGTTCCAACGGTGGCAGCTGGGTGGCCGCCGACGGAGCAGGGGACCGAACCATGGACCGACAGACGAGGCGCACCTATTTCGAGCGCCTGTGCAAGCTGCGCGACGACTACGGCAGGCTCGGTGCCGACGACATCACGAGCGTCATCTCGATCGAGGCGATGATCTCGCTGGCGAACAGCCTCTTCGATCGACCCGTCTCGCCGCTCATCACGATGTCCGAGCGAGGCGCGAAGAGCGCCTGACCCGGGCCCGTCAGCGAACGGCCGGCGGCGGGGTCTCCTCGCCGGGGATCAGCGTCGCCGACTCCTCGCAGCTCGTGCAGCGGAAGATGCGACGGAGACCCCAGCCGCGCTCGGGGTCGTGGTCGGCCGGGGCGTGGTGGGCCCGATCCTCGATCATCTCGCCCCAGCTGCCGTCCTTGTGGCGGTGCTCGATCCGGTATGCGAGCTCGAAGCGAGCCTGGTCCATGGGATGTGTTCCTCGTCCGGCGTCGTGGGTGGCCTCATTCTGGCACCCGGACGGCGCCCGTCTCAACCCGCTTCGCGACTCGCCTTGATCAACCGTCCGCGACGCGAGATCGCATGGGTCGCGAGGGCAGCAACGCCCATCGCGATGAGGGCCCGTTCCGGGGTCGGCAACGGGCGGACCGCCGAGAGGAACTGGTCGGCTCTCGCCCGGTCCACGACGCGGAGGAGCGCCTGGCCGCGCTGCGTCAGCTGGAGCGAGCGCTGGCGCCGGTCCTCGGGCTCGGTCCGGCGCTCCACGAGCCGCCGGCGGACAAGGCCGTCGACGAGCCGGCTGGTGGCCGACGGCGAACGGTTGATGACCTCCGCAAGGTCGCCGATCGTCATGATCCCCGAGTCGGCGAGGACGTAGAGCGCCGCAAGCTGGGTGAAGCCGAGCCGCATCTCGCCGAGCTGCGACGCGAAGCCGATGACGAGCTCCCGCCAGAGCGCCCGGCCCATGGCGACGCGCTCCGAGATCTGGCGGACGTTCTGGATGCGGCTGCCGGCCGCCAGGACGGGGGCCGACAGGTCGGCCTCGAATCGGCGGGCGATCGTCCGCCGCGGCGGAGGCCCGGCGAGGCGGCGGGGAGCACTGCGAGAGTCGCTGGCCATGTGCCGCGAGCATACGGCCGAACGGGAGGTCCGTGCAATCGCGCACAGGCCCCGCTGTGCGGGAGCCCGCGGCACGGTACCCTCGGGACGATGCAGACGTATGCCTTCGTGTTCCCGGGCCAGGGGTCGCAGTCGGTCGGCATGGGTCGGGCCCTGGCCGAGCGCTCGCCCGCAGCCGCGGCCGTCTTCCAGGAAGCAGATTCCGTCCTCGATCAGTCGATCAGCCGGCTGGCCTGGGAGGGTCCGGCGGAGGAGCTGGACCGGACGGAGAACGCCCAGCCGGCGCTCCTTGCCACATCGATCGCCTACCTTGGGGCGCTCCGCGAGCGCTGGGCCGAGCTCGGCACGCAGGTCCCGCCGGCGGCGTTCGCGGCCGGCCACTCGATGGGACAGTACTCGGCGCTCGTCGCGGCCGGGGTCATCTCGCTCGCCGACGGCCTGCGGCTCGTCCGGGAACGCGGGCGCCTCATGCAGTCCTCGGGCTCCGGGCGGGACGGGGCGATGGCCGCAATCATCGGGCTCGACGAGGGCCGGCTGCCGGAGCTGGTCGCCGCGGCGGGCGCCCACGGCACGTTCGGCGTCGCGAACAGGAATGCTCCGGGCCAGGTCGTCGTCTCCGGCGACCGGGCGGCCATCGAGGCCTGCGTCGAGATCGGGAAGTCGCTGGGGGCCCGCAAGGTGATCGTCCTGCCCGTGTCGGTCGCGGCCCACTCTCCGCTCATGGCGGAGGCCGCCACGGCGATGCGCGACGTCCTCGCCAGCGTCGCCTTCGCCGCCCCTTCGACCCCTCTTCTCGCCAACGCCGACGCCCACGCGCTGACGGACGCGGAGGCGAGCCGCTCCGAGCTGGTGGACCACCTGACCGCGGGCGTCGACTGGGTCGCCGCCGTCGAGCACATGGCCGCAGCCGGCGTCACGACGTTCATCGAGGTCGGCCCCGGCCGCGTCCTCACCGGCCTGATCAAGCGGATCGCGCCCGACGCCGAGGCGATCGCGCTCGACGACCCGGCGGCGGCCGATCGGCTCTTCGTCCCGTTCGCCTCACCGACCCCAGCCTGAACCCTCGGAGGAATCACCAAGCGTGCGCACACCCGACTACACCCGCCGCGTCGTCGTCACGGGCCTTGGCGTCGTCAGCCCGGTCGGCAACGACGTCCCGACAGCCTGGGACAACCTGATCCGCGGCAACTCCGGCCTCGCCGAGATCACCAAGTTCGACGTCGCCCGGTACGAGGCCAAGGCCGCGGGCGAGGTCCGCGGCTTCGACGCCTCGCTCTGGATGGACCCGAAGGCCATCCGCCGGAGCGAGTCGAGCATGCATTTCGGGGTGTCCGCCGCAAAGCAGGCGCTCATCGACTCCGGATTCGAGATCACCGACGCCAACCGCGAGGACGTCGGCGTGGTGTTCGGGTCCGGGGCCGGCGGCCAGCAGCTGATGATCGAGGCCTGGATCGCGCTCCACGAACGAGGTCCGCGCAGCGTCCCGCCGACGTTCATCGCGAACGCCCTCGTCGACTCGACCTCGGGGATGATCGCGATCGAGACGGGGGCGATCGGCCACAACCTCTGCATCGTGTCCGCCTGCGCAACCGGCACGCACAACGTGGCGGAGGGTGCCGAGGCGATCCGCCGCGGCGACTGCATCGCGGTGATCTCCGGCTCGACCGAGGCCCCGCTGCTCGAGACGGCCCACGCGGGCTTCACGAACATGCGGGGCATGGGGCTGCCGCGTCCCGGTGAGCCGCTCCAGACGGTGTCGCGCCCGTTCGACGCCACCCGTGACGGGTTCGTCCTGGGCGAGGGGGCCGGGTCGCTCTTCCTCGAGGACCTGGAGCTGGCCAAGGCCCGCGGGGCGCGCATCTACGCCGAGGTCGTCGGTTACGGCTCGGCGGCCGATGGCTGGGACATGGTCCAGCCGATCGACAAGGGCGTCGGATCGTCGCGAGCGATGAAGATGGCGCTCGAGCGGCGTGGCGTGCCCGCCGACGAGGTCGACCTGATCAACCCGCACGGGACGTCGACGCCGCTCGGCGACAAGCGCGAGGCCGAGGCGATCTGGACGGTCTTCGGCGATCACACCCCGAACATCGCGATCAGCGCGACGAAGTCGATGACCGGTCACATGATGGGAGCGGCCGGGGCATTCGAGGCGTTCGCGACGGTCAAGGCGGTCGCGGAGCAATGCATCCCGCCGACGATCAACTACCGCGACCCGGACCCGGAGTGCGACCTCCAGATCATCACCGAAGCCACACCGCGTTCGATCCGCTACGCGCTTTCGAATAACATCGGCCTCGGCGGCCACAACGGAGCCGTCATCTTCAAGCGCTACGACGGCGACTGAAGCGGCTACCGCGCCTGGCGGCGCATGGCGGCGTTGCCGGCTGCGCTCCTCGCTCACGCACTCCAGCGTGCGTTCGCTCCGGTGCTCTCCGGCGCCTTGCCCTGCACAGCCATCCGCGGAGATCGCAGAACGAAGGACGAATGCAATCGCGTACGTACAATCGGCGCAGCCCATCATCCTGAGGTCTCACTCCTTGTCTGAAATCGATCCTGCCCGGCGGGCCGTCATCACCGGTCTCGGGGCAGTCATGCCGATCGGCAACGACTTCCCGACGTACTGGTCGAACCTCGTCGCCGGGGTGACCGGGACGCGCCTCATCCAGAGCTTCGACACGACCGGCTTCGAGGTCCGGATCGCGGCCGAGGTGATCGGGTTCGATCCGGCGGCGGCGATGGACCCGAAGATGGCCCGCCGGATGAGCCGCTTCATCCACCTCGCGATGGCCGCCGGCAAGGAGGCCGTCGCCGACTCCGGCATCGACTTCGCGGCGATGACGGAGGACGAGCGCGATCGGGTCGGCGTCGTCGTCAACACCGGTGGCGGCGGGATCGAGGCGATCATCGACGGCACCCACGTCCACGACTCGAAGGGCTCGCGATTCGTGTCGCCGTTCGCCGTCCCCGCCCTGTCGGGCTCGATGGGCGCCTGCATGCTGTCGATGGAATACGGCCTGACGGGCCCGGTCATGACGCAGGTGGCCGCCTGCGCGACCTCGGTCATCGCCTTCCACGACGCGCTGCGCCTCATCCGGACAGGCGAATGCGACGTCGTGCTGACCGGCGGATCAGAGGCGCCGATCGTCCCGATGGGCGTGGCCGCCCTCGCCAACATGACGGCGCTCTCGAAACGGAATGACTCGCCCCAGACCGCGTCGCGGCCGTTCGACGAAACCCGCGACGGCTTCGTCCTCGGCGAGGGAGCGGGCGTCGTCATCGTCGAGTCGCTCGAGCACGCGCTGGCTCGCGGCGCAACCCCGGTCGTCGAGGTCATCGGCGGCGCGCTCACCGCGGATGCGTTCCACATCAGCGCCCCGGAGCCGACGGGCCGCGGCCAGGCGCGCGCGATGACGCTGGCACTCAAGAACGCCGGTGTCGCTCCGGACGAGATCGACTACATCGTCGCCCACGGCACGGCGACGCCCCTCAACGATGCGACGGAGACCAAGGCGATCAAGGCGGCATACGGCGCCTATGCGAGGAAGGTCCCGATCAGCTCGCCCAAGTCGATGATCGGCCATCTCGTCGGGGCGGCCGGGATCGCGTCGGCGCTGGCGGGCATCGGCGCGATCCGCGACCAGATCATCCCGCCGACGGCGAACCTCCACACGCCCGATCCGGCATGCGACCTCGACTACGTGCCGCTGACGGCCCGGAAGGCGAAGATCGACACGGTCGCGGTCAACGGCTTCGGCTTCGGCGGCCAGAACGCCGTTGCGATCTTCCGCAGGATCGAAGCCTGACTGAGCCGCGATTGGGAGTCGTCAGGGGCTGACGACCAGCGTCCCGACCATGCCCGCCTCCGCATGGCCCTCGACCGTGCAGGCGATCCGGTACGTCCCGGGGGCCGGCGCGATGAAGCGTATCCGCTGCGTCTGGCCCGGCAGCGCGGCGGCGTCGATGTTGGCGAGTCCCTCGACCATCCAGTCGTGGAAGACGGGGTCGTCGTTGCTGAACTGGACGACGACGACCGCGCCGCTCCGGACCGAGACATCAGCGGGTTCGAAGCGAAGGTCGTGTGCCGTGACCACCACCTGGACGGCCGACCCATCGATCGCCCGGTCCGCGGCAAGGACGCCGGCGGCGATGCCGAGCGACGCGATCGCGACGGCGATCAAGTACCAGGCCTGCCGGATCCGCCCGAAGATGTTTCGCGGCGGCGACGCGCGCAGCGCCTCCGGTCGGGCATCGAACGTCCGCAGGCGCAGGGAGTTCGTGACCACCGCAACCGACGACAGCGCCATCGCGCCGGCTGCCAGGGCCGGGCTGAGGGTGATGCCGAACGGCACGAGCGCGCCCATCGCGACCGGGATGAGCAGGACGTTGTAGGCGAACGCCCAGAACAGGTTCTCGCGGACGATCGCGATCGTGGCGCGCGACAGCCCGATCGCCGCGGCCACGCCGCGCGGATCGCCGCCGACGAGCGTCACTCCGGCGGCCTCGATCGCGACATCGGCCCCCGTCCCGATCGCGATGCCGATATCTGCATGGGCGAGCGCCGGAGCGTCGTTGATCCCGTCGCCGACCATCGCGACGACCTCGCCGGCGGCCTGCAGCTCCTCGACGATCGCGGCCTTGTCGCCGGGCAGAACCTCCGCGCGGACGCGCTCCGGCGGGATCCCGATCCGGGCCGCGACCGCCTCCGCCGTCGCCCGCGCGTCGCCCGTGACCAGCCAGACGGCGATCCCCTCTTCGGCGAGCTGACGGACCGCCATCGGGGCCTCCGCCTTGATCGGATCGGCGATGGCGAGCACGCCGGCGAGCGCACGGTCGATCGCCACGTACGCGATCGTCCGGCCGGCGTCCGCGGCGGCCGCCGCGGCTCCCGTCAGCGCATCCGTCGAGATGCCGCGATCGGCGAGCAGTCGGCCGCTCCCGACGATGACCGCCCGACCCTCGACCGTCCCGACGACGCCCTGGCCGGCAACGGCCTCGAAGGCGTCGGTCGGTCGGAAGCCCAACTCGTCGAGATGGGCGCGAGCGACGATCGCGTCACCGAGCGGATGCTCGCTGCCGCGCTCCAGTGAGGCGGCGAGATCGAGGAGCGTCCTCTCGTCGAAGCCAGGAGCGACGTCGACCGCCACGACCTCCGGGCGGCCCGCGGTCAGCGTCCCGGTCTTGTCGAAGACGACGGTCGAGACGCGATGGGCGGTCTCGAGTGCCTCGCCGCCCCGGAAGAGGATCCCGGCCTCAGCGCCGCGGCCGGTCCCGGCCATGATCGCGGTCGGTGTGGCGAGCCCCATCGCACACGGGCAGGCGACGATGACGACGCCGATGAACGCGGTGAGGGCGAGGGTGAGCCGCGGCTCCGAGCCGAACGTGAACCAGGCGGCGAACGTCAGGGCGGCGACGATCAGGACCGCCGGCACGAACACCTCGCTGACACGATCGGCGAGGCGCTGGATGGGCGCCTTGGAACCCTGGGCATGCTCGACGAGGGCGACGATCCGGGCGAGCGCCGTGTCGGCGCCGACGCGCGTCGCCCTGAACACGAACGAGCCCGTCGCGTTCAGCGTCGCGCCGATGACCTCCGCGCCCGGTCCCTTCTCGACCGGCATCGGTTCGCCGGTGAGCATCGACTCGTCGATCGCCGACGCACCCTCGACGACGACGCCGTCGACCGGGACCCGGTCGCCGGGACGCACCCGGAGCAGGTCGCCGGGCTGCACGTCCTCGACGGCGATCTCCGTTTCCACGTCCCCGCTGACCAGTCGCGCCGACGAGGCCTGCAGGCCGATGAGACGCCGGATCGCCCCCGTCGCGCGGCTCTTCGCACGGGCTTCCAGCCAGCGACCGAGGAGGATGAGGCCGATGATGATCGTCGAGCTGTCGAAGTAGGTCTCCGGATGGAGACCCGCCTGGTGGATCGTCCCGGGAAAGAACGTGACGAACACGCTGTACGCCCACGCGGCCGTTGTCCCGACGACGACGAGCGTGTCCATGGTCGTCCCGCCGTGCCTCCCCGCCCGCCAGGCCGCGGCATAGAAGCGACGGCCGACCAGGAACTGGACGAGGGTGGCCGGGACGAGGATCGCCCGATTGAGGTCCTCCATCGGGATCGATGTCTGGGGCCAGAACATCGCGATCATGATCCCGACGGCGACGACGAGCGAGACGACCGCCTCGCGGAGGAGCCGGGCCGCGTACGCCGCGCGATCGGCGGCATCCGCGTCGGCGGCGTCGCGGAGGGACTTCGTCGCGGCCGATTCGCGTTCAGACGGGGCAGGTTTCAGCGAGTATCCGGCCGCCTCGATCGCGGCCTCGAGCTCCGCGCGACCGGCGATCGACGGCAGGTAGCGGATGGTGGCCGCCTCGGTCGCGAGGTTGACTCCGGCCTCCGCGACGCCGGGTGTCTTCTTGAGGAACCGTTCGATCCGGTTGACGCAGCTCGCGCAGGTCATGCCCTCGACGGGGAGGGTGACCTCGATCGTGGCGGGAGGCGGCTCGGCGGGCGATGTCTGCATACTCCCTGGGAGTATAGCAGGCGCAGGTCGTTGCCGGGGCCCTTGTCGCGCCGCGGGCCCGTCGCCCGGGAGGGACTGTCAGTCAACAGGAAGGGCTCGTGGAGGCTCATCCGGGTCTGCCGTCGCCCCGATCGACTGAAATCCGTGACCCACGGTCACGTTGGTCGTTCGAGACGGGACTGCGGGTGACGATTGAGCCACGAACTGCGGGCGTTGTTGACTCCGAGTCCCGGCCGGCGGGTCCGCCGCCACCACGACATCGATCGAAGTCGGCGACACTTCCGTCCGATGCCAGGCGAGACCGAACCCATCGCGTTCGTCGCCCTTGCCTCGACGTGGGGCCCGGTGCATGTCGCGGCATCCTCGGTCGGCGTCGTCGCCCTCGAGAGCCTTGCGTCACGCGCGGACTTCGTCGCCCGCCTCGAGCGGCGACTCCATCGCGAGGTCGTCGCGGGGTCCGGCCCGATCATCGATGCGGCCGCGGCCCAGGTCGAGGAGTTCCTCGCCGGGACCCGCCGAGTCTTCGATGTCCCGCTCGACCTCCGCGATCGCCCAGCCTGGGACAGGACGGTGTTCGCGGCGATCCAGGAGATCGCGTGGGGTTCAACGACGAGCTACGGCGGGCTGGCGAGGATGATCGATCGGCCGGGCGCCGCCCGCGCGGTCGGCGGGGCAGTCGGGCGCTGCCCGATCGGGCTGATCATCCCGTGCCACCGGGTGATCGCCGGCGACGGCTCGCTGGGCGGCTACGGGGGCGACTGGTTCGGATCGCGGGAGCAGCATCTCGAGCTCAAGTCGGAGCTCCTCGGGCGCGAGGGGATCGACATTCCGGTCCCGCGCGGTTGACGGTCCGGGCGACCGGCCTGCGGACCAGCCGGCCCGGTGCATCCCCCGGTCAGTGCATCCCGTGCACGACGGCGTGGCCGCGGCCGCGGGCGATCAGCCAGCGATTGACCGGGAACGCCACGAGTCCCGCCAGGACCAGCGACACGATGAGGCTCGCCCAGAACAGGAGGTCCGTGATGGTCGCATCCATCGCCCCCGGGACTGCGAGGACGAAGCCGTTGTCGACGATCTCCATGACGACGATCGAGACGGTGTCGGCGGCGAACGCGAGCCGCAGCGCGGTCCCGACCGCGATGCCCGATCCGAGCAGCGGCTGCAGCGTGAGCCCGTATCCGAAGGCGAACGCGAGAACGATCGCCAGGGCGATCGACGCGATGTCGTGCCAGCCGAGCTGCGTCGCGATGACGAGACCGAGGATCTCGCCGATCGCACAGCCGGTGAGGCAGTGGACCGTCGCCTGGCGCGCGAGCCGGTTCAGTGAGCCCGCGTCGTGGCTGGGCAGGGTCTCGTCCTCGCTCATCGCGGGCCCGGATCCGGAGCTCAGGACCGCGGGACGGGCCGCATCGGGTAGAGACCGACGACGATCGGCGATCGCGGGTCGAGCGAGAGCTCGAAGCCGACCTCCCCGCCGCGCAGCAGCTCGCCGAGGAGCCCGCCCTCGCGCGCCGGGAGCCCGACGAAGATCCTGCCGTCCGCCAGGTCGACCGCGGTCACGTCGTCCTCCGGCCCGTTGATCCCGAAACGACGCCGGAGCTCGTGCATCGGCACGTACGGGCGGCTCTTGATGAACCGCCGCAGCTGGGGCGCCGTGCATCCGGCAGATGCGGCCGGAGCCTCTCCCTCCGGGACGGGGCGATGGGGCTCGCCATGGCGCGGCGAATAGGCGGTCGGCCCCGCGGACGGCGCTCGTGGAGGCTCGATTGGCCGTGTGGCAGGAGCCGCGTCGAGGCGCGGCGGCGGCGGCGCCGGAGCGGGTGCCGGAGCCTCGGAACGCGCCGCGGGCGGCGGAGCCTCGGCGGGCGGCGCGGGCGGGGCGGCGACAGGTCGTTCGATCGGGGCGGCAACGGCCGGCAGGGTCGCAGCCTCGGCCGGCGCGGGGCGCCGGAGCTGGATCGCGGCATCGACGGCGGGCGTTTCGGGTGCCGGCACGCGCGGCGTCTCGTTCGGGGCAGCCGCCGTCGGCGCGGCCGTGCTTCGGACGTGGCCGCCCTGGCGGTGTGGCCGTCCGCCGTGGTGGCGCCGGCTCATGCGCCGGGCCGACCGGGTCGGGCGCCCGGGTGGGTCGGAGCGGCGCAGGGACGCCGCGTCAGGGTCGAATGCATCGTGATCCGGTTCGAATTCGGCCAAGCGGTCGGGCTTGCCGTTCCGGGGATGATACCCCAGCCGGTCAGCCGCCGACGACGGAGAGGTCGCGCGGCGCCTCGTTGAGGACGATCGGCCCGTCGGGCCCGCACACGACGATGTCCTCGATTCGTGCGCCGTAGCGGCCGGCGAGATAGATGCCGGGTTCCACGCTGAACGCCATGCCTTCGGCCAGTGCCTCGCCGTTTCCGGCGACGAGGTACGGATCCTCGTGGCCTTCGAGCCCGATGCCATGCCCGGTCCGATGGAAGAACGCCGCCCCGTAGCCCTCGGCGCCGATGAGATCGCGCGCGGCGGCGTCCACGGCCTCACAGGCGATGCCGGGACGGACGGCCCGCGTTGCCTTCTCCTGGGCCGCCCGCAGGACGCCGAACAGGTGCCGGAATTCCTCGTCCGGGCCCTTCGCCGGATCGCCGCCGGTGACCCACAGCGTCCGGGTGATGTCGCTGCCGTAGCCCCCGAGGGTCCCGCCGATGTCGAGGACGATGGGCTCGCCGGCCTGGATGACCCGCTCCGAGGCCTCGTGATGGGGCGACGCTGAGTTCGGGCCGGACCCGACGATCGCGAAGAGTGCCTCCTCGTGGCCCTCGGCGATAAGCCGCTCCCGAACCTCGTGGGCGACCGCTGCCTCCGTTCGACCCACGAGCGGCCCCGCCGCGATCTGCGCAACGACCCGGTCCGCGGCCTGGGCCGCGAGCCGGAGCAGGGCGATCTCGTCGGCGTCCTTCGTGATCCGGAGGGACCGGAGCGCGATCGTCGCCGACTCGAAGCCCGCCCCCGGCATCGCCCGCTCGAGGCCGAGGAGGTGGAGCGCCCAGAGCCGGTCCGAGACGCCGAGGCGCAGCGCACCCGAGCCGGCACGATCGTGGACGATCGCCGCGACGAGCGCATGCGGGCTCTCCGTCTCCTCCCACGTCACGGTCGTGACGTCCGTGCGGCAGCCCACCAGCGCTGCCGGCTCCTCCAGCCGCGGAACGACGAGCCGCGGGTCGTCGCCGGGCGCGATGACGAGCATCGTCATACGTTCAAGCGGCATCGCCTCGTAGCCAGTCAGGTAGCGGAGGTCGGGCCCGACGCCGACGAGCAACGCATCGAAACCGGCGTCGGCCGTGGCCCGTGACGCCCGGTCGAGACGCTCGCGGTAGCGCTCCGGCGGGACGGCAGGTCGCGCGGCGACGGTCACCGGGTCGCCCCCGCCCGGTTCGGCGTCGCCTGGAGCCAGGTCGCGAGGGTCGTCGGGCCGTCCTCGAACAGCTTCCGGTACGGCACCACCCGGTCGGCACCCGCCGCGAGCGCGCGCCGGCGCAGCTCCGCATCGTCGTGCTGACCGACGGCAAGGACCCGGCGACCGGCGTCGGCGGCCTTGCGGACGGCCACGATGCCGTCGTAGGCACGCGCGGTCAGGTCGACGATGACCGCATCGGCCGCCGGCAGCGCCTGGTTGAGCGCCGCGAGGGTCCGAACGGGAGCGGCGTCCGTGCCGGCAGCCTGGACCTGGGCGATGAGGCGGGTCGACCAGATGAGATCGTCGGCCAGGACGAGGACGCGCACGCTTCGCAGGCCCGCGGTCAGCCGAGCGTCCGGGCGAGGTGCCGGAACACGTCGCGCGCCGAGACGAGTCCCGTGGGCCGGCCATTCTCGACGATCGGGATGTGGCGGAAGCCCCCGACGGCCATCTTGTGGATCGCGACGGCCACGGTGTCGTCATGGCGGACGACGACGGGGTCGCGGGTCATGAGCTCGACGATCGGTCGGGCCTTGAGCTCGCGGCCGGCGACCTTCAGAACGGCGTCACGGTCCGTGAAGATGCCGACGAGGCGCCCGCCGTCGACCACCAGGACGCAGTCGGTGCCGTTGTCATGCATCCGCCGGACGGCCTCGTCGGCGTCGGCCGTCACGTCGATGATCTCCGGCTCGCCGACCTCGAGCGAGTCGAGGTGCTCGCCGAGGACCGGGCCGCGGAAGCTCGTGGCGGGCTGCGGCGTGTCGTGGCCGGCCAGGTCCGCTCCGCAGTTGTCGCAGATGTCCGACCCGATCAGGTTCTCGAATCCGCATTGCGGGCAGCGCATCGATCCCTCCGCCCCCACTCGTGTTCGTCAGTCGACCGTCCAGGTCTCCCCGCTCGCCAGCACCTCAGCGAGGTCACCGTCGCCCTGGGCTGCGACGGCTGCGGCGATCTGTCCCTCGACGAGCTGATCGTGGGTTGGGCGCGGGACAGCCCGCAGGACACCGACCGGAACCGGGTACTCCGGCCAGAACATCCGTGACAGCATCAGCGCGAGGTAAGGCTCCTCGGCTTGCTCGTCGTGGACGAGGAGATCGGCCTCCGTGACGCCGTTCTCGCCGATCGTGACGACCTCCGGATGGAGGCCGTTCAGGCGGATTCCCTTGTCGCGATCCTTGCCGAAGATCATCGGCTTGCCGTGCTCGAGGACGAGCATCCGATCCTCGCGCACTTCGCGGTCGGTGAAGTCCCGCCAGGCGCCGTCGTTGAAGATGTTGCAGTTCTGGAGGACCTCGACGAACGTCGAGCCCTTGTGGCGGCCGGCTCGTTCGAGGGTCTTCTGGAGATGCTCCGTGTGGGTGTCGACCGATCGGGCGACGAACGAGGCCTCCGACGCGAGGGCGATCGTGAGCGGCATGATCGGGGTGTCGACCGTACCGGCCGGCGTCGACTTCGTCCGCTTGCCGAACTCCGAGGTCGGGCTCGCCTGGCCCTTCGTCAGGCCGTAGATCCGGTTGTTGAACATCACCATCGTGATGTCGACGTTGCGCCGCATCGAGTGGATCACGTGGTTGCCACCGATCGACAGGGCGTCGCCGTCACCGGTGATGACCCAGACCATCAGGTCCGGCCGCGCGGCCTTCAGCCCTGTTGCGAGGGTCGGTGCGCGACCGTGGATGGTGTGGAAGCCGTACGTGTTCATGTAGTACGGCAGGCGCCCTGAGCAGCCGATCCCGGAGATGAAGACGATCTTCTCCTTCGGCACGCCGAACTCCGGCATCTGCTTCTGGGTCTGGGCGAGGATCGAATAGTCGCCGCAGCCCGGGCACCAGCGGACCTCCTGGTCGGACACGAAGTCCTTCCGGGTCAGCTGGATGATCGCGGCGTTCTCCGGGGAGAGCGGCGGGGCTTCTTCAGTCATTCGTGACTCCGAGGATTCGTTCCGCCTGCGCCACGATCTCGGCGATCGTGAATGGCTTGCCGCGGACCCGGTTGTAGCCCTCCGCGTCGATGAGGAACTGGCCGCGGATGAGGAGGAGCAGCTGGCCGAGGTTGACCTCCGGGATCAGGACCTTGCGGTAGCTGCGGAGGACCTTCTCGGTGTTCGTCGGGAACGGGTTGAGGTGGCGGAGATGGGCGTGGGCGACGCTCCGTCCCTGGCCCTGGAGGCGCTCGACCGCGCTCCGGATCGCCCCGTAGGTCGATCCCCAGCCCAGGATCAGCAGGTCGCCGCGATCGGGGCCCAGGACGTCGAGCGGCGGGATGTCGTCGGCCATCCGGGCGACCTTCGCCTGGCGCAGGAGCTGCATCCGGTGATGGTTGTCCGGGTCGTAGCTCACGTTGCCGATGATGTCCGCCTTCTCGAGGCCGCCGATCCGGTGCTCGAGGCCGGGCGTCCCGGGGACCGCCCACTTGCGGGCGAGGGTGACCGGGTCGCGATCGTACGGGTGGAACGTCTCCTGTTCGGTCCAGTTCTCGACGGAGATGTCCGGCAGGTCGGCGACCGACGGGATCCGCCACGGCTCCGCGCCGGTCGCAAGGAAGGCGTCCGAGAGGTACACGACCGGCGTGACGTACTTGAGGGCGAGGCGCCACGCCTCGATCGCGAGCGTGAAGCACTCGCCGGGCGTCGCCGGCGCGACGACCGGCAGGGGCGAGTCGCTGTTGCGCCCGAACATGACCTGGAGCAGGTCCGCCTGCTCGGTCTTCGTCGGCATCCCGGTCGAGGGTCCGGCACGCTGGACGTCGACGACCACGAGCGGCAGCTCCACCATGACCGCCAGGCCGAGCGCCTCCGACTTGAGGGCGATTCCCGGGCCGGACGATGCGGTCAGCCCCATCGCCCCGCCGTAGCTCGCCCCGATCGCCGCGCCGATCGCCGCGATCTCGTCCTCGGCCTGGAACGTCTTGACCCCGAAGTTCTTGTAGCCGGACAGTTGGTGGAGGATCTCGGAGGCAGGCGTGATCGGATACGAGCCGTAGAAGAGCGGCCTGCCGGCCAGCTTCGAGGCCGCCAGCATGCCGAGGGCAGTCGCCTCGTTGCCGGTGATGTTGCGGTAGGTTCCCTGAGCGAGTTTGGCCGGCGCGACCCGGTAGTGGGTATGGAAGATCTCGGTCGTCTCGCCGAAGGCGTAGCCGGCCTTGAGCGCCCGCTTGTTCGCCTCGGCGATGACGGGCCGCTTGCCGAACTTGTCATCGATCCAGCGGATCGTCCCCTCGGTTTCCCGGCCGTAGAGCCAGAACATGATCCCGAGGGCGAAGAAGTTCTTGGTCAGGTCCTTCTGCTTGCTGGTCATCTCGAGCCCCTCGAGCGACAGCTCGTTGAGCGTCGAGATCGGGATCTCGAAGAGGGCGTACTGCTTGAGGGACCCATCGGTCAGCGGGTTCGACGCGTAGCCCGCCTTGCTGAGGTTCGCCGGCGTGAACGCGTCGCTGTTGACGATGAGCGCGCCGCCGGCCGGCAGGTCCCCGACGTTCGTCTTGAGGGCGGCCGGGTTCATCGCGACGAGGACGTCGGGCTGGTCCCCGGGCGTGTGGATCTCGCTCGAGCTGAAGCTGATCTGGAAGCCGGAGACGCCCGGCAGCGAGCCGGCCGGGGCGCGGATCTCCGCGGGGAAGTCGGGCAGCGTCGAGATGTCGTTGCCATAGACGGCCGCCGTCCGGGTGAACTGGGTCCCCGTCAGCTGCATCCCGTCGCCCGAGTCACCGGTGAAGCGGATCGTGACGCGCTCGAGCTCCTGGACCTCGGGGTCGAGCGCCTTCGTGTCGATCGTCATCCGCCTTCGGCCTTGCGCATGGTCTGGTGGGGCCGGGGCGGCAGGTTCAACAGTTCCTCCGGGAATGACTCGGCGAGGTACTTCAGGATGTCCTGGGGCCGGACGACGCCGATCAGGTGGTTCTCCTCGTCGAGCAGCGGGACGTTCCGGTAGAGGCCCGTCTGCATGAGCTCGATCGCGTCGCGGACGGTCTCGTGGAGATGGAGATGGTGCGGTTTCGTCGTCATCATCGACTCGACGGCCTGGCCGAGATCGACGTCGCCGCCGACGATCCGCCCGAAGATGTCGCGCTCAGTCAGGACGCCGGCGAGCGTCCCATCGGGGTTGGTCACGAAGACCGAATCGCCGGTGCCGGTCTGCTGGATTGCGTCGATGCATTCGGTCAGGCTGGTGCCGGGCTTGACGGTCACAGGGTCGCGCCGGCTCAGGACCTTGAGGCGCTCGTCCGCTACGGACGGCACACGCTCGGTCACGGCTCGTTCGGTGAGTTCACCCACGCGCCCAGTGTAGTCGGTCTTGCCTGCACGGCCCGCCGGCGCACGGTCCTGCCGGCACGCCTGCTAGCCTCCGGCGGTGGATCGCCGCCGCGTCGCCGGAATCGTCCTGATCCTCGTGTCCGCCTGCAGTTTCGGGTCGGGCGGGCTGTTCGCCCAGCCGGTCTACGAGCAGGGCGTGAGCTGGCACGTCCTCTCCGCGTGGCGGTTCGGGTTCGGTGCGGCGCTGGCGTGGCTGTGGCTGCTCGCATGGCCGGACGCGCGACGCGGGCTGCGGCTGCTCGACCGTCGGACGCTCCTCGCCGCCGTCAGCCTCGGTGTCCTCTACACGGCCAATTCCGGGACCTACTACGCGGGCCTCGAGGACGTTCCGGTGTCGCTCGCCTCGCTGATCGTGTACGTCTACCCGGCGATCGTCGCGGTGATGGCGTTGCGGGTCGGTCGGCGGCTGGAGGGTCGGCGGCCGTGGTTCGCGCTGGCGCTCGCCCTCGTCGGTGTCGCACTCGCTGTCGGCGGGATCCCGGAGGGCGCCATGCCGCCGCTCGGGGCTCTCGGGCTGATCGTTGCGTCCCCGGTCATCTACTCGATCTGGATCGTCCTCTCGGCGCGGCTCTCCGGGGAGCGTCGAGAGAGCGTCGGACGCGAAGCCGGCGATGGCGCCGACGCCGCGGCGGTGACCGCCCTGATGATCACGGCGACCGCGGCGACGTACTGGCTCGGGGCTCTCGCGTTGGGGGTGCCGGTCGCGCCGGATCGGATTCCGGCGGCCGCCTGGCCGGGGCTGGTCGGGGTCGGTGTCGTCGCGACGTTCGTCGCGATCCAGACGTTCTACGCAGGGGCGAGTCGGATCGGCGCGGCCCAGGCCGCGCTCGTCAGCACGATCGAGCCGATCTGGACGATCGCCCTCTCGGGGATCCTGTTCGGGCAGTCGCTGGGCCCGACGCAACTCCTCGGCGGTGCGTTCATCATCGTCGGCGTGCTGATCGCGCAGGCACCACCCGAGGCGTTCAGTGCGTTCCGGCCGGGCGTCCGCCTGGCCGATGAGTGAGACGCGAAGCGGAGAGGAACGACCCATGGCGAAGGCGGAGATCCAGACCGTTGGGGCGCCGAAGCCCGGCGGCAGCTACTCCCAGGGCATTCGAGCCGGTGGCTTCGTGTTCACGGCGGGACAGGTCGGGATCGACCCGACGACCGGCAAACTCGCCGGCGACACGATCGAGGCGCAGACGGCCCAGGTCCTCGACAACCTGGCCGCCGTGCTGGCGGCCGCCGGTGCCGGGCTCGCCGATGTCGTGAAGGTGACGGCGTTCCTCACCGACATGTCGCAGTTCGCGGGCTACGACGCGGTGTACCGGACGTACTTCCCGGAGCCGCGTCCGGCGCGGTCGTCGGTCGGGGCGCAGCTCGCGGGCGACTTCCTGGTCGAGATCGAGGCGGTCGCGGTCCTGCCGGAGTAGCTCGCGGGGCGGCGGCGCGAGCGGCGCGCCGGCGCGAGCGGCGGCGCGGCGCGGCGCGGCGCGAGCGGCGCGGAAGCGCTCCCGGTCGGCGGATCCGTTCCAAGCTCCTATGTTGTCAAGCCGCCAGCTCGACTGATCCCGCTCCGGCCTGGAGCAACCTGAAGACGGTCCGGATGAGCTGGCGTTTGAGGGCGCGGAGCGCCTCGCGCCACGTCTTGCCCTCGGCTCGTTTCCGCGCGATGTAGGCCTTCGCGGGCGGGTGGTGAAAGGCTTGGGACAGAGCGATCGTGTACAGGGCGCGATTCAGCTGACGGTTGCCGCCGCGGTTGAGGCGCATCCGCTGGGTCTGACCGGAGCTGGCCGGGATGGGCGCGACCCCGGCGAGGGCGGCGAAGGCATCGGCGGACCGGAACCGTCGAACGTCACCAACCTCGCCGACGAGCGTCGCCGTGACGATGGAGCCGGCACCCGGGAGCGTCAGCAGTGGATGGCCTGCCACTCGCGCGCCGATCTGTCGGGCGAGCGCAAGCTCCTCGCTGACGAGGGCACGGAGCCGACCGAGACGACCCCGGGCGAGCTCGGCCTGGACCCCGGTGAGTCGGCCCAGCAGTCTGGCGACGGTGCGCTGGTGGCGAACGGCCGTGAGGTTGGTCGCGCTCGCGCCATAACCCGGCACGAGGACCCGGAGGTCGGCGTGGAGCCGGTTGCGGACGCGGGTCATCTCGAGGACCGTGTCCTCGCGCGCTCCCACGAGGAGCTGGAGCTCGAGGCTCCCGTCGGCCAGCCGGACCGGCGGCAGGCCGGATTCCCGGGCGGTCACCCGGGCGATGGCCAGGGCGTCGCCGGGGTCGCTCTTGCCGGCCCGACGAGTCCGGATCCGTTCGCGCCGCGAGAGCTGCGGTGGGACCTCCCGGACCGCGCACCCGGCCGCGACGAGGAACCTCGCCGCCGGCGCCCCGAAGCTAGACGAACCCTCGACCCCGATGATCGCGTCCGGGTCCGAGGCCCGCGCCCATGCGAGCAGTGCCCGATGCCCGGCTGGATCGTTGTCGAACGTGCATTCCGCGCGTGGCATGCCCAGCGTGTCGACGACGCAGGCCGCCAGCGTCGCCTTGTGGGTGTCGATCCCGATCGCTCCCATTCCCGTCCTCCACTCGTGCCGATACGATGGACACGGACCAGGTGGGCAGCAGTGCGTCGAGGTGAAAGCCACGCTCCTATGAGGCCACGCCTGGTCCGCTGATCTCGAGGGCGGGGGCACTTGAAACGAAAGCCATCGGCGCACGAGGCCCTGCCAAATCGAGCCACCCGCCCTCGCGACCGAACCCTCGCACCTCCGCGATGGCGGCGCTCACGCTACGCACTGCCATATGTCCGCAGGGAGAACCTTAGGCGCGGATTCCGGGCGACGAGGACCCCGGCGGAGGCGAATCCATGGCGCTGTCAGCCCGTCGTGTCGTTCCCACTCACGTTGCGGACAGTAAGTCGAGCGGGGACCGCCCATCGAGCGCGGTGTGGGGTCGACGTCGATTGTAGTTGCATGACACTCCCGGCCTGAGCTCGACCCGGCCGGCGTATGGTGGCTGGAGACCCGGGACAGGGGCTCAGGGAGAACGCAGGTTGGGCAGGCCGTCGACCTAGTGGGCCAAGAGCCCGCGATTTGTAGCTGGCCGCCCCTGCGACTGCCCGGGTGTGCCGCGAGCACGGATCCGTAGGTGTCGTTCGCCCCGCCGCCTCTCCACCAAGCATGGAGGCGATGCGATGCGTGCGATCGGGTTGGACGTTCATCGTGGGTTCTGCGAGGTGGCGATCGCGGAGGACGGTCAGGTCCGGCCGGCCCGCCGGATCGGGACCGAGCCGGCGGAGCTCGAGGCGTTCGCCGCCGGTCTCGGGCCGAACGACGTGGTGACCCTCGAGGCAACCGGGAACGCGGTCGCGATCGCCCGCATCCTCGAACCGCGCGTCCGGGTGGTCCTGGCCAATCCGAAGGCAACGAAGGCGGCAACTCGGCTGCGGGCCAAGACGGACCGGATCGACGCTCGGACGCTCGCCCAGCTCCTCGCCTCCGGCTTCCTGCCGGATGTCTGGATGCCCGACGAAGCGACGGCAGCGCTTCGCCGCCAGGTCAGCCGACGGGCCCACCTCGTGAAGCAGCGGACGAAGGCGAAGAACCAGGTCCACGCCGCCCTCATTCGGAACCTCGTCGGCCGGCCGCCGGCGAGCGACCTGTTCGGACGGCGAGGACGCGTCTGGCTGGCCGGGGTCGAGCTGCCGACTGACGAGCGTGACGGCGTCGAGGCGAGCCTGCGGGCCGTTGACTTCCTCGACGCCGAGGTCGCCCGGGTCGACGTTGTCCTGGCCAAGGCTGTTCTTGCCTCGCCCGACATGCGCCGGCTGATGACCCTGCCGGGGGTCAGCGGAACGACAGCCGCCACCCTCGTCGCCGTCATCGGAGATCCCCGGCGGTTCCCTGGGCCGGGCTCGCTCGTCGCGTACCTCGGGCTCGATCCGCGGGTCAACCAGTCGGGCGAGGACGCCGCGCGACATGGCCGGATCAGCAAGCAGGGCGCCTCGGTCGCCCGTCAGGTCCTCGTCGAGGCGGCCTGGGTCGCCAGCCGAATGCCCGGCCCACTGCGTTCCTTCGCCCAGCGAATTGCCGCCCGCCGAGGCTGGAATGTCGCCATCGTCGCCGTCGCACGGAAACTCGCGGTGATCGCGTGGCACCTGCTCCGTCGCGGGGAGGAGTACGCGTACGGTCGGCCGTCACGGCTTCGCCTGAAGCTCCGCCAGCTCGAGCTCCGGACCGGGGCCGAGCCACGCAAGGGCCATCAGATCGGCGTCGCCAGCACCGATGCCGAACGGCGTCTCGAGCGGGAGCGGGCCGAGCAGGCCGAGGCGGCATACCGTCGACTCGTGGCGGAGCGCTCGACGAGCGACAGGGGTGCGGGCGACGCAAGCGGGGCGCGCATCTCACGACGCTGAGCGTCAACCAGCGCGGCAGGGACCAGGCCCCTGACCCTGCCCTTCGGTTCGGCGATCACCCGCACCACGGCGATTCTGCTCCCGCCGACCCGCCTGGGCAAGCACTTGACTTTCATCCGTAGAAGTCGACGAAGTGGGGCAGCCGCCGAAGGCGCTCGAGATTGGTCCGGTACGGCCGGGCGTAGGCCCACTCGGTCAGGAGGGTCCCGATGAAGCGCTCGGCCTTGCCGTTGGTCTGGGGCCGCCGAACCCGGGTCCGGCTGTGACGGATCCCCAGCTCGGCAAGGCGAGCCGCGTACGCCCGCGAGCAGTAGGCGGAGCCGTTGTCGGTCAGGATCCGCTCGATCGTGATCCCGTGGGCGGCGAACCAGCGAACGGCGACATCGGTCGCTCGGACGGTGTCGATCGCGCCAGCGCTCCGGCTCAGGACGACGCAGGCGAGGCGGCTGTGGTCGTCGACGAAGACCTCGAGCTGGTCGTGACCGACGGGCGGCTGACGATGCGAACGACGCTTGCCCGGGACCCGGGTCAGGGGCTTGGCGTCCTGGTGGATCAGGGCGCCCGGGTAGGGCGCCACATAGCGCCGCCGGATCGGTCGTCCGGTCGGCCGATCGAGCCCGTCGAGGCGGCTGACCCCGGCTCGGCGGAGAACCCCGTACACGGTCGAGCGGGGATGGCCGGTCAGCGGCCCGATCCGGTGTGGGCCCCACTTGCGGTACGTCCGGGCCTGGAGGATCGCCTCGATGCCGGTGGTCGGCAGGGCCCGCGGCGATCGATGCGGCCGCGAGGTCCGATCCTCGAGGCCCGCGTCACCTTCCTGCCGGTACCGACGCAGCCACTTGTAGGCGGTGCTCCGACTGATCTGGAACTGGCGCGCCACCTCGGCGGCCGGCCAACCCTCGACCACGACGCGATCCACAAGAACCTGCCGGCTGAAGACGGTCAGCCGCGCCGTACGATGTGCCACGAGAGCCTCTCCTCATGTGTGGTGTCTGAACACCTCCACACCGTGGGGCGGGCTCTCGCTTTGTCAACAACCTCAGTGGGAACGACAGTCGCAGCTAATTCCGCCACAGCAGGACCGTGTTCGGCCAGGTGAGTCCGCCCAAGGTTCCCCAGGCGGACATCTGGCACGATTCGGGCTCGTAGGCCGCCGCCACGCGCGGCGGGGCGGCGGGCGGCGGCGCGGGTGGCGCGGCGCGAGTGGCGCGGCGGCGCGAGTGGCGCCGCGAGCGGGTGCGGTGGAGCGCCGCAGAGGTCGCGGTGGGTGCTGGCCCGTTCGCCAGATCAGGCGCGGACAGCGGCGAGTGCGGCCCGGGCTCCAGCCGCCACCAGCGCCCCGTCGGCGCCGATGCCGACGAATTGGAATCCGAGCTCGAGGTGCCGGGGGATGACGCCGAGGTCATACAGCAGGATCCCGGGCGACTTGCCGTGGGCACGGCAGGCCGCGACGACGGTGTCGAGCGCCTCGAGATACGGCTTGCTCCCGAACTGGCCGGGCACACCGAGCGAATGGGAGAGATCGGCCGGGCCGACAAAGAGGACGTCGACGCCGTCGGTCGCGGCGATCGCGTCCGCTTCCCGGAGTGCTCCGACCGACTCGATCTGGACGATGCCGACGATCCGGTCGTTGATCTTCGCCACGTCGGCGTGCGCGACCGAGCCCAATCCCGCGCCCCGGGTCCGGAGCGCGACGCCCCGGACGCCGGCCGGCGGGTAGCGCAGGTACGTGACGGCCTCGGCCGCCTCCGCCGCCGACTCGAGCCGCGGGACCATGATTCCCGTCGCGCCCTGGTCGAGGGCCCGCCCAATCCGCAACCGTTCGCCGGACTGGGGCCTGACCATGGCCGCCGCGCCCGTCGATTTCGATCGCCAGCAACGTCGCCGGAAGATCGGCCTCCGTTCCCGACCCGTGCTCGAGGTCGATCAGCAGCCAGTCGTAGCCGGCCTGGCCGCACAGCTCCGCCGACGCGGGAGAGGTCAGGTCGAGGAAGAGCCCGAAGACCGTCTCTCCGCCGAGGACGCGGCGGCGGAAGGTGTGAACGGCAGTCCTGGCTGGCATCGGGGCGCCTCCATCTGGTGGCTCGGGGGTCGGGCGGCCAGTATCGCCGAACGCTCAGTCCGGGAACGCCTCCGGGCCCCGCTCCGCGAGGCGGGCGGCCTCGTCCGAGCCCTCCTCTGGCGGCAGCCACGAATACGGGTAGCGGTCGTCATCGAGGTCCATCGCCGCCTTCGTGACCTTGAGCGGATGGAACGTGTCGACCATGACGGCCAGTTCCTCGGTGGCGTCCTTGCCGATCGACGCCTCGACCGTGCCCGGGTGCGGGCCGTGGGGGATGCCGGCCGGGTGGAGCGTGAACGAGGCGATCTCCACGCCGCGGCGACTCATGAAGTTGCCGGCGACGTAGTAGATGACCTCGTCGCTGTTGATGTTCGAATGGTTGTACGGCGCCGGGATCGCGAGCGGGTGATAGTCGAACTTGCGCGGCACGAACGAGCAGACGACGAAATTCCTTGCCTGGAACGTCTGGTGGACGGGCGGCGGCTGGTGGACCCGCCCGGTGATCGGCTGGAAGTCGCCGATGTTGAAGCGGAACGGCCAGAGGTAGCCGTCCCAGCCGACGACGTCGAACGGGTGATGCTTGTAGTGGTAGGCGGTGATCCGATCGTCCGATCGGACGTCGATGATGAAGTTGCCCTGCTCGTCGCGGGCCGCGACCTCGTCCGGCGGGTGGAGGTCGCGCTGAGAATAGGGCGCGTGCTCGAGGAGCTGGCCGTAGTCGTTCCGGTAGCGCTTCGGCGGCTCCAGCTCCGACGGCGCCTCGAGATAGAGCATCCGCTGCGCTGAGCCCGCGTCCGGCTCCAGCCGCCAGGTCGTCCCGATCGGCAGGACGAGGTAGTCGCCCGGGCCGTAGCGGAGCGGCCCGAAGATCGTGTCGCAAACGCCGGTCCCCTCGTGGACGAAGAGCAACTCGTCGGCGATGCCGTTGCGGTAGAAGCGGTCCTTGGGCATCGCCTCGGCGGGCCTGACCACGCCGAAGATCACATCGCGGTTGAAGTAGAGCGGGACCCGGCCGGAAACCGCATCGCCGCGCGGCTCGAGCCTACCCGTCTTCGTCAGCCGGTGACGGTGGAGGTTGTCATCTGCCGCCTCGAGCTCGATGCGCCGGACCGGCTCGATCTTGTGAGTGCGCGTCGGCGGGACGACGTGGTAGAGGATCGACGATCGGCCGTTGAAGCCTTCGACCCCGAACAGTTCCTCCGCGTAGAGAGAGCCGTCCGGCGCGCGGTGCTGGGTGTGCCGCTGCTGCGGGACGCTGCCGTGGCGGACGTAGTACATGAAACGACTGGCCTCCGTTGGTCGAACGGAGGCCAGTCTAGCGGTCGGATCCTCGGCGCGATCCGCGTCGCGCAGTGGGTCCGTCGGTCAGACGCCGACGCGCTCGCTTCGTCGCTCGAGGATGACGACGTCCCGCCACGTGCCGCCCGCGTCGCGCCCGATTCGCTCTCGGACGCCGATCCGGCGGAAGCCGACCCGTTCGTGGAGCCGCATGCTCGCCTCGTTCTCGAGCTGGATCCCCGCCTGGATCGTCCAAACCCCCGCGGCCTCCGCCGCCTCGAACAGCGCCTCGAACAGGCGGGTTCCGATCCCGTGCCCGCGGGCGTCGGGCGCGATGTAGACGCTCTCTTCGACGACGCCCGCGTAGACGCGGCGGGGCGATACCGGTGAGATCGCGATCCAGCCGACGACCCGGCCCTCTCCGTCGCGGGCGACGAGCCGGCAGTCCGGTCGGTGGGCCGCGTCCCACGCGTCCCATGTCGGCGCCTGGGTCTCGAACGTCGCGACGCCGGTTGCGATCCCGGCCTCGTAGATGGCGCGGACGGCCGGCCAGTCGTCGGGGCTCATCGTGTCGATGCGGACGGTCTCGATCACGGCCGCATCCTAGCGGCTGCGGCCGCGGGCATCCACGGGCCACCGGTCGATCAGCCTGCCGCGGCGGCTCACGACGAACTCGTCGAACTGCTCGACGACGGGACAGACGTGGTTGGGCACGATCGCGACGACCTCGCCGAGCCGCGGAGCGGGGGCCCCCGGCGGGATCGAGACCGCGGCGTGGTAGTCGAACAGCCGCTCGATGACGGCGTCCGGGTAGGCCGGGATCGACCCGTAGCCATGAAGGAAGGCCGCCCGATCCTTCGTCAGCGTCTTCGCGCCAGCATCGAGGACGACCTGACCGGGAACCGACGTGCTGATGACGGTGGCAGCCACGACCAGCGCGATCCCGTCGGTCGGGATCGACCCGAGCACGACCTGCTGGCGGTCGCCGAGCAGGTACGTCCCCGGCCGGAGCTCGTTCACCTGGCCGGCGGCGGCAAGCACGCCCGTGGGCGTCGATCCGGCGCTGATCCGCTCGACCGCGAAGCCGTCTGCCCGGAGAGCGTCCGCGGCCGCGCCGAGCGAGGCGACCTCGTCGGCGGCGGCGCCCGCGCGTGCGCCCGGATCGCGGTAGCCGTGGCCGCCATGGGTGAACACGCCGATCACCTGGAGCCCGGCGTCACGCGCCCGGCGTGCGACGGCCGCGGCTGCTGCCGGGTTGGGCACGCCCGTGCGCCGCGCCCCGGAATCGATCTCGACGAGGACCCGCAGCGGGACCGATGCGCCGGCGACCGCGGCGGCGAGCCGATCGGCGCCCTCCTCGGAGTCGACACCGACGACCAGCGGCGTCCGATCGTGGAGCGTCCGGAGCCGGTGAGCCTTGGGGCCGTCCGCCCAGATCGGATAGCCGATGAAGATGTCGTCGATGCCGCCCGCCGCCATCACCTCGGCCTCGCCGAGCGTTCCGACCGTGATGCCCGCCGCCCCGGCCTCGATCTGGATCCTGGCGAGCGCGACGCTCTTGTGGGTCTTGACGTGCGGTCTGAGCGCGACGCCTCGTGAGACGGCGGCCTCGCCCATCCACCGGGCGTTCGCCTCGACTCGATCCAGGTCCACGACGAGGCACGGCGTGTCGAGTCCGGCCGGGAGCGGGACGCCCTCCGGGATCGGGGCGGCGGATCGGACCGCCGTGTCGCTCACGGGTGCTCGACGATCGGCGTGGTCAGCGCCCCGAGGCGCTCGACGCGAAGCGTCACGTGATCGCCCGGCTCCAGGTATCGCCCGATCGTCGCCTCCCGGATCTCGAGCAGGCAGCCGCCCCCGACGGTCCCCGATCCGACCACGTCGCCGGGCCGCAGCCGGACATCCGCAGAGGCCCGGGCAAGCATGTCGCCAAAGCTGAACTGCGCGTCGGACAGGCGGCCGCGAGATGTCTCGACGCCGTTCACCTCGGCCGTCATCGCGAGGTCCGGGCCGGTCGCGCCGGCGGCGCGGGCGTCTGCGAGCTCGTCCGGCGTGACGAGCCACGGCCCAAGCGACGAGGCGAAGTCCTTGCCCTTCGCCGGGCCCAGCCGGACCGCCGTCTCATCGCGCTGCAGGTCGCGAGCCGACCAATCGTTGAAGATCGTGAAACCCCCGATCGCCTCCTCGGCGCGGTCGGGCGGGAGATCGCGCGCCGGCGTGTCGACGAGTGCCGCGACCTCCAGCTCGTAGTCGAGCTCGACCGACGCCGCCGGCGACCAGACCGGCTCGTCCGGCCCCCGAAGCTCGGACACGTTGCTGAAGTAGAAGACCGGGAGCCGGTACCAGGCTTCGGGCACCTCGCCGCCCCGCCGCTCCCACATCGTCCGGACATGACCCTCGAATGCGTAGAAGTCCCGGAGTGACGGCGGACCAATGATCGGTGGGCCGAAGCGGAGAGCGGTGGTGTCGAGGACGGCGTCGTCGTCCGCCGCCTCGCCCCTGGGTACGAACCCGCCGACCAGGTCGGCGAGCGCATCGATCCGCAGGCCGTCCGCGAGGAGTGCGTCGAGCGTCGAGATCGGCGCGCGGTGCAGCGTGGAGTTGTGGGCAAGCCGCGGGTCCGCGGCCACGGCCCGGCGGCGGGCGACCTCGAGGTCGAGCCATGTCGCCGGCTCGTCCGCCGTGCCGAGGGCGGCCGCCAGCCGCCAGGGCGCACCTGCGGGCCCGTTGCGCTCACGGACGTGGGCGATCTTCATCGGGCCCGAGTGTATCCGCGAGGCGGCCGCAGCCGCGGCGGGGGAACCGCCGAACCGCCGCGCGGCGCCGCCGGGCGTTCCTGCCGGCGGCTCCACGAGTGGTCCGCCGCGGCGCCACGACGCTTCGAGCGCCCGAGCCCGGCGGCTTTCCTCCCGGAGTGAACAACCACGTGCCAAAGGGGCCGCGGTACCCGTCGAGACTCGCGAGTTTCCACTTCGACGGGAAACACGGCTGGATGCGGCGCCCAAGAGGCTCGATTTCGGTTCGCGCGGCCGGATCTCGTTCTCTCCGGGAGGAAACGTGGTGCCCTGAGTTCGATCGTGGCCGCCGACCCGGCAAAAGGGGCCCGGTTACGGAGTCGCGCCGGGATCGAAGCCCTCGGGCAGCCGGATCTCGACCTCGACCTTGCCGCCGGCCGGAACCTGGACGACGAGCGAGGCGACGATCGGGTGCTCGCCGTTCCCGTCCGGCACCCGATCCCGGACGAGGATGGTCCGCCGGCCGACCCTGCATGGGAACTCGATCCGGCCGTCCTCGCTGACGCCGTAGCCGATGTCGCCGCCGCCGCACCAGCCCGGCGGGTCGTCCGGCGAGCCGGCGTCCAGCATCAGGTCGTTCGGCCCGGGCGGGCTGCCGTCGGCACGCAGGACCCGGCCGACGACCGTCCCGACGGGCAGGAGGTGGGCGCCGGTCCCGTCCGAGATCACCCGGATCATCCCGACGGGAGCAGCGTAGTGGGCGACGATCAGCTCGGCGGCATCCGGGTTCGCGCTGGACACGTCGATCTCGACGACGTTCTCCGGGATGTCCGCGCCGACCCCCGTGCCCTTCGCCGGGATTCCGATCATCCAGTCCATGTCGGCGCTGATCCGGTCCTGCCAGGCCCGAAGCTCGCCCTCCGACCAGCGAACCTGGCGGAATTCGAGCGGATGGCATGGCGGGAGTTGCGGTCGGATCGCCGCATCGTGCACGGCCGGATCGGTCGTCCAGAGGAGGACGATGACGCCGCCCTGGGCGTTGTCGATGTAGAGCCCGCCGAATTCGTCGGTGTGTCCATACCCGTCCAGGACACGCCGCACTGGATCGGCCAGCTCGTTCCGGGCGAACAGTGTCGCCGTCTCCGCCGGGAGCATCGGCACGCCGAAGTCCATCACCGCCGTCGGGTCGGCGGCGACCTCCCGGACCCAGGCGAGGTCGTGGCGAAGGCCATATTCGGTCCGGAGGCGGACCGCCTCACGCGTCTCGTCGTCGAGCGATGCGGGCAGCGAGGCATCCCGGATCGGGGTCGACTCGGGCCCGGGGCAGCGTTTCGCGGTCGCCGCGGCGGGCGACGGCGTCGGCTCCGCGATTGCCGAGCTGGGGACGGGATCGTCCGACGCGAGCGGACCGGCGACGGAGCAGCCGGCGAGGAACACGGCGATGGCCACCACGGGTCCCAGGAAACGCGCCCGGATCATCGAAGCCGATCCGCGCCGGCCATCCGTCACCTCCTCGGTGCGACGGCGGTGGGACGCCGCACTGCTCGACTAGGTGACGGCCGGCCTAGAGGTTCCCGCGCTTTGCCTGCTCCCGCTCGATCGCCTCGAACAGCGCCTTGAAGTTGCCGACCCCGAAGCCGCGCGAGCCGTGCCGCTCGATGATCTCGAAGAAGAACGTCGGCCGGTCCTGGGCCGGGCGCGTGAAGATCTGGAGGAGGTAGCCCTCCTCGTCGCGGTCGGCTTCGATGCCGAGCGACTCGAGCGTGTCGATCGGGATGCCGACGTCGCCGACGCGGTCCGCGAGCGTCGCGTAGTACTCGTGCGGCAAGCCGAGGAACTCGACGCCGTTGTCGCGGAGCCCGCGGACTGTCGTGACGATGTCGTCGGTGCGCAGGGCGATGTGTTGACAGCCCGGCATTCCGTACCAGTCGAGGAACTCCTGGATCTGGCTCTTCTTCTTCCCGGTCGCCGGCTCGTTGATCGGGAACTTGATCCGGCCGTTGCCGTTCGTCATGACCTTCGACATCAGGGCGCTGAACTCGGTGTGGATGACCTTGTCGTCGTAGTGGATCAGCTGGCTGAAGCCGAAGACGTCGCGGTAGAAGGCGACGGACTCGTCCATCTGGCCGAGGGCGACGTTGCCGACGCAATGGTCGACCTCGAGGAGGCTGAGGCCCTCCGCGGCGCGGGCGGGATTCTTGACGCGACGGTAGCCGGGCGCGAAGACACCGTGGTACGCGGACCGGTCGATGAACGAGTGTCGGGTCTCGCCGTAGGTGTAGACCGCCGACCGGCGGAGCGTTCCATCCTCCCCGCCGTCCAGCTCGATGGGCTCGATCGCCGGCCGGGCGCCCCGCTTCGTCGTCTCGGCGAAGGCTGACCGGACGTCGTCGACGGCGAACGCGATGTCCTTCACCCCGTCGCCGTGCGCGCGGACGTGCTCGGCGATCTCGCCATCGGGCGTGAGCGGGGCGGTGAAGACGAAGGTGATGTCGTTCCGCCGCATCACGTAGCTCGCCCGGTCACGAATCCCGGTCTCGAGCCCGGCGAACGCGACTGCCGTGAATCCCCACAGCGCCCGGTAATAGGCCGCTGCCTGGCGGGCGTTGCCGACCCAGAACTCGACATGGTCGATGCCCTGGAGCGGCAGGAAGTCCTGTGCCTCCGCGTAGGCGTCCTTGTTCAGCCGGGCGCCCGCCTGGTTGGCGGCACCCCGCGCTGCCGTGTCGGTCATCGTGCGACCTCCGTGCGAGGCGGTTCCACTTCCGGCGGACCGGGTGGATGAATGGCCTCCCATGCTACCGCCGGCATGCGACACTGCCCCGATGGAGGAGCTCGACCGACGCCTCGACACGAGCCGCACGGCCATGGCCGCGATGCGCGACGCGGTCGAGCGGCGCGAGCCCTGGCCGCTCAGCCAGGCCTACGGCGCCGAACCTGAATCCGACTGGGGCCCCAAGGAAGTCCTCGCCCACGTCGCCGAGATGGCGCCGTACTGGCTCAGCCAGATCGAGATGATTCTTGCGTCACCGTCGGCGCCGGCGCCGGTCCCTTTCGGCCGGGTAGCGACCGATCCCGGCCGTCTCGAGCGGATCGGCCAGGACCGGACCCTGCCGGCCGGCGAGCTGTTCGAGCGGATCGACCGATCGCTTGCCGATGTCGGCAGCAGGCTCCGGCGGCTCGCTCCAGCCGACCGGGCTCGACTCGGCGTCCACGTGCGACTCGGCGAGATGCCGGTCGAGGCGATCCTCGAACGGTTCCTCGTCGGCCACGCGGAGGACCACGTCCGCCAGCTCGAGGCCGTCCTCGGCACCCGATCCGGGGCCGAGAGCGACGCCGCGCCCTGACCCACATGGGTCACCTGCGTGGGGTGGTGCGGCCCGGCAACTCGTACGACTGAGCACGAGTACCAGTACTGATGACCTATTCCAAGCCCGTCCCGATCGCGGGTATTTTTCGGGCCTGAGAGGAAGCTCTCACAGGGGGGACAAAGACGAGAGGGATGGCATGAAGCTCTTGAGGTCGCACGCCTTCCGGGCGGCAATGGCACTGTCGGCGCTCGCCAGCAGCGCATTCGTTCTGGAAGCCGGCAAGCGCTGGTTCTAGTCCTCCGGCAGCACTGATCTTCCGGCGGGGTCGCCCGCCACCCGTCGAGCCGTCCGGGCCCATCGGACGGCTCTTCGATTCCCGGCCCCTCCTCAGAATGCATGCCGCTTGTAGCGACGCCGCCGACGTCTGGCGGCAGGATTGTCGTCGCCGTCGACCGGCACGATGCTGATCGAGCCGTCTTCTTCGAGGACCGCGAGCTTCACCTGGTCGACACGCCCCAGGCCGTGTTCGCGGAGAGCTGCATCGACGTCATCAAGATCGAGTTCCTGTCGGTCGAGTTCTGACATCAGCCACTGACCGTCTTGTCCGATGACCGTCGGCTCGAACTCCAGCAGCCGTCGAACGGCCGGGATTCGGAGGCGGGCCTCCGCGACCAGGCGATTCAGCGCGAACATCGTGATAACGATGATCACGCCGCCAGTGATCGACTGGTCGGGGCCGGTCATCGCTGGCTGGAGCGCGTTCGCGGCCAGCAGGACGAGGGCGATGTCGAAGAGCGTGAACTGTCCGAGTTGGCGCTTGCCGGAGAGCCGCAGGAAGAGGAGAAACAGCAGGTAGATCACGGCGGTTCGGATCACGAGCTCGACCGGCGACACGCCGAGATTCCACATGTCCGTGCTCATCTCGTCGGCGTATCGGCCCCCGAGCCCGGCTCGTCGAGCACGTGCTTCTTCAGGAAGGCAATGATCCGCTCGAATCCGTCGCGGCGGTTCTCCCGCTTCTCCCAGCCGTGGCCTTCCTCGTCGTACCAGTGGACCTCGTGGTGCTTGCCCTCGATCTCCAGGGCCTCGACCATCCGCTCGGTCATGAGCGGGACGACGCGCTTGTCCTTGCGGCCGTGGAGGATCAGCAGCGGGGCCTCGATCCGCTCGGCTCGATAGACCGGCGAGCCGCGCCGGAAGAGCTCCGCCCGTGACGGATCCTCCGGGGATCCCATCTGGCGGGCAAGGTCGAGCCGGCCGGGCCGGTCGCCATGCCGGAAGCTCTCGGCGATCTCGGAGTCGCCGTACAGGTCGATGCCGGCCCGCCATAGTCCGGGCTCCTCGACGAGCGCGGACAGGACGAGATACCCGCCGTACGAGCCACCGTAGATCGCCAGGCGCCCGTCGGACCACGGCTGCGCAGCCGCCCAGTGCGCTCCGTCGATCATGTCGTAGGTATCGGCGTGCCCCCACTCGCCGTGGTTCGCGTACCGGAATGTCCGGCCGTAGCCGGTCGAGCCGCGGAAGTCGATATCGAGGACGGCGAAGCCCTCGCGGACGAGCAACTGCTTGAACGGGACGAAACCGCGGTAGGCCTGCCAGGTCGGGCCACCGTGCGGATAGAGGATCACCGGGACCCTCGTCGCTCCGCGCTTGCCGGTCGCGCCGGCCGGTCGCCAGAGCGTTCCCTCGATCGGCAGGCCGTCACGTGCCGCAAACGTGACCCGCTCGGCCGGAAGCGGCCGGCCAGCGGCCATTGACGCCGCGACGACCGCGGGCATGGACGACGTCACCTGGCGCGGCCGAGCATCGCCCGAAGAGGCGCCCGGCACGGGCAGGAGCCAGAGATCCTGCGGGGCGCTCTCGCTCTCGCCGATTGCCGCGATCCACGCGCCGTCGCTGAGCCAGCCGACCGAGCGCCAGACGCCGGGCCACGGGTTCACGACCCGACCCTCCGTCGCCGTGACGATGGCCGGCGGGTTCTTGGGCGGGCGCCCGCGGCCGCGCTTCACCGGCGCCGCGTCCCCCGCCTGTGCGACGACGAGATCAACCAGGCCGTCGTGGACGTCGATGTGGACGAACTGGCTGCCGTCCGGCGAGGGCAGGGCAGCGTAGCCGGGCCCGCCGGATGGTTCGCCCCGTTCCCGCTCCCCGGTCGTGAGCACGCGACGCTCGCGGCCATCCGCCGAGAGGCGCACGATCTGGAACCAGCCGCTCGAATCCGAGGCGTAGAGCCACCCGCCGTCGGGCATCGGTCGCGGCCCGCTCACGAACTCGTCGCCGCCCCCGGCGATCTGGCGCTCGTCCCCGGACTCGACATCGATCAGATGGATCTCGCCGACCCGGTAGTCCGGTCCACGAATCGCCATCACCGCGATCGCGCGACCGTCGGCCGACCAGCTCAGGTCGTCGATGTCAACGCCCGCCGCCGACAGCACGCGAGGTTCCGGCGGACGCGGGTCGCGGGCCGGGCGGCCGCGACGGGGCACCGGTGCATCCACGATCCAGACCTGCGACCAGCCGCGACGGCGCGAGACGAAGGCGAGCCGCCGGCCGTCGGGGGACCAGCGGGGCGACGAGACGCCAGCCGGGTGGCCGGTGACGCCGACGTCGCGGGAGCCATCTGCCTCGATGACCCTGAGCTCGTTGTCGCGGATGTAGGCCAGGCGCCGCCCGTCGGGCGACCACTGAGGGTCTGTGACGTTCTTCTCGGAGGCGGTGAGCTGCGTCGGGTAGCCGCCGCGGAGCGGCAGGACGAACAGCTGGCGCGCCCCCGCGGCCTCGGTCGTGTACGCGACGAGGCGGTCTCGCGGATGGAGCCGGAACTCGCGCGGCGACTCGATGGCGACGATCTGCTCGACGGTCAGCCCGCCGGCCGCACCGCTGCGTGCCCGGCCGGCCGCTCCGCCGCCTGAATTGGTCGCCCGGGTCGCGTGGCTCCCGGTCATCGGGCGACGGTGCGCTCCACGGTCCGGGCGTCGGTCTGCTGGGCCACGCTGGCCTCGAGCTGATCGCCGAGCTCGACGGTCCGCCGATAGGCTGCCCAGACGGCCTCCGAGAGGACCGTCCGCAGCCGCCCGGATTCGAGCTCGTGGAGCGCCGCCGCGCTCGTCCCGCCCGGCGACGTCACCATGTTCCGGAGCTCCGCCGGGTGCATGCCCGACTGCTTCGCGAACAGCGTGCTCCCCTCGAGGGTCTCGATCACGAGGTCGTGGGCGACGTGGCGCGGGAAGCCCAGATGGACCGCCGCGTCGATGAGCGCCTCCATGACGAGGAAGACGTACGTGGGGCCGGTTCCACTCACCGCGGTGGCCATCGCCACGAATTTCTCGTCATCGACCTCGAGTTCCTTGCCGAGCGCGCCGAGCAGCGTGGCAGCCTGCTCCCGTTGTTCCGGCGTCGTCTCCGGCGTCGGGTACCAGACGGTCATCCCCTTGCCGAGGCGGGCGGGGGTGTTGGGCATCGCCCGGATGACCTGGTCGTGGCCCAGCGTCCCGATCAGGGCGGCGGTCGTGGCGCCGGCGATGACCGACAGGAGGAGCTGCCCGCGGCGGAGGTGGGGACCGATCTCGCGCCCGACTCGACCGAGCATCTGGGGCTTGATCGCGAACAGGACGACGTCCGCGCCGTCGATCGCGTCGAGGTTGTCGGAAACGACGCGGATCCCGTACTCGCGCTCGAGGTGGTCGCGCCGCTCGACCCGCGGATGGCTGGCGACGACCTGGGCGGCATCGACGAGGTGGCCGCGGAGCAGGCCGGCGATCATCGCCTCGGCCATGACGCCGGAGCCGACGGTGGCGATCGTTCGGTTCGCCAGGGGAGCCATCGACGGAGTATCGCACGGTGCGCCCGGCGGCCCGGGGCCATGACAGCAGTTCCGGGCGATTCGCGCCCTGTTTCAGGCGCGCGCCTCGCCGAGCACGAAGAACCGGCCGGTCGTCGTCACACGGACGCCGCCGAACCCCGCCTCGCGAAGCGCGTCCTCCAGCGCCGCCGGCTCGCGATGGACCTTGACGATCGTGAACTCGCGGCCGTCGTCGAGGCGGCGCACTGCGAGGTCGCCGGCAGGCTCCGGGTGGTCCGCCGCCCCCGACTGCGGGTCCGGCAGCGAATCGATGAACGCGAAGATCCCGCCCGGCTTCAGCCAGCGCCGCGCGAGGGCGAGGAACTCGGCGGTCCGCGCCCGCGGGACGTGGCTCAGCCAGAAGCCGCAGAACAGTGCGTCGACCTGCCGATCCGGCTCCGCCCATGCGTCGCGAACATGGATGTGCGCGCGGAGGCGATGCGCGACGAGTCGCTCGCGGGCACGATCGAGCGGGGGCTCGGCGGCGTCGTAGATGGACAGCTCGCCCTTCGAGGCCAGCAGCGGCGACCACCAGCCGGTTCCGGCGGCCAGCTCGACGATCTCGCCCGTGATCGGAAGCCCATCGAGCCATGTCCCGGCGCCGTCCAGCTCAGCGTTCCACGCCGCGTCGTGGATCGGTCCTCGCGCGTAGCGGCCGCGACGGAGATACCAGTCGTCGTACTCGCCGGCCCGGGCCTCGTAGTAGGCGAGCATCTCTGCCTCGGGTTCTGAATGCGGGACGGGCGCGGGTGTCGTCCCCGCTGCGGCCGACGTCCCTGACGCGGCTCCCCGCGCCACGATCGCATCGCGCAGCCGGAACCGCAGGAACGGGTTCTCCCCCGCCCGGCTGAGGCAGTCCGGGCAGAGCTGGGCCCAGCCCTCGAGGTCGTCGGGCGATCGGGTCGTCCACGCCCGACCGCACCAGAGGCAGTCGAACGTCGCGCGCGGGAACGCCATCGGCTGTGCCACGCTAGTCGAGCGGCGTCCAGCTGCCGGGCGGCGCCGTCTCGATGAAGGCGTCGGGATCGAAGATCTCGGCGAGCATCTCGATCCCGTCGAGGACCCGCGGCCCGGGCCGCGAGAAATACGCGGAACCGTCGACCGCGAAGACATTGCCCCGCCGGACCGCCTCGATGGTCTTCCAGCCGAGGGGTCGGGGCGTCCGGTCCCATTCGGCAACCGTCTCGGCCAGGTGGTACCCGCACGGCATGAGGACAATCACCTCGGGATCGACATCGATGACAGATCCCCAGTTGGTCTCTCGCGATGGCTGGCCGTCCTGGCCGAGCAGGTCCCAGCCGCCGGCCCGCCGGACCTGTTCGGGCACCCAATGACCGAGCGCGAACGGCGGGTCGAGCCACTCCAGCCCCACGACGCGCGGCGCCTCGTGGCCGTCCTTGCGGCGTTCGTGGACTCGCGTCTCGACGATGCCGAGCCGCGTCCGGAGACTCTCGACCAGCTCGACCGCCTCGTCCTCGGCGTCGGTCATCGCCCCGACCGTCGAGATCGTGTTGAGGATGCCCTCGAGCGAGGTCGGCTCGAGCGAGACCACGCTGATCTCGGCATCGATCGCCCGCGCGACCTCGTTGACCTGGCGGTAGCTGACCGCACACACCTGGCAGAGCTCCTGTGTCAGGATCAGGTCGGGGTGGGCCGCCTCGAGCGCTTCCTCGTCCAGCGCATAGAGAGACGAGCCGCCGTGGATTGCATCACTGACGAGCCGGTGGATGTCGCCGCCGCTTGCGGTCGCGATGTCGAAGACGCTACTGGTCATGACCGGCGTCCCGGCGATCTCCGGCGGCCAGTCACACTCGTGGGTGATCCCGACGAGCTCATCGGCCAGGCCGAGGGCGGCGACGATCTCGGTCGCCGATGGCAGAAGTGAAACGATTCTCATCGGGTCCGCGGCCTCTCAGGAACCGGCACCCTCAGTGCTGAGCCGCCTCCCGCCCTCGGAGGCTTGAGGCGACGCTCCTGCGAGCCATCAAGCCGAGGGTTTCTCGGCGTCGGTCGCCGCGCGGGCGGCCGCCTTGTCGGTGTACCAGGTGGCGTCGATCGCGGTGTACTGCGCCCACTCGGCGGGGAGGGACTCCTCTGGGAAGATCGCGTTCACCGGGCACTCGGGTTCGCAGGCGCCGCAGTCGATGCATTCGTTCGGGTCGATGAACAGCTTCCGGTCGACGCCTTCCTCGTAGTGGATGCAGTCCACCGGGCAGACCGAGACGCACGACAGGTCGAGCACATCGATGCACGGCTCGGCGATCACATAGGTCATGGACGTCTTCTCCTCGGAGCCACCGGACCCGACCCCGGCGCGGACTCGAAGCGTACCACCGGCCAGCTCACGAGTCTGGAACGGCCAGCACGATCCGGATTGCGGCAACCATTCCTCTCTGCCAGTGGCCGGGGATGTGGCAGCCGATCACCAGCCTGCCCGTGCCCACCAGGTTCCCTGCGCCGGCCGGGACCGTCCAGCTGACGTCGACTCGCTGGCCGGATGCGACGACCACGCGGAGGCCGGCCACGCCCGGAGGCACGCTCACGACCGGCGTCGGCCCCGGCGGGTGCTCGGCCGTTGCGGCCTCGGCGGCCTCCCACGCGTCCTGGACCGCCGCGTCCCCGATGACGACCTCGTGGATCTCGAGGCCGCCGTTGACGATGTGGAGCAGGACCGACTCGCCAGCGATGAGGTCCACCGGATCGGGCAGGAACTGCCAGTCCTTGGCGATGATGTTGACCTCGCGCGGCGCCGACGCGGTGCCGGGAGAGATCGGCGGGGTGGCGGGTGGCGGGCCGGCCTCGCAGGCAGCGACGAACAGCGCCGACGCGACGAGGGCGGCAATCTGTCGGGCGCGGGGAACGATCACCGCCGGAGTCTAGTTGGCCGAGGGTGAAGGCTCAGTTCGCTCCTCAGCGCTATCTGTATCGCTCCGCCTGAGGTCGATGAGAGCGCCGTCGAGCCTCTGGAGACCCTTGATCGTCGGTTCGTGGCGCAGGTTGGGCCATGCGACGTCCACGTGCCATCGAGTCTGGAGGGCCGATATCGCCATCATGGCCAGATCGTTCCGTATTCTTGAAACGATCGGTGGGTTGGTCCCGCGTGGCGCAGCCTCCTTCGAGGGCGTTCGCTCGGCAGATGGTTCCAAGGATGCGAAACGATCTTGCCGCGTGCCGCGATCGAGGACGGGATCGTCGATTGGCGCACGGCGCCCTCAGACCCACTGAGTACCGGGCGCGGCTGTCGATGGCGCCCGGCGAGGCCACCGGCGACGCGACGACCTCCCAGGTCGGACTCCCTATTCCGCGGCCGGTTGCTCCGGAACGGCCGGGTCTGGTGTCTCGAGTGGACGCTTACCTTTGAGAGCCGCTCGCAGTTGCTTCGCGCACGCCGCGACAGCGGCGCTGATCGCTTGACACGCGCGCACGGCGGGCCGCAATCTGCGGCAACCTCGATCGCCGTGGCGCGGCACCGCCCGACCGCCCCGACCATCCCGACCGCTGCGACCAGATTGCCCGTCACCGCGATCCGACCTCCGACCCAGACTCTGAGGTTCCGCTTGGCGCTCCAGACCCCATCCTCGGACCGTTCCGGGAGCCCGGCACCGGCCGCGGCGACATCGCCGGCCGCAGCCGGGGCATCGGGTGCCGTCCCGGCCGTCAGGCTCGAGGCGGTGACCAAGCAGTTCGGCGACGTCGTCGCGGTTGCCGGCGTCGATCTCGATGTCCGTGACGGTGAGTTCTTCTCGATGCTGGGTCCATCGGGATCCGGCAAGACGACGACACTCCGGATGATCGCGGGCTTCGAGCTGCCGACGTCGGGCCGGATCCTCCTCCATGGTCAGGATGTCAGCCGCCAGCCACCGTTCGAGCGCGACGTCAACACGGTCTTCCAGGACTACGCGCTCTTCCCCCACATGACCGTCGCCGACAACGTCGCCTACGGCCTGGTCGTGAAGAAGGTGCCCCGCGACGAGCGGACGCGCCGTGTCGCCGACGCGCTCCGGATGGTCCGCCTGGAGGGCTTCGACAAGCGCAAGCCGGGCCAGCTGTCGGGCGGCCAGCGGCAGCGGGTGGCCCTCGCCCGCGCGCTCGTGAACCGGCCGCGGGTGCTGCTCCTCGACGAGCCGCTCGGCGCCCTCGACCTGAAGCTCCGCGAGGAGATGCAGATCGAGCTGAAGTCGATCCAGCAGGAAGTCGGGATCACGTTCATCTACGTGACCCATGACCAGGAGGAAGCGCTCACGATGAGCGACCGGCTGGCCGTCTTCAACAACGGGCGCATCGAACAGGTCGGCGCACCGGCGGACGTCTACGAGCGGCCGGCCACCCGCTTCGTCGCCGGGTTCGTCGGGACGTCGAACCTCCTGAGCGGCGATGTCGCGAGGGCGATCGTCGGCGAGCCGGGCACGTTCACCGTTCGCCCGGAGAAGATCCACCTCTCGGAGCCCGGCGCGTCCGTCGGTCCGGATGAGATCTCGGCCCTCGGCCACATCCGGCAGGTCGTCTACCTGGGGCCCGACACGAGGTTCTACGTTCCCCTCGATGCCGGGGCCGAGCTCGTCGTCACCCGACAGAACCTAGCGACCTCCTCGATGGAGGCTCTCGCCCTGCAGGGCAAGGCTGTCCGCCTGATCTGGAAGCGACAGCACAACTTCCCCGTCGGGACCGACGGAGACCGATAGCGCCGCCCGGGCATCCGGCGCGGTTGGAGGAGGAGCATGGACAAGCGAAGGATCGCAGGGGCGATCGGGGCGATCGCCATCGTCGTGGGCGCCTGCTCGAGTTCGCCGGCGGCGTCCGCGAAACCGAGCGTCCCGACGTCGGTCGGTGCGACCGAGGGCGAGCTCAATCTCGTCGCCTGGACGCAGTACGTGATCGGCGGCATCCGGCGGCGAACCGGTGCCCGATGGCGGCTACGACTGGGTCACCCCGTTCGAGACGGCGACGGGCTGCAAGGTCAAGGTCAAGGTGGGCGGCAGTTCGTCCGAGATGGTCCAGCTGATCAAGACCGGCGAGTACGACGGCGTCTCCGCGTCGGGCGATGCGACGCTCCGGCTGATCGCCGGCGGCGACGTCGCAGCCGTCAACACGGACCTGGTCCCGAACTACAAGAACGTCTTCGACGCCCTGAAGAACCAGCCCCACAACAGCGTTGGCGGCGTGGCCTATGGCGTCCCGCACGGACGCGGCGCGAACCTGCTCATGTTCAACACCGACGTCGTCCCCGAGACCACCGACAGCTGGAACGTCGTGTTCGACGGCGGCGCGGCGTACAAGGGCAAGGTCACGGCCTACGACTACGAGATCTACATCGCGGATGCCGCGGTCTACCTGATGGCGACCAAGCCGGACCTCAAGATCACCAACCCCTACGCGCTCGACGAGACCCAGTTCAAGGCGGCCGTCGACCTGCTCAAGGAGCAGCGCAAGAACATCACCCGCTACTGGGGCACCGCGCAGGACGAGATCGATGCGTTCACCAGCGGCGACATGGTCGTCGGCACGACGTGGCAGTACCAGGCCGGCGTGCTCGAGGCGGCCGGGGTGAAGGTCAAGGCGATCCTGCCGAAGGAAGGCTCGACCGGCTGGTCCGACACCTGGATGATCGCGTCCAAGGCGAAGCACCCGAACTGCATGTACAAGTGGATGGACTACATCATCTCGCCGCTCGCCAACGCCCAGGCCACGGTCTGGTTCGGCGAGGCGCCGGTCAGCCAGGCCGGCTGTGACGAGGCCGAGAAGCTGTCACCCGGCCACTGCGAGCTGTTCCACGCGACCGACGAGGCCTACTTCAAGAAGGTCTGGTACTGGAACACCCCCACCAAGGAGTGCCTCGACGGTCGGGGCCCCATCTGCACGGACTTCGCCCAGTGGACGCAGGCCTGGACCGAGATCAAGGGCTGACATCCCTCCTCATGAACGGATTGCTCCGGCGGTCGCCTCGCGGCCGCCGGAGCGCCTGAACGCCGGATGACCAACGAACCGACGGCCGCGCCACCTCGGAGCCCGCTGCGGCGAATTGCAGCGGGCCTCTACCGCCATCCCAGGACCCAGCTCGGGTTGTTGCTGGCCGCCCCGCTCGGATGGCTCGTCGTCGCCTATCTCGGGGCGCTGGCACTTCTCCTGGTCTCGGCACTGTGGCGGCTCGATCCGTTCACCGGCAACATCGTCACCGAGCCGACGCTCGATAACTTCGGGACGATCTTCGGCAACGAGATCTATCGGACCATCGCGGTCCGGACCGTCCTGTTCGCCGCGGCAGTCACGATCACGGACGTCGTCCTCGCGTTCCCGATCGCCTACTACATGGCGCGGGTGGCATCGCCGCGGGTCCGGAGCCTGCTCGTCGTCTCGATCCTGCTTCCGCTCTGGTCCGGCTACGTCGTCAAGGTCTACGCATGGCGGCTGATCCTGTCCGAACGCGGCATCCTGAACTGGCTCCTCGCCCCGCTCGGCCTGACGGGCCCAGGCTACGGCGACGTCGCGGTCTGGCTCGTCTTCTCCTACCTCTGGCTGCCGTACATGATCATCCCGATCTACGCCGGGCTCGAACGGATCCCAGGATCACTGCTGGAGGCGTCGAGCGATCTCGGCGGGAGGGCCGGGGCCACGTTCCGCCGGGTCATCTTGCCGCTCGCGCTGCCGGCCGTCGTCGCGGGCTCCATCTTCACGTTCTCGCTGACGCTGGGTGACTTCATCGCACCATCGCTCGTGTCGTCGACGAACTTCATCGGCAACGTCGTCTACTCGAACGTCGGCGTGGCCGGCAACCAGCCCCTGGCGGCCGCCTATGCGCTCGTGCCGGTCACGATCATGATCGTTTACCTGGCGGTCGCGCGGCGCCTCGGCGCCTTCGACGCGCTGTGATCCGCGGCCGCTGATGGGCTCCTCGCGCGCGACCCGGATCGCACTGCGCGTCGCGACGGCCGCGACCCTCGTCTTCATCTACTTCCCGCTCGCCGTGGTCGTCCTCTACGCGTTCAACGCCGCCCCGTTGAGTCGATGGCCGATCGAGGGTCTGACACTCGACTGGTTCATTCGCGCGATCGACGACGTCGGCATCCGGTCGGCGCTCACGACGTCACTCCAGGCGGCGCTCGGGGCGACGACTGTCGCGCTCATCCTGGGGACGCTGCTCGCGTTCGCGGTCCATCGCTTCTCGTTCTTCGGGCGCGACGCCGTGTCTTTCGCGGTCATCCTCCCGATCGCCCTGCCCGGGATCGTGACGGGCATCGCCCTCAACACGGCGTTCCGGGCGATCGGGATCGACCTGGGCCTGCTGACCGTGATCATCGGCCACGCCACGTTCTGCATCGTCGTCATCTACAACAACGTGATCGCGCGCCTCCGGAGGACCGCCGAGATCTGCCGAGGAGGCGTCGATGGACCTCGGCGCCGACACGTTCCAGACGTTCCGGAAGATCACGCTGCCGGCGATCGGGACGTCCCTCGTGGCCGGCGCCCTCCTGGCGTTCGCCCTGTCATTCGACGAGATCATCGTGACGACGTTCACCGCGGGCGCGGGCACCCAGACGCTCCCGATCTGGATCTTCGCCAACTACGCCCGCCCGAACCAGCTGCCGCTCGTCAACGTCGCGGCCGTCTTCGTCCTGCTCCTGTCGATCCTGCCGGTCTATCTCTCGGCGCGACTGACGAGGGATCCGGCGGCGATCGGACGGACCTAACCGCTCGCTGCGGCATCAGGACCAGTCGATCCACCGCTTGCCGGCCTCCGCCGCGAGGGCGATCGCGACCAGGACTGCGATCGTAAGGATCGTGCGGGCCATGCGCAGATGCGTCGACATCGAGGGTTCCTCCGCGACGGGCTCCGGGAAGCCCGCCATCCGGGGCGGTCGGCCCCCGTCCAGGGAGTGCCCGGCCTCGATCCCGCCGGCGACAGTGTCGCGCACGGCGGTTAGCTGCGACTAAACCGCGCCGGCTACATCGACGGCTGGTAGCCGGGGTCGAGGTACTTGTCCGGATCGTCGCGGAACTCGAGGAGGCAGCCCTTCCCGCAGAACCAGTAGGTCGTGCCCTCGTGCTCCACCTTCAGGTCGGTGAGGTCGGTCTCGACCTCCATGCCGCAGACCGGATCGATCGCGATCGCCATTGACGCCAGACCTCCTATCGTCGGTACTCCCCGGGAGTATACCTGAGACGCTGCCGGTGACCCGGACCGCGTACGATCACGCGATGTCCACGGCCGGCTCCGCACCCGACCCCCGCGCCGTCCTCGTCGCCGAGCGCGACCAGCTTCGCGAGCAGCTGGCCACCGGCATCGTCGCGCCCGAGCCGATGACCTACGGCTCACAGGCCGCCGCGGCCAGCCAGGTCTTCGAACAGCAACGCGACCTCGCGCTGCGGGACCGCAACGCGCAGCACCTTGCCCAGGTCGAGGACGCGCTGCGCCGACTCGACGACGGCACGTTCGGCGCCTGCACCCGCTGCGGACGCCCGATCGCCGCCGAGCGGCTCGAGGCCATTCCGTGGGCGGCCCTCTGCATCGACTGCCAGCGGATCGTGGGGCGCGGCGGATGAGCGTCGATACGACGATGCCGCTCGTCGGGATCCAGGCGGTCCGGGCCGCGGCGGCGGCGCTCGATGGCATCGCCACCCGGACGCCGCTCGTCCCGTTCGGGCCACCCGATGCACGCCACTTCCTGAAGGCGGAGAGCCTCCAGCCGATCGGAGCGTTCAAGATCCGCGGGGCCTACGTCGCAGTCGCGTCCCTCAGCGCCGACGAGCGGGCGCGCGGCGTGATCACCTATTCGTCCGGCAATCACGCCCAGGGCGTCGCTCGCGCAGCCCGCCTGCTCGGCGTGCGGGCGGTCGTGGTCATGCCGTCGGACGCACCGGCAATCAAGCGGGCGCGCGTCGCCGCGGACGGTGCCGAGATCGTGGTCGTCGGCACGGCGAGCGACGAGCGGCAGGCGGCAGCCGAGCGGATCGCCGTCGAGCGTGGCCTGGCGATCATCCCGCCGTACGACGACGACCGCGTCATCGCCGGGCAGGGCACGGTCGGCCTCGAGATCGCGGAGGCGCTACCGGACGTCGGGGCGGTCCTGGTTCCGATCGGCGGCGGCGGGCTCGCGAGCGGCGTGTGTGTCGCGATCCGGGCGCTGGTCCCGGACGCGCGGGTGATCGGCGTCGAGCCGGAGCTCGGCGCGGACGCGCGGGAGTCGCTGGCGGCCGGCCGGATCGTCGCGTGGTCGGCAGCCGACGTCTCGCGGACGATCGCCGACGGGACGCGGACGCGGGCACTTGGCCGCCGGACCTTCGCCCACCTGTCGGCGCTTCTCGACTCGGTTGTCACGGTCTCGGAGGCCGAGATCGCGGCGGCCGTCCGCCTCGCTGCGGAGGAGAGCCGCCTCGTCGCCGAGCCGTCGGGCGCCCTGTCGGTCGCCGCTCTCGCGTTTCACGCCGGCGCTGCCGGCCTCGATCGGCTCGACGGGCGGCCTGTCGTCGCCGTCGTGTCGGGCGGCAACGTCGACCCGGCGCTCTACCTCGAGTACCTCCGAGCCCCGGTCCCTCCACGCGGCTGACGCTCGAGGTTGGCCGTTCGGGTCCCGCGGGCTCGTCTTGCCCTTCTTTTCGGATCAGTGGTCAGATGCCAACACGTCCAAGTCACGGCGTGCCAATGCCTCCAAGTCGGTACGCTCATCAGAAACGGGACGAGGTGAGGGCGGTGGCGAAAAACTGTTGGCGAGCGTCAGGCTGAGGCGACCCGTCGTCGGCTGGTCGAGGAGGTCCGCAGCGGCGCCTCGATGCGGGCCACGGCCCGCCGCTTCGGGACGAGCCTGCTGACGGTCCAGCGCTGGGTCGAACGGTCCGGGACGGCACGGCTCGACGAGGTCGACTGGTCCGATCGGCCGTCGACCCCCCATCGGACGCGGCACACCTCGGCGGCCATCGAGGACGAGGTGGTCAGATTGCGGTCCTTCCTGCGCGAGGAGCATGTCCTCGGCGAGTACGGCCCGCTGGCCATCCAGCGCGCCCTGCGCGACGATCCCCGTGTCGCCGGCCAGGTCCCGGCGGTCCGGACCATCGCCCGGATCCTCGAACGGCATGGCGTCCTCGACGGTCAGCGGCGAGTCCGTCGGCCGGCACCGCCACGCGGCTGGTACCTGCCCGACGTCGCCGCCAGCCGGGCCGAACTCGACAGCTTCGATGTCGTCGAAGGCCACCACCTCCAGGGCGGCATCGAGGTCGAGGTCCTGACCGGCGTCTCGCTCCACGGGGGGCTCGTCGCTGCCTGGCCCGGTCCACCGGTCAGGTCAGGCACAACCCTGGCCCGGCTTGTCGAGCACTGGCAGCTGGTGGGTCGGCCGGCCTACGCCCAGTTCGACAACGACACCCGCTTCCACGGCAGCCACGCCTATCCGGACATCCTGGGACCGGTCGTCCGGCTGTGCTTGGCCCTGTCGGTCGTGCCCGTCTTCGCGCCGCCCAGGGAGCACGGCTTCCAGGCGGCGGTCGAGCGCTTCAACGGCCAGTGGCAGGCCAAGGTCTGGGCCCGCCGCCACTACCGGACGATGGACGATCTCGTCGCCGCGTCGGCCCGCTACCTGGTCGCCCATCGGGCCCGCAGCGCGAGTCGCATCGAAGCCGCGCCGGATCGTCCGCGCATGCCACCGGCCGTGCCGCCGGCGGACGGGCCGCCGCATGGCCGGATCGTCTTCCTGCGGCGGACGACGGACGCCGGCCGGGCGACCGTGCTGGGCCGCCCCTACGACGTCGACCCCCGCTGGCCGTATCGCCTCGTCCGGGCCGAGCTCGACTTCGACGCCGCCAGCCTGTCGTTCTTCGCCCTCCGCCGACGGGCGCCAGCCGAGCAGCCGCTACTCGCCGTCCACCGCTACGAGCCGGTCACGAAGCACGTCCACCCGACTCGGAGGTGCTGACACTCCACGATGTCACGACACCCAAAGTGACCTGGAGGTGATGGCACCTGACCGATCAGTCGAACACTCGGGCTCAGTTCTGCCTTCGTCGAGGACTCCGCGACGGTCCTCCACGCACGGACCTGCGAGCATCGAGCGTGAATCGGGCCGCGGGACGCCCGTGAACCGCGAAATCAGGGGCGAGGACGGCCTTCTTGTTCGGATGATCCGAAAACCGCCGGATCTGGGGCGGCAGCGGGGCCGCGGGGGGCGGCAGCCGGGCCGCGGGGGCGGCAGCCGGGCCGCGGGGGCGGCAGCCGGGCCACCCGAGCCCCTGCGGAGCCGCAGCGGGACCGCCGGGCCGCCCGCGCGGGGGCAGCGGCTGGCTCAGCGCCGGTCACGTTCCTCGGCCAGCCGCTCGGCCAATCGCGTCTCCCGCGTTCGGATCGCGGCTCGGGCGACATCCGCATCGCGCTCGGTCCGTGCCGTGTCCCGCTCCTCGCGACGCATCCACCCGGCGAGGATCGCGGCGATCGCCGCGATGAACAGGAAATCGCCGCCAAGCCACATGATCCCGCCGGCGGCCTGCTGGTCGAAGAGTGCCGTCGGGCCCCACGGCCGGACGAGCGTCGCGTAGTGCGGGTACAGGACGTTCCGGGCATTGAGGATGACGACGGCGAGGAACGTGTTCATCGGCATCTGGAGGAAGACGTAGAGCAGTCGCGCCGGGTGCGAGAGCCTCCATGGCATCGGATCGAGCCCGACCGCCGGCCCCCAGAAGAGCAGCGCGCTGCCGAGGAAGAGGACGTGCTCGAAGTCATGGACGAGCCGGTTCTCGAGGGCCAGGTCGAACAGCGGCGAGAAGTGGGCCGCCCACATGACGGCCGTGAACAGGACCATCGCGACGACGGGATGGGCAAGGGCGCGCAGCGGCCGTGAGTGGAGCGCCGGCAGCAGCCAGCGCCCGCGGACCCGCGGCGATGCGACGCGGAGCGCGAGCGTCACCGGCGCTCCGAGCACGATGAGCGGCGCCGCCACGAGCGTGAGGAGGATGTGCTGGACCATGTGGACAGAGAACAGCGCGGTGTCGTAGCGCTCGATCCCCGACTGGAGGGCGATCGCGATCACGGCGATGCCGCCGAGGAACGCGATCGTGCGACTCCGCGGCACGGGATTCGCCGGGTGGGCCGCGTCGACTCGCCGGACCGCGGCAACCCAGGCGATTGCGACACCGGCAAGCGGCAGCAGGATCGCCGGCTCGTACGACCAGCCGAAGAGGAGGCCGGCGATCGACGGCGGATCGGCAGGGACCGGGCCATGGGCGAGCGCCTGGACGGCGGACGCGAGCACTGCGAGCACGCCGGCGGCGATGCCTGCGAATCGGGCCACGAGGCGCCCACGACGATCGGACATGTCCTGCATCGTCGCACGATCCGCGAAGCACGGCGGCCGCGCCGTGCCCATGTCCGGCGCTGCGGTTATCATGGGCCGCGGTCCGGATCCCAGTCGGGGCCGTGTCCGCTTGGCCAACTCCGATCTCCAACCTCGGCATCCGCTCGGATGCCAGACGCCGTCGTTAGAGTTCGAGGACATTCATGTCGAGCAGCCCCGGCACGAGGCCGTCATTCGGATCGATCCTCGCCGGCATCATCGCCCTGGGCGCCCTTCTCGTGGTCGTCGTCCTGCTGATCCAGAACGGGCCGCAGGTCGCCAGGAGCTTCTTCCCGCCGACGCCGGTCACCCGGCAGGGCCGCGAGATCAACGACCTCTACACGATCGTGTTCTGGATCGCCGCGGCGATCTTCTTCCTCGTCGAGGGCCTGATCATCTGGAGTGTCGTCCGCTACCGGCGCCGACCCACGGACACGGAGCTGCCGCCCCAGATCCACGGCCACAATCTCGCGGAGATCGTCTGGACCGTCATCCCGACGATCATCGTGATCTTCCTGTTCTTCGTCTCGTGGCAGACGCTCAACAGCGTCGACGCGAGCACGCCGCAGCCTGATCTCAGGGTCCGCGCCGTCGCCGGCCAGTTCCAGTGGCGGTTCGACTACCTGGCCGCGGACGCCCCGGCCGATGCCGCCCCGCTCTTCTCGCAGACCGCACCGACCGGAGCCGAGGGGGGCCTCTTCCTGCCGGCTGGCAAGACGACGCACATGTACCTCTCGAGCCCCGACGTGATCCACGCGTTCTACGTGCCGCAGTTCCTGTTCAAGCGCGACGTCGTGCCGGGGATCGTCAACCAGTTCGACCTGACGCTCAACGCCAGCGACGCCGGGCAGACCTTCCGCGGCCAGTGCGCCGAGCTGTGCGGCGTCGGTCACCGGATCATGCTCTTCGAGGTCCATGCCCTCGATCCGGCGGCCTTCCAGGCGTGGTATGACGCCAAGCTCGCGGCGGCGAAAGCCTCGCCGACGCCGGTTCCGAGCGGAGGCGCCTCCGGCCCGGTCATCGACATCACCGCCGAGGGCGTCAAGTTCGACAAGACGGAGCTCAGCGCACCGGCCGCCGGGCCGTTCACGATCCACTTCGACAACAAGGACGCTGGAACGAACCACGACGTCGACATCCTCGATTCGTCCGGTACCAAGGTCTTCGACGGCCAGGATTTCCCCGGGGTGGCCGTCCGTGACTACGGCGTCCCGCAACTCCCCGCCGGGACGTACAAGTTCGAGTGCTCGATCCACCCCGCCCTGATGTCCGGCACGCTGACGGTCCAGTAAGGAGCTCCGATGGCGACCCACGCGCTGACGCCCACCGCCTCCGCCTACCGCAGCGGGCTGTACGAATGGATCACCACGACCGATCACAAGAGGATCGGGATCCTCTACATCGTCAACTCGTTCATCTTCTTCTTCCTGGGCGGCATCCTCGCCCTGCTCGTCCGGACCGAGCTGGCCCAGCCGGGAATCCAGTTCCTCCAGGACGAGCACGTCTACAACCAGCTGTTCACGATGCACGGGACGGTGATGATCTTCCTGTTCATCATCCCGATGCTCGTCGGGTTCGGGAACTACGTCGTCCCACTCCAGATCGGCGCGCCGGACATGGCGTTCCCGCGGATCAACGCACTGTCGTTCTGGATGCTGCCCCTTGCCGGGATCCTGCTCTTCCTCGGCTTCATCGCCGGCGGCGCGGCGACGGCGGGCTGGACCAGCTATGCGCCGCTGTCCGAGGACCGGCCGCTCGGCTCGACGGGTCCCGGCCAGGACCTCTGGATCATGGGCCTCACGCTGATCGGCACGAGCTCGATCCTCGGCGGCATCAACTTCCTCGTCACGATCTTCAAGATGCGAGCGCCCGGGATGACGATGTTCCGGATGCCGATCCTCGTCTGGACGGTCCTCGTGACCAGCGTCCTCGTCGTGATGGCGACACCGGTCCTGACGAGCGCCCTGATCATGCTCTTCATCGACCGCAACTACGGCGGCCACTTCTTCGACCCGTCCAACCAGGGCGGCAGCGCGATCCTCTGGCAGAACATCTTCTGGTTCTACTCGCATCCGGCCGTCTACATCATGGTGCTGCCGGCGATGGGGATGATCAGCGAGATCCTGCCCGTCTTCAGCCGGAAGCCGCTGTTCGGTTACAAGGCGTTCGTCTTCGCGACCGCTGGAATCGGGGCGCTCGGCTTCTCGGTCTGGGCCCACCACATGTTCACCACCGGGCAGGTCTTCCTGCCCTTCTTCAGCTTCATGACCTTCCTCATCGCGGTCCCGACCGGGGTGAAGATGTTCAACTGGGTCTTCACGCTGTGGCGGGGACAGTTATCGCTCTCGACGCCGCTATTGTTCGCGCTCGGCTTCCTGTCGATGTTCCTCCTCGGAGGCATCAACGGGGCGTTCAGCGCAGCGGTGCCGGTTGACTTCGCGCTCCAGGACACCTACTGGGTCGTTGCCCATCTCCATTACGTCCTCTTCGGCGGATCCGTGTTCGGCGTCTTCGCCGGCGTCTACTACTGGTTCCCGAAGATGACGGGCCGGAAGTTGAACGAGGGCCTCGGCAAGCTCCAGTTCGTCCTCGTGTTCATCGGCTTCAACCTGACGTTCTTCCCGATGCACCAGCTCGGCCTGGCCGGGATGCCGCGGCGGATCGCGGACTACGCGTCCAACGTCGGCTGGAACGATCTGAACCTCGCCGCCACGATCGGCGGCTTCCTCATCGCGACGAGCATGATTCCGTTCCTGTGGAACGTATTCATCTCGCTTCGGGGCGGTGAGATCGCGGGCGACGACCCGTGGGAGGGCAACACGCTCGAGTGGGCGACGAGCTCGCCGCCGCCGCCGTACAACTTCGACCATCTCCCGGAGATCCGCTCCGAGCGGCCGCTGTTCGACCTGCGGCACGGCAGGACGGGGACGCACGCCGCCCTGCCCGAACCGGCCGCGGCCCCCGACCCGACGAACTGACGAGGACGACCAACGTGACCTCGGACTCGCACGCTCTCACGACCCAGGACCACGGGCCGGCTGCCGGCCTCGCTCACGACGAACGGGGCGGGATCAGCAACCCGATCCTCGGGATGCTGCTGTTCATCTGTTCGGAGATCATGTTCTTCTCCGGGCTGTTCGCGGCCTACTTCAGCGTCCGGGCCACGGCGACGACGTGGCCGCCGATCGTCGCGGGTGGGACCGACGCCGCATCGCAGGAGGCGGCCCGGATCTTGACCGACCACTTCAACCTGCACGCCGAACCGTGGTTCGCGTTCGGGCTGACGGTGATCCTCGTGATCTCGTCGTTCACCTGCCAGTTCGGCGTGTGGGCGATCAGGCGGGGCGATCGCACGGGGTTCATCCGGAACATCGCGGTCACCCTGGTCCTCGGCATCGTCTTCCTCATCGGCCAGGGCTATGACTACGCGACGCTCGGCTTCGGGCTCTCCGACGGCGTCTTCGGGACGACGTTCTACACCCTGACCGGCTTCCACGGGGCCCACGTCTTCGGCGGCGCGATCATGCTCTCCGTCGTGCTCTACCGCGGCCTCGCCGGCCAGTTCTCGGCGCGCCACCACGACGCGGTCGAAGCGATGTCGCTGTACTGGCACTTCGTCGACGTGGTCTGGATCGCGCTCTTCTCCACGCTCTACATCCTCTAGCAGGGAGCACCATGCATCCCCTCAAGCACCCGCGGAACGCGATCGCCGTCGGCCTGATCTTCGTCGTCATCGCCGCGATCTACTGGGCGGTCCCCTACTTCGGCGGCTGGCACATGGACTACGCCGGCGTGACCTTGCTCGGCGTGCTCGGGATCGCGACGGCGATCATGGCCTACGTCCTCATCGCCGGCTCCACGAACGACTGACAGGCAAGCGACAACCGGCCGATGGAGCAGATCTGGAACGCGATCCTCCAGTTCACCTCGCAGTTCGTCATCCCGGACTGGGGCTCGATCATCTCGCTCCTGCCGGTCTTCCTCGCGCTCGTCCTGGTCGCCTTCTTCGTCCGGGTCGCAGTCGCCTGGGCGACCGCCGGGCCGAAACGCGTCCGCCCCGCCAGGGTGAAGCCCGTGGCACCGGCCGGTGTCCACATGCCCGGCCCGACGTTCGCGCCGTTCTTCGCCGCGATCGGAACGTTCCTCCTGTTCTTCGGGCTCGTCTTCGGAGGCCCGTCGATCCTCCTCGGCGGGATCGCGATCTTCCTGGGGCTGCTCTACTGGGGCCGCGAGGCCCTCGCCGACTACGACCACGTTGCGGGGGTCCATCCGCAGCTGCCGGCCGTCGTCCACGAGGGGCCGCCACCCGGCGTCCACATGCCGGGCCCGTCGTTCCGCCCGTTCCTCGCCGCGCTGGCGGTGGCGATCCTGTTCGCCGGCCTCGTCTTCGGCGGATGGCTCCTGGGCATCGGTGTCCTAGTCACGATCCTGAGCCTGCTCGGCTGGCTGAGCGACGCCCGCAAGGAGTATCGCCACGTCGTCGAGGCGGACCAGATCGGCCACATCGTCAACGAGCCGGCGCCGGGCTGGCCGAAGGCGATGCTCTCGCTGATGGCCGTTCTCGTCGTTGCGTCTGTGGCGCTCAACCTCGGCTGGTTCCCGCCACGATCGGCCAGCGGCGCCGGAGCCGGGGCGTCGCCGGGGCCGTCGGCCGGGCCGTCCGCGGCACCGGGCGACCTCTCGATCGTCGCCGAGGGCGTGAAGTTCAACGTCAAGACGCTGACCGCGCCGGCCGACAAGCCGTTCACGATCACGTTCGACAACAAGGACGCGGGAACGAACCACGACGTCGACATCCTCGACGCCAGCGGCAAGAAGGTCTTCGACGGCCAGGACTTCCCGGGACCGAAGGTCATGACCTACGACGTGCCTCCGCTCGCAGCCGGCACCTACAAGTTCGAGTGCTCGATCCACCCGGACCTGATGAACGGCGAGCTCACCGCGGGCGGCTAGCGTGGGCGTCACCTCCGTCCACCCGCGGCCGAGCCGGCGACCCATCGTCCTGGCGGTCGCCGCGGCAATCATCGTCACGATCGGGGTCATCGCTTTCGTGGCGGCCACCCGGCCCGGGCAGGGCGACAGCGGCGCCATCGAGAAGGGCAAGCCCGCCCCCGAGATCACCGGGACGACGCTCGACGGGGCGTCCTTCCGCCTCGCCGACCTGCGCGGGAAGCCGGTCATCCTCAACTTCTGGGGCCCCAGCTGCGTCCCCTGCCGGACGGAGTTCCCGCTCCTCAAGTCGAAGCTCGCCGAGCACGCCGCCGATGGCCTCGTCATCGTCGGGGTCCTGGCCTTCGATCCGCCAGACCTGGCGCGAGCGTTCATTGCCGACCAGGGCGCGACGTGGGCGACTGTCGACGACCCGGGTGGGGCGATTCGGCAGGCGTATCGCGTGCTGGCGAGACCGCAGAGCTACTTCATCGACCGCGCCGGGATCCTCCGCTCGATCCAGGTCGGCGAGGTCCAGGACGTCGACTTCGAGCGCCAGTTCGGCCTGATCTCGGGCGGCTCGTGACCGCCGTCGCCGACCGGGCGCCGGTGGCGATCGAGGTCGACGGGCTGACGAAGAGCTACGGTGGCCGGGCCGTCGTACGCGATCTCTCCTTCGAGGTTCGTTCCGGGGAGACGTTCGCGCTGCTGGGCCCGAACGGCGCGGGCAAGACGACGACGGTCGAGATCATCGAGGGCTACCGGCAGCCCGACGGCGGCACCGTTCGGGTCCTGGGCGTCGACCCGGCCCGGGCGGGGCGCGACCACCGGGCTCGGGTCGGGCTGATGCTGCAGGGCGGAGGCGGGGTCGATCCTCGGATGACCGCACGAGAGGTCCTCCGGCTCCACGGCCGGTTCCACGCCGCGCCGCGCGACGCGGACGAGCTGCTGGAGCTCGTCGGTGTGACCGGCGCGGCCGCCCGGACCCGGTACCGGCGGTTGTCCGGCGGCGAGCGGCAGCGGCTCGGGCTCGCACTCGCGCTCGTCGGGCGTCCCGCGCTCGTCGCCCTCGACGAGCCGACGGCGGGGATGGACGTCGAGGCGCGGGCGGCGACGCGCGGGCTGCTCGGCCGGCTGCGGGACGAGGGCGTGACCGTCCTCCTGACGAGCCACGACCTGACCGACGTCGAGAAGGTTGCCGATCGGATCGCGATCATCGACCGCGGTCGTCTCGTGGCGATCGGCTCGCCCTCCGAGCTGACGGGTGGCGCCTCGCAGGTCCTCAGGTTCCGGCTCGGCGCGGCATTGTCGGACGCGGATCGGCTCGAGCTGGAAGGCCGGGTCCGCGAGGTCGTCGAGGGGGCACGCCTCGCCGGCGAGACCGGAGGGCGCTACCGGGTCGACGGCGTCACGCCCACGCCGGAGGTCGTGGCCGCCGTCGCGGCGTGGTGCGCCTCTCGCGGCCTTCTCGTCGTCGAGCTCCGGGCGGGTGGCGGGTCGCTCGAGGAGCGCTACCTGGAGCTGGTCGGCGACGCGCCGGAGGCGACATCGTGAGCGCCCCGGTCGGCGTCGGCGGTCGCGCCGCCCCCGCCTGGCGCGCGACCCTTGCGATGACCGCGATGGAGCTGCGGCTCACGCTCCGGCGCGGTGAGACGCTGGTCGCGACCGCCGTGCTGCCCGTCATCGTGCTGCTCTTCTTCAGCTCGGTCAGCGTCATTCCCGTCGCCGCGGGCCGGCCGGTCGACTTCATGCTGCCGGGGTCGGTCGCCTTCGCGATCATCGCGACGAGCCTCGTGAGCCTGGGGATCACGACCGGCTACGACCGCTCCTATGGCGTCCTGAAGCGGCTGGGTGGCTCGCCGCTCTCGCGGGTGGAACTGGTCGTCGCGAAGATCCTGGCGGTCCTCGTCGTCGAGGCGGTCCAGGTGGGATTGCTCGTCGGCGCGGCGTCCGTGCTGCTCGGTTGGCGGGCGCCGGGGGAGGTGTCGGTCGGGCTCCTCGTCGGCGCGGTCCTGCTCGGGACGGTTGCCTTCGCCGGCCTCGGGCTGCTGCTCGCCGGCACGCTCCGGGCGGAGACGATGCTCGCCGTCGCGAACATCCTGTTCGTGGCGAGCCTCGTCCTCGGCGGCGTCGTCCTGCCGATCGACCACCTGCCGGCGCCCCTGGCGGCGCTCGCCGGCGCTCTTCCCGCCGCGGCACTCAGCGACGCGATCCGGATCTCGCTGGGTGCCGCCGGGGACGCGGCCGGATCCCTCGTCCTCGTTGCCGGCTGGGGCGTCGTCGCAGTCGGGCTGACGGTCGCGACCTTCCGCTGGGAGTAGGTCGCCGGGAAAGGGAGAACCCCGGCTGGTCGGGGCCGGGGTTCAGGAAAAGACTCTGGTTGCGGGGAGGGGATTCGAACCCCTGACCTTCGGGTTATGAGCCCGACGAGCTGCCGCTGCTCCACCCCGCGACCTACAACGGTACCCTCACGACACCAATCGGTCAAACGGACGGTCAGAATCTCGCAACGTAGATCGCGGCCCCGAGACTGAGGACGGCGAGGGCGTTCAGATCGCGTGGGCGTCTGCGTGAGCGGTCAAGCATGACAGAAGTGCGGGGACAATGCCAAAGGTCGTCAAGCCAGGGTGGGTTCTAGAGGAAGCGCCGCCCGACCCGCCGTGGTTTCGCCCACTCGTCATCTCTTTGCTGGTAATTGGCGGGCTGGCCGTGGCGACGATGCTCTTTCTCGTCTCGGTTCTGCTCGTGTTCGGCTGGTAACTACTCTCGGTTCCGTCTTGGATCCTGAAACTGACCCACCACCGGTCAGAATTCGCAACGTAGATCGCGGCCCCGAGACTGAGGACGGCGAGGACCACGACGATCAGGTTGAACCGCCTGAGCATCACGGCCTGCGCTCGCATTCTCGGCATGGCACCCCCGGGTCGGGTGAGCGCGAACTGGACGAGCGTCGCGACGACGAGCAGCCCGACCGCCACTCCGCCCAGCAGCAGTGCGATATCCCTGTCGGCCATGGCGCGACTGTACCGCGCCGGGCAGGCCGGCCGCTCGGCGCCGCGGTCGCGCGGCTCCGCGCCGGGGTCGCGAGTCCGCCATACGCCAGCCCTTGTGGCGCTATCCGCCGGGCGCAGGCCGCACCGCAGCGAGTCGCCGCCATACGCCACGGACCATGGCGTTCGGCGGGATCTCCGCACGATTCCGGGGCCGGCGATGCCTGAGTTGCCCCGCGGGCAGGCTTAGCGACACCCTGAGTGGCGTTAGGCGGAATTGGGGTCCGCTGGGGCCGCGGCGGGGCTCGCGGCGGCGTCACCGAGCGAGTTCCGCGCGCCTCCACCCACGGCCCGCAGCGCCTGGCCGCCGACCGCCAGTCCCGCGGCGAGCGTCGCGAACATCACCGCGGAGAACACGAAGAACGGCAACCGGATGTCGACCTGAGCGAGGGCGCCGGAGACGAGCGACGCGATGACGAACCCGACTGTCCCTGCCGCGCCGAAGAGTCCCTGCGACGTCGACGAGCGGCCCGGCGGGCTGCCGGCGGCCACGATCGCGAAGAGAGCCGGCGTGAGCATCGCGAATCCGGTCGACTCGACGAGGATCAGCGGGATCGCCAGCAGGGGATCGACCAGCATCGGGTAGATCAGGCCGGTCACCGCGGGCGCCAGGCCGCCGACGACGACCAGCCAGAGGAGCCCCTTCCGGTCGGCCCGACGGCCGAAGTAGGGCGACAGGATCAGGATCGGCAGGCCGAACATCGCGAAGGTGAACCCGATCAGCTCGATCCCGGCGCCGAGCCCATCGAAGAAGATGCTCCAGACCACGTCGTACGTCCCCGCGGCGAAGTTGCCGCCGACGTTGATCAGGATCGCGGCGAACAGCAACCGGTTCGCAAGGCCGAGCCTGCCCGGCGGGGTGTCGGGTGTGCCGGGCCTGCGGGCCTCCGCTCCGTCGGCGTTGACGAGGGCCGGACGTGCCGGGAATTCGGTCCCGTCGAACGAGGCTTCGGCGCGATGGCGACCCTGCCCCGGGGTCTCGCGAACCCGCAGTCCGATCGCGATCGCGGCGACGAACGAGCTGATCGCGCCGAACACGAAGACGAACCCGATGCCACCGAACCACGCCGAGCCGAGGCCGCCGATCGCCGGGCCGAAGAGGAGACCCCCCATCTGCGCGGCACCGTACAGGCCGAACGCCTCGCCCCGCCGCGCCGGTGGAGTCGCGTCGGTGATGTAGCCGCGCGCCGCGGGATCGTAGACGGCCGTCGAGAGGCCCTGCAGCCCGCGCAGGACGAGGAACGGCAGCGGCCCGACCAGGACCAGCGGCAGGAACTGGAAGATGCCCGCCCCGACGTTGCCGACGACCATGAGCGGAACGCGCGCTACTCGGTCCGCGAGCCAGCCGAAGATCGGCTCGCCGACGAGCCGCGCGGCGGGCCACGCAGCGATGACGACGCCGAGGGTCGCGAGGTTGACCCCGTGCTCGCGGAAGTAGAGCGGCATGACCGGCAGGAGCGCTCCGAACCCGAGCCAGACGACGAACTCGGCGATGAGGAGCGGGAGGATGTCGGACCACCGCTCGATCCAGGATGCGAGCGGCGCAGGGAGACGGCTGGGCTGCGACATGGGGCACCAATCGTAGGCGCGACGCCGTCCCGACGGGCGGGACGTATCATCGCGCGGTGCCGCAGCCGATCGTCGCCAGACGCCGCTGATGGGCCCCATCGCACTTCACGGGGGCGGTGAGTTCCTGCCCGGCGACGAGCGATTCCTCGACACCCTGCTTGCCGTGGCCGGGGAGACCGCGTCCGCGCGCGCGTCGGCCGGAAGCCCGGCGACGACGAGCGCCGATCAGCGGGCGGCATGGCGGGGCGTCCGCGTCGCCATCCTGCCAACGGCCGCCAGCCGCGGGGTGCCAGACCGAGCCGCGGCCTTCGCCATCGGGGTATTCGAAGCACGGGCCCGGGTCTGCGGGCACCCGGTCACGGTCGACGTCGCCCGCGTCGTCGACCCAAAGTCGGCCGAAGACCCCGCCGTGGTCGACGTGATCGAATCGGCCGATCTCGCCTACCTGCCCGGTGGCGACCCGGACCTGGTCCCCGCGCTCCTGGGGCCGACCGCCGCCGGCCGGGCCCTGGCGGGGCTCCACCGCCGGGGAGCGGTCATTGCGGGCGCGAGCGCGGGAGCGATGGCCCTGGCCGACTGGTCGTGGACGCCCGAGGGCGGAATCCATGGCCTCGGGTTCGTCCACGGCCTGATAGTCGTCCCGCACTACGACGACGTCCGGCGGATGGCCTGGCAGACGGGCCTGGAGAAGGTCGCGCCCCGGGGTCTCGGCTACCTCGGGCTCGACGAGCGGACGGGCGTGATCGCCGTCAACGGCGGCTGGCGGGTCGCCGGCGAGGGGGCGGCCTACTGGTTCGTGCCGGGCTCCTCGTTCCCGATCATCGCCCGCCATGGGGACCGGCTCGAACTCCCAGGCTGATCCCAGGCCGACGGGTGCGGCGTCCGGCCGGGCTGGGCGGATCGAGCCTGACGAGATTCCTCTCGGAGTGAACTGAGTTCGACGATTCGGGGCCGCCGCGAGTGGTCGCAGCCCGGCGGGATGCGAAACCGAGCGGAGCCACGCATCAGTTCAGCCCCGAGCGACCGCGATCATGGCCGGAACCCGGTCTGGGAGCCTCACCGGCCCCGATTCGGCGGATCCTTTTCACTCGGACAGGAAAGCCGCCGGGTTCCGCGGGACGGGCCCTGGGAGCAGGCTCCGCGCGGGACTTACCGATCCCTTACCTCGCGGGTTCGATGGGCTGACGAGCAGCGGCGACGCTCCGATGAGCCAATCCAGGCTCACCCGATCCGGAGATACACCGTGAAGATCCCTCGCTGGCGACTCGCCCTCACCGGCGCCGCCCTCACTGTCCTCACTGTCGCGGGCATCGGGCTCGCCCAGGCCGCGGCGCCGTCGGCTGCGGACCAGGCCGTCGACGGACTCGCTGCGGCCGTCGCGCTGGAACCCGCGGCAGGCGACGCCTCGACCGAGGCGCGACTTCGACCGTTGCGCGATCTCGTCCACGGCACGATCACGTTCAACCAGCCCGACGAGGGCCTGATCACGGTCCAGGTCGACGGAGGCACGATCTCGGCCGTCGACGCCGATTCGATGACGATCGCCGAGACCGGCGGCGCGTCCGTCACCGTCGCGATCGACGACCAGACTCGCGTCCGGATCGGTGGCCGCCGATCGACGACGGCCGAGCTGAAGGTCGGGCAGACGGTCCGCGCCATCAGCCGTGTCGAGGGCAACGACGCGACGGCTCGCTGGATCGGTGTCTCACGGTGATCAGCCGGTGGCCTGCAGACCCGCCGCGATCCCGTTGACCGTGAGCTGGACGAGCCGGAGCAGCCGAGCGCGCTCCGGATCGTCCGGCGCGCATGCCCGCAACCGGGTCAGGAGAGTCACCTGGAGCGCCGACAGCGAGTCGACGTAGGGGTCGCGAAGGATCATCCGCTGCCGCAGGTCCGGGTCGTCGGCGAGGAGGTACTCGCGGCCGGTCACCCGGGCAAGCCAGGTCACGGTCAGCCGATGCTCGGCCTCGATCCGCGACCAGCGGCGGGCGTGGTCGTCACCGGGCGCAAGCGCGGCGTACTGGCGGGCAACGCCGATATCGGCACGGGCCAGCGAGAGCTCCGCGTTGTCGAGGATGCTCCTGAGGAACGGCCACGACCGATAGAGGCGGGCAAGCTCCCTGGCCCCCCGCTCGCCGTGCGCGGCGCCGTACGCCTCGAACGCCGAGCCGAGGCCGAACCAGCCCGGCAGGTCGATCCGGGCCTGGGACCAGGCGAACACCCACGGGATCGCCCGCAGTTCCGCGATCGTCGGGCCGGCGTCCTCGTCCACGTCGCGGGCCCGCGCCGCGGGGCGTGAGCCGAGCCTGAGCGTCGCGATCTCGTCGATCGGCGTCACGAGCCGGAAGAATGAGACAAAGCCGGGGTCGTCGATGACGAGCGATCGGTAGACGTCGCGCGAGACCGCGGCCATCTCGTCGAGGATCGGGCGGCCCGCCTCTTCGGACGCGGCCACGCTCGCGCCATGCTCGTCGGTCGAGGCGATGAGGACGGCCGCGGTCAGCCCTTCGAGGTGCCGGATTGCGATCTGCGGATCGGCGTAGTGCTCGGCGACGATCTCGCCCTGCTCGGTCAGCTTGAGCCTGCCGTCGAGAGATCCGGCCGCGAGACCGAGGATCGCCCGGTTCGCCGGACCACCGCCGCGCCCGATCCCGCCTCCCCGGCCGTGGAAGATCGTCAGCTCGATTCGGTGGCGCGCGGCGGCGGCGGCGAGGGACGTCTGGGCTCCGTGGAGGAGCCAGTTCGCGGCCAGGTACCCGGACTCCTTGTTCGAATCCGAGTAGCCGAGCATCACCTCCTGGCGATCCCCGCGTCGCCGCAGATGGGCTCGATACGAGGGGTCGGCGAGGATCTCGTCGAGGAGCTCGCCCGCCGCCTCGAGCGTCACCGCGTCCTCGAACAGCGGGACGACGTCGATCGGCAGGCCGCCCGGGCCGTCCGTGGCGACGCCGGCGATGGCGGCGAGCTCGAACACGGCCCGGACGTCGTCCGCTGAGTCGGTGAAGCTGATGACGTAGCGTTCCGCGGCCGCCGGACCGTACCTCGCCTGGAGCGTGGGAAGCGTCCGGAGGGTCTCCGCGACATCGACCGCCAGGACCCCGGGCGCCGCCTCCGCTCGGTGCCCGGCGGACCCGGAGCCGGGCGCAGAGCGCAGCAGAGCAAGGGCGCGGGCGTGGACGGCACTGTGCTGGCGCACCTCGAGGGCTGCGAGGTGGAAACCGAAGGTCGCGAGCTGCCAGCGGAAGTCCTGGACCTCGCCCCAGGCGACCCGCCCCAATCCCTGCTCCGCGAGGGCCTCCTGGAGCTCTCCCAGCTCCGTATCGAGCTCATCGGCGGCGTCGTACCGGCCGGTGAGCGGGGCCTGCTGTCCGGTCAGGTAGGCGCGCGTCCGGCGTATTCGCTCGGCGATGAACCCGAACCGCTGGCGATATGGCTCGTCGGGGAAGCGGCGCCGGAGCTGGCGATCCAGCTCGGGAAGGAGCTCGGCGTCACGAGCGAGGCGCGTGACGAGGGGCCGCGGGACCGCGTCGGCGGGCGTGGACGTCGACACCGTCTGGGCGAGCCGGGTCGCGACTGCCTCGTAGCCGCGGAGGACGTGATCCGCGTGGATCCGCATCGTCCGCTCCGTGACCTCTGCCGTGACCGCTGGATTGCCGTCCCGATCCCCGCCGATCCACGAGCCCCAACGAAGGAACGCGGGGACGCGCGGCGGGCGGGTCCCGCTGCCGCCGGCGTCGGTCGCTTCCCCCGTCGGGGCCGCTCCCTTCCGCGCCGCTCCCCGCGACGCGGCTCCCACCGGCTCGTCGAGCGCCGCGTCGGCGGCGCGCAGGAGCAGCGGCACCGCGCCGAACAGCGTCTCGTCGAAGAATGCGAGGGCGGTCCGGACCTCGTCGAGCGGGCTGGGCGCGACGGCCCGCAGGTCGGAGGTTCGCCACAGCAGCGTGATCTCCTCGCGGAGCCGTCGCCGGGTGTCGCGATCCTCGGCCGCAGGCACGTCGCGATCGTCGAGACGGGCGAGCAGGCGATCGACCCGACGGAGCGCGAGAAGCAGCGTCCGCCGCCGGGCCTCGGTCGGGTGGGCCGTCAGGACCGGGTTGATCCGGAGGCGGTCGATGATCTTCAGAGCCGGATCGCCGTCGTCGCTCCGGCCGCCGCGGATCGCCGCCACGGCCCCGGCGATCGTCTCCGCGGCGTCGCCGTCCCGACCCGACCGCTCGCGTCGCCGCGCAGTCCGGATCCTGTCGCGTTCCTCGGCGAGGTTGACGAGCCGAAAGTACAGGCTGAACGCGCGGATCACGACCTCCGCCCGCTCGACATCGAGTCCGGCGAGGGTCGCGGCGAGGGCCGTCCGTTCCGCGGAATCGTCCTCCCGGCGAAGCCGGATCGTGGTCCGGCGAACCCGCTCGACGAGGTCGAGAAGATCGCGGCCGGACTGCTCTGCGACGACCTGGCCGAGCAGCGAGCCGAGGAGGCTGACCTCGAGCGCGAGCTGGTCTCGCGCCCGGGCGGTCCCGACGGTCGCGGGCTCGCCGCGCACCGCCACGTTCGCGTCGGGCTCGCGCCTCGCGCGGGGCCGGGAGTTCATGCTCACGCGGCCGCCTCCGCATCGGCACCGTTCCGCACCACGCCCTCCACGCCGCCGCAACCTTTCCTGGCCCCGTCCTTCTCTACGCTTGTATCGTGATCGTCATGGCGGCACCCGAGATCGAACAACGCGCGAACGAGAAGGAAGCGGATCAGCTCGAGGAGCTCCGCTTCCTGCACCAGGTCGCGCGACTCGCCACGACCGCCCGGACCTGGGACGAATTGCTCGAGACGGTCGTCGATGGGACCCGCGACGCGCTCCACGCCGATGTCTCCTCCCTGTACCTGCTGGACCGCGACGGAGAGTACCTGACCCTCGCCGCCACGACCGGCCTCGATCGGTATCAGATCGGCAAGGCGCGGGTGCCCTATGGCGAGGGTGTCACCGGCCACGTCGCCGCGACCCGCGAACCGCTCGTCATCCCCGACGTTGCCGCCGAGCCGCGCTTCCTCTGGGTCCGCGGACTGGACCAGCGCCGCTACGTCGCGTCGATGCTGTCGGTGCCGCTGTCGTGGCACGACCAGGTCGTCGGTGTCCTCAACGTCCAGACGGAGAGCCATCGTGTCTTCAGCGACGGCGACGTTGCCCAGCTCGGCGCGATCGCCGACCTGCTCGCCGGCATCGTCGAGAAGGGCCGCCAGCAGATCGAGGCCGAGGCCCGGGTCCAGGCCCTCCGGGAGATCGATGAGGCCCGAAGCGAGCTGATCGCCCTCGTCACCCATGAGCTCCGGACGCCGCTCGCAGTCGTCCGCGCCTACACGGAGCTGCTTGCCGACGACCCGCCGCTGAAGAATTGCCGGTCGCGTGACCCGATCCGCCGAGCCCAGCGCGCCGCGTGGCATGATGCCGCGCTCGAGCAGGTCGAGCGGCTCGACCGGCTCGTCGATTCCATCCTCGCCTCCGTCCGGGTCGTCCCGGACGCGCCGGCGGCCGTCGTCCCGACGGACATCGCGGAGGCGATCGGCGAGGTCGCCGTCTCGATCGAGCCCATCCTCCGCCAGCACCGGCTCGACATCACCCCCGGCGTCAGGCTCCATGCCCTCGCGGACCCACCCCGGCTCCGCCAGATCCTCGAGCACCTCATCGAGAACGCGATCAAGTACGCCCCGCCCGATACGACCATCACGATCGACCGCTCGATCGTCGAGGGATCCGTGCGGATCGGGGTGACGGACCAGGGACCCGGCGTACCGGAGGAATGGCGTGAACGAATCTTCGAACCGTATGCGCGACGTGACACGCACACGGCCCGCGGCTCCGGCATCGGGCTGTACGCCGCCAAGCGGCTGGGCGAGTCGATGGGCGCCCGACTCTGGTGCGAGCCTGTCGATCCGACCGGCGCCCGGTTCGTCGTGTCGCTGCCGGCAGCGGCAGCGGTGTAACGTCCGGTGATGACGTTGTCCACCCGCCCTCTCCGCATTCTCGTCGTCGACGACGATCCCGCGATGGTCGGCGCGATCACCGCGCTGGTCGGAACCGAGGGACACCAGGTCATCACGGCCTACGACGGGCTGACCGCCGTCAAGCGCTTCCGCGAGGAGGCGCCCGATATCGTGCTCCTCGACCTCGCCATGCCAGGGCCCGATGGGTTCACGGTCGCCGGCCAGATCCGCGCGTCGGGCTCCGCCCCGATCCTCGTCGTCTCGGGCGAGAGCGCCGAGGCGGCCAAGGTCAAAGCGCTCGGCATCGGCGCCGACGACTACCTCGTCAAGCCGTTCGGCAAGGCGGAGCTGCTCGCCCGGATCGCGGCGGTGATGCGGCGCGTCGACCGCGCGGCTGGCTCGACGACGTCCGGTCCACTGTCGGCCGGCGAGCTCTATCTCGAACCCGCCCGTCACGAGGCGCGCGTCGGCGACATCGCACTCGTCCTCACCCCGACCGAGTTCCGGCTGCTCGAGGCGCTCGTCCGCGCCGCGGGCGACATCGTCCCGCACCACCTTCTCGCACGGGCCGGCTGGCCGGCGGAGACGGACCCGGACCTGCTCTGGCTCAAGCCGCACCTCGCCCGGCTCAGGGCGAAGGTCGAGGGCTCGGGAGGCCCCAGGATCGTCGCCGTTCGCGGCGTCGGCTACCGGATCGACACGGAGGCCGGCTGACTCATCATCACGAGTCCAAACATGCTCACCGCATGACAAGGCGACTCCAGGTGGTCCGTCAGTCGATCGCGGACGAAGCGTAACCAGCGCAACACGCCTGTTGGCACGCGGCGCGATCCATGTCGCCGTGATGGAGCGGGGCCAGGTCGATCGAATCCTCACGTTCGACGGAGGATTCGACGCGGTACCAGGGATTCGGCGCGAGACCTGGGACGTTCCGCGCCGGAGCGTTCCTCAGGCGAGGGCGAGCGCCGCCTGACCGGAGGCATCGTGGGCTGCGTCCGCGCAATCGACGCGGCAGCCCCGGGCATCGCGACCGGCGAGAGGGTTGAAGTGGAACCACGCCTCGTCGCCGGAGTGACCGACGGCCTGGAGGCGGCAGCCACAGGCGGCGCATGTCACGGGCGCGCCGCGCCCGTCCCTGACAGCGACGACCGGACGAGCCGCGGAGTCGGTGGGGTGGATCATCTGGGGTCTCGACTTTCTGGGGAGAGAAGGAGGGGGGTCCGGGGGCGAGAGGGGGAGGAGTTACTCGCCCCCGTTGTGGTGAAACTCTAGGTGGCGTCTGCCTGCCGGGTCGGCGGCGGCGCGGAACCGGCAGGGTTGCGATCCGGTTGCGCTGACGTTCATCGCCTACGTTCGACGCCGCTACCTCGCCGCGCCCCAGCCAAGCCCGGCTCGTCCCATACGCTCGTGAGGCGAGCGTCATGGGTCGTCGGCGTTGGGGGCGGCGCGGCTTGAAGGCGCGGCAGGTCCTGGGACGACCCGGGCGTCCCTCAGCGCTCTTCCGGAGAGCGTATGGGCAGAACGCGACCCACCCGGCGAGGTATCGGATCGAGCTCTGTCGCTAATGGTCCCGGGGAGTGCGTATGAGTCCGAGGCCGGGGCAGGAACGGAGCTGGGTCAGCTCGGGGCGATGGCTCCGATCGGCTGGGTCACGTGAGAGCGGGTCGTCGCCGTCACGGCAGCCGGTGCATGCGCGGCGGGTGCCGCGATCGGCTCGACCAGCCAGACGTCGCTCTCGAGCTCGTTCCGTTCGGCGAGGAGGCGAGCGGCCAGCGCCGAACCGGCGTCGCGGTGGGCGTCGACCAGGCCGCGGAACTCGGCGACGAGTGACGGGCCGTCGTCGCGATCGCGCGCCGCCGCGGAGAGCCGGATGGCATTGACACTCCGCGAGTCGAGCGCGGCAATGTGGCGGCCGTCCGGATCCAGCAGGTAGGCCCTGCCGCCGGTCATCCCGGCCCCGAAGTTCGCCCCGATCGGGCCGAGGACGACGACGACGCCGCCCGTCATGTACTCGCAGCCGTGCTGGCCGAGGCCCTCCACGACGGCCTCGGCGCCGGAATTGCGAACCGCGAACCGCATCCCAGCCCGCCCGACGAGGTGGAGTCGGCCCGCCGTCGCGCCGTAGAGGCACGTGTTGCCCGCGATCGCCTGGCGGCTCGGGTCGGCCGCGAGATCGGCGTCCGGGGCGACGACGAGGCGCCCGCCGGACAGGCCCTTCCCGACGTAGTCGTTCGCCTGGCCGACGAGCCGCAGATCGAGTCCCGGCCCGGCAAACGCACCAAACGACTGGCCGGCGGCACCACGGAGCTCGAGCCGGATCGGGCCGCGCAGCTGCCCGCGTTCGAGGGCTCCGGACAGCGCGGCGCCGAACGACCGATCCGCGGTCGAGAGCTTGAGGCCGCCGGCCGAGAACCCGCCCTGGCCGCCGAGCGCGGCGACGAGATGCGCCTCGAGCGGCGACGCGGGCTGGCGGTGGACGTCGCGATCGGCTCCGGCCGGGTTGGCCCGCCGCGCGGGCGTCGCATCCCAGTGCGGCGCGCCGATGACGGGCGCAAGATCGAGAGTGCCGGCTCGTCGACCGCGCGAGGGCGCCAGGAGCCGGCTCGCCTCGCCGACGACCTCGCCGACCGAGCGTGCCCCGGCGGCCGCGAGCTCGCGCCGGAGATCCTCGGCGAGGGCAGTGGCGAACCGCTCGACCTGCTCGGGCGTGCCGGTGAACTTCGCCCGGAGGTCATCGCGCTGCGTCGCGATGCCGGTCGGGCAGGTGTCGAGGTGGCACTGGCGGGCCATGTCGCAGCCGAGCGCGACGAGCATCGACGTCCCGAACGCGAACTCCTCCGCACCGAGGAGCGCGGCCACGAGCAGGTCGCGGCCGGTGCGCAGGCCGCCGTCCGTTCGAAGCGCGACCCGGTCGCGCAGGTCGTTGCGGAGCAGCGTCTGGTGGACTTCCGCGAGCCCGAGCTCCCACGGCGCCCCGACATGCTTGATCGACGAGAGCGGCGACGCCCCAGTCCCGCCCGCGTGGCCCGACAGGTGGACGTAGCTCGCGCCCGCCTTGGCGACGCCGGCAGCGATCGTCCCGACGCCGCGCGAGGCAACGAGCTTGACGCCGACGCGGGCTGCCGGATTGATCGCCCGGAGGTCGGCGATGAGCTGGGCGAGGTCCTCGATCGAGTAGATGTCGTGGTGCGGGGGCGGACTGATGTACGTCATACCCGGCTGGCCGCGCCGGAGCGATGCGATGTACGCCGTTGCCTTCCGCGCCGGGCAACTGGCCGCCCTCGCCGGGCTTCGAGCCCTGGGCGATCTTGATCTCGAGCTGATCGGCGCGGGCAAGGTACTGGGCGGTGACGCCGAAGCGGGCCGACGCGACCTGCTTGATCCGGGCGTCGTGGCGCTCGCCGGTGTCCGTCGGCGTGTACCAGGCGGGGTCCTCGCCGCCTTCGCCCGTGTTCGCGGCACCGCCGGCTCGCTGGATCCCGATGGTCAGCGCCTGGTGCGCCTCCGGCGAGAGCGCGCCGACCGACATCGCCGAGACGACGAAGCGACGGACGATGTCGCTCGCCGATTCGACGGAGGCGAGAGCGACCGGGCCGGCCGATGCGGGGGCCCGCCGGATGCGGATCCCGTCACGGACGACGGCTCCGGCGGCGGCGCCACCAACGCCGGAGGCGGCCGCCGCGAGGGCGTCCCGGTATCGGCCGAGCGCGGCGTCGATCTCTGCGGGGTCGTCCACCGCGACGAGGGCCGAGATCTCGCCCGCGATCTTCGGGGAGAAGAGGTGCGCTTCGCCGTCTGCCTTGAAGCGCGCGAAGCCGGGGTCGGGCAACTTGTTCGACGGCGTCTCAGCGGCAATCGAAGCGGCCGTGGCGGCCCGGCGAATCCCGCGCTCGCCGATCGCCCGCAACCCCACGGTCCCGCGCCATGCGGGCGCGCCGGGGAAGCAGCGCCGAAGCAGGTCCGCGTCGAGCTCGAGCGTCTCGAACAGGAGCCCGCCGATGTAGGACGCGATCGTGCTGATCCCCATCCGCGCGAGCGTCTTGCGGAGGCCCGCCTCGAACGCGGCGAGCAGGTTCGCGACCGCGTCGTCGGCGGTCAGCTCCTCCGCCCCGCGCGAGCCCGCGGACTCCATCGCGAGCTCGACCGCGAGCCACGGGACGGCGGCCGTGGCACCAGCCGCGAGGGCCATCGCGAGTGAGTGGACGTCGAGGATGTCGGCGGCGTCGACGAGGACATCGGATCGGCCGCGAAGCCCCGCGTCCGTCAGGGCGGTGTTGACGGCGCCGACGGCAAGAACCGAGGGAATCGGCAGCCGCTCCACCGACAGGTTGCGATCGGAGAGGACGAGGAGCTCCGTCCTGCCGAGCGCGGCACCGACGGCGGCGACGGCGAGTCGGTCGAGGGCGGCCTCGAGGCCCCGCGGACCGGTCGCCGGGTCCCACGTCGCGTCGAGGCGGCCGATCCGCCCCGGGAAGGCGCCAAGCAGCGCGTCGAGATCGGCCACGACCGGGCGGTCGAGGCGCAGCGTTCGCGCGCGGCGTGCGACCCGCGGCGGCCCGCCGAGCAGCGCCGGGCGTCGCCCGAGATCGACCCGCATGTCCATGACCGCGCGCTCGCGCTCGGGGTCGATCGGCGGATTCGTCACCTGCGCGAAGGACTGGCGGAGGTGATCCGCCACCGGCCGGTCGATGCGAGCGAGTCCGGGCGTGGGCGTGTCGTCGCCCATGCTCCAGAGCGGCTCGTGGCCATCGACGACCATCGTCCTGATGTCGAGGCGGGCCTTCTCCGAGTCGAGGCCGGCGAGATAGCGGAGCGACGACGGCGTCCGGTCCGCCGACGCTGGCGTGCGGTCGACGTGTGCCGGTCGGGGCGCGTCGTGGATCGGGAGGCGATGCAACAGGTGCGCCTTCGCGTCGGCGTCCTCCAGGACCGCCCGCCGCCGCGGGTCGACGAGGAGCATCTCCCCAGGGCCCAGCCGCCCGCGGCGCACCGTGTCTGACGGCGCGAGGGCGATCGCCCCCGCCTCCGAGGCTACGGCGACGAGCCGATCGCGGCTCACGGCAAAGGCGGCCGGTCGCAGGCCGTTGCGATCCATGATCGCCCCGACGCGCCGGCCGTCGGAGAAGACGATCGCCGCGGGGCCGTCCCACGGCGCGAGAAGCCCGGCCGTGCCGCGGCGCAGCGTGGCGATGTGCGGGTGCGGCGCCCGGCGCAGCGATGACGCCTCCGGCAGCGACGCGAGGAGCGCCGAGCCCAGGTCCCAGCCCGTGGCGACGAGCACCTCGAGCATCTCGTCGAGCGACTGGGAGTCCGAGCCCTCCGGCGATAGCAGCGGCCCCGCTTCGACGAGCCGTCGGGCGACCGCTCCCGCCGCACCGCCCGTCGCATCGTTCGCCCGGCCGCGGACCTGCTCCCGGTTGCCACGGACCGTGTCGATTTCGCCGTTGTGGGCGATCGAGCGGAACGGTTGGGCGAGTCGCCATGTCGGCTGGGTGTTCGTCGCGTACCGCTGGTGGAAGAGCGCATACGAGAGCCGGATCGGCTGGGCCAGGTCCGGGTACAGCTCCGCGAGGCGGCCGCCGGCGACGAGGCCCTTGTAGACGATGGTGCGGCACGACGCGGACGGCACCGACAGGTCGTCGAGGCGTGCCTCGCGCGCGGCGGCCTCCAGGCCGCGCCGGGCCAGGACGAGGCGGCGCTCGAAGTCGGCGTCGGCGATGGGGCCGCCTCCGCCACCCAGCGGACGCTCGACGATCGCCTGGACCACGTCGGGCCGGGTTGCGGCAGCCGCGGCACCCAACGCTCGGATGTCCATCGGCACGCGCCGCCACCTCGCGACCCGCAGCCCCTCGGCTGACAGTGCGCCCGTGACGATCCCCCGGGCGCGCGCCGCTCGCGAACGCCCGCGCGGCAGGAAGATGACCGCGACAGCGGGGCGGCGAACGCCGGCACCCGGATCGATCGCATCGAGGAGCCCCGGCTCGAGCGGCAGGGCAACCCCCGCACCGTCGCTCAATTCGCCGTCGGCCCCGAATGCCCCCCGGTGCCCGAGCGCCGCCAGCCCGGCAAGGGCCAGCGGCAACACCCTGTCGAGGTTCCGGCCGCCGGCATCCGCCACGAACCCGATCCCGCACGCATCGTGCTCGAACCGGGGGTCGTAGAGCGGTGCCGTCGGAGGTCGTGGGAGTGGCGACATGCTGGACTCCGAAGAGGCGAAACGACCGCCCGAGGCTGTGACCCGGGCGGTCGGATCGTCCTGAATCCGGGCGGGGGGGCCCGGTTGAGGAGGTCAGGCCTGGTAGGCAGCCTCGCCGTGGGTCGAGAGGTCGATGCCGAGCTCCTCGTCCTTGGCCGAGATCCGGATCCCGAGGATGACGTCGACGATCTTGACGATCACGAAGGTGGCAACGACGGCATAGGCAATCGTCGCCCCGACCGCGACCAACTGGGTGAGGACCTGACCGGCGTTGCCGTCGATGAGGCCCTTGTAGCTGGCCTGCACGGCGCTCGTCGCGAGGACGCCGGTCGCGATCGCCCCGAACGTCCCGCCGACACCGTGGACCGCGAAGACATCGAGGGCGTCGTCGACCTTGATCCGCTCGCGGAGGAGCGTCGCGCTGTAGCACAGGCCGCCGGCGACGAAGCCGATCAGGAGCGCGCCGCCCGGCGTCACGAAGCCGGACGCCGGCGTGATGGCGACGAGTCCCGCAACGGCGCCGCACGCTGCACCGACGACGCTGACCTTGCGCTTGTGGAGGTAGCTCGCGCCGACCCAGGTGATGGTCGCCGCTGCCGCTGCCGTGTTGGTCACGATGAATGCGCTGGCCGCGAGCCCGTTGGCAGCAACGGCCGAGCCGGCGTTGAAGCCGAACCAGCCGAACCACAGGAGTCCGGCGCCGAGGACCGTCATCGGAACGTCGTGGGGCTCCATGCGGTCACCATTGACGACCCGCCGGCCGATGAGGATGGCGACGATCAGGGCCGACACGCCCGAGGAGGCGTGGACCACCGTGCCGCCGGCGAAGTCGAGAGCTCCGAGCTTGAACAGCCAACCGTCCGTGGCCCAGACCCAGTGAGCGATGGGCGAGTAGACGAAGATCGACCAGAGGACGGTGAAGAGGACGAACGATGCGAATCGCTTGCGTTCGGCGAAGGCCCCGGTGATGAGTGCCGGGGTGATCGCCGCGAACATCAACTGGAACGCGGCGAACAGGACGAACGGAATCGTCACGGCGTAGACCGTGCTCGGCGTGAGGCCGACGCCCATGAACCCGACGTAGTCGAGGCCGCCGATCAGGCCCATGCCGTTGACGTCGGGCCCGAACGCGAGGCTGAACCCGACGAGGACCCAGACGACGCTGACGATGGCGAGCCCGAAGAAGCTGTGCATGATCGTCGACAGGACGTTCTTGCGGCGGACCAGGCCGCCGTAGAACAGCGCCAGGCCGGGCAGCATGATCATGACGAAGGCCGTGGCCGCGAGCATCCATGCCGTGTCGCCGGTATCGGCGACGGGGTCACCGTCGGCACCGAGCGCGATTGCGGGGACTGCCGCGACCGCGAACGCAGCCGCAATGGTTCCGAGGGTCAACTTTCGACGCATCTTCCTCCTCCACTCTGCCAATGGCTCGGAGGCTACGACGCGAACCTCGCGGAGAGGGCCCGTCAACAGGGGTCGGAAGCAATGCGAATCGGTGGCGGAACGGATACAGGACGGGGACGGACGGCGTCACCGAACCGTGCGTATGGCGCGGGACCGGCGGCCGTGGACGCGTTACTCTGTCCGCCTCGACCACGGGACCGGTCAGCAGGAGGCGTCTGATGCGGCGCGCGTTCTTGGCATTGGCGATCGCGTTGGTTGTGGCTGCGTGCGGAGACTCAGGGCCGCCGGCGGCGGCGGGAGCGAACGTGACGACGGACAAGCCGCCGATCACGGTCGTCTGGTTCGGAACGGCATTCGACCCGACATCGCTCGCCCTCACGGACAAGGGCACCGCGTTCAAGGCGGGATCACCGATCGTCGCGATCGGCACGCTCCTCACGTCGAGGCCGCCGGAGGAGCTGGCGATCAAGATCGAGACGAGCGGCAACGTCAAGGCGACGTTGCCGGTCGCGTCTGCCAGCGTCGGCAACACGTTCGCTGCCGACCTGACCAGCGCGAACCTGGGCCCGGGCTCCTACCTGATCTCGTTCGTCGACAAGGGGGGCAAGGCCCTGGCGTCGGCGAGCTTCAACATCAGCCCCTGATCGGCGACGCCTCGTCGCCGAACGGAACCGGCAACTCGTCGTGACGCCGTCGCCCAGCCCCAGACCCGCCGCGGGCGTTACAGTTGCGCGCATGCCGATGACCGGCCACGTCGAGGCCATCCACATCGCGACAGCCGCCGGTGCCCCGGTGACCGCCCTCGATCGCGTTCGGGCGATCGCGAACGTCGGACTCGAAGGCGACCGTTACGCGGTTGGATCGGGCACCTATTCGCCCGATCCGCGGGTCGACCGCGACATCACGCTCATCGAGGCCGAGGTGCTCGAGGATCTCGCGGCGAAACAGGCGATCGTTCTCGCCCCCGGCGAGAGCCGCCGCAACGTGACGACCCGCGGCATCCGCCTCAACGACCTCGTCGGCCGGCGATTCCGCGTCGGCGATGTCGAGTGCGAGGGAACGCGGCTGTGCGAGCCGTGCCAGTACCTGACCGACCTTGTCGGCAAGCCGATTCTCGAGCCGCTCGTCCATCGGGCGGGGCTCCGGGCGAAGATCGTGGCTGGCGGGGAGATCGCGATCGGCGACACGGTCGTCGCCAGCGACCCGGCGATTCAGCCGTGACCGCCTCGTCCGAGAAGGAGCCGCGCCGGGAGCTTGACGTCGAGGATCCCTATCCGTGGGCAACCCTTTGGACGGGACCGGCCGGCGCGATTAGAGCACGGTTCGGCCGGGCACCATCCCTGGCTGCAGCTCGGTCGTGGCGACAATGTGACGACGATTGAGCAGGGCGAAGCCGTAACGGCAGATGACCCGCCGGTCCGCCAGCGACCGGGTCCGCACGTCGGTCATGGGAATGAACGTCGGATCCGGCGACTCGACGAATATCGAGATCTCAGCCTCGGGCGTGATGTAGACGTCGCCAGTGAGGGTGTGGCCCGGCGTTACCATGATCATCTTCTTCGCCACCTTCGGGACGAAGAGTTCGGGCTGGGATGCCTGTTGAGGCGTGGTCTGCCCGATGATCGTGACATCCTGCGGGTTGATCCAGATGCTGCGGGTCGTAACCTTCGTCGGATCGCCGTTCCGTCGAAGGATGGTGGCGTCGAGCAACTCGATCAGGCCTTCGTGGTGGTTGAGGAAATCCGAGAGGCGATGGAAGTGCCCGATCTCCATCGTGCCCTCGAGGCGAAGGTGCTGACCAACCAATTCGACGCCGACAGCGGGACCGTTTCTCTCGAGCCGGAGTAGAGCGGGCAGCTGCCCGACGATCAGTTCCTCGAGGTGCTCCGATGCGTCACCATCGGTCGCGCGACGTTCCGGGAGCTGTGCCGAATCGCCTGTTTGCCGGGGAGGGGCCACAACCGGGTCGGTGGCTTCTGGCGTGGTTGTAGGGATGGAGTCGCCGGTCGGTTCGTCGAAACGGCCGTCAGGGTCGAGGGCGGCGGGCTCCGTCCTCCCGTTGTCGCGATCCGAGTCCATCTTGTAGCCTCCGCACGCGCGGTCAGATCGAGCCCCAAGTTCCCCGGAGATCGGAGTCACTTAGCTGATCACGTTTCGAATGTCTCATCTTGACGGACATGCGCAAGGGGATCTCCACTCACGAGAGTGTGGAGGCCGCGCGAGTGGTGAGCCGGGTGGGGTTCGAACCCACGACACAGGGATTAAAAGTCCCCTGCTCTACCACTGAGCTACCGGCCCGAATCCCATTATCAGTCCTCGCTCGACCCGCGAAGAACTGAGCGATACCGGTCGAGCTGCTCGACACCGATGGAGGGCTTCCGATCGCGCTTGCGGCGGGCGGTGAGGCTGGATGACCGGGCGCAAGCCGGCGGTCGATGCCCCGAACGCGAACCGGATCGCCGAACTGCGTGAGGGGGCCGGTTTGAGCCGCGTGGAACTGGCCCAGCGCGTCGGCGTGACCCCCCAGACGTAGGCTGAGCCAATGCGTGCCAGCACGGCCATCCTCATGTTCGCGGGCATCGCGCTCGCGATGCTGGGCCTGAGCCTGCTCGGCGTCGCAGCCATCATGGTCCTGATCCTGGGCGGCTCAGATGTCCTTTCGTTCGCGGCGCCGTACTTCTTCGGAGGCGCCCTGGCTGTCGTGGTCGGCGTCTCGCTCGCGATCGGCTGCATCAGGTTCGGCATCCGCCGCAGTCCCTGACGTTTCGGGAGTCGTACCTGGCCAGATTCTCGCCCACAGAACGCTGGCCCAACTACGTGCGCCCCTGGACCCGGGTCCGACGGTCAGGTCGAGCGTGGATGCGGCCTCGGAAGGGCGCAGATCGAGCCCGAACGGGCCCGGAATGGCCGCGGAACCCCGCTAGCTTTCCGTGGGTGAACATCTGGCCAGGTGCGGGGCGGGAAGGGCGCGGAAGGGTCCCGGCACCGTGCCCCTCAGCCGGGCCTGCCGGTCGCCTCGTAGACCTCCGGATTGACCGGTGTCGGCAGCCGTTCCCCGCGCAGTCCGGCGAGCAGGTTCGCCGCCGCCATCTCCGCCATCTTGCCGCGCGTGGCCCGCGACGCCGACGCGATGTGCGGGACGACGAGGCAGTTGTCGAGCGTGAGGAGCGGATCGTCGAGCGGGATCGGCTCCGGGTCGGTGACGTCCAGGGCCGCGGCGAAGATCGTCCCGTCACGCAGAGCACCTGCGAGGGCAGCCCCATCGACCACGGGGCCGCGGGACGTGTTCACGAGGACCGCCGTCCGCTTCATCCAGCCGAGTCGCTCGGCATTCATCAAGCCGCGCGTCTCGGGCGTGAGGTTGACATGGAGCGACACGAAGTCGGATCGGGCGAGGAGCTCCTCGAGCGACAGGTACGTCGCTCCGTACGCGATCTCGACCGCGGCCTCGGCTCGATGGGTGTCGTGGTAGAGGATCGTCATCCCGAACCCTGCCGCACGCCGGGCGACCGCCTGGCCGATTCGCCCGAAACCGACGATGCCGAGCGTCGAGCCATGGACGTCGGGGCCGAGCAGCAGCATCGGGCCCCACGTCTTCCACTTCTTGGCCCGGACGTAGCGGTCGCCTTCGGGCACGCGCCGAGCGGCGGCCATCAGCAGAGCCCAGGCCAGGTCGGCCGTCGTCTCGGTCAGCACACCGGGCGTATTGCCCACCGGGATGCCGCGCCGGGTGCAGGCCGGCACGTCGACGTTGTCGAACCCGACGGCGTAGTTCGAGACGACCTTCAGCTGCGGCCCGGCCGCGTCGAGCAACTCGTCGTCCACCCGATCCGTGAGCAGGGTGAGGATCCCATCGCAGCCGGCGACGGCGCGGAGCAGCGCGTCGCGTGGCGGCGGCAGCTCATCGGGCCACACGGTCGCGTCGCAGGCGGCGACGATCGGGTCGATCCCGTCGTCCGGGATCAGGCGCGCCACGAAGACCCTCGGCCGGGCCATCAGCGAGGGGAGCCGGTGGCCACGAGCGGCTCCACGGCACCACGGATCCGATCGAGCGCGAGCCTCAGGTTCTCGCGCGAGTTGGCGTACGAGATCCGGATGTGGTTCGTCCCGATCCCACCGAAGGCCGTCCCGGGGAGCACGCAGACACCGGCCTCCTGGAGCAGATTCTCGGCCAGTTCCGCCCCGGAGAGGCCGGTCCCCGCGATGTCGGGGAAGACATAGAAGGAGCCGCTCGGACGGAGGCAGCGGATGCCGGGGATCGCGTTGAGGCCGTCGACGATGAGGTCGCGCCTGGCCCGGAACTCGGCGACCATCGCCTCGACATCGGCCTGCGGCCCGCGGAGCGCCTCGACGGCTCCGACCTGGACGAACGTCGGGGCGCAGCTGATCGTGTTGATGATCAGCTGGCCGAACATCGTGACGAGCGATGGCGGCACGATCGCGTAGCCCAGCCGCCAGCCGGTCATCGCGAACGTCTTGCTGAAGCCGTCGAGGACGATCGTCCGCTCCGCCATGCCCGGCAGCGAAGCGATCGAGACGTGGTCCGTGCCGTCGTACAGGACCCGGCCGTAGATCTCGTCGGCCAGCACGACGAGATCGTGGCGAATCGCGAGCTCGGCCACCGCCTCCAGGTCCCCGCGCGTCAGCACCCCGCCGGTCGGATTGGCCGGCGAATTGATCACGACCATGCGCGTTCGTGGCGTGATGAGCGAGGCCAGCTCGTCGACATCGAAACGGAACTCGTGCTCCATCCGGATCGGGATCGGGACCGGCGTCCCGCCGATGAAGCGGGCGAGCGATTTGTAGATCGGGTAGCCGGGATCCGGGACGATCACTTCGTCGGCGGCCTCGATCAGCCCGATGATCGCGTAGAGCATCACGCCCTTGCCACCGACCGTCACGAAGACCCGGTCCGGCGTGACGGCGAACCCCTTTCGAGCGGTCGCGTCATCGGCGATGGCTTCGCGGAGCGCGGGAACGCCGGAGAACGGCGCGTAGTGGGTGAAGCCCTCGTCGAGGGCGCGCTTGGTTGCCGCGCGGATGTTCGCCGGCGTGTCGAAGTCGGGCTCACCGAGTTCGAGGTGGACGATGCTCCTGCCGGTCGCCGCGAGGGCACGCGCGCGAGCGGCGACCTCGAAGGCCGATTCGGTGCCGATCGTGCTCATCCGGGACGCGAGTCGCACGGCGTTCTACCTTCCTCGGACTTCGCAGGCGACAGTCGCCGCGGACCGCCTACTCTATCGGGCGCTCGCAGGCGCCGCCATCGTCGCCCGGCGATGGTCTCGCGGGCCGGGCGGCGGCCTCAGGGCAGGAGCTGACGGAGGGCGAAGAGGATGTTCGCGGGTCGTTCGGCGAGCCGCCGCATGTACCACGGATACCAGGCCGCGCCGTAGGCGATGAGGTCCCGCACCCGGTACCCGGCGCCGGCGAGCCGGCGCTGCTCCGCGGACCTGATGCCATACAGCATCTGAACCTCGAGGACGGCCCTGTCGACGCCGAGCGCCGCGGCGTGTTCTGCGACCTGCTCGATGAGCCGGACGTCGTGCGTCCCGAGCCCGATCTGGACCGCCGTCCCCGCCCGCCTGGCCTCCAGCATCGAGACGCACAGCGCCACGTAGTTCGCGTCGACGTCGTGGCGGCTCTTGTAGGCGATCGCCGCCGGTTCCGCGTAGGCGCCCTTGACGAGCCGGATCGCGGGCTGGAGTGGCAGGAGGCGCTGGATGTCGGCCGCCGTCCGGCGCAGGTACGACTGGAGGCAGATGCCCGTGTTCGCATGGCTCGCCTTGAGCCGCTCGTACAGGAGGATCGTGCCCTCCGCGTACGCGCTCGCCTCCATGTCGATCCAGACGGTTCCGCCGGTCGCGGCTGCGCGCTCCGCCAGGCGCTCGATGCGGTGAAGGGTCGCGTCCTGGTCGAGGTCGAACCCGAGCTGGGTGGGCTTGACCGAGATCTCGCCGTCGAGTCCGCGTTCGGCGATCGTGTCGAGCAGGCCCAGGTAGTGCTCGACGACCTCGTCGGCCTCCTCGGGCGTGGACACGTTCTCGCCGAGGCGGGTGAACATCGAGGTGATGCCCTCGTCGCGGAACTGGGCGGCCGCGGCGAGCGCCGCCTCCGGATCCTCGCCGGGCATGAAGCGGCGGACTGCGCGGCGGGCGAACCACAGCTTCGGCAGTCGATCGCGGAGCCAGCGGTTGCCGGCCATCCAGAGCAGGATCGTGCGCATCGTGCGCCGAGCATATCTCGCCGCCCGGGCGCCCGCGGGCCGATCGCGAGCCAATCGCCGGGCGGAGGCGCTGGCTCGGCTAGAATCGCCGAGATGGCCCGATTCTTCGACCTCGACGACGCGAACACGGCGCTGCCGGAGCTGCGGACGATTCTCGAGACGCTCCGCGACGAGCGGTCGCAGCTCATCGAGCTTCGCGACGAATTCGCTCGGCAGGCGGCGCGCGAAACGGTGGGGCACGGCCCGGTCCCGGCCGACCATCCCGACGACACGTCGCCCGAGGCCGAGGAGCGCCGGCGTCTCCGGCTCCGGATGCAGGGCGTGATCGACCAGATGCAGGCCGGCGTGGCCCGGATCGACGACCTCGGCGTCACACTCCGCGAGATCGAGACCGGCCTGATCGACTTCCCCGCACTCGTCAGCGGGCGGCAGGTCTGGCTCTGCTGGCGGCTCGGCGAGGGCGACGTCGAGTGGTGGCACGAGCTGGCCGACGGGTTCGGCGGCCGCCGCGCCCTGGCCGATCTCGCCTGATGGCGAAAACCGCCGCGCGGACCGTCGTCCAGGGCGGGCGACGGAAGGCCTACCGCCCGATTCCGGCGGTCGACCGACGGGCGGCCTACGACGCGGCGCTCGAATCCTACGATCGCGGCGATTTCTTCCTTACCCACGAGCTCCTCGAGCCGGCCTGGATGGGGACCGACGACCTTCCGGAGCGGGAGCTCTACCAGGGCCTGATCAAGCTCGCCGCCGCGTTCGTGCACGGCGTCCGGGGCAACCCGCGTGGGATCGTCCGCAATCTCGAGGGCGCACGGCCGCGGCTGACGGCCGCGCTCGATGCCGGCTCGACCGGGGGCCTCGACCTTGCCGACCTGCTCGCCGCCATCGACACGCTGCTTGTTCGGCTCGCGGCCGACCCCGACGCTGTCCCGATCAACCCACCCCGACTCCGGAGGATGCCCAGATGACCCTCCCGCCCGGCGCGATTCCCGCGGTCGACGTCACCGAGGCCGCCGATCGGCTCGGCCGCGACGGCAGCGCGAAGCCGCTCCTCGTCGACGTCCGCGAGCCCGACGAATTCCGGGCCGTGCGGGTCGAGGGAGCCGCGCTCATCCCGATGTCGGCGTTTGCCCAGCGACACGGCGAGCTGCCGAAGGACCGGCCGATCCTCGTGATGTGCGCGGCCGGCACCCGCTCCGGGGCCGTGACTGCGTTCCTGCTCCGCGCCGGCTGGAGCGACGTCCTGAACGTGGCCGGCGGGATCACCGCGTGGCAGCAGCGTGGCCTGCCCGTCCGCCGCGGCGAACCGGAACCCGGCGAGGGCGACCTGCCGGGGTGACTCCGGCTCGCTCGCCCTCGCTTGGTCCGCCAGCCGGACCAACGGACGGACGAGGCCCCGGTTTCAAGCCGAATTGACCCGTTCCCCCGTCGCTTGGTCCGCGAGCCGGACCACTGGGCGGACGAGGCCCTGGTTTCAGGCCGAATTCGACCCGTTCCGCCCTCGCTTGGTCCGCCAGCCGGACCAAGGGACGGACGGGGCCCCGGTTTCAAGCCGAATCGACCGGTTCCCCCGTCGCTTGGTCCGCGAGCCGGACCACTGGGCGGATGAAAGCCGGAATCCCGTCCGATTGGGCCGGCCCGACCGCTCGTTGGTCCGCCTGCAGGACCAAGGGCCGACGGGGCACCCGCGCGGCGCGTACCGGCGCGGCGCGCACCGGCGCGGCGGGCACCCGCGCCTGAGCGGCCGCGGCGCGCACCCGCGCCTGAGCGGCCGGATCAGCGGCGGCGCCTCGCCATCAAGCGCTCCCGCATCGCCCGGACCTTCTCCTTGTGGGCGAACGCCCAGCCGATGATCAGCAGGATGATGAAGTTGACGATGCCGATCGTGTTGGCGTTGAGGTAGCCCAGTTGCTGGCCGATCTCGCCGTCGATCTTGAGCGCCGGTACGGTCGCGCCGACGAGGCCCAGCTGGAAGAACGGCGCCTGGGGAGCGGTGTTCGCCCGGGCTGCGCCGGCGATCGGGCCGGTCCGGGTCTCGCCTCCGATGAGGATGACGTCCGGTCCGAGCACGATCGGCGCGGATCCTGACAGGCCCTGTGCGGGCAGGTCGCTCTGCGGGAGGTGCTTCCACTCGGCGATGTTGCCGACGGCGTCCGGGACGGCCCAGTAGAGCTCGCTGCGCGGGCCGCTCGCGTCGCTGCCACCGATGAGATAGAGGGCCCCGTTGGCCGCGTACCCCGCGGCGTTCGTCCTGGGCTCCGGCAGGTTCGCCGGACCGGCGGTGACGCCGAACTGCTTCAGATTCGTCGACTCGTCGGCGCGGGTGTTCGGGTCGTTGGCCTGGAATTCGCCGCGCTGGACCACCGTCGTCGGACCGCTGGCGGACGTGCCGCCATAGACCCACAGGTAATCGCCGGCAATCGCCGCGGTCGCGTCGGTCGCCTCCTGGTAGAGCTCCGGCTGCGGCTGCCACTGCTGGAGCGCGCCGGCCTTGTCGAACGTCGACTTCCAGACGGTCCTGACCGGCGTGGTGCCGTCCGCCGTCCCGCCGATGAGGAACAGCCCGTCCGCCGCCGGGACGAGAGCGGCACCGGACCGTGGCTCGGGCAGCGTGAGGTCGAGCTTCGCCTCCTCGGCGGTCTGCCACGCGCCGAGCTCACCTGTCTGCGCGTCCGGCGTCAGGACGAAGACCGTCGACGTCGGCTTGCCGTCCGGCCCGGTCCCGCCGACGACGAAGATCCGGCCGGCGGAGAAGCCGACCGCCGCATTGGCGCGCGCCTCCGGCAATGCCGGGCCGTCGGCCCAGTGGTCGAAGTTGCCGACACCCGACGTGATCGCCGTGAAGACCGTGTCGGTCGGCGCCGTCCCGTCGCTGCCACCGATGTACAGGAGCTTCGTCCCGACCTGGGCGATCGCGCCGTCGACCCGCGGCGCGCGGAGTGACAGCTCCTGTGGCGCCACCTCCCATGGCACGACCGCTCCGACCGGGGCGGGGCACGGCAGCGACAGGTTATCGGGCGGACAGAAGTTGACCGGGCTCCAGGCGAGGATGCCCAGGTCGAGCGTCCGGTTGACCGTGAAGTAGTAGGCCCGGTCGGGGATGTAGCCGAGCAGGAAGATCATGACGATGAACCAGAACGTCGCCTTGACCGACGCCCAGCCCCAGCCGTTGGCATCGAGCAGCCCGAAGAGCGCCCGACCGCGGGGCGGGGTCCGACCTGCCTGGAGCGCCTGCTGCGCCATCGTCCTCCTACTTGACCGTGAGCGTTCCGGTCATCACCGACGGGTGGACCTCACACAGGAACGTGTAGGCACCAGCCGGAAGGGCCGGCACCGCGTACGACACCTTCTTCGGACCGGTGAAGAAGCTCGTGTCGCCCATCTCGACTTTCGTGCCGTTCGGGTCCTTGATCACGACGTTGTGCGGCGCTGTCGCGTCCTGGTTGTCGAACACCAGGGTGAACGCCTTGTCCGCGGCGGCTTCGAGGGTGGTGGGATCGAATCCCGTCGTGGCCGCCCCCGACGGCGCGGTTACGGTGACGACCGCCGCGTTCGGGTCGATCGAGGCGGACGGTGCGCCGCTCGAACCGGCACCTCCGCCGCCGGTCAGCGCATCCAGGTAGCAATCCGGGAACGGGGTCGCGCCCGGCGCCGGCTTGTAGTTCGGGTCGCGCCAGCCCGTGAACGTCTTCTCCTTGCCGGTTTTCGGGTCGATGACCGGCTCGTTGAGCGACGGATCCTTGACGACGTAGGTCTGGTCGTTCGTCGCCCGCAGGAACGACACGAGCTCGTCGATCTGGCGGTAGTTGAGCGGCCCTGGCGGGTTGCCCTTGTCGGACCAGACCGGCATCGCCGACAGCGGGTTGCCGCAGACGTAGCGGCCGCCGACCGTCAGGACGTTCCGCAGGTAGGCCTCGTTGAGATGGGCGAACAGCTTCTCCTGGCTGTTGAGCGTCGGCCCGATGTAGGCGGCCTCGGCGGCGTCGGCCTCGAGCGGCCCGAGGCCGTTCGGACCGTGGCAGCGGGCGCAGTTCGCCTGGTAGACGTTGTAGCCGCGCTCGACGGACGTGACCTGCTGGGCATCGATCTCCTGGGCGAGGCGCGGCTTGGAGATGCCGAGCGGCGCCCCGAGCTCGTAGAACCAGTAGCCGACGATGAACAAGGTCACGAAGCAGACGGTCAGGAAGCCGACCCAGCGGGCGCTCGACGACTGACGGACGATGCCGGCACTGCGCTCCGGCGTCAGGCCGTCGATCGCCTTGATCGGCGGCGCCGCCGTGAATCGCTCCGCCGAGACGCGTCCTGGCTCCGCTGGCCGCGTCGCGGGAAGTCGTTCCTCGGGCGGCGGCGGCGGTTCGATCGCGTCCGTCATCAGATGCAGCCGGTCGGCGTCCGCGGCGGGATGATGCCGGGCTGGCCGAGGGCGACCGGCAGCGGACCCAGCGTGATCTTCCCGGTGTCGAGCGTCAGGATCCCGCCGCCATCGACCGATGCGGAGAATCGATCCATGCTCCGGGCGGCCGGCCCGTACTGGGCGCCGGCGGCCTTGATCCCCAGCCGGTCATAGCGCGATCCGTGACAGGGACACTCCATCCAGAAGTTCTTGATGCACGGGTTCGGCTTGCAGCCGAGGTGCGGGCAGCGCTGGTAGAGGGCCCGGACGTTGAGCGCGTGGCCATCGCCGCTCGTGTCCACGCCGGCGACGAATCCCTGGTGGCCCGGATCGATCAGCACGATGAAGGCCCGCGCCCCCGGCACGTAGGCCGGGAAGCCCTCGGCGATCGGGAGCGACGAGTTCGCCAGCTTGATGTCGTCCAGTGTCCCGATCTTCACCTTGCCGCCGAAGCCTCCGGACAGGTTCGGCCAGATGAAGCCGATCGTCCCGGCCAGCAGCTCGATGCCCCAGACGCCCATTGCCCCACCGATCGAGTAGCGCAACAGCTGGCGCCGCGAGATGCCCTTGACCTGGTGCGACCGCAGCGACTTGATCGCTTCGGACGACAGCGCCTGGGGCCGATCGGCCGGTTCGACGTGGTAGTTGCTCATCCGCTGATCATTTCCTTCGCGTCGTTCACAGGGCGAAGTGGAGCCCGTTGCTGCTGTTCTCGAAGAACGGCAGGTACGGGATGACGAAGCTGTAGCCCGGCCCCCGGAAGAAGATGCCGACGAACGTCAGGACCAGGCCGAGCGCGCAGAACAGCGTGAACAGCACGACGGCCGTCTTCCGTTCCGACGGGCGGGTGACGGTGATCGCCCCGCGGTCCACGAACGGGATGAGCGCCGCGCCGACGAGCACGAGCAACGGCGTCAGGACGCCGGCCACGGTCGGGTGGAAGTAGGCGAGCAGCTCCTGGAGTCCGAGGAAGTACCACGGCGCCTTGGCCACGGCCGGCGTGACGTTGCCGTTCGCCAGCTCTTCCAGCGGCGCGTTGATGAACAGCCCCATGAGCAGCAGGAAGATGCTCATCATCCCGGCCGCGAGGAACTCGATCGAGAGGAGGTGCGGCCACGTCATCACCGTGTCGTCCGGCTCCTTCTGGACCCGAACCACGGCATCCTGCTTGACGAGCGCAAGCAGCCGATACGGGCGCGCCGACATCGGCACCCGCTGCTTATCGATCTCCGTCCTTCTGGCCGGGTCAACAGGCAGCACAACGCGCGACTCGGTCGCCTCCTTGACCTCGGTCGGCGGCTTCTTCTCGTCGGTCATCTGTCAGCCCCAGCCCGCCGCTGGGGCGGCCAGATGCAAGGCGCCGCCGAGCACGGGAGCGAGCGCACCCGGGTGCGTGAGCGAGGAAGCGGACGCGGCAACGCCGCAGATGGTCGTCATAGCGGACCGCTGATGCCGCCGTCTTTCCGGATCCGCCAGAAGTGGACCGCGAGGAAGATGGCCGCAACCAGGGGGAAGAACATGATGTGGAGCACGTAGAAGCGCAGCAGCGTGTTCTGACCCACCTCCAGCCCGCCGAGCAGCAGCCGGTTGACAGGCGTGTTGATGAGCGGCGCGTAGCCGCCCATGTTCGTGCCGATCGTGATCGCCCAGTAGGCGATCTGGTCCCACGGCAGCAGGTAGCCGGTGAAGCTGAGCATGATCGTCAGGAACAGCAGGACGACCCCGACCACCCAGTTGAACTCGCGCGGCGGCTTGTAGGCCCCGTGGTAGAAGACCCGCATCATGTGGAGGAACACGAAGAAGACCATCAGGTGGGCCGCCCACCTATGGATGTTCCTCGTCAGCAGCCCGAACGTCACCTCGCTCTGGATGTCGAGGATGTTCGTGTAGGCGAGCACCGACGACGGCACGTAGAAGAACATCAGGTAGACGCCGGTGATCGTCAGGACGAGGAACAGGAAGAACGACAGGCCGCCCAGGCAGAACGTGTAGGCGAACTTGACGGCGTGCTGGCGGACGCGGACCGGGTGGATGTGCAGGAAGACGTTGTTCATCACCGCGTACGCCCGCGACCGCTCGTCGTTGGGGTACGGCTGGCGGAAGATCGAGCGCCAGACGGGGCTTCGGCGGATGGACTGGTCCATCCGCTCCAGGAAACTCACCGGGCTCCTCCTGCGACGCCGGGGGTCCCGGCCAGCTGCGCGTCTCGGTACGACTCTTTGTAGAGCCGGCCGTCAGTCGAGATCTCCTGCAACTCGAACCGCTCCATCGTAATGGCGTCGAACGGGCATCGCTTGACGCACAGGGCACATCGGATGCAGCGCTCCTCGTCGAGGATCATCGCCCCGCCCTGCTCCCAGCCGTAGGCCTCCTCGATCTCAGGGAGGAGCCCCTCGGTCTTGAGCTGGTTGACGTCGACCATGTGGATCACGCCCTCGGGGCAGACGTCGGCGCAGGCCCCGCAGAGGACGCACCGGAACGGATCGAACCAGATGTTGAAGTTGCACATCAGGCAGCGGGTCGACTCCGCGACGGCCGCCGTTGCGTCGAAGCCGATCTCGACGGGGGTCGTGAAGTTGACCTCCGGGTCGGTCGATGGCATCCGCATCGCGACCGGTGCCATCGGGATGTGCTGGCGGGGCAGGACGTCGTAGAACTCGGGCATGTCGTGCCGCCAGGAGCTCGTGATCTTCACGTTCGGGGTGACCGTGACGTCGGTCCGACCGCTCAGGTAGCGATCGATCGCGTAGGCGCACTTCTTGCCGTGCCCGGCGGCCTCGATGAGGGTCGTCGGGCCGGTCACGAAGTCGCCGCAGGCGAAGACGCCGCGGACGTTCGTCGCGTAGGTCGCCGGGTCGACGCGGACCCGGCCGCGACCGATCTCGAACTTGGACTCCACGGGCAGGAACGTGAGATCGGCGGCCTGCGAGACGGCCGGGATGATGACGTCGGCCTTGATCGTGAATTCGGAGCCCTCGATCGGGATCGGCGAGCGGCGGCCGGACGCATCGGGCTCGCCGAGCCGGTTTCGGATGAACGTCACGCCGGTGACGTGGCCGTTCTCGCCGAGGACCTCGACGGGGCTGGCGAGGAACTCCATCCGGACGCCCTCGCGCTCGGTCTCGCCGAGCTCCTCCTCGTCGACGACGAGCTCGCTCCGCGTCCGGCGGTAGACGATCGCGACGTGCTCGGCTCCGTGGCGCAGGCTCGTCCGCGAGCAGTCCATCGCGGTGTAGCCGCCGCCGATCACGACGACGTCCTTGCCGACGTAGAGCTCCTGGCCGAGGTTCGCCTTCTTCATGAAGTCGACGCCGTAGTCGACTCCCTCGAGATCGGCGCCGGGAATGTCGAGGGCGACAGGGTCCATCGCCCCGGCGGTGATCGCGATCCCGTCGAAGTCGCGCTGGAGCTGGTCGAAGGTGATGTCCTTGCCGATCGTCGTGTTGAAGACGAAGGTGACGCCAAGGCGCTCGACGAGACGCACGTCCATCTCGATCGCCTCGCGCGGCAGCCGGAACGCGGGGACGCCGATCAGCATCGTGCCGCCGCCGTACGGCAGCGAGTCGAACACCGTGACCTTGAAGCCCTTCATGGCCAGCTCGCGAGCGACGGCGATCCCGGCCGGGCCGGCTCCGACGACCGCGACCCGCTCGTCACGCGGCGTGATCTGGGGCATGACGTCCGGGATGCCGGATGCCTCGTGCCACTCGACGAGGAACCGCTTCATCGCGCGGATCGCCAGCGGCCGGTCGATGTCGCCGCGGCGGCAGGCCCGCTCGCAGGGCGCCGAGCAGACGTACGAGCACATCGCCGCGACCGGGTTCGGTTCGCGCGACAGGATGTAGCCCTCCTCGAACCGGCCCTCGGCGGCGAGGTTGAGGTAACCGCGGCAGTTCGTCCCGACCGGGCAGGCCTCCTGGCATTCGATGTTGCACTGGAGCCAGGACGCGTCGACGGGCTGAACGAGGAATTCCTGATAGGGATCGATCGCCAAGGTCGAGGCGTGCCTTTCTCTGCCCTGCGTTCCCTGGGGTCCGGGCGCGACGCGCGGTCGGCCGCGGAGAGTGAGGCGAATCTAACATCAGCGTCGCGAGCGGCGCAAAGCACGACGAACCAGCCGCCGGCCGATTTGACGCTCGTCCCACACGCAGCCTACCCTGCCAGCGGGGTCGACCCCGTCGAAGGCCGAATCGCCTGGCCGAGGAGGACAGCGAGCGTGACTGCGACCAACATCGCTTTCGTGGCGCTCGGTCTGGCGATCGGCGTCGCCGGCGGGGCTGCGCTCGTGCTGGTCCTCCGGTCGGGGCAGGCGGGGAAGCGGGAGATCCGTGTCACGGTTACCCCGAACGCAATCCCCCGCCGGCGAGCCACGACGCTCGCCGACGGATCCGTGGCGGCTGCGCTGAGCACGCCCGCCCGTGGCGGACCGGGCGACGTGCACTGGCTGAACGGCGGGGTTGCGGCCCATGACCCCGGGGCCGACGGGTCCGCCCCGGAGGCGGGATCAGCGCCCAACGGAGAAGCGCACTTGGGAAACGGGACCGACAGCCGAGCGGGCGTTCCGATCGGATCCGGCCAGCTGTTCCGGCTCGCCGGGGCCGGGGTCGGCTCGGTCGGGATCACGATCACCCGCGAGCCGGACCCGATGATGACTGCCATTCGGGCGTCCGCCTCGGCGGCGGTCCAGCCAGCGTCCGTCGCGACGCTGTCTCGCCCGGAGGCGTCGCCCGTCGCGAGCCCGACTCGCGAGACCGTCGTCGAGCCGCCGTCGGCCGAGGGCCCCGCACATGGCCCGGGGAGCCAGCCCGCCGGCGATGGACCCGCCGGCGATGGACCCGCCGGAGCCCGCGACCCGGATCGCCCCGACCCGATCACCGGAGCCTGCGACGAGCTTCGCCGGATCGCCGACGAGCGCTGCATGGTTGCGACGAGGGCGCGAGAGGGCGCGCAGGCAGCCAGCGAATCGCTCCGCGCGGCCCAGCGCGCCTACGATGAGCACCTCAACCAGGCGCAAACCCAGTCGGACCCGCGGACGGTGCGGGCGGCCAAGGAGACGGCCCAGGAGACGTTCCGCTTCGCCCGGTCGGCCAGTCGAACACGCGACGAGCTCGAGGCGGCAGCGCGCGACTGGCTGGCGGAGATCAACCGGATCAACCTCGCGACACGCGAGGCAACCGCCAGGGCAGAGCGCCATCGGCTCGCGGCGACCGAGCTGGCCGTCAACCTCGAGCGGCTATCGGTCGAGGCGGACGCCGCCCGGATCTCGGCAGAATCGGCCGAGGAGGCCTGCGTCGCCGCTCGCGAAGCTCTGGCAGCTTGCCAGGAGGCGGCCGCGGTCCTCGCCGCGAGTGGCAGGCGGAGCAGCCCTGCAGCACCGACGCCCGGTCGGGCTCTCCCGGGCGGTGACGCGCTCGAGGAGGATCCGTCGATGGCCTCGCGCGCCGGCGAGGACGCGGTCATCATCCGGCTCCTGCGCGGAGACCGGGAGGTACTCGCCCGGCTGGTCGCCCGACTCGGCGGCGACGATCTGGCAGAGCGGCGCCGCTGGCAGCGGTCGATCGGCGACCTGCTGGAGGCATTCGTCGCCCGATCGATCGAGGCGGCCGCGTTCGACTTCCCGACCGCCCATCCGTTCTGGGGCACGTTCACCCAGTCCCAGGCTCGTGATATCGCGGCCGGCCTCTCGTCGCTCGGCTACCGGCACAACGGCTTCGGCGGGTGGGCGGACGATCACATGCCGACGCGGCGTGACCTGTCGCTCGCGGTCGGCTACGCGGGCCTCGACCCGATGCGGATCCGCCACTGGCCCGCGGAGGCCGAGATGACGGACCTGCTCCGCGAGGTCACGGTTGCCGCCGACGAATACATCTGGGAGGCCGCCGGTGCGCTGACGCTCGGCGAGCTCGTGTCGCTCCTGGGCCGGCGGGCAGACGGCCTGACCGAGCTCTGGAACGAGTGGGGCGTCGTCCGCCCGCTCCTCCTCGCCGCGGACTAGTCGTCGCCCCCGCAGGCGACCGGGCGCCTGCCTGCCAGATACCACCCGGTGCAGTCATTGTCCGCAGGTCGCGCCCAACCTGACGCCATCGACCATCCCGGTTGGTGGGCGACACCGACATGACCCTTTCCCGTCGTCTGAGCGCGTCCCGTACCGGACTTCGACTACGCGGGGTGGTAACTGACCTCACCTCGCCTCGGACTGATCGCCGCCCGCAGAGGTCGCGCCCAACCTGACGCACGGCTGCATCGATCGCCGATGCGATGACCTGTGCCAACCGGTCACGCTACGCACTGCCAGATTCCCGTGCTGCGGGTAGTCCGCAACGACGCGGCGCCAGGAAGCGCGTCTGTGTGGTGAGGCCACGCTCGATGGGCCACGGTCGGGGTCTCCGCCCAGCCGTACTGCCCCCGTGGCGGGCGATAACGTCGCCCCTACTCGCTAGGGCCGATCGTGCGGGAATTGGGGATGGGAGCGGCGCGAGGGCGGCTTCCGTGGCCTCGACCGCGTCGACGCTGGGCCCCTCGTCCTCGTCCTCCTCGATGACCACGAGCCTGAACGCTTCCCCAGCCTGCGAGCCGATCGGCTGGCCGACCTCCGTCGCCCATTCGCGGATCCGCTCCTCCAGCTTGTCGGGGTGCTTGATCTGGGTCGCGTGCGCCCGGAGCGCCTCGATCTTCCGATCGAGCGTCGTGCTGACGTCGACACGCACGTTCGGTTCGTTCGGCCAGAACAGGTACAGGCGCCGAACGATGTGCGAGGCGAGGCCCTCCCTGGCGAGCCACGGAAACGCCATCGGATTGCGCGCTGCCGGGTAGACGGCATCGACCGCGGCCATGCCGGCCGCCCGGTGATCGGCGTGGTTGACGCCGCCATCGCGGTAGAAGACGACCTCGGGATCGGTCGCGAGCACGGCGTCCGGCCGGAACGTCCGGATCTCGCGCACGAGCTGCTCGCGGAGGGCGAGGTCGTTGTCGAGGGCGCCGTCGGGCTGATGGAGGAACGTCATGCCCGCGTAGCCGACGACGTCGGCCGCGATCCGCTGCTCCTCCTCGCGGGTGGCGGCGAGCTCCATCGGATCGATGGCCGGGTCCTCGCCGCCCGCGTCGCCGCTCGTGCAGCAGACGAGCCAGCCGACCGACCCCTCGTCGATCCAGCGGGACGCCGTCGCCGCCGGGCCGAAGTCGGCGTCGTCGGGATGAGCGACGATCACCATGAAGCGCGCGGGTCGCCAGTCGTGTGGTGCGTCGGTCAACGACTCGTCTCCGAGGCCGGAACGTCAGTTGCGCTGGCAAGCAACGGCGATATGATGTGCTTCGAGGCTTCGCTCGTCTCCCCCCACGAGCGAAGTCTCATTTCGTTCCCGGCGGTCTCACAACGGCAGGTCACCCGGCCCGCGCCGCCTGCTCCTCGTCCAGTGCCGCAAGCACCTCGGCCGCGTGGCCCTCGGGCGTGACCTTCGGCCAGGCTCGCACGATCCGCCGGTCCGGATCGATCAGGAATGTCCTGCGGGCGGTGCCCATGTACGTCCGGCCGTAATTCTGCTTCTCTACCCAGGAGTCGTACGCGTCGGCTGCCGCGTGATCGACGTCCGCCAGGAGCGTGAAGGGCAAGTTGAACTTCTCCCGGAACTTCCGCTTGCTCGCCGCCGCCTGGGGACTGACGCCCCAGACGTCCGCGCCGCGCTCGACGATCGTCTCGTTGGCGTCGCGGAACTCGCACGCTTCCACGGTGCAGCCGGGCGTGTCGTCCGCCGGATAGAAGTACAGGATCGTCCAGCGACCGGCCTGCTCGGAGAGGCGATGCACGGACCCATGTTCGTCTTCGAGTGCGACCTCGGGGGCCTGGTCGCCGACCGTCGGAATGGTCATGGCGTGAGCGTAACAGGGGTCTCGATCACGAGGAGCGCGCCGCGCTCGAGGGCCACCACGGCGTCTGTCGCGCGGCGGACGTTCGACAGGCCGCGGGCCGATCCGAGGAGCAGTGTCTCGCCGCGGAGCGGGTAGTGGAGGCCCTCGGTGCGGACGCCCTCAGCGTCCATCCCGAACGGGATGAGGGAGACGAGATCCCCGACCCTGCCGGGCAACGGCTGGACGACCTGCGACCCGTCGGGTGCCGGGGCTCGCACGAGCTGGATGCGTGCCGAGCCATCGAGCAGCACCGCCGGCCGCGATCCGAGCGTCCGATGGGCGAGGAGCGTCATGTTCGCGATCGCGTGGTCCAGCCGGCGGCCTCCGAAGGCACCGAGGACGACCACGGCGTCGGCGCCCGCGGCGATGGCGGCGTCGATCGCCAGCTCCGTGTCCGATTCGTCCTTGTCGGCGGCGACGAGGTCGATCGGGATCCCGCGGCTGCGCAACTCCTCGAGGTCGGCCGGCAGGATGGAGTCGCCGTCGCCGACCCAGCGGTCGATCCGGAGCCCGAGCGCAGAGGCGTGCCGGGCGCCCCCGTCGGCCGCCACGACGATGCCGATGGCGTCCGACCAGCCGGGCCATGCGTCATCGAGCACGCTGCGATCCGCGACGTCGCCGTCCGCGAGGACGATCGCGCGGCCGGCCCCGCCCGCCGGACTCCCCGGGCCGGAAGCGCCGCTCACCCGCCGACCGGCGGCAGGGTTGCGAGATGGCCCGTCACCCACGCCGCGACGGACGGCGCGACCTCGGCTGCACCCGCGGCGCGGAGCTCGTCCGGGTCGCCCAGCACCGACGTGATCCCGACCGCGCGGACGCCGACGGCGGACGCCATCTGCATGTCGGTCGGCGCGTCACCGACGTAGATGACCTCAGCCGGCCGGTCGGCGAGATCGAGCAGATCGAGCGCCTTGCGGAGCGGCGCCGGGTCCGGCTTGTGAACCTCGAGATCGTCGCCGAAGACGCGCGTCTCCAGCAGATCTGCCAGGCCCGTCCGCTCGAGCTGCGGTTCCACGACGTCGCGATGGCCCGCGGTGACGAGGCCGAGCCGCGAACCCGCGTTGCGGAGCCTCTGGAGGGCAGCCGCGACACCGTCGAACGCGAAGATCGTCCGAGCTGGTGGCGAACGTCGCGTTCCACAGCTCGTTCGCCTCGTCCAGCCGTTCGTCTGGCACGCCGAGCCTGAGGTACATGAGCCGCCAGTCGGGGGCGTAGTTGCGGCGGTAGACCACCTCGTCGAACGGCAGGCCGAATGACGCCATCACGGTCGCATTCGCGCGGTGGAAGGCCCCGAGCGAGTCCACGAGCGTGCCGTCCCAGTCGAAGAGGATCGCCTCCATCTCGCGCGATGCTACCGCCGCCGCCCCCCGGTCGCCTGATGCTAGACTCCGCGCGTGCCCGAGACCTTCGACCATGTCGGGATCCAGCGGGTCCTCGACGCAGCGGCGCGCAAGGGCGTCATCCTCGACGTCACCGTCTTCGACCAGTCGACCCACACGGCGGCCGAAGCCGCGGCCGCGCTTGGTGCCGATCTCGGCCAGATCGTGAAGTCGCTCGTGTTCGTCGCCCCGGGCGACGGCGGCGGGCTTGACCCGATCCTCTGTCTCGTTGCCGGGCACAACCGCGTCGACCTTGCCCGGCTGGCCGCCGTGACCGGTGAGCGGGACGTCCGCCGGGCGACGGCCCGCGAGGCGGACGAACTGACCGGCTTCTCGATCGGCGGCATCCCACCGATCGGCCACGTCGCGGCCGGTTCGGGTGATCATGGATCCGGACCTCGGGCGCTACCCGATCGTCTGGGCGGCGGCCGGGCACGCCGACGGCGGTTTTCCCGGTCCCACCCGGCGACGCTGCGGACCCTCGCCAACGCGGTCGTTGCCCCGATGACCGAGGAGCGGCGCCGCGCAGACGTCGAGGCCGAGCGCGATGCCGGCTCGAGCGTCGGCGGAATCGCCGGCGACGGCCGGGCGCGAGCCCAGAACGCCGGGGTGTGAGGACCTCCGGGGCGTGAGGACCGCCGGGGCGTGAGCCCGCCCGGCACGGGCGCCCAACCGCACGACGCGACGATCGCCTACCCGGGTGGCCTGCGCGCGCGCTGGCGATGGGGCGGCAGCGGCCAGGGGGCAGCGGTCTTCGCCCTGTCGGAGGCCGGCGGGACCCTCACCGATCACGGCCCGCTCGTCTCCGCGGATTACGACGCCCTCTGCCGAGCCGAGCTGCGAATCGACGGACCCGGCGGCTCATGGACCGCAAGGTTCGCATCGACGATCTACGACGAGCCGGCCGGCCTCGTCTGGGACGACCACGGCCTGTTCGTCGTGAAGTACGGCTTCCACACGTACGCGTTCGACGCTCGATCGGGCGAGCTCCGCTGGTCGCACCGATCCGCGACGCCGCTGCTCGCGGTCTTTGCGCTCGCCGCGGCTGCGCCCACCTCGTCGTCCAGTCGGAGATCGAGACGTTCGCCCTCGAACCCGACGGGACGGTCGCCTGGCGGATCGCCCACAGCGACGTCGTGACGGAGGCCGATCTCGATCGGCGGCCGCCTCGTCCTGACGAGCTTCGGCGGGGAGGCCAGTGCCATCGACCCATCCACGGGGCGGCCGACCGGCTGATGCGCGCCGAGCGGTGCCGAGCGCTGGGGACATCCCGTGGATAACCGTCGGAGGCGGATCAAACTCGTGGACAAGAGGGTTGACCGGGTCGCCGGCCGGGCGTAGCGTAGATGTCAGCCCGGAGGGGCCGAGCGCAGGCTAACGGCAGCGATCACATCAACGCCCACGCCGCGAGTAGGTTCCTTCGGGCCCTTCCATGTCCGCCGCCGGGTCGTCCCGGCCCCAGCGATGGAGCGCCGGCCGGGGTATCATCCCGCCGTGACTCCCCTCGTTCCTCGTCGTCGCGAGCCTGGTCGCGCTTGACCGCCGGCGTGCTCACGCTCCGCTCGCTTCGGGCCGCGGTACCGCGTCGGACGCTTGCTCGCGACGACGCCGCGCGTCACGGTCGCGGAGGCTGCCGCGCATCGGTCGTGACGGCGAGCGCGCGGTACGTGCGGGTCGATGGCCGGATCGACGCGTCGGACGAGTTCGAGGACGCCGACCATCGGCCGCTCGTCTTCCGGCGGACGAGGCTCGAGGCGCAGGGACGGCCGGCGCTGGGTGGCATTCGAGGACTCGCGCGAGGCGGTTCGGTTCGAAATCCGCGAGGGACTCGACTCGATCGGCGTCGATGCGGCCGCGCTCGATGCCGGCCTCGTCGTCGTGCCACGCGAATCGGTCGGCACGGCCGGCGACGTGGCGGACCGGGCCCCGGCGACCCTCGCGCGCGAGACGCCGGTCAGGGCCCGGATCGAGCAGGTGTCGTCGGTCGAGCACGCGGTCGTGCTCGGCGTCCCCGTCGCTGGTCAGCCCGGCACGGACGGCCTGCCGCGGTTGACGGCCGGCCTCGGCCGCCCGCTCATCCTCACGACCCTCGAACCGGCCGAGGCCATGCGGATCATCGCCGGCGGCAGCGCGCGCCCGCGGCTCGTCGCCGCCTGCTTCATCGTCGGGGCCGCCCTGCTCGCAGCGGGCCTGGCGTGGGCCGGCCTGGGCGCGATCATGACGGCACGTGGTGCCCGTGGCCCTTGCGGCATCGCCGTCGCCCGGGCCTGCCGGAGACCCGCGCAGCAGCGGCGAGGGACCCGGCCTGGTCGGCCAGCCCGGGCTCGCGCTGCTCGCGGTCGCAGGAATTGCGGTTCTCGCGATCGTCATCACGAAGGTCTACGTTCGCCTGACGGACCCGCGGTCGGGTCCCCCCAGCCGCCGTCCGTAGGCGCGGGCCACGCGTCTCCGCACTGGACACTTCCGTCGCGAACACTGGGTCGCACCCTGCGATTCCGCCGTGGCGCGGCGTCACCAAACCTGCGCACACCCGGTATGACTTTCGTCCTATTGGCAAGAACTGTGAGATTGGTAGGCTGCCGACGACAACTTGACATTTCTTCATCGAGTGAGCGTTGCCAACCGCCCTTCCGTCCCGTCCGATCGACGCGACCCTGTCCGTGACAAAGGCCGCTCGCCTCCTGGGTGTCCACCCGAACACGATCCGGGCGTGGAGCGATGCCGGCCGCCTCCGCTACTACCGCATCAATCCTCGCGGCGACCGCCGCTATCGGCTGGGCGACCTGCAGCGATTCCTGGCCGCAGCCCAGGGCCGGGTGCATGAGCCAGGCTCCACCGGCTTCAGTCCGCGCCGAACATTCGACCGGCCGATCCTGGAGCTGCTCGCGGACACGGTCGAGCCTGACTCCGACCCGCACGTGGCGATCGGCGACGTCGACCGGGACCGCCACCGGGCCGATCTCGACCTGCTGGCCGAGCTCGCCCGGATCGGCAGCTCCGTGGCGCGGATGGACACCGCCCTGTCGGAAGCGGCCGCCGCCATCGTCGAGCACGGCGGGCACGTCGCGGCTGCGGTGCTCGAGCTCCGGGGCGAGCGACTGGTCCGTCGCGCCCTGGCCGGGGCGGGCGACCACCGCCTGCTCGATCTCTCCAGCGACTTCGGGGCCCTGGGGGCCGCCCTCAAGAGCACGGCCGCCAATCCGATGCCGATCGTCGGCGACGAGACAGGCGGGGGCATCATGGGCGGCCTGCCCGAGATCTCGATCGCGATCCCCGTCAACGATTCGGTCTGGGGGGTCCTCGTCATCGCCGCCGCCGAGGACGGCGATCCGGGCACGCGCGATCCGGATCTCCTGCGGGCCGTCACGCGAGCACTCGGGGCGATCGTCGGCGCCGGTCGAGCCGCCGATGAGGTCGCCCATTACCTTCACCGGGCCGACGCGCTGCGGCGGGTCGCCGGCGACATCGGCAGTCGCCTCGATCTCGACGAGATCCTGTCCGGCCTGGTCGATCACGCGATGGTCCTGTTCGAAGGGGACCGTGGAGCCGTCTTCCTGCGGCACGCCGACGGCAGTGCCACCGCCGAGGTGACGCGCGGCCTGTCGCCGGCCTACACCCAGGCCGTCCGCGGGTTCCCGGCCCGGTCCCTCGGATCGATGGCCGTTGCGGCGCGCCGGCCGCTGTTCGCCACGGGCTACATCAGCGACCCGCGCGGCATCGACGTCCGGGCGGCGGTCGTCCAGGAGGGCTTCGACACCATCTGTGCCGCGCCCCTGCTTGACGGGCCGGATGTCCTCGGCCTGCTCAACGTCTATCACGACGCGCCGTACCCCTGGTCCGACAACGAGCTCGACACGATGGCCGCCCTCGCGACGCAGGCTTCGGTCGCGATCAAGAACGCCCAGAACTTCGAGAAGATGGCGCGGTGGGCTGCCCAGCTCCAGTCGATCCAGCAGCTCGGCGTGCGCCTCTCGCGCCTGACCAGCGTCCGCGAGATCGGACTCGCGATCGCGACCGAGCTTCACCAGATCATCGACTACCACAACGTCCGCGTGTACCGGGCCGAGGGGGACGATCTCATCCCGGTCGCGATGCAGGGCCAGGTCGGTGAGTACGTCGACGAGACACCCGAGCAGCTGATGGTCAAGCTGGGCGAGGGCATCACCGGCTGGGTCGCAGAACATCGGGTCGCGCAGTATCTCCCGGACGCCGCAAAGGACCCCCGTGCGAACACGATCGAGGGGACCGAGGAAGACCTCGACGAGTCGATGCTCCTCGCCCCGATGATGTTCGAGGACCAGGTCCTCGGGGTCCTCGTCCTCTCGAAGCTCGGCCTCCATCAGTTCAGCGACGACGACCTGCGGCTCCTCGTCATCTACGCGAGCTTCGCTGCCCAGGCGTTCGCCACGGCCGAGGCGACGTCCCGCCTCCGGGCCCAGTCCGACGCCTTCCAGCGTCAGCTCGTCAACCAGCGCGGTCTCCTCCAGGTCACCGAGTCGATCCTGACGACGCTCAACCCGCGGGCGATCCTCGATCAGGTGGTCGACCGCCTCGCGGATCTCGTCGGCTACGACAACATCGCGATCGAGACCGTCGACCCGATGAGCGGCCTCCTCCGGCCCCTGACGGCTCGAGGGATCCATGCGACGGAGTACCTCGAGCCCTGGGAACCCGGCGAGGAAGGCCTCGCGACCTGGGTCGTGGCCCACAACGAGCCGGAGCTCGTCCTCGACGAACGGCTCGATCCGCGAGTCCACCACTTCCGCGATGTCACCGTGGACGGCAGCCTGATCTGCGTCCCTCTGCGAGGCCGTGACGGAGCGACGGGGGTCCTGACGCTCGAACGGCTGGGAGACAATCCGCGATACACCGAGGAGGAGTTCGAGCTCGTCAAGCTCTTCGCGGCCCAGGTCTCGATCGCCCTCCAGAACGCGGAGGTCCACCGCGCGGTCGAGATCCGCGCCCAGACCGACGACCTCACGGGGCTGCTCAACCACGGGACCTTCGGGACCTGGCTCGAGCAGACGGTCGAGCTCCGCGAGCAATTCAGCCTCATCATGCTGGATCTCGACGACTTCAAGGCGGTCAACGACGCTCTCGGCCACCAGGCAGGCGACTGGTTGCTCGCCGACATCGCCGGGGCGATCGTGGCCGCCGGACGCGAGAGTGACCACGTCTTCCGCTACGGCGGCGACGAGTTCGCGCTGATCCTGGGAGGCACCGACGCGACCGCGGCGGTCGCCGTTGCCGAGCGGGTGCGGGCCGCTGTCGGCACCGTCGGCGGCCAGGGCTCGCGTTGGGCCGACAAGGGGGTCGCGATCAGCGTGTCGATCGGGCTTGCAACGTTCCCGCGCGACGGCCTGTCGCCGGAGTCGATCCTCCTCGCCGCCGACCGGGCGTGCTTCGTCGCCAAGCGGTCCGGCAGCGGCCTGATCGCGACCGCCGACGAAGGACTCGCGATCGCCAGCGAGTTCTCGCTCCAGGCTCCGACACCCGTTGATCCGCCGACGATCACGTTCGGCGAGTGAGCCGATTCGTCACCGAGAGGTAGCCACGGCCGTCCGGTCGCCATCAGACTGGGGGCCGCATGACCGATCGACGTCGCAGACCCATCGTGCTGTGCCTCATGGCCTCGCTCATCGCGGCGGCGTGCCTGCCGGAGGCCGTCGGCCCGAGGGCCTCGTCCGGCTCGCCGCCTCCCGCCACGCCGACGGCCCGCCCCACCCCGGGCGGCCCGACGCCACTCCGGACGATCGTCCCGCCGACACCGACACCCGGCCCCACGTTCCTGACCCACGTCGTGGTCAGGGGCGAATCCCTGGACTCGATCGCCAAGCAGTTCAACACGAAGGCGCGAAGCATCGCCTTCTGGAACCGGGCCGCTTATCCGAGCCTCGATCCGGAGTCCGATGCGTACAATCCGAACCGGATCGAGATCGGCTGGAACCTTGTCCTGATCCCCGGGTCGATCGTCGACGAGCAGGCACTGCCGTCACTGGTTCCGATTCCCCTGCCACCAACCCCATCGCCGAAGCGCTGAGCGCGCGGCCCGCCGGGGACGCCCGTGGGGACTCGCGAGCGGCGTAAGCTCAGCCCATGAACCATGAAACGCCGGTGATCGTCGTGACGGTCACCGATCCAGCCCGTCACGCGGACCGGGAGCTCGCGGTTCGAAAGAACGCCCGTTACGCGGAGGCGGTCACCCGCCACGGCGGCCACCCGCTCCTCGTCGACGAAACCGCGTCCGATGCACACCGCGAGGCGGCGTTTGCGACGATGGACGGACTGCTGCTCACGGGCGGCACCGACATCGATCCCTCGTATTACGGTCGCCCGAACAGCGGCAGCGAGGACATCGAGCCTGAGCGCGACGCCCTCGAGGCCGGGGCGTGGGCCGCGGCGAGTGCCCGTGGCGTGCCGGTCTTCGGGATCTGCCGCGGCTTCCAGGCAATCAACGTCTTCGCCGGCGGCACCCTCATCCAGGACGTCGCGGACCATGCAGGCCCCGGCTGGAGCACCGGTCCCGCGAAGATGCACGCGATCCGGATCGAGCCCGATTCACGGCTGGCCCTGGCGCTGTCCGATGGTGCCGACGACCTGCTCGTCGACGTGCCTGTCAACACCTACCACCACCAGGGCGTCGGTCGGGACGATCTCGCCCCCGGCCTCGTCGCGACGGGCTGGGCCAGCGGCTCCGACGGGGATCTGGTCGAGGCGGTCGAGATGGCGGGCGAGCGCTTCGTCGTCGGCGTCCAGTGCCATCCGGAACGGACGGAGTTCAGCCCGGCGGGCTTCGAGCGCCTGTGGGCGGCCTTTGTCGACGCTTCGTGCCAAACGACCGTAGCCGAGACTTCCCATGCACGCCATACTTGATCAATCGCACGACGCGCCGACGCACGCTGGCGACCGAACGCCGGAGGAATCCGAATGAACCAGGATCCGATCGAAAACGCAGGAGAGGCCACCGAGGCCAAGCCTGAGAACTGGGAACGAGATCAGATGAATGTCGACCCCGAGACCGCGCCCGAGGACGCGGATTCGGCTGTCCCGACCTGGAACGAAGGGCAGATGGCCGAACAGCACGCGGACGGCAGCCGGAGTCCCAATCCCTCTGATGCGGACATCGCGGAATCCGCGGGCGGACTCTCCGGCGGCGGCGTGAACCCCGGCGGCGGCGAGCGCTGGGCGGAACGCGACAACGATCCGGCCGAGGACTAGAGGCGGCCCGCGTCGATCACCCGCTGGAGAAACTGGCGGGTCCGATCCTCGCGGGGAGCGCTGAACATCTCTGCCGGGGGACCCTGCTCGAGAATCCGGCCGCCATCGAGGAAACAGACCCGGTTGGCGATGTCCCGAGCGAAGCCCATCTCGTGGGTGGCGATGACCATCGTCATGCCGCCCGCCGCAAGTTCCCGGATGACGTCGAGTACCTCGGCGATGAGTTCCGGGTCGAGCGCGCTCGTCACCTCGTCGAGCAGCAGCAGATCGGGCTGCATGGCGAGAGCGCGGACGATCGCCACCCGTTGCTGCTGACCTCCGGACAGGCGATCCGGGTACTCCAGGCGCTTGTCGGCCAGGCCGAATCGCGCGAGCAGGTCGAGCGCGCGAGCCTCGGCATCCGTCCGGGTCAGCCCGAGGACCTTGCGGGGTGCGAGCGTCACGTTGCCCTGGACGCTCATGTGCGGGAACAGGTTGAACGCCTGGAAGACGATCCCGATCCGGCGCCGCACGCGGTTGACGTCGGTGCCGGGAGCGGTGATCTCCTCGCCTTCAACGACGATCCGCCCCGCGTCGATCGGCTCGATGAGGTTGATGCACCGCAGGAGCGTCGACTTGCCGCTCCCCGACGAGCCGATGAGGCAGACGACCTCGTGCTCGGCGACGGTCAGGTCGATCCCGCGCAGGACCTCGTTCCTGCCGAACGACTTGTGCAGCCCCTCGATGCGGAGGGCGACGCCTGCCGCGGCCGAGGCGGTCATCGGGCGCCACCCGCATGACGCCCGCGGTCGCGCGCGACGAGCCAGTCCGTCAGTCGGGCCAGCGGGATCGTGATGACGACGAAGACGAGAGCGACCGCGATCAGCGGCGTGAAGTTGAACTTCGCGGCCTTGATGATCGAAGCCTCGCGAAAGATCTCGACCACGCCGAGCGTTGAGACCAGAACGGTGTCCTTCTGGAGGCCGATGAAGTCGTTCAGGAGTGGCGGGATCACGCGCCGGACGGCCTGCGGGATGATGACGTAGCGGAGTGTCTGGAGACGGCTCAGTCCGAGCGACCGGGCCGCCGCCTCCTGGCTCCAGTGGACGGACTCGATTCCTGCCCGGTAGACCTCGGAGACGTAGGCGGAGTACACCAGGGTCAGGGCGACGACGCCCCAGAACAGCACGTCGTTCGGGACGCCCGGGAGGTCGAGGGCCGGGATGCCGAAGCCGAGCAATGAGATCACGAGGAGCCCGGGCACGGCCCGGAAGAAGTCGACGTAGATGGTCGCCATGAGCCGCAGTGGGAAGAACACCGGGCCGGGCAGACCGCGCAGGACCGCCAGGATCAGGCCGAGGATGAGCGTCAGGACCTCCGCGCTCATGAACAGCGTGATGTTCCCCCCGAACGCCTCGATCACCTTCGGCAGCGAGTAGTCGAAGATCGGGCCGTTGAAGTAGGCCTGCTGCACGGCCGGCCAGTTCGGGGAGCTGGTCACGATCACGACCAGGGCGCCGAGAACGACGACCGTGCTCACCAGCGCGATCAGCGTCGATCGAACAGCCTCTCCGGGCGGCACGCGCCGGCGGGCACGCCGAGGCCGGCCCGGAGGGACACCGATCAGGCCCCCCGTGTCCAGCGGGCCGCCGGTGAATGTCATCTGTCGTCAGGCCGCCGCGCGGCCGGCGTCGGCTTAGGGCTGGATGACTGGAGCGCTGGCCTTGTCGGACAGCCACTCCGTCGTGATCGCGGCGAGCGTCCCGTCGCTCTTGAGGCCCGCGATCGCGGTGTTGACACAGGCTGTCAGCGGGCTGTCCTTGGCAAGGACGACGCTGAAGTGTTCGGCGTCGGCGCCGGTCGGGGCGGCGAACTGGCCGACGATCACCGAATTCTCGACCTGGGCCCCGGTGACGTAGAAGGCCGTCGGCAGGTCGACGACGATGCCGTCGATCTGCTTGGCGGTCAGGCCGGCGATCGCGTCGTCATTGGTCGTGTAGACCTTCGCCTCCGTCGTCGGAACGATGACGTTGTTGATGGTGTCGAGGCTCGTCGTCCCCAGCTGGGCGCCCAGCTTGAAGGCCTTCAGGTCGGCGACCGTCTTCGCCGAGGCGATGGCGTTCGCCTTGAGCCCGACGACCGACTGGTTGAGCGTGTAGTAGCCGTCGGACATGTCGACGGCCTGGGCTCGCTCGGGCTTGAACGAGACCTGGTTGATGTCGATGTCGAACGTCTTCTTGCCCGGCGCGAACGAGTTGTCGAACGGGACGACGACCCACGTGACATCGTCCTTCGCGAACCCGAGCTGCTCGGCGAGGGCGTAGGCAAAGGCGCTTTCGAAACCCTCGCCGTTGGTCGGGTCGCCCAGCTCCCACGGTGCGGTTGCCGTGCCGTCCGGAATCTGGAAGTACGGCGGGTAGGCCGGATTGTCCGTGCCGATCGTCAGCTTGCCGGCCGACGTCAGGGTGAGGTTGTCCTTCGCGCAGGCATCCGGGGTGGCACTCGGGGCGGCCGAGGAGGCCGCGGCGGAGGGTGACGCGGCGGCGCTTGCGACCGCGCTGGCCGACGGGCTGCTGCCGGCGGTCGAGCACGCCGCGACGAGGGTCGCCGCGAGCAGGACGGCCGATGTTTTGAGCGCGCTGCGCATTGTTGAGTCTCCTCCTCTTCCCCCTCGATGTGCCGGCGGAGTGTAGATCAGGCCCGTCGGATCGTCACATCTGCGTCCACGACGAGGCCGAGGCTGGACGCTGCATCTCCCTGGTTTCGGGCCAGGCAGATCCGTCCATACGAGTCCTCGTAGAGCAGCAGCTCGCCGGGGCCGGCGTCGCCGAATGTGCCACGCCACCCGATCGCCTCGGCATCTTCCGCACCGAACGAGACGGCCAGCGGGTCTCCGGACGCGACGGGGCCGAGCGCCGCGTCGAGGTCGCCGCGGATGCCGGCCAGTTTGCAGTTGCCGAAGGTATCGACGTAAATGATCGAACTGCGCAGGCAGCCAGGTTCGACGACAGCGTCGGGGATCGGGGACGCGGTGAGCTCCCGAGCGTCGATGGTGGGGCCGAGTTCTTCGAACAGCGTCCCGGTCGCCAGGTGGGCGGCGGCCGGCGCAAAGATGTCCCGGCCGTGGAAGCTCGTGCTGACCATCGGCAGCCGATGGGCGGCCGATTCGAGGACTCGCGCTTCGACGATCCCGCCGAGACGGTCCGCCCCGGGCATCAGGAGCCCGTTGTCGGGCCCGATCAGGACGTCCCCACGGGCGACCGAGAGGGCGATCGGTCGTCGCTCCGTCCCGACTCCCGGGTCGACCACCGCGACGTGAAATCCGACGGGGAGGTATGGCAGGGCGCACCAGAGCAGGAGCGCCCCGTCCCTGATCGCGAACTTCCTGACCTCGTGGCTGATGTCGAGAATCCGGGCATCGGGCGCGATCGAGAGGATCACGCCGTGGAGGATGGCCGCCGACGGGTCGCGCGCCCCGAAGTCCGAGAGCAGCGAGATGAACGGGCGCGCCATGGGAGCGATGGTACCGGGCATCGTGGACGGCCGATTCCCGCCGGATACCACCCCCGCGGTGGTCGGTGGCGGGCGGGGGTGCGGTCGACGGCGGTCGCAGCACCGCCGCGTTGCGGCCCGGCTCGCCCTTCCTGCCGGAAGTCCGCCATCGCGACCTTGGGCAGACAGATCTGGCTCGAGATGGCCCGAAACGGGCCGATGTGACCCTCGCAACGCGGGGTCCACGCACGCGGTCGCCCGACGGCCGCCCTGCCAGCCGGCCCAAGGTTCGCCAGGCAGACATCTGGCACGAAACCGGCTCCGGCCGCGGGCGACGCGCGGCGGCGCGGGCGGCGCGGGCGCGGGCGCGGGCGCGCCTGACGAGGGGCCGCCGCGTGGAACCGCCACTCAGCCCAGGTCGTCGCAGGGCGGTCCAGGCGAAGGCGCCGCCCGAGCACCGAAGCGAACGCACTTCAAAGTGCGTGAGCGAGGAGCGCAGGGCGGCAACGCCCGCCTGGGCCGAGCCTGCGACGACCGGAGAATCCGAAGCGGCGCCTGGAGGAGGCTAGGCGCCGCTTCGGAGGTCCACGGTGGATGGAGGAGGGAGGATCACCACCGCGGGGATGATTTGGTTGGCGAGGCCGTGGCCTCAGCTCATTGGCATCCGGGCTTCGCTCCCATCACCGAAGCGACCGGTCCGCTGCATCTGCCGGAGGAAGAGCATCTGGTTGACCTGCTTGAGCGTCCACGTCGAGTCCCCGATCGGGAGCCCGGCGAGATAGGCCGTCAGGTTCGCCGCCTCGTCGGGCGCCATCCCCTTCATGAGGAGCGTCCGGTACGTCACCCGGGTGGGCTGGCCCGGGCGGATCTCCATGCCCGGCTCCGTCGATGACGCGTCGATGGCCGACCCAGACGCGACCGCGGAGGCCACTGCGCGCACCGGCAGGGATGGGTCGCCGTAAGACGATCGTCCCCCACCCCGAGTACCTCGCCGCGTTTGGCCTGCCATGGTGCACCGTGCCGTCCTGTCTGCCGTGAGTCGGCGGGCAACTGCCCGTCTGAATGGACGGATGGTTGATCGGACCCGTCGGCCCGGCGATGACCCATCGGTCCCATGCCGGCAGGTACTTGCGGTCACCGGCTCATCCGTTCGGGTGACGCCGCCCGAGTAGACTCGCCGAGGTGCGAGTCCAGACGATCGAGCTCCGACTCATCGCGATCCTCCTGACGGCCTGCTGGACGCTGACGGCGGGGGTCGTCCTGTTCGGTTACCGGCCCGGCGGACCGGTCGATGTCGCCGTCGGAATCGCGGCCGCGCTGCCGGTCGTGATTGCCCTGACCGCCATCGCGTGGCCGCCCGCAACGCGCGGCGACCGAGCGTTCGCGGCGATGGTCTGGCTGGGAATCGGCTCGTTGCTCGTCCTCGTGCCGTCGATCGCCGACGTCTCCAGACAGCTCGTCCAGCGTGGCGCCCAGACGCTGCTCCCGTCGGTCGAAGCCGCCTACCCGTGGGCGCTCGCCCTTCTCGGGACGAGCCTCTTCGCCGGGTTCGGCATCGCTCGCAGACTCCTTGGCGATGAAGCGATGCCGCGCCGCCGGCTGACCCGCGGAATCGTCGTGGCGACGCTCCTGGCGACCGCCGCGGGAACCGTCTTCACCGCGTTCGCGATGGCGAACGAGCTCGCCCTGCGCGGCCACCCCACCCTGTCGTCGCGCTTCGGGCCGACCGACACGGCGGACGAGCCCCCGGCGTGCGACGCGCCGCTGGCCGTCGGAGAAACCGCGCGAACCGAGCTGCACCTCGCGGGTGATCTCGACGGCCGCTCGATGGGCAGCGTCGACCTGGCCGGCGACCGGTCGGGCGCCGACTTCCGGTGGCTGGCCTACGCTGCGACGTCGCGCGAGCTCGGGCTCCACGGCGAGGCGCGGATCGGCGACGACGCCTGGGTCCGCGAGCCGTTCGGCGGCTGGCGACGGGGGAAGCCGTGGGAGGTCGTCGAAGGGGTGATCGATACGCAGGCGTTGCGGTCGGCCCTGTCGGCCGGCACCCGGGCCGCCGCGGAGCTCCACGGCGTGGACGTGATCGAGGGCGCGCGAGCGCGGCACTGCCGGATCGCGATCGACGGCCCGACGTTCCGGCAGGCATTCCCCGTCGTGGGCTGGCTCGTCGGCGACGCCGACATGACGATCTGGCGGGGAGAGCTCGACTACTGGATCTTCCTCGACGGCCAGCTCGGACTCGTGATCGGCAGCGTCAACGGCGACGCCGCCGGGATCCGCGCGGGAGCGCTCCAGGCGACGGTCACTGTGGACATGTCCGCGACCGATCGAGGCCGGGCGGTTCGGCTCGACGCACCCACGAGCTGATCACACGACTGGAGGCCGAGAGACCCTTGGACGACGACGCACGATCGGGGAAGCGCGACCGCCTGGCGCGGATCACGCGCGTCGTCTCGCTGCTGCGCGCGCACCCCGACGGGATGGCGATCAAGGACATCGCCAAGCGGATCGACGTCTCCGTTCGGACGGTCTATCGCGATCTCAACGCGATCGAGGGCGAGATCGGGATCGCCGTCTGGTCGGACGGCGGTCGCTGGGGCCTGGCCGCGGACGAGTTCCTGCCGCCTCTCAAGCTGACGCAGGACGAGGCGATGGCCGTCGTCCTGTCGGCCCGGCTCATGGTCCGCTACGCGGACAAGTACGACCCTGAGCTCGCCTCGGCGTTCGAGAAGCTCGGCGAGATCCTGCCGCCAGCCCTCGGCGAGCACGTCGCGAGGACGCTCGACGTCCTCTCGAGGCATCCGACCGACGAGCGCTTCAGCCGCCATGTCAGCCTCCTGACGAAGGCGTGGGCCGAGCGCCGGGTCGTCTCGCTCGACTACGAGCCTGCGCACTACGGCCCGGATTCGACGCCGCGGTCGGCGCGCGTCAGGCCGTACCTCATCGAGCCGTCGCTCCAGACCCACGCCCTCTACCTCATCGGGTTCGACGAGACGCGGGACGCAATCCGGACGTTCAAGGTGGAGCGGATCAGGGACATGTCGCTGACGCCGGAAACCTTCGAGGCGCCGGAGCCCGGGATCGTCGAGGAGATGTTCGATCGTGCCTGGGACATCATCGCCGACCAGGAGCCGGTCGAGGTCGTGCTGCGCTTCTCGCCGGCGGTAGCGGCGCGCGTCCAGGAGGCGCGCTGGCACCCCTCGCAACGTGTCACCGTGGATGCCGACGGCTCGCTCATCTGGCGAGCCACCGTCGCCGGAACGATCGAGGTCCGGCTCTGGGCGCTGCAGTGGGGTGACGAGGTGGAAGTGGTCGCACCGGCCGCGCTCCGCGACGACGTCATCGCGACGCACCGCCGGGCGCTGGAGCGGCACGCGACCGCCGAGCAGGAGGCCTGAGTGGCCCGCCATCCGTTCACTGCCGTCAATCTCATCAGCGACCCGATCCACGGCTACGTCGAGCTGACCAAGAGGCTGGGGCCCGCCGAGTCGGCCGGCGCCGGGCTGCCGTCCGAGGATGCCGCCGAGGAGGACCTGCTCGACACCGCCTGGGTCCAGCGACTGCGCCGGATCAGCCAGCTCCAGAGCGCCCGCTGGGTCTTCCCGACGGCGGAGCACTCCCGTTTCACCCATGGCCTGGGCGTGATGCACGAGGCCGGAACCTGGGGCCGGTCGCTCTACCCGTCGCTCCGTGCGTCGCTCCTGGCGGGGGCCCAGCCGGTACCGTCGGAGGGGCTGGTCGTCGAGACGTTGCGCGTCGCCGGCCTGCTCCACGATGTCGGCCACGGTCCGTTCGCCCACTTCTTCGACGACCACGTCCTGTCCGGATTCGCAGCGCCGCCCGACGAGCGCCGGGCCCCGGGCAAGCGCCTGTCGCACGAGGACCTGTCGCAGGTCATCGTCGAGCGCGAGCTCGGGCCGCTCATCCGGTCGTTGCGGAGGGCGCCCGGGAGCGTCCCGGAGCGCGACGCTCTCCTCGACCACGAGTCGATCGACCCGCGCTGGGTGTCATTCCTGGTCTCGAAGCCGGCGCTCGCGGACGAGGCGATGCCGCGCTGGGTCCGGTGGCTCCAGCCGCTGCTGTCCGGCGTGTTCACCGTCGACAACCTCGACTACGTCCGGCGCGACGCCTACATGACCGGTGTCGCCCTCGATGTCGACGTCGAGCGGCTCCGGCGCTACACGTTCATCGGCGACGCGGGGCTGACGCTCTATGAGCCGGGGCTGGGCGCGCTCGAGATGTTCCTCACGGCGCGGCTCTTCCTGTACCAGCAGGTCTACTTCCACCGGACGGTCCGGGCGATCGACCTCCACCTCGCCGAGGTCTTCGGCCCGTCGATCCGGGCGATCTTCGGCGACGGATCGCCGGTCGAGCGGCTGGCCGCCTACGCGGATCTCGACGAGTACGCGCTCCTCCACCAGGCCGCCCGCTGGGCGCGCGGCGAATCCGTGGCGGACGCACCCGTCGTCGGCGACGGGCAGGTGACCGCCGTCGGTCGCGACGGCATGGCGGGCGATCCTTCTCCGCCAGCCGACCTGGCGAGCGGAGGCCGAGATCCGGGTCGAGTACGAGCCGGATCTCCCGCCCACGGACCTCATCGCCTCGCTCGGCGTGGCCGACCCGGGACGCATCGCGATCGACCTGGCCGTCGTCGACGCCCGGCCGGCCGACGCGACGGCGACCGATTCGCTGCTCGCGGTCGAGGCGCGCGACGGATCGTCCCCCTCGCTCGCGCGGTCGCTCGGCCGCCTGCCGGCATACGCGCTGATCGGGCGCCGCTATCGGCGGCAGGACCGCAGCGGCCGGGACGCGGCGGGGGCGGCCAGGGACGCGGCCGGGGGCGGCTAGGACCTGGCCGCCGACCTCGTCGGCGGGGCGGGTGGTGCCGGTGGGGCCTTGGCCGGGAACCGCCGCGTTCGCAGGACCTCGGCACCGAGCGGCAGGACGGACAGCGGGTCGATCCGGGCGATCTCGGCGACCGGCAGGCGGAGCTCCTTGAGGAGGTCGGCCCGGACACCGAACGTGGCCGATTCGAGGGGGCTGAACAGGCCGTAGTGGACGTGGCAGCCGGACGCGTGGCCGGTCATCCCCTCGACGCCGATCTTCTGCCCGGCCCGAACGACGTCGCCGACGGCGACCGTGACCTTGCTGAAGTGGGCGTAGATGCTGCGATAGCCGTTGCCGTCGTCGGTGACGACGACGATCGGAAGGTCGTCCCAGAGCTTCTTGCGGTCGAGGATGTTGTAGTACGGCGCGAGGTCGCCGACCCAGCCGATGACGTCATCGAAGTGGCGGCCCGCGGCCAGCACGACCCCGTCGTGGGCGGCCCGGACGGTGTCGCCGCAGAACGTGGCGAGGTCGATCCCGTCATGGAAGAGCTTGCCGTCCTTGATCCGGGTGCCGCCCGGGATCGCCTTGAACGGCAGCGTCAGCCGGCCGTGAGTGAGCGGCCACTGGTACCCGGTCAGCGTTCCCGGGCGGGCGGGAATCAGCTCCCGGCCGGACCGCGGCCCGTCGCGATCGGTGGAGCGGGCGTAGGCGAGTCGAGGATCGTGGGCGACGGGCTGTGCTGGCGTGGGCGATGCCGCCGTCGGTGCCGCGGCCACGACGCCAAGGACCTCGCCGAGGGGCTGGATCGGGCGGCTCGGCAGGGCCGATCCGAGAAGGACGAGGAGCGCAATCGGGATCGCGAGGGCGCCGAAACGGAAGTGACGGGACCGGGGCACCGCAGAGGTGTACCAGACCGGACGGCCCGGCGCAACGTGGCCGCGCACGCTCCTCGAAGCGGACTCTCGCTGCGAAGCATCGCGGAGGGGTCGCGCGGCGTCCGGCAAGCCGTCGCGCGAGGCGGCTGGGGGCTGGGTTTTCGGATGGTCCGAACAAATCCGCGGATTTCGGCCCCTGCTGCTCCGTCTCGGGCCGGGCCGGGCCCGGGACCGGAAGCGGCCATGAGGAGGATCACGCGTGGACCGCCAGCGGTCGTCCTCGAGCGCGCCGACCATGCGGCCCCATCCGGCCCGAACCGTCTGTCGTGTTCGGATCATTGGTCAGGTGCCATCACCTCCAGGTCACTTTGGGTGTCGTGACATCGTGGAGTGTCAGCACCTCCGAGTCGGGTGGACGTGCTTCGTGACCGGCTCGTAGCGGTGGACGGCGAGTAGCGGCTGCTCGGCTGGCGCCCGTCGGCGGAGGGCGAAGAACGACAGGCTGGCGGCGTCGAAGTCGAGCTCGGCCCGGACGAGGCGATACGGCCAGCGGGGGTCGACGTCGTAGGGGCGGCCCAGCACGGTCGCCCGGCCGGCGTCCGTCGTCCGCCGCAGGAAGACGATCCGGCCATGCGGCGGCCCGTCCGCCGGCGGCACGGCCGGTGGCATGCGCGGACGATCCGGCGCGGCTTCGATGCGACTCGCGCTGCGGGCCCGATGGGCGACCAGGTAGCGGGCCGACGCGGCGACGAGATCGTCCATCGTCCGGTAGTGGCGGCGGGCCCAGACCTTGGCCTGCCACTGGCCGTTGAAGCGCTCGACCGCCGCCTGGAAGCCGTGCTCCCTGGGCGGCGCGAAGACGGGCACGACCGACAGGGCCAAGCACAGCCGGACGACCGGTCCCAGGATGTCCGGATAGGCGTGGCTGCCGTGGAAGCGGGTGTCGTTGTCGAACTGGGCGTAGGCCGGCCGACCCACCAGCTGCCAGTGCTCGACAAGCCGGGCCAGGGTTGTGCCTGACCTGACCGGTGGACCGGGCCAGGCAGTCGACGAGCCCCCCGTGGAGCGAGACGCCGGTCAGGACCTCGACCTCGATGCCGCCCTGGAGGTGGTGGCCTTCGACGACATCGAAGCTGTCGAGTTCGGCCCGGCTGGCGGCGACGTCGGGCAGGTACCAGCCGCGTGGCGGTGCCGGCCGACGGACTCGCCGCTGACCGTCGAGGACGCCATGCCGTTCGAGGATCCGGGCGATGGTCCGGACCGCCGGGACCTGGCCGGCGACACGGGGATCGTCGCGCAGGGCGCGCTGGATGGCCAGCGGGCCGTACTCGCCGAGGACATGCTCCTCGCGCAGGAAGGACCGCAATCTGACCACCTCGTCCTCGATGGCCGCCGAGGTGTGCCGCGTCCGATGGGGGGTCGACGGCCGATCGGACCAGTCGACCTCGTCGAGCCGTGCCGTCCCGGACCGTTCGACCCAGCGCTGGACCGTCAGCAGGCTCGTCCCGAAGCGGCGGGCCGTGGCCCGCATCGAGGCGCCGCTGCGGACCTCCTCGACCAGCCGACGACGGGTCGCCTCAGCCTGACGCTCGCCAACAGTTTTTCGCCACCGCCCTCACCTCGTCCCGTTTCTGATGAGCGTACCGACTTGGAGGCATTGGCACGCCGTGACTTGGACGTGTTGGCATCTGACCAATGATCCGAAAACCCAGCGTGGCGACGCCGTGGTGCGGCGCTCGCTACCCCTGAGGCGCGACGAACGAGCCGTCGCGGAGCTCCAGGACCCGGTCGGCGACGTCGAGCATCATCGGATCGTGGGTCGCGACGATCGCCGTGATCCCCTCGTGCCGGACGATCGTGCGGAGCAGCAGCATGATGTGGTGGCCGGTGTCGGAGTCCAGCTGGCCGGTGGGCTCGTCGGCGAGCAGGAGGCTCGGCCGGTTGGCCAGCGACCGAGCGAGGGCGACCCGCTGCTGCTCGCCGCCCGACAGCTCGTGCGGGCGGTGCCGCGCCCGGTCGCCGAGGCCCACCACGTCGAGCAGGTCCGCCACCCGCTGGTCGCGCTCCCGCGGGTCGGCGTGGACGAGACGGAGCGGCACCTCGACGTTCTCCGTTGCGGTCAGGAACGGGACGAGCCCGAATGCCTGGAAGACGAACGCGACAGTCCGGCGGCGCACCCCGACGAGCTCGTCCTCGCTCATCGACGAGACCTCGTGACCGTCGACGACGACCCGCCCGGAGGTGGGCCGGTCCAGGCCGCCGAGCAGGTTGAGGAGCGTCGTCTTGCCGCTCCCCGATCGGCCCCGGACGGCGACGAGCTCGCCGCGGCCGACGGACAGGTTGATCCCGCGTACGGCGTGGACGACGGCGTCGCCGATCGGGTAGTCGCGGGACAGGTCGATCGCCTGGACGATCGGGGCATCGCCGGCCGGATGCGCCATGAGCCGGGCGGGCGCGCGGAGCTCGCTCACCTCTCCGTCCCTCCCTTCTTGTCCGGCCAAACGCCGACGTGGTCTTCCTCCAGCCGGAGCCGGACCCTGTGCTGGAGCTCCAGCGCCGCGATGTGCTGCTTTGGCAGCTGGAGGCGGCCAGCCCGATCCAGAACCGCGAATTCCTCGCTGATCGCCCGGTGGTCGCCGTCGTCGCCGAGCTCCGTGCGGCGGAGCGTCTCCGTCGACGTCCGTCCGTCGCGGATCGCGACGGTCCGCTGGACCTGCTCCGAGACGACCGTGTCGTGGGTCACGATGACGATGGTCGTGCCGAGCTCCGCGTTGACCCGGCGCAGGAGCTCGAACACGTCGTGCGAGGTGGCGGTGTCGAGCTCGCCGGTCGGCTCGTCGGCGAGGATGACCTCCGGGGCATTGGCCAGCGCGACCGCGATCGCGACCCGCTGCTGCTCGCCGCCCGACAGGCGCTCCGGGCGATGCTCCAGGCGCTCCGCCGCAGCCCGACGAGGCGAAGCAGCTCGGTCGCACGCTCGCGCCGCCCGCGACGGCCGTCGAGGACCATCGGCAGCTCGACGTTCTCGACGGCGCTCAGGTACGGCAGCAGGTTCCGCGCCGTCTGCTGCCAGACGAAGCCGACGACCTTGCGGCGATAGCGGGTCCGCTCGCGACGACCGATCTGGCCGAGCTCGTAGCCTGCCACGACGGCCCGACCGGCGGACGGGACCTCGAGCCCGCCGAGGATGTTCATCAGCGTCGACTTGCCGCTCCCCGAGGCGCCGACGATCGCGATCATCTCGCCCTTGTTGACGAGCAGGTCGAGTCCCTGGAGGGCGACCACCTCGAGATCGGCGACCTTGAAGATCTTGACGAGGTTGTCGCAGCTGATCAGTGCGCCCTCGCCGTAGCGCGGCCGCTTCGGGCCGCCGAGGCCGGCCGGAGCGGGCCGCACATCCGTCGCTGCCGACCGTCTCCCGCGACCGGCGGTCGGCAGTTCCTCGATCTCCGGCCCGCCCGCGGAGGACCAGCTGGAGCGGTCGTTGGCGTCGTTCATTCGAATCCTCGCCGTACGGCGGCCGCCGGGGCCGCGCCTCGTTGGAGCGCCGCGCCGAGGCCGATGCCCAGGCCGACGATGATGACGATCGCGATGAGAAGACCGAACAGTTGGAGCGGCTCGATGCCGACGGTGACGTCGATCGAGGAGCCCACGATGGCGGAAAGCCCGAGCCCCTCACGGAGCAGCGCGAAGAGGCCGAGGCCCAAAGCGACGCCCCCGACGAACGCGACGATGATCGTCGGTCCGTGCTCGACGATCACGAGGCCGACGGCCTCGCGCCGCGTCAGGCCGAGTGTCCGCAGGTGCGCGACTTCGATCGCCCGTGCGGCACCGGCGAGGGCAAGTGCCGCCGACACCGCGAGTGCAGCGTAGGCGAAGGCGACGAGTGCCGCCGCCGAGACGCCGGTCACCAGTGCCTCGACGATCGGCGAGGTGTCGATCGACGCGGTTCGTTCCGCCCGGCTCTCGAGGGTGGCGCCGGGCGCCGCCCGGAGGAGGGCCTGGCGGATCCCCGCGGCGGCCTCGTCCGGCGCGCGCAGGTATATCGCCGTCGACGACCGCAGGCCGCCACCGTTGCTTCGGAGCCCGCGGAGCTGGTCGCGTGACGCGATGACGAACGCCTGGTTCGGGGCGAGTGTCGGGAATGAATCGCGGACCTCGACGACGCGGAAGGTGATCCGATAGCCCTCGACCACGAGATCGAACAGGCCACCGACCCCGACACCCGCGGTTCCCGTCGTCAGCTGTCGCGAGACGATCGCCGGAATCGGCTGCTCCGCCGGCCCGACCATCTCTCGCGGGAGCAGCCCGCATCGCCGGCGGTGCCCTCGACGACGCGCCGCGAAGTCGGCCGTGTCGATTGCCACGAACTGGAGCTGGACGAAGCGGGTCGCGACGACCGACGAGACCTCGAACTGGCCGGCGGCCGCCGGTCACGCCGGGCAGGGCCATCGGGTCGAAGGCGAGCGGCAGCGGGCCGGTTCCGGTGATCCGGTACGGGGCACCGACCTCCTCCCAGGCGACCGCCTCTGCCGCGCGGTCCAGGTGGACGAGCGTGGCAGCGGAGAACGCGCCGATCGTCGCCGTCGCCATGAGCACGACGAGAACCGATCCGCTCGTTCCGCCTCTCGTGACCCGCCGCAGGGCGAGAACCGGGACGAGATCGCGCCGGATCGCGGCAAGTCGCGAGAGGAGGAGCATCGGGACCGGCAGCAGGCGGACCGCGACGATACCGGCGGCGATCCCGGCCAGGGCCGGCACGACGGCGATGAATGGGTCGGCGCCGGTCAGGTCGCCCGCGGAGCTCGTGCCGCGGATGCCGCGTTCGCGGAGGAGGAACGCCCCGATCAGCGCGAGCCCGACGACCAGGCCCTCGACGGCCAGCCGCCTCGGTCCGGGCCGGCGGACGATCGGCAGGTCCCGACCGGGTCCGCGCGGCGACGCGAGGGCCGTCGGCGCGCCGGCGGCAACCAGCAGCGCGGTCGTCGCGATCGCGACGCCGACCGCAGCCGCGATCGTCAGCTGGCGCGGACCGGCGGGCACGAGCAGGAACGCCAGGACGGCGGCGAGAACGGCGGGCGGCAGGCTCATGACCAGGCCCTCCAGCATCACCGCCAGCAGGAGCTGGCCGCTCGATGCCCCGCGCGCCCTGCCGAGCGCAAGGGCCGGCCGGCGGCGCTGCATGACGAAAACGCCGATGAGGGCAAGCGCCGCAAGCCCGACGGCGGCCGGACCCAGCCCGACCACGGCAAGCACCGCGGCCACCGACGCCCAGCGGGCCTGCTCGCCCTGGAGCAGCGGAAGCAGGCCGCTTCGCAACTCGGTTCCGGACTCGATCGCGTTCCCGCCCGTCGACGGAAACGTGCTCTCGAGCCGCCGCAGGTCGGCGATCAACCCGTCGATGCCATCCGATTCGAGCCGATCGCGATCGACGAAGTAGTGCCACGTGTACCGGAATGGCATGTGGTTCAGCCCGGCGCTCGTGATCAGCTCGCCGTACGCAGCCGACGAGACCAGCGCCGTCATGTCGACGAGATCCTTGTCGCCGGACATCCGATACGTCGGCCGGACGAGGGCCGCGTCCTCGCGCCAATAGGGGTCCTGTTCGTCGTCCACCGCGAACGACCCGACGATGTCGACCGCACTCTTCTCCAACAGGCCCCCGCGGCCGACGAGCCGGTCATTGGGGTCGGGCTCGAGCGATAGCGTGTCGCCGACCTTCAGGCCGGCTCGCTCGAGCAATTCGACCGACAGCGCCACTTCGAGGACGACGATCGTGACGTCCTCCTCCGGATCCGGCCGGTCCTCGGTGATCGTCCGGACCGTCGCCGTCGGCGCACGGCCCTCCACGATCCGGATCCGCTGCTCGGCGTCCTGCTGGACCCGGAGCCGGACGAACGCCGGATCGACCGTGTCGTTGAGGACGCTCCAGCGGAAGCTGTCGACCACGTACGTCCGGACCGAGAACAGCTCGCGGATCCGGCCGGACATCTGGGACTCGAGCTTCTCGCCGGCCGAGATCACGTTCTGCATCGGGTCACCCGTCCGGCTCGCGTCGTACCGGCGCTCCTGGACCAGCTGGATGTTCCGCTGGAACGGCGTCGCAGCGGCGACCTCGGCGCGGAGGGCGTCGTCGGCGACGCGATCGAGGACGCGCGGCGTCAGCGCCGCGCACGCAGCCGTGACGAGGACCAGGAGGACCAGGCCGAGCACCGGCGTGCGGCCATCGCGGAAGCGGCGGATCGCGAGGATCAGCGATGCCACGTCACTCGTCCCCGGAGCGGAGCACGGTCGTGATCCCCGCCCGGCGCACCTGGCGCGTGACGATCGCCACGGTCACCAGGAACAGGACGAGGGCCGCCCCGTAGATCGGGGCGATCGCCGGCCACGGCACGACGATCTCCGGCGCCGGCACCGCGGCCGCGCCGCTCGCGGTCAGGGTCGCGAACGGCAGGACCAGCCAGGACAGGACGAAGCCGAGCGCGGAGCCCGCGACGAGACCGAACACCAGCAGGAACGCGTTCTCCAGCGACACCCAGGCGGCCAGCTCGCGGCCCGACAGCCCGAGCGCGCGGAGGATCGCGAACTCGGTGACGCGTTCGCTCGTCGTGACCGTCGCCGAGACGACGAACCCGATCGCGGCAAACGCCAGCGCCGCCAGCGCGCCGAGCCCGAGGGCGCCGATGATGCCGAGCGAGATCGGGTCGCCGCCCAGAGAGCGGGTCCGGGCAACCCGGCCCACGACGTCGGCGGCCGAGATGGGATCCTGGCGGAGAGCGTCCTCGACGGCGAGAGCCGCACCATCGTCGACGCCCAGCCACCACTCCTTGGTGGGGATGACCTGGCCGGTCGTCGCGAGACGCGCCCGTTCGAGGGTCGTGGCATCGGCAATCGCAAATCCCACCGCCGGGTCCAGCGACGGGAATTCCGCCGTGCTGCCGATGACCTGCAGGGTCAGTCGCTGGCCGGCCACCGACGCCGCGACCTCGTCTCCGACGACCGTCCCGTTGAGCTCGAGGAAGCGATCGCTCACGATGGCGGGCACTCGCTCCGGCTCGTCCGGCAGGGTCCACGAACGCAGGATCGCCGTCGACGACCCGAACAGGGGTTCCGTCTGGCCGGGGTCGTTTCCGAACACGATCCGGTTGGGCATGCCCGCTGCCGCCTCCAGCGAACGCTCGTCGCCGGACCGGACCGACGTCCATCGCCAGCTCGGGGCGTTCGGCCGCCAGCCGGCGTCGGCCCAGTCGGCGTCGCCCGTGTCGGTCGTGCTCGTTTCGACGCCCCGGACGTCGATCGACCCGATCGCGATGATGTCGCCCGGCGCATGCAGGGTCAGCTCGATCCCCTGGAGCCGCGCCGGCCCCGGGAAGGTGACCGTGGTCCCGTTGATCGGCCTGGTCAGGGGGATCACGAGGCGCTGGCCCGTACCCACGAACACCCCGCTGCCCCCGTCGATCCGATGGAGCCGGCCATCCCCGTCCTCCACGACCACGGTGGCGGACACCCCGTCCCAGTCAGGCGGAATCACCGCCGGCGGATCGGTGTCGGGATCGGGAATGAGGTTCGCGTCGATCGCGATCGCGACGCGACGGACGCCGTCGGGAAGCTCGATCGACGTCGTCGCCGGGCGCTCGTCGGCGAGGCGGGCGAGCAGGGCCGGCAGGGCAGTCGCGGCATCCCCTGGGGGCAGCCGGACGAGACGCGACGCCGACGCCGGCTCGACTGCGAGCAACTGGCCGCCGCGCAGCGCCCGTCCGACATCGAGCGGCCCGCGGACGACCGGCGTCGCCGCGTCGACACCGGCAGTCGAGCGGATCGCCGGGCCGACGACCCACGACGGCAGGTCCGTGTAGTCGGACATCACGACCCGCATGTCGGCGGCGGCCTGGTACGTGGCCTGATCCCGCTGCGACTGGGTCCAGGTTGCGGCGTCGGAGGCGGCGAATGTCCCGAGTGCGGCCGCGAGCATCAGCAGCAGCGCCGATCGCGTGTAGCGGAGTGGCCGGCGCGCCAGCTGTCGCGAGCCGATCGCGGCAACGAGGCCGCGCCGCCTGGACAGGACCCGCTCGGCGATCTCGGCGAGGCGCGGCACGACGCGCGTCGCGACGATCCCGCCGGCGAGCAGCCCGACGCCGGGCGCGGCAATGAGGAGCGGATCGAGGCCGAGGACGCCGCGGGCGTTCTGGGTCAGCGGCGAGCCGTAGAGCCGCAGCTGCCAGAGGCCGATCGCGGCCAGCACGACGAGGACGAGGTCGATCCCGAGCCGCTGAGCGAGGGTGCGACCGACCTGTCGCGACAGCCGCGCCCGAACGCCCGCTGGATTGCCGCCCGACGTGATGGACGGCAGGGTCAGGGCCACGACGCAGGCCGCCGCCGCGGCGGCTGCGACGATCATCACCCCGCCGTCGACGGTGGCCGTCGAGGCGATCCCGGCATCGGCGAGCGGGCCCACGGTCCCGAGCAGCTGGACGACGCCGACAGCGAGCCACGGCGCGATGAGCGCGGCGGGGATCCCCAGCATCAACGCCTCTCCGAAGGCCATCGCAGCCAGGTGAAGGGTGCTCGCTCCGCGCGAGCGGAGGAGCGCGACCTCGATCCGGCGCCGCTCGATCAGCATCCCGGCAACGAGGATGATCGCGTAGGCCGCGAGGATCGCGAACTGGATCGTGAGGAGGAGCACGCCGCTGCGACTGACGAGCGTCGCGCGGTCGACATCGGCGAGGATCGACGGCAGCTCCGAGGTCACCCGCAGGGAGCGGCCGGGCAGGCGGGCGTCCTGCAGGCGACCCTGGAGGGTCCCCAGGTCCGCCCCGAGTGCGGCGATGCCGTCGACGCGGAGGCCGTCGACCGCCGGGATCGCCCGCCATTCGAGGTCGACTTCACGGAGCGCGATCCGCCGGACGAGGTCCTCGCGGCCAAGGACGATCGGGCCGCTGGTCGTGAACGGGCCGCGCGTCTCGACGCCGTCGAGCTCGAGCGCGTCGGACACCCAGTACGGGTCGTCACGGTCGGGGCGCCAGATGCCCGTGATCGTGATCTCGACGCCAAGGCTGGGGTCGTCGCGGCTGACGAGCGAGAGACGGTCGCCCGGCGAGAGATCGAGCGCCTCGGCGGCTCCCTCGGACACCGCCCCCTCGAACGGCGTCAGGCCGTCGGCCGGCCAGCGGCCCGAGACGAGCCCGGCGTGTCGCTCGATTCCGCGGTAGCTCGGCAAGCCGTGTCAGCCCACCGGGATCCTCTGGATCGAGGCCGGCCCGGACGAACCCACCGGACTTGATGGCCAGGCCGACTTCGCCGCCACCCGGGCCGAGGACGTCGGCCGCCTCCGTCGAGACGACGTCGTCGATCGTCCCGACGTCGGCACGCGCGGCCGTCGATCCGATGATGACGACCCGGCTCGCCGGCGGCGCCTCGAGCACCGCTCGCCGCAGGCCGCCCAGCGCGACGACGTCGCCGTAGACCGTGCCGGCGGCGAGGAGCACGGTCGCGCAGACCAGGAGCATCGCGGCCGCCAGCACCACCGGCCAATCCGACCGGCTTCGGTGCAGCAGGGCGCGCCAGAGTCCGGCCGAACGGAGCAAGGCCGCCGATGATCCTCCCGGTGCAGATGCCGAGGCCGCCTACCCGGACATACACCGCTCGATCAGAGAAGGTTCACGGTCGGCGCGGCGGGTTGGGGCGGCGATTGCCAGACTAACGCACCCTCCACCGGGTCCTCGTCCTTCGTACCAGTCCCATTGAGACCGATACGTCGGTCGCTGGCACCGTCGGACCGTTCGGGAGGCCGTTCTTGGCCCTTACCAGTTCTCACGAGACTGGTAGTCGGGGTCCAGGCCCCGCGACCGTACTTGGCAGTCGGGTGAGGACTGGTAGCAACGAACGCCGCGCCCGGCTTCCGAGTGGGCCGCGGTATCATGCGGGCCGTCCGCCCGTAGCTCAGTGGATCAGAGCGACTGACTTCGGATCAGTAGGTCGGGGGTTCGAATCCCTCCGGGCGGGCCAACTTCTGAGCGCGAAAGAGCCCGTCCGGACAGCCCGGGGCGGGCTCTCTCATTCGGCGTGTACCCCTCATCGCACCCCTCAACTGCCTACGGGGTGATGTCCAGGGGGACCGTGCCGACGTGACGGGACCTGAGCTTCTTTCCGACGTCCTGGCAATAGATTGCCCACCACTCGGCTTCAGGAATTGGGCTCCTGCCTATTCTGGTCGTCGCGGTAATCAAGTCAGCGACGGCATCCACGCAGGCACTGGCAGCCTCGGACGTGAAGGTACGCGCGACCCAAGTCGACTTCAGTCCAATGGGGTGTGGACCGAGCTCCTCGAACTCAGAGACGTAGTGCAGCGTCCGGTTTCGCCATTCGAACACTTCCGCCACCCGCTCCTTGAGCTCCTCGGTGATCGGGGCTTCCGGGAACACGTGAAGGATGTTCGACAAGAGCACTCCGGCAGCTCCTTTGCCGGGGGTTTCGCTGACGCCGAATTGAGCGACGTTCCGGCCGAAGGTCTCAAGGGTTGCTCCTGCCGCTGCAATGGCAGCGACGGCCGCCTTCGTCTCCTGAGACATCGCGGGTGCGGGGCTACGGTCGTTCGCCATTTCGACCAGAGCCGAAGCCCGCCAACCAGACGCGACCATCTCCTGCTCACCCGCGATCTCGCCCCAGGCGAACCAAAGTTCTGTGCGGGCCTTCACGACCGCCCGGTCTGTGCCGACCCCACCGTCGTATACCCTCATCGGGCCCGACCTCGCTCGACGCCCGAGGATCGTGTCGGCTCTTTCGGCAGCCCGGCCGAGCACCACGTCGGTAAGGTGGCCTTGGACACTAGCAGTCGTACGAGACTGGTGTGACCGAGGATCTGAACACTCTGAGTCCGCGGGGCATTGAGCACCTCCTGACCTGACTGTGACGGACAGCAGCCGATTCTCATGCCGCGGGACGTCAAGCCTACGTCGAACATCGCACCGATGGACCGGACTTGAGAGTGGTCGTCGCCGGTCCTCGTCGGCGCGATGCTAATGATCATCCTCCGCGGCCGGTTGCGGCATCGAACTGCGTGATGCAGGCCCAGACGACATAGCCCTTGCCAACGTAGCTGTCCGGCGCCTTCATGAGCTCGATTCGTTCCGTGGCCAGGTGTCCTGGCGGAACGAGAAGTACTTCTATAGCGACGGCGTCAATTCGTTCTTCGCCGGTGACGAGGCCAAGCTGGCCGACTTCGTCGAGGACGACATCGTCACGATGAACGTGATCGGCATGGGGTCGTTTTCGTACGACACTCAGAACGGCGGCAACACGACAGCGCCCCTCTTCGATATCACGAAGATCACCATCGTCAAGGGATCCTGCGCGTAGGCCGCAGCTAACCGCCAGGCAAGACCCGGGGCGTAGCATCGCGTCCGCCCCTGGCTCCGCGCGTCGGCCACGACCACTGGGAACTGCGGATGGACTACGAGGTTCGTGCGCGTTGATCGATGTACCTCGTGGGGACCCTCCAGGGACCCAAAGCAGGTCGGCCGCCACTCCCCGGCTATGTCCAATCGTTCGAAAACCGACACCGGAACGAGATAGCTCCTCAACGGCGGTGTGCTAGTGTCCGGATGACCATCTTCTCTCTTATCCGGAGAGCAGGATGCCTTAGCCTCGAAATGCGTCAGCTAGGGATGGGCGCGAAAGGAGGCCACGATGGTCACCGAAGAGAGAACACGAGACGAGGACTTGGTCTATGAGATCGAGCCCGATGTCCAGGCCGAACTCCTGAAACACCCAGGAAAGTGGGTCGCTCTGACCAGCACAGCCATCGTGGCGATTCGCGACAGCCTCGATGAGGCATACACGGATGCTCGCGCGGCCGGCGTCGACGAGCCGATCGTCTATCAAGTCCCAGACACGCGAGCGGGTTACTCCTACTTCTAGGAGCAACGCTTGCCGCGCATACCGGCGACGCATGTTGGGACTGGCCCAGATGGGGCGGAGATATACCGCCCCATCATCATTGTCTCCATCGAAATCGGCGCGCGCGGCGTTCGCGTTCCCGCGCTGGTGGATTCGGGGGCTGACAACACGCTAGTGCCCTACGAGTACATTGCTGCCCTTGGCGTCGAGTTCAAGGACTTGCCGGCCGGACATGGCGGAGTCGGACCAGGAGGGGCGCTCGAAACCCGGCAATGCAAGGGCATTCTCCGTTGGGACAAGGAGAAGGTCATTCTCATGGAAAAGTTCACGGTCGCGGAGCCGGGCAAAGGCCCGGATGGGATCCTGCTCGGTCGAGCTGACTTCTTCCGCTTGTACGTGCCGCGTTTTCACTGGCACAAGGATCCGCCCGTGTTCGACCTGGACCCCGTCGCCAGTCCGAACCGCCAGAGCCGATAGCCAAACCAAACCTCGATTCGCGTACCTCTACCCGTACCCGTTAGCCGATGATTGTAGTTGCATGACACTCCCGGCCTGAGCTCGACCCGGCCGGCGTATGGTGGCTGGAGACCCGGGACAGGGGCTCAGGGAGAACGCAGGTTGGGCAGGCCGTCGACCTAGTGGGCCAAGAGCCCGCGATTTGTAGCTGGCCGCCCCTGCGACTGCCCGGGTGTGCCGCGAGCACGGATCCGTAGGTGTCGTTCGCCCCGCCGCCTCTCCACCAAGCATGGAGGCGATGCGATGCGTGCGATCGGGTTGGACGTTCATCGTGGGTTCTGCGAGGTGGCGATCGCGGAGGACGGTCAGGTCCGGCCGGCCCGCCGGATCGGGACCGAGCCGGCGGAGCTCGAGGCGTTCGCCGCCGGTCTCGGGCCGAACGACGTGGTGACCCTCGAGGCAACCGGGAACGCGGTCGCGATCGCCCGCATCCTCGAACCGCGCGTCCGGGTGGTCCTGGCCAATCCGAAGGCAACGAAGGCGGCAACTCGGCTGCGGGCCAAGACGGACCGGATCGACGCTCGGACGCTCGCCCAGCTCCTCGCCTCCGGCTTCCTGCCGGATGTCTGGATGCCCGACGAAGCGACGGCAGCGCTTCGCCGCCAGGTCAGCCGACGGGCCCACCTCGTGAAGCAGCGGACGAAGGCGAAGAACCAGGTCCACGCCGCCCTCATTCGGAACCTCGTCGGCCGGCCGCCGGCGAGCGACCTGTTCGGACGGCGAGGACGCGTCTGGCTGGCCGGGGTCGAGCTGCCGACTGACGAGCGTGACGGCGTCGAGGCGAGCCTGCGGGCCGTTGACTTCCTCGACGCCGAGGTCGCCCGGGTCGACGTTGTCCTGGCCAAGGCTGTTCTTGCCTCGCCCGACATGCGCCGGCTGATGACCCTGCCGGGGGTCAGCGGAACGACAGCCGCCACCCTCGTCGCCGTCATCGGAGATCCCCGGCGGTTCCCTGGGCCGGGCTCGCTCGTCGCGTACCTCGGGCTCGATCCGCGGGTCAACCAGTCGGGCGAGGACGCCGCGCGACATGGCCGGATCAGCAAGCAGGGCGCCTCGGTCGCCCGTCAGGTCCTCGTCGAGGCGGCCTGGGTCGCCAGCCGAATGCCCGGCCCACTGCGTTCCTTCGCCCAGCGAATCGCCGCCCGCCGAGGCTGGAATGTCGCCATCGTCGCCGTCGCACGGAAACTCGCGGTGATCGCGTGGCACCTGCTCCGTCGCGGGGAGGAGTACGCGTACGGTCGGCCGTCACGGCTTCGCCTGAAGCTCCGCCAGCTCGAGCTCCGGACCGGGGCCGAGCCACGCAAGGGCCATCAGATCGGCGTCGCCAGCACCGATGCCGAACGGCGTCTCGAGCGGGAGCGGGCCGAGCAGGCCGAGGCGGCATACCGTCGACTCGTGGCGGAGCGCTCGACGAGCGACAGGGGTGCGGGCGACGCAAGCGGGGCGCGCATCTCACGACGCTGAGCGTCAACCAGCGCGGCAGGGACCAGGCCCCTGACCCTGCCCTTCGGTTCGGCGATCACCCGCACCACGGCGATTCTGCTCCCGCCGACCCGCCTGGGCAAGCACTTGACTTTCATCCGTAGGGGTTGGGTGGACGCCAGCGGATGCTATGCACGCTCAGAATCGAGGGTCGTGCACGCGTTGCAGCAACGTCGGGATCAGTAGGTCGGGGGTTCGAATCCCTCCGGGCGGGCCAGCGAGCAGAGCCTATGCGCCGCGGACGTTGCGACCGGACCTGCCCGATCGTGCGGCGAGGGCGATGGTCGAGGTCCGCCGTCGGCGGGCAGTGCCGCTGAGGCGTCGATCACTGGCGCCAGAGTCGCGGTCGCACGCGTCTCCATGGGAGCGCCCACCCATGTTTCGGCGGGGGCCGGCCGCCCGAGGAGATAGCCCTGTCCGAGGGTGACCCCGAGCCCGGTCAGCATCTCGAGTTCGCTGTCGTTCTCGATGCCCTCGGCGATCACCTGGCAACCGGCGGCGGCGGCAAAGTGGAGAATCCCCGCGACGACGGCCTGGCGACTGACATCGCGGTCCACACCGCGAACGAGGCCCGCGTCCACCTTGACGAAGTCCGGACTGAGCTCGACGAGGTGGTTGAAGTTGGCGATACCGGCGCCGGCGTCGTCGACGGCCAGGCGGACTCCAGGGCCGAGCGCCAGCAACGCTTCCCGCAACGGCCCATACGCGGCGATGGGCTCATGTTCCGTGATCTCCAGGACGAGCGGCCGTATCTGCAAGCCGAGGACTGCCTGGAGCGAGCCCACGTCGGCGAGGAGCGTCGGCGACACGTTGATGCTGAGCCACGTCCCACGAGGCAGCTGACGCGCTTCCGCCAGCGCTGCGGTCAGCGTGCTTCGTTCGAGCTGGATGCTGAGCCCGCACTCGAGCGCCAGCGCGAATGTCTCATCGGGTCGCGATCCGTTGGTGAAGCGGGTCAGCGCCTCGAACCCGATCGTGGCACCGGAGTCAAGGTCGACGATCGGTTGGAAGACCGGCGCGAACGCGCTCGCCTCGATCACATCGAGGATCCCGGCCTCCGCCTCGGCTCGGTGACGGGCGAGCGCGACAGCCGGCGCGGACATGCGCTCCTCTGCCGCCTTCCGTGCGGTGATGTCGCGAGCGACCGCATACATCAACGAGCCATCTGACGACGGAGACGATGTCCACTCGAGCCAGTGGTACGAGCCGTCACGATGGCGGTATCGGTTCTGGAAGTCGATCACCGACCTGCCCTCGCCCACCTGGCGCTCGACCTCGCGGGCCGTCGACGCCACGTCGTCGGGGTGGACGAAGCTGACGAACGGTCGTGCGTAGAGCTCCGCCAGCTCATAGCCGAGGACGAGCGTCCAGGCGGGATTGAGCCGCACGAAGTAGCCGTCCGCACTGGCCGTGGCCAGCAGGTCAACCGAGACATCGAAGAAGCGGTCCCGCTCCTCGGCGGCCGCGTTTCGATCCAGCTCAGCCCGTCGCGCTGTGCGGGCGGTCTGCCAGATGACCACGGCGAGGAACACGAAGATGCTCAGGACCATCAGGGAGATCCCGAATCCAGGGCCGAACAGCCCGACCTCCTCTCCGCGGGCTCGCAGCCAGGCCAGGCCCGCGGGTGCGACCAGGGACGCGACGAGCAGGCGGCGGGCCAGGCTGGCGGACGGCGACGCACCGATGAACACCTCGAGCGGTCCCCAGCGCGGCAGGAGGCCCATCGCCCCGACACCGAACACGATGATCGTGCCGGCGGTGTTCATCGCCATCTGCGTCGACTTGGCAAGCAGCGTCGGCGCTTCCTCCGCGAAGACGACATCGAGCATGTTGAGGGCGGCGGCCGTCACGGCGAGGAGCAGGAGGGCGGGGGTCATCCGACGCATCGTCGGATGCCCTGCAGCGAGGACACCGACGGCCAGCGCGACGAACGCGATGATCGTCATGGGGGCCGTCCGGTTCGCGAACACCGTGCCCAGCGCGCCGGGCGGCTCGTAGAACAGCCACTGGTCGAGGCCGCTGCTGCTGTGGGTCACGTACTGGCTCGCGATGGCCAGGCACAGGCCGACCGCGGTCACCAGGGCCGCGGCGCCGAACCCTCGGCGCCAACGGTGGTCGGAGTCCGCTCGCAGGGCCAATCCGAGACCGAGCAGGATGAACCCGATCGCGGTGTTGACCTTCATCGTCATCACGCCGGGCAGCGTCGACTTCAGGGTCTCAACCCCCAGCAACCAGCCAACGAGCACGCTGCCGCCGACCGCGATCGTGACGAAGCCGGCAAGGAGTGGCAGATTCTGGGTGCCGTGGCCGGGGGCGAGGGCGTGCGCCGTCCCGGTTTGACGCATCTGGGGCAGGACGGGCATGAGCTCCTTCGGGGCTAGGCGTCGATCCTGACGGCTGATCCGCGCCGATCAATCACCCATCAGTTCGGTCCCGGCAGGACGGTCCCGCGTGGCAGCGCTCGCCGAGGCCGAAGTCCGCTGCCACCCCTGCTAGGCTTGGCCGCCCATGTCCACGAACGAGCCGCGGACCGCCGCCCATCTCCTGGTCGACTGCCTCGCGGCCGAGGGCTGCGAGTACGTCTTCTCGGTGCCCGGCGAGGAGACGATGGACGTCCTCGATGCCCTGAGTCACCACGCCGTCCGCCACGTCACGACCCGCCACGAGCAGGGCGCGGCGTTCATGGCCGACGTCTACGGTCGCCTGACCGGCCGCGCCGCAGTCGCGATGTCGACCCTGGGGCCGGGCGCGACGAACCTCGTCACGGGCGTCGCCGACGCGTTCCTGGATCGGGCGCCGATGGTCGCGATCACCGGTCAGGCGAGCTCCGAGAAGCTCCACAAGGAGGCCCACCAGGTCGTCGACATCGTCCGGATGCTGGCGCCGGTCACGAAGTGGAACACGAGCGTCCAGCGGATCGCATCGATCCCGGAGATCGTCCGCAAGGCGTTCCGCACGGCGACCCTCGAGAAGCCCGGTCCGACCCACATCGAGCTGCCGGAGAACCTCGCCGCCATGACGGTCGAGCCCGACGCGGCACCGCTGACGCCCGGCCGGACCTACTTCCCGGAGCCGCCCGACGAGGCGATCGCCCACGCAGCCGATCTCATCGCCAACTCCGAACGGCCGATCATCCTCGCCGGCAACGGCGTCCTCAGGCGACGTGCCTCGGCGGAGCTGCGGGCGCTCGCCCGCGGTCTCCACGTCCCGGTCGCGGAGACGTTCATGGGCAAGGGCGCGATGGACGACCGATCGCACCTGTCGCTCATGGCCGTCGGCCTCCAGGCACGCGACCACGTCCTGTCCGGCTTCGATCGAGCCGATCTCGTCATCTGCGTCGGCTATGACCTCGTCGAGTACGCGCCGGCTGGCTGGAATCCCGACAGGCGCAAGCGGATCATCCACGTCGACACCCAGCCGGCCGAGGTCGACGCGGAGTACCGGCCGGAGGTCGAGCTGATCGGCGACATCGACGGCTCGTTGAGCCGGCTGCTCAGCGCGGTCCTGCCGCGCGGAATCGGCGGCCGCAACGCGGCGGAGCGCCACGCGGCCCGCGAGACGCTCGTCCACGCCGATCTCCGGAACGCGCTCCTCGCCGACCTCGCGGCGGGTGCCGCCGGTGATGCCTTCCCGATCACACCGCAGCGCGCGATCGCCGACCTGCGCGCGGCCCTCGCTCCCGACGACATCGTCGTGTCGGACGTGGGGGCGCACAAGATCTGGGTCGCCCGGCTCTACCAGGCGTACGAGCCGAACACGGTGATCATCTCGAACGGATTCGCGGCGATGGGCATCTCCGTGCCGGGCGCGATCGCGGCCAAGCTCGTCCATCCGGATCGGAAGGTCGTCGCCCTGTGCGGCGACGGCGGCTTCCTGATGAACAGCCAGGAACTCGAGACGGCGAAGCGGATCGGGGCCGGCATCACGGTCGTCATCTGGCGCGACAACGGCTACGGCTTGATCGACTGGAAGCAGCGCAACGAGTTCGGGCGGCCGTTCGGGGTGGAGTTCGGCAACCCGGACTTCGTCGCGTACGCCGAGTCGTTCGGGATCCCGGGTTCCGGCCGTCGACCGCCGCGGACCTCCTGCCGACACTCCGCCGGGCGCTCGACGTCGATGGGCCGGCCGTCGTCGAGGTCCCGATCGACTACCGCGAGAACCTCCGCCTGACTGAGCGTCTGGGCGCCCTCTCAACGGCGTAGCCTAGGACCGTGCAGCGGCTGTCGACGTTCCTCGGGCGCCTCACGGACGCGCCACCATACCGTCCGGACCCGATCGACCTCGGGACATTCACGCTTGCCGGCCTGCGGTTGCCGCGCCTCGCGACGGTCGCGATCACGGTGATGGTGTTCGCCGTGATCCTGGACTTCAGCCGGACGCTCATTCCGGACGACCTGATCAGGTACGACCGCGATCCGGCGATGCAGCGCCTCCAGGCGTTCGATCGGCTCCTGCTCTACGCGGCCGTGCCCCTGTTCGTCATCGTCTTCGGGTTCCGCGACCATCCGACGCGGTACGGTGTCCGCCTGGGCGAGTGGCGATGGGGCCTCGGCCTGACGCTCGTCGGCTGCGCGCTGATGACCCCGCTGGTCCTGTGGTTCGCCAGCCAGCCCGATGCGCGGCTCTACTACGCGCCGAGCTGGTCGTCGCTGCCGGACGTCCTGGTCACCAACGCCGTCGACCTGGCGTCCGCCGAGTTCCTCTTCCGCGGCTTCCTGATGTTCGCGCTGCTCCGGGCGATCGGCCCGATCGGGATCCTCGTCGCGACCCTGCCCTTCGTCTTCAGCCACCTGACCAAGCCCGAGCTCGAGCTGTTCTCGACGCTCGCCGGCGGGATGGCCTACGGCTGGCTCGCGTGGCGGACGGGGTCGATCCTCTGGGGCACGCTCGCCCACACGTACATCCTGACCCTCGTCATGGCCGCGGCGGCGGCGGCTCCGGGCTGACCTGGGGATTCGCCTCCGGGTGGCTCTCGAGGCGGCTCCCCTGCTGGAGCCAGAACAGCCAGGCGAGCGACGGCCCGATGATGAGTACGGCCGCGACCGTGACGGCGAACAGTGCCTGGAGCGTCCCGTCGGGCGCGGCCGCCGCGGCAATCGTCAGGTCCGGCGGGAGCAGCAGCGGGTGCTGCGCGATGCCCCAGCCGAGCACCACCGTGGCCACCGCGGCGACCGGGAACACCCGGGTCCAGCGGACGTCGCCGATGACGAGGAGGACGAGGTTGATCGAGCCGGCGACGACCGAGCCGGCGATGAACGGCAGGCCCGCCCCGGCCAGATGGTCGAACAGCAGCGGGGCGTCGGCCCGAACGACGAACAGCCCCACGATCGCGAGGGCTCCGGCGACGATCCCCGCGGCCAGAGTCCGCAACCGGAACGCATCGATGAGCGCCGGGGCACTCCGTCGGGCGTCGGCGATGAGGAACGCCCCCGCAAGGTAGGCGCCGGCAGCGACGGCAAGCAGTCCGACGGCGACCGAGGTCGGGTTGAGCCAGCTGGCGATCGGGTCGCCGTTGCCGGCCACCGGGACGCGGCCGGACGCGATCGCGCCCAGGACCGTCCCGAGGAAGAACGGCGTGACGACCGACGAAAGGGCGAAGGCCAGTCCAAAGAAGCGACGTCCGGTCAGCCTGACGCTCACCTTGCGGAACGCGAAGCCCGAACCCCGCAGGACGATCCCGACGGCCGCGAGGGCGAGCGGGAGGTAGAGGGTCGAGGTGATCGCGGCGAACGCTCCCGGGAACGCCGTCCAGAGGATGACGAGATCGAAGATCAGCCAGGTGTGGTTCGCCTCCCAGACGGGCCCGACCGCGCGATCGATCAGCTCCCGCTGGGCGGGCCCGGTCCGGCTTCGGCCGGCCAGGAGATCCCATGCGCCCGCCCCGAAGTCGGCGCCGCCGAAGATCGCATAGGTCATCGTTCCGAGCCAGAGCGTCGCGGCGATCAGGTCGGCGGAGGTCATCGGCGCGTTGGTCCATACGGCACGTCGCCCGCGGAGAATCCCTCGCGGTTCCAGCGCCGGCTCAACGCCCGGAGCACGGCGATCGTCGCGACGCCGAGGGCGATGTAGAGGACGAGGACGGCGACCAGCGACACCTGCAGTCCGCCGGCCGAGGTCACGGCATCCGACGTCCGGAGCCGGCCCCAGACGATCCAGGGCTGGCGCCCGACCTCGGTCACGATCCAACCGGCCTCCAGGGCAACGATCGCGAGGAACCCTGCGACCGACGCGAGGCGGAGGAACCAGCGCGCCTCTGTCGGATCGCGGCGCCGCAGGCGCAGCAGGCCGTACCACGCGCCGAGCCCGAGCAGGCCGAACCCGCAGGCGAGCATCACGTCCCAGGCGAGGTGGACGATGGTCGCGGGCGGGCGCTCGTCCGGCGGGATCTGGTCGAGGCCGATGACGACCGCGTTCACGTCGAACGCGGCGAGGAACGAGGCGAGCCCGGGAATCTCGATCGCGTAGCGGATCTCGTCGTCGACGAGGATGCCGCCCAGGACGATCGGCCGCTGGGGCCCCGTCTCGGTGACGAGTTCCATCGCGGCGAACTTCGCCGGTTGCTGCTTGACGACCTCGCGCGCCGCCACGTCGCCGACGCCGATCTGGAGCGGGGCGGCGATCGCGGCAATGACGAACGGGATCGCGAACCCGAGCCGCATGTAGCGATCGCGACGACCGCGGAGCATCCCGGCCGCGTAGACGGAGGCGAGCAGGAACCCGGTCACCATGTACGCGGCGAGGAGCATGTGGGGCACCTCGTACCAGGTCGCCGTGTTGAAGATCACGTCGAGCGGGCGAACCTCGCTGATCCGGCCGTCCGCGCCGAGCGAGAAGCCGGCCGGCTGGTTCATCCAGGCGTTGGCCGCCACGACCGAGAAGGTGCCGCCGAGCCCCGAGAGCGCGATCGGGACGCCGCTCAGGAAGTGGATCCTTGGAGAAAGGCGGTCCCAGCCGTAGATGTAGATCGCGACGAAGATCGCCTCGATGAAGAAGAAGATGCCCTCGACCGCGAACGGGATCCCGAACGCCGCGCCGTACTGCCCCATCAGGCCCGGCCAGAGAAGGCCCAGCTCGAACGACAGGACGGTCCCGGAGACCGCTCCCACCGCGAACGTGACCGCGACGATGCTCGACCAGCGCCGGGCGAGCAACAGCGCGTCCGCGTCGCCACGACGGTAGCCGCGCGCCTCGGCGATGAGCATCAGCGTCGGCAGCGCGACGCCGAGGCAGGCCAGGACGATGTGGAACCCGAGGGTGAGCGCCATCTGGCTCCTGGCTGCGACCAGGTCGGCGGCCGACGTGGTCGCCAGGAGCGGGGTCAGCAGTGCCGGCGCGATCCCCATGGGATGAGTATCGCGCGGCGCGGGCGATCAGGCACGGACCTGGCGACGGCAGTGCTCTCCGCCGGTCAGTCCGAGGCGGGTGTCAGTGCTTCGCCGCCGTGACGACGTAGTCCGCGGCGTCGATGTCGATCCCGTGCTTCTTGGCAGCCCTGACGATCTTCCGGGCGGCAGCGCTCTTCTCGTCGGGTTCATCGAAGTCCGTCTGGTTGAAGCGGGCAATCGCGTTCCTGACGTGGGTCTCGTCGTTGATCGGCAGGTGGCGCTCGCCGTGCCTGTCGACCCAGGCGAACGAGCTGTCGTGGAGCCGATTGCGATCCGTGGTGTCGAGTTCGGCCATGAGAAAAGGCACCTCCGTTCGAGAACGAGGGTGCCTTCGGGGGCCTGTCAGGCGGATCAGCGACCGACGAGCCCGGGGTTGCAGTGGTCTTGCGACCGTCAGTTCTTCGATCCGAAGCGGGCGACCTCGGCCTCGATGTCGAGCGGCATCACGGCGCCCTTCGTCTCGTACTCGCCCCACGCCTCGCGTGGGACGCGCCACATGATCTCGAACTCGTTGCCGTCCGGATCGTGGCCGTAGAGGGACTTCGAGACACCATGGTCGCTCGCCCCGCCGAGAGCACCGGCTTCCTGGAGGATGCGGGACGCCTCGGCCAGGTCCTCGATCGTCGGGACCTCCCAGGCGAGGTGATACAGGCCGACCGAGCCCCGCACCGGACGCGGAGCATCCGGACCGACGGAGAAGAGCCCCAGGTCGTGGTGGTTGTCGGCCAGGGGCGACCGCATGAAGATCGCCTGGCCACCCAACTCGCTGCCCGTGACGACGAAGCCGAAGACGCGGCCGTAGAACTCCGCTGCCTTCGTCGCGTCGCGGACGAAGAGGACGGCATGGTTCAGTCGGGAGACGGGGATGCTCATTGGGTGGCTCGCTCCGGTCAGTTGCGCGACGGTTCGATCGTGGCGTCCGGGCCGACGATGATCCACGCATCCTGCCACGTGCCTCCGGTCATGTTGCGGCTGATGTTCAGCCAGGCCATGCCCTCGAGGGTACGGGAGGCGGCGAGGGATCCGGCATCGACCGGACGGAAGCCGATCGACTCGACGATACCGAGGACCGTCTGCTTGGCGAGCTGGTCGTCGGCGGCGACGAAGCCGTCGGCGGCGATCCCGGAGACCGATGGGCTCGCCTGGCGGGAGGCGAAGGCCGTGTTGAAGGCCTTGACCACGGAGCTGTTCGGCAGCTGAGCCTGCAGTTCCTCGGCAAGCGAGGTCGCGGCCCCGGCAGGATCCGGGGTCGGCCGGTTGGAGACGTCGACGACCACCTTGCCGGCGGCGGACGCACGGATCTCCTGAGCCACGTCGCCGAGGGCAGTGGCCGGTACGGCGAGGATGACGAGATCGGCCGCGTTGACCGCCTCCGAGCTCGTCGAAGCAGCGCGGCCGCGAAGGCTGCTGGCGGCCTGGGCCGCGTGCTCAGGGTCTGCGGCGGCGAAGGTCACGTTGTGGCCGGCGCGCAGGAGCGAGCCCCCGAGTGCCTTGCCGACGTTGCCTGTGCCGATGATCGCGATGTCCATGGTTCGACGTGTTCCTCCGCTGGCCTTGACGAGTTGGTCCTCATCAAGCATAGTTGGTTGCGGGTACAACATAACCCTCGTGTTGGCCAGTGTCAATACCTATTGGTTAGAGGCAAATCCACGTGACCACCGACGAGCGCCGCCGACCGGCTGTCGGCGCCCAGGTGCGGCGCTGGCGCGCCGAGCGAGGACTGACCCTCGCCGGCGTCGCCGAGCGGACCGGCCTGAACATCGGCTACCTGTCGCAGATCGAGAACGACAAGGCGCAGCCGTCCCTGACCTGCCTCGCGTCCATCGCCGATGCCCTTGACGTCCCGATCGCGTGGTTCCTCATCGACGAGACACCGGCGCCGCACGTCGTGCGCAAGTCGGAGCGCTCCGTCCGCGTGGTCGATCTGGGCAGGGTCGAGCGGGTCGACGGGGGCAACTCGCGCGACATCGCGATCCTCGAGGTCGTCGCGCCGCCCGGGTCGCGAACGGGCGCCCACGCTCACTCAGGCGAAGAGCACCACATCGTCCTGAGTGGCCGGTTCCTGATGACGCAGGGCGACCACGTCGTGGAGGCCGGGCCCGGCGACTACATCCGGTGGGACGGGACGGTCCCCCACGATGCCGAGGTCGTCGGCGAGGAGGACGGGTCGATGCTGATCGTGAGCCTCCGCCGCGACCACTGAGGTCGTCCTTCGGCCCGCTTGTTCGGATGGGTTGAACGAGGCTCGGCTCCTCGAGGCCTTCTCCGCCGCCCTCCCCGTGGGTTGATGCGAGCACGTACGTGGCGGAGCATCAGGACTGAGGCAAGGCACCGTCGATACCCTCCCGAAACCGATCTCACCACCGATTCCGCGTGTTTCCGTTCGGGTAGATCGAAAAGGGCCAGGAGTACGGGCACGCCGCCGGCCCCGCGACCCCGGTGCATCTCCCCAACGGCAACCGTCGGCGGTTCGCGCGGCCGCGCCGAGCACGCTATCCTTCCGGCGACCAAAGCGATGCCCACAGCCCAAGTCAGGTGGTGCCCATGAAGGTCGGCGTCGCCAAGGAGACTGCGCCCGGAGAACGGCGCGTCGCCCTGGTACCCGAAGCGCTCGGCAAGCTCTCGCAGGCCGGGCTCGAGATCCTCGTCGAGGCCGGCGCCGGTGGTGGCGCCCTCATCCCCGATCAGGCTTATGTCGATGCGGGAGCCACGGTCGTCTCGACCGTCGAGCTCTATGCAAAGTCGGACGTCATTCTCCGCGTCCAGAAGCCGAACGAATTGGAGGTCAAGGTCATGCGGGCCGGCCAGGCCGTGGTCGGCTTCCTCAGCCCGCTCATCGATCCGAAGACGGCGGCGGCCCTGGCAAAGCAGGGTGTCACCGCGATCAGCCTCGATGCGATCCCGCGGACGCTCAGCCGGGCCCAGTCGATGGACGCCCTCAGCTCGCAGGCGAATGTCGGCGGCTACAAGGCCGTGCTGATCGCCGCGAATGCGTTCGGTCGCTACTTCCCGCTCCTCACGACGGCCGCTGGTACCGCGAAGCCGGCGAACGTGCTGATCCTCGGGATCGGCGTGGCCGGGCTCCAGGCGATCGGCACGGCGCGGCGGCTCGGTGCTGTGGTCAAGGCCTACGACGTTCGGGCCGAGACCAAGGAGCAGGCCGAGAGCCTCGGCGCCCAGTTCCTGGTCCTCAAGTCCGTTGCGGATGCCTCGGGCGAGGGCGGGTATGCCCGCCAGCTCACACCGGAGGAACAGGCGGCCCAGCAGGCCGAGCTCAACGGCCACATCGCCTCGATGGACATCGTGATCACGACCGCCCAGGTCCCCGGCCGGCGCCCGCCGGTCCTCGTGACCGCGGACGCCGTGAAGGGCATGAAGCCCGGCTCGGTCATCGTCGACATGGCGGCCTCGGCGCTCGGCGGCAACGTCGAGCTCAGCAAGGTCGGCGAGACGATCGTGACCGACAACGGCGTCACGATCATCGCCCCGGACAACCTGCCGGCTTCGATGCCGGTCGGCGCGTCCGCCTTCTACTCCCGGAACATCTCGGCGCTCCTGCTCGGGATGGTCAAGGACGGGGCGCTCAACATCGACTTCGAGGACGAGGTGACCCAGGCGACCGTCATCACCCACGGCGGGGAGGTCGTACAGGAGGCGACAAAGAAGTTGCTCGATCCCGCCTCCACCCCTGCCGGAGGTGCCGCGTGAACGACCCGCTCCTCGCCGCGCTGACGGTCTTCGTCCTCGCGATCCTCGTCGGCTTCGCGGTCATCAGCAAGGTCCCGGCGACGCTCCACACGCCGCTGATGTCGGGGGCCAACTCGATCCACGGGATCGTCCTCGTCGGCTCGATGTTCATCGCCGTCTCCGCGGACGACCTGGCGAGCCAGGCTCTCTCCCTCGTTGCGGTCGCGTTTGCCACCGCAAATGTCGTCGGCGGCTACGTCGTCACCGACCGGATGCTCCAGATGTTCCGAAAGAAGCCCGTCGCGCCGAAGCCGACCGAAGCGGCGGAGGGCTGACCGATGGATTTCAACACCGTCTCGATCCTCGTCCGACTCGCCTGGCTCGTCGGCGCCTCTTCGTTCGTCATCGGACTGATGCGAATGAACTCGCCCGCGACGGCCCGGAACGGCAACCTCCTCTCGGCCGGCGGGATGGCGATCGCCATCGCCGCGACGGCCATCTTCCTCCTCGTCAGACCGGCCGCTGAAGCCGCCGGCGCGACCGGCTTCAACGGCGTCGGCTGGATCATCATCGTCGTCGGGATCGTCGTCGGCGGCGGCGCGGGCCTGTACAGCGCGCGGACCGTGAAGATGACCGCGATGCCGCAGCTCGTCTCGTTGTTCAACGCGGCCGGCGGCGGCGCGGCGGCGCTCATCGCCATCGACGACTACCTCAACCTCAACGCCCTGAACACTCTCCCGACCGCCCAGGTCAACGTCGCGACCGTCCTGGACATCGTCATCGGGAGCATCACGTTCACCGGATCCCTGATCGCGGCCGGCAAGCTGCAGGGGCTGATCACCGGCGCGCCGATCATCGTGCCCGGCGGGCGGATCATCACCGGCGCCCTCGCCGTGGTGGCGGTCGCAGGCGCGATCTTCCTGTGGGCCGGCAACCTCAGCGTGCCGGTCATGCTGCTCATCCTGGCCGCGGCACTGATCTTCGGCGTCACGATGGTGCTGCCGATCGGCGGGGCGGACATGCCCGTCGTCATCAGCCTGCTGAACTCCTTCACGGGGACCGCGGTCGCGATGGCCGGCTTCGTCCTGGGCAATGACGTCCTGATCATCGCGGGTGCCCTCGTTGGCGCGTCCGGCGCGATCCTGACCAAGCTCATGGCCGATGCGATGAATTGGTCTGTCCTGAACATCATGGTCGGCGGATTCGGCGGCGGCGAAGGCGTCCAGGGCGGGGCCGGGCCGGGCGGTGGCACCGTCCGGGCGATCGGGCCGGACGATGTCGCGATCCAGCTCGCCTACGCCCAGCACGTCATCATCGTTCCGGGCTACGGGCTGGCCGTTGCGCAGGCGCAGCACGCCGTCCGCGAGCTGGCCGAGCTGCTCGAGGCACGCGGCGTCGACGTCAAGTACGCGATCCACCCGGTCGCCGGCCGGATGCCCGGGCACATGAACGTCCTCCTCGCCGAGGCGAACGTGCCGTATCCGCAGCTCAAGGAGATGGACGAGATCAACCCGGAGTTCGAGCGCTGCGACGTGGCGCTCGTCGTCGGCGCGAACGACGTCACGAACCCCGCTGCCCGACGGCCCGGCAACCCGGTCTCCGGCATGCCGATCCTCGACGTGGACAAGGCCAAGTCGATCGTCGTCATCAAGCGGTCGATGGGCCGCGGCTACGCCGGCATCGACAACGAGCTGTACTCCAACGAGAAGACGGGGATGCTCTTCGCCGACGCGAAGGAGGGCCTGGCGTCGCTGGTGGCCGCGGTCAAGGCGGTCTAGCCGCGAGGTTCCGGCGGCGTCGTGTCGCGAGGGTCGTGGGGGCCGGCGGGGGCCGAGGCTTGCGGCGCGGGTCGCAGTCGGCGGCACTCTTGAGGTCGACGGCCAATGGGGTCATGGCGGTCCCGTGATCGACCAACCTCGGCGGCCGGGCCACGCTGCCAAAACCTGCCAGATGTCCACCTACGCGACCTTACGCAGGCTTCGGCCGGTGATTCCCTGGCCTCGACCCCCGATTCCGTCGCGGCGGTAGTCTGCCGATGTCGTTCCCACTGAGGTTGTTGACAAAGCGAGAGCCCGCCCCACGGTGTGGAGGTGTTCAGACACCACACATGAGGAGAGGCTCTCGTGGCACATCGTACGGCGCGGCTGACCGTCTTCAGCCGGCAGGTTCTTGTGGATCGCGTCGTGGTCGAGGGTTGGCCGGCCGCCGAGGTGGCGCGCCAGTTCCAGATCAGTCGGAGCACCGCCTACAAGTGGCTGCGTCGGTACCGGCAGGAAGGTGACGCGGGCCTCGAGGATCGGACCTCGCGGCCGCATCGATCGCCGCGGGCCCTGCCGACCACCGGCATCGAGGCGATCCTCCAGGCCCGGACGTACCGCAAGTGGGGCCCACACCGGATCGGGCCGCTGACCGGCCATCCCCGCTCGACCGTGTACGGGGTTCTCCGCCGAGCCGGGGTCAGCCGCCTCGACGGGCTCGATCGGCCGACCGGACGACCGATCCGGCGGCGCTATGTGGCGCCCTACCCGGGCGCCCTGATCCACCAGGACGCCAAGCCCCTGACCCGGGTCCCGGGCAAGCGTCGTTCGCATCGTCAGCCGCCCGTCGGTCACGACCAGCTCGAGGTCTTCGTCGACGACCACAGCCGCCTCGCCTGCGTCGTCCTGAGCCGGAGCGCTGGCGCGATCGACACCGTCCGAGCGACCGATGTCGCCGTTCGCTGGTTCGCCGCCCACGGGATCACGATCGAGCGGATCCTGACCGACAACGGCTCCGCCTACTGCTCGCGGGCGTACGCGGCTCGCCTTGCCGAGCTGGGGATCCGTCACAGCCGGACCCGGGTTCGGCGGCCCCAGACCAACGGCAAGGCCGAGCGCTTCATCGGGACCCTCCTGACCGAGTGGGCCTACGCCCGGCCGTACCGGACCAATCTCGAGCGCCTTCGGCGGCTGCCCCACTTCGTCGACTTCTACGGATGAAAGTCAAGTGCTTGCCCAGGCGGGTCGGCGGGAGCAGAATTGCCGTGGTGCGGGTGATCGCCGAACCGAAGGGCAGGGTCAGGGGCCTGGTCCCTGCCGCGCTGGTTGACGCTCAGCGTCGTGAGATGCGCGCCCCGCTTGCGTCGCCCGCACCCCTGTCGCTCGTCGAGCGCTCCGCCACGAGTCGACGGTATGCCGCCTCGGCCTGCTCGGCCCGCTCCCGCTCGAGACGCCGTTCGGCATCGGTGCTGGCGACGCCGATCTGATGGCCCTTGCGTGGCTCGGCCCCGGTCCGGAGCTCGAGCTGGCGGAGCTTCAGGCGAAGCCGTGACGGCCGACCGTACGCGTACTCCTCCCCGCGACGGAGCAGGTGCCACGCGATCACCGCGAGTTTCCGTGCGACGGCGACGATGGCGACATTCCAGCCTCGGCGGGCGGCGATTTGCTGGGCGAAGGAACGCAGTGGGCCGGGCATTCGGCTGGCGACCCAGGCCGCCTCGACGAGGACCTGACGGGCGACCGAGGCGCCCTGCTTGCTGATCCGGCCATGTCGCGCGGCGTCCTCGCCCGACTGGTTGACCCGCGGATCGAGCCCGAGGTACGCGACGAGCGAGCCCGGCCCAGGGAACCGCCGGGGATCTCCGATGACGGCGACGAGGGTGGCGGCTGTCGTTCCGCTGACCCCCGGCAGGGTCATCAGCCGGCGCATGTCGGGCGAGGCAAGAACAGCCTTGGCCAGGACAACGTCGACCCGGGCGACCTCGGCGTCGAGGAAGTCAACGGCCCGCAGGCTCGCCTCGACGCCGTCACGCTCGTCAGTCGGCAGCTCGACCCCGGCCAGCCAGACGCGTCCTCGCCGTCCGAACAGGTCGCTCGCCGGCGGCCGGCCGACGAGGTTCCGAATGAGGGCGGCGTGGACCTGGTTCTTCGCCTTCGTCCGCTGCTTCACGAGGTGGGCCCGTCGGCTGACCTGGCGGCGAAGCGCTGCCGTCGCTTCGTCGGGCATCCAGACATCCGGCAGGAAGCCGGAGGCGAGGAGCTGGGCGAGCGTCCGAGCGTCGATCCGGTCCGTCTTGGCCCGCAGCCGAGTTGCCGCCTTCGTTGCCTTCGGATTGGCCAGGACCACCCGGACGCGCGGTTCGAGGATGCGGGCGATCGCGACCGCGTTCCCGGTTGCCTCGAGGGTCACCACGTCGTTCGGCCCGAGACCGGCGGCGAACGCCTCGAGCTCCGCCGGCTCGGTCCCGATCCGGCGGGCCGGCCGGACCTGACCGTCCTCCGCGATCGCCACCTCGCAGAACCCACGATGAACGTCCAACCCGATCGCACGCATCGCATCGCCTCCATGCTTGGTGGAGAGGCGGCGGGGCGAACGACACCTACGGATCCGTGCTCGCGGCACACCCGGGCAGTCGCAGGGGCGGCCAGCTACAAATCGCGGGCTCTTGGCCCACTAGGTCGACGGCCTGCCCAACCTGCGTTCTCCCTGAGCCCCTGTCCCGGGTCTCCAGCCACCATACGCCGGCCGGGTCGAGCTCAGGCCGGGAGTGTCATGCAACTACAATCGACGTCGACCCCACACCGCGCTCGATGGGCGGTCCCCGCTCGACTTACTGTCCGCAACGTGAGTGGGAACGACACCGACGGCTGATTCGCCCGTCCGCGACGACCTGATCGGGCCGGCGAGACGGCCCAAGGTCGACTGCACGGACATCTGGCAGGTTCCTTCGCAGGGGTGCGGTCGCGGCGGTGCGCACTGGAGCGGCCGCGGGCTTCGCGGCGGTGCGCACTGGAGCGGCCGCGGGCATCGCGGCGACGGCGGCACGGGAGAGGCCGTGGGCATCGCGGCCACGGCGGCCACGGCGGCCGCGGCGCTGCCGCCACCCCTCACTCCCTCGGGACACCCGCCTCGAGGATCTCGACGTCCGCGACCGACGACACGGCCGCGATGATCGCCTCTTCTTTGGTGCCGGCCGGCGGCCGGACGTCGAGCTCGATCTCGTAGCGTCCCTTCCCGAGGCGCTGGCTGCTGACGCCGGCGATCTCGACTTTGCTTGCCGTCAGCGTCCGCGAGATATCGCCGAGTGCCTCCAGCCGCCCGGCGAGGACTCGAAGCCGGAAGAGCTGCTCCTTGCGGAGGCGAAATCGCCCGATGACCCAGTTCAACGGCCCCAGCGAAAGGACGATCAGCAGCGTCGACGCGATCGCCACGACCCATGCCCCGGCTCCCGCCGCCATCCCGACGGCCGCGGTCGCCCACAGGCTGGCGGCCGTCGTCAGGCCGCGCACCGACGAGCCGTACTTCAGGATCGCGCCGGCGCCGAGAAAGCCGATGCCCGAGACGACCTGAGCGGCGATCCGGGATGGGTCCGTGGGGACGGAGCCGTTCGGGGCGGGCGCGGTCCCGAAGAAGAAGATCGACAACACCGTGAACGCCCCCGACCCGAGCGACACGAGGAGGTGCGTCCGCATCCCGGCCGGGTGGCCGTGGATCTCGCGTTCCAGGCCGATCGCCGCGCCGAGCGCTGCCGCGATCACCAGCCGCAACGAGATGTCGAACTGTTCACCAAGGTCCACGGACGGCATCGTCGGAGCGACCTCCGGTTCTCGGTCGGCGGGTCAGGTCGCCAGTCTATGCGCCCCCGGCCACCCCGCGGTCCCGGCCGGGACGCCGTGAACGCGGGCACGCAGTCAGGCGAGCGGGTCGACGAGCTCGATCCGGATCCGCTTGTTGATCCGGCCCTTCAATTCATAGCCCGTGACGCGGATGCCGCCGACCTCGCGGGTGTTCGCGACGTGCGTCCCGCCATCGGCCTGGAGGTCGAGCCCGACGATCTCGATCGTCCGAATCTCCTCGATTCCCGGCGGCAGGAGATTGACCTTCGTCCGGATCAGGTCCGGGATCGCGAACGCCTCGTCGCGCGGCAGGACGTTGACCCGGACCTCGCGAGCCGCAGCGAGCTCCTCGTTGACCTTCGCTTCGATCTCGCCGACGAGCTCTCCGCTCATCCGCTCGAACTCGAAGTCCATCCGTCCGCCGCCGGGCTCCATGTTCCCGCCGGTCACGAGTGCGCCGTAGTCGCGCCAGACCACGCCGCACAGCGCGTGCAGCGCCGTGTGGGTCCGCATCAGCGCGAACCGGCGGGCCCAGTCCAGGTCGACCGACACCACGTCGCCGACGCCCGGCGGCCCGCCCGAACTCGCCTCGAGCTCGTGGACGATATCGCCGGCCGACTTCTTCGCCGCCCGGACTTCCCAGCTGCGGCCGTCGGAGGCCCGCAGGATCAGTCCCCGATCGGACGGCTGCCCGCCGCCGCCCGGGTAGAACACGGTCCGGTCAAGGATGATGAGCGGCGCGTCGTCGGGGCCGTCGAGCGCCACGACGCGCGCCTCGACCGAGCGCGCATAGGCGTCCGAATAGCAGAGCTGGCCGGCGGGGTCCATGGAGGGCCTGGCTGACGCCGCTACTTGACCGTCAGCGTCCCGGTCATCACCGACGGATGGACCTCGCACAGGAACGAGTAGGAGCCCGCGGCGAGCGCCGGGATCTGGAACTCGCGCTTCTCCGGCCCGCTGAAGAACCCTGTGTCGCCGCCGATCGCGACCTTCGCGCCGGTCGAGTCCTTGAGGACCCAGTTGTGCGGGCTCGTCGATGTGTCCTCGTTGTCGAACACGACGGTGAACGCGGTGTTCGCCGGTCCCTCCAGCTCCTTGGGGTCGAAACCCGTGGTCGCCGCGCCGTCGGGCGCGGTCACCGTGACGGCCGTCGCGCCGCCGCTGCCCGAAGGCTCAACGGATGCGCTCTCGCTCGGTCCCGTCGAGGGTGACGAAGCGGGCGAGGCGGATGCCGACTGGCCCGCCGATGCCGACGCCGAGGGCTCAGCCGATCCGGAGCTCGACGGGACCGGGGTCACCGACGGGGCGGGCGCGTACGTCCAGCCCGGCGCGGAACCGCTCGAACAGGCGGCAAACGCGACGAGGGCGAGGGCGACGAGGGCGACGAGGGGCAGGCGCGACATGGTCGGGGGAACCTCTCTGCAGAGCGCGAGCAGCGCGGGGGTGTCTGGTCGAATTTACCCGGGTCGGGCCGATCCTGTCGCGCTCATCGCTCCTGGACCAGACCGAGCCGGATGGCGACGGCCGCGGCCTCGACCCGACCGGACACCCCGAGCTTGGCGAGGATGTTGCCGACGTGGACCCCGACGGTCTTCTGGCTGATGAAGAGCCGTTCGCCGATCTCGCGATTTGTCCGCCCCTCGGAGATGAGGCCCAGGACCTCGTGCTCGCGGCGCGACAGGCCGAATGTGTCCGTCCGCGCCGGCCGGGCTTCCCCAACGACGCCACGGACGAGGGCGGAACGCTCACCGACCGCGATCGGCTGCCCAGCGGCGGCCGCGCTAAATGCGGCGGCGTCCTCGCGGAGGAGCTCGTCCACTCCGTCGGGCAGCCGAATCAGCGCCCGACCGGCCAGCTCGCGCAGCTCGCGGAGCATCGGTCGCGCGGACAGACCCAGCGCGATCGCCGCCGCCTCCAGGAGCGGCACCCGGGCGCGCGCCCTTCCGGGGCGGCCCTCGCCGCTCTCCAGGAGCGCCTCCGCCTCGCGCCAGCGCGCACGGGCGACCTCGTACGGGTTGCCGAGCGACCGCCACTGCTCCGCCACGGCGGCCCACTCCGCGGGGTCGTCCCGGCCCTCGAGCCGGCCGTGATGGGCCGCGGCCGTCGCAAGGTAGGCGTCGGCCTCGCGCCGCGACCCGATCGCGCTCGAGACGCCCGACGCCCGAACCGCCGACGTCGCGTCGACGACGACCTGCGCGCAGCGCGTTCGGGCATTCGCCAGCCCGGCGAGGTCGCGATGGGCCGCCGCATCGGCACCGGCGGCCGCATCGACCTCGGCGACCGTCGCCGCCATCTTCGCGACGAGACTCCAGTCCTCCGAACCGTCGACGAGCTGCCATCCGCGCTCCGCCGCGCGGCCCGCGTCGATATGGTCATTGCGCCACAGGGCGAACGATGCCGCCGCTCGATAGACCGGGACGCCGTGCTGGGAGTCGCGCACCGTCTCCAGCTCCAGCAGCAGCTGGCCGAGCAGCCGGCCGGCGTACTCCCCGGCGCGCGTTTCGATCTCGACGATCGCGAGGCTGTCGACCGAGTTGACGAAAGCCACCCCGGCCGGGCTCCACTCGAGGGCCGTCGCACTCAGGACCCGGGACTCGGCCCACCGGCCGAGGAGGAAGAGCGAGTCCGCCGCGTTGCCTCGAAGGAAGTTGCCGTAGACGGCCTCGAGGCCGGCCCGCCGCGCGGCCTCGATGCCCTCCGAGGCGACCTTCACCGCCTCCTCGCGCCGGCCGACGAGGTCGAGGACCGTCGTCAGGTTGGCGTAGACCCGGAACAGCTCATCGTGGTCGCCGGCCTCCTCGGCGAGCTTCCGTGCCTCGCCGAGCAGGGCCACCGCGGATTCCGGGTCGTCGCCCCAGCCGAGCGCGACGCCGAGCGTCGTTGTCGCATGGGCGAGCTGCGCTCGGGCATCGACGCCGCAGGCCTCGGCGACCCGGATCGCCTCCCGGGCCAACCGTTCCGCGTCGGAGAACGTCCCGTCGAGCATCTTGACCTGGGCGAGCGACGAGAGGACCGTCGCTCGTTCGACGGTCGCCGCGTCGGGAACGAGGGCCACGGCACGCTCGAGGGCGGCGAGTGCGCCGTCACTGTCGGCCGCCGCCCGGCGGTACCACCCCAGGCGCTCGTGGAGCAGGCCGAGCGCCGTCCTGTCCCGCCGCTCGTCGAGGGTCCCCATCAGCGTCTCGATGTAGGCCGCGGCGCGCGAGGGGCGGCCCGAGGCAAATGCCGCGTCGGCGGCTCGGATCAGGAGCGGCGAGGGATCCGATCGGGCGTCATCGCCATGTCGCGGTTCGCCGTTTCCAGACGACGTCGCGGGTGGGTCCGGAACGATCGACGAGAGCGCCAGCTCGAGCGCGACGAGGGCGTCGCCGGGAGCGTGAACGGCCTCAGCCCGGCCGGCGGCCGCGATCGCAGCGTCGTGGACCTCGTCGGTGGCGTGGGCGCCCTGCCAGTGTTGCGCAGCGGCTGCCGGATGGGCCGCGAGGCCGGCCGCGAGGGCGAGGTGGTGGCGGTACCGCTGGCCCGGCAGGAGGTCCATCACCACGGCTCGCGCGACGAGCTCGTGGCGGAAGTCGATGCCGAGCTCGTCGATCACGACGAGGCCGTTCTCGACGCCCTCGGCAAGGCCGGCCGCGAGGTCGGCGTCGATCGGGCCGTCGGCGCGGCGCGGCATGCTCGACGAGCGGGGCGGCGGCCGCAGGTCGGCGGTCAGCTCGTAGGCCGCCGCCACGTCAGCCAGCTCGGCCGTCGTCAGCGGGCGGCCGGCCGGGGCGAGCAGGCGAAGCACCCGCCGGCACTCCGGCGACCGGAGGGCGAGCCGGGCGGCCACGAGATCCTCGAACGGGCCGGTGAGGGCCGCCCCCGATAGCTCTCGTCGGGCCGCGATCAGCTCCTCCGCCACGAGGGGCACGCCGCCACTCCGCTCGGCGAACAGGACCAGGGCGGATCCGGTTGGCCGCTCGCCCTCGATCCCCTCGATCAGGTCGGACAGTTCGCCTCGCCCGAGCGGCTCGATGCGGTGCCGTTCCGCCGGCCGCCGCGCGTGTGTCATCGCGACGACGTCGGCCGTCAGCGGGTGCGACCGGGTCAGCTCGTCGGGCTGGAAGGACGCCACGAAGCAGACACGCCGATGCCGCTGGACCTGGGCGAGGAACGTCGCGAACGCCCGCGTACCGGCATCGGCGCGGTGGAGGTCCTCGAGCACGAGGAGGACCGGCTGTCGCTCGCCGAGCCGGCCGAGAACGCCGAGTATCCCCTCGAGGAGGCGCGCCTGGCGGCGCTCGGCGGACGTCACGCTGGGTCGCTCCGGGATCGCCCCGAGGCGCGCCAGCCGGCCGTGGAGCTCGGGAAGCAGGCGGAGGTGGTCCTCGACGCCCGGCCCCAGGAGGGCCACGAGCTCGTCGTCCGGCACCGAGGTGAGGATCGGCCGGAGTGCCTGGAGCACAGGCGCATACGGCTCGTCCGTGCCGGCCGGCATGGATCGGCCGCGGAGGATCGTGAAGGGCTCGACGAGGGCGGTCAGGCGGCTCGCGGCCTCGGTGAGGAACCGGCTCACCCCGACGCCGCCGCTGCCCTCGATCAGGACGGTCGTCGCGTTGCCGGCCGTCGCGGCTTCGAGGGCTGGCGCCAGCCTCGCGAACGCCGACTCGCGACCTACGAACCGCGCGCTCGTGAACCCGGCGGGCATGGCCGCCATTCTAGGGTGTGGGAGCGCTCTCAGACGCGCCGATCGTGCACGCCGGACCGAACCGGGGCGGCCGATTCATCCGGGCGCCGGCCTGGACCGAAGGCATAGGTAACCGCGAGGTCGGACGCCCCAGCCCGACCCGAACCGGGACGACCGGCGCACGCGGCGCCGGAAACCGCAGGAAGGGAATCCCGCATGAGCAACAACAACAGCCTGGCAATGGGTTGGGCGGCGCTGGCTGGCGTCGTTCTGCTCCTGGCCGGCGCCGTCGGCTTTCTGAACACCTCGCTTGTCGGCAGCGGCGAGAACGCGCTGCTGCGGACGGACACGGTCCACAACCTCGTCCATGTCCTCACCGGCCTGGTGGCGCTCACGATCGCCGTCGGCCTCAAGGGCTCGCAGCTCGTCAACGCGGTGATCGGCTTCGGCGTCCTCTACGTGGTCATCTTCGTCGCGGTCATCGTGAGTCCGGACCTGTTCGGCCTGTTCAGCGTGTCGGCGAACGCCCCGATCCACGTCGTCCATGCCGCGGTCGCCGTCGTCAGCCTCGGCGTCGGCCTCATGGCCCGCGGCGGCAGCACGGCGATGGCCCGCTGATTCGCACCACCTCATCGACCGGGAACCGGGACGTGGGATGAGCCAGGGCATGGACCATGGCGGCGCCCACGATCTCATCGGTTGGATCGCCGCCCTCGTTCTCGTGATCGGGGGCGCGATCTTCCTTGTCCTGGCCGCCCGCGAACGGTTCGGGCAGGAACGCCGAACCGGTCCGGCCGCGGCAGACGGTGACGGCCCGCGGACGTCCGTCGCGCCCGAGGCGGCCCGACGGGCTGCCGTCGGGATGATCGTGAGCCTGTCTCTGGGCGCGGCGGTCATCCACTTTGCTGCCGCGCCCCACCACTACACGGAGCTCGGCGACCTCGGGGCAGGATTCATCGCCGCGGGCGCCTTCCAGGCGGCCTGGGCCAGGGCCGCGAACGGCACGATCACGAGGCGAACCGCCTGGATCGGGATCGCCGTCAATCTCGGGATCATCGTCGCCTGGATCGTTTCTCGATCGGTCGGCCTGCCCGTCGGCCCAGAGCCGTGGACCCCGGAGGTCGTCGGGCTGCCGGACGGCGCCTCGACGGTCTTCGAGCTGCTCATCGTGACCGGCCTGGCCATCCGGCTGCTCGGCGTCGATCGGGTACGGCTCGTCCGGTCCGGACCGGTTCGGTCGATCGCGGCGATCGCCGTCGTTCCGGTGGTGGGCCTCGTCCTGCTCACGACCTCACTGTCGACACTCGCCATCGTGGCCGGGGCCGACCACGGCCCCTCGCACGTCTCGCCTATCGCGGGCGCCGAGCATGCGACGGCGGGCCATTGACCGGGGCGAAACGTCAGGCCCGGGCGCGCGCCGCCATGAACGCAGCGAGGACGTCGGCGTCGATGTCGCTCCCCCCGAGGGCCTCGGTCGCGCTCGCTGACGGCTCGGTGTCGATCCTCGCGCCCAGGGTCATCTGGTGCAGCCAGCCCTGCCGGCCATCCGGGCAGAGGACGAGCCAGTACGCGCCCCACTTCTCGATGAGCTGGACTTCGTCGCCCTGGTCGAGCTGGCCGATGTCGACCGACCGAAGCTCGTCGGGCGCGTCGAGGAGCCGGACGACTCGATAGCGGATCGTGCGACGCTCGTAGCCCTCGACCGGTTCGACCCGGCTGTCGCCGAAGCTCATGTTCTGCGAGACGGAGATGGTCCGCGCGGGATCCGCCTTGCGTGCCTCGAGGAGTGACGGCCGGCGCCAGCGCGGGAGAGTGTCCTCCGCGTCGGTCGGAAGGGGAACGGCGGCGTTCCTGACGACGCCGTGCACGAGCGTCGCCGCGCCGGCGGTGCCGCCGGCGACCAGGTCTCCGGAGCTTGCGACGCCGACCCCACGCCCCGCCTGTGCGCGGAGCACCTCGTCGGAGGCAGGCTGTTGTTCGTCGCGTCGCCGCTTGCCGAAGATCGCGAAGGCGAAGGCCATCGTGACGGCGCCGCTGGTCCCGACGAGCGTGGGCGTGAGCGACAGGAAGGGCGCATTCGGACCGAGCCCGACGCTGTCGAGTGCGGCGGCCAGGGTCCCCCAGCCGTCTGCCTCCGCGAGCGGGTCCGACCCGCCGGTCGTGCCCGTGTCGCCGTCGGGCGGGAGGCCGCTTGCGGGTTCCGGGTCGACGAACGTGGTGACGACCGGCGGTCCTTCGTGGACCGGCGCGCCGCCCGTGGAGCTCCCGCCGGTCGGGCCGCCGGGAGCGCTGCCGCCGTCACTGCCACCGTTGTTGTCCCCGGCCGAGCCCGAGTCGCCGCCCTTGGCGATGCCGCCTCCGGCGCTCGGGGGCGTCGCCGTGGGCCGGGAGGTCGGGGTCCCGCCCGGTGTCGCGGTCGGGTCCGGCGCTCGCTCAGGGGTCGAGGTCGGGGCGGCCTTCGGCGTGGGTGTCGGTGCGGGCGTCGCGTCAGGTGTCGGCTCCGGCGTGGGCTCGGGTGCGGATTTCCGCCGTGATCCGGACCGTCCCGCCGCCGTCCCGGTCGCTGCCGCCGTGCCCGTCGGCGGCCTCGAAGACGATCTGGTACGTCCCGACGTCGAGCCTGGTCGAATAGCTGAACTCGACGCCGTGCTCCCAGCGCGTCCCGTGGCCCGCCATCCTGTGGGTGGTTCCGTCGATCCGAACGCGGACGTAGTCGGGCTCGCGGTCGGCGGAGCTGCGGTATGTCACGCGGAATTCGATGATCGTCGACGGCGTCCCGGTGCGGGGCGTGACGGAGGCGTCAGACAACCGCGTCGACCCCTCGTGGGCGCCCGCGGGGAGCGCGATGACGGCGAGGAGGACGAGGGCTGCGGCGGCCGCGCCGATGATCGGCTGGACGCCTCCCGATCCGGGATGGCGATGGATGAACGACAAAGAGATAAGGCCTCCGCTCCGGGCATGAACACCCGACGCTGGCCAACCATCGCGAACGGAGCGCGCCGCCGCTATGGTACGGATTGCTCAGTCGCCCACCCCGACGCACGGACCGCCGCCGCGATGCGGTGCGCGCCTACACCACCGGCAGGATCAGCACGTACTGGCCGTCCATCCCGGGGTAGCGTCCCGTCGGCCGGCGCCACTGGAGGTAGTCCTCTTCGAGTTGCTTGGGCGTGATACGGGCGTTCGGTCCGCGCGATGCGCCCCAGATGTTGCTGACCCGCGGGTACCAGGGATCCGTCACGTAGAGGTGGGTCACGGTCATCTTCGTCTGGGCGGCCGGATCGACGTTCGATTCATAGCCGTGGAGAACCCAGGAGTGGGCGCCGCGCCACACGAGGAGGCCGACCGGCCGGCCGGTCGCCCGGATGGCGCGGACCGCCCGCTCGATCGCCTTGCCGCGGGTTGGTGCGACGACAACCTCGTACTTGCCACCACCGAGCTGCTCCAGGCCGCGGGCCCAGCCACGTGGCTCCGTGCCGCCGTTCCGGGCGTCCGAGAGGTCCTTGGCGAGGTGGGCGAGGCGCGCCTGGGTCTTCGCCGAGCGGTCGTCCTTGGGGCCGATGATGTTGAGCATGATCTGCATCGCGGCACTGAGGCATTGCTTCTTCGTCACCTGGCTGACGAAGTCGCCCTTCCGGTACAGGTTCATCGACAGGACCGGCTGCGGCGTCGCGGAGGGCGTCGGCGCGAGCGTCGGGCTGGGAGTGGCCGGAACGGCGGTCGGGCTTGGCTGCGGCGTCGGTTGCAGGGTGGGCGGGGCGGTGGGCGAGGCGATGGCCACGCGCGCGGAGCTGGCCTCCGGGTCGACCGACGGACTTCCGGTCACGCCCGCGACGTCGCCTGCATGCGTCGGCCCGGCGCAGGCCGAGAGGAGCACGACCGCAACGCTGAGAAGGCCGGCGAGGGCGGCGGCGAGAGGCCTGCTGATCGATCGGCTGGACGGGTTCGGCATTGGCTCGGTTCGAGGACGGTTCGGGGCGGCCGGCTGGGTCGGAGATCATCGCACGCCGCCGCGATGGTGGCCACGCGCACCACTGACCGCTCGCGGCGATGGACGGCGAGCGCCGCGGTCGGGGCTAGACTGTCGCCGACGGGGGAGTAGCCCAGTTGGTTAGAGGCGCCGAGCTTATACCTCGGAAGTCGGTGGTTCGAGTCCACCCTCCCCTACCACCCGTCGCCGCGACGCGGCATCGGCCGCCATCGTCCGCCATCGTCCGCCCGGGCCCGGGATGTCCTCCCGGAGGGGAACCAGCCTCGTTCAGTCCTGGGAGTTGCCGAGAATGCGACCGGCGAACGATCGAAGGCTCAGGGGCCTGGGGCGAAGCGAGAACCGGTTCGAGGAGTCGGGCTGCTGGCCGTTCCCCTGCCCATCGCCGAAAGCGCCCGGCAGCGACGCCGCGAGATCGCGCTCTTCGACGGTCTGGACGGCAGCGATGGGGAGGTCGTCCGGATCGAACGGGCGCGGCGCGACCTCGACCCTGATGGCCGGCTTTGCGTACGCTGGGGCGCCGTACAGGTGCGGGAGCGCGACGTGTCGCTCGTCGATTGCCACTTCGAATCCTCGAAGGATGATGTCCAGCCGGATACCCGACTCGAGGTGATGATATCTGGCCGAGAGTACCGCGGAATGGTACGAAGTGGCTATACCTCGCAACGGCCGATGTTGAAGGGGTGTCCGGGCGCACAAGGATGCGTAGGACGCCCTAGTACGATCGGGGTCAAACGAGGAGCGGCTTGATCAGCTGAACGGCGACGACCAGGACGAGGTAGCAGATCGGGACGGCCGAGAAGAATCCCAGGGCCGCACTCCAGCGGGTCCTCACAGTCCGGCCGCCGGAACCGGTCGGTTGCGGCACCACGAAATACGTCACGACGCTGCCGGTGACGAGGACCACGACGATGTAGATGGCCACGAAGGCGACCCGCAGGTCGCCGCCCGGGAGGGTCGCCCCGTGGCTGATCGCGACGTCGTAGGCGAGGTAGGCGGCTCCCAGGCCGATCGCGACGACGAGGCTGCTGAGGACGGCCCGCACGACCGGCCGCGGCGCGTTCCGGAATTGACGCCAGCGGACCTCGGCCCACGATCGGCGGCGGGCCGGCGGGCGCGGATGGCCCGTCGCCGGCGGACCGCCGCTCATCCGCCGTCCTGGCCTAGGATCGTCAGTCGCGGCTTCGGGGGCACGGTGTCGGGTGTGTGCGCCGCGAGCAGCTCGACCGCACTCGCGAACCGCTCGAGCTCCGGCTCACTGTTGAAGAAGCCGACGCTGATCCGGGTCGCGTCGAGCGGGACGATCGTCCGGACGATCGCGAAGACCCGCGATCCCAGCTCCGTGAGCACGACAGCGGCAGGCCAGCCCGCGATCCGGAATGTGATCATGGTCGCCATGCGATCCCGCGGGGTGAGCAGTTCCACGCCGGGGATTCCCGCGAGGCGATCCGCGGCCGCCCGCGCGAGGGCCGTTCCGCGGGCGTGGATCCAGGGCAGGCCGACATACATCGAGAGCCAGCCGCAGCTCCTGGCAAGGCCGATCACCGAGGGCCTGTGATGGTTGGAGGCCTCGAACCGCCGGGCGTCCGGGTGGTAGACGGCCCGACCGCGCAGGTCGAGCGACGCGAAGCTGAACCAGCCGACCTGGCTGGGGGCGCCGCGCTCCATGCCCCGCGGAGAAACCCACAGCCCGCCCGTGCCCTCCGGACCGAGCAACCACTTCTGGCCGGCGACCGCGTAGAAGTCGGCGCCGATCTCGCTCACCGATACCGGGATCGCTCCGACCGCCTGGGCGCCATCGACCGCCACGAGCGCGCCCCGGTCCCGGGCGATCGCCGCGATCCGCTCGACCGGCAGCCGGGCCCCGTTCGTCCAGAGCACGTGCGAGAGGGCGACGAGCCTCGTCCCGGGCGTGATCGCCTCGTCGAACGCGGCGATCGTTCGCTCGTCGTCGCCGCCGTCGCCGATGTCGGCGAAGACCAGCTCGACCCCGAACCGATCGCGGGCCGCGACGAGCGGCCCGAGGGCCCCGGCGTGTTCGTGGGTCGTCGTCACCGCCCGGTCGCCGGGCCGCCAGTCGATGGCCCAGGTCGCGATGTTCATGCCGTCTGTGGTCGCGTGGGTCAGGGCGACCGAGTCGACGTCGGCGCCGAGGATCGCGGCCAGGCCCGCCCGCGCCTCTCCCATCCGCTCGAGGAAGAGCTCGAAATAGGCGGCCGAAGCTCGCCCGGTGCGCAGCTCCCAGTTCGACATCTCGTCGACGGCGGCCGCCGACTCGGCGGGGATCGGACCGGCTGAGCCCGTGTTCAGGTAGATCCCGGCTCCGAGGGACGGCAGTGCCGCCCGCACCGCCGCGAGCTTCTCGGCGTCCGGCAGATACGGGGCGACCACCGCCGTATGATACCGGCGATGCCGCCCCTTTCTGCCGATGAGCGCTCGAAGCGCACTCGCACGATGAGCGGCTTCGCCCGTCCCGAGATGCTGGCGTCGACGGAGTGGCTGGCGGACCGCCTCGGCCGACCGGAGCTCCGGATTCTCGACGTTCGCTGGCGGCCGGACGGGACCGGCCTCGCGGCCCACGCCGCCGGCCACATCCCGGGTGCCGTCCACCTGGACTGGCGGACCGAGTTGATCGATCAGTCGGACACCGGTGACGCCCTCCTGCTGGCCGGACCTGACCAGGTCGCGGCGGCTCTCGGCCGGGCTGGCATCACCGATGGCGCGACGGTCGTGATCTACGACGACACGCTCGGGCTCATCGCCGCCCGGACGTGGTGGAGCCTGCGCGTCTACGGTTTCGAATCGGTCCGGATCCTCGACGGCGGCTATCCCGCCTGGGTCGAGGAGGAGCGCCCGATCTCGAACGCGGAAGTGTTCCCGACGCCCGGGCGCTTCACGCCGCGGACGCAGCCGCGCATGCGGCTGATGATGGCCGACGTGCGGGCACTCCTGGGTTCGCCGGATGTCTGGCTGATCGATGCGCGGGCACCCGCCGAGTACCGTGGCTTCGAGGGCAACACGAAGCGACTGGGCCACATCCCCGGGGCGGCAAACCTGCCCGTCGGCGGGATGACGCGGCCGGGCAGCCAGCACTTCCGGGTCGGGCCGGAGTTGCGCGAGAGGCTCGCCAGGGCGAACGTGTCCCGCGGCCGGCGGATGGTCTGCTACGACGGATCGGGCGTCGCCGCCGCAAAGCTTGCCTTCGTCCTGGCGCTGCTCGGCCACGACGACGTCGCGATCTACGACGGCGGCTGGGCCGAGTGGGGCAATCGCCTGGACCTACCTGTCGATCGTTAGCTGTCGCGCCTGAGCGGGCGATCGCGGCGTTGCCGGGTGCGGTCCTCGATCAGGGGTTGGCTTCGCCGGATCGGTCGAGGCCGCTCCACGGATCGACGTCCTGGTGCGGGGCGAGGATCTGGGCTCGGTTGTGGTTGAAGGCGACGAGCGGCGCCTGCAGCCGCGCTTCGCCGACCGTATCGGACCAGTACGTCGCGTCGGTCACGGGAACGAACGTGCCGGTCAGCTCCGACAGGGCCTCGTGGAGGTCACGCTCCGGCATCAGGTGGATTCGCCCGGTGATCTTGAACGGCGGGATCGAGATCAACGCCATCTCCGGCACCTTGGGTGTCCTCAGGTCCGGACGGGCCTCGATCGCCTGGTCGGACACGGCAAAGAGGACCGCACCCAGGTTGACCTGGGCGTAGGCGGTTCGCGAGGCCATCGAGCGCGCGCCGTACTCGTCGATCGTCGCGTTCGCCACGACGACGAAGGCTTCCTCGGCGAGGTTGAGGATGTCGGTGATCCGGCGCTGCCGCGTCCGGATCGTTCCGCGCACGATGAAAGCGTCGGTGTACAGCGTGATCGGGATGTGCTGGGGCTCGCTCCCGCCGATCATCTGGTCGAACATGGCGCCAAGGATACGATGCGGCCATGGGCACCCGTCGGCCGGCAGGACTACTTCCTGGCGCCTGCCGTCACCAGGTGCTCCGCGCCGTGTTGGAGATCCTCGTACAACGCGCGCACGGTCTCGAGCGTGTCGATCTCGTCGGCCGGCTTGTCGGGCCGGAGGGCGGCGATCCGCGGAAAGCGGAGCGAGAGGCCCGACTGGTGTCGCGTCGAGCGGACGATGACGTCGAAGGCGACCTCGACGACGACGGTCGGCTCGACCTGGCGATACCGGCCGAAATGGCCAATCGTGTGCGCCTCGAACCAGCGGGTCATGTCGGCGATCTCGGCGTCGGTCAGGCCGCTGTAAGCCTTCCCGATCGTGACGAGCCGGTCCTTCTCGGCATCGCGGACCGCGAAGGTGTAGTCGCTGAGCACGCCGTGCCGCTTTCCGTGGCCGCCTTCCACGCCGACGACGACGCAATCGATCGTCGCAAGCGCCTTCTTCATCTTCAGCCAGCCCAGTCCGCGGCGCCCGGGTGAGTAACCGCTCGTCGGGTCCTTGACCATCAGGCCCTCGTTGCGGCGGGCCCGTGCGGCCGTGAACGCCGTTTCGAGATCGTCGACCGAGTCGACACGGCTGAGATGAGATCGGGCGAATCCGCCTCCGTCGTCGACGGACGGCAGGTCGATCGCCTCGAGCCGACGGCGACGCTCCTCGAGCGGCACGCGCAGGAGTGCCTCGATCCGGCCGCTCACCGGATCTCCGAGACCGAGGAGATCGAAGGCGACGAAGATCACAGGGACCTCGGCCCGGATCTCGACGGACGGCGACTTCCTCCCGAGCCTCGCCTGTAGCGACTGGAACGGCAGGACGGTGCCGTCGCGGTAGGCCAGCAGCTCGCCGTCGAGGATCCCGTCCCAGGCGAGCGGAACGGCCGCGTCGACGACCTCCGGGAACTGGCCGCTGATGTCGTGGAGGTCGCGGCTGAAGAGGCGCACCTTGTTGCCGTGCTTGTGGAGCTGGGCGCGGATTCCGTCGTACTTGTCCTCGACCCAGACCTCCGGCCCGAGCCGCCCCAGGATCTCCGCGGCATCCTCGGCCGGTGAGGCGAGCATGAACTTGATGGGATGGAAGACCGCCAGGCTCGCGTCGCCGAGGCGGTCCTCACGGGCGAGGCCGGCGAGGATGCCGACGTCGCCCGTGAGCATCCCGGCCCACTTCACGTCGTCGAGCGGTCGTTCGTAGGCGCGGGCGATCGCCGCCTCGACGAGACCCTCGCGCAATCCGATGCGCAGCTCCCCCGTCAGGACCTTGACGATGTATTTCACCGTCAGCGGGTCGGAGCGGGCGAACAGGTCGCGGAGGATCGCGCCCTTGGCGGCGGGCCCGGACGCGGCCTCGATGGCCGCGTAGGCGGCGGCGACCTCGGCGAGTGCCGGTGAGGAATCGGCCGGGGGCGCGTGGCCGGCCGCCGAGAGGACGTCGGCGACCGCGACGCCGAGATCGGAGGAGCGGTCATACGCCTCGCCGAGGGCGGACCGCGGCACCCGGGCGAGCTCCGTGACGGTCGAGGCGATCGCCGCCCAGCCGAGTCCGGCCGCCCGCTGGTCCGCTTCCGCGAACGGGCGTCCCGTCAGGAAGACCGCCGCAATCGGCAGTTCGTCGGGGCTGAGGCCGGCAAGGTAGTCGGCGAGGAGGGCCGTCTTCTCGGAGGTGCGGGTCGTGGCCGCGACGCGCTCGGCCAGCTCGCTCCAGCGACGCATGGCCGCGATGGTATACCGTGCTCCGAAATGGCTCATCGCAGCTGGTTCCCGGATGCATTGGTCGGGACGAGCGTCGTCCTCCGGCGGCACGCGCCCGCGAACCTCGCCGAGTTCCTGCGCTGGTACTCGGACGCAGAGGTCGCGCGCCTCACCCGCTACCAGGACGGTCCGATGCGGCACGAGGAGATCGAGCGCTTCTTCGCGGCCCGTGCGCTCGGGCCGGAGTCGCTCTCGCTGGCCGTCCACATCCGGGAGACGAACCGGCTCATCGGTACGTGCGCCCTGTCGCAGCTCGACAGCGACAACGGCTCGGCGCTGTACCACATCACGATCGGCGAGAAGGACACGTGGGGCTGCGGCCACGGGACGGAGGCGACCCGGTTGATGCTCGATCACGCGTTCGGGACGCTCAACCTCCACCGGGTCGGCCTGTCGGTGTTCTCGTTCAACGAGCGCGCGATCCGCTCGTACCGGTCGTGCGGCTTCGTCGTCGAGGGCCGTGCTCGTGAGGCGATCTGGCGCGACGGCCAGTGGTGGGACGAAGTCTCGATGAGCGTGCTCCGCTCCGACTGGGAGGCAATTCGCAACGGTGCTGCGGTGTCTGCCGAGTCCGAGACCGGAGGCCGATGGAATCGCCCGGCGCCGACGGCGGGACTGTTCGGACGGCGGCGATGAGCTCCGTCGGCCCGGCTGCCGATGCGGCCCGCGCCGACTTCCGCGCGTTGATGGAGGCCAAGGGCCACGCCGTCTCCAACGCGAGGGCGGCGGTCGACCGGCTCGAGGCGGCCTTCGCCGATGGCTCCCTCGTCCGGACACCGACACTCGACCTGTTCCTGGCCGACCTGATGAATGCCCTGGAGCAGGACGAGGGTCAGAAGCTGGGCGGCAAGAGCGCCGAGGCCGCCCGCTTCATCCTGCGGGCCATCGACCGGGAGCTGGCGAACGCCTAGCCTTCCGCGGGTCGTACCGCGTCGCCTGCCTCGGCCGTCGCTCGCCCTGTCGCCGGCCCCGTCACCCGCTTGGGTCACACGCTCGGCCGTCGCTCGCCCTGGTCGCCCCGGCGGCCCCTTCCCGGTTTTCGGATCACTCGAACAGAACGTGCCCGGGTCGGGTCCACAGTGTCCCGGCAAGGCTCAGTCGTCTCCAGCTGATGCACTGGTCCGCACGATCTTGCATCGACGTCGTGTTCGGTTCGAGGCAAGGACCATGTCGTCGTGTCGTCCAGACCCATCTCGTTCGAATGATCGGTCAGATGCCAACACGTCCAAGTCACGGCGTGCCAATGCCTCCAAGTCGGTACGCTCATCAGAAACGGGACGAGGTGAGGGCGGTGGCGAAAAACTGTTGGCGAGCGTCAGGCTGAGGCGACCCGTCGTCGGCTGGTCGAGGAGGTCCGCAGCGGCGCCTCGATGCGGGCCACGGCCCGCCGCTTCGGGACGAGCCTGCTGACGGTCCAGCGCTGGGTCGAACGGTCCGGGACGGCACGGCTCGACGAGGTCGACTGGTCCGATCGGCCGTCGACCCCCCATCGGACGCGGCACACCTCGGCGGCCATCGAGGACGAGGTGGTCAGATTGCGGTCCTTCCTGCGCGAGGAGCATGTCCTCGGCGAGTACGGCCCGCTGGCCATCCAGCGCGCCCTGCGCGACGATCCCCGTGTCGCCGGCCAGGTCCCGGCGGTCCGGACCATCGCCCGGATCCTCGAACGGCATGGCGTCCTCGACGGTCAGCGGCGAGTCCGTCGGCCGGCACCGCCACGCGGCTGGTACCTGCCCGACGTCGCCGCCAGCCGGGCCGAACTCGACAGCTTCGATGTCGTCGAAGGCCACCACCTCCAGGGCGGCATCGAGGTCGAGGTCCTGACCGGCGTCTCGCTCCACGGGGGGCTCGTCGCTGCCTGGCCCGGTCCACCGGTCAGGTCAGGCACAACCCTGGCCCGGCTTGTCGAGCACTGGCAGCTGGTGGGTCGGCCGGCCTACGCCCAGTTCGACAACGACACCCGCTTCCACGGCAGCCACGCCTATCCGGACATCCTGGGACCGGTCGTCCGGCTGTGCTTGGCCCTGTCGGTCGTGCCCGTCTTCGCGCCGCCCAGGGAGCACGGCTTCCAGGCGGCGGTCGAGCGCTTCAACGGCCAGTGGCAGGCCAAGGTCTGGGCCCGCCGCCACTACCGGACGATGGACGATCTCGTCGCCGCGTCGGCCCGCTACCTGGTCGCCCATCGGGCCCGCAGCGCGAGTCGCATCGAAGCCGCGCCGGATCGTCCGCGCATGCCACCGGCCGTGCCGCCGGCGGACGGGCCGCCGCATGGCCGGATCGTCTTCCTGCGGCGGACGACGGACGCCGGCCGGGCGACCGTGCTGGGCCGCCCCTACGACGTCGACCCCCGCTGGCCGTATCGCCTCGTCCGGGCCGAGCTCGACTTCGACGCCGCCAGCCTGTCGTTCTTCGCCCTCCGCCGACGGGCGCCAGCCGAGCAGCCGCTACTCGCCGTCCACCGCTACGAGCCGGTCACGAAGCACGTCCACCCGACTCGGAGGTGCTGACACTCCACGATGTCACGACACCCAAAGTGACCTGGAGGTGATGGCACCTGACCAATGATCCGAAATAGCGCGGCCCACAGCGCGCCGCGGATGGCGATCCACCGTTTTGTCGTCGGGGCTTGACTCTCCGCCTACCGGAGGGTCCACGATCTGCCCGTGGATGACGACCAGCTGTCGATCGGGCGGTTCGCGCGGCTCTGCGGGCTGAGTGTCGGAGCGCTCCGGCACTACGACGAGCTGGATCTGCTCCGGCCCGCGGAGGTCGATCAGTTCACCGGCTACCGCCGCTACCGGCGCGCGCAACTCGAGACCGCCCGGGCGATCGCCCGGCTGCGGGAGCTGGAGCTGCCACTCGACGAGATCCGCGACGTTCTCGCGACCGACGACCCGACCGCCCGGGCACGGCGCCTTGCCGACCACCGGGCGCGGATCGAAGCACGGACGTATCGCCTCCAGCGTGTCCTCCATCACGTCACCCAGCTGTCGAAGGGAGAACCAATCGTGTCCAGGCCGCCCGTCGCCCCGGATCTTGACAACGCCACCCGTCGCGCCCTCGCGGTCGGGTTGTTCAACTACACGTGGACGCTGCTCGAGAACCCGAACCGCACGCGCGAGCAGGACGACGAGATGCTCCACGCCGCGCACGCGTCCCGATACCACTGGGGCGAGGTCGGTGAGCAGGTGAATCTCGCCCGCGGCGAATGGCAGGTGTCGCGGGTCTATGCGGTCCTCGGACGCGGCGAGCCGGCCCTCTACCACGCGCGCCGCTGCGTCGAGATCAACGAAGCGAACGCCGAGTTCCGCGAGGACTGGGAGCTCGGGTCGGCCTACGAGGCGATGGCCCGTGCATCTGCGGTGGCCGGCGACCGGGCCGCGGGCGACGAGTGGAAGGCGCGCGCGGTCGCCGAACTGGCGAAGATCAAGGGCGCGGAAGACCGCCAGGTGCTCGAGCAGGACATCGCGACGCTGCCGTAGCGGCACCCGGCGCGGGCGCGGCCGTTAAGCCGCGTCGTCCTGGCGCAGGGCGTGACTCAGGGGCAACAGGACCGGCTCGTGGCAATCGTCGCTGGACGACCAGGCCTTCCTCGGGCCGGATGTGTGACCCGGAGTCCACAATCGCGGCACGAACGGCGACGTCGATCCGCTCGTGGCCGCCTTCGACCCACGTTTGTTGACCCACAGTCCCACGCGCGAGCGGTCGGGCGGACGGCCGCCTCGCGGGACACCTGACCCGGCGCGGGCGCGACCCCTAGACTTGGGGAGACAACACCGCCCGGAGGCATCGATGACGACACTCAAGCTCGGGATCCTGCTCTGGAGCCAGGCCGCCACCTGGCCGGAGACCCTCGACGCCGCGAAGCGGGTCGACCGCCTCGGTTACGACCATCTCTGGACGTGGGACCACCTGTACGCGATCTTCGGCGACCCGTACCAGCCGATCTTCGAGGGCTGGTCACTCCTCGCGGGCTGGGCCCGTGAGACCGAGCGGACAAGGCTCGGGCTGCTCGTCGGGGCGAACACGTTCCGCAATCCGGGGCTCGTCGCGAAGACTGCGGCCACGCTCGACCACATCAGCGACGGCCGGGCGATCCTGGGCATCGGCGGCGCGTGGATGGAGCCCGAGCACCAGGCCCACGGCATCGACTTCGGGTCCGGTTTCGGCCAGCGGCTCGACTGGCTGGACGAGTCGGTCGCGGCAATGCGAGACCTCCTCGACGGGAACGAGGTGACGTCCGCGCCGGGTGGGCGATACACCTTCGACGGCCTGCGGCAGAGTCCGCCACCGATCCAGGAGCACATGCCGATCATGATCGGCGGATCGGGCGAGAAGAAGACGCTGCGGACGGTCGCCCGATACGCGGACATGTGGAACGGGATGGGCCCGGTCGAGAAGATGCGCCACAAGATCGATGTCCTGCGGCAGCATTGCGAGGACGTCGGGCGCGACCCGGCCCAGATCGAGTTCACCCTGGGAATCAAGGCGACGATCCGCGACTCGGCGCAAGAGGCCGAGAAGGTCTACAAGGCCGCGATGGAGCACAACCGGACCCCGCTGTCCGACGTCGAGGACGACGACACGTTCTGGAACGGCACCCCGGAGCAGCTCGCCGAGATGATGGGGCCGTACTTCGAGATGGGCTTCCACACCGCGATCTCCGAGCAGCCTGCGCCGTACGACACGGAGACGCTCGAGCGCCTGATCGGCCAGGTCAAGCCGCTGGTCGAGGCCGGATCGAGCTGAGGTGGCGCGCTTCCTCGGCAGCGCCCGCGGACGCCTCCTCGCCGTCATCGACACGCAGGCGACGCTCGATGCGATCGTTTCGTCGCTCGGGGAATCGGGAATCACGGCCGAGGCAATCGAGATCTTCACCGGCGATGACGGCGCGGCAGCGTTCGACGGCCGCGGCGCGCGCAACGGCCCGGCCGCCCGACTCCTGCGGACGGTCCAGTTCACGCTGATGGACCAGATGCCGGACTTCGCCTACTACGAGGCCGCCGCCCGCCAGGGCCGCTTCGTGATATCCGTCCGCGCCAAGGGCGAGAGGCAGACCCGCGGGGCGGTCGAGGTCTTCCGCCAACACGGGGCCTACTTCATCAACCGGTTCGGGCTCTTCACGACGGAGGAGTACGAGCGATGGCGCGGCACGGAGCCGGACGTGCCGGGGTTCATGCGCCGCTGACGGGCCTGCGACCGCGCCGCGGGGCCAGTCCCGCTCCGTCGATTCCGAGGTAGTTCCAGACAACTGAAATCATTCCGCATGGTTGGAACCACCGTGATTCGGGCCTCGAGGATCCCGGAGCGCCTCAGCCGCGAACCGCGACCAGAATCGACGTTACCTCGGCGGCCGACGGGAGACGGGGGCTGTTGGCGATCGCGGCGTCATCGATCGCATCCGCGACGATCGACGTTTCCATCTCCGAGCCGATCCCGAGCTCCCGGAGCGTCCTGCGTTGGCCGACACGGCGGAGGAAGGCATCGAGACCGACGATCGCGGCACGCGCCGCCTCGGCCGGGGAATCCGCCGGACCGGCGACCGACAGGGCCACGCCGACCAGCGCCAGCTCGCGTTCGCGGACCTCGACGTAGGTCGCGAGCACCTCAGGCAGCACCGTCGCCAGGGCTGTCCCGTGGGGCAGCCGCCCGCGCGTCCCGATCGCGTGCCCGATCGCATGGACCGCCCCCACGCCGGTCCCGCTCGCCTGGCCGAGGCCGGCGAGGTGCGACGCCATCAGCATGTGGCCGCGAGCCTCGAGGTTGCGCCCGTCCCCGAACGCGACCGGCAGCCACTCCGCCACGGTCCGGATCACGGACAGGGCCATCGCCTCCGCGAACGGGTTCGGGTTCCGCGACAGGAGCGACTCGAGCGAGTGGGTCATCGCGTCGACCCCGGTCGCGGCGGTCGGGCCGGGCGGCAGGCCGATCGTCAGCTCGGGATCCAGGACGGACGCGACCGGCAGGACGCTCGGATGGCCGACGTACGCCTTGCGCCCGGCGATCTCATCGGTGATCACGCCGAAGGTGTTCGTCTCGGCGCCCGTGCCGGCGGTCGTCGGAACGGCGACGAGCGGGAGGCCGGGCGCGAGATCGTCGCGGTGGTATCCGAGGTGCCAGGACATCGCCCCCGTTGACGGCGTGGAGCGACACGACCTTTGCGGTGTCCATCGACGAGCCGCCGCCGACGGGGACGACCGACCGTGCCGTCGAGGCCGAACGCCGTCAGCGCCGCGCTCCCCGCTCGATCGACGACGCTCCGGGGTTCGGCTCGACGTCGTCGAAGACGCCGACTCGAGAAGCCCGCCGCCTCGAGCGTCCCGCGGACGACGTCGATCACGCCCGAGGCAACCACGCCCGGAATCGGTGACCACGAACGCCCGGCGGGCCCCGGCCTCCCGTACCAACTCGGGCAGGGTCGGCCACGGAGCCGGCGCCGAACCGGTGCTGCACGATCCCGAACGATCGAGATCGAGCATCAGACGACCTCGAGCACGGTGTCGGTCGAGGTGTCGCGCCGGACCGTCAGCCAGCGGCGGCAGCCCGCGGCGTGGAACCAGCGCTCGGTCGTCGGGCCGTCCGGATTGTCGAAGATCCAGACCTCGTCGAAGTCGCGCGCGTCGGGGTCCGCGATGGTGGAGGGAACGGTCCGCCGCTCGCCACCGAACGAGAACTCGTCGAGCGGCCGCCGGCCGCAGCGCGGGCAGTCGAGCCAGTGCATCAGCGCCTCCATCAGCGCGTTCCCGCCGAGCCCTGGTCGGCGAGGACGTGGTCGCGGGAAACCGGTCGAGGGCGAAGGGCGCGATGAGCGCCGGCGGCCGGCCGGTCGCAATCAGCTCCGCCATCCCTTCGCCGCCGGCCGGAATCGCCTTGAACCCCCAGGTCCCCCAGCCGGTCGTGACGAGAAACCCGTCGACGCCGGTGACACCCATGATCGGGCTGAAGTCGGCCGAGATGTCGCAGATGCCGGCCCACGTCCGCAGGATCCGGAGCTCGCGGAGGAACGGCAGGATGTGGGTGATCTTGTAGGCGTAGCCCCGCAGCGCGCTGAACGACGACTGCCGCGAGTACGAGGGCTGCGTGTCGAACTCCGCGCCGATCAGCATCTGGCCGCGTTCCGTCTGCGAGGCGTAGCAGCTCAGCTCCGTGCTCGCGACGATCGGCCCCAAGCCCTGCGCGTGGTCGTTCGTCACGAAGGCATGCAGCGGATGGGTCCGGATCGGCAGCCTGACGCCGGCGTGGGCGGCCATCGCCGTGACCCGTCCGCCCACGGCCGACAGGACGACCCCGGCCGCGATCGGACCGGCGTCGGTCTCGACACCGACGACCCGGTCGCCGTCGCGAAGCAACCCGGTCACGGTGGTGTGCTGGAAGATGTCGACGCCGAGTCGCGACGCGCCGGCGGCGTACGCCCAAGCGACCCGGTCGTGCCGGGCGGTCGCCCCCTCGACGTGGTGCGACGCGCCCAGGACCGGGTAGCGGCCGCCGCCCGCCAGGTCGACCTGGGGGACGAGCTCCTTCACGTCCTCCGGGGTCACCATCACCGTCTTCGCCCCGCAGGCGGTGTTCACGAGGCAGCGCGCCCGCTCGGTCCGAAGCGCCATCTCCGTGTGGGCGAGCCAGAAGATGCCCTTCGTCTGGTGAAGGATCTCGGCACCGGTCTCCGCTTCGAGCGCCCGGTACATCTCGAGCGAGTGCTGGTAGAACCGGACCGCCTCCGGGATCCCGTAGTTCGCCCGGATGATCGTCGTGTTGCGACCGGTGTTGCCCGATGCGATGTAGTCGGCCTCGATGACCGCGACGCTCGTGAACCCGTGACGGGTCGCGAGGTAGTAGGCCGTCGACAGGCCGTGCCCGCCACCGCCGACGATCACGACGTCGTACGAGGGGCGCGTCGCATCGGGCCAGCGGACCCGCGGCAGGGTCTGGGTGTACGCGCTCATGGTCCCCAGCCCAGCCGCGCGGCGAGCTCGTCCGCATACGCGGCGGCCGTGACGAGCAGGATCCGATCGGGATCGCCGTCGACCCGGACCTTGACGGGGACGCCGGCGACGGCGCCCTGGGCGAACGCCGGGCCGGCGGCCGGAACGGTCCATTCGATATGACCGGCGAGGTCCGCGGCGGAGCACCGGGCGCCGACGAAGCCGCGCTCCTCGACGACGATCGCGTCCGGGTCGTCTGTCTCGCAGGCGACGGCCCCGATCGCGAATGCCTCGTCCGGCGCGAACCGCAGGACCGTCACGCCGTCGCCGGCCCATCGCGCCCCATCGAGCGAAGCCGGTTCCGCCACGACACGCAGCCCGGAGACGGGCTCAAGCGCGGGCACGCTGGCCCTCCGGGTCGTAGAACGGCGTCGGAGCAACGTGCGCCTCGCGTCCGTCGATCACGACGCGATCCGCGAATGGCGTCCGTTTCTGCCAGCCGAGCATCACCGCCTTGCCCAGCACCGGCGAGGTCCAGCTGCCGGTCACCTGCCCGACGATCTCGGCGCCCACGAAGATCGGGCTCCCCTCATCGGGGGCGGGCCCCGTCATCGTGAACCCGAACAGCCGGCGGTGGTCGGGCAGTCTCGCCGTCCGTTCCAGCGACGCCCGGCCGAGAAACCGCGGCTTGTCCATCCGGACCGCCCAGTCCATTCCGAGCCGCCGCGGAGTCGTGTCGAGCTCGGTGTCCATGCCGACGATCACGTGGCCCTTCTCGAGCCGCAGCCCGAACAGGGCCTGGAGGCCGTGCGGCCGGATGCCAGGTCGCGCGCCCCCAGGTCCATCAGCGCCCGCCACAGCTCGACCGACCGGTCGATCGGGTGATGGAGCTCGAACGCGGCCTCGCCGGTGAACGACAGGCGCATGACGTGACAGGGCACCCCGGCCACGTCGGCGTGGAGATGACCCAGGAAGCGCGGCGGTTCGGCCAGGCCGGCGCGCCGCAGGAGATCCGAGGCGCGTGGCCCCGTCACGTTGATCGCTGCGAGCGACATCGTCTGATCCAGGACGTGGACGCGCAGGCCCCACGTCTCGATCCAGTCCCGGACCCACATCTCGGCGTTCGCCGCGCCACCCGACGTGAACGTCAGGACGAAGCGGGTCTCCGCTTCGCGCAGGATCATCCCGTCGTCCATGACGTGGCCCCGCTCGTTGAGGAGCAGGGCGTAGCGCGAGCGGCCGGGCTTGATGTCCGCGACGTGGCACGGATAGAGCCGCTCGAGCGCCTCGACGACGTCCGGTCCGGACACGACGAGCTTGCCGAGGGTGCTCACGTCGCCGATCGACACGCGCTCGCGGACCGCCCAGTACTCGGCGACGACATCGCCGTAGTGCCACGGCCGCCACCAGCCGCCGAACCGATCCATCCGTGCCCCGGCGGCGAGGTGCTCCTCGTGGAGCGGCGTCCGGCGGAAGACGTCGACGGACGAGTCGGCGGCCGCCTCGGCGAGCGTGATCTGGCGCGACGCCGGGCGGGCAGTGAACGGCGTCGGAGCCTCGCCCGTGTGGGTCGCGATCCACGACCGCACGCTCGGCAGGCAGGCGCCGCCCTGGCACGTCCCGAGGCAGGCCTGGCTCGCCCGCTTGAGCAGCTCGATCTCGTGGTAGCCGCGGGCCCACGCATCCTCGAGGTCGGCGACCGTGGTGCCCATGCAGCCACAGACGACCCCGTCGGTCGGAGCGGCGGGAGCGGATGCTCGACTGCGGCATCGCCGACGACCGTCACCGGGACGTCGCCGGCCATCCGGGCGAGGAGGTCGCGGGCGGCGAGGCCCAGGCCGAGGATGGCCGTGTCGCATCGGTTCTCGTCTCGGTCCGGCTCGTCTCGTCGGCCGTCACGACGGCCACCACATGCCCGGCGTCGTCGCCTTCGAAGCGGACGAGCCGCCCTCGACCACGTCGCATGGGACGCCGGCGGGCGGCGCGCCGACGGCCACGGCCCGGCCGAGGTCCACGCCTGCCTCATGCAGCGCCTGCGCGGCTCGCGCGGTCACGAGGCCCGCAAGCCGGTTACCCGGACAGACCGGATGGACCTCGGCTGCGCCCGTCGCGACGACGATCCCGCCTGCCTGGACATGGAGCATCCCGGTCGACGTGCGGGCGACGACGGTCGGCCCGGGATAGATCGCGACGATCTCCTGGCCGGCCGCAGAATCGAGGACAAGGGCGACCTGGCCGGCGCGTTCGGCCTCCCGCTTCGCGGCCATTCCGGCAGGACCGCCACCGAGGATCACGACTTCCGCGTCCACGCGGCGGACGGCGGTCTCCGAGACCGGCTTCCGTGCGGCCGGCAGGGCGGGATTGCCCTCCGTCGGATGTCGCGTGACCACGAGGCCGGGGCTCGCGGCGACCTGGCAGCGTCCGGATGTAGGCGATGCCATCGACCTCGACGAGGCAATTCCCGCAGTCGCCGGCGAGACAGAGCGTCCCGCCCCGGCTCGGCCAGGCGCCTGACCGGACGATCGCGACCGCCACGGAGTCCGCGCCTTCGATCGGCGTCGAGACGCCGTCAACGACGAACGCGCCGTTCACGCGGCCGCAGCTCCGACGCGAGCATCCACCTCGATCCTCCCGTCGTCCGCGACGTGGAGCACGGGGTCGCCGTCGACCTCCCCGGCCCCGACGTCGAGCAGCCGGCCGCAGCGGATCGCGACGGTCACTGGCGCATCCGGAGACCCTGCGGGTCGAACAGGGGCTCAGGCTGGAGCCGCGCCGGGCGGCGACGGCCGATGACCTCGATCTCGAAGCCCCGGCCGCCCGGGCCGTCGGGAGTAGCGAGTTCCGTCGGGACGTAGCCGAGGGCGATCGACTCCTTGACATGGTGGCCGTAGCCGCCCGACGTCACCCAGCCGACGACCTTCCCGTCGTGCCAGATCGGCTCGTCGCCGATGACGTCGGCCGGTGCGTCCGGGTCCGGTTCGACGACCATCGCGACGAGCCGCCGCGACGGGCCGCCGGCGGCCACCTCGGCCTCGTGGGCCGCCCGGCCGATGAAGTCGTGATCGAGCCGAAGGTAGCGAGTGATGCCGGCCTCGGCCGGCGTGTAGATGGGCCGGTATTCGCGAAACCAGGTCCCGTAGCTCTTCTCCAGGCGGAGCGACATCAGCGCCCGCATCCCGAAGAGCCGCAGCCCGTGGGGCGCGCCGGCGGCCACGATCCGGTCGAACAGCTCACGCTGGTACTCGGGCGCGACCCACAGCTCGTACCCGAGGTCGCCGGCGTAGTTGATCCGCGCCAGGTGAACCGGCGTCATCCCGAGCTCGACCCGCCGGAACGTCATGAACGGGAACGCCTCGGTCGACAGGTCAAGGTCCGGCGCGATCGCCCCGAGCACGTCCCGCGAGCGCGGCCCGGCGACCGACAGCCCTGTCAGCCCAAGCCCGAGCACCTCGAACCGGATCGACCCGTCGGGCGGCAGGTGGTGGCGGAACCAGCGCGAGTGGTGGACCTCCGCCGGCAGTGACCCGAACAGGTAGAACTCGTCCGAATCGGTCGGCCGCGCGACGGTGAACTCCCCGACGATCCGGCCGGCGTCGTTGAGCATCGCGCTGAGGGTGATTCGCCCGGTCGCCGGCATCCGCGCCGTCAGCAGCGATGACAGCCACTCGGCGGCGCCCACTCCTGTCACCCGGTACTTCGCGTAGTTCGAGATCTCGGTCATCCCGACCCGCTCGCGAACCGCCGCCACCTCGCCCGCGACGCAGCTCCAGGCGTTCGACCGGTGGAAGGTCACCTCCTCGACCGGCTCCTTGCCCGGCCTCCTGGAACCAGAGCGCGTGCTCCAACCCGAACGTCGCCCCCCAGACCGCGTTCGCCGCGGTCAGCCGGTCGTGGATCGGCGTCGTCAGGAGGGGTCGCGCGGCGGGCAGCTCCTCGTTCGGGAAGGTGATCCGGAAGCGGCGGCGGTAGTTCTCCTGGACCTTGGCGTTCGTGTACGCGAGCGTCGCGTAGTCGCCGTAGCGGGCCACATCCATCGCCCAGATGTCCATCCCGGAGTCGCCGTGGTCGCCGCTCGTCATCCAGGTCGCGAGGGCCAGGCCCACGCCGCCGCCCTGCGACAGCCCCGCCATGACCCCGCAGGCGACCCAGTAGCCGCGCAGGCCGCGCACGGGACCGACGAGCGGGTTGCCATCCGGCGCGAACGTGAACGGCCCGTTGACGACACGCCTGATGCCGATCGTCCCCATCGCCGGGTAGTGCTTGAACGCGACCGTGAGCTCGGGCGCGATCCGCTCCAGGTCGGGCCGCAGGAGCTGCGACCCGAAGTCCCAGGGCGTCTGCTTCGGCGACCACGGCCGGCAGGCCTGCTCGTACGTGCCGAGGAGCATCGCCCCGCCCTCCTGGCGGATGTAGATCTCGCCGGCGAAGTCGAGCGCCATCGGCATCTCGTGGCCGGTCGTCGCGACGTAGTCGGCGACCTCCGGCATGTTCTCGGTCAGGAGGTAGTGGTGCTCCATCGCGAGCACCGGCAGCTCGATCCCGACGAACCGGCCGACCTCGCGCGCCCATAGCCCCCCGGCGTTGACGACGTGCTCGGCGTGGATCGGATCGCCGTTCTCGATGTGGACGTCCCAGGTCCCGTCCGATCGCTGGCTGAGGGCGGTCACCGGCGTGTGCTGGCGGACCTCCGCTCCGGCCATCTGGGCGCACTTGACGTACGCCCGTGTGACGCCGGTCGGGTCGACGTGACCCTCGACGTGGTCGTACAGCGCGCCGACGAAGTACTGCGGATCGAGCAGCGGAAAGAGGTCCCGGGCCTCGCTCGCACTGATCATCTCGAGCTGCATGCCGAGATAGCGGCCGCGGGCGACGGCCATCCGGAGGAAGTCCATCCGGGTCTCGTCGCTGGCGAGCATCAGCCCGCCGGGCAGGTGGATCGAGCAGTCCTGCCCGGATTCCTTCTCGATCTGCTCGTACAGCTGGATCGTGTACTGCTGGAGCCGGGCAACGTTCGGGTCGCCGTTGAGGGTGTGCATCCCGCCGGCCGCGTGCCAGGTTGAGCCGGCGGTCAGCTCCCGCCGCTCGAGAAGGAGCACGTCGGTCCAGCCGGCCTTCGTCAGGTGATAGAGCACGCTGGCGCCGACCACGCCCCCACCGATGACGACGACCTGGGCAGACGACTTCACTCGACCCTCCACGAATTCGGACGAGCGAAGCCTACGCGAGGATCGCTAGTACTTGCGTCCTTCGTCGATCAAGTCCCGGATTGACAGACCGTCGAGCCGATTGCCCTTGCGGAACTCGCGCATCGATCGCATGACGGCGTCCACGTCGCCGGCGACTGACGGGCTGGGCGGCACCATGATCGCGACCGGCAGACCGTGCCTGGTGATCGCGATCCGTTCGCCCTTGGCGACGTCGTCAAGGAGGCGGTAGAAGTGAGTTCGGGCTTGACCAACAGGGACCGATCGCATGCCATCATCGTAGCCGTGACGAGCGAAGAGACCATCGAGATGTTTCGGCCCGTCGGACCGAAGGAGCTGGCACGGATTCACGACCTCGGCGACCGGGCATATCCGCCACGGCTGCCATCGCAACCGATCTTCTATCCAGTGCTCGACGAGTTCTATGCTCGAAAGATCGCCCGCGACTGGAACGCAACGAAGGCCGAGACCGGCTTCCGCGGGTATGTCACGCGGTTCCGCGTCCGCGCTGAGCCCGTCGACGTCATCGCGAAGTCGCCGGACTAGCCTTCAGCGAACGGATCGCGAACGTCGAGGAAGTCGAATCTGCGGAAGCCTCGATCGCGCGTGTACAGAATCCGGACGCCGTTCTCGCGCATCAACGTCGCCAGGTGCGTGTCGGGCACGGCGTTGCCACGCGCGGTCGAACCGCCGGAGTCCTGGAACAGGCGCCAGAAGGTCACGCCCTCCCCCGGCGTCCTGACGTGCGGCCGTGACACGAGTCGATCGATGTTGGTCACGGCCTCGCGCGGGGTAAGTGGCGGTCTCAGGATCGATGGGTGGGTGACAATTCGCAGGTAGGCAAGGATCGTCGGCCAGAACAGATAGAGAATCTCCGGACCCTCCGCCAGCCGGCGGAGGACGTCCTTGGCTCGCGCTGAGTGCGGGTCGCGGTCGTTCGATGCGTAGACCAGGATGTTGGGGTCGATCGAAGCGCTCATTCGCGCTCGTCGAAGATGGCCCAGAGCGCGTCCTTGTCCTCGAGATCGATCAGCGGCTCGCCCAGGTCGTGGCTGATCCACTCGAACGGCTGCGACTCGATAGGCGCCTCGGCGAGAGCGCGAGCCAGGAGTTCGGACGCGACCTGTCCCATGCTCTTCTTCTCGCGCTTTGCTCGACCCCGAAGGTCGCGCATGACCGACGGGTCGAGATCGATCGTGGTACGCGCCATGATGCGTGATGGTGTCAGCCATCGCATCTGATGTCAACGAAGCCGGTCGCGATCAGAAATCGGTGGGGACGCCGCCCTCGGCCTTGCGACGGTCGACGAACGCCTGGAGCTCGTCGGCGACGGCCGGATCGATTGGAGGCGGCTCGTAGGCGGCAAGGAGCTCCTTCCAGATGGAGTTGGCCTTGCCGGGGGCCTGCGGCGAACCCGCCTCCTCCCACGACTCGTAGTTCCGCCAGTCCGAGATCATCGGCTTGTGGAACGCGGTCCGGAACCGCGACTGGGTGTGTTCAGCCCCGAAGAAGTGCCCTCCGGGACCGACCTCGCGCATCGCGTCGAGAGCGAGCGTGTCCTCGTCGACGACCACGGGATCGAGGAAGGCGGCGACCATCTGGAGCAGCTCCGCGTCGATGATCACCTTCTCGTAGCCCGCGTGGAGGCCGCCCTCCATCCAGCCGGCGCCGTGCATCAGCAGGTTGACCCCGCCCATGATCGCGCCCCACAGCGAGAAGACCGACTCGTAGGCCGCCTGGGCGTCGACCGAGTTCGCCGCCGACACGTTCGACGACCGATAGGGGACGTTGTACCGGCGGGCGAGCTGGCCGCCGACCATCGCCGTCCGCATGTACTCGGGTGTCCCGAACGCCGGGGCGCCCGACTGCATGTCGACGTTCGAGGTGAACCCGCCGTAGATCACGGGCGCGCCGGGCCTGACGACCTGGGTCAGGACCATTCCTGCCAGCGCTTCGGCGTTCTGCTCGGCGAGGGCGCCGGCGAGCGTGACGGGGGCCATCGCACCGGCGAGGGTGAACGGCGTCATGCAGATGACCTGGTTGCGGGCCGACATCTCGAGGATCCCGTGGAGCATCGGCGTGTCCAGCCGCAGCGGCGACGACGAGTTGATGACGGTGAACAGCGATGGCTCACGATCCAAAGTCGCGTCGTCAATGCCGCGCGCGATTCGGGCCATCTCCATGGCGTCCGTGATCCGCTGCCGGCCGAGGCTGTAGGCGTGGATCGGCTTGTCGGCCAGCGTCAACAGGTCCCAGAGCGCATCCAGGTGCCGGATGGACGCATGGAGGTCGATCGGCTCGACCGGGTAGCCGGCGAAGAAGTGGACGCAGTTCAGCATCTGGCAGAGGCGGATGAGGTCCTGGTAGTCCGCGTGGTTGCCCACCCGCCGGCCGCGGTCCAGGTCCGCGACATTGGGCGCGCTCGCGACCGATCCGAACGCCACCCAGTCCCCGCCGATCTCCAGGCTGTGTTCCGGGTTGCGGGCGTGCAGCGTGAACGACGACGGCGCCGTCCTGATCCGCTCGGTGACCATGTCGCGGTCGAACCGGACGCGCTCCGTGCCGGGTTCGACCCGCGCGCCGGCGGCAGCCAGAAGGTCGCGGGCCTCGGCGTCGAGGAAGTCCATCCCGATCTCCTCGAGCACCCGGAGCGAGGCGTCGTGGATCGACTCGAGCTCGTCGGCAGAGACAACCTCCGTGGGCGTGTAGAGGAGCCTGGGCTGGGCCCACGGTCGCTGCTGGGGCAGGCGGCTTCGTTCGCCGGTTGCCCGTCCCCCGCTGCGGCGGCGCCGTTCGCCGGCCGGCGCGACGGCGTCGGGATCGACAACGGCGTCAGGATCGGTCATGTCAGTCACCGGACAGGTCGAGCCACGTGGTCTTGAGCTGGCTGTAGCCATCGAGGGCGTGGATGCCCTTGTCGCTCCCGAAGCCCGACTGCTTGAAGCCGCCGAACGGAACCGTGATGTCCGAGGCGTCGAAGGTATTGACCCAGACGGTGCCCGCTCGGAGGCGACGAGCCAGGCGATGGGCCCGCTTGACATCGCGCGTCCAGAGCCCGGCCGCGAGGCCAAACGGCGAGTCGTTGGCGATCCGGAGGCCCTCCTCCTCGTCGTCGAACTCGATCACGGTCAGGACGGGCCCGAAGATCTCCTCGCGCGCGACGCGCATCGCGTTGTCCACGCCGTCGAGGATCGTCGGCGGGACGAAGAAGCCGCCCGTCTCCTCGCGCGCCGGCCCCCCGCCGGACACGAGCCTCGCCCCTTCCTCCTGGCCGGACGCCACGTAGCCGAGGACGCGATCGAGCTGCGTCGCGTCGACGATCGCGCCGAGCCGCGTCGTCGGGTCCAGCGGCTCGCCGGGCGCCAGCGTGCGACCAAGTGCCGCGACCCGCTCGACGAGCTCCTCGCGGACCGAGCGGTGGACGACGAGCCGCGATCCCGCGTTGCAGGTTTGTCCCGTGTTGTAGAAGATCCCCCAGCCGATGGTCGACGCGGCCGCCTCGAGATCGCCGACGTCGGCGAGGACGAGCTGGGGGCTCTTGCCGCCCAGCTCGAGGGTGATGCCCTTGACATCCGTCTCGCCGATCGAGCGGAGAAGCGACTTCCCGGTGGTCGAGGAGCCGGTGAATGCCACCTTGTCGACACCCGGATGCCGCGCCAGCGCGTCACCGACCACGGCGCCCGGGCCGGGCACGACGTTGAGGACGCCGTCCGGGAGTCCTGCCTCGCTCGCGAGCTCGGCCAGGCGGAGCGCCGAGAGCGGCGACTGCGAGGCGGGCTTCAGGACCACGGAGTTCCCCATCGCGAGGGCCGCCCCCAACTTCCACGCGGTGATGATCAACGGGTAGTTCCACGGCACGATCGCGGCCACGACGCCGAGCGGCTCGCGGGTCGCGAGCGACAGGGCCTCCGGACCCGTCGGGCCGATCTCGCCGAAGACCTTGTCGATGAGCTCGGCGTACCACGTGAATGTGGTCGCGCAGCTCGGCACGTCGACCGACAGCGTGTCGCGGATCGGCTTGCCGACGTCGAGCGACTCGAGGAGCGCGAGGTGCTCGCGGTCGGCGCGGATCCGCTCCGCGAGCCGCAGGAGGACGCGCTTGCGGTCCTTCGGCGACTGGTCGGCCCAGCGCCGGTCGTCGAACGCGGCGCGGGTCGCCGTCACGGCCCGGTCGACATCGGTCGCATCGCACTCCGCGACCTCGGCGATCGGCTTGCCGTCGCGCGGCCCGATGTCGGTGAACGTGCGACCGGATGCCGCGGGCACGAACCGCCCGTCGACGAACGCCTCCGTCCGCGGCTGGAGGGCTTCAGCCCGGCCCAGCCAGTCGGCAAGGCCGAGTGACTTCAGGTCGGTCACGCCGCGAACCGCCGGATCGCGACTTCGTCGAGAACCGCGCCGATGCCCGGCCGTTGCGGGACCCGGACGACGCCGTCCCGGTCCGGCCGGATCGGCTCCGCGAGCATGAAATCGCGACGTTCCGCTGTCCAGCCCGGCGGGTCGTACGGGAACTCGATGAACGGCCCGCCGCCGACGCCCGCGACGACATGGAGGTTGGCGAGCAGCCCGATGCCGTTCGTCCAGGTGTGCGGGCTGTACCAGCGGCCCTTCGCGATCGCGAGCTCCCCCACGATGCGACCGGTCGTCATGCCACCTGCCAGGACGACATCCGGTTGGTGGACGTCGAAGGCGTCGGCATCGAGCGCCGCGACAAGCTCGCGCTTCGTCCGCGTCATCTCGCCGCCTGCGATCCGGATGCCCGGGACCGCCTTCCGAAGCGCGGCCAGGCCCGTGAGGTCCGCGCCGTCGAGCGGCTCTTCGAGCCAGAGCACATCGAGCTCGGCAAGCCGCGAGGCGATCGAGCGTGCGGTCTCCCAATCGATCGGCGCCGTCGTGTCGCCGGCCATCCGCCACCCCTGGTTGAGGTCGACCATGATCGCCATCGTGTCGCCAACGGCAGCGCGGGTCGCCCGGACCGCGGCAAAGCCCTCGTCGAGTCGCCGCGGATCGACGCGGATCTTCAGCGCCCGGAAGCCCTCCTCGCGGAGGCGCAGGGCGGATTCGGCCCGCGCCGAGGCCGGCAGCAGCGTTCCGCACGAGGCGTAGGCCGGAATGCCGTCCGATGCGCCGCCGAACATCGTCGCAATGGGCTCTCCCTCGACCTGACCAGCGATGTCCCAGAGCGCGACCTCGAGTGGCCAGTACCTGCCGGCATGGAAGTCGATGGTCTCCAGGACCCGGACGTGACGGCTGATCTCGAGCGGGTCCTGCCCGACGAAGAGGTGCTCGAACGCCTCGAAGCCATCCATCGTGTCGCCGGACCCCACGCCGACGATGCCCTCGTCCGTCTCGACCCGGACGAGCGTCGCCGAGAACGATCGACGCGGAACGGGATCCCAGGCGGCATCGAACGGGGGATCGAGCGGCTCGCTGAGGCGGTCGAGCCGGATCGCGGTGATCTTCACGTCAGGACCGTGGCGGAGGACGCGGACACCGGGCCAGTATCGCCCAAGCCCGCTGGACATGACGTGCGCACCCGGGCTGCGGTAGGGTGTCGCGAACACCACCCCGGGAGGAGCGCGCGACCGATGACCGGCCAGGCGACCCACGGTGCCATCGTCGAGTTCGACCACGTCTCGAAGTCGTATGAGCACGATCCGAAGCGGCGTGCGACCACTCCGGGTGCCGTCAACGACCTGTCGCTGACCGTCCCGGCCGGCAAGATCTGCATCCTCGTCGGGCCGTCCGGCTGCGGCAAGACGACGTCGCTCAAGATGGTCAACCGGTTGATCGAGCCAACCTCCGGGAAGATCACGATCGACGGCGTCGACGTGACGACCCAGGAGCTGACGGAACTCCGCCGCCGGATCGGCTATGTCATCCAGCAGGTCGGGCTGTTCCCGCACCAGACGATCGGCGAGAACGTGGCGACCGTGCCCCGGCTGCTCGGCTGGCCGAAGGCGCGCCAGCGGGAGCGGTCGGAGGAACTCCTCGGGCTCGTCGGACTCGAGCCGGGCAAGTACCGCGATCGTTTCCCGAGCCAGCTGTCCGGCGGCGAGCGCCAGCGCGTCGGCGTCGCCCGGGCCCTCGCCGCGGACCCGCCGATCATGCTCATGGACGAACCGTTCGGGGCAGTCGACCCGATCGTCCGCGACCGGCTCCAGAACGAGTTCCTCCGCCTCCAGGAGTCGATCGCCAAGACGATCCTCTTCGTCACCCATGACATCGACGAGGCGATCAAGATGGGCGACCTCGTCGCCGTCTTCCGGGCGGGCGGTGTCCTCGCCCAGTTCGGATCGCCGCTCGACATCCTGGCCGCCCCAGCCACGGAGTTCGTGGCCCGGTTCGTCGGGCAGGATCGGGGGCTCAAGCGACTGTCGCTGCTTCGCGTATCGGACGTCCACCTGCAACCGGCGGTCACGGCCCGCCCCGGCGACGATGCCACCGATGCGCGGCGGCGGGCACTCGACGACTCGCAGCGCTACCTCCTGGTCATCGACTCCGCGAACCGGCCGCTCGGCTGGGTTGCCCACGGCGACATCCCGGCGGACGGCCCGCTGGCCGAGTCCATGGCCAACCCAAGCTCACCGATTCTCAACAAGCGAACGACCCTCAAGGACGCCCTGTCGATGATGCTCGACGCCGACGTCCAGACCGGGATCGTCGTCGACAGGACGGGCGCCGTCCAGGGCCTGCTGACCGTCACTGCGATCGCCGACATGATGCGCGAGGGCGATCACGCCCCGGCGTTCGCCCAGGAACTCGAGCACCTGGAAGGCGACGAAACCGGATCGATCGACGCGGAGCTCGCGGAAGAGGAAGTCAGGGCCTGACGCCGTGCAGCCGGGCAAGCCGCTCATCGACTGGGGCTGGATCGTTGATCACCTCGACGACATCGCCGAGCGCATCCTCCAGCATCTCCAGCTGACGATCCTCCCGCTCGCACTCGGGTTCGTCATCTCCCTGGTTCTCGCGATCTGGGCCGTCCGTCAACCACGGGTCTACGGTCCGGTCACGGCGGTCGGCGGAATCCTCTACACGATCCCGAGCCTTGCCGCGTTCTCCGCCCTCGTACCGATCACCGGGTTGTCTCTCGTCACGGCCCTGATCCCGCTGACGACATACACCTTGCTCATCCTCGTGCGAAACATCGTGGCCGGGTTCAACGCAGTGCCCGCGGACGTCCTCGAGGCGGCCGAAGGCATGGGTTATACCCGCCGGCAACGCCTCCTGAGAGTCGAGCTCCCGCTGGCCATCCCGCTGACTTTGGCCGGCCTGCGGCTGGCGAGCGTCACGACGATCGGACTGGCCACGATCGTCTCCGTCCTGGGCGACGCGTTCGGGGGCCTCGGCCAACTCATCACGGAGGGCCTTCAGACTTTCTTCCCGACGAAGTATCTCCTCGGCGCGGTCCTCTCGGTCCTGCTCGCCTTCGTCGCCGACTTCCTGTTTGTCCGATTCGAGCGCCTCGTGACGCCCTGGACACACGTCAGGTCGGATGCCGGCTGATGCCCGACGTTGTCGCCTTCCTGACCGATCCCGCAAATTGGAGCGGGCAAACGGGCATCCCAAACCGACTGTATGAGCATCTCGTGATCTCCGGCCTGGCGATGATCGTTGCGACGATCATCGCCCTGCCCCTTGGTCTCTACATCGGTCACACCGGGCGCGGCGCGAACCTCGCCATCAACCTGGCGAACATCGGGCGGGCTGTTCCCTCGTACGCGATCCTGGTCATCGTGCTGCCGCTGACGCTGGCACTCGCACCCGTCCTCGGCTATTCGCCGTCGCTCGGGCTGAACTTCCTGCCGATCCTGATCTCAATGACCCTTCTGGCGATTCCGCCCATCCTGGTCAACGCCTATGCCGGGATTCGCTCCGTCGACCGCGAGCTCATCGAAGCGGCCCGCGGGATGGGCATGCGCGAGCGCCAGATTCTCCGCCGGATCGAGTTGCCGCTCGCGTCGCCGGTCATCATCGGCGGGTTCCGCACCGCCACGCTTTCCGTGATCGCGACCGCGACCATCGGTGCGATCCTGGCCGGCGGGGGACTCGGCCGGTTCATCTTCGACGGCCTCAGCCAGGGGCTTGCCGGACGAGCGTCCATCTATGCGGGGGCGATCCTCGTCACCGTGCTGGCGGTCGCGGTCGACCTCGCGCTGGCCCTCGTCCAGCGTCGCCTGACGCCCGTGTCGCTGCGCACGCGGAGGGGAACAACGCAGCGGGGCTGGACCAGGGTCGCCGAGGTCCCGCGAAGCGGTGGCGAGGTTTGAATTGCTCCGGCTGCGGACGAAGCGCGGCGCCGCTGGTAAGGTACGCGGGCGATGCCGTCCCCGCGGCACATGAGAGGAGGAAACCACATGCGGACTTCCCGCGTGCTGGCTCTTGGGATGTCGACGCTGGTGCTGCTCAGCGCCTGCTCGACGAGTGGGGGTAGCAGCCCGTCGGCCGCTGCGTCCGCCTCGGCCGCCCAGAGCAGCGCACCGGCCAGCGTCGAACCATCGGTATCGGAGGCCCCCAAAGCCAAGATCCGGATCGGTTCCGACAATTTCTACGAATTGGCGCTGATGGCCGAGATTTACGGCCAGGTCCTCGAGAAGGCCGGCTACGAAGTCGAACGCAAGCTCAACATCGGGTCGCGACAGCAGCGGATCGAAACGATGGATGCCGGCGAGATCGACCTCGTGCCCGAGTACGTGGGCTCCGGCCTCGGCTTCTACGACAAGACGAAGATCACCGGCGACGGCGAGGCGAACGCCACTGCGCTCCAGGATGTCCTGACGCCAAAGGGCATCACCGTCCTCGGGATCACGCCGGGCGAGGACACGAACGCCTTCGTCGTCCGCAAGGACACCTCCGACAGCCTCGGGCTGACGAAGATGAGCCAGCTCAAGGACGTCCAGGACCAGCTCAAATGGGGCCTCCCGGCGGACTGCGACACGAACCCGCTCTGCTCGGGCGCACTCAAGGACTACGGCATCAACTATCCGCCGAAGCAGCGTGAGGCCCTCGGTGCCTGCGACGTACCGATGGCGACGGCCCTCGACGGCAAGGCCATCGATCTGGCAGAGCTCTGTTCTACGCAGCCTGCCATCTCCCAGTTCGGCTTTGTGACCCTTGAGGACGACCTCGACACGCAACCGGCGGAGAACATCGCCCCGATCGTCCGGGACGACTACCTCGCTAAGGTGGATGCCGCCTCCTTCAAGGCCCTCCTCGACGCGGCGTCCGCGAAGATGACGACGGATGAACTCACCCGGCTCGGGGTCCTCGTCGCCGTCGACCAGAAGGACATCGAGGATGTCGCGAAGGACTGGCTGACCCAGATGGGTCTGCTCGGGTAGGCCTCCAGGTTCCAGTTCACCACTCGAGGCCCGCTGGACGTCCGGCGGGCCTCGACGCATCTCACCGGGCGCGGGGAAATCGTCGCCCTCGATGACGCCGTGTTCGACCGGATGCGCGCCTCGAACGCGACCGTCCGGACCGCCCTCGGCGACAGGCGCTCGGTCTACGGGCTCAGCACCGCGGTCGGCGTTCTCAAGCGCGTCGAGGTCGGCCCCGACGCGGCGGGCGTTTACTCGCAGCAGATGATCCGCCAGCACGCCGTCGCCCAGGGTCCGGAGGCGCCGGCGGAACTCGTGCGCGGAACGATCCTGCGGCTCGCGAACGCCTTTGCGGAGGGCTCGACCGGGGTCCGCCCGATCCTCGCGGAGCGGCTCGTCGCCGCGCTCAACGGACCGGCCGTGCCCGCGGTCCGAACGCTCGGCTCGATCGGCCAGGCGGACCTCGCGCCGATGGCGAATTTTGCCGTCGCCCTGTTCTCCGACCTCCCTCTCGAGGCCGGGGAGGGCCTTGCCCTCATCAGCAGCAACGCATTCTCGACGGCGGCCGCGGCCCTTGCCGTCGCCGAGGCCGAGCAACTCCTCGACTCGACGTCGACAGGCAGCTCGTGATCGAGCTGAACGCCTCGCAGAGCAACCCGATCGTCCTCCCGGACGAGGAGGCCGTCATCTCGGTGGCCAACTTCGAGATCCTGCCGCTGGCAGTCGCCCTCGACTACCTCCGCATCGTGCTGGCGACGGCGCTGAGCTCGGCGAGCGAGCGGACGGTGAAGCTGCTCCAGGCGCCGTGGTCCGGGTTGCCGACCGGGCTGACGCCGACCGGTGGAACGTCCGACCCCGGCCTCGGCTACTACGGAATCGCCACCGAGGCGCGGCTTCTCGCCCAGCCGGTATCGTTCGAGATCATCTCGACGACGCACGCCGAGGGAATTGAGGATCGGATGACGATGGCGCAGCTCGCGGCACGCCGCCTCGCGGAGATGGTCGCGCTCGGGGAACGGATCGTTGCGCTCGAGCTCGCCGTGGCCGCCCAGGCGGTGGAGCTGCGCGGGATCCGGCTTGGCCGGGGCACATCCGCGGCGGTCGCGCCTGTCCGAACCGTCGTGTCCTACCTGGACGACGGCGACACGGTCCCGGAGATCGAGCCCCTGGTCGCCCTCGTCAGGCGGGGGGTCTTCGCGGACGTCGCCCGCGCGGCGTCAAGTGCGACATCGGCCGGATGAGTCGTCCCTCCGCCACCGCGCGTGACCGGCCGCCGGAAGAGGCCGACGAGGACACCTCGTTCGCCCGTGGCCTGCGCATCCTGCTGACCGTCGCCGACCGGGGCGAAGTGAGAGCGGAGGATCTGTCCATTCTCCTCGACACGCCGACCTCCACCGTCTACCGCTACCTCCGGACCCTGACCGCCTTCGGGTTCGTCGATCGGCACGACGGGCGCTACCTGCTGGGGCCACGCCTCGTGATCGGCAGCGGCACCAACGTTACGAGCGAGCAACTGATCCGGATCGCCGATCCCGTGCTCCGCAACCTCGTCGCGGAGACGGGCGAGACGGCGGTCGTCACCCGCCGGATCGGACTGTCGGCGGTCTGCCTCCACCAGGTGGAAAGCAGCCAACCACTCCGCGTTTCACTGGCCCCCGGGTCCATGTTGCCCCTCCATGCTGGCGCCACCGGCCGGGTGCTCCTCGCCTACGCTCTGCCCGAGATTCTCGAGGCCGTGATCGCGCGCGGGCTGGAGCAGGTCACGCCGGCCACGCCGGACGAGGCCCTACTGCGGGGAGCCCTCGGCGAGACCCGGGAAACCGGGGTCGCCCGAAGCGAAGGGGAACTGATTTCCGGTTCCGTGGGAATCGCGGCTCCCATATTCCGCGACGAAGGAATCGTCGGTGCCGTCGGAATCATCGGACCCGATAGTCGGTGCGGGCTCGCCTGGCGTGCTCGAGTGGTGCGCCTGCTCCCGGAGGCAGTCAGGACGATCGCGGCGGGTCTGATGGATGAAGCGCCACACGACCGAACACCTATCGAATAGTGAAACGGCTCCATCTCACCTATTGACATCCGCGTGACGCGATCTATCGTCAGCGCCGCATGGACGCGCTCGCGGAACTCGCTCCCGTAGGGGCTCACTACGCCACCTTGCCGGTCGGAGAGGCCTTCAATTGGTCGGCTGTGGCCCACGCGATGGAGCCGGGCGAGTGGTACATGGTGGCGTTCCGATCCATCCTCCGGGCCGACGCGGACCACGGCCGCCTGACGCGCTACGACGACTGGGCGCACGAGGAGGCGGCCGGGGCCACGGGCTTCGTCCACTACCACAGGGGACCGCTGGCGGCCGACCGGAGCTGCCTCTCCTTCTGCCTCTGGAACAGCAGAATTGAGGCGCGAGCCGCGGCGGGACGACCAGCACATCAGGACGCGGTCACGTTGATCGCCGAGACCTACGAGGCGTACGCCCTCGAGTTCCTGACGGTCCGGAAGCGCGACGCGGCAGCCGGAATTGAGTTCGAACCTTACGACGCGGCGATCCAGGCCGGCTCGACCATGCGTGCTCAGCCGGTCCGCCTCGGATTGAACCCCGCATCTTCCTGAGGCGGTCCGCCCGGACCGCGCCAGCCGGTCGCTCGGCCACGGTTCGTCGAACCCTGAGCCCGGTCTACGGAACTCGGTCTCGTCCGTCATGCGTGTGCCTCACAATCACCGGATGGACGAGACATTCCATATCGGTGAGGTCGCGGATCGAACGGGACTCTCGCTGAGGACCTTGCGGCACTGGGAGGACATGGGCCTGATAACGCCGACCGGGCGGAGCGATGGCGGCTTCCGGCTCTACGTCGAGGATGACATCCAGCGGGTGCTGTTGGCGCGCGCCCTCAAGCCCGCCGACTTCTCTCTCGAGGAACTCCAGGAGATCCTCCGGCTCTACGATCGTCTCGCCACGGATCTCGACCGCCGCGAGCGCACGAGGTCGGAGGACACGCTGAAGCAGTACCTCTATCGCGCAGAAATCCGGTGCAAGCTCATCCGTGAGCGCCTTGTGGGGGCCGAGCTCGCGATGAACACGCTCCGCCAGGCACTGTCGCCGAGGACCGAGACCGTGGAGTCGAAGACATCGCCGTCCACCGTGAAGCCCTGAGCGTCCTCCGAGCGATCAGCCGGCACGCTCACCTGGTCGACGGCCTCGCCAACCTTCACCGCACGGACGTGTTGCGTCCTGGCAAAGCTTTCCGCGATCGAAGCTCTTGAGCGCCAGTTTTGCTCATCGAAACCCTGACGTTGCGGCCACGCTCTGCGACAATCCCCGCGCCATGATGTCTGTCGCCGACGCGCCGAATGTCGACGATCGCGCCGAAGCAAAAGCGGCAGAGTCCCGTGAACGGTTTCGACCCGATCTCGAGGGACTTCGGGCGGTCGCCGTCCTGCTCGTTCTCCTCTTCCATGCGAGCGTGCCGTTCGTCCCCGGCGGCTATGTCGGCGTGGATGTCTTCTTCGTTCTGTCGGGCTTCTTGATCAGCGGCATCATCCTGCGGGAGCTCCGGAAGACGGGAACGGTTTCGCTCGCCAACTTCTACGCCCGTCGTGCGCGTCGACTGCTTCCCGCGGCGACGGTCGCGACGTCAGCCACCGTGATCCTGGCCTTCATCTTCTTGCCCGCGATACTCGTCAGGCAGGTCGCGAACGACGGTGTGGCCTCGGCTCTGTATGTGGCGAACATGCAGTTCGCGCTCCAGTCGACCAACTACTTCCAGGATCCGATCAACCCGTCACCCCTGCTCCACATGTGGTCGCTGGGCGTCGAGGAGCAGTTCTACCTCTTCTGGCCTGCGCTCCTCCTGATCGCCAGCCGCGGACGACGGCCGACACAGAAAGTCGTGGTCGTCGTGCTGGTGGCCGGGATCGCGTCGTTCGTCCTCTCGCTCTGGTTGACCCAGGTTGCGGCACCATGGGCGTTCTTCCTGCTGCCGACGCGCGTCTGGCAGCTCGCCATTGGCGGCGGACTTGCTCTGGCCGCGCTCCATTCGCACAGCCTGCCGAGGCCGCTCGCGTCGCTCGCCGCGGCGGCCGGTCTTGTGCTGATCGTCGCCAGTGGAATCCTGTTTGATCGTGAAACACCATTTCCGGGAACAGCGGCGCTTCTGCCGGCCATCGGAGCTGCGCTCGTGATTGCGGCGGGGCTCGCCGAATCGGGGATCGGCATCTCGAAGCTCCTCGGGACGCCGCCCCTTCGATGGATCGGACGGATCTCGTATTCCCTGTACCTGTGGCATTGGCCGCTGGTCGTCCTGCCGGCCGAAGCCCTCCAGGTCGGCCTGCCGGTGCCCGTCAAGATCGGACTGGCCCTCGCGACGTTCCCCGTGGCAGCCGCCAGCCAGCGCTGGATCGAGGATCCAATCCGGCACGGCAGGATCGTCGGGCTGCGACCTGGCCGTTCGTTCGCCCTCGTCGGTGGCCTGGCGGTCGCGGTCGCGATCGGCTCCTTCGGGTTGTCACGGATCAGTCCGCGAGGAGGCGTCGCCGACGCGCCGGTCATCTACGAGGACGGCTGCAACGTGGGGGTGACCGACACGGTTGTTTCGGGGCCGTGCGTGTACGGCGATCCGAACGGATCGCGGACCGTCGTCCTGTTCGGCGACTCGCGGGCGGCCATGTGGTTCCCGGCAGTGCAGCGGCTCGCGGACACGAACGGCTGGCGCCTCGTCTCGCTCACGAAGAACGCCTGTCCGTTCGTCGACGCAACAGTCTGGGACCGTGACTGGTTGCGACCGTACACGAGCTGCGACACCTGGCGTGCGAATGCGCTCCTGCGGATCGCCGATGAGGGTCCGGACATCGTGTTCGTCGCGTCTGGATCCAACTACAGCCTGCTGCGCGATGGGAAGCCGATGTCGATCGATGAGTCGGACGCTGACTGGAATGCCGCCCTCGACCGCAGCCTCGGCCGCCTCGCGGATCTCGGGAGAACGGTCGTCGTGATCGGCGTCACACCGATCTCGCGATTCGAGCCCCCAGTCTGCCTGGCAGTTCATCGCGACGACCCGGAGGCCTGTGCGACGCCTCGATCAGAAGCTCTCGACCCTGAGCGCCTGGTCGCGGAACAAGCAGCGGCAGCCGGCCACGGAGCCACCTTCATCGATCCGACCGACTGGACCTGTCCGTCGGATCCGTGCCCGGCGGTCATCGGTTCCCTGCCGGTCTACAGGGACCAGCGGCACCTCGGAGCCAGCTTTGTGACCTCGCTCGCTGTTCGCCTCGGCGCGGCCCTGCAGGTTTCCAAGGAAACGCGGTAGATTCACCGGGAATGCGAGCGTGTCCGTAGCCCGCCACGCAAGATGGCCGGTCCGGTGCGGTCGAGCAACAGGATTCAACGCGTAGGGCGACACCTGTCAGGACGGTCCCGCAGGAGCGGACGGCACCCCCGTACGATCCTCGCTGGACACCCACGCCCCGGTCCAGTCACAAACCCGCCCGTTCTGCCGGGTCGCCCGGCCTGGAGGTCCACACTCATCGCCAGCCTCTCACGTTGGAGTTCGACTCGACCGGCTCGGCCGTCCCTGCTCGTCGTGATTGCGGCGTTGCTGATCGCCATCGCTTGGGTGCCCCTGGCTGCGACACGCCCGGTCGCGGCGGCCGGAACGACGGCCTACCTGTCGGACCTCGCCTACAGCGTCGTCGCCAACGGCTTCGGCCCGGCCGAGAAGGACCGCAGCAACGGCGAGGCGGCGGCCGGCGACGGCGGCCCGCTGACCCTGGCCGGCATCGTCTACCCCAAGGGCATCGGGGCCCACGCCGCGTCCGACATCCGCCTGGCTTTGGCCGGCTGCACGACGTTCACGGTCAAGGTCGGGCTCGACGACGAGGTCGGCGCCAACGGCTCGCTGAGCTTCCAGATCTTCGGCGACACGACCAAGCTCGCCGACAGCGGGATCATGACCGGCAGCAGCCCGACCCAGACCCTGACGGTCGACCTGACCGGCCGGACGCAGCTCCGCCTCGTCGTCGATCCCAACGGCGTCCCCTACTACGACCACGCCGACTGGGCCGACGCCCGGCTGACCTGCGGCAGCGGGCCGCCGTCCGACACGACCGCGCCGACGATCACCGGCCTTGCCCCGGCCGACGGCGCGACCGGCGTCGCCACCGCCGTCAGCCCGACCGTCACCTTCAGCGAGCCGATCGACCCCGCCACGATCAGCGGGGCGACGTTCAGCCTCGTCGCAGCGGGCACCACGACGCCGCTCGCGGCGGCTGTCACCTACGACGCCACGAGCCGGACGGCGACCCTCGACCCGAGCGCCGCCCTGGCCGCGGGGACGACCTATACCGCGACCGTCCGCGGCGGCAGCGCCGGCATCCGCCTGGTGACGCTGGGCGACTCGATCACCTCGACCCGGGCCGCGGACACGCATCCGTGCGGGCCGAGCTGGCCCACGTTCCTGACGTTGCCGCTCGCCGACTACCACAACGCCGGCATCAACGGGAACGTCACGGCACAGATGCTTGCGCGATTGGCGACCGACGTCCTCGCGTACAGTCCGACGGACGTCACGATCATGGGCGGCACCAACGACGTCATCAACGGCATTCCGACCGCTACGTCGCTCGCCAATCTCGCGAGCATCATCGACCAGGTTCGTGCGGCGGGGGCCACCGCATGGGTCCTCACCATTCCGCCCCTGACAACCTCGGGGTCGACGTCCATTCAGGCCGTCATCGCGTTCAACGCCGCCCTTCGGACGCTCGCCAGCGCGCACGGCGCAAGGCTCGTCGACACCTGGGCCGTCCTGGCCGGCACGGATGGCGGCTGGGCATCGACCAGCTACACCTGCGACCAGATCCATCCGACGAGCTCGGGCGCGTCCCTGATCGCCGCTGCGGTGCAGGGAGCCTTGGGCGGCAGCGCCGGCATCCGCGACCTCGCCGGCAACCCGCTCGCCGCCGACCGCAGCTGGTCGTTCACGACGGCTTCGGGGACGGGTGGCGGAACGACGGCCTACCTGTCGGACCTCGCCTACAGCGTCGTCGCCAACGGCTTCGGCCCGGCCGAGAAGGACCGCAGCAACGGCGAGGCGGCGGCCGGCGACGGCGGCCCGCTGACCCTGGCCGGCATCGTCTACCCCAAGGGCATCGGGGCCCACGCCGCGTCCGACATCCGCCTGGCTTTGGCCGGCTGCACGACGTTCACGGTCAAGGTCGGGCTCGACGACGAGGTCGGCGCCAACGGCTCGCTGAGCTTCCAGATCTTCGGCGACACGACCAAGCTCGCCGACAGCGGGATCATGACCGGCAGCAGCCCGACCCAGACCCTGACGGTCGACCTGACCGGCCGGACGCAGCTCCGCCTCGTCGTCGATCCCAACGGCGTCCCCTACTACGACCACGCCGACTGGGCCGACGCCCGGCTGACCTGCGGCAGCGGGCCGCCGTCCGACACGACCGCGCCGACGATCACCGGCCTTGCCCCGGCCGACGGCGCGACCGGCGTCGCCACCGCCGTCAGCCCGAGCGTCACCTTCAGCGAGCCGATCGACCCGGCCAGCGATCGGCGGAGCGACGTTCAGCCTCGTCGCAGCGGGCACCACGACGCCGCTCGCGGCGGCTGTCACCTACGACGCCACGAGCCGAACCGCGACCCTCGACCCGAGCGCCGCCCTGGCCGCGGGGACGACCTATACCGCGACCGTCCGCGGCGGCAGCGCCGGCATCCGCGACCTCGCCGGCAACCCGCTCGCCGCCGACCGCAGCTGGTCGTTCACGACGGCTTCGGGGACGGGTGGCGGAACGACGGCCTACCTGTCGGACCTCGCCTACAGCGTCGTCGCCAACGGCTTCGGCCCGGCCGAGAAGGACCGCAGCAACGGCGAGGCGGCGGCCGGCGACGGCGGCCCGCTGACCCTGGCCGGGATCGTCTACCCCAAGGGCATCGGGGCCCACGCCGCGTCCGACATCCGCCTGGCTTTGGCCGGCTGCACGACGTTCACGGTCAAGGTCGGGCTCGACGACGAGGTCGGCGCCAACGGCTCGCTGAGCTTCCAGATCTTCGGCGACACGACCAAGCTCGCCGACAGCGGGATCATGACCGGCAGCAGCCCGACCCAGACCCTGACGGTCGACCTGACCGGCCGGACGCAGCTCCGCCTCGTCGTCGATCCCAACGGCGTCCCCTACTACGACCACGCCGACTGGGCCGACGCCCGGCTGACCTGCGGCAGCGGGCCGGCCGAAGCGACACTGCCGACCCCGGGGCTGGCACCGCCGGCCGAAACGACTCCGTCACCGGTCACCACCGGCGGACCGGCGCCGTCCGACACGACCCCGTCGCCGGTCACGCCGACCAGGCCAGTGCCGTCCGACACGACCGCGCCGACGATCACCGGCCTTGCCCCGGCCGACGGCGCGACCGGCGTCGCCACCACCGTCAGCCCGACCGTCACCTTCAGCGAGCCGATCGACCCCGCGACGATCAGCGGGGCGACGTTCAGCCTCGTCGCAGCGGGCACCACGACGCCGCTCGCGGCGGCTGTCACCTACGACGCCACGAGCCGGACGGCGACCCTCGACCCGAGCGCCACCCTGGCCGATGCCACGACCTACACGGCGACCGTCCTCGGCGGGCCGACCGGCGTCGAGGACCTCGCCGGCATCCCGCTCGCCGCCGACCGCAGCTGGTCGTTCACCACCGTCGCCTGGGTGCGTGGCGACGTCACGACTCGGATCGGACCAACGCCCTAGCCACCGCTGGACCACTGGTGGTTCCGCAGTCGCTCAACCTCCCCGCCAGCCGAGACGCGCGAGGGCGACCAGTCCGCCGATCGAGGTGATCACCAGGATCCCGGCATGGACGAGCAGGGCGAGGGCGAAGGCTGAGTCCGCCGGGACGCCGACGGATCTCCCGATCTGGACCGCGGCGAATTCGAACGTACCGAGGTTCGCGGGGCCGGCCGGGATCGCGGTCACGAGCGCAACCCCGGCCGCGAGTAGCGATGCCTGGCCGATCGTCAGCTCGACGCCGATCGCCTGGCCCGCTGCGGCAAAGGCCAGGACCGTCGCGCCCCACGCGATCACGCTCAGGCCGAGCGCCTCGGCCAGCGTTCGCGGCCGCCCGGCGACGGCAAGCCCACCGCGCAACTTGCCCGCCAGGTCGTGGACCCGCGGCCAGCGCTGGGCCGCGATGGCGATCCGCTCGGCGCCCGGCAGCCGATGGGCGGCGATGCCGACTGCGACCGCCACGGCAAGAAGGCCGGCGATGCCGACCCCGACCAGGACCGCGCTCGCGACGACGCCGCGGACACTCAGGACGATGATCGCCGCCGAGGCGATCGCCACAACGACGACGAAGTCAACGACCCGCTCCACGACGACCGTGCCGAGCGTCGTCGTTCGGGACAGTCCCTCGCGGTCGCCCAGGTAGTGGCTGCGGACGAGCTCGCCGATCCGTGCCGGCAGGACGTTGTTGGCAAGATAGCCGACAAGCAGGTAGGCGAGCATCTGTGGATAGCGAACGTGACCGATCGGGGCGACGAGGCGCTGCCAGCGCACGGCGCGGATGGCGAGGTCGGTACAGATGAGGGCCGCCATCAGGCCGATCCAATCGATCTCCGCGGTCCGCAGGACGTCGATGGCGCGGCCGACGTCGACCGACCGAAGGACGAGCCAGATCGCCACGACCGAGATCGCCGCGCCGACCGTGGCGCGGATCAGGCTGGAGCGATACCTCACGCCGTCAGGTCGCGGGCGGGACGTGATCGGGTGATCGCGAGGTCAGCTTTCGCGACCGCCTCAGGCCCGCCTGATGGAGCAGGAAACGGAGAACGACCCGCAGCGTCGACAGGCCGTAGACGACGCTCCGCCGGAAGTTGACAGAGCTCGCCTCCTCGAAGTAGCGGGTCGGAACGGCGATCTCGGAGATCGCGAGGCCGCCCGCGGCGACAACCTGGGCGACGAGCTCCTGGTCGAAGACGAAGTCGTCGCTGTTCAGGCGGTACGGAATCGCCTCGAGGAGCCGCCGCGAGTAGGCCCGAAGCCCGGTGTGGTACTCGGAGAGGTGAAGCCCGAAGGCGCGGTTCTCGAGGATCGTTAGGAACCGGTTGCTGATGAACTTCCAGCGCGGCATGCCACCGGCCAGGGGATCGCCGAGGAATCGGCTTCCGAGCATCAGGTCGGCCTCGCCGCGCAGGATCGGCTCGATCAGCGCCGGGATCCGGGTCGCGTCGTACTGGTAGTCCGGGTGGAGCATGACGACGACGTCCGCACCGGCAGCGAGGGCCGCGTCGTAGCAGGTCTTCTGGTTACCGCCGTAGCCGAGGTTCTGGCGGTGGATGATGACGTCGAGGCCCAACCGCTTGGCGATCTCGACCGTGTCGTCGTGGGACACGTCGTCGACGAGGATGATCTGATGGACCCGATCGTGGGGGATGTCGGCGTACGTTCGCTCCAGCGTCAGGGCGGCGTTGTAGGCGGGCATGACGACGATGACCCGCGGACGCTCGGGCTCGGCGTCCATCCGGGGTGTCGGATCGGACGAAACCACGCGCAGAGGGTAGCGCAGTTGAGGCCGTCATCGAGACGACATCGTCAGCCGCCCGCGATGTGTAACGATCACCGCGCACAGCACACGGAGCAGCATGATGTTCGACCGCCTTTTCGGGAGCAAGACGCTCGATCCCGCGACGATTGAGCGGCTGCCGCCAGGGCAATACCTGACCGACAAGTTCCCGGTCCTCCATTACGGCTCGGTCCCGAAAACCGACCTCGCGACGTGGGACTTCCGGGTCTGGGGAGAAGTCGACGCCCCCAACACGCTGACCTGGGACGCGTTCAAGGCGCTGCCGCGCAAGACCGTCCATACCGACATCCACTGTGTCACCCGCTGGACGAAGCTCGACACCGATTGGGAAGGCGTCCCCATCCAGGAGATCCTCCGCCTCGCACAGGTCCGCCCGAATGCGACTCATGTCGTCGCCCATTCGGAGCAGGGCTACACGGCGAATCTCCCGCTGTCCGTCCTCGACGACGACGACGTGATGCTGGCCGACACGTTCGGCGGCGAGCCGCTCGAGCTTGAGCATGGCTACCCGCTCCGCCTGCTCGTCCCGAAGAGATACTTCTGGAAGAGCGCCAAGTGGATCCGGGGCCTCGAGTTCCTCGACCACGACCAGCTCGGCTTCTGGGAGCGCTACGGCTACAACAACGACGCCGACCCCTGGAAGGAAGAACGCTTCAGCGAGTAGCGCCGGTTGCGAGAGCCGCGGCCCGTAGCGCCGGGCGGGAGCCGAGGCCGGCCCCAAACCTCCGGATTTCGGATGATCCGAACGAATCCGTCGTTTCCGGGCAATTTGACCGCGTGGATTCCGGCCGAAGCAGGCGCGGCAGCGGCGGCTTGAGCGTGGCGAGCGGGGGTGATCGGCGCCAGGGCGGCCCATCCGGGGCAAGATCGGGAAGCTTGTTCGAGTGATCCGAAAACGGCGGCCCACGCCCGGCGACCGACGCCGACGCGCCCCGGCGACCCACGCCGGCGACCGACGCCGGCGCCCCGGCGACCGACGCAGCGGCCCGGCGGCCCACGCCCGGCGACCCACGCGGCGACCCACGCCGGCGCGCGGGACAGAGCTCACACAGCCTCGGCGAGCGCCTCGACGAACTGGCTGTTATAGAGCTCGTAGTAGAAGCCGCGCCGCTCGAGCAGCTCCTCGTGGTTGCCCTGCTCGACGATCTGGCCGCGATTCATGACGAGGATCGTATCGGCGTCGCGGATCGTCGAGAGGCGATGGGCGATGACGAATGTCGTCCGGCCGTGCATCAGGCGCGTCATCGCCCGCTGGATGAGGACCTCTGTCCGCGTGTCGACGGAGCTGGTCGCCTCGTCGAGGATGAGGATCGGCGGGTCGGCAAGGAACGCACGGGCGATCGTCAACAGCTGCTTCTCGCCGGCCGACAGGTTGGTCGCGTCGTCGTCGATCACCGTGTCGTAGCCGTCCGGGAGCGTCCGGACGAAGTGGTCGACATGGGCCGCCTCGGCTGCCGCGTGGATCTCTGATTCGGTGGCCTCGAGCCGGCCGTACACGATGTTCTCGCGGATCGTGCCATGGAAGAGCCAGCTGTCCTGGAGGACCATCCCGAACTGGCGCCGCAGGTCGTCGCGGGTGAGCTCGCGGATGTCGATCCCATCGACGCTGATCCGGCCCGCATCGATCTCGTAGAAGCGCATGAGCAGGTTGACGAGGGTGGTCTTGCCGGCACCGGTCGGTCCGACGATCGCAACGGTCCGACCCGCCTCGACGACGAGGTCGAGATCGTCGATGAGCGGCCGATCCGGCTCGTAGCGGAACGACACGTCCTCGAAGGCGACAGCGCCCGCGGCCTGATCGATCACCACCGGCGTGGCCGGGTCCGCGATCTCCTCGGGCTCGTCGAGCAGCTCGAAGACCCGCTCCGCGGAGGCAACGGCCGACTGGAGGACGTTGACGATGCTGGCGGTCTGGATGATCGGGAACGTGAACTGGCGGGAGTATTGGATGAAGGCCACTACATCGCCGAGCGTCATCTGGCCGGCCGCCACCCGGAGGCCGCCGATGACGGCGATTGCCACGTAGTTGAGGTTGGAGATGAAGTTCATCGCCGGCTGGATGATCCCGGAGATGAACTGGGCGCGATAGCTCGCCTGGTACAGCCGCTCGTTCTCCTCGTTGAACGTCGCCACGGCCTGGCGCTGGCGGCCGAAGACCTTGACGATCGCGTGGCCCGTGTGCATTTCCTCGACCTGGCCGTTGAGCGCCCCGGTCGACGCCCATTGCGCGACGAACAGCTTCTGCGAGCGGCGGATGATGAGAACGGTGACGACGAGCGACGCCGGCACCGCGAGGAGCGAGATGGCGGCCAGGAGCGGGCTGATCGTCAGCATCAGGATCAGCACCCCGACGATCGTCAGGAGCGACGTGATCAACTGGGTCAGGCTCTGCTGCAACGACTGTCCGATGTTGTCGATGTCGTTCGTGACGCGACTGAGCAGGTCGCCGCGGGCGTGTCCGTCGAAGTAGCGGAGCGGCAGCCGGCCGAGCTTCTGGTCGACGTCGGTCCGCAGGCGGAAGACGATCCGCTGGGTGACGCCGGCCATCAGGTAACCCTGCATCCAGGCGAAGATCGAACTCACGATGTAGAGGCCGATCAGGAGCACCACGACGCCCTCGAGCGCCCCGAAGTCGATCCCGACCCCGGGTGTCAGATGCATCGTCGAGAGCATGTCGGCGAGCTGGTTCTGGCCGCTCTGGCGGAGACCATCGATCACCTGCTGCTGGCTGACGCCGACCGGCAGGTTCCGGCTGATCGCACCCTCGAAGATCGTGTTCGTCGCGTTGCCGAGGATCTTCGGCCCCACGACCGTGAACGTCACGCTGACGATCGCCAGCAGGATCACGCCGACGATGAGCAGGGATTCCGGTCGAAGCGTTCCGACGAGCCGCCGGAACGAGCCGCGGAAGTCGCGCGGCTTGGCTGGCGGCATGCCCATGCCCATGCCCATGAAGCCGCCGGGACGGCCGCCGGGACGTGGGCCCGCGGCACCTCCGGGCCCATTGGCGCTTCCGGGCGCAGCAGGGGCTCCCGGCCCGCCTCGGGCCGGTCCCCCGCTCGCGCCGGCGGGGCCGCTCACGCCGCGGCCTCCTTCTCGGACATCTGCGAGTACACGATCTCGCGATAGGTCGCGTTGTCGGCCAGGAGCTCGCGGTGGGTCCCGATGCCGACGATCCTGCCGTCGTCCATGACGACGATCCGGTCGGCCTTCATGATCGTGCCGACCCGTTGGGCGACGATGATGATCGTGGCCCAGCCGACTTCCCGCTCGAGCGCCGCCCGCAACCGGGCGTCGGTGCTGAAGTCGAGCGCCGAGAAGCTGTCATCGAAGATGTAGATCCCGGCCTTCTTGACCAGCGCCCGGGCGATCGCCAGGCGCTGGCGCTGGCCGCCGGACAGGTTCGATCCGCCCTGGGTGATCGGCGCCTCGAGGCCGCCGTCCATCTCCTCGACGAACTCCTTCGCCTGGGCGATCTCGAGGGCGTGCCAGAGCTCGTCGTCCGTGGCGTTCTCGTCACCGAAACGGAGATTGCTCGCGACGGTCCCGGCGAACAGGAAGGCCTTCTGCGGGACGATGCCGATCCGGGCCCATACGTCGTCGAGCGCCATCTCGCGGACATCGACACCATCGACGCGAACCGACCCGGTGGTCGCGTCGTAGAAGCGCGGAATCAGGTTGATCAGCGTCGTCTTGCCGCTGCCCGTGCTGCCCACGATCGCGGTCGTCTCGCCCTGACCGGCCCGGAACGCGATGTCCCGGAGGACCGGCTCCTCGGCGCCCGGATAACGGAACTCGAGGTCGTCAAAGATGATCTCTCCGCGGCGGTCCGGATCGCTCGGGGTGACCGGCACGTCGGGCTCGTGGATCATCGGCTCGGTGTCGAGAACCTCGCGGATCCGCCCCGCGGAGACGGCCCCCCGCGGGATCAGGATGAACATGAAGACGGCGGTCAGGACGGCGAACAGGATCTGGGCGAGGTACTGCATGAACGCCGTCAGGTTGCCGATCGACAAGTTTCCGTCGTTGACCCGCGTCGCCCCGAACCAGATGACCGCCACGGTCGAGAGGTTGAAGATCGCGGTCATCGTCGGGATCGTGATCGCGAACAGGCGCGTCACCTTCAACGACGTGTCGAAGAGGTCGCGGTTCGCGGTGTCGAATTGGCCCTCCTCGTGCGGCGTCCGGACGAACGCCCGGATGACGCGGACGCCGGACAGGGTCTCGCGCATCACCTGGTTGATCCGGTCCAGCTTGACCTGGACCGCCCTGAACAGCGGCACCGCTCGGGACATGACGATGCCGATGACGGCGGCCATGACCGGCAGGACGATGACCAGCAGGCCCGACAGGGGAACGTCCGTCCGCAGGGCCATGATGATTCCGCCGACGATGAGGATCGGGGCCGAGACGAGGATCGTCAGGCCCATGAACACGACGATCTGGACCTGCTGGACGTCGTTCGTATTGCGGGTGATCAGCGACGCCGGGCCGAAGTGATTGACCTCGACCTGCGAGAACGTCTCGACTTTCGAGAAGATCGCGCCGCGCAGGTCACGGCCGAAGCCCATCGCGACGCGCGCGCCCCAGTAGACGCCCACGACGGCGGCGATGCCGAGGAGGCCCGTCACGCCGAGCATCAACGCGCCGGTCCGGACGATGTAGTCGTTGTCGCCGCGCGCGACGCCGTTGTTGATGATGTCGGCGTTGAGATCCGGCAGGTACAGGTTGCCGATCGCCTGGATGAGCAGGAGGAACAGGACGGCAGCAAGCGGCACGGCGTACGGCCGGAGGTAGGCCCGGAACAGCCCGATCATCGGTCGACCGCCTTTGTCGTCGGCATGCCCGCCTGGGCGGCTTCCGCGGCGACCGCCGCCCGGGCGGCGCCCATCGCGCGCAGGCCGACCAGGAAGCTCGACAGTTCCGTGTCGGTCAGACGCTCGAGGATCCGGGTCAGATTGGCCCGCCGCTGCTCGTCGAGGTCGCTGAAGACCGCGAGCCCGGCCGGCGTGGGTCGGACGAGGACGATCCGCCGGTCGTCGGCCTGGTGTCGGCGCTCGACGAGGCCGCGCTGTTCCATCCGATCGACGATGCCGGTCGCGCTCGCGATCGAGACGTCCAGCGCCTCGGCGACCTTCCCCATCGCCATCGGGCCCGAGGCCTCCAGGATGGTCAGGACGTGGAGATGGACGATGCTCAGGGAGCCAGCCAACCAGCGACGGAACATGCCCATCCGGTCACGCGGGCTCCAGGCAGTCAGTTCCGCGAGGACGCCCTCGAGGTCCGCACGGCGTCTGGCGACGGCGGCCGGTTCGATACTCAATGTCACATTGACAATCTATGTGAGATGTAGCGCTACGTCAACTGGGGGCCGGCACTCAGCTTCGACGCGGCCCCGGACCCTCCGGCAACGGGATATAGGCGCGAAGCCGGCGCGCCAGGAGGAATGTCTCGCGGTCGATCAGGGTGAGGAGCTCCCGGAGGCGATCCTCGGTCGTGTTGGCCTCGAGCAGGGCCTGCCGCCGCGGCAGCTCGACCTGGATGATGCCCGTGAGGAGGTATGAGAGCGTCGTCGGGTCGTCCGGGATGACGACCCGACGCTCGGATGCGGGATCGCCGATCGTCGGCCGGTCGGGGGCCTCGGCGACCTCTGTGGGCGGCATTGCGTCCTCGGTCTCGACTTCGACGCGGATGTCGATCTCGTCGGCCGTCTCGCCGTCGCGCGGCTGGAGGAGTTCGAGGTACCGGACGAACCGGCGGGTCGCGCGGTTCGCGAGCTCCCGGGACAGGTCAGGATCGCCGAGCTCGTCGTCGAGGATCGTCGCCTCCGCCACGAGGTAGGGCTCCTCACCCACCATCACCTCCTCGACCGCGAACCTGCCGGTTCCCACGACGAGTAGGTCGTACCGCCCGTCCGGGTAACGACCGGCCTGCCGGATTTCGGCGAACGTCCCGATCGCAGAGAACGAGAGCGACCCGCCGCCGACGTCGCGCCCGTCGCGAATGAGAACGACCCCGAAGGGCTCGGCGCCGTCGATGCAGCGCCGGACGAGCTCCCGATAGCGCTCCTCGAAGATGTGGAGCGGCAGCGCGATGCCCGGACAGAGGACGGCGTGGAGAGGGAACAGCGGAAGCTTGATGTCCCAAGTCTATGGGAATCGAAAACGCCGCCGGTTTCCCGGCGGCGTCGGCGTTGATCGGCGAGGAGGGGCTAGTGCGAGCAGCCCTTCGGCGAGCCCGTGTCGTCGGCCGTCCGGAAGCTCGAGCCGCAGCCGCACGCGGCGACGGCGTTCGGGTTGTTGACGGTGAAGCCCGCGCCCATGAGCGTGTCGACATAGTCGATCTGGGCACCCTTGAGAAGATCGACGCTGTTGCCGTCGACATAGACCCTGACGCCGTTCGCCTCGAGGATCCTGTCCTCGGCCGTCGGGGCGTCTTCCAGCATCATCCCGTACCGGAAGCCCGAGCATCCCCCGCTGTAGACGTAGACGCGCAGGCCGATCTCCGGGCTCGGCTCTGTGGCCGTGAGTTCGCGGAGCTTCCCTGCGGCGGCGTCCGTCAGGCTGACCACGGTGGGCTGGGTCTCAAGCATCGGGCTGGATTCCTCCTCGGAGGCGGGGTGAGCTGTGATGATTCCGCACCGACGACGCGCCGTCGATTGACGCATCGTACGCAGCGCAACCGATTCCGACAAGTGTCGCGCCGAAATTGCCTCGCGCGGACTGTGAGGGGGTTCCAGCCCAGGGACATCAGGGTGTCACCGGCGGGAGACTCCGCATGTCCTTCGGAATGTCGAGGCCTTTCGCCACGGTGTGGTACCGGCGGTCGACGACATCGTCGACGCCCTGACCGATCATCTGGGGAGCCGGCTCCAGTCCCCCGAGCAAGGGAGGTCGTCAGGCGGCGGTTCGTCGACCGACGACCAGTCGGTAGACCGCCACCACGATGACTGCACCGACGACGGCGACGATGATGCTCTCGACATTGACGCCGGTAATGTCGGCGACCTTGAGAACGGTCCCGCCGAGCCAACCGCCGACAACCGCACCCACGATGCCCAGGATGATCGTGGCGATGACGCCTTCCTTGCCACCCATGATCAGGTTCGTGATCCAGCCTGCGATCGCGCCCAGGACGATCCACGCGATGATGCCCATTGCTACCTCCCGCCGATGAACGGACGGTGCGGATTAGTTCGCGGGATTGAGCGTCCGATGATCGGCTTGGGCCGATAGTACCTCGCCATTCTGGGCGGCCTGGTCCCCGCTGGTGAGCGTCATGGTTTGGCGCACGCTGTGGCCCAACGGGCCTCGCCCGGGGCGACGCGCGTCAGACCTCGCCCAGGACCTCTGGGGCCGCGTCGGGGTTGCGCTTTCCCGCGAACGGAGGCTCGTCGAGCCGATCGTCGTCTTTCCAGGCGGGCTCGCCGGTCTCATGGTGCCGTTCGCGGCCTGCCTCGCGGCGCTCATGACGTGGAGGCGGCTCCGGATCGGCCGGGTCTGCCGCTCCTGACAGTGCCCGTTTGATCCTGGCTATCAGGGACATCGGGGTCTCCTCGTCGAAAGTTTCCTGCTCAAACAGCGGGCTCCGAGCCAACTCTAGTCGTCGAGGGTTCCGATCCCTCGCAGCATGCGGTTACCGGGCCGGCTGAACGAGACGAGCAGACGATCGAGAACACTCGCCACGAGGGTCTCGACGAGCGTGACATGGGCTGCTGATGGCGACCTGACGAACAAGGCGGCGGGGGCCTGCTTCAGGCGCCTTCGGGGCTGAGAAGCGTGACGGCTCTCGGTCCACCCGCGACGGCGTCTGCGGCCCTGGGATGGCGCGTCGTCGCGCGATCGGCCGGAAGGCGATCGTCGCCGGGGTCCTGATCCGGGGCGTAGACCTTGTAACGGTGCTTTCCTCGGGCCTTCGCGCCGTACATCGCGACGTCCGCAGCCCGCAGCAGGGCATCGACCCCGTCCATGTCGGGTGTGTGGATCGCGATCCCGATGCTTGCCGCCACGGGAACCACGATGCCATCGATGGTCAGTGGCGCATCCAGCGCCTGGGCGATCCTGGAGGCGATCGCCTCGGCCTGCCCCGCATTGCCGATGTCGCCGAGAAGCACGCCGAACTCGTCGCCGCCCAGGCGGGCCGCCAGGTCACTCTCGCGGAGACAGGACCGGATCCGCTGGCCGACGACACCGAGCAGCTCGTCCCCGGCCACGTGTCCGAGCGAGTCGTTGACCGTCTTGAAGTCATCGAGGTCCAGGAAAAGGACCACGAGCGGGCTGGACGCGGGATGGACCAGGCGCTCCTCCACACGCTGGACGAACAGACGACGGTTCGCGAGGTGCGTCAAGGGGTCATGACTTGCCTGGAAGCTCAGCTCGGCCTCGAGGACCCGCCGCTTGTCGATGTCGGCCGAGAGGAGCCGGACGAGACCGGCCAGCCGCCCGAGGACGAGCACGGACAGGACGGCGGACCCGGCACCGATGACGGCAAGACCCAGGTCGGCATCCGAACGGGCGAACGCGAGCAGGGCGGGCCCGGTCAGCATCGCAACGGCGAGGAAGGCCATGCGGACGGGCCCGAGGAGTGACATCGTCACGGGCCGGGGCAGGAAGATCGACCGCATCGAGGGGTGGAGTGCCGCGGCGCCGATCGTGCCGTACGCGAGGAGCCAGCCGAGGTCGAGGAAGCCGCCCTCAGCGTAGCTCTCCGCGTTGATCTGGAGCGCATAGATTTGATCCGAGACGAACAGGGCGACGAGGCTGAGCGCGAGGAGCCGGAACGCGGTCGTCCGCAGGCCGGGCGCCGCCAGCAGGCCGATGCAGACGCCGATGAGCAGGACGTCCATCGCCGGGTAGGCGAGCGAGATCCCCAATCCGAGCGGCTTGGGGTCGAGCTCTGCCGCGAGCGGTCCCATCTGGAATGTCCACGCGAGGACGGCGACACTCGTCGTCAGGATGGCGGCATCGAGCAGGCTGGAGCGGTCGCCACCTCCCAGCCGGATCCGGATGCCGACTATCAGGCCCGCGGCAATCAACGGGTAGCCCGCGAGGTAGAAGACGTCGGCAAGCGACGGGAATGTCTCCAGGCCCAGCTCCGCGTAGATGACCCACAAGAGGTCGCCGGCGAAGAACGCCAGCTGCCCGGCCGCCATCAACACCCACGGCCAGGGGTGGGCGGGCCGATGGATCCAGATGCCGACGAGGATCACGATCGCGGCACTCACCGCGACGACGTCGTACAGCGCGTTCTGGGCGAGGCTCCCGGCGGGCAGCAGGAGGAAGATGCCCATGATCACGAGGACAGTCGCCGCGTAACCAAACCAGAGCCGGCGGGCCAGGGCTGACGATGAGTGCAGAGACATGCGACGTCCAGGACAGGTGGAGACAACGTGAGCATCGGGACGGGCTCGGCCGCCGACCATCGGCTGAATGTACCGACCTGTTCTGGGATGCCCTCGTCGCGGCGCATCCGGTGCAGACGGGCAACGCGCGCCGGGGCGCTACCCGTCGATGCGTTCGATGACCGTCGCGATCCCCTGGCCGACACCGATGCACATCGTCGCGAGCCCGTAGCGACCGCTGGTCCTGCGGAGCTCATGGACGAGCATCGTGACCAGCCGCCCGCCGCTCATCCCGAGCGGGTGCCCGAGCGCGATCGCGCCGCCGTTGACGTTGACCTTGGCAGGGTCCAGGCCCAGCTCGTTGATGCAGACGATCGACTGCGAGGCGAAGGCTTCGTTCAGCTCGACGAGGTCGAGATCCGCGGCGGTCAGGCCGGCCCGTTCGAGCGCCTTGCGGGTCGCCGGCACCGGCCCGATGCCCATCACGGCCGGGTCGACGCCGGCGACCGCCGTCGAGACGACCCGGGCAAGCGGCCTGAGGCCGAGCTCACGCGCCCTCGCGGCCTCCACCAGCAGCACCGCCGACGCCCCGTCGTTGATCCCGGAGCTGTTGCCTGCGGTGACGGTGCCGCCGTCGCGGAACGCCGGGCGAAGCCGGGTCAGCGCCTCGATCGAGCTATCGGCCCTGGGGTGCTCGTCGCGCGAGACGACGACCGGGTCGCCCTTCCGCTGCGGCACGATGATCGGGACGATCTGGCCGTCGAACCGCCCGGCCTCGATCGCCGCGACCGCCTTCTGCTGCGAGGCGAGTGAGAACGCGTCCTGCAGATCGCGCCCGACCTCCCAGCGCTCGGCGACGTTCTCCGCGGTCTCCCCCATCGAGTACGGGTGGTGCAACTCCGCGAGCTTCGGGTTCACGAACCGCCAGCCGAGGGTCGAGTCGTGGACCTCGCGCTCGCCGCGGTCCCAGGCCGCATCCGCCTTGGCCATCACGTACGGGGCCCGGGTCATCGACTCCACCCCGCCGCCGATGAAGACGTCGCCGTCGCCGACCGCGATCGCGTGTGCCGCGGAGTTGATCGCCTGGAGCCCGCTGCCGCACAACCGATTGACCGTCAACCCGCCGACCTCAACCGGGAGCCCGGCCAGCAGCAGTGCCATCCGGGCGACGTCACGATTGTCCTCGCCGGCCTGGTTCGCGCAGCCGAGGATGACATCCTCGATGAGGGCTGGGTCGATTCCGGAGCGCTCGACGACGGCCTTGATGACGGCCGCCGCAAGGTCGTCCGGGCGGACGGAGGCGAGGGCGCCGCCGTAGCGCCCGATCGGCGTCCGGACGGCCTCGACGATCCAGGCTTCACGCAGCAGTCGTTGCAGGTCTCGCACGGCCGAATTGTAGGCGGGACCGTCCCTTCGCTCGGCCGGCGCCCGCTACGGCAGCTTCGACAGCGCCTCGGCGACGATGGTTTCGGCGGGCGCGGTGACGGTGAACGAGATGTCGTTGCTCGCGTAGATGTAGAACGGCGCCTTCGTCTTGGTCGTTGTCACCTTGATCGCATGCTTGCCGCCGAGATCGACCTCGCCCTTCGTCGGGGTCGCGTCGGCGGACCGCCCGGCGATCATCGCCTCCCCGATGTCCGCGGCCGACTCGCCCGTGACGCGGATCGCGACGATGCTGGCACCGTTCGCCGAGGCGATCCCGATCGCCATGTCCGGCGCCTGGGCCCCCAGGGCCGTGAGGATGCTCTCGAAGATGAGGGCGGTGGACGGGTCGAACAGGCTGACGTCGGAGCCGAGGACACCGAGCTTCTGGGTCGCGACGCCACCGAGCTCGGCGGGCAGCAGGGCGACGAGTGCCTTGGACGCATCCGGCGACGGGATGGGCGTGATGGACGGTGCCAGCGATGCGCTCGGACTGGCAACGGCGGAGGATCCCGGCGTCGCGCTCGGCCGCGCCGATTTGGTGGGGCTTGGCTGCTGGCTCGTCGCCGCCGGTTCGATGCAGGCCGCGATCGACACGGCCAGCACGAGGCAGCCGCCGATGCGCAACGCCCTTCGGGTGAGTTCAGGCATGGCTCGCCATCCATCGTACGCGACCGTGGCCGGTCGACCGAGCGACCATCTCAACGCCCACGAAGGCTCGGGGCGGGCACGAATTGATCGCCCGCCGCTGCCAGGCGCGCGAGGGCTTCGACCACCGCCGTGGGACCGCCGAGGCGATCAGTGCGCTCGAAGGGGCCGAGCGGGTGGGCCGCGCCCAGGCGCATGGCAAGGTCGATGTCCTCCGTCGCGGCGACGCGGTCCCCCAGCGCATGCCACGCCTCGTTGACCACGGCAAGGATGATCCGCTCCGCGATCACCGCCGGGGCGAGCTGGGAAGCCGTGGCCGCGAATTCCGGGTCGACCGTCCCGCGGCGGCCATCGTCGTAGCGGTAGAAGCCGGAGCCGGTCTTCCGACCGAGCCGGCCATCCTCGACGAGGCGCTCCTGGATCGGAGAGGGCATGAGCCTCGCTGGCCGGTCCAGCCCGTCCCACACGCCACGACTCGCGGCGAGGTTGACGTCGATCCCGACGAGGTCCATCAACTCGAACGGGCCCATCGGGAACCCTTCTGCCCTGATCGCGTCGTCGATCGACTCGACGCCCGCCTCGCCACGCTCCAGGATCGCGAGCGCCTCCAACGTGAACGGCCGGTTGACGCGATTCACGATGAAGCCGGGCACGTCCGCCGAACGAACGGTGGTCTTGCCCCAGGCGCGGAGCAGGCGCTCGGCTCGCTCGATCACGGCCGGGTCGGTGACGGCCGATGCGACCACCTCGACGAGCACCATCACCGGCGCCGGGTTGAAGAAGTGGAGCCCCAGGATTCGGCCGCGGTGCCGCGCCTGCGCCGCGATGTCGGCGACCCGGAGCGCGGAGGTGTTGGTGCCCAGAATGACGTCGGCATCGGCCTCAGCGTCGAGAGCCCGAAAGATGTCCTGCTTGAGCGGCAGCAGCTCGAGCGCCGCCTCGATGACGATGTCGGCCTGGGTGGCGAGCGACACGAGCGCGTCCGCCGACCGGAGACCGGCGAGCCGTCCGTCGACCCAGTCGTCGAGCGAGTCGGCGTCCAGGTCGAGCTTCGCGGCCCGCCGCGCGAGCCCTTCGCGAACCAGGAGGCGTCCTCGTTCGATCGAGGCGACGTCGACGTCGTACACCACGACCTCGTGACCCGCCTCGAGCGCGACCTGGGCAATCCCGGAGCCCATCGTCCCGGCCCCGACCACCCCGACGATCTCCAAGGCTCAGACGGCCTTGAACGACTCGAACGGCTGGCGGCAGGCTCGACAGTAGAAGAGCGAGCGGCAGAGGGTGGGGCCGAACGCACTGTCCATCGCCACGTCCGGCGAGTCGCAGTACGGGCAGCGAACCTCGTCCGGCTGTGCCGGCGGGCAAATCCGACTCGCGGAGGCGATCGGCGGCCCGTCGCGCGTGATGCGCTCGGACGTCCACGGGACCGCGAAGCTGATCGTCACCTCGACGGGCCGGCCGAACACCGACAGGCGATCGATCACGGCGGACCGGATCATCTCGATCGCCGGGCACCCGACGAATGTCGGCAGCAGATCGACGAGGATCCGCCCGTCCGGTGCGAGCTCCGCCCGGTGGACGATCCCGAGATCGACGATCGAGATCGCCGGGATCTCCGGGTCGGCAACCTCGCCGAGGGCGGCCCTGATCGCCTCGTCGGAGACGAGCGGACCCGGCACCACGGCCCCTACCACGTCGCCACCGGGTCCGATCGCCGGACCGATGTGAACTCGCTCCACAGCCAGCGGAACGGCTCGCCGTGGTCGGACCGTCCGCCTCCCGGGTGGCGGCTGGCGGCATCGGCAGTCCGAGGCGGACGAAGACCGGCGTGATCGTCGCCCGCCACCGGGACTCGAGCGCCGCCATGGGCTCCGCGACGACACCCGCGGCGACGAGGGCCGGCTCGCCATCGAGGGGCGTGAACACGGTCGCGGCGTCCGGCCCGAGCTCCTCGAGGGCCGCCAGCAGCCGATCGCGTGGCTCTCCCACCCGGCCGGCAAGCCGCTCCAGCCAGGTCGTGGCGTGCATGAGGTGGTAGCGCTCTTCGCGCCGGATCTTGTCGACGAGCTCGCGGAGCGGGGCGAACGACGAGGCGGCAAGGCCGTCGAGCCGCGCGGCGTCGGCGCTGTCGTACAGGAACCGCCGGGCGATGGTCATCGCCCAGTCGCCGCGGCCGTGATCGAGCAACCGGGCGTGGCGGTACTCGCTCGGCTCCCGGTCGTAGGCGATCGCGTCGGCGTCGCGGCCGTCGGCCCGAAGGCCGGCGATGAGGGCGTAGAGCGCGGCCGCGTGACCGAGCTCGTCCTGGGCGAGGGAGCTCATCGCGACGTCTTCTTCGAGGATCGGCGCGATTCCGGTCCACTCCGAGTCCGAGAAGCCGATCACGAACTCGTCGTCGGCCATCGAGAGCAACAGGCCGTCGATCGCGGCCGTGGTCGCGGGATCGAGAGCGGCTGCCAGGGTGGATCGGACGGTCGTCATTCCGAGACCGCCGGGCGCGCCTTCGGTCGACCCGGGCGCGCCCCGGGCTTCGGTCGGCCGGACTGCTCGCGGGCGGCCGCCAGCTTGTCCCGCATCACGTACCCACCCGGCTTCTTGAACGAGCGGTCGAGCGGCGGCTGGAGCAGGTCCTGATCCGACAGGTCGTGGACGTCGGCCCGGCGGACGACCCACAGCCGGACACTCTCCTGGCGGCGGCCGTACATCTCCCGCGCGTAATGGACGGCGAGGACCGCGTCCGGGGCCATCACCGACCCGCCGTGACGCATCGGGTCGCCCTCCTTCTCCTGGCGAAAGACCTCCCAGGGTTCGAGGAGCGTGGCCGCCTCCGCGGACCCCGGCGTTCGGTCGGCAGGAAGTTGATCCGTCATGTCAGGCGACCGGGGTCGCGGTCGGAGCCCCAAGGATCGTGTCGCGAACCCACCTTGTCAGGCCGTAGTTGAGCCGGCGGAACGCGAGGCGTTCCTCGGACTTCGGGCCGTGGTTCGTGACGACCGTCCGAAGCTCCTGCCAGTCGGGTTCCGTGTAGCTCCATCGGCCCGTGGCGTCGTCGAGCTGGAGCGCCGGGTCCGGCAGTGTCAGCCCGAGCTCGAGGATCCGCGGGACGTAGATCGTCAAGAACTCCTGGCGGAGCTCCTCCGACGTCTTCGCCTTGATCCGCCAGTGGATGTCGCGGTCCTTGTCCCGATCGCTCCGCGGGCCGTGCATCTGCATCAGCGGGCCCCACCACCGATCGAGCGCCTCCTGGAGCGCGGCGCGCTGGCCGGGCGTGCCGGTGACCAGCGTCACGACCACGTCCCGGCCGTGCATGATGTGGACCGATTCCTCCCAGCAGATCTTGCGCATCGTCCGGGCATACGGCGCGTACGACGAGTCACGAAGTGCCTGTTGGGCGACGATCGCGGCCGCATCCACGAGCCAGGCGATGACCCCGATGTCGGCCCAGGAGCGGGTCGGGTAGTGGAAGACGTTGTGGAACTTCGTCTTTCCGTCGAGGAGGTCGGCGAACATCTGCTCGCGACTCTTGCCGAGATCCTCCGCGACGCGGTAGAGGAGCTGGGCGTGGCCCACCTCGTCCTGGACCTTGGCGGTGAGGGCGAGCTTCCGGCGGAGTGTCGGCGCCCGCATGATCCACTCGCGCTCCGGCAGCACCCCCATGAGCTCGCTGTTCGCGTGCATCTCGACGAATCGGAGGACTCCCTGCCGGTACTCGTCGGGCATCCAGTCGGTCGCCTCGACCTTGCCGCCCGCGAGGACGTGATCCTCGAAGTGGCGGAACCGCTGATCGTGTGGCAGCTCGTCGTTGAACGGCAGGCGGGCGCGATCGCCCGGCGCCAGGATCGGGTCGAGGGCGAGTGGGTCGGTCATCGGTGATCCTCCGACAGGGAGCGTAGGGCAAGGTCGACGAAGTGGTCGGCGATCCGGTCCGCCGCGAGCTGGCCGTCGGGCCGGTACCAGGCCGCGATCCCGTTCAACGCCGAGAGCAGGAACGCCGCGGCGACTGCGGGATCCGTCGAGCGGAACGTGCCCGACGCCATCCCATCGCCGATGAGCGCCCGCAGGCGGGCCTCGTATGCGTCGCGGCGACTGGCGATCTGCTGCCGATGCGGCTCCGTGAGATGCCGCCACTCGGTCATGAAGACGCTCGCGCGCTCGGCATCCGCGGTGACGACCTCGACATGCGCCTCGACGAACGCCGCCAGCCTGTCGACGGCATCCCCGCCTGCGCTCTCCTCGGCTGCCGCATCGGCCGCGGCCTCGAACGCCCCGGCCGCTCGGTCGACGATCGACCACAGAAGGTCCTCTTTCGAGGTCACGTGGGCGTACAGGCTTGCCCCCTGCATGTCGAGCGCCCGGGCAATGTCGCGGACGCTCGTCGCGGAGTAGCCCTGGGCATGGAAGAGCTCTCCGGCGACGGCAACGATCTCCCGGCGGCGACTGCCGGCCTCGATCACCACGCTCGTCCCTCCTACCTAACGTTCGTTAGGACTCTACCCGCGAACGCCGGCCCCTGTCAACGCCCGGGTTGTAGGATCGCGCTATGCCGCTCGCTTCGCTCCGATCGCGTCTTACGGCTCCGTCGATCGCCCCCCGCGGCCACTCGAGGAGGGCCCTGGCGGCCGGCGGCGCCCTCCTGCTCTTCCCGATCGCCACGTATGCGATCGCCGTCGTCGAGGCACCGCCACTGTCGATCCCCGACGCATCGCCGATCTACCTCGTCGCCGTGGTGGGCGTTGCCGTGGCCCTCGGGACGGTGGCAGCGGTCGGTGCCGCGATCCTCTCGTTCCTGCTCTATGACTGGCTCTTCGTCGCGCCTCGCTTCACGTTGATCGTCGAGGACCCGGCGGAGTACCTGAACCTCCTGCTGTTGCTGTTCGTCGGGATCGTGATCGGCCGGCTCGTCGCCCTCCAGTCCGAGCGAGCCGAAGACGCCGCTCGACGGGCACGGGAGTCGCAGGCGCTCTTCAGGATCAGCCGGACCCTAGCCACTGCTCCGCGCGTCGCACGCGCCCTTCCGGCGATCGTCGATGGGCTGCGGATGGAGACGAGGATGGATCGGATCTGGATCGGCCGGGTGGTCGGAGGGCGAGAGGTCATCGTCGCCGATTCAGGAAGTGGCCCGCATCCGTCCCCGGCGATCCATGTCCTCCTGACGCGGACGCCGGGCGACCTTCCGGCACGCTGGGTCCGGACGCACCACCCCGCGGAGCGCCGCGTGGAACGAACCACCCACACCGACGCCGACCTGTTCCGGACGAAGGTCAGTGCGGATGACGACGTGCTCGGCTCGGTCTGGGCGACCCGCGCCCGGGCGGAAGGTCTTCCCGATCGCGAGGAGACGCGCCTGCTCAGCCTCGCGGCCGACCAGGTCGGGCTGGCCTTCAAGCGGGAGCTCCTCGCCGAGTCCGCGAACGCCACCGAGGTGGCCCGCCAGAGCGAGGCGCTCAAGGACGCGCTGCTGGACTCCGTGTCGCACGACCTCCGGACGCCGCTCGCGACGATCCGCGCAGCGGCCGGCGGGCTGATGGATCCCGACGTCGCCTGGACGGACACCGAGCGGCGCGCTGCGGCGAGGACGATCGACCACGAAGCCGACCGCCTCAACGGCCTCGTTCGGAACCTGCTCGACATGAGCCGGATCGAAGGTGGCGCCGTCCGGCCGAGCCTCGAGGTCCTCGACGTCGAGGACCTCGTCCAGCCCGTCATCGGCCGGCTCGCAAAGACCCTCGACGGCCACGAGATGGAGCTCCGGTTCGGGCCCGGCCTGCCGCCGGTCCGCGCCGACGCGGTCCAGTTCGACGAGATCCTCACGAACCTGCTCGAGAACGCCGCGGAGTACGCGCCGCTTGCACCCATCCGTGTCGATGCGACTGCCTGCGCCGACGGCCGCGTCCGCGTCCGTGTCGAGGACGGCGGCCCGGGCGTCCCGCCGGAGGCGGAGGCGCGGCTGTTCGAGAAGTTCTACCGGGTGCCGCGCCCCGGCGAGGGCTCGCGACGCGGACTCGGGATCGGCCTCGGCATCGTGCGGGGACTGGCCGAGGCCATGGGCGGCGAAGCGACGGCCGGCCGGAGCGAGCTCGGCGGCCTCGCCGTGGACGTGTTCCTCCGGGCGGCTCCCGAGCCACCCGGCGAGCCGGAGGCGTGATGCCGGGCGGGGCGCGGCTGCTCGTCGTCGAGGACGACGAGACGGCCCGTGCCCTCATCAGCTCGAACCTGAACGCGCACGGTTATGGCGTCCGCGAGGCCGGCACCGCGGCGGAGGCGCTCCGGGCGTGGGACGCCGGGCGGCCGGACCTCGTCGTCCTCGACCTCGGTCTGCCCGATGCGGACGGCACCTCGGTCATCCGGCGGCTCCGTCGCGACGCCACGACGCCGATCCTCATCCTGTCGGCGCGCGGGGAGGAGCGCGACAAGGTGGCCGCCCTCGAGCTCGGGGCAGACGACTACGTAACGAAGCCGTTCGGCCTGGAGGAGCTGAGGGCACGGGTCGCCGCGCTGCTCCGGCGGGCCGCGGGCCCCTCGGCCGACGGGGCCGGCCTCCTGGCGCTGGGACCGCTGACCCTGGACGTCGCGCGGCGGGAGGTGTCGATCGCCGGCACGAAGGTCGACCTCACGCCCCGCGAGTACGAGCTGCTCAAGGTCCTGATGAGCCAGTCGGGCCGGCTCGTGACACACGGTCGGCTGCTTCGCGCGGTCTGGGGTCAGCAGTACGCCGGCGAGGACCACTATCTTCACGTCTATGTCAGCCGGTTGCGGCGGAAGATCGCAGCGGCCGATGCGACGGGCGGGTTCCGCGACCTCATCACCTCCGAACCGGGCGTCGGCTACCGGATCCGGGAAGCCTGACCGGGCGAGTGTTGAGCACCTGTTGAGGCTCCAGCTAGGCCCCGCTCGGCTCGGCCTCTTGGAACACGGGCCTAGGTTTGGGGCATGGACCGCCCCTGGTCGCCGATTCGCCCTGTTCCGCTTACGGACCCGCTCACGATCGCCCTTCTCGAGATCGACGCTGCGATCACAATGGTCCGGCGCGGCCAGGCGCGGCGGGTTCGGCTCTGTGGCCTCGACGGCGGGGAACGTGCGGCGGGTCTCGGACTCGCCCGGGCCCAGGCGGCCGGTGTCCAGTTCGCGCTCGAACGGGGCGCCTTGCCCGACGGGGCAGTCAGCCTCCTCATCGGTCCGGCGGTCGATGGCTGACGGCTCGCCGGCGGGCCAACCTCCGGCCGCACCACCTTGATCGGCGGACGGCGGCCGCTCCAGGGACGCAAGGCAGGCGATCGGCGGGTCCGCGTCGCGAGGCCGCACGCACCGTACTTCCGCTATGCCGGGCCCGGCCAGCTCGTCGCCCGCGAGGCGGCGTCGACACCGCGAACCGGCCGCGGGCGGGCCCTCGCGCGGTTGCGCCAGATGGTCTTCGGGCGAACGTTGGCGAACGAAGAGGAGATCGAGGAGCGGCTCGCGAAGAAGAAGGCACTCGCGATCTTCAGCTCGGATGCGATCTCGTCCTCGGCCTACGCGACGGAGGAGATCCTGCGCGTCGTCGTCGTCGCGGGTGCCGGCGCCCTCCTCGTCTCGGTCCAGGTGGCGATCGCGATCGCCGTCCTGCTGGCTGTCGTCTCGGTCTCGTATCGCCAGGTCTGCCGGGCGTATCCCAACGGCGGCGGTGCCTATGTCGTGGCCAGGACCAACCTCGCGCCGATCTTCGGGCTCATCGCAGCGGCGTCGCTCCTGATCGACTACGTCATGACCGTTGCCGTGTCGACGGCATCGGCGATCGCCCAGATCCAGTCGGTGATCCCGGGCGCCTACGAGATCCGGATCGAGATCGCGTTCCTCTCGATCGCGCTGATCACGGTCGCGAACCTCCGCGGCCTGCGCGAGTCCGGGAACATCTTCGCGATTCCCACCTACCTCTTCGTCGGCCTGGCTCTCGCGATCGTCGCCATCGGCGTCGTTCGAATCGTCACCGGCTCGGTGACGCCGATCCCGCCCGAGCCGGACGCCGTCCCGCTCGGGACCGAGACCATCGGCGTCCTCCTCCTGCTCAAGGCGTTCGCCGGAGGCTCGGTGGCGCTGACGGGCGTCGAAGCGATCGCGAACGGGGTGCCGGCGTTCAAGCCGCCGGAGGCGAAGAACGCGGCGAACACGATGACGATCATGGCCGTCCTGCTCGCGATCCTCTTCATCGGCCTGACGGTGTTCACCGTGGCATTCGGCCTTCGCCCGACCCAGGAGGGCGGGTCGTCGATCGTCGCCCTGGCCGCCCGAACGGCGTTCGGCGGCGGGTCGCCGCTCTTCTATGCCTTCGCCGCGAGCACGGCGCTGATCCTCTTCCTCGCCGCGAACACGAGCTTCAACGCGTTCCCGCGACTTGCCGCGATCCTGGCCGAGGACGGCTACATGCCCCGCCAGTTCTCGTTCCGCGGCGACCGGCTCGCCTACTCGTGGGGGATCGTGCTGCTCGCCATGGTCGCGTTCCTCCTCCTCGCCGCGTTCAACGGCGACACGCACGCCCTCATCCCGCTGTATTCGGTCGGCGTCTTCCTCTGCTTCACCCTGAGCCAGTTCGGGATGGTCAAGCACTGGTTCGGGGGTCGCGACGCCGGCTGGCGGTGGCGGCTCGCGGTCAATGCCGCCGGCGGCGTCCTGACGGCGGTCGTCCTCGTGATCGTCGTCTCCGAGAAGTTCGCCAACGGCGCGTACCTCGTCGTCATCCTCGTCCCGGTCCTCGTCGCGATGATGCTGTTCATCAGCCGCCAGTACGGCCGGTCACGCCGCCAGCTCGCCGTGGATCCGGCGCTCATCGTCGCGGCGCCCAAGCGCGAGCAGCGGATCGTCGTTCCGATCCACGGCGTGGACCGTGCGACGATCCAGGCCGTCAATGTCGGTCGCTCCATCGACGACGACATCCGGGCCGTCCACATCTCCGATGATCCGGACGACGCCGCACTGGTCCGGGAGGCATTCGAGCGACAAATTCCTGGCATCCCGCTCGTCGTCGTCGACTCCCCGTACCGGGCACTCGCCGGGCCGCTGCTCGCCTACCTCGACGTCCTCGACGCGGCCTGGCCGCCCGGCAAGCCCGAGCCCATCACGTTCGTCGTGATCCCGGAATACGTCGCGAGCAGCTGGTGGGAGCGACTGCTCTACAACCAGTCCTCGAAGCGGCTGCGCACGGCACTCCTCGGCCGCCCGCACACGGTCGTGGTCAACGTTCCCTACCAACGCGAGGAGCGGGTCGCCGACAGTGCGCCTCCTCCATCGGAGGCCGACGCGACGACCGACGAGGACGTCGCGGCGACTGGCGCCGAATGACGCGCGCCCGCGCGCCGCAGAGCGCGCGCGGGAGGCAGGTGCAGAGGCGCACTCGTCGCACGCTCGGCGTTCGAGAGGCGGGCTACTCTAGCCAACTGACCGGTCGTCAGCGCCTGCCCGACGGGGGCGCCATCCGCCCGCCAGAGATCGAGGACCCGGCAATGACCATCGAACCGCCGCTCGCCCGGACGGCGCCGGACTACGACGAACGCGCCCTCCTCCACGAGCTCGAGCCCGAGGCGGGCCGCCTCTACGATCGACACGCCAAGGTTGCCCAGGAGTGGTTCCCCCACGACTACATCCCGTACCGGCTGGGCCGCGACTTCGACAAGGAACCCTGGACACCCGATCAGCCTCGCCTGACGGGCGTGGCCCAGACTGCCTTCGAGGTCAACCTCCTGACGGAGGACAACCTGCCTTCCTACCACCGCCTCATCCACGGGATGTTTGGGCGAGGGGACGGGGCGTGGATCAACTGGATCGGGCGCTGGACGGCCGAGGAGGGGCGTCATGCGATCGTCCTGCGGGACTACCTGACGGTCACCCGGAACATCGACCCCATCGCCCTGGAGCGCGGCCGGATGACCCAGCTTCAGCAGGGCTACGATCGCGACGCGATCGACCCGCTGCGCGGCCTCGCCTACGTGGCGTTCCAGGAGCTGGCGACGCGGATCTCGCACCGGAACACCGGCCGCTACTCGGACGACCCTGTCGCCGACAGGATCATGATCCGGATCGCTGCCGACGAGAACCTCCACATGGTCTTCTACCGGGACATCCTGTCGGCCGCGCTGGCAATCCAGCCGTCGGCCGCCGTCCGGGCCATCGTCGATGAGGTGCTGAGCTTCCGGATGCCCGGCGCCGACATTCCCGGCTTCCTCAGGAAGGCGGCGGCGATCGCAAAGGCCGGCATCTACGACCTCCGCGTCCATCGCGACGAAATCCTGCTGCCGATCCTCAACCACTGGCGGATCTTCGAGCTGACCAGTCTGGATGCGGCCGCCGAGGAGGCGCGGCGACAGCTCGCGGACCACCTCGAGAAGCTGGACCAGGCAGCGAAGCGATTCGAGGAGAAGCTCGGCCGCTCGATCGTGCCGAGGATGGCCGCACCCGGCTGACGAGGGGCGGCTTCGCGCCGTCAGCGCCCGCGGAACCGGGCCCGGAGGGCGGCCATCGGGGCGTAGCGCCAGCGTGGCAGGAACCGGGCGGCGTAGACGAGCTCCCGGCACTCCTGCTCGACCTCGAACGGCGCGAGCAGCGCCTCGTCGAACAGCTCCGCGCGGCCGGCGGCGGCAAGACCCTCCCCGTAGGCCGCCAGGAAGGCGGCCGTCGTGTCGACGATCCAGCTGCCGACCCGAGGCACGAGGATGCCGTCCGCCCTGTCGGCCACCACCCGCCCGACGTGATCGAGGCTCGTCGTCATCTGGGCGACGTCGCGGACGGCCGGCTGACGAAGGGCGTTCGATCCTCCGTCGAGCGTCGGGTTGCCGTCGAAGTCGATGATCGCGAGGCCGCCGCTCCACTCCAGGACCTGGCCGACATGGAGATCGCCGTGGATCGGCTGGACCGGCGTGCCGGTCTCGACATCGAGCGTGGCGAGGACGTTGCGGATCGGGCTGGCGAGGGTCGCCAGCTCACCGCCACGATCCGACGCCTCGAGCGCCACCGCCTCCTCGAGCGTGGCGGTCGCTGTCATCCGCCAGGCGGCGACGTCCTCCGGGGAGCCGACGGCCATCGGTTCCGGGATGATGTCGGACGGCGTCGCGAGCGCGATGTGGAGGCCGGCGATCAGTTCGCCGAGCCGGCCACCGATCCACGGGTCGCAGTCCGGCGGGCAGGCGCCGTCGTCGTGCCGAAGATGCGCCTCGAGCCGTTCGACGCACCACTCCCAGCCATCGCGGGCGCCGGGCAGGAAGGAGTCTCCGCGGGCCAGCGTCAGCTCCTCGCCCGCCGGGGAATGCCAGACCAGCGCCCCGAGCGGCGCCGGGATCCCGCTGAAGCCGACGGCCGTGAGGTGATCGGCCAGGATCGCGGCCCGCGACGGCTGCGGCCCGGCGCGCAGGAACCACTTCACGATGGCGCGCTCTCCGACGACGACCGAGACGTTCGTCTGGTCGACATCGATCGGTCGCTCCGAGGCGAGAGGAACGCCGGCGACGAACGCCGACAGTCCGTCCCCGGCCCGGCCGGACCGCCATCCGTCGGCGTCGCGGACGAGCGGAAGCACCACGTGCGACCCATCCGGCGTGCCCGGATCGCTTCCGAGCGCCACCGCGAAACGGTCCGTCAATCGAATCGCCGCGGCGACGTCGAGCGCCGTCATCGCCACGAGCCGTCCTGGAACCCGGTCGCCGATCGGATCACCGGTCGGAGGCCACGTCGCGCGTAACTCGGCGAGCAACGCCGTGTCGGTTGCGTACGATTGAGTGGCGATACCCGTCACCCCTTCCACGAGGAGCATGATGGCGCACGAGCCCCGGACGATTCTGTTCATGCCCAAATCGGCCTACGGCCCCACGAACAACTGCATCGGGATCGGTGACATCCTTCGCCGTCGCGGCCACCGGGTGGTGTTCGCGGCCGAGCGATCGTGGGCCGGCAGGCTCGAGGCGCTCGGCTTCGTCGAGGATCTCGTCGACCTCACGCCTCCGCCGGAGGACGCCGCCGGTGACCAGGATCCGGGCCAATTCTGGAAGGACTTCATCCGCGACACCGCGCCGGAGTTCCGCAAGCCGACGATCGAGCAGCTCGCGACGTTCATGCAGCCCACCTGGCAGGCGCTGATCGACGGCGCCCGCTACTGCGAGCCGCAACTGCGCGAGATCATCGATCGGCAGCGGCCGGACGTCATCGTCGAGGACAACGTCGTGGCGTTTCCTGCGCTCGTCAGCTCCGGCCCGCCGTACGTCCGGATCGTGTCGTGCAACCCTCTCGAGGTCCGCGGACCGGACATCCCGCCGCCGTACTCCGGCCTGCCGCAGGATGACCGCTCGGCGTGGGACGCCTTCCGGGCCGAGTATGAGCGGACACATCGACCGACGTGGGAGGCATTCGATGACTGGGTCCGCGATCAGGGCGCCCCGGCCCTGCCGTACCTGGAGTTCGTCCACACCTCGGACCTCCTGAACCTCTACGTCTACCCCGAGTTCGTGGACTACACCGACCGCCGGCCCCTCGATTCGACGTGGCACCGGCTCGACTCGAGCATCCGCCAGACTGATGCCGAGGTCGAGCTTCCGGCCGTCGTCAGGGACCGCCCGCCGGGCAGCGCCCTCATCTATCTCTCGCTCGGGTCGCTCGGCAGCGCCGACGTCAGCCTCATGCGGCGACTCGTCGACTGCCTGTCCCGGACACCCCACCGCTACATCGTGTCGAAAGGGCCCCAGCACGCGGAGTACGGGCTCGCCGACAACATGTGGGGAGCGGAGTTCCTGCCCCAGACCACGCTCATGCCGCTGGTCGATCTCGTCATCACCCATGGCGGCAACAACACGACGACAGAGGCCCTCCATTTCGGCAAGCCGATGATCGTCCTGCCGCTCTTCTGGGATCAGTACGACAATGCCCAGCGGGTCGACGAGACGGGCTTCGGCATCAGGCTCAGGACGTACGACTTCGCTGACGACGAGCTCCACGGGGCGATCGGGCGCCTGCTGGCGAGCCCGATGCGGGATCGGCTGGCCGATCTATCGCGCGACATCCGCGCTCGCGACGGCGTCACGCGCGCGGCCGACGCGATCGCCGGCGTTGCGGCGCGGGCGGGAACGGCATCACGTCGATGAACGGGACCGCGACCGGACCACGGCTCCGCGTCGTGCGGGCCACCCGCTACGTGACCGCGTTCCGCGAGGGCGGCTCGCTGCCCGGGCTCGTCGAGGCCGACGATGACGGGCTGTACGTGGTCAAGTTCCGCGGCGCAGGACAGGGGCCGCGCGCCCTCGTCGCTGAGTGGCTCGCAGGTGAGATCGGGCGCGCGCTCGGGCTCCTCGTGCCCGACCTCGTCGGGGTGGACCTGGCCGCTGCCATCGCCGACTCGGAGCCCCACGAGGAGATCCACGACCTGCTGGCCGCGAGCGTCGGGCGCAACATCGGGCTCGACTTCCTGCCCGGCTCGCTGACGTTCAATCCGGCCGCCGACGCGGTCCCGGGTCCGGAGTGGGCGGCGGACGTGGTCTGGTTCGATGCCCTGGTCACGAACCCGGATCGGTCGGCGAAGAACCCGAACATGCTGGTCTGGCACCGGAGGACATGGCTGATCGACCACGGCGCCGCGCTCTACATCCACCACACGTGGCGCGATCCCGAGGAGCACGCCCGGCGGCCATTCGACCGGATCCGGGAGCACGTCCTGCTGCCGTCGGCCGGCTCGATCGAAGCGGCTGATGAGCGCCTCGCGCCGCTCGTGACCCGCGACCTCCTCGTCGCCCTGACCGACGCTCTCCCGGATGACTGGCTGGCGCCAGACCCGATCGCCGGCGACGCGCCGGCACAGCGGCAGGCGTATGTCGACTACCTCCTGGCGCGGCTCAGTGCACGCCGGGCCTTCGTCGCGGAGGTGGATCGTGCCCGAACCGCAGCCTAGCCAGTTCCAGTACGCGATCGTCCGGATCGTGCCGGACGTCGAGCGCGGCGAGTGCCTCAACGCCGGGGTGATCCTGCTCTGCCGCCCGCGCCGGTTCCTCGCCGCCCGCGTCGGGCTCGACGAGACGAGGCTGCACGCACTCGCGCCAGATACCGACCCGGCCGTGATCCTGCCGCACCTCGCGGCGATCGAGACGATCGCCGCCGGCGACCCGGCCGGGGGGCCGATGGCCCGTCTCGGCCAGGGCGAGCGGTTCCACTGGCTGGTTGCGCCGTCGAGCACGGTCATCCAGGCCTCTGAGGTTCACACCGGACTCTGTGACGACCCGGCGACGGAGCTCGATCACCTCTTCGAGCGGCTCGTCGGCTGACCGGGGGCGATCCGGCGGCCGCGAAGGGCGCCCGCCGGAGCCGCCGCAGCCTCCAGTACCACCCTCTCCATGACCATCGGATGCCCCGCGAGCGGTAATCCGACGCCGCCGCCTGCGTTGTGCAGGTATCGGCAGTCGTTCGGTCGCGTGGCTCTTCGCGACCGATACCACCGATGTCGTGGGGAGACACCTTGATGGACCGCTTCGACAGGACATCGCCGGCGCGAGCCGGCTCGCCGATCCGCGGCAGCCTCGCCCGGGCGGTCGTGGGCGCCGTCGCCGCGACGTTGATCGTCGCATCGATCGCCTTCGGGGCAACCCTGCGTCCGTCGCTCCCGGCGTCGGGTGCGACCGGCGACGCGACCGACCCGACCCCGACCGACGCCGGTTCGACCATCGCGCCGATCGATCTCGCGCTTCATCTCGAGGATGGCTTCGTCCGGATCGACTGGAGCGTGTGCGACACGAACGGCTTCCGCTACTACGCGGTCGTCCGCTCGACGGAAGCGGAGCCGAGCTGGCCGGTCGGCGACAGCGAGACGCTCGTTGCCGTCGTCGAAGACATCGACGTGACCGCCGCCCACGACACCGACCTCCCGCCGGGCTCGGAGCTCTTCTACCGGGTATTCGCGCTCGCGGACCCGGTTGCCGAACTCGAGGTCGTCTGCCAGTCGCCCGCTCGCAGCGTGGTCATCCCGGGCACCCCGCCGACTCCGACCCCGACCCCCACACCTACACCGACCCCGACCCCTACCCCGACCCCAACCCCGACCGCCACGCCCGAGCCAACGCCGACCCCGACCCCGACGCCGAAGCCGACCCCGACGCCGACGCCGAAGCCGGACTCGATCAGCCTCAGCGTCACTCTCAAGAGCGGCATGCCGAATGCCGACTGGTCCCGGTGCACCGGCCATTTCGACTGGTACAAGGTCGTCCGATCGACCGACGCCACGGTGACGTGGCCGATGGGCGAGGGCGACTCGCTGGCCGCCTACATCAGCCGTGACGGCAGGACAGCCATCTGGGACGGCAAGGCGCCGACTGGCAAGAAGCTCTGGTACCGCGTCTTCTGCGTCCGTGTCACGAAGGGCGGCTACGTCGCCCTCGCATCCAGCCCGGCCAGGGCGATCGAGGTCCCGGCCAAGCCTGAGCCATCACCCGATCCCGCCACGATGGCCCTCACGGCCACCGCTTCCGACGGGGCCGTCAAGCTCCATTGGGACGCTCGCGGCGGCGCGTCATTCGTCGCCTACAAGGTCGTCCGGTCGGCCGGGCCGGACCCCTCCTACCTGCCCGCATCGGACGGCACCCAGCTCGTTGCCGCCATCCCCGACCCACACGCGAGGTCGTTCATCGACGCCCACGTCGTGGCGGGCCAGGTCTGGTACTACCGGGTCCAGGCCATCGGATTCAAGGACGGCCACAGGGTCCTCCTCGGCCAGACGCCGGCAATTGCAGTGACACTCAAGTAGCCGCAGGAGTCGAAGAGCGGAGTTGCTCTCGGGCGCCAGGACGGCCGGCGCAGCTTGAGGTCACACAACCGGCAGTACTGCTGGCCGGTGGCCCCGGCGCCCAACCGTCCGTACCGTCTGACGCCCGATGCACGATGAGGCTCCGCACGACAGTCGTATGGACCCCGCGCGGGAACGGGACCTCGTGACCCGTGCCCGCGCGGATCCAGCTGCGTTCGGCGAGCTGTACGACTACTACCTTCCGCGCATCCACGGCTTCATCCTCCGGCGAGTCAGGGAGGCCAGCGTGGCCGAGGACCTCACAGCGACGACCTTCGAGCGGGCGCTCGGCGTCGTCCGGCGCGACGACTTCCGCAACGACTCGTTCGGCGGCTGGCTGTATCGCGTCGCCGGCAATGCCGTCGTCGATCACGTTCGTCGCGATCGCCGGTCCGTACCCCTTGGCATCCGCGCCGGCGACGCACGTTCGGATGGCGAGGACGCCGGCGATGCGCGGGATCGTGGCGACGCCGAGTTCGGCGACGAGGCGGCCGCGGGTGCCTTCGCCGCGGCGATCGACCGCGACGCCTTGAGTCGCGCACTCCTCCTGATTCCCGAGGAGCAGCGGCGCGTGATCGTCCTGAAGTTCCTCGACGGGCTCGACCCGGCAGAGATGGCCATCATCCTGGGCTGCTCGAAGGCGACCGTCGCCGTCCGCGTCCACCGTGCCCTGCGCTCCCTCCGCGACGCGATGGCCGGGGAGTCGACCGATGTGGCCTGACCGCTTCGGCCGCCGGCCGCGGCGCGGCCCGGCGAGTCCCGGCCCGCGCGGCGGCGATTCGATCACCCGCCTCGACGGAGGCATCGGGGACCCTGCGCTCATCGAGCTCGTCGAGGAGCTGGCCCGTGCCGGGATCGTGGCTCGCCACCTGGCCGCCGGTGGGGCCGGTGGGCCGTCGTCCGCGTTCGCAGCGCAGCTCAGGGCCGGACTCCTCGCCGGGTACCCGGCGTCACCGCTGGGCCGGGCGGCGTTGCCGCGATCCGGCCAATCGGTTCCGCGGCGCGTCCTTCCCGCGCCGCGCTGGACGGCGATCGCGGCAGCCGCGGTCCTCCTCCTGTCGGTCATCGGCCTCAACGCGAGGTTGCTCAGGCCCGAGGCGCCGGCGGCCCGTGCATCGGCCGTGTCGGGTGCAACCGTCGTCCGGGACGGCCGGACGAGCGCCCTCGCCGCCGGGACGGCGCTGCAGGTCGGGGACGAGATCAGGGTACAGGCCGACGGCCGGGCGACGGTCGCGATCGGCTCGAGCGAGGCCCGCCTCGCCGGCGGAGCCGACCTGCGCATCGACCTGATCTCGGCCGACCGCATCGTCGTCGACCAGCTCGGAGGGCGGGTCTACCATCGCGTCGTCGCCGCGCCCGGATCGACCTACACAGTCGAGACCGCCTCCCTCGACTGGGTCGCAGCCGGCACGGCGTTCGATCTCGATCGCGAGAGCCCCGACGCCGGCGGGCGATTGACGCTCACGGCGATCCAGCACGACGTGCGGGTGGCCGGACCGGCGACGAGGGAGACGATCGAGCAGGGGCAGCAAGCGGTCGCCTCGTCCGACCCGGATGTGCTCGACATCTCGATCGCCGACGTGCCGGACGGCGCGCTCCACGATCCGTGGCTCCTCGAGAACGCCCGGATCGACGCCGCACTCGGCTATCCGCTCGGGATGCTCGATGGCATCGATCTCACCGAATTGAGCCCCTCCCCGATCCCGGGCGGGACCCCTTCGGCGCAGCCGTCAGGCGCCGGCTCGATGCCAGGCACGACGCCGGTAGCGAGCGACGGCCCGACGGTCACGCCGCCCTCGGCGGCGCCGACGCCGATCGCACAGGCGACGACCAGGCCGCGGACGCCGGGCGCGACACCGACGCCGACCCCGACCCCCAGGCCCTCGCCGAAGGCGACCCCCGATCCGACGTCGAAGCCGACGTCGGGCACCGAGCCGCTGTCGCTTGCGGCGACCGCCTGTCCGGGCGGCGTCGTGCTCGACTGGGCACGGTTCGGCGGCCGAGGATTCGACCGCTACGTCGTCCTGAGAAGCTCGTCGACGACGATCCCGGCCGTCTACCCACCGCGGGATGGCGCGCGGGCCGTCGGGGGAACCTACTCGTCGGCACGGGACAAGACCGACGGAGTCGATCGGACGGAGCGCGGCGGGGCGACCGCCCGGTACCGGGCCATCGCCCTGGGCGACGGGGGCGAGGCCCTCGCGGCCAGTGCCGTTCGAACCGTGACGACGAAGCCCATCAAGCGCCTCGGAGGGTTGGCGGTCGATCCGGCCGGCTCGTCGACCCGGTTCGAGTGGAAGCCCTTCGCCGGCCCGGCCGCCTGCTACTCGTCCTACAGGCTGGCGTGGTCGGCCGACGACTCGACGCCGAGCTCCCTCGGCGGTGACGCGATTGCCTGGGGCACCAGCAAGCAGGCCGCAAGCGCGGCGACGGTTGCCGGCCTGCCGGCCGGGACCTACTGGTTCCGCCTGCAGGCGATCCGGACCACGTCCCTCGGGGCGTTCGTCGTCGCCCAGACGAGCGTCGCCAGGTACAGGGTGCCGTAGGGCGACATCCGGCGCCGGGGCACCCTGGCGGTCCCGGACCGGCCCTGCCCGAGCCCCTGGCCGCCGGAACCTACCCTCCGCTGAACCGCGGCGGCCGCTTCTCGACGAAGGCGGCGATCCCCTCGGCGTGATCGGCGGTCGCGCCGGCGATCCCCTGGAGCCACGCCTCGTACTCGAGGGTCTCCTCGAGTGACGACTCCTCCGCCCGGGCGAACGCACGCTTCGTCAGCGCGAGGGCCCGCGGCGCCCCTCCCGCGAGCCGGGCAGCGAGGGCGCGCGCTTCCGACATGAGCGTCTCGGCTGGGACGACCTTCGCAACGAGCCCGAAGCGCTCCGCGTCCGCCGCGGTGAGCGGCTCGCCCGTCATCGCGAGCTCCGTCGCCTTGGCAGAACCGACGAGCCGGGGCAGCAACCAGGTGGCGCCGCTGTCCGGGATCAGGCCGACCCGGCCAAACGACACGAGGAAGCTCGCCCCCTCGGCCGCGATCCGGATGTCGCAGGCGAACGCGAGCGATGCGCCGGCGCCGGCCGCGATTCCGTTGATCGCACCGACGATCGGCTTCTCCAGCCGGCGCATCGCGAGGATGATCGGGTTGTAGCGCGCGCGGATCTCTGTCGCCAGCGGGGCTGCGTCAGGCTCGAGGCGTTCCCTGAGGTCCTGCCCGGCGCAGAAGGCCCGGCCGGCGCCGGTGAGGATCACGACGCGGACGGCCGGATCCCGCACGCTGTCGCGGAGGGCCCGCAGCAGGTCCTCCCTGAGCGGAACGGTCAGCGAGTTGAGGGCCTCCGGCCGGTCGAGCGTGAGCGTCGCGATCGCGTCGTCGACATCGACGCGAAGTTCGGGCATCAGGCCGTGGCGGGTGCGTCCGCGAACTCGACGAGCCGCCCGTCGACGAGCTCGAAGACTCGCCGATCGACCGGCTCGTCGGCGCCGCCGGAGTGTTCCACGATGAAGTCTGCGAAGAGCGAGGCGAACTCGTTGTCGCCCGGCCGCAGGGTCCCGGCAATCAGGAGATGCCGCTCCGGCACGCCGACGAGGACCCGCCCGACGGAGCCAAGCTCGCGGCCCAGCCTCTCGATGACCTCCGGCAGGAGGATCCGGGCAGCGTCCCACCCGTCGCCCGTGTCCGAGGACAGGAGGCGCCGCTCGCCTGACACCTCGTCGGTCCATGCGGCGGACGCCGACCAGGCGGCGAGATTGCTCATCGCGGCGTCCTGGACGACGGTCGGCGCGACGCCCCACGACAGGAGGTGGTCGCCATTGACGATGACGTCGAAGGCTCCCGCGTGGAGGGCGTAGACGACGGCGATGTCGCACGGTCCCTCGTCGATGAGCGGCTGCGAGTGGCTCCGATTGGCCTCGCTCAGGAGCACCTCGGAATCGATCTCGCTGACCTGCAGGCCCAGCGTCCCGACCGGGCGGAGGGCCGGGTAGATGATCGAGGCGGCGACGTCCCAATCGTGCTCCGGAGTCCCCGCGACGGAGCCGCTGGACTCAGGTGCGGGCACATGGCCGCTCACCGGCGCGGACGCGTCGATCGGGGCGAGCACATCGGGCGCCGCGTCGCGGAGGGTCCCGGGCGGCTCGTCGCCCATGTCTCTCCGTAGGTCCAGACCGTAGTCGCTACCGCCCTGCGGCTCTCGCTCCATCCCTCGTCCTCCGTGTGAGCATGCCGTCAGCGCCCTCGCCAGTGTGCGGTTCGTTTCTCGATGAAGGCTGCCATCCCCTCGGCCTGGTCCTCGCTGGCGAAGAGGAGATAGAACGACCGGCGCTCGAACTCTAGGCCCGCCGACAGCGGAAGCTCGTCCGCGCGACGAATCGCCTCCTTGGCCGCCAGGACCGCGAGCGGAGGCTGGGCCGCCACGCGCGCCGCAAGCTCGAGGGCCGCCTCGACGGTCGCCTCGGACGGCACGACGCTCGTCACGAGGCCGCTCGCCTCCGCCTCGCGGGCACTCATCGTTCGCCCGGTCAGGATCAGCTCCATCGCCCGCGCCTTGCCGATCGCCCGCGTCAGCCGCTGCGTCCCGCCGGCCCCGGGCATGACGCCCAGCTTGATCTCCGGTTGACCGAACTGCGCGTCCTCGCCGGCCACGATCATGTCGCACGTCATCGCCAGCTCGCAGCCGCCACCGAGCGCAACGCCGCGAACCGCCGCGATCAGCGGAGTCCGGACCGCGGCAATCCGCTCCCAGCTCGCGAACCGGGCGCCGGCCGTCAGGCTGACCGGGGTCTGGGTGGCGAGCTCGCGGATGTCGGCGCCCGCGGCGAAGGCGCGCGTTCCCGCTCCGGTCAGGACGATCGCCCGGCACTCGGGGTCGCGGTCGAGCCGCTCGAGAGTCGCCGCGATCTCGTCGAGCAGGTCGAAGCTGAGCGCGTTGAGCGCTTCCGGCCGATCGATCGTCACGAGGGCGACATGGGCGATCGGTCCGTCGTCGCCGGCGGCGGGGAACACGGAGCCGACGACGGGGCGCTGCGGCATTGGCACCGTCCGGGCCTGCGCGGTGTCGGTCACTCGATCCTCCGTGTGCCTTGACAGTATCCACGCTGGGGGAACAGGCGAGGCGGCCAGCGCGTTTCCGTGGTCAGCCAGGCTCGGGCGCGTCCTCGACGACGAGCGGGATCGCGCGACCGGGGACGGCCTCGCCCGCCGGAGGATGGCCGCGAGCCCCGGCGGCAGCCTCGGTCGCCCGGTAGAAGCCGGTCAACCCTTCGTTGAACAGCATCGGGCGCCTGGCCATCACCTCGTGGGCGCAGTCCGGCACGACGAACAACCGCCCATCGCGCAGCTGCCGCGAGATGCCCCACGCGTGGTCGACCGGGACGTAGGGATCGCGGTCGCCGCAGATGACCATCGCCGGCGCCGTGATCGCGTGGAGGTCCCGCGGCGTCATCAGCGGCTGCGAGACGACGTCGGCGGCAATCGCCGGGAGCAGTCGGCGCCACGCCCCGACGCCCTGTCCGGCGTCGTGCCGCCGCGCGAGGACGCCGGCCCACGCTGGGTCGTCGATGTCGGCCCGTCGCAGGTCCATCTGGCGACGGGCCACGGAGGCCCGCGGCTCGCGCTGGGTCGTGGTGCCGGCGGCGACGAGCGTCAGGAGCCGGCTGTCGAATTGCGAGGCGTACTGGAGTGCGGTCATCGCCCCCATCGAGAATCCGAGCAGGTGGAACGTCTCGAGCCCGAGCGCATCGACGAACGCCGCCAGGTCCTCGACGAGCCAGTCGTGACGGAAGCCGTTGGCCGCGTCCCAGGCGGTCATCCCGTGTCCACGAGCATCCGGCAGGAAGAGCTGGAAGGTCTTCGACAGCAGCGGGATCTGGGCGGCGAAGTCGTCGCGGCCGATCGACGTCGCTCCGTGGAGCAGGACGAGCGGCGGTCCCGCGCCGACGGCCTCGTAGGCGATGTCGAGGTCGTTTGCCCGGACCACCGCCATTGTGGTCAGGGCTCGGAGTGCTCCGGAACGCCCTCGAGCGGCGATGTCTCGGCTCGCTGGATCCGGAGATACTGGCGGCGGTAGTAGAGCAGCGGCATCGGGTGCGGCTCGGCATTGGCCATCCCCTCCACCCTGCCGATGAACAGCTCGTGGTCGCCCGCCTGGAACGTCTGGACGACCGTGCACTCGAGCGTCGCGATCGCGCCGTCGAGGAGAGGCAATCCCGTCGAGCCCGGAGTCCAGCTCGCGCCGCAGAAGGCGTCCCGGCCCGGCTCGACCGGCGCGCCGGCGAAGCAGTCGGACAGGGCCCGCTGGTCCTCGGACAGGACGTTGACGGCGTAGCGGCCGGTCTGCCGGACGGCCGGCGTGATGAACCGGCGGCGATCGAGGGCGACCATCACGAGCGGCGGGTCCAGGCTGACCGACGTCAGGGCGTTGACCGTGATCCCCTGGGGGCCGCTCTCGGCGAGCGTCGTGACGACCGTGATCCCCGTCACGAAATGGCCCATGACCCGCCGGAAGGCGTCCGGGGCGATGTCCACGATCTCGGCGACGACGGGCTCTGGCATGGCCGAGAGTCTAGCCGGGTCCGACCGAGGAGCCCGTCGGGGAAGGCTCCGCCCCCGCACCCTGCCCGCCACATACCACCCCGGGTGGTGAGTGGGACCCGTTTGAGCCAGATCCGGGCTCCGTGATGCCGCTGCGCGCGGGCGCCCGCATCATCGGCCGCCAGATGGGCCCGAATCTTCGGCGATCACCACGAGGGGTGGTATCTGTCGCGGATTCGGCCGTCCACGGTGCCCGCTACGATCGGGCTCCGGCCCGACGTGGCTGTTGTGCGACAGAACCGGCAGCCCGGGCGTCGTAGGCGCGTGACCGATCCGATCGACCGGCCCTCGGGCTCCGAGGCGCTCGTCGTCCACAGCCAGCGCCCGGGCCGCGACACGACCTCGGCTCGCGATCTCGAGCTCCTCGTCATGGGCGCCTACGAAGCTCACCACCGCGACCTTCTCGCCTTCGCTCGCGCCCTCGTCCGCGACCCCGAAGCCGCCGAGGACCTCGTCGCGGACGCCTTCGTCCGGCTGATCGCCGAGGTCCGGGCAGGCCGAGCGCCGACGGAGACGCGTGGCTGGCTGTATCGGGTCGTGGCCAATCTCGTCGTGTCGCGCGGACGCCGTCTCCGGACGGCGCGACACTACCTGGCGCGCCTCGTCGACCGGCGGGTGGTGGAGTCACCCGAGTCGAGCCTGGCGAGGTCGGAGATCCGGGCCGACCTTCTCGACGCCCTCGCGGCGCTGCCCACCGACGGCAGGGTTGCTCTCGTCATGGCCGCCCGCGGCAGCTCCGGCCACGAGATCGCGGATGCGCTCGGCAAGAGCGAGACAGCGACCAGGACCGCCCTCTATCGCGCCCGGATCCGGCTGCGTGAGCAACTCGCGGAAGGAGTCGAACGGTGACCGACCACCGACACTGGCTCGAGCTCGCGACGCGGCGCCCGACGTTCGAACTGGGTCCGGCGGATTCCGCGGAGCTCGACGCTCATCTCGCCTCATGCGACGGCTGTTCGAGGGACAGTGCGGTACTCCGCGCCGACCTCGCGATGGTCGCGCGACTGGAGGTCCCGACCCCCGGCGCGCGGCTCCGAGAGCGCGTCCGCGAGGCGGCCGCGGCCGGCGACACGGCCGGGAGTGCCTGGAACCTCGCGACGATCGCGGCGGTGGGCCTGCTCGCGGCCGCCCTCCTGGGAGCGGCGCTCGGCGTTGGCGCATTCCTCGCGAGGCACGACGATCCGATCATGCAGCTCGATCCGAACGATGCCGCGTTGACGCGCGACCTCACGGGCAAGCGGATCCTGTGGGCGACCGACGTCGTCCAACTCGGAGCCGACAGGCTCACGATCGACGCGAACGGCACGACGTTCCACGCCGAAACCTCCGTCATGACGGTCCAGTCCGATCCCGGCAGCCTGACCGCCTGGACCCTCGAGGTCGCCTGGCCCGAGGCCGGACGAGAGCAGCGGCTGAACCTGTACTTCAAGGCCGACGCGATGAGCTGGTGGGTCAGCGAGGTTCGCGTCTACGATGCCGTTGCACCGAAGCAGGAGTGGGCGACGTTCCCTCCGGGACCGCACTTCAGGACGCGCCTGGGTGACGCATTCAGCGGCGACATCGACCTGGTGGGCCAGGGGCGAGGCGGCCCGGTGCGCCTGCGGATCGATGGAGCCATCCTCGCCGTCGCCCCCCATCCCTCGTTCGTCCAGCCGCCCGGCGGGGCCGCCCCGCTCGCGAGCGATCCCTTCGCGCGCGGCGGCGCGCTGCACTGCAGCGGCATCCTCCAGCTCCGGCCGGCCGACGCGGAGCGAGCACTCATGTCGTTCCCCTATCGGCTTTCCTGGCGGTTCGAGTACTCGACGGGGCCCAACACCGGCTACGCGGATCCCCGCCTCGAGGCTCCACGGACCGGCTACATCTCCGGGACCGGGATCGGGTCGGACGGCGAACTGATCATCACCGTCGAGGATCCCAACCGACCGATGATGGAGGCCGCGGCCTTCCCGCTCGACTGCCCCGCGCCCCCGTCGGGCTGAGTGACGCGCCGCTCGGCCTACAATCGCGGTGATGACGGATCGACCGACCGGCGGCACGACCAGGATCGAGCGCGACTCGATGGGCGAGATGGAGGTCCCGGTCGACGCGCTCTACGGCGCATCGACCCAGCGTGCCGTCCTCAACTTCCCGATCTCCGGGCAGCGATTCCCGCGCCGATTCATCCGGGCCCTCGCCCTCATTAAGGAGGCCGCCGCGGACACGAACCGGGAGCTCGGCCTCCTTGCGCCCGACGTCGCCGAGGCGATCGGGGCGGCGGCCGCGGAGGTCGCCGATGGGGCTCACGATGCGCAGTTCCCGATCGACATCTACCAGACCGGGTCCGGGACGTCGACGAACACGAACATGAACGAGGTCGTGGCGCGGCTGGCGTCCGACCGCCTCGGCGGGGGTCGGCGCGTCCACCCGAACGACGACGTCAACCGATGCCAGTCGTCGAACGACACCATCCCGAGCGCGATGCAGCTCGCCGCGGCGATGGCGATCGCGGAGGACCTCCTCCCCGCCCTCGAGGTCCTGCGGGCTGCCCTCGACGCGAAAGCGGAAGAGCTCTGGCCGATCGTCAAGACCGGGCGGACCCACCTCCAGGACGCCACCCCGATCCGGCTCGGCCAGGAATTCCGGGGCTACGCCGGCCAGCTGGAGGAGTCGATCCGGCGCGCCCGCGCCGCCGAGGCCGAGCTGCTGTCGATCCCGCTCGGCGGGACGGCCGTCGGGACAGGCATCAACGCCCATCCTGAGTACGCCGCCAGGGCGGTCGCCCGGCTCGGGGGCCTGACCGGCCTCGATGTCCGCGAGACCGCCAACCACTTCCATGCCCAGGCATCGCTCGATGCCGTCATCGCCGCCCACGGCGGACTCCGGACGATCGCCCTCAGCCTCTGGAAGATCGCCTCGGACATCCGGCTGATGGGTATGGGCCCGCGGGCCGGCATTGCGGAGATCGCGCTCCCCGAGACCCAACCGGGCTCGTCGATCATGCCCGGCAAGGTGAACCCGGTTATTGTCGAGAGCCTGACGATGGTGGTCGCCCGGGTGATCGGCAACGACGCGACGATCGGGTTCGGGCAGACGGGCTCGTTCCTCGAGCTGAACGTGATGATGCCCGTGACCGCGGCCGCGCTCCTCGAGACGATCGCCCTCCTCGCCGCCTCGGCCCGCAACTTCGCCGACCGCTGCGTCAGCGGAATCTCGGCCACGGAGCGCGGACCGGGCCTGGTGGAGCAGGGCCTCATGCTCGCGACAGGGCTCGCCCCGGAAATCGGCTATGACGCGGCAGCGACCCTGGCCAAGGACGCGCTCAAGAGCGGCCGGACGATCAGGGAGCTCGCCCTCGAGCGCGGGATCGCAGCGGACCGCCTGGACGAGCTTCTCGACCCGGCGTCGATGACGGAGCCCGGTCTCGGAACGGGAGGCGGCGGATGATCTACGACCAGCGGGCACCCGAACCGGCTCGCGACGCGGCCGAACCGATCGAGCGGCGCTTCTGGCGCCCGGTCGACGCCCCCGAGCCCGTGGCCACGGATCGCTACGTCGCCGTCGATCGGATCGATGCGACAGTCGTGACGCTCGCGGTCGCCCCGTGGCCGACCGTGGAGCCGGCCACGGCGCGGCTCGACTTCGGGCGGCGTCGCGACCGGAAGACGGTGACCGCCTCGTTGCGGACCCTGCAGCAGATCGTGGACCGCGAGCGGCAGGCGGGCGGCCAGCTGGTCCGGCCGATCCGCCCGGGCGACGTCCTGCTCGTCCGCGGTTTCGCGCCGTCGCCCAGGCGCTGGTCCCTCGTCGTCGACGTCACCCGAGCGGGGCGGCTCGCGGCCAAGGCGGCCCTGTTCTCGACGACGGCCCCGGCGCCCCGGGCGAACGAGCTCGACGACTACGGGCTCGATCGAGGGCTGGCGGACGAGGCGGCGGCGCCCGACCCTGACCGGCCGCCGGAGGCCGAGGCGCCTCCGCCCGGCCCGATCGCCTACCCGGCCGTCTGACCAGGCGGACGCGAGCGTGGCCGTCCCAGCCCCTCTTCCCGCAGCCGGATTCGTCGCCGGGGACTTCGTTGCTGCCACGGCGGGAGCGGATCTCGTGTATTTCCTGTGCAACGTCGGCGACGCGGACGCGCAACTGGTCCTCCTTCCCGCGTCGCAGTCGTCCGGGTTCCGGAGGGTCGTCGTCGTCGACGCCGGCAAGCCGAACAAGCTCCCACCGCTCATCACATCGCTCGTTGCCGCCGGTCTGATCGCCCCCGATGGCCATCCGGAGGCGGCGGGTTCGATCCCGCTGGTCGTCGCCACCCACCCGCACGAGGACCACCTGGAGGGGATGGCGGACCTGATCGACGCATTCCCCGGCGGCCGGATCGCGGAGTTCTGGGACCCGGGCTACTGGCATACGATCGCGTCGTACCACGACACGATGGGTGCGATCGCGCGACAGACCCAGATCGTCTATGCCCAGCCGACGAGCGGCTTCCGCCGTTGGATCGGGAGCTCCGCGATCACCGTCCTGTCACCGTCGGTCCAGCTGCGAAACAGGTTCGACACGTACGGGACGGAGCTCAACGACTCGTCGATCTCGCTCCGGATCGAGGCGCCGGCGATCCGCGTGATCCGCGACGACGCCGGCCAGCGGATGGTCCGGCCGGATTCGAGCCGGCTCGTCCTCGGCGCCGACGCCCAGACCCTGTCGTGGTCGTATGTCATGACCGACTTCCCGTACCTCGCCGCGTCGACGACCGAGCAAGCCAGGCTCCTCGACGTCGGGTCAGGCTCGGACGTGCTGCGAGCCAACGTCCTGAAGGTCTCCCACCATGGCTCCAAGCACGGCGTCAATCTCGAGCTCGTCGAGCGGATGGCCCCCGACCTGACCCTCATCTCGAGCGTGCCCGGAAAGGGCAAGTACGGGTTCCCCCACGATGTCGCACAGGCGCTGATCCGCGAAGCACGCCAGTCGACAACCTCGGGCGACGTCCGACTCAGCGACGCCAAGCTGTCGATCTTCTACACGGCCGACGTCGACGACGCCGTCCCGGCGAAGCCGCTCGGCACGATCGGCGTCGTTCTCGCCAAGGGCGCCTGGACGATGTGGCGCTTCGGTGACCGGTCCACCCAGAAGGTCGATCTCACCAAGGCGCGCCGCTGGGTGCCCTGAGCGGCGCCGGCCGCCGCTGTCGGGCCGTCGCCACCGGCCCCCTCGGCTACAATCCGCCGCGATGACCTCGACACGGATCTGGGACCGGGCCGCCGCGGTGCCGGCGAGGGCGGGCGAACGACGCCGGCCTGAGATCGTCGCGCTGCCACCGGATGGTCTGCCCTCGGTTGCCGAGCTCTTCACGTTCATGCGCGACGCCGAGCTGAGGTTCGAGACGCTCCGGCTGCGGATCGAGGAGGAGACCCGGACGACGCGCGGTGCGCATCTCGTGGCGATGGACCTGCTGCTCCGTCACCCGGGCGAGGCCCGGGTGACGACGACGGAGCCAAACCATGGCACCGCCGGCAACTACGAGCTCTGGCTGTCCGACGGCGAGATCGTCCGGACATACTCGGCCCCGCACAGGCTCGGCACGCATCGCCCGGTACGGCCCGCGGTTCGGGGCCTCACGGGTGCCGCCGCGCGCGACTTCCCCGGAACGTCGCTCGTCTACGTCCCGCTCACGTCGCTCCCGGCGGAGACGCTCCCCGACACGTTCGTCCATCCCGCGGGCTTCTGCCAGAACGTGCTGGCGACCGGCCGCTGCCGGATCTCCGGCACAGACGTGATCGGGGCCCGGCCGGCGATCCTCGTCGAGTGCGACCATCCGCGAACGACTGAGGTCGGCGCGGATCGACCGGACTTCCACATCCAGGTCGCGGTCGATCGGGCGGACGGCGTGATCCTGCGGCTCATCGAGACGATCGGCGGCGAGATGACCCGTCGAGCCGACGCCGTCGAGTACGGCCCTGACGCGCCGATCCCCCAGGCCGCGTTCGACTTCGCGTTCCCATCGGACGCGAAGATGCTCTTCTAGAGCTCCCGCGGGCCGCCGATCGCGGCCGGGTCGGGTGTGCCGACGAACGTGGCGCGGACCCTCGGTCCGAATGCCGCACCTCGCACTTCCGATCCGCGAAAGTGGCGCGTATAGTCCGCGGCACGCGCTCGCGGACGGACCGGTCGACTGCCGCATGCGGCGCCACAGGAGGAGATGGCCAGCTGCCGATCGCCCCATGAGGTGGCCACGGACGATGTCGGCCTGCCCGTGTCGGGCGACCGGCCGCGACCGCGGTCGCGAGAACTCGATCCCCGCGTCATCCGCCCGGCGCCGCTGCGCCGGGATTCCCGTTTCGGCCGGGCCTGAGGGAGAGCCCGGCGGCTCGGCGAGGTGGGACTCCGTCGAGCAAGTCGACTGAGGGAGGCATCGATGACTCAGGCTCGTTCCCGCGAAGAGGTCCTGCGAAAAGACCGCGAGGACCTCCACAGGCTGGGCTACGCACAGGAGCTGTACCGCTCGATGGGCGGTTTCAGCAACTTCGCGATCAGCTTCTCGATCATCTCGATCCTGACCGGCGCGGTCATCCTCTTCAACTACGGGCTCTCGCTCGGCGGCCCGGCAGCGGTCGGCATCGGCTGGCCGCTCGTCACCGTCTTCACGTTGCTGATCGCCGCGACCATGGCGGAGCTCGCCTCTGCGTATCCGACGGCCGGTGGCCTGTACTACTGGGCCAGCCGCCTGCGAAACAAGGACTGGGGCTGGTGGACCGCCTGGCTCAACCTCGGTGGCCAGATCTCGATCGTTGCGGGCATCAACTACTCGGCCGCGTTCTACCTCGGCGCGACCTTCCTCAAGCCGGTCTTCGGAATCGATCCGAACGGCGAGTCGCTCGGCCTCCTCAACGCGATCTGGATCACCGGCGGGCTGATGCTCATCGAGATCCTGTTCAACGTTGCCGGAACGCGGATCGTCTCGTTCATGAACGATCTGTCGGTCTGGTGGCACATCGCGTTCGTCGCCGCCATCGCGATCCTCCTGTTCGTCGCAGGCTCGCAGCCGACGCATGACCTGGGCTTCCTCTTCCAGGTCGCCCCGGCTGCCACGACCGGCGACGCCGGCGCCTCCATCGCGACGATCCTCCCGTTCGGCGTCGCGGGCGCGTTCGCCCTGAGCCTCCTCCAGTCGCAGTGGACGTACACGGGCTACGACGCCTCGGCCCACGTCGCCGAAGAGACCCTCGCAGCCCGGGCTGCGTCAGCGTGGGGAGTGTTCCTGTCGGTGGCTGTGTCGGCGGTCGCGGGCTATATCGTCCTCGTCGCCCTGACGCTGAAGATGACCGATCCCGCGGACGTCCTGGCCAACAGCACCGGCGGTGGCGGCGTGGCCTACATCCTCGAGTCGAACCTCGGCGCCGGGCTGTCGCAGCTCGGCGGCCTTCTCGCGCTCGGCGTCGCCTTCGCGATGACGTTCTGCGGCTTCTCGTCGATCGCCTCGGCAGCGCGGATGCTGTTCGCCTTCAGCCGTGACGACGGCGTCCCGGGCAGCCGCTGGCTGAAGCAGGTCAGCCATCGCTACCGGACGCCGGCCAACGCGGTCATCGCGATCACGGTGCTCAGCTGGCTGCTGATCGCCCTCATCTACGTCCTCACCAAGGCACTCGGCGGCGATCCGTTCTTCCTGATCGCAGGCGTGACGGGCGTCAGCACGGTCCTCCTCTACTGGGCGTACGGCCTGTGCATCGCCCTGGGACTGTGGGGCAACCAGGAGTGGCGCAACGAACGCGTCTGGAGCCTCGGGCGATGGAGCCGTCCGCTGGCGATCATCGCGGTCATCTGGATCATCCTGATCACCCCGCTGTTCCTGTATCCCTTCTCGCTGAATCCGGCAGCCCTCGCGACCGTCGTGGGATTCCTCGTCTTCCTCGGCATCTACTATTTCGTGTGGGCGAGGGGCCGCTTCAAGGGTCCGCAACGCCAGGGGACTGAGGCGGAGCTGAGCGACATCGAGCGTGAGTTCGAATTGGCGGCCGGGCAGCTCACGGAGGCCTGACCGCGTCCCGAACCGTCAACCGGTGGCCGGCCTTCGCGCCGGCCACCGCGAGCAGTTATCGAGAGGGCGACGATGAGCGATACCCACGGCACCACGCATCCACGCCTCGAGGAACTCAAGGCAATGGTCCGCGACGGACAGATCGACACGCTCATCGTGGCGATCACCGACATGCAGGGCCGCCTGATGGGCAAGCGCGTCCAGGCGCAGGCGTTCCTCGACGGCGTCATCGACCATGGCGCCCATTTCTGCACGTACCTCCTCGGCACGGACATGGAGATGAACACGCCCGAGGGGTTCGCCCTGATGAACTGGGAGACCGGCTACGGCGACTGGATCGCCGACCCGGTCTGGGACACGCTCCGCGTCCTGCCGTGGCTCGAGAAGACGGCGATCGTCCTGAGCGACACCTTCACCGAAGAGGGTCACGAGGAGATCCCCGTCTCGCCGCGGACGATCCTCAAGCGCCAGGTCGACCGGGCGCTGGCGATGGGCCTGACCGTCAAGGCCGGCTCGGAGTTCGAGTACTACGTCCTCAAGGAGTCGTGGGAGGAATCGTCGAGGAAGGGGTGGGGACCGCCGGAGCGTTTCGGCTACTACAACGAGGACTACCACCTGCTTCAGGCGACAAAGGCCGAGCCGCTCCACCGGCTCCTTCGCAACCAGATGACGGCTGCCCGGATCCCGGTCGAATTCAGCAAGGGCGAGGCCGCACCCGGCCAGCACGAAGTCAACATCCGCTACGAGCACGTCCTCGAGTCGGCCGACCGGAGCGTCCTGTTCAAGCACGGCGCCAAGGAGATCGCCTACCTCAACGGCTGGGGCATCTCGTTCATGGCGAAGCCCGACCACACCTGGACGGGTTCGTCGGGCCACCTCCACATGAGCATCTGGAACGAGGACGGCTCGAAGCCGCTGACGCACGATGAGAAGGCCGGCCGGCCGTACGGGATGTCGGACACGTTCGCCTGGTTCGTCGCCGGGATGATGGCGCTGTCACGCGAGCTGGCGATCTTCATCGCCCCGAACATCAACTCCTACAAGCGCTACGCGTCGCTGTCCTGGGCGCCGGTCAACATCGTCTGGGGGCGTGACAACCGGACCACCGGCTTCCGCCTCGTCGGCCACGGCCCGAGCCTCCACGTCGAGGACCGCTTCCCGGGCGGCGACATGAACGCCTACCTGACGTACGCTGCGATGATCGGGGCAGGGCTGTGGGGGATCGAGAAGAAGCTCGAGCTGCCGGACGAGTTCAAGGGCAACGGCTACATCGCGACCGGCGTCCCGCGGATGCCGCGCGCGCTCTACGAGGCGATCCGCGAGCTCGAAGGATCGAAGCCGGCGGTCCAGATCTTCGGCGCCGACGTCGTCGCCCACTACCTCAACGCGGCGCGCGTCGAGCAGGAGATGTATGACGCGATCGTCCACGACTGGGACCGGGAGCGCTACCTCGAACGGAGCTGACCCGGCGGGTCGCGGTCCGCTGCCGGCGGCCGCGCGGCGCGCTGAACCTGGATGACCCGCGAGCGAGACCGTTACGGGCGGGCGTCAGCCGGCGAGCAGTTCCGCGGGGCCTTCCTGTCGTTCTGGCGCAACAGGACGGCACGGATCCTGGCCGCGATCATCCTCACGGTCGGCCTCATCCTGCTCCTGCTGACGCCGGAGATCGTGCCGCTGTCCCGCGTCGCCGGCGGCGACTGCCTGTACCTCCGGCCGCCCGGGCCGTCCGATCTGGACATCCAGCCGCAGATCCCCGGCTCGCCGATCGAGCTGGCGCCCTTCGACGAGGTCGAGCGCGCGTCGTGCGACCTCTCGCATAGCCACGAGGTCTCGGCCGTGTTCGCAGTCGGTGCGGCCGGAGACGCCTATCCGGGCCTGACCGCACTGGTCGACGCGAATGGACCTCGCTGCGGTCCGGCATTCGAGGCGTATGTCGGGCGAGCGCTCGCCGGTTCGAGGTACGGGACAGCAGTGTGGGTTCCGAGCGACGCCACGTGGGGCCATGGCGTCCGGACCGGCGCATGCGTCGTCTTCAGTGCCGACCTCGGCATGCTGGACCACCGCGCGGGCGGCAGCCGGGAGTAGGCCGGACGCTCAGGCGCCGACGCGCCGTGCGGGCGTCCGGTGCCGCCGATTTCGGCGGGGCCTCCGCTGCTCGGCACGAGTACCATTCGGCGCACCTGAGGGGGCCGAGTGGTGGAGGTCAGGGTGCGTCTCCGGGACAAGGTCGCGATCATCACCGGCGCCGGCGGCGGCATGGGCCGGGTCGCCTCCCAGCTGTTCGCCGCGGAGGGCGCGAAGGTCGTCGTCGCCGAGTTCGGGGAGGAGGCCGGCATCGAGACGGTCCGGCTCGTCCGCGAGGCCGGGGGCGAGGCGAGCTTCGTCAGGACGGACGTCTCGGACGAGGCGTCCGCCCGGGCGATGGTCGAGTACGCGATGGACACCTACGGGCGCATCGACACGCTCTACAACAACGCCGGCATCATGCCGGAGGCCGACCACTCGGTCGTCGACACCGATGTCGCGACCTGGGACCAGGTCATGGCCGTGAACGTCCGCGGTGTCTTCCTCGGCTGCAAGCACGCGATTCCCCGGATGGTCGAGGGCGGATCGGGATCGGTCATCAACATCGCCTCGTTCGTCGCGCTCCTCGGCTGCTCCGTGCCGCAGGATGCCTACACCGCGTCGAAGGGGGCGCTCCTCAGCCTGACGCGCAGCCTGGCCGTCCAGTTCGGGCCGCAGGGCGTCCGGACGAACGCGATCTGTCCGGGGCCCGTCGAGACGCCGCTCCTCATGGACTGGCTCGTCAAGGACGAGGAGGCGAAGCGGATCAGGCTCGCCCGGAACCCGAGCGGTCGCTTCGGCAAACCGGAGGAGATCGTCAACATGGCCCTCTATCTCGCCTCCGACGAGTCGCGCTGGACGAACGGCGCCACGCTGGTCGTCGACGGCGGAATCAGCGTCAACTACTTCTGACGATGGCAATCGACGTCGCGGCCAGCGCTCCCACCGTCGCGATCGGCGTCGATGTCGGCGGGAGCGGCATCAAGGTCGGCGTCGTCGACGTCGCGAACGGCGTGCTGGTCGCGCCGCGCCTGCGCGTCCTCACACCGACACCCTCGACGCCGCAGGACGTCGTGCGGGCGATCGCCCGAACTGTGGCGCGCGCGATCAAGGGTGCCGGCGGCGTTCCGCCAGGCACGCCCGTCGGAGTCGGGGTCCCGTCCGTGGTCATCGACGGTGTCACGAAGTCGGCGGCGAACATCGATCCGGGCTGGATCGACTTCGCGGCGGGACGCGCGCTCGGGAACGCCCTCAAGCGGCCGGTGACGGTCCTCAACGACGCGGATGCGGCGGGACTCGCCGAGATGCGCTTCGGGGCCGGGGCAGGCGAGCCCGGCGTCGTCATCGTCCTGACGCTCGGGACCGGGGTCGGGTCGGGGCTGTTCAACGACGGGGTCCTCGTCCCGAACACGGAGCTGGGGCACATGGAGATCCGCGGGCGCGACGCGGAACGGCGCTCGGCGGCGGTGGCGCGGACACGGCGCGGACTGTCCTGGAAGGCATGGGCGATGGACCTCGACGAGCATCTCGCGGCGATCGACAAGCTGTTCTCGCCGAACCTGATCATCCTCGGCGGCGGCGTGAGCAAGGGCCCCGATAGGTTCATTCCGCGGCTGACGGTCCGGCCGCGGGTCGTGCCGGCGAAGCTCCGCAACGACGCCGGGATCGTCGGGGCGGCGATGGCCGCGAGCGAGCGCCGCCCGACGGCCTGAGGAAACCGGACCGCGAGCCGTACGTCACGCAGCGTAGACGCCCCCCGACTACCGTTACCCCCTTCCTGTTCGATCAGTCGATACCAACCGGGGCGTCCGGAACCGATGCTTGGAGGAGCCGCGTCTTTCGCGTGGCTCATTGCCGGGACGGAACGAAACCTTGAGCTTCCCCCCTCCAGCTGCGGTGGACGTCGGACGACGGATCCAGCTGCGGCGGCTGAGTCCGCCGCCCGCGTGGATCACGCTGCTCCTCGCGATTCCGTTCCTGACGGCCTTCTACCTGCTCCTGCCCACGACCGGCTCCTCCAGAACGATCGCGTACCCGGCATACGGCCTGATCGGGATGGGTGCCATCCTGTTCGGCATCCGCGGCCGACCGTCCGCCATCCAGCGACCCTGGAGAGTGCTCGCGCTCGCGCTCGCCCTGCTCGCCATCGGGGACATCGTCTATTCGGTCATCTTCGAGGTGGCCGGCGAGATCTCGTATCCGTCCGTCCCCGATCTCTTCTATGTCTGCGGCTACATCGGCCTCATCGCCGGAACCGGGGCGCTCATCCGGGGCCGCGTCCCGGACCGCAACCGGACGCCGTTGATCGACGCCGCGATCCTGGCGGCCGGACTCGGATCCATCGTCTGGGTCGTCATCGTCCAGCCGAGCCTGACCGGCACGATCGACCCGATCGTGGGAATCGTCTCGCTGGCGTACCCGGCATTGGACCTCGTCCTGCTCGCACTCGGCCTGCGCGTCCTGCTGATGTCCGCCGCCCGGCCGCGCTATCTCCAGCTCCTCGTTGCGGGCATTTCGATCTACTTCGTCGCCGACGTGATCTATGCTCTCGCCCTCCTCGACGGGAGCTATGTCGACAGCCATCCCGTCGACGCCGGCTGGATCGTCGGCATCCTGTTGATCGGGGTGGCAGGACTCCACCCGTCCGTATCGGAAGCCGTCTCTCCGATCGAGGACAACGAGGCTCGCCTGAGCCGCACCAGGTTTGCCCTCCTGGCCGTGGCCGCCCTGATCGCCCCGACGATCCTCCTCTTCCGGGAACTCCAGAACGGCGACGACGTGGTGATCGGCCTGGTCGTGGCCTGGACTGTCCTTTTCGGGCTCGTGCTCGTCCGCCTCGCGACCACCGTCGACGAGCTGGGAATCTCGCTTAGCCACCGCGGACGCCTGCAGGGTGACCTGGCCTTCCAGGCCCACCACGACCCACTCACCCGGCTCGCCAACCGGCGCGGGTTCGAGGAACGCCTCGATCTGGCAATGACGACTTCGCCCGAGACGACTGCCCTCATCTTTTTGGATCTCGACGATTTCAGGACGATCAACGACACGCTCGGCCACGCAACCGGCGACGAGCTCCTGCGGATCCTCGGCGGCCGCGTGCAGCGCGGCCTGCGCAACACCGACCTGGCCGCCCGACTCGGCGGCGACGAATTCGCGATCCTCGTCGAGGGCTGCGACGATCCCGCAGCTGCCCGCGTCATCGCCGAGCGCGCACTGACGACGCTCCGCGCGCCGGTGGGCGTGGGGTCGCGCCAGCTGCTCGTCCGCGCCAGCGCCGGCGTGGCGATGGGTCGCGCCGGACTGACCGCGACGGACATCATGCGTGACGCGGACGTCGCGATGTACCAGGCCAAGTCTCACGGCAAGGACCAGGTCGAGGCGTACGAGGCGGCGATGTTCGGCCACGTCGTCCGCGGCTACGAGCTCCGCACGGAGCTCGCCGAGGCGATCGAGGCCAACGCGTTCGTCCTCCGCTACCAGCCCGTCGTCAACATCGAGACCGGCCTGATCGTCGGCGCCGAGGCACTCGTTCGCTGGAACCACCCGGAACGCGGGCTCCTTGGACCGATGGAGTTCATTCCACAGGCCGAATCGTCGGGCCTGATCCATTCCGCTCGGCCGCTGGATCCTGCGCGAGGCATGCCGCACCGCCGCGGGATGGCCGGCCGGCCCCGGCGGCGGCCTGCCGTCGGTCAGCGTCAACCTGGCCCCGTCCCAGCTCCTCCAGCCCGGACTGCTCGACGATGTCGCCGACATCCTGGCCGAAACCCGGCTCCCAGCGAAGCGGCTCATCCTCGAGGTGACAGAGAGCGCGCTCGTCGATCTCGACCTGGCCCGCGTCGCACTCCTCGGCCTGCGCGGCCTGGGGGTCCAGATCGCGCTCGATGACTTCGGGACCGGCTACTCCGCGCTCAGTTATCTCGCCGATCTGCCGTTCGACATCATCAAGATCGACCAGTCGTTCATCGCCATGATCGGCCAGGGCCGGCGCGTCGACGCGCTCCTCGAAGGCATCCTCGGCCTGTGCGACTCACTTGAGCTCGTGACGGTCGCCGAGGGGATCGAGGAGCCGCACCAGCTCGAGCGCCTCCGTGCTCTCGGCTGCCGGATCGGGCAGGGGTACCTGTTTGCCCGGCCCCTCCCGGCCGCCGAGTTCGAGTCGATGCTGGCCGGGACGCGAACGGCACCCCGCACGCCGGCCGCGCACAGCCCCAGCCGCCCGGCGTCCCGCCATGACGAGGTTCGGATCGCACGCTGATCCGGGGGCGTTGCGTATCATCAGGGACTGCTTCCATCGATCGTCGGCCGGCGCGAGCCGCCAGATGGTGAGGTCCTTTCCAATGACGACCGGGCAATCCACCTCCCAGGGATCGGGCGCGACCGCGCCCGCGTCCGTTCGCATGGTCATCGGCGGCGAGGGTGTGGACGCCGCCGACGGCAAGACGTTCGAAGTCGTCAACCCCGCGACCGGCGAGGTCATCGCGACGGTCCCGCTCGGTGGCCGCGAGGACGTCGACCGGGCGGTCGCCGCCGCACAGGACGGCCTTCGAGGATCGCAAGGGCTGGGCGACGTGGGCCGCGGGCAAGCGCGGTCGGACGTTGTCGAAGTTCGCCTCGCTCGTCAAGCAGAACAGCGAGGAGCTGGCTCAGCTCGAGACCGCGAACGTCGGCAAGCCGATCACTGTCGTCCCGCGGCGAGGTCGATCGGGGCGAGCCTCGTCTTCGAGTACTACGCAGGCGCGGCGAACAAGATCTTCGGCCAGACGATCCCGGTCTCGAAGCCCGGCATCGACCTCACCCTGCGCGAGCCGATCGGGGTCGTCGGGCTGATCGTGCCCTGGAACTTCCCGATCCTCATGGCATCGTGGAAGCTCGGGCCCGCGCTGGCGGCCGGCAACGCCTGCATCCTGAAGCCCGCAAGCTACTCGCCGCTGACGGCGATCCGGCTCGGCGAGCTGGCCCTCGAGGCAGGGATCCCGGCCGGAATCCTCAACGTCGTGACCGGGCCGGGCGGCACGGCCGGCGCGTCGATCGCGGCCCATCCGGGCGTCGGCAAGGTGGCGTTCACCGGCGAGACGACGACCGGCCAGGAGATCATGCGGCTCGCCTCCGGGAACGTGAAGAAGATCTCGCTCGAGCTCGGCGGCAAGAGCCCGAACATCGTGTTCGCGGACGCGGATCTCGAGCGCTTCGCGAAGGAGTCCCCGTACAGCGTCTTCGACAACTGCGGCCAGGATTGCTGCGCCCGCAGCCGGATCCTCGTCGAGCGGTCGGCCCACGACCGGGTCGTCGAGCTCTTCGCGGAGGCGACGCGGAAGGTCAAGGTCGGCGACCCGCTGGACGACGCGACGGAGGTCGGGACCCTCGTCAGCACCAAGCAGCTCGAACGGGTCAGGGACTACATCGAGATCGGGCTCGGCGAGGGGGCGACGCTCGTCGTCGGCGGCACGGCGCCGGACGACCCGGCACTTGCCGGCGGCGCCTACCTGATGCCGGCCGTCTTCGATGGCGTCTCGAACGACATGCGGATCGCCCGCGAGGAGATCTTCGGGCCGGTCGTATCGGTCATCCCCTTCGACACCGAGGAGGAGGCCCTCCGCCTCGCCAACGCGACCCCGTACGGCCTGTCGGGCTCGATCTGGAGCCGCGACATCGGCAAGGCGCTGCGGACGGCGAAGGGCCTCCAGGCGGGGGTGATCAGCGTCAATTCGAACAGCTCCGTCCACACGGAGGCGCCGTTCGGCGGCTACAAGATGTCGGGCATCGGGCGCGAGCTCGGGATGTCCGCCCTCGACCTCTACACGGAGACGAAGAACGTCTTCATCGACCTGACGTAGGAGTCGGAGCCGCGGGGTCAGGTTTCGCGCGGGCCAACCGTCGACAGGGGAGCCCAGAGCGTCTCTGACGAGATCGTCTCGTAGCCCATCCGTGCGTAGACCGGCTCGCCGGACGGTGACGCCTGGAGCGTGGCGAGGCGGGCACCCATCTCAAACGCCGCGTTCGTCGCGGCCCTGGTGACGAGGTCCCCGAGACCGCGCCGCCGGAACGGCGGGAGTGTCCCCACCCAGCCGACGGTCGCGGCCGCCCCGATCACGGACACCCATGCGCCGGCGACGTCCTCGCCATCGACGGAGGCGATGAAGGCGGCGCACCCGTCCCTCAAGAGGTCGGCCGACCGGAACACGATCCGGTACGCCGCGGCCTCCTGATCGTCTTCGGAGAGGCAGACCGCGGCGATCATGCCAAACGTATCGTGGTCTCGCGTGGGATCGGCTTGCCTCAGCGCCGTCCCAGGTGGGGCCGGGCGATCGGCCAGCCGCGCGCGACAGACCATGGCCGGCAGGAGGATCACCTTTTCCCAGCCGCCCGCAGCCGCCGCCAGGTCGATATCAGGATCCATGTGAGCGGACGAGGCGATCGCGAAGCGAAAGCCACCTGGTTCGTAGTGGGCTTGCGCACGGTCGAGGACGTCGTTCGCGGGCACGCCCGGGTCGACGCGGAACGCGATGTTGAGAATCGTCGCCGCCGGATCCGGTCCCGAAGCGAGCACGAGCCCGCCCGACTCCGTCACCGTGCCGCCGCTGCGCCTGGCGAGAAGCGCATATGTCCCGACGGTGATGCGCGTGTACTCGGCGAGTTCCGCGGAACGCTCCGTGCCGCTCACCCCTCCCAGTCGCCGCCGCGCTGCGCGACGTGGATCTCCGGATGGCGGCGGCGAACCCAGTCGCGCAGCGCCCAGTGCGTGGTCTTGAAGGCGATTCCGTGCCACGGGATCGCTTCGGGCTGGAATGCCTGGATGTCGAGGGCCTCCAAATTCAGGCGGTACTCGCCCGCGACGACGCGAGCCTCGAACGCGATGACCACGACTGCGGCCTCCAGGCGCGAATACAACCCGACGATCTCGCCCGGGGCGACGACCAGGCCGGTCTCTTCGAGCGTCTCGCGGATCGCCGCCTCGGTCACCGTCTCGTCGACCTCGAGGAAGCCGCCCGGCTGAGCCCAGGAGCCGCGCCCGGGCTCGAGCCCGCGCCGGAGCAGGATGACCTCGCCGGCGTCATTGACCGGGATCGTCGTGACGACGAGACGCGGGTTCACGTAGGCGACGTAGCCGCACGCACTGCAGGCGAGGCGATCCCGGTCCTCGCCCTCGACCGCCCCGAACTCCAGGCCGGCGCCGCAGCGCGTGCAGAAGTTGAGCGAGGCGGCGATCCAGCCCGGGACGCCGCCGCCGGACGGGATGTCCGTGGATCGGGCGTCCGGACCGCGGCCGATCGGATCGGTCACCGGCGGGGCTTCATCAGGCGGCGACCACGACGATCGAGGCGGCCACGAGCGCCGCAAGTCCCGCGATCGTGGCGACGACCCAGGCGAGGCGGAACAGACCCCTGCCGCGATCGACCGGCATCCATGCCCAGGCCGATCGCCAGATGCGGACCCCCGCGTCGGCGGTCGTGATGACGAGGAGCGGCGCGGCCACGACGACGCAGAGCTTCACGAGTGGACTGCCCAGCGGGGCGCCGAGCTCGAGCGCCGTGATCGCGATCGCGCCAAGGATGAGCACAGGCACCGACAGGAGCACGTAGTGCTTCTGGAGCGGCGTCGGCGCGGTCTCCGGGACGGATCGGGGCGGGAGGCCCTGGAGGCTGGGTGGGAGCGTCGGCGCCCGCACGGGCTGCCGATCCAGGGCCGGCATGCCCGGCTCCCATCGTTCCTCGTCCATGGGTCGAGTTTAGAGCCCTCGCGCGCTACAGCCCCTCGTTCGCCTCGTCAGCGGCGATCGCCTCCGCCTGGACGCGGCGCCGTTCGGCGAGGCGAGCCGCCAGCCCGGGATCGGCCAGGGCGAGCATCGCTGCGGCGAGGAGCGCCGCGTTCTCCCCGTTGCCGACGCCGACGGTCGCGACCGGGACGCCCTTCGGCATCTGGACGATCGCGAGGAGCGCGTCCAGGCCGTCGGCCACGCCGCCCGGCATCGGAACGCCGATCACCGGAGCCGTGGTCTGCGACGCGAGGACGCCGGGCAGGTGCGCGGCAAGCCCGGCGATCGCGATGAAGACGCGGACGCCGCGCCCCTCTGCGGTCGATGCGAAGCGCGCGAGCAGGTCCGGCGCACGATGCGCCGAGATGACCCGGATCTCCGACGGCACGCCGAGCTCGTCGAGGACCGCCGCGGCCCGCTGGGCGGCGGCAATATCGGATCGGCTGCCGACGACGATGCCCACCCGCGCCGGGATCGGATCGATCACGAGCCACCCTCCTTCATGGATGGAGTGTAGATTCCGCCGATGCGCACAGTGATCGGTCGGCGCGTCACCGAGGTGGACGTCGGCTAACTCGCTCAACGGATCGCCCGCTCGGACCGGGTCATCATCGACCTTGGCGCCGGTGACGGTCGGGCGGTGCTCACGAGGGCACTGGCGGAACCCAATGCTCTCGTCATCGGAATCGACGCGAACGCCGCGGCGATGGCCAAGGCCTCGCGGCGGGCCGCCCGGCCGGCGACCCGTGGAGGGCTGGCCAACGCGCTCTTCGTCGTCGCCGCCGCGGAACGGCCTCCGGCCGAGCTCGTCGGGACCGCGGACGAGCTGACGATCATCCTCCCGTGGGGTTCGCTTCTCCTGGGCACGCTCGCCCTCGACGGCACCGTCGCCTCCGGGATCGTGAGCCTTCTTCGACCCGATGGCTGCATCACCGCGTTCGTCTCCGTCACCGCCCGTGACGGCCTGGCGCTGGGGCCATCGGACGAACCTGTCGCCGCCGGCGCCCTCGCGAAGAGATGGGCCAGCCACGGCCTGCGACTCGAGGGCGTCCGCCCGGCGACCGTCGCGGAGCTCCGGGCGACAGGTTCGACCTGGGCCCGGCGCCTCGGGGCCGGTCGGGAGCGGCCCGTTTGGCGGCTCACCCTGCGACGCGACGGCGCCCGGACAGGCTCGCCGGCCCAGCTGGTCGACGGTCTGTCGACCGCTGGTTAGAATGCGCGGGCGATGATCAGGCTGCTCCCTCGCGTCGCCGCGCGCCTCCTGGTCGGGTCACTGATCGCCCTCCAGGCGATCGCGGTCGCCCCGATGCCCGCAGGCGCGGCGGCCGACAAGGCATACGTGATGGACCTGGCCGGCAAGTCCGACTTCGTCGCCCAGAAGAACTTCGTCCAGTGCGTCGGCGCGAGCATGCAGATGATGCTGAACATCATGGGCGAGACGAACGATCGGACGGCCGCCACCCAGCGGAAGCTCCAGGACCTGGCCCGCTCGCTGAGCGGCCCCAAGCGCGACGGATTCGAGCGACAGGGGGCGAGCGTCAGGGGCTGGATGGGCGGCCTCAACACGCTCGGCGCCGGGCCCTATCGCCTCGTCGGAACGACGACGCTCGACGAGGCGCTCCGCACCGCGTCCACAGCGATCCGCCGGACTGGCAAGCCCGTCGGGCTCCTCGTCTGGCGGGGCCGCCACGCCTGGGTGATGAGCGGGTTCCGCGCGACCGCGGACCCCCTCACGACGACCAACTTCACGGTGACTGCGGCAATCGTCCTCGATCCGCTCTACCCGCACGGGTCGAGTGTCTGGGGACCGAGCCCCAAGCCGCGGGAAGCGCTGACGCCGAAGGAGGTCGGCCGCCAGTTCGTCCCGCGACGCGCGGGGGCCTGGCCGGGCGGAACGCCTTCCGGCGCGGCGTTCCTGTCGGCGCTGTCCGGCAAGTACGTCCTGGTCCTGCCGTACGAGATCACACCGGTGTTCTGGATCGCTCCGCGCGCCCACTGATCGCCGCGTGCCGGACCGCATCCCGATCATCCTCGACGTCGACACGGGAATCGACGATTCGCTGGCGCTCCTCTATGCCGCAGCCTCGCCCGATGCGGACCTGGTCGCGGTCACCTGCGTGGCCGGCAACGTCGACGCCCGGCAGGTCGCGTCGAACACCCTCGCGGTCCTCGAGCTCGCGGGCCGCGGCGATGTCGAGGTTGCCATCGGCCGGGAGACGCCGCTCGTCCGGCGCCTCGAGACGACCCCGGAGACACACGGCCCGCGGGGGCTCGGTTACGCGGAACTGCCACCGGCGGCCGCGGCGCTTTCCGAGCGGCACGCGGTCGATCTCCTGATCGACGAGGCGCGACGACGGCCGGGCGAGCTGACCCTCGTGACGCTGGGCCCGCTGACGAACCTCGCGATCGCCGTGCTGCGCGAGCCCGGGCTCCCGCGACTCTACCGGCGTTACGTGCTGATGGGCGGCGCCTACCGCTCGCCGGGCAACACGGCACCGACGACGGAGTGGAACATCAACGTCGATCCCGACGCGGCGAAGGTCGTGTTCGCTGCCTGGAGCGCCGCGCGCGAAGCCGACCCCTCGATCGGCAGGCCCGTCGCCCTGGGGCTCGATGTCACGGAGCGGGCGAAGATCACCCCGGAGCACGTGGTGGCGCTCGCCCGTCGGGCGGGAAGCACGCCGGACGACTCGCTCGCCCTGTCGCGCGGCGAGGACCCGATGCAGGCGACCCGGTCGGTCGCATCGAACCCGATCGTGCGCTACGTCGCCGATGCGTTGCGGTTCTACATGGAGTTCCACTCGCGCTACGACGGTTTCTACGGCGCGTTCATCCACGATCCCCTCGCGGTCGCCGCGGCCCTCGATCCGACGCTCATCCGGACGGAGGCGCTCGCGGTCGACGTCGAGCTCGGCGGGACGCTGACGACGGGCGAGACGGTGACCGATTGGCGGAGGGTCTGGGGCCGGGAGCCGAACATCGACGTCGCCGTCGAGGCCGACGCCGCCGAGTTCCTGCGGCGGTTCGTCGAGCGCGTAGGACGGCTGGCAGCGGAGCGCGCCGCGTAGCACACTAGCGTCGGGAGAAGGGCCGGATTCCGGGCGGAGGGCCCGGCGCCGGTGGCACTGGAGGCTGAAGATGTCCGCAAGCTGGGTCCGCACGGCCGTTGGCCTCGTTGCGTTCTTCGTCGTCCTGGTCGTCGGAGTCGTCGCGGCCGGCGCGATTGACACGACCGTCGACGAGAGCACGGGATTGATCGTCGGCAGAAACACGCTGATTGTCGTCTTTGGGATCGCTGTGATTGCCGGCTTCGTCGGGTACGCGGTGGTGGAATACGCGCAGACGCGGCGGCTCGCATCGATCAGCTCGCAGTTCGACACGCGGACGATCGTCCTCATCCCAATTGCGGTCGCTATCAATATCATCCTCGGCCAGACGGTCGCGGCAGCCCTGAAGGTGCCGATCTACCTCGACTCGATCGGGACGATCCTTGTCGGCGTGCTTGCGGGCCCGCTCGCTGGAGCCCTGACGGGGGCCCTCGCGAACCTGATCTGGACCTACATCCTGCCGGCACCCTTCCACTCCGACTACGCCGCACCGTTCTTCATCGTGGCGGTCGAGATCGGACTGCTGGCTGGCATCTTCGGGCGTCTCGGCTTCTTCCGGAGCCGGCCGAACTCACCCACAAGTCAGCTCGCGATTGGCGTTGTCGTCGTTGCAGCGGTCGTCGCCGCGATCGGCTTCTGGGGCCTTCCGAAGGAGCTGACATTCTTTGCGCCTGTTGCGGCAGGCGCCGAAGGACCGTCTCCGTTGTTCGTCGTGCTGGGCTGGCTTGTCGGTGTCCTGCTCGTTGGGGCGGCCGTCGCTCTGATCGCCTTCCTGCTCCTGCGGCGAGACGTTGGTGTCGCGTTTGTGTTCGTGGCGGGGCTGATATGTGGCGTCGTCTCGGCCATCATCTCGGCTCCGATTTCGGCGTCCCTCGGCGGTGTCACAGGATCTGGGACCGACCTCCTGGTTGCGGCATTCCAGAAGGCCGGAAACACGCTGCAGGAATTCGGTGCTGAAACAGGGCCTGCTCTCCGACCCGATCGACAAGACGGTGACGTTCGTCGTCGTCTTCGCAGTCCTGGGCGCCCTCAGCCGACGTTTCGTCGCCCGCTTCCCGCAGGGTGAGGAGGCGGTCGGGCTGGAGGCCGAATAACGACCATCGGTGCGGACGACGCCGCGTTCCTCGCGAGCCTTGCGCCCGCCGCACCGACGCCGTACCACCGCCTCAACCCCCTCACGAAGGCCGTCGCGGCGACGGTCGAGTCGCTCGGGGCCTTCGCGCTCGGCGGATTCCTCGGGCCGATCGCGATCATCGCCATCGCGATCCTGCCATCGGCGGCCGTCGCCGGCGTCGCCGGCCGGCTCGTCCGGATCTCCTTCCTGCTGACGCTGCCGATCGCGATCTCGGTCGTCCTCGTCAGCGTCTTCACCCGGGCCGGGACGACCGTTCTCTTCACGATCGGTCCGTTCGACGCCACGGCTGAAGGCGTCACGTTCGCGGGCCAGACGTTGGTCCGGCTGTTCGCGATCTCGACGGCCATCGGGCTCTTCGGCCTGACGACCGATCCGCGGGCGTTCGTCCTCGACCTGGAGCGGCGCGGACTCTCGCCGCGTTTCGCTTTCGTCGCCCTCGCGACTCTCGAGGCCGTCCCGGCGATGGTCGAGCGGGCGGGAGTCATCCAGTCCGCCCAGCGTGCCCGCGGCCTCGACACCGAGGGGAGCATCCGGGCCAGGCTGCGGGGCGTGATGCCGCTCGTCGGCCCGGTCATCCTGTCGTCGCTCACGGAGGTCGAGGAGCGGAGCCTCGCCCTCGAGGTCAGGGCGTTCGGCCGACCGGGCCGGCGCCACCTGCTCTGGCGGATCCCGGACAGCACCGCGCAGTTCGCGGTCCGCGCCCTCGCCCTCGCGGCGCTCGTGGCCGCGATCGTCCTGCGCCTCGGCGGCAACCTCGACGGGCTGCCCTGATGCTCGAGCTGCGCGGCGTCTCCTACCGCTACCCGGGTTACGCGAGGGAGGTCCTCGTCGGGGTCGACCTCGTGATCGGCGACGGCGAGATCCTCGGGCTCGTCGGGCCCAACGATGCGGGCAAGTCGACGCTCTGCCTCGTCGCGTCCGGGTTGGCGCCGTCGTCGATCGGTGGCAAGCTGACGGGCACCCTGACGATCGACGGCGAGGACATGACGGGCCGCAGGACGCACGAGCTCGCGGAACGGGTCGTGATCGGGTTCCAGAATCCCAATACCCAGCGCTCCGGGATCGCTGCGACGGTCTTCGAGGAGATCGCCATCGGCCCGATGAACCTGGGCCTGGAGGTATCCGACGTCGTCGAGCGGACGCGCGAGGCGATTGCCCTGCTCGGCCTCGAGTCGATCGCGGAGCGCCATCCGACACGACTCTCCGGCGGCCAGTCCCAGCTGGTCGCGATCGCGTCGCTCCTCGCGATGCGACCGGGCCACGTGATCCTCGACGAACCGACGGCGCAACTCGATCCGGCGGGCACGCGGCTGGTCGGCGATGCGCTCCGCCAGCTCGCGGCACGCGGGACGTCCCTCCTCCTCGCCGAGCACAAGACCGACCTCCTCGACGGCCTGTGCTCGCGGGTCATCGTCATCGACAACGGTGCGATCGTCAGCGACGGACCGGCCGACGACGTCCTCGCCGATCCGCGGCTCACGGAGCTCGGCGTCGAGCCGCCGTCGCGCGTCCGGCTGGCTCGTGCGGTCGAGGCAGCGGGTGGCGACAGGCGACGCGTCGAGGCGGTGCTGGGATGATCGAGGTCCGGGGCCTGGTCCACGTCTATCCGGACGGCACGCGTGCGATCGACGACGTGTCGGTGCGCATCGGTGCCGGGGAATTGGTTGCGATCGTCGGCCAGAACGGCTCCGGCAAGTCGACCCTGGTCCGCCACTTCAACGGCCTGCTCCGCCCGACCGAGGGCGACGTGCTCGTCGACGGCGCCGACATTCGTGACCGCCGCGTGGCGCACCTGGCGGCCGTGGTCGGCCTCGCATTCCAGGATCCAGATCGACAGATCTTCGCCGGTCGCGTCCGCGCCGAGATCGAGTTCGGCCCGCGGAACCTGGGCCGCCGCGGGGCCGAGCTGACCGACGCCGTCGACGCCGCACTCGAGGCGACGGGCCTCGCCGGAGACGCGGCCGCGAACCCGTACGATCTCGGCTACTCGCGGCGAAAGCTCCTTGCGCTTGCCTCGATCCTCGCGATGCAGACGCCGGTCATCGTCCTCGACGAGCCGACGACCGGGCAGGACGCTCGCGGCGTCGCCCGGGTCCAGGCGATCGTCAGGCAGCTGTCGAGCACGGGTCGAACGGTCATCGCGATCAGCCACGACATGCGGTTCGTCGCCGAGACGTTCGAGCGGGTCGTCGTCATGCGGGCAGGGAAGGTTGTCCTCGACGGCACCCCGGCGGCCGTCTTCGGAGAGGAGGCCTGGCCGACCCTGGCCTCGACGTTCCTCGAGGCCCCGCTGTCGGCTCGGGCCGGTGCCCGGCTCGGCCTCGGTGCGACGCCGACGGAATCGGTCCTCGTCGCGGCCCTCGTCGCCCAGGCCCAGGCTTCCGGCCGATGACCGTCGTCGTCTACGCCGTCGGCTGTGTTCTCATCCTCGCCGCGGTGGCCGCTGGGCCGGGAAGCAAGGCGACCTTCGCGCCGATCGTCGTCGTGGCGACGGCGCTGGCGGGAGTGGGGGTCGTCGCCTTGCTCTGGCGCCGGGCCACGCTCGAGCGCGCCCTGTCGGCGATCCGCAGCGCCCAGTCCGTCGTCGCTTCCGGCCGGATCGATCCGCAGCGTGCCGATGTCTCCGAGTTGATCGGCGAGCTGCGGCGGATCGGATTCGAGATGGTCGGGGCGACGGACACGCTGATCGGCGCCGGCCAGCCGATCCGGACCTGGATCATGACCGAGAACCGGGGGCTGGGCACGACCTGGGTCGAGGTGGGCGTCACCCGCGCACCGATCGCCATCTTCCTGTCGCGCGCAGGCGACGGGCGCTTCCTCGAGACCGTCTACCCCGATGGCGCGACGATCGACCATCCGAATGTGTTCACCCGCCCGATCGAGACCAGCGTCTCCGACGCGCTCGCTGCGCACCGGCACGTGCTCACCGAGTGGACGACCCGCAGCGGCCCACCGTTGGCCGTGCGGACGCTCCACGACTACCGTCACGTCGAGAGCGAGATCCGGGAACGGACGGGCGGCCTGCTGCTCGCCGCCCACATCGAGCGGGTCGTCGAACCGGGCCTCCGGCGCTGGGCAATGAGCGCCGCGATCGGGCTCGTCACGATCCTCGGGCTGGTCGTCCTCACGGCGCTCCGGCCGTGACGGGCTAGCCGCCTCAGAGGCATCAGCCCGGTGACGGTGCCCGAGCGACGACCCAGAGGAACCGGGCAGCGTGGCGGTCCTCCGGCTCGATGACCACATCAGTCCGGTCGATGACGAGTCCGGCCCGCTCGACGAGCCGTCGGTTCGCCTTCGCCCCGAAGTGGCTGAAGTACATGTCCACCCCCAGCCAGTCCGCCTCGACGTCGCCCGGCTCGTCGTCGGCACCCATCGCCGCGAGGAACAGGCCGCCGGGTCGGAGCCAGTGGCGGATGCGGGCAAGGAGCTCGCCCTGCTCCTCGCGCGGAACGTGGGTCAGCGAGTAGAAGGCGACGACCGCGTCGAAGCTCGCGGGCTCGAAAGCGAGCATCGTCATGTCGGCCCGGATGAACGTGGCATTCGGCACGTTGCGGCGAGCCATCTCGAGCTGGGTCGCCGAGATGTCGACGCCGGTCACGGCCCGGTCCTCCGCCAGCGCCACGGTCATCGGGACCCCGGCACCACAGCCGAGCTCCAGGACGTCGCTGCCGGACGGGATCTGGTCGAGGGCTAGCGCGAGGTAGCGGAGCCGAGCCGGGGACGGGCGAAGGTCGCTCCATGCGAGGTAGCGCTCGGCGATCGCGTCGTACCCGTCGGCGACGATCCGTTTCGGGTCCATGGCACGCGCGCTCAGCGACCCACGAGGAGCTCGACCGGGTGGACGGCCCCATCCACGATCCGCCACGCGGCCGCGGCGGGTTCGGCCTCCGCCAGCGAGACGAGGATGTAGAGCGCGTCCGGGTAGAACGCGAGCCCGATGTCGGTCAGGCTCGGCCGTGGCGCGGAATGCGTGTGGCTGTGGACGATCGCCCAGAACTCCTGGTCCGCGTCCTCCGTCTCGATCGTCAGGCGGAGCAGGTCGTCCGGGTGGATCTCGTAGCGCAGCGGGCTGGCGGCTCGGTTGCGGGTCGGCGCCCAGCGGATCGGCTTGCCGCCCACGGTCGCGGGCCGATCGCCGACGATGACGCCGCACATCTCGTTGGGGTACTCGGCGCGGGCGTGGTCGATCAGAGCCTGCAGCATGTCGGCGCTGATCTCGACCGATGCCGGGCCAGGTGTGGGCTTCCGGCGGATTCACTGGGTGCACCGGCGATGCCGTTGGCTGCATATCGGCCCGACCGGCGACCTCGGCACGGCCCACCCCCTCGGCACGGCCCACCCCCTCGGCACGGCCCACCCCCTCGGCAGGGCCCACCCCCTCGGCAGGGCCCACCTGGGTGATGCAGCCAACGGCATCACGCGGGGACAGGTGATTCGCGCCGGCCTGCGCCGGCCATCACCACCAGTTGACGCCACCCTCGAGATCCTCGGTCATCTCGTCGAGATCGCGGGCGAAGGTGCCGGCGGACAGGTATTTCCAGCCGCCGTCGGGGAGCAGGGCGACGATCGTCCCGGACGTCATCTTCCGAGCCTCGCGAGCGGCCGCGACCAGCACCGCGCCGCACGACGGGCCGCCGAAGATCCCCTCGCGAAAGACGAGGTCGCGGAGCGCCGCCACGGCATCGCGATTGGAGACGAGGTACTTCGCGTCGAGCAGGGCCGGGTCGAGGATCTCCGGGACGAAGCCCTCGTCGAGCGACCGAAGGCCCTGGACCAGCTCGCCGGGGAGTGGCTCGGCGGCGACGACCCGAACGCCCGGCTTCTGCTCGCGGAGGTAACGCGACACGCCCATGAGCGTGCCGCTCGTCCCGAGACCGGCGACGAAGACGTCGATCTCCGGGCAGTCGGCGAGGATCTCCGGGCCGGTCGTCTCGTAGTGGGCCCGCGGGTTCGCCTCGTTGCCGTACTGGTACGGCATGACGAACCGCGAGTCCTTGGCGACGAGGTGCTTGGCGAGGGCGATCGCGCCATTGGAGCCCAACGAACCGGGCGAGTCGATCACCTCGGCGCCGTACAGGGCCGCCATCTGCCGTCGCTCGTTCGTGACGTTGTCGGGCATCACGAGGGCGACCCGGTACCCGCGCCGCCGGCCGATCATCGCCAGGGCGATCCCGGTATTCCCGGACGTCGGCTCGAGGATGATCGATTCCGGACCGAGGAGTCCGCGCGCCTCGAGGTCCTCGACGAGGTACTTCGCGACCCGGTCCTTCACCGAGCCGGTCGGGTTCATGTACTCGAGCTTGGCGAGGATCCGGACGTTCGGGTTCGGCGACATCCGCGGGATCTCGACCAGCGGCGTGTGGCCGATCGCGTCGAGAATGTCGCCGTACCGGCCGCCGTGCGGGGCGAGCGCCTCGTGCGCGTGCGCGTGGGCATGGGCGGCATCGTCGAAGTCGGCGTCGCGAGCGGCACCGATCACGTCGCGGGCGCGCAGGGCACCCATCGTCAACCGCCCGCCATCGCCGGGAGCAGCCGCACCTCGTCCCGCTCGCCGACCGCCGTCGCCAGCCCGTCGAGATAGCGGACGTCCTGCCCGTTGACGTAGACGTTGACGAACCGATTGAGATCGCCGTCCTCGGTCAGGAGCTGACCGCGAAGCGACGGGTACTGGGCGACGAGGCCCTCGACGACGTCGCCGACGGACGCGCCCGCGAGCTCGAGCTGCTTGTTGCCGCCGGCGGCGGCGCGCAGGACCTGGGGGATGCGGACGACGCTCACGCCTGGCCTCCGAGGACGAAGGGCTCACTCGCCGACGCGGCCGCCGCGAACGACGGGATCGGCAGCGGCCGGCCGGCTGCGCGGGCGGCGGTCGCCTCCGTCGAGCAGACCGGGCAGGCGGGATCCCGCCGGAGTGTCAGCTCGGTGAACGTGGAGTCGAGGGCATCGAACAGGAGCAGCCGGCCGGCGAGCGTGTCGCCGATGCCCAGCAGCACCTTGAGTGCCTCGTTGGCCTGGAGCATCCCCATGATTCCCGGGACGACGCCCAGGACCCCGGCCACGGAGCAGCCCGGGGCGAGCTCCGGCGGGGGCGGGGTCGGGTACAGGCAGCGGTAGCACGGCCCTTCATACGGGACGAACGTCGTGAGCTGGCCCTCGAAGCGGAACACCGAGGCATGGATGACCGTGATGCCCTTGGCGACCGCCGCGTCGTTGAGCAGGTAGCGCGTCTCGAACGTATCGGTGCCGTCGATGATCACGTCGTAGCCGGTGATGATCCGGTCGACGTTGTCGGCGACGAGCATCTCCTCGTGGGTCACGACGTTGACGTCCGGATTGAGCGCCTCGAGCGTCTTGCGGGCCGAATTCGACCTTGCGCTCGCCGATCCGATCGTTCGTGTGGAGGATCTGGCGCTGGAGGTTGGAGAGGTCGACGACGTCGAAGTCGACGATGCCGATCGTTCCGACGCCGGCGGCCGCGAGATAGAGGGCGGCCGGGCTGCCGAGACCGCCGGCGCCGATCAGCAGCGCCTTCGACTCGAGCAACCGGGTCTGGCCGGCGGCGCCGACCTCCGGGATGAGCAGGTGCCGGCTGTAGCGCTGCTTCTGCTCCGGGCTGAGGATGACCGGTGCTTCCCACGGGAGGCCGGCCGACTTCCACGACTGGAACCCGCCCGACATCGACGCGACGTTCGTGTAGCCGAGCTGCTCGAGCGTCTGCGCGGCGAAGAGCGAGCGGACGCCGCCAGCGCAATAGAGGATGACCTCGGCGTCGCGGTCGGGGGCGGCGGCCTCGACCTGCTGCTCGACATAGCTCTTGCTGATGTGGACGGCATTCGGCAGGTGGCCCTGCTCCCATTCGGACGCCTCACGGACGTCGATGATGATCGCGGCGTCCGGGGCGAGGGCATCGACCTGCTGTGGCGTGACCTCCCGGATCTGCGCTCGCGCCTCCGTCAGGAGGTCGGCATAGGTTCGTGGCATGGGCTGGATGACTCCAGTGACTCGACGGGCTGTCGCGGGTTCCGCGACAGGGCGGAAGAGGGGCGGGGAAGAGCGCGTGCCGGCTAGGCCGGCCGGCGACACATGCAGCGGCGCCCGCGGTCGGTCGATCATGCCGGGGTCCCCGCTTCGGCGATCGCCTTCTGAAGCGTCTCGTGGCTCAGCATCGCGCATTTCAGGCGCGCGGGGCTGATGTCGATCCCGAGGAGGTCGAGGAGGTCGTCGGCCCGGAATGCCACGACGTCGGCGACCGGCTTGCCCTTGATCTCGTCGGTCAGGAGGCTCGCGCTCGCCTGGCTGATCGCACAGCCGCGCCCGGTGAACCCGACCCGCTCCACGACGCCGTCCCGGACGCCGATCTGGAGCGTGATCCGGTCGCCGCACAGGGGATTCGATCCCTCGATCGACGCGGTCGGATCCTCGATGACCCCGAAGTTGTGGGGCCGCCGATAGTGCTCGAGGATGTAGTCGCGGTAGAGGTCGTCCATGCGTTCGCCGGGTGTGTTCGTGCGTGCCGCCCGGCCAATCCCGAGCGTTTTCGTCGGGATTGGAATCTAGGGCGCGCGCCGTTCGGCGTCAATCGAGGGCGGGCCTCGGCCGACGGATGAACTTCCACGGCGTCGGAGCGGTACGGTCATGTCGATGAGTTCGCGATCGCGTCGACTATTCGCGCAATCGCCGTCCTGTTCGCATTCGGACTTGCGATCGGCGCGTGCGGTCCGGCCGTCCACGCAGCCCATCAGCGTCGCCGTCGGCTTCGGCTTCGATCGACCCAGACGCCGCCGCAGCCGGCAGCGCTCCTCACCGGCCCCTGGCGGCCCGCGCCGTTGACCGCTCGACGACAACCTCCTGTCCTCGACCGAGTACGTCTGCAGAAACTCGGACGATCCGGACACAGTCGCGCGTTGCCGACCTCCCGGTCGCCGTCGTCGATGCCCGTGGCGGTGGCCTGGCATCGGTGGTCTTCGCGACTGACGACGTCGCCTTCGAGTGCAGGGTCAAGATCGAGATGGTGGGTGATGGGCTCGGGGCAACGATCATCGATCCGCCGTCACGGCTCGTCCCCGACTCCACCGTCCCGGTCGAGGACACCGGCATCCGGGTCGTCAGCCGGACGCGGGTCGACGAGGAGGCTATCTCCCGAACGATCCTGATCGGCCGGGTGGGGCCGAAGGCGTTCTCGGTCGGCGTCAACTTCAACGACGCGTCATGGATCACCGCGTCGAAATCGGACGGCTGGTTCCTGATCTGGTGGCCGGGCAACCGAGACCCGATGGGATCGCGGCGTCCGACAACAAGAGCATCGTCACGGCATCGGCGCCGTCGCCCGGGGCAGAGATCGAGGGTCGGGTCGGGCCGGCCGCCTGGTGGGTCGATCCGGCGGCGCGCCCCCGTTTCGCCGAAGTCGACTGTCATCCACGCCCTGATCCGCGAGCTCGGCTGCGCGAGCGGGCAATCGCCGAAGGCGCGGGTCGTCGACCCGCTCATCGTCGCCGGCGACGATGCCGTCGCGGTCACGTTCTGGGTCCGACGGCCGGCCGGGCGCGCAGGACTGCCAGGGCAATCCGGAATTCCCGCTCGAGATCACGCTCCCGGAGCCGCTCGGCGGCCGCAAGCTCCTCGACGGCAGCACGAGCCCGCCGCGCGACGCGACCGTGCCGGCGAAGTAGCCGCGGGCGGCCCGCATTCCTGCCAGACGTCTGTCGAGCCAACCTTATGTCCGATAGCCGGCCCGTCCGCCACGCCGCGTCGCCGAATCTCGGCCACGATTAGTCTTCGGCGGCTGACGCGCAGCTCATCGCACCCCGGCAAGCCGCCGAGTGGCTGCCGAAGGTCGCCATGGCGGACCTGTGGCGGGAAACCCGACTCTCGCACGCCAGGGATACGGCCCCGGCACTCGGGTCAGGCGAGCAGCACCAGCACGGCAATCACCGCGATCAGCCCGATCATCGCGATGCCGAACAACGACTGGAAGCAGCCCTGCTGGTCCATCCGGTCCTACGCCCCGGTCCCGAACACCCGCAGCACGTCGCGCAGCCCCTCGACGAGCGCGTCGATGTCCTCGCGGGTCGAGTAGACGTTGAACGAGGCCCGCGCGGTCGCCGCGAGGTCGAGCCGTTCGTGGAGCGGCATCGTGCAGTGATGCCCTGCTCGGACGCAGATCCCCGATCGGTCGAGGACCTGGGCGACGTCGTGGGGGTGGATGCCCGACAGGTTGAACGGGACGACGCCGCCGCGGAGGTCGGGGTCCATCGGCCCGTAGAGCTGGATCTCCGGAACCGCCCGCGGTAGGACGTCGAGTGCGTAGGCGACGAGATCCCGCTCGTGCGCGCGGACCGCGTCCATCCCGAGCGCCATCAGGTACTCCGCGGCAACGCCCATGCCGATCGCGTCGCCGACGGCCGGCGTTCCCGCCTCGAACTTCCACGGGATGTCGTTGAAGTCGGATCGGCGGAGATGGACCTCGCGGATCATCTCCCCGCCGGAGAGGAACGGCGGCATCGATTCGAGCAGCTCGCGCCGTGCCCACAGCGCCCCGGAACCCATCGGGGCAAGCATCTTGTGGCCGCTGAACGCATAGAAGTCCGCCCCCAGCTCCTGGACGTCGACACGCACGTGCGGGGCGGCCTGGGCACCGTCGACCAGGACGAGCGCACCCGCCGCGTGCGCCATCTCGACCATTCTGCGGACGGGGTTGATCGTCCCGAGCGTGTTCGACACGTGGGTGAAGGCGACGAGCTTCGGCCGCAGCTTGAGGAGCACCTCGAAAACGTCCAGGCGCAGGATGCCGTCGTCGGTGATCGGGATGAACTCGAGGTCGCCGTCGCGCTCCTGGACGAGGATCTGCCACGGGACGAGGTTGGCGTGGTGCTCCATCTCGGTCAGGACGATCACGTCGCCGCGATCGATGTTCTGGCGGCCCCACGAGTAGGCGACGAGGTTGATCGCCTCGGTGGCGTTGCGGGTGAACACGATCTCGTGGCTGTCCGGGGCGTTGATGAACCGGCCGACCCTGGCTCGCGCCTTCTCGTATTCCGCGGTCGCCTTCTCGCCGATCGTATAGATCCCGCGGTGGACGTTCGCGTTGTACTCGCGGTAGTACGTGTCGATCGCCTCGATGACGACGCTCGGCTTCTGCGACGAGGCCGCCGAATCCAAGTACACGAGCTTGTGCCCGTTGATGACCTGGTCGAGGATCGGGAAGTCGCGCCGGACGACGTGCGGGTCGAACGCAGCCGCTGCCGGGGCGGCCGATGCGGGCGGGGTCGGGGTCGCCTCGATCGCCATTGGACGATGCGCCCGCCTAGCGGGCGGCCTCCACGGGCTCGTTGTCGGCGTCGACCGGCTCTTTCGGGACGAGGAGTGCCTCGTCGGGGACGTCCGGGGCGAGTCCTGCTTCGCGCAGGATCGGGCCGTAGCCCTCGTCCTCGAGGCGCAGGGCGAGATCCTTACCGCCGCTCTTGACGATCCGGCCCTGGGCGAGGACGTGGACCCGGTCCGGCGTGATGTAGTTCAGCAGGCGCTGGTAGTGGGTGATGAGGAGCACGCCGAGGTTCGGGTTCAGCATCGCGTTGACGCCCTCGGCGACGATCCGCAGCGCGTCGATATCGAGCCCCGAATCGGTCTCGTCGAGGATCGCCATCTCCGGCTCGAGGACCGCCATCTGGAGCATCTCGAGCCGCTTCTTCTCGCCGCCGGAGAAGCCGTCGTTGACGTAACGGCTGGCGATGCCCTCGTCCATCTTCAGCAGCGCCATCTTCTCGCGCATCTTGTTCCGGAAGTCGCGCATGCTGATGCCGCCGCGCATCGGGTCTGTCGGGTCGACGTCGCCGGTCTTGTCGACACCCTGGAGCTTGGCGTTGAGCGACGAGCGGATGAACGACGCGACCGACAGGCCGGGGACCGCGGTCGGGTACTGGAAGGCGAGGAACATCCCCAGGCGCGAGCGCTTGTCGGGGCTGAGGGCGAGGATGTCGCGACCCTTCCAGAGGATCTGGCCGCCGGTCACCTTGTACGAGGGGTGCCCCATGAGGGCGTAGGCGAGGGTCGTCTTGCCCGAGCCGTTCGGGCCCATGATCGCGTGGACCTCGCCCTTGCCGACCTCGAGGTCGATGCCCTGGAGGATCTCCGTCTCCGGGCTGGCGATCGGGGCGACACGGAGGTCGCGGATGACGAGGGTGTCGAAGTCGGCAGTGTGTTCGGTCACGGGTGGGTCATGGCTCCAGTCAGGGTGGTCTGGATCGTCGGCTGGTCGAGCATCGGCACGAGGTCGGCGAGGGTCATCCCGTCCAGCGCGCCGGTGACCGCGTCGCGGACCCGCACCCACAGGATGTTGACCGTGCAGCGTGATGAGCGATCGCAGACGGTTGCGTGCTCGGGATCGTCGGACGCGCAGAGCATTGGGGCGATCGGCCCCTCAAGGGCCCGCAGGATCTCGCCCATCCGGATCTGGTCAGGTGTGCGAGCAAGCTCGTAGCCGCCGTGCGCGCCGCGGGTGCTCGTGACGAGGCCGGCGTCGCGAAGGCTCATGACGAGCTGCTCGAGGTATGCCCGGGGAAGGTCCTCCTCCATCGCGATTTCCGCGAGCGAGGACGGGCCCTGCCCGAAATGACGGCCGAGCTGGACCATGAGCCGGACGCCGTATTCGCCCTTGGTCGAGAACGAGACCGCGCCGCTGCCGTGGAACGCGGGGCGAGCGGCGGGCGGGGTCGCGGTCGGTGCTGCCTGCGTCAGGGGAGGTTCCTCAATCCCGAGTGATTTCGTCGGGATTAGTCTACGGCCCCATGTCGATGGGCGTCAACGACGCGGCCAGCGAGTAATCCTGACGCGGACCGTCATGATTCGGGGACAAGATGAACGCCATGGAGCCGATCCCGCCCGAGGCGCTCCTCGCGTCCCACTCCCCGGAGCGCCAGGCAATCGCGAATGCGCTGCGCCGCCTCGTCCGCCGAGCCGTTCCGGATGCCATCGAGCGGGTCCGGACGGGTTGGGGGGTGATCGGCTACGACGTTCCCGTCGGCCGCCGGACGCGGTTCTTCGCGTGGGTCTGGCTGCAACCCGAGCACGTCCACCTGGGATTCCAGAACGGGGTGCTCATGGACGACCCGAACGGGGTCCTGCAGGGCGCCGGCATCACGAAGCAGGTTCGTTGGCTGACCCTGGACAACGTGGACGACATCCGCGAGGCGGAGTTCGTGGAGCTCGTGCGTGAGGCGGCCCGGATCGGGACGATGTCGCGATCGGAGCGGTTCGCCCGCCAGCTCGACCGCGAAGACCGACCCTAGGCGGCGGCCTCGTGGCGTCGACCGCCCAGCGCGGTGCCCACCGCGACCGTCGCGGCGCAGGCGAGTGTCATCAGGATGAGGATCGCCACGCAGTACAGCGCGACGCTGCCGTAGCCGCCGTGAGCCGGATCGAGGAACGGGTACGGATACCAGCCTGCGATCGGGCCCCGGATCAGCGTGTAGACGATCCAGACCAGCGGATAGCTCAGCCAGATGAGGCCCTGGCGGAGCGTGAGCCGGTTCGCCGGCGGATCGATGAGCCAGTCGAGGACAACGACGATCGGGAAGACCTTGTGGAGGACCGTGTCGACCCACGGAAGTGCCAGGTCGACGTCGCTGCCGGACAGGAGGAGCGCGAACACGATGAACGTGACCGACAGGTAGACGACCGAGCCGCCGCGCAGAAGATCAATCGTCACGGACGTCTCGTCGCGGCGGCGGACCGCGAGGGCCAGGAAGACGCCGGCGCCGAACAGGTTGCTGAGAATCGTGAAGAAGCTGAAGAAGTTGACCGGGTTGAAGACGCCGTTTCCGGCGAGGCTCGTGGCCTGGACGACGATCGCGCTCAGGACGAGCAGGCCGAAGGCCGCCCGATAGAGCGAGATCAGCATCCTCGCGTTCACGCGCCGGACCATAGCATTCGCGCCGACGTCAGTCCGGAGCGCGGACCGTGGAATCGGCTTCGACGCTCCGTCCGGATCCCCGACGGCGGGCAAGGAGTTCCAGCCCTCCGCCGGCGACAGCGATCCCGACCAGGACGAGCGCCGCGCCGACAATCTCGATCGGCGCGAGGCGCTCGCCTAGGACGATCGCAGCGATCAGCGCCGATGCGAGCGGCGTGAGCAGCAGGGCGGCCGCGGTCCGGCGAGCGGCAACCCGCCTGACGCTGGCAATGACGGCGAGCTGGGCCGTCGTGCTGGGGCCGATGACGAGCAGCGCCAGGGCGACGATCGCCGCGGGGTCCGGGTTCGCGGGCAGGATCCGCGCCGGCTCGCGCAGCAACTCGACGAGCAGCAGCACCGGCCCGCGGCCCACGAGAATGGCGATCGTGATCAGCGTCCCATCGATGACCGTCCCCGCTCCCCAGCGCCGCGCGAGCACGAGATAGAGGGCGAACGCCACGGCCGCCCCGAATGCGACCAGGGTTCCGAGGAGCGACGCGCCGAGCGGGTCGAAGCCGGCCAGGAGCACGGTTCCGACGAGGGCAACGACAAGGGCGATGAGTGTTCCTGGGTGGACCCGCTCGCCAAGGAGGGGAACCGCGAGCAGCGTTGCGAGGACCGCGTAGAGCGTCGCGACGAAGCTCGTGATCGTCGACCCGGCAAGGCTGACGGCGATGTTCATCGCGGCGGCGAACGCAACGCCGCCGAGCAGCCCGAGGGCCACCAGCCGGCCGATCGCGCGGCGCGTGAGCATCATCTGTCGGGGCCTCGGCAGCACCCCGGCCGCGACGAGCGCGAGGATGACGCCGAGCGCGACCGATCCCTGGAGGGCCGCGATCGCGAGGGGCTGGAACGAGCGAAGTGCGATCGCGGTGATCGGATAGGCAGCCCCGAACAGGATCGCCGCAACGGCTGCCGCAGCGAAGCCGGTCCGTTCTGCGCTGGAGGCTGGCATCGGCGAAGGGTATCAATCGAAGGGCTACCCTCTCCCGACGGGACGCCAGAATGGGAGACGCGACGATGGATCGGATGACCGAGACCCAGGCACGAACCTTCCTCGCGGAGGGCTCTCGACCGTCGACGTTCGCCAGCGTGCGGCCCGACGGTCGCCCGCACGCGACGCCGACGTGGTACGCGGTCGACGGGGACGACATCGTCTTCACGACCTGGCACACCACGGTCAAGGCCGCGAACATCCGCCGCGACCCACGCGTGGCGATGGTCGTCCAGGATCCGGAGCCGCCGTACGACTACGTCTCCGTCGAAGGCGTGGCCGAGCTGATCGACGACCTGGAGCTGTGTCGCCGGATCTCAACTCTCCTCGGGGCGAAGTACATGGGCGCCGACCGGGCAGAGGAGTTCGGCCGGCGCAACGGGGTCGAGGGTGAGCTCGTCGTCCGCGTCCGGCCGACCCGGATCCACGGCTTCCTGCGCGTCGCCGGCTGAGCTCGCGTCCGGGAGTTCCGCTTCTCGCATGGCGCGGGTTTTCGGATCACTCGAACGAGCGTCCGCGAATCCGGGGTGTGAGGCGGTCACGGTCGGCCTCCATCGCTAGCCGCGATGCGTGTTCATGCTCGCCTGACGCATCAACGGACGGAATGACCGGCCGCCACTGCACCGAATCGAGGGCGTGCGCCGGGAGGTGTTCGGATCATCCGAAAACGGCGGCGGCGGGGCGGCGGGGCGCGCGGGGCGGCGGCGGGAGCGGCGGCGGCGGCGGCGGCGGCGGCGACCCGAGCGACCGGTGCACCGGCCATGCCCGCTGCGCGTGGTTTCCTGCCAGACGTCGGTGGAGCCGACGCTATGCTCGGAATCTGGTCGGCTGGAGCGCGCCGCCGCCGCATCGCGAGCGTGAGCTCGCACGAAATCGACGGTTCCAGCGAGGGCGAGTCTCCATCCAGGGGCCTCCACCGTGCCTAAGGTCGCCTTGGCCGACATCTGACAGGGTTGTCGGGGATGGGCTCGGCGTTTGGCGGGGAGGGCTCGGCGTTTGGCGGGGAGGGGCCCCGGCGTTTGGCGGGGAGGGGCCCCGGCGTCTGGCGGGGAGGGGCTCGGCGTTTGGCGGGGAGGGGCCCCGGCGTCTGGCGGGGAGGGGCTCGGCTCCGTGGCGCAGTTGCGCGGCGTGGCGCAGGTGCGCGGCGGCGTGGCGCGGTTGCGCAGCGGGCACGCCGCCAGGGACGCTACCCTTTCTCCCATGTACGACATCGCGACCGCAGCCGTCGAGGCCGCGCTGGCGGCCGGCGCGCGCTACGCGGACGCCCGGGTCATGGAGGTCCGGACGGAGGCGATGGCCGCGCAGAACGGCGTCGTCGAGACGCTCGACCGCGAGGAGCGGACCGGGATCGGGGTCCGGGCGCTGATCGGGTCCAGCTGGGGCTTCTTCGCCGTCGCGGACGTCGGGACGGCGGCGGCGAGGCGGGCGGGCGAACAGGCGGCGGCCGTTGCGCGGGCTTCGACGAGAGTCCCCGGCGCCGACCTCGACCTCGTGCCGGAGTCGCCGGCGATCGGCTCGTGGTCGAGTGAGTGCCGCGAGGATCCCTGGTCGGTCGGATTGGCGGAGAAGGGCGACCAGCTCGAAGGCGTCACCCGGACGATGCGCGACAACGGCGCCGACATCGCCGAGGCGAGCCACAACGTCTGGGACACCCGCAAGTGGCTCGTGTCGAGCGAGGGGACTCGGGTCGACCAGCACATCGTCGAGACCGGTGCCGCGATGAGCGCCACCGCGGTCGGCGAGCGCGAGACCCAGCGCCGCTCGTACCCGGGAATCCGCGGGCAGTACGGGACGCGCGGCTGGGAGCTCGATCCGCGAGCTGGACCTCCCAAACCACGCCGCAACGATCGCCGAGGAGGCGAGGGCGCTTCTCACTGCCGACGAATGCCCCGCGCTCGACGCCACGGACCTCATCCTCGGCAGCGAGCAGATGGCGCTCCAGATCCACGAATCGGTCGGGCACGCGGTCGAGCTCGACCGGATCCTCGGCTGGGAGGCGGCGTTCGCCGGCACGTCCTGGCTGGAGCTCTCGAAGATGGGCTCGCTGAAGTTCGGCTCGGAGCTGATGAACATCACGGCCGATGCGACGCTCCCCGGTGCCCTTGGCAGCTTCGGTTTCGACGACGAGGGGACGCCCGCGCACCCGGTCGACATCGTCCGCGACGGCATCTGGGTCGGGACGCTGAGCGGCCGCGACTCCGCGGCGCTGGCCGGACTCGACCGCTCCGGCGGCGCGGTCCGGGCCGACGGCTTCAACCGGATCCCGATGGTCAGGATGACGAACGTCGGCCTCCTGCCGGGCGCCGACTCCATGGAGTCGATGATCGCCGCAACCGACGACGGGATCTTCATGGACACGAACCGGTCATGGTCGATCGACGACAAGCGCCTGAACTTCCAGTTCGGCTGCGAGATCGGCTGGGAGATCAAGGGCGGCAAGCGCGTCCGGCTGCTCAAGAACCCGACCTACACCGCGATCAGCCCGCGGTTCTGGGGTGCGATGGACATGCTCGGCGACAGGGACGAGTGGACGTTCTGGGGCACCCCGAACTGCGGCAAGGGCCAGCCACAGCAGATCGGCCACACCGGGCACCCGGCGGTGCCGGCCCGATTCCGTGGGATCCGGGTGGGGGTCCGCGGATGACGGCCGAGACGGCGAGCCACGGCGGCGGCAGCGGAGGGCCGGCGGGCCGCGGCCCAGCGGATGCGGCGTCGATTGCCGATCGCATCCTCGATCTCGTCCGGGCCCGGGCACGCGATGCCGAGGCGGAGGTCACCGTCGAGCGCGGCACCGCCGCACTGACCCGCTTCGCGAACAGCTTCATCCACCAGAACGTCGCCGAGGAGACGAACCACATCGTGCTCCGCGTCGCGCTCGATGGGCGGACCGCGACCGCCAGGCTCGACGGTCCCGCGGACGGCGAGGCGCTCGAGCGGCTCGTCGGCGGAGCGCTCGAATCCGCCCGCGTCAGGCCCGTCGATCCGGACTGGCCCGGCGTCGCGCCCGTCACCGCGGCCCCGGAGGTCGACCACTGGGACGAAGCGACGGCCGCGGCCACGCCCGACGACCGGGCCCGGCTCGTGGCGGACTTCGTGGCCGCGGCGGGCGGCCTCGAGACGGCCGGCGCGTGCTCGACGACCGCTGCGGTCGTGGCCTTCGCGAACACCGGCGGCCAGCGCCTGACCGGCCGCTCCACGCGCGCCTCGCTCGACGGAATCGCGCGAACGGGCTCGTCGGACGGCAGCGGCCGGGCGTCTTCGGTCACGATCACGGCACTCGATGGTCGCGCGACCGGGGAGCGCGCCGCCCGGAAGGCACGCGACAGCCGCGACCCGACGGACCTCGATCCGGGCCGCTACGAGGTCATCCTCGAGCCGCAGTGCGTCGCGAACATGCTCACGTTCCTCTTCATCTACGGCTTCAACGGCCGTCCCGTCGAGGAGGGCCGATCGTTCGTCCGGCTCGGCGAGTCGCAGTTCGACGAGTCGATCACCCTCCGCGACGACGCGACGGATCCTGAAACGGTCGGGATCGGCTTCGATATCGAGGGAACGCCGAAGCGGCGGACGGATGTCGTTCGGGCGGGTATCACGTCGGCCGTGCTCCACACCCGTCGAACCGGGCGGAAGGCCGATACGGAGAGCACCGGCAACGCCATGGAGGACGGCGAGCGATACGGCGCCCTCCCGAACAACCCGGGCCTGGCCGCGGGTGATCGGACGGACGAGGAGCTGATCGCCGGCGTCGGCCGCGGCCTGATCGTGACGGACTTCTGGTACGTCCGGATCCTCGATCCGCGGACCCAGGTGGTGACGGGCCTCACGCGTAACGGCGTCTGGCTGATCGAGGACGGGCGGATCGTCCGCCCGGTGAGCAACCTCCGCTTCACCCAGTCGTATCTCGATGCGCTCGGACCGGGCGCCGTCCGCGGCATCGGTCGCGAGCGCGCGCTCATCCCGGCCGGCTTCGAAGGCAGCCACCTCGTCCCGAGCCTCCACCTCGGGTCGTGGAACTTCACGGGCGGCGCAAAGGGCTGAGCCGCGCGGGGCATACTGCCGCGATGATCCAGTCCGGGCCCGCCGCGCCCGCAATCAACGTCCGCGACCTGCGCAAGACGTTCCGTGTCCCGGTCCGCGAAGCGGGCCTCGCCGCAGCGGCCCGGAGCCTGTTCCGGCGCGAGAGCCGGGAGGTGCGGGCGGTCGATGACGTGGGATTCGCGATCGCACCGGGCGAGGTCGTCGGGTTTCTCGGTCCGAACGGGGCGGGCAAGACCACGACGCTCAAGATGCTGAGCGGGCTCCTCTACCCGACCTCCGGGGAAGCTCTCGTCCTCGGCCACGTGCCGTCGCGGCGCGAGTCGGCCTTCCTGCGCCAGATCACGATGGTCATGGGCAACCGGAACCAGCTGGAATGGGATCTGCCGGCGCTCGACTCGTTCGAGCTCTACCGGGCGATCTATCGGCTCCAGCCCGACGACTTCCGCCGGACGCGCGACGAGTTCATCGAGCTGCTCGACCTCGGCGACCTGGTCAACAAGCCGGTCCGCAACCTGTCCCTCGGTGAGCGGATGAAGGTCGAGATCGTCGGCGCCCTCCTCCATCGGCCGCAGGTGCTGTTCCTCGACGAGCCGACGATCGGCCTCGACGTGACGATGCAGAAGCGGATCCGTTCGTTCGTCGCCGACTACAACACCCGGTTCGGCGCGACGGTCCTCCTGACGAGCCACTACATGGCCGATGTCCAGGCGCTCTGCAAGAGGGTCATCGTGATCCACCACGGCCGGATCCTCTTCGACGGCGCCCTGGCGGAGCTGGCGACGAGGTTCAACGCGACGAAGACGATCGGCGTCGTGCTCAAGGAAGGAACCGCGGACCTGTCGGCCTACGGCGAGGTGATCTCGAGCGACGACGACAGAGTGATGCTGCGCGTCGCGAGGATCGACGCGCCCGACGTGACGACTCGCCTCCTGCGCGACCTTCCCGTGGCGGACCTGACGATCGAGGACCCGCCCATCGAGGACGTCATCGAGCGTGTCTTTGCCGACGCGACCGCGGACCGCGATCGCGCGGTCGCACAGGCGGCCGCGAGCGAGCGATGACCGCGACCGCCGGGGCCGATCGGGCGCCGTCGGGACCGGTCGAGCCCGTCCGTCTCACCCCGGGCGGCCTCCGCTGGTACCTCGACTTCTACGTCGCGAGCATCAAGATCTCGATCGCGACTGGCTTCCAGTACCGGGTCGCGAACTACTTCTACATGATCGGGATGGTCGCGGAGCCGGTCGTCTACCTGGTTGTCTGGTCGACGATCGCGCGGCAGCAGGGCGGCGAGGTCGGTGGATTCACGCCGGGCGAATTCGCGGCCTACTACATCGTCTGGACGCTCGTCCGCCAGATGAACATCATCTTCACGCCCTACGGCTGGGAGCCCCGCATCCGCGAGGGCGAGATGAACGGGATGCTCCTCCGGCCGGTGTTCCCGATGCACTACGACATCGCGATGCTGGCCGGCTGGAAGTTCGTCGTCATCATCCTCTGGCTGCCGATCGCGGCCGTGCTCGTCCTCCTGTTCCGGCCGGAGCTAAACCCCTCCGCGCTCGATGTTGCTGTGTTCGCCGTCGCGATCTGGGGTGCCTACCTCGTCCGGACGATGATCTACTGGTCGCTGGGGCTGGTGACGTTCTGGACGACCCGCGTCGGGCCGATCTTCGAGCTCGTGATCACGTTCGAGCTGCTCCTGTCCGGGCGGCTCGTGCCGTTGGCCCTCATGCCGGACTGGGCACAGCGCCTGGCCGACGTGCTGCCGTTCAAGTGGACGTTCGGCTACCCCATCGAGGCGCTGATCGGGCACCTGCCGGCCGACGAGCTGATCGACGGTCTGGCGATGCAGCTCCTCTGGATCGCCATCGGCGCGGGCGTGGCACGGATCGTCTGGCGGTTCGCGGTCCGTCGCTACTCGGCCGTGGGGAACTGACGTGCGGCCCCTCGCGCTTCTCGGCCTGTTCTTTCGGATCGGCGCCCTCAACGAGCTCCAGTACCGGGCCAACCTCGCCGTCCAGCTGTTCCAGTCCGCGATCTCGCTCTTCACCGGGCTCGCCGTGATCGGCCTCGTCTTCAGCCAGACGCCGGAGCTCAATGGCTGGTCCCAGCCGGAGCTGCTGGCCGTCTTCGGGGTCCACATCCTGATGGGCGGGGTGATCGGCACGCTGATCCAGCCGAACATGACCCGGCTGATGAACGACGTCCGCGCGGGCAAGCTCGACTTCATCCTCACGAAGCCCGAGGACGCGCAGGTCCTGGTCAGCGTGCGCGAGGTCAGGATCTGGCAGATGGTCGACGGAATCGTCGGGCTCGTCGTCCTGGCGATCGCGATCCGCCAGCTGGAGAGCGGCCTCGGCATCGTCCAGGTACTGTCGTTCCTCGTCGCCCTGCTGCTCGGCGGGCTGATGATCTACTGCTTCTGGCTCGTCATCACGACGGGCGCCTTCTGGATCATCCGGATGGACGAGGTCCACGAGATGTTCGAGGGCATCTACCAGTCCGGCCGCTGGCCGGTGACGATCTATCCGGGCTGGCTCCGGATCTCGCTCACGTTCCTCGTCCCGATCGCGTTCGCCGTGACCGTCCCGGCGGAGGCGCTGACCTCGCGCCTGACGCCGGAGACGCTGGCCCTGGCCGCGGCCTTCGCCGCAGTCCTCCTGGGCTTCACGAGGTGGTTCTGGCGGACCGGACTGCGGCACTACTCCGGCGCGTCGGCCTGACGCTGGCAGGACTTCGGCGGCGGCTGAGCTCGCTCTTCGTCGCGCGCCCCGAGCTCGCTCACCCTCGCGCGCCAGCCGGTTTTCGGATGATTCGAACGCGCGCCCCGAGTCAGATGCGAGAGGCGGTCACGGCCGGCGTCGGGCGGGTGCCGCGATGCGTGCTCAGGTTCGCCCGACGCATCAACGGACGGTCCGACCGGCCGCCCCGGCACCGAAGCGGGAGCCTCCGCCCAAAGGTTGTTCGGACCATCCGAATTCTCGGCCCTGTCGGCGTCGCGGCACCAGGCCAGCGCACCGGCGAGGAGGCGGCGGCCGAGTGTCAAAGGGCGTGGAGGCCGGAGGTAGTAGGCTTGGCCGCACGATGTGTCTCGGGATTCCAGGTCGCGTGGTGGAGCTCAGTCCGGATCAGCCGGACATCGGCCGGGTCGATGTCCAGGGCGTCATCCGGGACGTCAACCTCGCGTTCCTCCAGGACGACCCCGCCCAGCCCGGCGAGTGGGTCCTCATCCATCTCGGCTTCGCACTCCAGAAGATGACCGAGGCCGAGGTCCGGGACGCCAACGACGTGATGGCCGAACTGAGCGATGCCGCGAACGAGGCGTACGCGGCGTCGGTGGCCGCCGATCCCGGCCACGCGGCGAGGCCCGCGTGAATCCATTCGCCGACCTCGCGGCCGGGCCTGCCTCCCCCGCCCTGCCCGACCCGAGCCTGCCGCCGGCGGACGAGGTCGAGATTCCCGTCAACGGGGCCATCCTGTTCGCCCGCTACGCGTATCCGCCCAACGAGCTGGGCTACTGCGGTCCACCGGACAGCCGTGCCCTCCTCCAGTACGGGTCGGAGGGGACGGTCGATCCCGGGCTGGTCGAGCTGGCGCGCGGCTTCGCCGGCGCTTGGCCGTACCTCGAGTTCATCGCCGGCCAGACGGGCATGTCCTCCCCGCTCGACCGGCGCGTGGTCGAGGCCTACTGGCTCGGCGGATCGCTGCTCGACTCGATCGACATGACGCGGTTCGGTAACTCGCTGCTCGACCGCTTCCGCAAGCGCGCCGGCAGGGGCTGGGGGTATCTCGCAGAGGCCATCCCGGAGGGTGCCGTCCCAAATCACGCCTTCCACGTCTTCGGCATCTACCCGTGGGTCGGTCTCCTCCACACCGGGCGCGCCGACACGCCCCTCGAGCACCTCGAGCGCTGCCGGATCCGGTGGGGACAGGTCGTCGAGTCGGACGGCGACCAGGTGACGGTCCTGTCGCGGCCGCTGACCTATGACGGAACCGACATCGGACTCGGGGACAAGCGCCTCGAGACGGCTCGCCGATCACTGGACGGCGTCGGGTTCCTCGACCCGTTCCGGCCCGGCGACTGGGTCTCGCTCCACTGGGGCTGGGTCTGCGACCGGCTGAGCCGCCGTCAGCTCCACCTGCTCCGCCGATCGACCCTCCGCCAGTTCGAGATCACCAACAAGCGGGTCATCCACAACGGGCCCCGCGAGGTGATCGGCTAGCCAGTCGTCGTCGGGAGGTGCGCGGGAGCCCAACAGGAACGAGACCGTTGCCCGAGCGCGGGCAAGCGTGGAAGCCGGGTTCCCGGCGCTGCCGTACCCGATGACGTCCGCTTAGCCACTGGAGCGCAACCATGCCCGTCGAATTCTCGACGAAGGTCCGGGGTGGGCCTCGTCCTGTCAGAGTCGTTGTGGCGATCGTCGCCGTCTTCGTGTCGGTCGCCCTGATCGTCGCCGCCTGCTCGGGTGGAGCATCACCGGCCCCGAGTGCCACGGCCGCGCCACCCGCATCGCCCGCGGCGTCATCCTCCTCCTCGGCCTCGCCGCCGACGAGCGCCTCGCCCACGCCGCTCGCGAGCCCGAGCGGTTCGATCACGATGTACACGTCGGTCACCCAGGCGACGGTCGATGCCGTCGTCGCGGCGTACAGGACCGCCCATCCCGACGTCACCGTCGACGTGTTCCGCGCGCCGACCGCGGAAATGGCGGCGAGGATCGCCGCGGACCTCCGATCCGGCGGTCTCAAGGCCGACGTCCTGTGGCTGACCGATCCGCTGTCGATCGCGTCCTACGCGGACCAGGGTCTGCTGATGGCCTGGGATCCACCGTCCGCGGCGGCGATCGATCCGGCCTACCGGACCGACACGTTCTTCGCGACACGCCTCCTGAACGTCGTCATGGTCGCCGGCAAGGACGTCAGCCCGTCGCCGGCCGACTGGAAGGACCTGACTGACCCGGCGTACCGGGACGCCATCGCGTTCTCCGATCCGGGTTTCGCCGGCTCATCGTTCGCGGCGCTCGGCTACTTCGCCCGGAGCGAGGCCTACGGCATCGGGTTCTACCAGGCGCTCAAGGACAACGGCGCGATCCGGGTGCAGGCGCCCGACGACGTCACGAACGGCGTCGCGGAAGGGCGTTTCAAGGCCGGCATCACGCTCGACAACTCGGTCCGGACCGCGGTCAAGAAGGGCTCGCCGATCACGCTCGTCTGGCCGGCCAGCGGCGCGATCGCTGTCTACAGCCCGATCGCCGTCGTCGACGGGTCGGCCAACGCGCCCACCGCGATGTCATTCACGGACTTCGCCCTGTCGAACCCGGGCCAGACCGCGATCGCCGGGACGGGCTGGCAGCCGGTGCTCGCGGGCGTCAGCGGCGGACCGGCCCCGGATGGGAGCCAGGTCGGCCCGGACTGGTCGGCGCTGTTCGGCGAGCAGGACACGCTGCTCGCGGACTTCCACGCGATCTTCCCCGAATGACGGGCTTCGGGCGTTGATGCGCCGTCGACGATGAGCACGCAGCGACGGCGCATCGCGCTGGCGGTCGCCTGGATCTGCGTGGCCGGCCTGATCGGCTGGCCCATCGTCCGCCTCGCCGGCGTCGCGCTCGAGGCCGGGCCCGGGGGCATCGTCGCGACGCTGACGGCGCCGCGGATCGCCACCGCGATCTGGAACAGCCTCTGGACGGCCGCGCTCGTGTCCGTTCTCGCGGTCGTTCTCGGGACGGCGGGGGCGCTCGTGACGGAGCGGGCGGCCGTCCCCGGCCGGCGATGGCTCCGGGCGGGGATGCTCATCTCGCTGCTCGTGCCACCGTTCGTGGGTGCGTTCGGGTGGGCGCGAGCCTTCGGGCCGCGCGGCCTGAGCGATCAGCTGATCGGCTGGCAGCTGCCGGGACTGTACGGGCCGGTCGGCATCGTCGCCGTCCTCGCCGTGGCGGCGACCCCGCTCGCATACCTGATCGTCGCGGGGGCGCTCGCCAGCCGGGTGGAGCCCGATCTCGAGCGGGCGGCCCGGGCCAGCGGCGCCGGCCCGACGACGACCTTCCGGACGATCACGCTGCCGCTGCTGCGGCCGGCGCTTCTCTCGGCCGCGGTCGTCACGTTCGTCTTCGCGGTCAATGCGTTCGGCGTGCCGGCGGTCCTCGGCACGCCGGCCGGCTTCTCGACGATCACGACGCGGCTGTACCAGGACCTCGCGCGGTCCGCGGACCCGGCCGCCTTCGCCCGGGCGGCGACGCTCGCCGCGACCCTCGTCGTCATGGCGATCGGGGTCGTCGGGTCGGCGGACGCGTTGCTCGGCGGGCGCGGGGCCGTCCGGACGTCGAGGTCCGCAGGGGCCGGGCGGCTGGGGGCAGGCGGCTGGGCGATCGCGCTGGGGATGGGTGCCGCGATCGTGGTCGTGAAGGTCGTGCCGCTCGTCGCCGTCGCGTTGACGGCCCTGACGCGCGCGGTCGGCCTGGAGCCGGTGCCCGCGAACTGGACGCTCGCCAACTTCGCGGAGGCCCTCGACTCCCGCCTGGCCGGCGGGCTGGCCAACAGCCTCGCCCTGGCCGTCGCGGCGGCGACGATCGTGCTGATCCTCGGCGGCCTGGTCGTCGCGGCCGGCGGCGGGTCGCGCGGCGGTGGGTCGCGCGGCGGAGCAGGCGGCGGCCGGCGGTCGCTCGTCGGGACGCTGACGACCCCGGGGTTCGCGGTTCCCGGCTCCGCCCTGGCGGTCGCGGTCCTGCTGGCGTGGGGCGGCTGGCTGCGCGACACGCTCGCCCTGATCCTGCTGGCGTACCTCGCCAAGTTCTGGGCGATCGGCTATCGCCAGCTGGCGGCGTCCGTCGACCGCCTGCCGCCCGATCTCGTCCGGGCCGCCCGCGCCAGCGGGGCGGGTGCGATCGACGCGCTCCGAACGGTGACGATTCCGGCCCTCCGGCCGTCGATCGTCGCCGGCTGGCTCGTCGTCTTCGTCTTCGCCGTCCACGAGCTCACGATGTCGAGCCTGCTCTACGGCCCCGGCACCGCGACCCTCGCCGTCGTCGTCCTGAACGCCCAGCAGCTCGGCGACCCGACCGTCTCCGCGGCGCTCGCGATCATCCTCACGGCCGTGACCGTTGCCGCGGCCGTGCCGCTGGCGCTCCTCGCCGGACGCGGCCGGCGGGCTCGCCCGGCTGGGGGCGGGCGGGTGAGCGGCGGAGCGAGCGCGCGAGCGGGCGAGGAACTGGCCGTCGACTGCCGCGCCGTGGACGTCGCCTACGGCGAGCGCCGGGTCATCACAGGGCTCGATCTCGCGGTGGCACCCGGCGAGATGGTCGTGCTGCTGGGCCCGTCGGGATCCGGGAAGACCACGATCCTGGGAGCGATCGCCGGCTTCCTGCCGATCAGCGGCGGCGAGATCCGCGTCGCCGGGCGCGTGGTCGCGGCGCCGGGACGCCACGAACCCGCCGACCGCCGCAACGTGGCTGTCGTCTTCCAGGACTACGCCCTGTGGCCGCACATGTCGGCCCTCGAGACCGTCGCGTACCCGCTTCGGCGGCGACCGGCGCGCGGCTCGAACCCGGAGCACGAGGCCCGGTCGATCCTCGAGCGTCTGGGGATCGGGTCAGTCGCGGATCGCCGGCCGGCCGAGATGTCGGGTGGCGAGCAGCAGCGGGTCGGCCTGGGCCGGGCCCTCGCCCGCGGAGCCGCGGTCCAGCTCTTCGACGAGCCGACGGCCCACGTCGATGCCACACTTGCGCGAGCAGCTCGGGGCAGAGATCGCGGAAGTGCGGCGCGCGTCCGGTGCAGCGGGCATCTACGCGACGCACGACACGGCGGAGGCGCTCGCGATCGCCGACCGGGTCGTCCTCATCCGCGATGGCCGGATCGTCCAGGCGGGGACGCCGCGGGACGTCTACGAGGCCCCGATCGATGCCTGGGCGGCGAGGCTGACCGGGCCCGCGAGCGAGCTGTCGGCCGAGCTTGCCGGCTGGGTCGACGGCCGGCCGGAGCTGGTCGTCGCCGGCATCCGGGTCCAGCCGGAGCTTGCCGCCGCGGACCGTGAGCCGCCGACGCGGCCGGCGGGTCCCGCCACGATCCTCGTCCGCCCCGATTGGGCGACGCTTGACGGGCCGCTGCCCGGGACGGTCGTCCGGACCAAATACCGCGGGACCCACACCGACTATGGGGTTGCCACTCCGGCCGGCGAGGTGATGATCCGCGGCGTCGGCCCGCCGGTCGCCATCGCCGGCGAGACGATCGGCTGGCGACTGGATCGCGTTCGCCTGCTGGGCGACTGAGCGGATCAGGCGTGGTGGTTTCGATCGGTCACCGGCCGAAGGAGACGCAGCGGGACGACGGTTCCCAGGTAGACCCCAAGGACGCCGATACCCGTCAAGGCGCCGAACACGACGAGGACCGCTGGCGAGCCCACGCCGCCCTCGATCAGGGAGTGCCACGCATCGAAGCCCACCGCCGCCACCGCTGCGAGGACGACGCCAAACCCGATCCGGTGGCGGCGCGGGCTGATCGGCGAGTGATCGAGGAATCGCTCGATCTCGTCCGACATGCGACCGATCGGTCTCTCGAGGTTGATCGGTCGGGCCACGTCCGACGCCAAAGCGAGGAGGTCGTCGACGATGTCGGGCTCCGGGGACACGTTCGCGCGATCCGTCCGCGTCGCGCCAGCCCGGCGGGCGATCAGTTCGGCCCGCACCAGGAGCCCCGCGGCGATCGCACCCATCACGCCGGCAAGGGTGACGGCCAGGACGATCAGCGTCGGGCGGAGGTCGCCCGCGTCGGCCGCGCTCTGGGTCGAGACGCGGATCGCCAGGAGGTCCGCGCCGACCGAAGCAAGGACGATCCCGGCGGCAAGACCGGCGCCCCACCGGATGCGGCCGGCCGTCACCGCCGGCAGGATCGGGCCGCGATGGCGAATGCTCCGGATCCACGTCGCGCCGGCGACGAGCGGCAGGAAGATCGCCGCGTAGGACGCGATCGCATCCCAGGGATCGTCGCCGAACGGCGAGACCGCACGGATCTCCGCGACCTGCGTCGTCGCCGCCCAAAGAGCCGCATAGGCGACGACCGCCATCGCCGCGGCGTTCGCTGCAAGCCGCGTCGAGCGGGTCACGTTGTCGGGACTCATCCCAGGCTCGCGATGTGCTCGTCGTCGTGATCGATCGCCCGCGCCATGAGCCCGCTGACGTCGAGCACCCCGAACGTCGCGTGCTCGCCGGTCCGGGCCCAGCCATCCTCGCCGAGGGCGTCGAGCATGTCGATCGTCGCGCCCCGGCGAGCGGCGTGGACGGCCAGGAGGTCGTCGAGCGAGGCTCCCGGCGAGCCGGGCCAGCGATCCGGTTCGACCCACCGCCAGCGAGGGTGCTCCTGGGTTGCCAGCTGGTGGAGTCGCGGGTGCCAGACCTCATCCTCGACCGCGATCAGGTGTCGGACGACATCGGCGGGCGTCCACTCGCCGCTCTGCACGGGCCGATCCCCGGCGGCCCGGGCCGCCGCCGCCAGCCGGTCCGGCACCTCCGCCAGGCGACGGCGAAGGATCGACCGGCGATCGTCGGTCACGCGCCGCCGAGGTGGCGGAGGGCGATCGCCGCGTAGAGCGCGACCCCGACCGGCAGCGCCTCCTCGTCGAAGACGACCAGGTTGGAGTGGTTCTGCGGCGCGGTCTCGGGGTCGAATCCGACCGGGACCGCCCCGAGGAACGCCATCGCGCCCGGGACCTTCTGGAGGACGTAGGAGAAGTCCTCGGCGCCCATGATCGGCGCCTTCATCGGCGTCACCGCATCGGCTCCGACGAGGTCGCGGGAGACGTCGAGGACGAATGCCGCGAAGCCGTCGTCGTTGACGGTGACCGGGTAGCCCGGCTCGATGTCCAGCCGCGCGGTCGCCCCGTGGGCGGCGCTGATCCCCTCGACGAGACGGGCGATCCGTTCCTTGACCGCCGCGCGCGCCTCCTCCGAGACCGTCCGGATCGTGCCGAGCAGCTCCGCGGTCTCGGGGATGATGTTGTTCGTCGTCCCGGCCGTCAGCTTCGCGATCGTGATCACGGCAGGGTCGAACGGGTCGACGCCACGGGTCACCGCGACCTGGAGGGCGAGGACGATCTCCGCGGCGACCGTGATCGGGTCGACGGCCTTGTGCGGCTCGGAGGCGTGGCCACCCTTGCCCACGACGGTGATCCGGAGCACGTCGGACGAGGCCATCTCGGCGCCGGCGCGGAGGTGGATCGTGCCGGTTCGATAGCTCGTGCCGATGTGGATCGCGAAGGCTGCGTCCACTGGGCCGTGGTCGGCGCTCATCGGGACGTCGAGCAGGCCCTCGTCGATCATGTCGAGTGCGCCGCCGAAGCCCTCCTCGCCCGGCTGGAACATCAGGAGGACCCGGCCCGGCATCTCCGAACGGCGATCGACGAGCAATCGCGCGGCGCCCAGGAGCATCGCGACGTGCGTGTCGTGCCCGCAGGCGTGCATCGCCCCCGCGATCTCGGACGCGAAGTCGAGCCCCGTGTCCTCCGTCAGCGGCAGCGCGTCCATGTCGCCGCGGAGCAGGATCGTCGGACCGGGCTTGCCCCCATCGATCAGCGCGGTCACGGAGGTGAGGGCCCGTCCGCGCGTCGGCTTCAGGCCGAGGCGCTCGAGCTCCTCGACGATGACCGCCTGCGTGACGGGGAGGTCTGTCCCGATCTCCGGATGGCGGTGGATCCGCCGGCGGATGGCGGTGATGTCGGGGAGGATGTCGCGAGCCGCCGCGAGGAGGGCCGCGTGGTCGAGTGCGAAGTCGGTCGTCATCGGTCGAGTATGGGGGAATTGCCCCGCCGCGGGAACGAATGCGGTGCCAGCTCGCGCCGAAAACCCGCGCCGCGAACGGCGCCGAGCCGTCATCGAGATGGTCCCGCACGCGGCCGCATCTAGGTTGGGTCGTGGTACGGATCGCCGCTCTTCGAGCGGGCGTCGTACCAGCAGCAGAGGGCCCTGGCCATGAGACCACGAGCGATCAAGATTGCGGCGATCCTGGCAATGCTGGTCGGCATCCTCGGGGCACAGGCGACGCTCGCCTACAACCTCCCCGGCGGCCTCAGGACCGTCGACAGCAACGCAACGAAGTACTTCTACTGGAGCTACCCACGATCGGGAACGACCGACTGCCCCACCAACGACTACGACCTTCGGGCGGCCGTCTCCGTGGCCGCGGTGAACTCGCAGTACGTCTACATCAAGTCGGTGACATGGCGCTATACGGTGCACTCGTCCAGCGCCAGTCTCAGTCTGTTCAGGCTGTGGGCACAGGACAACGACCATACGGTCAAACGCGATTACTCCTATCCGCAGCCGATCATGTGGGCCGGAAAGACGACCTCCTTCACGTACACCCTCAATCAGAAGTTCTACTGGTCCGGCGGCTTCGTCCTGCTCGGGGCAAATGCAGTCGGTCCCGACTGTGCCTCCTGGAGCAGGCTCGACCTCAGGTTCGTGTCGGGTACCCCGCTCTGAACGTGCTGTCTCGCTGATGGCGGCGGCGGTGGATCGTGCCGGATCTGCCGCCGCCGGCCCATCCCTTGCTCAGACGGCTGCGGCGGCCACTCCCAGCTTCGCGAGGTACGCCCGCCGCCACGTCTCGAACGTCTCGACCGCGTTGAAGGTGTACATGTGGAGGTCGACGATCCCGGCCGCGGGATCGGCCAGGTGGGGGGCGAGGCCGGCGAGGAGCGCGTCCGGCCGGTAGAAGCCGCCGGAGCGGACGAGCCTGGCCACGAAGCGGAGGTTCTTCGTCAGGAACCGGTGGGTGTCGGCGACCCCGATCCGGGCGCTGATCGCGAGCAGCTTGTGCGGTTCAGCGACTCCGGGCACGCCGACGTGGATCGGCAGGTCGAGCCCCTCCGCCCGACGTGCCGCGATCCAGGTCGCGATCGCGCCGGGGTCGAAGCAGAGCTGCGTCGTCAAGTAGCTCGCGAACGCCGCCTTCGCGCGGAGGGCCTCGAGGAGCGTCCCGTCGGCGATGAAGGCGTGGCCCTGCGGATAGCACGGGATGCCGATCTCCGCGAGCGGATGGCCGATGTCCGCCATCTCTCGCAACAGCGAAAGACCGTCGGGGTAGTCACCGGGCTCCTTGGCGTCGCCGCCGACGACGAAGGCCCGATCGACACCGGCGCCCTCCAGCCAGGCGATGAGGTCGACGAGGTGCGCGCGGTCACGGATCATCCGGGCCGACACGTGCGGGACCGCCCGGAAGCCGCGCGCCTGGAGTTGCTCGCAGAGAGCGACCGTCGCCTCGATCCCCTTGGCCGGTGATGCCGTCACCGACACGGTGGCTCCGGCCGGCAGGAATGCGGCCTGGTCGAGGGCGTTCCTGAGCGGGACGAGCTCGAACGTCGGCGCCCGGAGAAGGCGGGCGAGCGCCTCGCGGGCGGGCGGCGCGAGCGACCGTCGCCGTCGGAAGAGCATTCGCGGGCGACCTCAGACTTCCGAGTCCGGCTGGGCGGCCTTGCGCTTCGCGATGAAGTCCTTGAGGGCCTCGTCGACGCCCTCGTCGAGCGGCGGCGGCTCGTAGTCGCGGAGCATTCGCTTCCAGATGCGCGTTCGCGCGCTGCGCGGCGTCGAGGCCGCCGTCCTCCTGCCATTGCTCGAAGCTGTTGTTGTCGGCGGTCTCCGATCGGTAGAAGGCGGATTCGAAGTTCGCGAGCGTGTGGGCGGTGCCGAGGAAGTGCTGGCCCGGGCCGTTGTCGACGATCGCCTCGACCGCCTGGCCGTTCTCCGAGAGGTCGATCCCCTTGACGAACACGGCGGCCATTCCGCACTGGTCGGCGTCGAGGATGAACTTCTCGTAGCCGATGGCGAGCCCGCCCTCCAGCCAGCCGGCCGCGTGGAGCACGAAGTTGACCCCGGCGAGGATCGTGGGGATGAACGTGGCCGACGATTCGTAGGCGGCCTGGGCGTCGGCGATCTTCGAGGCGCAGAGGTTGCCACCGGAGCGGAACGGGACGCCGAGCCGGCGGGCGAGGGCCGCCATCGCGTAGAGGACGAGGGCCGGTTCCGGCGTCCCGAACGTCGGGGCGCCCGACTGCATCGACATCGAGCTCGCGAACGAACCCAGCACGACCGGCGCGCCGGGCCGGACGAGCTGGACGAACGTCATGCCGCCGAGCGCCTCCGCCAGGGTCTGGGCGCAGACGCCGGCGGCGGTCACCGGGGCCATCGCCCCGGCCAGGATGAACGGGGTGAGGAGCGTCGCCTGGTTCGCCTCCGCGTAGGCCCGCGCCGCGCCGAGCATCGTCCCGTCCCAGACGAGCGGGCTGTTGGCGTTGATCAACGAGAGGATCACCGCGTGGTCCTCGAGGTACTCCGCCCCGAACGTGATCCGCGCCATCTCGACGGTGTCGCGCGCCCGTTCCGGCGCGGTCACGGAGCCCATGAACGGCTTGTCGCTGTATCGAATGTGCGAGTAGACCATGTCGAGGTGGCGCTTGTTGACCGGCACGTCGACCGGCTCGCACACGGTCCCGCCGCTGTGGTGGAGATGCGGGCTCATGTAGGCGAGCTTCACGAAGTTGCGGAAGTCCTCGATCGTCCCGTAGCGACGGCCGTTGTCGAGGTCGCGGACGAACGGCGAGCCGTAGTTCGGCGCGAGGACGGTCGCGGTCCCGCCGATCTGGACGCTGTTCGCCTCGTTCCTGGCGTACTGGGTGAAGACCCGCGGCGCCGTCGCCTGGACGATCTGGCGGCACATCCCGCGCGGGAAGCGAACCCGCTCGCCCTGGACGTCGGCGCCCGCTTCGCGGAACAACCGGAGCGAGTCCGGGTCGCCGCGGAACTCGAGCCCGACCTGCTCGAGGATCGTGTCGGCGTTCCATTCGATCGTCGCGAGTCCCTCCTCGTCGAGGACCTCGAACGGCTTGAGGGTCCGGGTGAGGAACGGGACGCGCTCCACGTGGCTGCGCAGGCGCGCGGCCGTCCGACCGGCCCGTCCGCCGGTTCGCTGGCGGGGACTCTCGTCTGTGGTCATCTGTCCTCCCTCGCCGCGGCCACGGGCGCGCGGCGCCTGCGCCGGGGTTCGTCGCCTCCGTCGCCGCCGCTGCCCGTGCCGCCGCCCGGCCGCTTCGGCAGGTCGACGACCTTCTCGAGGTGCGGATACGCGGCCGTGCGATGGGGAAAGGCCATCGCCTCGACGAAGTGCTGCTGGAAGCGCGGCTCGACGGCGGTCTCGATCTTCTCGACGGTCCGCACGACGCGTTCGATCTCGTGACGCGCGGCGCCGCTCAGGAGCGCGATCAGGGCCCCGGTGCCCGCGGCGTTGCCGGCGGACCTGACGTGGGCGAGGTCCACGTCGGGGACGAGCCCCAGGACCATCGCGTGGAACGTGTCGATCTGGCTGCCGAAGGCGCCCGCGAGCCGGATCTCGTCGAGCGTCTCGATCCCGGCGTGATCCATCAGCAGCCGGACGCCGGCGTACAGCGCCGCCTTCGCAAGCTGGATCGCCCGGACGTCGTTCTGGGTGATCGCGATTCGTGGACGGGCCACACCCGCGCCGTCGTGGAGGACGTAGGAGAACGTCCGGCCGTCCTCGACGATCCGCGGGCTCCGTGCGGCCAGCCTGCCGTCCACGATCCCGTCCGGGGTGATGACGCCGGCCAGGTAGAGCTCCGCGATCACCTCGACGATGCCCGAGCCGCAGATGCCGGTGATGCCGGTGTCGGCCGTCGCGTCGTCGAAGCCGGGCTCGTTTGACCACAGCTCGGAGCCGATGACGCGGAACCGCGGCTCCAGCGTGTCGCGGTCGATCCGCACCCGTTCGATCGCGCCCGGTGCCGCCCTCTGGCCGCCGCTGATCTGGGCGCCCTCGAAGGCCGGCCCGGTCGGGCTCGAGGCGGCGAGCAGGAACTCGCGGTTGCCCAGCACGATCTCCGCGTTCGTCCCGACGTCGACGACGAGCGTCACCGCCTCCGCCTCGTGCGGCGCCTCGGCGAGGATGACGCCGGCGGTGTCGGCGCCGACGTGACCGGCGATGCACGGCAGGACGTAGACCCGCGCGCCCGGGTGGGCCCGCAGATCCAGTTCAGCGGCCCGCACGCGGACGGCCCGGTCGGTTGCGAGCGCGAACGGCGCGGAGCCGAGCGGGATCGGGTCGATCCCGAGGACGAGGTGGTGCATGATCGGGTTTCCGACGAGCGCCAGTTCGAGGATCTCGTCGCGCTTGATCCCGGCACTCATCGCGAGCTGGGCGAGCAGCCCGTTGAGAGCCTTTCGGACCGCGGCGGTCATCTCCGCCGCCCCCTCGGGATGCATCATCGCGTACGAGACCCTGCTCATGAGGTCCTCGCCGAAGCGGATCTGCGGGTTCATCACGCCGTGGCTGGCGAGGACGGCACCGTCGGTCAGGTCGGCCAGATGGCCGGCAATCGTCGTCGATCCGACGTCGATCGCCACGCCGTACGCCTTGTCGTGGAGGCCGGGCCAGATGCCGGTGACAGTTCGGGCCTCGTGGACCGCGACGGTGACCTTGTACGCGCCCTTCTCGAGGGCCGGTTGGAGCGCCCGGACCACCTCGAGGTCGGCGTCCAGGTCGGTGAGCCCCCACTCCTTCTCGAGCGCATCGAACAGCCGGACGAGGTCGCCCGACGGGGAGGCGAGCTCCGGCGGGACGACCTCGACGTAGTGGAGCCGGACGACGGGATCGATGTGGAAGTCGCGGACGTCGAGGCCCTTGCGGACGACCTGGCGGTAGACCTGGCTCTCCGGCGGCACGTCGATCACGGCATCGCCGCGCAGGTGGGCGGTGCAGGAGAGGCGACGGCCTTCCGCCAGGCCCTTGTCGTCGCGGTAGGCGGTCTCGACGGCGTCGAACGGGCTGAGGTTCTCCGGTCGCGATTCGATCCCGTGCTTGGCGAACGAGCCGACGCTCTGCTCGACCTGGCAGCGCCCGCAGATGCCGCGCCCGCCGCAGACCGAGTCGATGTCGACGCCGAGGGACCGCGCGGCATCGAGGACGGTCGTGCCCTCTGCGAACCGGCCGCGCCGGCCGGACGGGGTGAAGATGACGAGCGGCTCGGTCGGAGAGGTCACCGCGGCACCGGGCTCAGCCCGCGACAGGCGATCCGGACCGGCGTCGGTTGACGCGGACGCCTCGCTCGCCTTCCGCCGGGGCGACGCGGAACGCACGGATCCAGCGCGACGCATCCTGGTCGTTGCCGAGCAGCACGTCGGCGGCCATGACCGCGTGCCTGACGCCCTCGGCGATCGGGTTCGTGATCGCCGACGTGAGGCCGCTCGCCATCGCCATCGCGAGGTAGGCGCCGTTGATCCCCTCGCGGTTCGGCAGCCCGAAGCTGACGTTGCTCGCCCCGCAGGTCGAATTGACGTGGAGCTCGTCCCGCAGCCGGCCGAGGATCCGGAAGACCTGCCGGCCGGCCGTCTGCATCGCCCCGATCGGCATCAGCAGCGGGTCGACGACGATGTCCTCGTAGGGGATGCCGTGGTCGCGGGCGCGCTCGACGATCCGCTTCGCGACGGCAAACCGCACGTCCGGGTCCTCGCTGATGCCCGTCTCGTCGTTGCTGATCGCGACGACGGCGGCGCCGTACTTCTTCACGAGCGGCAGCACGCGCTCGAGGCGTTCCTCCTCGCCGGTCACGGAGTTGACGAGCGCCTTGCCCTGGTACACGGCGAGCCCGGCCTCGAGCGCATCGACGATGGAGGAATTGATCGAGAGCGGCAGGTCGGTCAGCGACTGGACGAGCCGGATCGTCCGGGCGAGGATCGCCGGCTCGTCGGCGAGGGGGATGCCCGCGTTGACGTCGAGCATGTGGGCGCCCGCCCCGACCTGGGCGATCGTGTCCCGCTCGACCCGGCTGAAGTCGCCGGCCTTCATCTCCTCGGCGAGGGCCTTGCGGCCGGTCGGGTTGATTTGCTCGCCGATGATCACGAACGGGCGATCGTCCCCGATGACCACCTCGCGGCTGGCGGACGAGACGACAGTGTCGGTCATTCCGGCGCCGGCCGGCTGGGCGTCTCGTCGTGGGCCGGCGGGAAGGCCGGACCGCCCGCAACGCCGCCCGACTGGATGAGCTCCGCCAGGCGATGACGGTCGTACTCGGCTTCGAGCCGGGCGACCTCGGCGTCGACCTCCGCCTCGAGGTTCTCGCCGCAGGCCTTCGCGACCTTGCGCCACTCCTCGATGTAGTCGTTGTATGCGCGCTTGCCGGCCCGGCTGGCAGCCTTGTCGATCGCCACCTGGAAGCGCTGGTGGAGGACGACCTTGCTGGAGCGGCGTCCGTCGCGGGCGACGACCTGGGCCGGGATGTCGCGCCACCAGATCACGGTCATCGTCGCCATCGTCAGGCCGCGCCGCCGTCGACGACGCGCAGGCCCCCGATCGAGTCGGCCAGCTCGCCGTAGCCGGTGTGGCGGTGCTCGAACTCCAGCCCGAGGCGTTCAGCGGCGCGTCCCGCCATCGCGAGCAGGTCCGGGTCGTCCGTCTGGGAGAGGTAGACGAGTCGCCGGTAGTTGCCGAAGTACATAGACTCGAGCTCCGGGTGCCTGTCGATCCCGAGTCCACGGATCACGAGCCGCTCGAAGTTCCGGGCGAGGAAGTCGGTCAGCCAGAACGTCGCGGGCTCCTCGTCCGCCAGGCGCGCGAAGTCCGTGCGGCCGGCGAAGAACTCGTAGCAGTGCGCGCCCGGCAGGCGTTCCACGCCCTCTTCCACGATGACGTGATCGAGCATGCCGCCGGTCCCGCAGTCGGCATAGGCCACGAACACCCGCTCGTATCCCTCGCGGCGGCCCTGGCGGATCCGCGCGCGGACGCGGGCCGGAATGCCGGACGGACGGTTGTGGAGTGCCGGCGGCAGGCACGCGACGTCGACGTTGGGAAGCGGCCGGGTCAGCTCAACCAACTCGCGCGCGAGCGCCCCGCATCCGACGACGAGGACGCGGCCGTGGCGCATCGGTTGACTGCCCGCCTGGTCCGCCTGGCGGACCAACGGGCGGCCGGCGCCCTCAATCCTTGTCCCAGCGACGGCTTCCTCCGCCGTATGGTCCGGCAGCCGGACCACCTGACCGGGGAAGGCGCGAATTGGCCGTCCGGCGAGGGTCTCCTTCGTCCGTTGGTCCGCCTCCGGGACCAAGGAGGCTGCGGCGGCTGCGGCTGCGGCTGCGGTGGTGACGGCGGTGACGCGGCCGGCGGCGGCGGTGGCGGCGGTGGCGCGGCGAGCGCGGCGAGCCCGGCGTGGACCGCGGCCCGGAGCCGAACTAGGCGGCGGCACGACGCTCGTCGATCAGGCGGCGCGCCGTCTCGGCGGCAACCCCTGCATCGCGACAGTAGGCGTCCGCCCCAACCGCCATCCCGAACTCCTCGTTGAGCGGCGCCCCGCCGACGAGGACGATGTAGTTGTCGCGCATCCCGCGGTCCTTGAGCGTCTGGATGACGACCTTCATGTACGGCATCGTCGTGGTGAGCAGCGCCGACATCCCGAGGATGTCCGGCTTGTGCAGCTCGAGCGCGGCGATGAACTTCTCGGCGTCGGTGTTGATGCCGAGGTCGACGACCTCGAATCCGGCGCCCTCGAGCATCATCCCGACGAGGTTCTTGCCGATGTCGTGGATGTCGCCCTTGACCGTCCCGATGACGACCTTGCCGACAGGCTCCGCGCCCGTCTCCGCGAGGAGCGGTCGGAGGATCTCCATGCCCGCCTTCATCGCGTTGGCGGCCAGGAGGACCTCCGGCACGAACAGGATCCCGTCGCGGAAATCGATGCCGACGATCTTCATGCCGGCCACGAGCGCATCGTCGAGGACCTTCGTCGCGGTGAAGCCGCGACCGAGCAGGATGTTCGTCCCCTCGACGATCTCGTCCCTCATGCCGTCGTAGAGATCGTTGTGCATCTGCTCGACGAGCTCGTCGTCCGACAGCGAAGCGAGGTCGATGTCCTCGTAGTCGTCCGCCACGTGGTGCTCCCTGACCAGCAATGTCCCGACGGTTCGGGGTTCCACGATGCGGCACGGTGCCGTATGATGGAACGCAGGCGCCAAATCTAGCCCACCGGGAGCGTCGTGTCCAGAGTCCAGTCCATCGAGCGGGCCTTCGCCGTGCTCTCCGCGCTCGCCAACGGGCCGATCGGGGTGACGGAAGTCGCCGAACGGGTCGACCTCCCGAAGTCGACCGCCGCCCGGATGCTCGCGTCCCTCACTCGCGAGGGGGTGGTGGAGCAGGTCCCGGGTGAGACCCGCTACCGCCTCGGCGGGCGGATCGTCACGCTCGCTGCGGGCGTCGTCCCGGCGCGCAGTCTCGTCGCGATCGGGCACCCGATCCTCGTGGAACTGGCGTCTGCGGCCGGCGAGGCGGCCGGCCTGTCCGTTGCCGACGGGGCCGCCGTCCACTACGTCGACCAGGTCGACACGGCCCACGAGGTCCAGGTCCGCGACTGGACGGGGACGCGCGTCCCGATGCACGCGGTGTCCTCCGGCCAGGTGTTCCTCGCCCACATGAACGAGACCGCCATCGAGCGGTACCTGGCGCTGCCGCGGGTCGCGTTCACCGACCGGACCTTGACGGACTCCGCCGCCCTGCGCGACCGCCTCCGGTCGGTCCAGCGCGACGGCTTCGCCTGGGTCCGCGAGGAGTTCGCAGCGGGACTCAACTCCGTTGCGGCCCCCGTCGCTGGCGACGGCGGCGAGATCGTTGCGGCGGTCCACCTCCACGGTCCGTCGTACCGCTTCCCGGCGGACGGAACAGAGGATCGGATCGGCGAGCTCGTCGTCGGTGCGGCGAGCCGGCTCTCGCGGCGGTTGCGCCAGCAGGGTTGATGCCGCGATGCGAGCGCGCCGCGGTCAGGCGGTGGTCGACCCGGACGGCTGATGCCGGTAGAAGCCGATCGTCGCCGGTGCCAGCGGGGTGTTGCCGAGGATCAGGTCGGCGGCCTTCTCCGCGAGCATCATGACCGGCGCGTAGATGTTGCCGTTCGTGACGTACGGCATCGCGGAGGCGTCGACGACGCGCAGCCCGTCGAGGCCGTAGACCCCCATCGTCAACGGGTCCGTGACCGACAGCGGGTCCGTCCCCATCCGGGCCGTGCACGACGGGTGGAGCGCGGTCTCCGCGTCCCGCGCGACCCACGCCAGAATCTGTTCGTCCGTCTCCACCTCGGCGCCCGGTGACGTCTCGCCGCCGTCGAACTCGGCCAGTGCCGGCTGCCCGAGGATGCGCCGGGCGACGCGGACCGCCTCGACCCACTCGCGCCGATCCTGGGCGGTCGACAGGTAGTTGAACCGCAGTGCCGGGTGGACGGTCGGGTCGGTCGAGGTGATCTTCACCGAGCCACGGGCATCGGAGTACATCGGCCCGACGTGGACCTGGTACCCATGGCCGCCCTTGGGTCCGGAGCCGTCGTAGCGGATGGACAGCGGCAGGAAGTGGAACATGAGGTTCGGATAGGCGACATCGTTGTTGCTGCGGACGAACCCGCCGCCCTCGAAGTGGTTCGTCGCACCCGGACCGCGGCGGAAGAACAGCCACTGGAACCCGATCCAGGGCTTGCGCCAGTTGGCGAGCGCCGGCTGCATCGAGACCGGCTTGAGGCTCCTGTGCTGGATGTAGACCTCGAGATGGTCCTGGAGGTGCTCGCCGACGCCCGGCAGGTCGTGGACGACGTGGATGCCGAGGGCCGCCAGCTCCGTCGCGTTGCCGACGCCCGACAGCTGGAGGAGCTGCGGCGAGTTGATCGCGCCGGCCGCCAGGATCACCTCGTTCGCGTGCGCCCGCTGGAGTGGACCGCTCCCCTGCCGGTATTCGACGCCGACCACGCGCTTCCCGTCCAGGAGGATCCTGGTGACGAAGGCGCGGGTCGTCACGGTCAGGTTCGGGCGCTTCATCACGGGGTGGAGGTAGGCTCGCGCCGCGCTGAGCCGACGTCCGCGGCGGATGTTCCGGTCGAACTTGGCAAACCCTTCCTGGCGGTAGCCGTTGACGTCGTCGGTCGAGGGATAGCCAGCCTCCTGCGCCGCCTCGAAGAACGCTGCGAAGAGCGGGTTCCTGGCCGGCCCCCGCTCCAGGCCGAGCGGTCCGCCGTGGCCGCGATACGGGTCGTCGGGATCGGCCGCGAGGCAGTCCTCCATCCGCCTGAAGTAGGGCAGGCAATGGGCGTAGTCCCATGTCGCCATGCCCGGATCGGCGCCCCAGCGCTCGTAGTCGAGCGGGTTGCCGCGCTGGAAGATCATCCCGTTGATGCTGCTGCTGCCGCCGAGCACCTTGCCGCGGGCGTGGTAGATCCGCCGCCCGTTCATGAACGGCTCGGGCTCCGATTCGTACTTCCAGTCGTAGAACCGGTTGCCGATCGGATATGCGAGCGCGGCCGGCATCTGGATGAACACGTCGAACCGGTAATCCGGCCGGCCCGCCTCGAGCACGAGGACCCGATTGGAGGGATCCGCGCTCAGGCGATTCGCGAGGGCACAACCGGCCGACCCACCCCCGACGATGAGGAAGTCGCGGTGCGCCGCCATGGCTGCGGATGCTACTGCGCGACCCCACCGGTGAGTCGGATGGTCGCGCCGGATAGGATGGCGTCGCCCGTGAGGAGGATCCAATGCGGTTTCTGCGCCCCGGACTGACACCGGTCTACCGCCATCCCGTCAACATCGAGCTGTCCACCCACACACCGCTCGGGGCTCGCATCGCCGACCGGGTCACGGACTTCCTCGGCAGCTGGCGCTTCATCGTCATCCAGACCGTGTTCGTCGCCATCTGGCTGACCGGCAACATCTACCTGCTGTTCAACTTCGATCCGTACCCGTTCATCCTCCTCAACCTCGCGTTCTCCACTCAGGCCGCGTACTCGGCGCCCCTGATCCTGCTGGCGGGCAACCGATCGGCGAAGCGCGACAGGATGACGCTCGAGCACGCCGCCAAGGAGAGCGACATCGAGGAGGAGCAGAACGAGCGCCTGCTCAAGGGCAACACGGAGATCCTGGAGCGGGTCCAGAAGCTGGAGGAACGGATCCTCCAGCTCGAGGAGCGGATCATGGAGCGCCTCGACGGCCGCCCGGCCTGACTTCCTGCCGGCGCCAGCGGAATGTCTCGGCGGAAGGGCTGATCGATCTCCCCATATCTCCCATCGACGGACGGTCCCGGCGCTGGTACACCTGAGATCAACCACCAACGACCGCCATCGCAGCCAGCTATGCGCGGCACCGGACATCGGGAGATCACTGGATGCATCGCTCCGCCGCCGCCATGACACGACGCTTCGCCCGGGCTGTTTCCGTCGCGGCCGTCCTGACGCTCCTGACCGCGGGACTGGTCGCTGCCGCGCCGGCCGGCAACAACGGCACCGTCAAGATTCACGACGGCGCCACCGACGAGGCGCCGGTCATCAGGAACGAGCCGCACGTCTGCACGTTCCATCTGCACTTCTTCTTCGCCGATGCGGGACAGACGGGCAGCTGGCAGATCGACGAGCACGCGCCGACGGGCGACATGGCCGCGATCCTCTCGGGGACGTATGCCACCGACGCGAATGGCGAGTACGAAACGGTCGAGATGGGACTCCCCGTCGGGCACTACAAGCTCGAGTGGGACGGCCGCAACGACCAGAACGAGAAGCACAAGACCTTCTGGGTCACGTGCCCCAACGAGCCCGGCCCGATCGACAACGGGGGCGGCGGAGGCATCGGCTGACCTCGGTCCCGCCCATTCGTGACAACGTCACCGGCCCGGGTCTGACGACGAGACCCGGGCCTCTTCACGCGCGGCGCGAACGGGCGACGCGGCAGCGTGCGATGCCGACGAAGCGCAGCCGAGGCGGAACATGGCCATGACCAACGGGGCCGTTTCGGGCCTACCGCCCGGTGACTCGCCTGATCTCGGCGCTGATGGCCGGCACGACCTGGTGCAGGTCACCGATCACCGCGTAGTCCGCGATGGACATGATCGGCGCATCCGGGTCCGTGTTGATCGCCAGGATCCGCTTCGCCGCCTTGGCCCCGACGATGTGCTGGATCGCGCCGCTGATCCCGCAGGCGACGTAGAGGTCGGGGGCGATCCGGAGCCCGGTCTGGCCGATCTGCTGGGAATGCGGACGCCAGCCGGAGCTGGTGACGACGCGTGACACGCCGACCGCGCCGCCCAGCAGCCCGGCCAGCTCCTCCAGCTCGCTGAACGCGTCCGGACCGCCGACGCCACGCCCGCCACCAACGACGACTCGGGCGTCGGTCAGCGAGATCCCGGACCGATCCGGCTCGAGCCGGCGGGCGACGACGACGCGCATGTCGTCGTCGGTCAGGGTCGGGGTGAACGGCTCGATCGCAGGCAGGGCAGTGTCGCCGCCGGCAGCCGGCTCGTCGATCGCGACGGTATGCGGCGCGACGGTCAGGAGCTTCGTCGGTGCGTCGAGCACCGCGTCCTCGAGCAGGCTGCCTGCCCACCGCTGGCGAGTGAGCCGCATCGGCTCGCCCGGGACGACCTCCGTACAGTTCGCCGCGAGCGGCAACGCCATCCTGGCACCCAGGTGGGCCATCACCTCGTTGCCGCGGTCGCTGCCGGCCGCGAGGACGATCGATGGCGTGTGGGCCGCGGTGAGCTCGCCGATCGCCGCCGCCCACGCCGCCGGCGCAAAGTCGGCCAGGCGGTCGCTCTCGACGACATGGGCCACGGCGACTCCGTGGCTGGCGAGCTGCCCGGCGGCGTCCCTCGCCGCCTCCCCGAAGAGGACCGCGTGGACGGGCTCCCCCAGGGTCGCGCCCAGGCCGCGGGCCATGCTCAGCGCCTCGAGGGACAGCCGCTCCGGCCGGCCCTCGGCGTGCTCGACGAGCCCGAGGATCATCGCCCCAGGACCCCGAGCCGGGTGAGCAGCTCGACCACCGCCGGTGCCGCGGCCGCGCCGGTGCCGATCACCTCGACCGTGCTCTCCGTGCCTTCCGGCAGGCGGAGCCTCTCCTTGATGGGGCCTCCGGGACGGGATGCCGGCGTCATCCGGACGATCTCCTTCTTCTTCGCACGGAGACGGCCGGGCACGGACGGGTACCGCGGCAGATTGAGGCCCTCCTTGACGCCGAGCACGGCCGGCAGCGGCAGCTCGAACACCTCCCAGCCTCCGCCCGCCTCCCGCCGGGCAACGACGCGCCCGTCCCCCGCCTCGATCGCCTTGATGCCGTTGACGCACGGCCGCCCGAGGGCGGTCGCGACGCGGATGCCGACCTGGAAGTCGCCCGTGTCGGCGGCCTCGTTGCCGAACAGGAGCAGGTCGAATTGCTCGCCGTCGGCCTCGAGGGCGCGGACCGCCTCGACGATCGCTGCGGCGGTGGCCAACGGATCCCAGTCCGCGCCGTCGGTCTCGAGCAGCACCGCCCGGTCGATCCCGATCGCCATCGCATCGCGGAGCTGATCGCTCGCGACGTCCGGGCCGAGCGTCAGGACGGTCGAGCTGCCACCCTGCGCCTCGACGATCCGGACCGCCTCCTCGACGGCGCACTCCTCGTGCGGGCTGACGGTGAAGCCCAGGTAGCGCGTGTCGATGTCACGCCCGTCCGGGGTCAGCGCGATCCGGCCGCCGGTCGCGGGAACCCGCTTGACGCAGACCAGGATGTTCATCCGATCGCGGCCCTCAGCTCCGGATCCGCGCATTCTCCGGGTCGAAGAGCGGCGTGCTGCCGGCGACCGCAACGGTGACCGGGTAGCGCTCGCCGAAGTACTCGACGGCGAGCTTGGTGCCGGCCTTCGCGTATTCGGGCGGCAGGTAGGCCATCAGGAGGTGGCGGCCGACCGATGGCCCCGATCCGGCGCTCGTCACGTACGAGCGGCGGCCCTTCGCGTCGGTGAGCGGCTCCCCGTCCGGGGTGAGGATTGGCTCGCGGCCCAGCATGTAGCGCTTGACCCCGGTCGAGGACGTCGGGTCGTCGAGCGTCAGCGTGCTGAGGATCGCGGCCGGCGGGGCGGCCCGCTGGCGGAGGTATGCCTCGCGGCCGACGAAGTCGACGTCCTTCACCGTCGGCCGGGCCATCCCCGCCTCGACCAGGTCGAAGTCCAGCTCGAGCTCGTTGCCGTGGGCGCGATAGCCCTTCTCGAGGCGCGCCGTGACCGCATAGGTCCCGATCCCGACGGGCGCGATGCCGTGCGGCGTGCCGGCCCTCCAGAGCGCGTCCCAGACCCGCAGCCCCTGCTCGATCGGGACATAGATCTCCCAGCCGAGCTCGCCGACGTAGCTGATCCGCGAGGCCAGCGTCCGGACGCCGTCGATGTCGATCGTCTTGGTCGACAGGAAGGGGAAGCCCGTGTGGCTGATGTCCGCGCTGCCATCCGCGGCGCCGCCGAGGATCTCGCGAGCCCTGGGCCCCCACAGGCCGAACGTCGTGTAGCTGCTCGTCAGGTCGTGAAGCTGGGCCGAACCGTCCGGCGGCATCGCATCCCGGAAGATCTTCCGGTCGCGCATTCCCATCCCGCCGCCGGTGACGACGCGGAACCGGTCGTGGGCGAGTCGCATGATCGTCAGGTCGGCGAGGATGCCGCCGGCCGCGTTCAGGAGCGGCGTGTAGACGGTCCGACCGACCGGGACGTCGACCTTGTTCACGCACAGCCGCTCGAGGGCGGCCAGTGCACCCGGACCCGTCACGTCGAAGATCGCGAACGCCGAGAGGTCGACGAGTCCTGCCCGGTCCCGCATCGCGAGATGCTCGGCGTTGATGATCGGCGACCACCAGCGGGATTCCCACTCGGCCAGGCGGGGCATCACCCGGTCGCCGTACTCGCCCAGCAGCGGCCTCGTTCGTGCCGTACCAGTACGGGCGTTCCCAGCCGGCCGCCTCGAAGAAGACCGCGCCGAGCTCGACATGACGGTCGTATGCCGGCGACAGGCGGATGGGCCGGTTCGATGCCCACTGCTCGCTCGGGTGGACGATGCCGTAGGTCTTGTTGTAGCCCTCTGTCGTCCGGGCGGCGATGTGCTGGGCCGTCTTGTGGTGGTCGTAGAAGCGGGCGACGTCCGATCCGTGCGGGTCGATCTCGGGCTCGCCGTTGGTCATCCACTCCGCGACTGTCTTGGCGATCCCGGGCGCCTCCTTGATCCAGACCGCGGCGACGGACCAGAGTCCCTTGACCTCCGGCGTCTCGCCGATGATCGGGTTGCCGTCCGGGGTCAGCGACAGCAGGCCGTTGATCGCCAGCTTCACGCCCACCGACTCGTCGCCGACGATCTCTGGAAACAGCTCGAGCGCGTCCTCGAGCTGCGGGTCGAAGTCCTCCTGGGTGAACGGCAGCATCGTCGGCGAGAGGGCCGACGCCGCGATCGACGGGATGTCGTCGGCGTCCATCAGGATCGCCCGGTGGGCGTACGAGCCGATCTCGAAGCCGTTGCCGTGCTGCCGCTCGTACATGTTCGTGTCCATGTCGCGGACGATCGGGTAGCCGACCTCCTTGGTCGCGTTGGCGAACATCGGGACCGGCCCGATGTCGATCATCTGGTGGACAGCCGGGGTGAGCGGGATCGAGGCGCCGGCCATCCGGGCGATCCGCGGGCTCCAGATGCCGCAGGCGATGACGACGGCCTCGGCCTCGATCGTGCCCGCGTCGGTGTGGACGCGGCGAACCCGGCCCGCCTCCACGTCGATGGCCGTGACCTCGACGCTGGCGGCGATCGTCAGCGCGCCCATCTCCTGGGCCTTCTGGCGCATGAGCGTCCCGGCCTGGAGCGAGTCGACGATCCCGACGCCCGGCGTGTAGAAGCCGCCGAGGATGACCGACTCCTCGATGAACGGGACCATCACCTTGACCTCGGCGGGGGTGAGCAGGCGCCTGCCCTCGACGCCCCACGAGGTCGATGACGCCATCCGGCGCTTCAGCTCCTCCATCCGCTCCGGCGTCCGGGCCACCTCGATCCCGCCGGTCTCGTCGTAGACCCCGAGCTCGCGGTACTGGCGGGCGCTCTCGATCGTGAACGCGGCCATTTCCTTGCTGTGGTCCGTCAGGAAGATGAAGTTCGACGCGTGGCCGGTGGAGCCGCCGGGGTTCGGCAGCATGCCCTTCTCGATCAGGACGATGTCCCGCCACCCGAGGCGAGCGAGGTGGTAGGCCATGCTGTTGCCGACGATGCCGGCGCCGATCACGACGACGCGTGCGCGGTCGGGAAGCACACTCATGCGCGGGAACCCTCTCGGTCGGTTGCTGACAGGGCGAGAGTATCGCTCCCCGCCGACCCTCCCGTCAGGACTCTCGTCATCGCGGTTCACTCAGCGGGACGGACCGCCCGACCGGATGCCCGGCGACAGGTCCGGCAGGCGGGCCAACCGGCGGACGAACCGGCCATATCGGCCCGATATCACTCGTTCCTGCGTCCGTTTGTCCTGGTGCCGGACCACACGACGAAGGAACGGCCGTCATCCAGGTCTCCTTCGCCTGTTGGTCCGCCAGGCGGACCAGGGCTCGGGTATGCGCGCGCCGGAGGGTCGTGCGACCGGGCAGTGGGACATCCGTTGACGGCGCCGTGGACCCCGACCATCCTCTTCGTCTCCGAACCCAATGCACGACTCGAGGGAATCCGTGCCGAGCCTGTACATCGATGGCGAGTGGACGAGCCCCGCCTCGGGGGCGACGAGCCAGGTGGTCAACCCGTCCGACGCGACGGTCGTCGCCACCGTCGACATCGCCGACGACGCCGACGTCCAGCGAGCAATCGCCGCCGCCCGGCGCGCGTTCGACACCTCTGACTGGCCGTGGTCCCCGGTCGCGGACCGCGTGGCACTCCTCAACCGGACCGCGGACCTCCTCGAGCGGGACAGGGACCGCATCGCCCGGGCCGAGACGCTCAACACCGGCAAGGCGCTCCGCGAGAGCTGCTACGACGTCGACGACGTCATCAAGGTCTTCCGCTACTACGCGGGCCTCGCGGACAAGGAGGCCGGCCGCCTCGTTGCCACGCCCGGCCCCGACGCGATCGCGAAGATCGTCTACGAGCCGATCGGCGTCTGCGGGCTGATCGGTCCGTGGAACTATCCGCTGCTCCAGATGAGCTGGAAGGTGGCCCCCGCGATCGCCGCCGGCGACACGATGGTCCTGAAGCCGGCCTCGCTCACGCCGCTGACGACGATCATCCTCGTCGAGCTGCTCGAGGAGGCCGGCCTGCCGGCGGGGGTCGTCAACCTGGTCCTCGGGCCCGGTGGCCGGGTCGGAGAGGCGCTCGCCGCCAGCCCCGACGTCGACATGGTGTCGCTCACCGGCGGGCTCGATGCGGGCCGCCGCATCGTCCGCGCCTCAGCCGGGAACGTGAAGCGCGTCGCCCTCGAACTGGGCGGCAAGAGCCCGAACATCATCTTCGCCGACGCCGACTTCGACGCCGCCCTCGACAATGCCCTGGCGGGCGCCTTCGCCCACAGCGGCCAGGTCTGCTCCGCCGGCTGCCGGCTCATCGTCGAAATCGTCGATCCACGACCGTTTCGTCGAGGAGCTCGGGCGGCGCGCCGAGGCGATCCGGCTCGGCCACGGGCTCGACGAGCGGACCGAGACCGGCGCCCTGATCTCGGCCGACCATCGGGCCAAGGTCGAGGGCTACATCGAAGCGGGGATTCGAGACGGTGCCAGGCTCGTCGCCGGAGGCGGCCGGCCGACGGAACCGGACCTCCAGGCCGGTTTCTACCTCCGGCCGACCGTCTTCGCCGACTGCCGATCGGACATGACGATCGTCCGCGAGGAGATCTTCGGGCCGGTCGTGACCGTCGAGCGGTTCACGACCGAGGACGAAGCCGTCCGGCTCGGCAACGACACGACGTACGGCCTCGCCGGCGCGGTCTGGACCGGGGACGCGAGCCGAGCCCAGCGGGTCGCCGGCCGGCTCCGTCACGGCACGGTCTGGATCAACGACTACAACACCTACATGCCCCAGGCGGAGTGGGGCGGGTTCAAGCAGTCGGGGCTCGGCCGCGAGCTCGGGCCCACCGGCCTCGACGAGTACCGCGAGGCCAAGCACATCTACCAGAACACCGCCCCCAGCCCCAGCGGCTGGTTCGGAGGCTGACGGGCCCGGCAGGCCGGCAAGGGGCTGCCAACCGGGTGGATCTTGGTGTACCGTCCGGCGCACGCCGTCGAGCAGGGAGAGGTGCTGTGACCGTCGTCGTTGACCCGACCTCAGCTGCCGCGACCAGGGGCGGGTCGGACGGGCAGCCCACGATCGCCGTCCGGCACCTCTGGAAGGCGTTCGGGCCGGCCGAGCACAAGATCGTCGGGACGCCGAACGCGGACCTCTCGAGCGCCGAGATCCGGGCCAGGTTCGGGACGACCGTTGCCGTTCGCGACGTCTCCTTTGACGTTCGGCCCGGGGAGATCTTCGTCGTCATGGGCCTGTCGGGCAGCGGCAAATCGACCCTGATCCGATGCATGACCCGCCTGATCGAACCCACCTCAGGCGAAATCCTCCTCGACGGCGAGGACATCCGGAAGGCGGACGAGGCACGCCTCCGCGAGCTGCGGCGGCACCGTTTCGCGATGGTCTTCCAGCACTTCGGCCTGCTGCCGCATCGGCGGGTCATCGACAACGTCGCGTTCGGGCTGGAGATCCGCGGCGATCCGAAGGCATCGCGCCTCGATCGTGCCCGCCAGATGTGCGACCTCGTGGGCCTGGGCGCGCTCGGCGAGAGCTATCCGGACCAGCTGTCCGGCGGCCAGCAGCAGCGGGTCGGTCTCGCCCGGGCGCTCGCGGTCGATCCGGAGGTGCTCCTCTTCGACGAACCGTTCAGCGCCCTCGATCCGCTCATTCGCAGGGACATGCAGAACGAGGTCATCCGGCTCCACCAGGAAGTCGGCAAGACGATGATCTTCATCACCCACGACCTCGCCGAGGCGCTCAAGCTCGGCGACCACATCGTGATCATGCGTGACGGTGCGATCGTTCAGTCCGGTCGTCCCGAGGAGGTTGTCGGCGCCCCGGCGGACGACTACGTCGCCGACTTCGTCCATGACGTCGCGAAAGCCAACATCCTCACCCTCCGCTGGGTCATGCGGCAGGTCGGGCCCGCCGATCCGCTCGATGGACCGGAGTTCCCCGCCGAGACGGTCATCCGTGACGCCCTCCACGTTGCGGCGACCACCGACAAGCCGATCCGGGTCGTCGAGAAAGGGGCGCTCCTCGGTGTCGTCGACCGTGCGGCGATCCTCGAGTCGATCGCGGGCGAGCCTGAGACCTCGGGGCCGGGCGCCGCCGGCGGGTCGGAATCCGTCCCCCGCCACCAACCGCCCGTCCGCGTCGAGCCGGTCAACGATCCGACCCAGGAGACCGCCGAGTTCCTGGTGGAGAACCTCGTTGATCAGGCCGAGCGCGAGGAATCTCAATGACGGCGGTCGGCTTCCCGCTTACCACGCGCCTTGACGAACGCGACGCGCGGCGCGCGCTCGTCGCCGCCCTCGGCCTCGCAGCCGCGATCGCCTACGTCGTGTTCAGGAACCAAGGGACTCTCCCGCACAACGACGATGAGCCGCTCTTCAGGACCCTGAACCAGGTCCACGACGCGGTGGCCGACAATCGAACGCTCCTTGAACCGATCCGCGCCGGCGTCGCTGCGCTGATTGGCGTCTTCAACAACCTGATCGCGTCGCTTGGCTGGCCGGGCGTCATCGGGCTCGCCGGCGCGATCGGCCTCGTGGTCGGCGGCGTGCGGCTCGCGCTCCTCGCGATTCTCGGGTTCGCGTCGCTCGGCACCCTGGGGCTGTGGGACGAGAGCATGGCGACTCTCGGAATGATGCTGGCTGCAGTCGTGATCGCACTCGCGTTGGGGCTGCCGCTCGGGGTCCTCGCCGGCCGCAGCAACCGGGTGTCTTCGATCCTGTCGCCCATCCTCGATGTGATGCAGATCATGCCGACGCTGGCGTATCTGACGCCGATCACGCTGCTGTTCCTGATCGGGGCGACGCCGTCGACGATCGTGACACTGATCTTCGCGATGCCGGCGGCGATCCGGATCACCTCGCTTGGCATCCGGGGCGTCTCCCCTTCGACGATCGAGGCCGCCCGCTCGCTCGGGTCGACGAACGCCCAGGTCCTGAGCAAGGTTCAGATCCCGCTGGCACGTCGGACGATCGGCCTGGCGATCAACCAGACGATCATGCTCGGCCTTTCGATGATCGTCATCACCGGGCTCATCGGGGCCCCGGGCCTCGGGCTGACCCTGACGCAAGGGTTGAACAAGCACGACGTCGGGTAGGCGTTCGACTCCGGGATCGCGATCGTCATCCTGGCGATCATCCTCGATCGGCTGACGTTCGCCGCCGGCGAGTGGATGGACCCGCGGAACCAGGACCCGGACCCTGCCCGGCGGACGCTGGGTGGCGCTCGGCGCTCCCCTCGCGATCCTCGCGGTCGGCCTCGCCGCGACCGTCATCGTCGACGCGACCGCGTTTCCGGATGCATTCGTGTTCTCGTTCCGAGGCGGCGTCAACGACTTCGACGAACTGGCTCACCGACACGTTCCAGGGGATCACCCTGGCAACGAAGAACATCGTGACATCCGTCGTGATCAATCCGCTCGAGGGCTTCCTGAAGTCTCCCCATGGTGGCTGCTGATCGCGATCGTCGCCCTGATTGCGTGGACGGTTTCGGGCCGGCGGCCAGCCGTCATCGCGGCTATCTGCCTGGGCCTGATCGCGCTGCTCGAGCTCTGGGAGCACTCGATGGACACGCTGGCGACCGTCCTCGTCGCCACGCCGCTGACCCTCGTCATCGGTGTGGCGCTCGGCGATCCATCACGGCGCGCAGCAATGATCGCCTTCGGGCGATCCTCCGGCCGTTGCTCGACGCCGCGCAAACCCTGCCCGCGTTCGTCTACCTGCTGCCCGCGCTTGCGCTGTTCAACCCGACGCGCTTCACCGCGATCGTCGCGGCGATCATCTACGCGGCCCCACCGGTGATCCGGCTCGTCGAGGCCGGCATCCGGACGGTCCCGCCGCCGCCGTCATCGAGGCCGCGACGGCAGCGGGCGCCACCCGCCGCCAGCTGCTCCGGAAGGTCCAGCTGCCGTGTCGCGCGGCCGCGCTGCTGCTGGCGGCGAACCAGGGCATCATCATGGTCCTGGCCATGGTCGTCCTCGGCGGGCTCGTGGGCGGCGGCGCGCTAGGGTTCGACGTCGTCACCGGGTTCGCCCGGCGAGAGCAACTTCGGCAAGGGCTGGCCGCGGGGATCGCGATCGTCCTGCTCGGGATCATGCTCGACCGGATCACCCAGGGCGCGGGTAGCCGGCGCCGGACCACAAGGCAGGGGCAAAGGCCGGCTGAGCCGGCAAGAGGAGGAGATCAGGAGATGCAACGAAATCGATGGGGACGCTGGGTTGCCGGCGTCGCCATGGTCAGCCTGATCGTGATGGGCTGTGCCAAGTCATCGGGTGCCACGTCGGACGCCGAGTGCGGCGCCCCCCAGCAGGGACCGGTCGCCTCCGGCAGCGCCGCGCCGTCGGGAAGCCCCGCGACCGCCGCCGCGACGTGCAAGGGCGACGGCTCGAAGGGCACCGTCAAGATGACGTCAACCAGTGGGTCGGCGCAGCGGCCAACGCCGCCGTCGCCCAGTGCCTGCTCCAGAAGATGGGCTACAAGGTCGAGACGAGCACGCTCGCCGAAGAGGTCGCCTGGCAGGGCTTCGAGACCGGCGAGGTCGACGTGATCCTCGAGAACTGGGGCCACCCCGACCTCGAGAAGAAGTACATCGCCGACACGAAGAAGGCCACCGATGCCGGGCCGAACGGCGTGACCGGGATCATCGGCTGGTACGTCCCCGGCTGGATGGTCGACAAGTACCCGGACATCGACCGACTGGCACAACCTCAACAAGTACGCCGACCTGTTCAAGACCTCCGAGTCCGGCGACAAGGGCCAGTTCCTCGGCAGCGACCCGACGTACGTCCAGTACGACGAGGCGCTGATCACCAACCTCGGCCTGAACTTCAAGGTCGTCTTCTCGGGCAGCGAGGCCGCCACGATCACCGCGTTCCAGCAGGCCGACAAGAACAAGACGCCGCTCATCGGCTACTTCTACGACCCGCAGTGGCTCCTGAGCGAGATCAAGCTCGTCAAGATCGACCTGCCGGCCTAGACCGACGGGCTGCGATGCCGACCTGAAGAAGGTCGCCTGCGACTACCCCGCGTATACGCTGAACAAGATCGTCCGCACCGAGTGGCTGACTCCGCCGGTGGCGCGGCGACGTTCATCAAGAACTTCAAGTGGGCCAACGAGGACCAGAACTCGGTCGCAGACGCGATCACCAACAAGAGCATGACGCCTGAGGACGCGGCAAAGAAGTGGGTCGACGCCAATGAGGCGACGTGGCAGGCGTGGATGCCATCCTGATCCTCTGAATGCCGAACCATGACCGGCGCGGCGATGCCGCGCCGTCATGTTCGGCGGTCGCAGGAATCCACACGAGTCGTTGACACATCGATCACACTCTTGACGCACCGTCGCGGGGGCGTTGAAATGCGCTCACCGGGACGACCGGGATCGGGCATCGTCGCCCGCGCCGCCGAGAGGGCCACCGCGATCACCGTTGGAGGAGTCGGATCGCGCACGGCCGGCCGCGACGGACGCTCATCCGCGCAGACCGCATTTGCAGCTGGAGAGAAGGCATTGATCACGAAACGCTCGCTGCCGCGAACGCTCACGACGCTCGTCGCGTTCGCCTTCGTCATGTCGGCCTGTTCGAGCGGCGGCGCGACCGCCTCCCCCTCGGCAGCCGCTTCCGCGTCCGCATCCGCCCCGGCATCGGAGGCCGCAAGTGAGTCCGCGGCCGCGGATCCGATGGCGGCCCTCGCCGATGCCGCCAAGGCCGAAGGCCAGCTCACGACCATCGCCCTGCCCCACGACTGGTGCAATTACGGCGAAGCGATCGATGGCTTCAAGGCCAAGTACGGCCTCGAGGTCAATGAGCTCGATCCGAAGGCCGGCTCCGGCGACGAGATCGAGGCGATCAAGGCGAACAAGGACAACCCGGGGCCCCAGGCGCCCGATACGATCGATGTCGGCCTCGCGTTCGGCCCCTCGTCGAAGACCGACGGCATCCTCGCGCCATACAAGGTCTCGACGTGGGACACGATCCCGGATGACGCCAAGGACGCCGACGGCGCGTGGTTCGGCGAGTACTACGGCGTTCTGTCGTTCGAGGTCAATACCGAGGTCGTCAAGAACGTCCCCAAGGACTGGTCGGACCTGCTGAAGCCCGAGTACAAAGGCCAGGTCGCCCTTGCCGGCGATCCGCGCACATCGAGCCAGGCGATCCAGGCGGTCCATGCCGCTGCCCTCGCCAACGGCGGCTCCCTGGACAACGCGCAGCCGGGTCTGGACTTCTTCAAGCAGCTGAACGACCTGGGCAACTTCAAGCCCGTGATCGCGACATCGGCGACGATCGCAGCCGGCGAGACCCCGATCTCGATCCGCTGGACGTACAACGCGCTCGCCAACCGCGACGCGACGGCCGCCAGCGGCGGTCCCGCGATCGAGGTCGTCGTCCCGACGTCCGTCCGGTTCGCCGGCGTCTACGTCATGGGAATCAGCGCCTACTGCACCGCATCCGAACGCCGCGAAGCTGTGGGCCGAGTACCTCTTCTCGGACGAGGGCCAGAACGTCTGGCTGAAGGGCTATTGCGTCCCGATCCGGTACCCGGATCTCGTTGCGCGCAACGCCGTCCCGGCGGAGCAGCTCGCCAAGCTTCCCGACGTCACGGGAGCCGTCTTCCCGACGATCGAACAGCTCGATGCGGCCAAGACGCTGATCACCACGCAAGTGGGATTCCGGTCGTCGGGGCGAACGTCCAGTAGTCCGAAGCGATCTCCCGGTACCCGGGAACTCGAACCGTGGCTGACGCCACGACGCTCAGCGAGCGGGGCGCGCCGCCGGCGCGCCCCGCTCGTCGCCGCTTCGGATGGGCCTGGCTCGGCCTCGTCCCGTTCTTCCTGTTCTCGATCGCATTCATGTCCCTGCCGGTCGCCTACCTGGTCATCGGCAGCTTCCTCGACCGCCAAGGGCGCGGTCACGCTCCAGCAACTACGCGGACCTCTCGACCGGCGTCATCCCGAACGCGTTCTGCGAACAGCATCGAGATCAGCATCGTCACCGCGGTCGCCGGCGGGATCTTCGGATTCCTGCTCGCCTACTCGGTGATCCTCGGCGGGCTGCCGCGCTTCCTGCGGACCGCCCTGATGACGTTCTCCGGCGTTGCCTCGAACTTCGCCGGCGTGCCGCTCGCCCTGGCCTTCATCTTCACCCTCGGCACGCTCGGCTTCCTGACGACGTTCCTCAAGGGCTTCGGGATCGACCTGTACGGCGGCGACCAGCCGTTCAGCCTGACGAACAAGTTCGCCGTCGAGATCGTGTACATGTACTTCCAGTTCCCGCTGATGGTGCTGATCATCGCCCCGGCCCTCGACGGGCTGAAGCGCGAGTGGCGAGAGGCGGCGGAGAACGCCGGGCGCGACGCCGCGCCAGTACTGGCGGTACGTCGCCCTGCCGATCCTCATGCCGTCGATTCTCGGCGCGATGATCCTGCTGTTCGGCAACTCGTTCGGGGCGCAGGCGACGGCCTTCCAGCTGACCGGCGGGACCCTGAACATCATCACGCTCGTGATCAGTTCCCAGATCCGCGGCGACGTCCTCCACAACCCGGGCCTGGGCTACGCGGCGGCGATGGGGATGGTCGTGATCATGGGGGTCTCGATCGGCCTGTACTCGATCCTCCAGCGCCGGTCCGAACGGTGGCTGCGGTCATGACGGGATCCGGCGCGTCGATCGGGGTTCGCGCACCAGGAGCGCTCGACACGATCTCCTCGAGCGCCCGCCGTCGACGCTTCCGCGGCTTCGGGTCGCCGTGGGCCTGGATCATCTTCATCCTCGGCGCCGGTCTACTTCATCATCCCGCTCGTCGGGACCTTCCTGCATTCGATCCGGACCCGGCCGGACATCTTCCTCGCCTATCGCCAGGTGATCGCCGACCCGAAGTTCTTCGGCGGGCTCCTCTACTCGTTCGTGGTCGGCGTCATCACGATCATCGTCAGCCTGCTGATCATCGTCCCGACGGCATACTGGGTGCGGCTGAAGGTGCCGCGCCTGCGCCCGGTCGTCGAGTTCGTGACGCTGATGCCGTTCGTCATCCCGCCGGTCATCCTCGTCTTCGGCCTCATCCGGATCTACTCCGCCAGGCCCCTCCAGCTGACCGCGACCAACACCGGCAGCGACCTGCTGCTCGTCGCCGCCTATGTCGTCCTGTCGTTCCCGTACATGTATCGGGCGGTCGACACCGGGCTCGCGGCCATCGATGTCAGGACGCTCACGGAGGCCGCCCAGAGCATGGGATCCGGCTGGACGCGGATCCTCTGGCGCGTCATCTTCCCGAACCTCCGAACCTCGCTGCTGTCGGGGGCCTTCCTGACGCTGGCGATCGTCATCGGTGAATACACGATCGCGAACTTCCTTGGCAGGAACGTGGCATTCGGGCCGTACCTGTCGCTGCTCGGGCGCAACCAGCCCTACCAGCCCGCGTCTGTTTCGCTCATCAGCTTCGGTCTGACGTGGGCAGCCATGGGCATCATCGCGTTCCTGGGTCGCGGGTCGCGAAGCCGCGTCTCGCTCGCCGGCGCGCATTGACGAGGGTGAGGACACGATGACGTTTCTCGAGCTGACCGGCGTCCAGAAGCGCTTCGGTGACGTCGCCGCGGTCGAGGACTTCAACCTCGCGGCCCAGCGCGGCGAGTTCGTGTCGTTCCTCGGCCCGTCCGGCTGCGGCAAGACGACGACGCTGCGGATGATCGCCGGCTTCGAGCAGCCGACCTCCGGCACGATCGTCGTCGACGGCACGGACATCACCCATCGGCCGCCCAACCGGCGCAACGTCGGGATGGTCTTCCAGTCCTACGCCCTCTTCCCGAACATGTCGGTCGCCGACAACATCGGGTTCGGGCTCAAGGTCCGCAAGACGCCGGCCGCCAAGGTCAAGGCGAAGGTCGCCGAGCTGCTCGCGTTGATCCACCTGCCCGGACAAGGGCGACCGCTACCCGTACCAGCTGTCGGGCGGCCAGCAGCAGCGCGTCGCCCTCGCCCGGGCGCTGGCGATCGAGCCGCAGGTCCTCCTCCTCGACGAGCCGCTGTCCGCCCTCGACGCGAAGATCCGGATCGTCCTGCGCAAGGAGATCCGGTCGATCCAGCGCCAGCTCGGCATCACGACCGTCTACGTGACCCACGACCAGGAGGAGGCACTGTCGCTGTCCGATCGGGTCGTCGTCATGAGCGAGGGCAGGATCGAGCAGATCGGGAGCCCGGCGGCGATCTACAACTTCCCGGCGACGCCATTCGTGGCGTCGTTCGTCGGGACGCTCAACCTCCTCGGCGCCAACGTCATCGAGGCCGCCGACGGCCGGATCTCGGTGGAGGGCCAGGAGGTCCGCGCCGCCAAGCCGATCACGGAGGCGCGCAACGGGTCGACGGTCACCCTGGCGCTGCGCCCGGAGAGCATCGAGTTGGGCGAGGGCGGCGGGGCCAATCGGCTCACGGGCACCGTCGAGGACGTCAGCTTCCTGGGCTCCATCGTGCGGACGAGGGTCCGGCTCGGCGACTCCGGGGCGACCATCTCACTCGACTCGTTCAACGACCCTGGCCTGACGCCTTCCGCGATCGAGCAGGTCGTCACGGTCTCCTTCCCGCCGGAGGCCAGCCTCGTCATCGGGGCCGGCCCGGCGCCGGAAATCGACGTCGTCGCGGGGGAGTGACGGGGACGGACCAACCGGGCCTCTCGCCCCTGCTCGACGGGATCGAGCTCGTCGTCTTCGACAAGGACGGCACGCTCATCGACTTCCACGCGATGTGGGGCGGCTGGGCGCTGGAGTTCGGGCGGCGCCTGGACGGTTCCACGCGGCGGCCCGTCGCCGGCGACGTCTTCGCGGCAATCGGCTTTGACCCGGCCAGCGGGCTGGTGCGCGCCGGAGCCCCTCTCGCCGTCGCGACGATGGCAGAGATCGCAGAGCTTTCCGCAGCCGTCATCCGGCGCTGGTGCCCGAGCGTCGCCGCGGCGCGTCGAGCCGTCGAGAGCGCCTGGTTCGAACCGGACCCGGTCGCGACGGCGGTCCCCACCGCCGATCTCGGCGAGCTGTTCGGCCGTCTCCGGGACGGCGGCCGCCGGATCGCGGTCGCGACGACCGACGACCGCGCCCCGACCGAGGCAACGCTGCGCGCGCTGGGCATCCGCGAGCAAGTCTCGGCGCTCGCTTGCGGGGACGACGGCGTAGGCGTGAAGCCGCACCCCGCGATGCTGCTCGCGATCTGCGCCACGGTCGCGATTCCGCCCGATCGCACGGCCGTCGTCGGCGACACCCCGGCCGACCTCGCGATGGGCCGCTCGGCCGGAGCGGGGCGGGTCATCGGCGTCCTGACCGGCGTCGGCAACAGGACCGAGCTCGAGCCGATCGCCGACGCCGTGCTCGGGTCGATCGAGGAGCTGGCACCTCGATAGCGGCCGCGCCCGTACGTCTGGGCCATCGCCGGGGCACCAACGCGCCGGTACTGTCGGGGTACGACTGCCAGGGCCCGCTTCACCATGCCGCGGACGACGCCCACGGGGCCGATGATCCGATCGAGGACGAACACCACCGATGGCCGTCGCAATCGAGCGAGGTAAGGACCCGAAACCGCTGAGCGTGGCCGAGGCCGCCTCGATCGCCGGCGTGGGACGCGGCACGATCCGGGGCTGGTGCGCACGCGGCGAGCTCCCCTCGGTTGGAGGCCGATCCCGCGGGGAGCGGCTCATTCGCCGCTCGGACCTCGAACGCCATCTCTCCCGGCTGGGCGATGCGGACCTCCACTCTCGAGCGGAGGCGAACAGCCTCGATCGGCCGCGATCGGCCGATCCCGAGCAGCTGCCGCTGCGCCAGATCCGCGAGCAGCTGGCCGGCGGTGACGCCCTTCGTCGGATCGCCGCCGAGGTGAGCGGCCCCGTCGACCTGCCGACGCTCTTCGACGACGTGCTCGCCGACTCGATGGCGCTGTTCTCCGTGACGCGCGTCGGGCTGTGGCTCTACGACCGGGCGCGGCCCCTCCCGTTCACCCTTGCGGCTCACCACGGCGTTCCGGCGGAGGTCATCGCGGCGATCTCCCTGCTCGGCGCGGATGCCAATACGGCGGGCATCGAGGCGATCCGTTCCCAACGGGTCGTCGTCCTTCGGGACGCCTCCGCCGACAAGGCCTATGCCCTCCACGACGTCTACACGCGAAACGGCGTCGTCAGCGTCTGCCTCGTCCCGGCGGTGTTCGGCGGCGAGCCGGTGGGCCTCCTGGTCCTGTACGAAGATGCCGTCCGCGACTGGACGCCCGCCGAGCAGGACCTCGCCCGCAGCTTCGCCGACCAGATGGCGACCGCGATCGGCAACACGCGGCTGCGCGACTCTGTCCAAACGCTGGCGACGCGCCTCCGGGCATTCCACGACCTTGCCCTCCGGTTGAACCGTGTTCGTGACCTCGACGAGATCGCGGCTGTCATCGTCGAGGGTGCGGAGCGGTTGATCGTGCACGACACGATCCGCGTCTACCGCGTCGACCGCGGCACGATGATGTGCGAGCCGATCGCCTTCAAGGGGACGTTCGGCGGCAACCCGAATCCGCCGTTCGACGAACTGCGGATGCCCGTCGGCAAGGGGCTGACCGGTTGGGTCGCGCAGCACAACCAGACGATCCTGAGCGGCGACGCCGGCGCCGACCCGCGCACGATCCATGTCCATCCGTCGAAGGTCCCGGAATTGATGCTCATCGCGCCGATGAGCTTCGAGGACCGCGCCCACGGCGTGATCGTGGTGTCGGCCGACGGGCTCGACCGGTTCGGCCCGGACGACGAGGCGACGCTGGCGATCTTCGCCGGCTACGCAGCCCAGGCGATCGTGAACTTCGAGCACCTCGACCAGCTGAACCGGCAGCAAGCGGAGCTCGAACATCAACTCGCCAGTCAGCGGCGTCTGCTCGAGGTCAACGAGCGGCTGTTGTCCACGCTCGATCCACAGGGGATCCTCGATCTGATCGCGGACTCGCTCAAGACGATCGTTCCGTACGACGTGCTGTCGATCTACCGCTGCGACTGGTCGGTCGGCGTCCTGCGGGCCGTCCTCACCCGCGACCGGTTCGCCGACGTGATCCAGGACTACGCGGGCCCGATCAACGTCGGGATCAGCGGCTGGGTGATCGAGACAGGCGAGGCGGCGCTCACCAATGACGCCCACCTCGACCCGCGGTCCATCCAGATCCCCGGCACCCCGTTCGAGCCCGAATCGATGATCGTCGTGCCGCTGCGGGTCGGGGCCGAGGTGATCGGCACAATGAACGTCGCCCGAATGGGCGGCCCGGAGGCCCATTTCAGCCAGAACGAGTTCGAGCTGACGAAGCTGTTCGCCGGTCAGGCCTCGATTGCGCTCGAGAATGCCGAAGCCCACGGGGCAGTCAAGGTGCGGGCCGAGCACGATGCCCTGACCGGCCTCCGCAACCACGGCCAGTTCCAGCGGGAGCTCGCAGAGGCGATCGCGGCGTCCGACGGTCCGTTCGCGCTTCTCATGCTCGACCTCGATTCGTTCAAGGCGTTCAACGATGCCTGCGGCCACCCGGCCGGTGACGCCCTCCTCGTCGCGGTTGCGGACGCGCTGCGGGCCGGGACACGCGACGGGGACGCTGTCTATCGCTACGGAGGGGACGAGTTCGCGGTCATCCTGCCCGGCGCGAACCGGATAGAGGCCTACGAGGTCGCGCAGCGGATCCGACGAGGCGTGCTTGACATCGCCGATCGAACTGGACCGCGCGTCTCGATTTCGGCCGGCGTGGCCTGCCACCCCGACGACGGCGCGACGAAGGACGCGCTGGTGGCCACCGCCGACCAGTCTCTCTACATGGCGAAGCCCTCGTCCCGAGAAGGCGTTGCCCAGGCGACGCTTCTGGACCCGTACCTTGCCGCGCTCGACCAGATGGCGATCACCCTGATGGACCGCCATGATCCGGCCGAGCTGCTCGAGACGATCATGTCGCGGGCGGCCGCCCTCCTCGGCACGCCGCATGGCTTCATCTACTTCGTCGAGCCGGACGATCAGAGCCTGGTCTGCCGCCACGGCATCGGCGTCTTCGACACCTACATCGGATACCGGCTGTCGGTGAACGACGGCGTGGGCGGCATGGTCGTCCGGGAGCGTCGCGCCGTGGCGATCGACGACTACGACGCGTGGCCGGGCCGGGCCCCCGATCTCCCGTTGGCCAAGTTCGGCGCCGTCGTCGGCGTTCCGCTGACGTCCGGCCCAAGGATCATCGGTGTCATCGGCCTCGCCTCCGGCGAGACAGACCGTCGGTTCGGCGAGCTCGAGATCGCGGCCCTCACCCGGTTCGCCCAGCTCGCCTCGATCGCGCTCGACAACTCCAACCTCGTCGAGGCCGCCCAGCGCGGGGCGCTGTACGACCAGATCACCGGGCTCCCGAACCGCGAACTCGTGTCCGACCGCGTCGCCCACTCGCTGTCCTCGACGCGCGAAGGGACTGACGATCCGCTCGCCCTGATCCTCCTCGACCTCGATCGGTTCAAGTCGATCAACGAGAGCCTCGGTCACGCGGTCGGCGACCAGCTCCTGGCGGCGGTCGGCGAGCGGCTCGTTGCGTGCCTTCGACCCGGCGACACGGCCGCCCGGTTCGGCGGCGACGAGTTCGCCGTCATCGTCGACGGGTTCAAGGGCATCGACGAGGTCCATCGGATCGCCGACCGGATCATCGAAGCTCTCCGCGCGCCGTTCGACCTGGGCGATCGGGAGTGGTTCGTCAACGCAAGCTTGGGAATCGCGATCGCGGTGCCCGGCCGCTCCGTGCCCGGTGACCTCTTCCGGGAGGCGGAGGTCGCCCTCGTCCAGGCGAAACGCGGCCAGGGGACGGGGTATACGTACTTCGAGCCGGCCATGAGCGCCGCGACGATGGAGCGGGTCGAGCTGGAAAACGACCTCCGCCGGGCGATCGAACGCGACGAGCTGCGGCTCCACTACCAGCCGCTGATCGACCTCGCATCCAACCGGATCGTCGGGCTCGAGGCCCTGGTTCGCTGGCAGCACCCGACCCGCGGGCTCATTCCGCCGCTGTCGTTCATCCCGCTGGCGGAGGAGACCGGGCTGATCATGCCGCTTGGCCGGTGGGTGCTGGAGACCGCCTGCCGGCAGGCCAAGGGCTTGATGGCGGAGATCCCCGGATCGCAGTTCGTGATGAGCGTCAACCTCTCCGCGCGGCAGTTCACCCAGCCGGATCTCGTCGAGCAGGTCGTCTCGATTCTCGGCGAGACGGGGTTACCGCCGCAGCTCCTCGAGCTCGAGATCACCGAGAGCGTCCTGATGGACCAGACCGAAGCCGGGACGCGGGCGCTCCGCGCGCTGCGCGGCGTAGGCGTCAAGCTCGTCCTCGACGACTTCGGGACGGGCTACTCGTCGCTCGCTTATCTCAAGCACCTGCCGCTCGACACGATCAAGATCGACCGCTCGTTCGTGAACGGCCTCGAGGCCGATGACGCCAACCTGCCGATCGTCCAGGCGGTCATCTCGCTGGCCCACGGGCTCGGCATCGACGTCGTCGCAGAGGGGATCGAGACCGCCGCCCAGCTCGATCGCCTTCGAACACTCGCCTGCGACCGCGGCCAGGGGTTCTTCTTCGCCCGCCCGATGCCGGCCGCCGATCTCGCTCCGATGCTCGTTGCGGGCGTCGCGCCGGAGGCCGGCGTCGCGGGCTGAGGCGCGGCCGTCGGCGGCACGGTCCGGCGGTCCGTGCCCTCACCGTCGAGTTGCGGTCGTTCGAACCAAGCGGAACGACCGCCGGGACCGGATCGAATCACGTCTGCCGCGCCGTGCGCCGAACCCTCACGAGCGTGGGCGCCGGGTGAGGTCGCTCCGCGCAGGCCGCCCCAGGTCACGCGAACGCGTCCAGGAATGCATGAGCCGGCAGACATACCGTGGCACGGACGAATGGCGGGCTTCGAGCGATCGTTCCGCTTGCCTGGAACGATCGCGGAATTGGTGTGAGGGCTCGCGTTCCGGCGACTGCGCGCGGGCGGCGCGGCCGGGCTCGGGCGGCGCCCGCGACGCCTAGCGGCGGCCGCCGGTCAGGCGCAGCAGGAACAGGAAGATGTTGATGAAGTTGATGTACAGGTGGATCGCACCGAGCACCGACGCCTTCTCGACAGAGCCGAGCGAGGCGGCGTAGTCGCCGTACGAGATCTTCTGGACGTCGTAGGCCGTGTAGACGGTGAACACGACGACCCCGATCAGGGCGATCACCCAGCCGAACACGCTGTTGCCCAGCCAGATGTTGACGACCGACGCCACGATCAGGCCGATCATCCCCATGAACAGGAACCCGCCGATCGAGTTGAGGTTCCGCTTCGTCGTCGCGCCGTAGATCGCCGCCGCGCCGAACATCGCCGACGCTCCGAGGAACGAGGTGATGACCGACTCGACCTTGTAGAGCGAGACGATCACCCCGACGGTCAGGCCCATCGTCGCGGCGAACACGAAGAACAGACCGAGGGCAAGCGTCGCGCTCATCCGCGGCAGGAGCGCCTGGATGCCGATGCCCAGGACGACCTGGCCGATGAGGAAGAGCCACCACGATCGAGCGACGGACGCAATGAGGCTGTCGTTCATCGACACGACGGCCGCGATGCCGGCCGTCAACAGCAGCCCGGCGAACATCCAGCCGAATGACTGGACCAGGAATGTGTTCGCGAGCTCGGGCGCCGGCCGCACCCCAAGCTGCGACGGAAGGCCACGGTTCTGCATCAGCTGGTGCTCCTCTTCGCGGTGGCGCCGTCGGGACGCCGCCGATCAATGCGAGACGGGGTTGCGGACCGGGACTCTGCCTGCTCGGCCGCTCTCGCGAGCACCCACAGCAGGTCGGCGGTCCGGTTCAAGTACGGTAGCAAATGAGGACCCGGAATCAATCCTTCGCGGCCCAGCGTCACTGCCTTCCGCTCGGCTCGCCGAATGACGGTCCGGGCGACCTCGAGGGCGGCGCTCGTCGGCGTTTCGCCGGGAACGACGAACTCCGTCGGCATCACGATGTGACCTTCGAGGTCCGTCAGCACGGCCTCGATCCCATCGACCATGGCCGCGGAGACCCTCGTCCGGCCGTCCTCCAGCCGATCCCAGGCATCCGGGTTGGTCGCCAGCTCGGCCGCCGCCACGAACAGGTCGCGCTGGATGCGGAGGATGAGCGCGGGGAGCTCTCCGAACTCGACCGACAGCACCCCGAGGCGATCCTTGAGGCCGAGCTGGGCGCGAGCCAGCCCGAGTGCCGCCACAGCCTCGTCGATCGTGCCGTACGCCTCTGTGCGAAGGTCATCCTTGGCGATCCGCGAACCGCCGTACAGGAGGCCGGTCGTGCCGTCGTCGCCCTTTCGGGTCGCGACAGCAGACTCGAAGGTGTCGGTCACCACATGAGGCCGGCGTCTCGCGGGTCCCAGCGCTCGGCAAGCAGCGTGACCTTCACGTCGTGCTCGACAACCGACTCGGCCTGCTCCTTGACCTGCTGGATCATCGAGCCTGCATAGGGGCAGAACGGCGTGGTCAGGATCATCTTCACCTCGGTCTCGTTGGGGCCGAGGATGATCTGCTTGATGAGGGCGAGCTCGACGACATTCATCCCGATCTCCGGGTCGACGACCGCGCGGAGCGCGTCGAGGATCGCAAGCTCGGTGGCGCGCCGCTCGGCGTCGAATGCCGGCGCGGCCGTGCCGTCGGATTGCGTGTCTGTCGTGGTGTCCGTCATGCGAGGAGGCTCCGTGTGCGTGGGCCCGATGCTACCACCGGTCTCGCCTCACCCCGAGAAGCGCCATATGCTCCCACCAGGAGCGCTATCCCAATGCTCGGGCTTCCGGCCGCGGCCGCTCCTTGCCGTTTGATGCGCAACACCGCATCAAAGGCGAGACTTGAGACCTCCACGTGGCCACTCACCGCGGTAACGCTCTCCGGGGGAGCGTATGGCGGAAACGTGGCGGGAACGGGCCCCCAAGGACCGGATCAGGCCGCGGAGCCCGCCTTCACGACGACACCAGGCACGCGGTACTGGACCGGCAGGTCGGCCGCCTCGGCCTCCGAGTAGCCAGGCCCCGCAAGCGAGCCGTCCGGCTCGAAGAATTCGGCGTAGCGCTCGCGATGGTCGGCGGCATATGTGTACGCCGCGGCGATCCCGAGGCGGCGGAGCTCGGGATGATCCTTGATCAGTTCGGTCAGGCCGTGGCCGCTCCGTCGAAGCTCGAGCAACTGGCGGACCGTCAGCCGGGTCCCGTAGCAGAACGGCTCGCCGTTCATGACGAGCGGGTCGACCTTGACCCACTTGATCGTCATCAGGCGCCCTTGTAGATCGCCGCGAGCAGCCGGTTGCGCTTCCGGGCGTCGCCCGCGATTCGCCGGTTCCAGCGCATCTGGGCGATGCCGGCGTCGATGGCTGCGTTCATCCGGCCTGCCGCGGCATCGTCGAGGAACGGCGCCATCGCCGTGCGGAGGCCCTCGGAAAGGTGGATGAGATCGTCCATCGGCACGCGTCGACGGCGGTAGAGGGGCACGACCTGGTCGGCGAAGGCGCGCATCGGCGCAGGATCCCCGGTCGCGACCGCGAGGGCGATCCGATCGACGAAGGTCTCCGTGTCCCGGAGCAGATGGCGCAGCCCGAGCTCATCATGCCGCTCGCGGAGCGTCGGGTCGCCCTCGACGGCAATCTCCAGGGCCCGCGCCCCGAGCCTGGCCGTCGCTGCCCGCAGTCGATCGGCTGCCTCCGGGAAGCCGGCACGTTCGTCGCGGGGTGGCAGGCCGAGAGACGGGTGGCTCACGCTCGCGAGTCTAGCGTGCGGCGGGGAGCCGCGCCACGACCCGATACGATTGATCGCGATGCAGCCGCCACGCCACACGCCCTCGGACGCGGCCACGCCCGGGCCCCGCGCGCCCGCGTCCCCCGGGCCGCCCGAGCCAGGCGAGCGCCGCCGCCTCCTCGACCATCCGCCATCGGATCGATACGCCGACCTACCCCCTGCCCCTGCGCCCGGTCCCGCCCGGCGGGCGGCCAGGGCGCTCGCGGCCGGCCTCGTCGGCGCGGCCGTCGTCGCGTTCCTTGGCGGACCCCTGTCGGTGACGGCTGGCCTCGTCGGGATCGCCGCATTGCTCGGCTGGCTTGTCGGGTCCCTTGCGAGGCCATCGGCCGGCGTCGCCGTCGCGGTCGCCATCGGCTCCATGGGCCTCGGACTCGTCGGCGTCTGGCTGTTCGCCCGGCTGGAAGGCGGCGTCCTCGGCCTCCCCGACTACTTCGCCCAGGTCGACGGGCCGCTTGCGCTCATCGACCTCGCGGTCGCCGCCCTTGTCGCCGCCGCCACCGCCCGATGACGGCAGCGGAGCCGACCCCCGGGCTGCACTTCCGACGTCCGGCGGAGGCCGACCATCCGGGGATCGTCGCCGCCGTCGATGAGTGGTGGGGCGGCCGGCGGATCCACGAGCTCCTGCCGCGCCTCTGGTTCCAGCACTTCAGCGGCACGTCGTGGCTCGCCGAGACCGATGCCGGGCGACCCGTCGGCTTCCTCGTCGGCTTCATCAGCCCCGACGATCCATCGGTGGCCTACATCCACATGGTCGGGACGAGCCCGAACCACCGGCGTCGCGGCCTGGGACGCGAGCTCTACCGGCGCTTCTTCGAGGACGTCGCCGCCCGCGGAGTCCGGCGTGTCCGGGCGATCACGTGGCCCGGTAACCGCATCTCCGTCGGCTTCCACACGGCCCTCGGCTTCAGGCCGCTCGACGGTCCTGGAAACCAGAAGCTGTACGGCACCCTCGCCTTCCCCGACTACGACTTCCCGGGCGACGATCGGGTCGTCTTCGAGCGCTGGCTCGAGCCGGCCCGGAGCCGGGATCGGAGCCGGAACCGGAGTCCGAGCCCGAGCCCGAGCCCGGAACAGGCCACACGTGAGCCCGCGGATCCCGCGTGCCGTCCTGATCGGTGCCGCGATCGTGCTGGTCGCCGGCCTGGCGCTGGTCATCTGGCGGGGCAGCGCCAGCCGGAACCCGGCCAACCTGGCCGTCGGGGACTGCTTCGACGTCCCGACCGCGGCAGACCGGATCGAGGACATCCGCAGCCGGACCTGCGACGGCCCGCACGCGGGCGAGGTCTTCCACAGCTACGATGCGGCAGCCACCGCGACGGACTACCCGACTGACTCCGCCTGGGAGGCGCTCGTCTACCCGGTCTGCGACCCGGTCTTCGAGGCCTACACGGGCACACCGGTCGCCGAACGCCTCGACATCGGCTATCTCTACCTCGTCCCGACGGCCGATCGCTGGGACGCCGGTGATCGGCGCGTGACGTGCTTCATCGCGTCGCTCGACGGGTCGCCGCTGAGCCGTTCGTTCCGCGCGAAGCCCTGAGACGCCAGCTGCGCTGGACCCCTCCCGGGGCCACCCTCCCGGAGAGCCCCCCCCCCCGATTTCGGATCATTCGAACAGACCACGGCCCATGGGCCGCGAACGAGCCGCGCACGCTGCATCGCCCGGCGCCGGGTCGTCTCGTGACGCTGATTCGAACTGGCTTGCGCATCGCGTCGGCGCGCCCGGGGCGGATCGGGGCCGAGATCGTGTCCGATCGGGGCCCGGTTGTTCGAATGGTTCGAAATTCCGCCGGATGGGGTGGGTCTCTACCCTGGGGGCGCCGGCCTCCGCTCGGCGGCGGGCGCCGGCCTCAGCTCGGCTGCGATCGCGGTCGGCGTCAGCTGCTCGTGGAGGAGTCGCCCGAACCGGGCCGCACGCTCAGGCTTGGGGACGAGCCCCAGCCAGCGACGGAGGAGCGCCTCGCCCTCGTCGTAGACGAACACGTACGTCCGCCAGAGGGGATGCTCGATGAACTCGAGGCGCTTCTCGGCCAGGGGCGGCGCGATCCGTCCGACCTCCATGAGGTAGCGGAGCGCCTGGTCGTGCGAGGCCCCGTCGGCATGGCGCATGAGGGCCGCGTTGACCCGTGCCTCCGACAGCCGGCGTCGAGGCCGGCGCATCGCCGACGAACGCTCTGCGGCGTCGCGCGCCGCCGCGGGGTCGGATGCGATCGCGAGCCCGGCCCGATCGAACAGCTCGAGGAGCAGGTCCGTCTCCCCGTCCGGCGGCGACGCGAACTCGTAGCCGAGGTCGGCGAGGCCCTCGCTGATCAGGCACTCGGGAGTGTTGATGAGCAGGATGCTGGCCTCGAGCCGTCCGAGGCGATCGATGAGGTCGGCCTCCTTCCAGGCGTGCTCGAGGTGGTGGCCGGGGAACGTCTCGTGGGCGACCGTGTGGACGAGGTCGGCGGCGCGGATCGGCAGGTCCGTGTTGATGTCGACCCGCGACCGGAGTCCGCCGTCGTACCAGTTGTAGCCGGACCACGGCTGGCCGGTGACGAGGCTGACCGTGAGCCCCTCGCCCGGCGGCAGGCCGAAGAGGTCGCTCGCCCGCGCTCGGAACAGCCCGACGAGCCACTCGACCACGCCGGCCAGACGCTCCAGCCCGATCTCGAATTGCGCGTCCCAGGCGGTGAGCCGGTCCGCCAGCGGCGCCGGGCCGGGGAGCATGGCATCAAGCTCGGCGGCCGCCGCATCGAAGACGTCGTCGGGCCGTCGTTCCGGCGTCCATGCGAAGCACCGGGCCAGGTGCTCCGCATAGGGGAGCTCGTCCCCGGCGAGCGCCGCGGCCTGGGTTCGCAGGGCAACCAGCTGGGCGGACAGCCAGTCGCGACGCCCCTCGTCGTGGACCTCGGCAGCGAGTCGTCCGAGGAGCGCCTCGGCCTCGCCGGCGAGACGGGCGGGTGAGACGAGCTGACCGATGTCGACCTCCGCCTTGAGGTCGGCGGGGCCGAAGTAGCCGTCGACGAGCCCGGGGATGTGCTGGTCGAGGCGAAGCGCGAGGCGCAGGTAGTCGCGGGCGATCGGGTCGGGGGCGGGGACCTCGCGCTCGCCGCCGGCGGCGAGCGTCATCGCCCTTGCGGTCACGCGTCACGCTCGCCGGGAAGCGTCCCCATGCCCTGGCCCGGGCCGATCCCGCGCTCCTCACCCACGAACGGCATTCCCTGGCGCTCGACGGCATCGAGGCTCATCCGGAGCGCGGCCGTCTTCGCCTCGGCGACCTCGCGGACGTAGGCGGACTCCTCGTCGGGCGTCATCGGACGACCGCGGACGATGGCCTTTGGCTTGCCGACCATCAACCAGGAGAGGTGGTACCGGTCCATCGATCCCCACGCCGCGACGAGCAGGTCGTCGGAGAGCTGGATCCACGTCTGGAGCCCGCGCAGCGACGGGTCCCGACTCAGCCGATCGCCCTCGACCACGAGCTGGCGGGTCCTGGCGATCAGTTCGTCCCGGGTCATGAGATCGAGTGTAGCCCGAGTCCATGTCTCACGTGTGATACATTGCGTCCTGTGGCAGAGGTAACGATCCGGGAACTCCGCAACCACGGCGGCGACGTGGTCGATCGGGTCGCATCGGGCGAACACATCATCGTGACCAGGAGCGGCAAACCGGTCGCCGAGCTGCGTCCGGTCCGCGCATCGGCCCTCACTGTGGTCACGCTCCTGGACCGGTGGCGGCGCCTGCCAGTCGTGGACGAGGCTGCGTTTCGCGCAGACATCGACGCGACGCTCGATCCGCGCGTCTGATGGCTGTCGAGTTCGGACTGCTCGACACCAGCGCGGTGATCCTGCTCCCGCGCCTGAGGGATCCATCGATCCTGCCGGACCGGCCGCTCATCTCGGCGATCACCCTGGCGGAACTCTCGGTGGGGCCGCTGGTGGCGACCAGCGAGGTGGAACGAGCAGCTCGACTCGCCCAGCTCCAGCAGGCCGAGGCAGACTTCGATCCGCTCCCATTCGACGCCGATGCGGCGCGTGCCTTCGGCCAGGTCGCGGCCTCGTTGCGCCGGTCTGGCCGCAAGCCCGCGGCTCGAGCCTACGACGCGATGATCGCGGCAATCGCGATGGCAAACGAGCTTCCGCTGTACACCTGCAACCCGGATGACTTCGCGAGGATCGACGGCCTGACCGTCGTCGCCTTGCCGCATCCGGATCGCCCGGCTGCGGTGGGCTGAAACGGCGAGCCTTTAAGCGCGGGGGCCGCTGCCGTCGCGACCGGCACGCAAGTAGCCTCGCACGACGAAGGCTAGGAACATTGCCGCGAGCACGGCGAATGCCGCGAGCATCTGCAGCTCAGGGCAAAGCCTGACACCAGGAAGGTTCCGACAAATGCTATGCCGATCGGGGCGACCGTTGTCACATTGGCCGCGCGAGAGCGTCCGTCGCGACGTGTGGCGAGGGTGGCGAGTGCCGCAAATATCGCCGTCACGATCAGGCCGGCGACGAGAATTTCAGGCTTGATGTCTGCCCCTTTGACGGCTCAACGGACCTACTCTACGCCGCGGACGAACGCCTCGCGATCGGCGCGAGCCCGCAGCGTCCACGGGCCTGGCCGCCCATCCCCGATGGCCTCGCCGTCGAACCTCGTGACGGGCAGGATCCCGGCGACGCTGCTCGAGATGAAGGCCTCGTCGGCGTCGTGAAGATGGCGGGTCGTCAGCCATGCCTGGTCGGGGCGCAGGCCGACGCCTTCCGCCCACCGCAGGATCCAGCTCCGCGTCGTCCCCGCCAGGATCGCGCAGCCGAGGGCCGGTGTCGCGAGATCAACGCCGCGGACGATGAAGATGTTCGCCGAGGTCGCCTCGGACACGAATCCGTCGGTCGTCAGGAACACCGCGTCATCCGCTCCCGCGGTCCGCGCCTCGATCCTCGCGAAGACATAGTCGGCCCGGGACGTCGTCTTGAGCGCGGAGAGCGGGCTCTCCGGGTCGCGCCGGACGGTGCTCGCGATCAGGTGGAGGCCGCGCTCGAGATGATCGGTCGGGATCGGCGGCACGGGCCAGGCCTGGATGACGATCGTCGCGCGCGGGTGCTCGTCCGGCGGCAGCAGCCCTCGCCCGAAGAAGACGCCGCGCGACACAGTGATCCGGATGCTGGCGTCCCCGGCCGGCCCGTCGAGCCCCTCCGCCGCGACGAGCTCCGCGATCCCCGCCGCGAGGCTCGACTCCACGTCCTCCGGCAACGGGATCGCCAGGCCGGCGGCGGAGCGCCGCAGCCGGGCGACGTGGTCCGGCAGCTCGGTCGGATGGCCGGCGCGCGCCCGCAGCGTCTCGAACACCCCGTCGCCGAGCTGGAAGCCGCGGTCGAACGCCGACAGGTGCGCGGCGTCCGCGGCCAGCAGCCGTCCATCGAGCCAGATGTGCGCGGGTCGGGAGGCTGTCACCCGGCCGCGACCTCGGCCCCGCCGATCGCGGCGAGAGGCCCGCGCGCCTTGGCGACGGTCTCGTCCCACTCGGCGGCCGGGTCGCTCCGGTAGGTGATCCCGCCGCCGACGTGGATGCTGAGCCGCGCCCCGTCGGCGACGAACGTGCGGATGAGGATCGAGGTGGCCATCGCCCCGTCCGGCCCGATCCACCCGAGCGCCCCGGTGTACGGCCCGCGCCGGACCGGCTCCAGGCCCTCGAGGAGCTCCATCGCCCGGATCTTGGGGGCGCCGGTGATCGATCCGCCCGGAAAGGATGCGGCGAGCAGGTCGAATGCGTCCCGACCCGGCGCGAGCCGCCCGGTTACCGTGGAGACGAGGTGCTGGACGGCGGCGGTCCGCTCGAGGCGGCAGAGCCGCGGCACCCGGACGCTCCCCGGGCGGCAGACGCGGCCCAGGTCGTTTCGCAGCACGTCGACGATCATCACGTTCTCCGCCCGATCCTTTGCGCTGGCGAGCAGGTCGCACGCGAGCGCCCGATCCTCGACTGCGCGTCCGGCCGCGGGACCGGGTCCCCTTGATCGGATCGGTCTTGACGCGGCCGGTCCGGTCGACCGACAGGAACGGCTCCGGCGAAGCCGACAGGATGGCCCGCGGGGCGCCTCCGCCGGCCGGCCCTGGCCCGAGGTCCAGGAAGGCCGAGAAGAGCGACGGATCGCCGGTCCGCAGTCGTCGGTACAGCGGCCACGGGTCGCCGCTGAACGGCGTCTCCAGGCGCCGGGTCAGATTCGCCTGGTAGATGTCGCCGCGAGCGATGAACGAGCGAATCGCATCGACGCCTCGCTCGTAGGCAGGTCTCTCGAGGCTCGACCGAAAGCGAAGCGCCGTCGACTCCTCGGGGGCTTCCGCGGTGCGTCCGTCGTACGGCCGCCGGAGCCGTTCGCGAACCTCGGCGAGGCGACGGTCGAGCCGCCCGGCATCGCCGTCGAGGGCCCGCCCGCCGAGCCACGCCGCGCCGGTCCGTCGATCCCAGGCGATCACCCAGTCGTGGAGCGCGAGGCGGAGAAGCGGCAGGCCCTGGTCGTCGGAGACCAGCGTCGGCAGCCGCTCCAGCGAGTGCCCGAGATCGTAGGCCAGGTACCCGACGAGGCCGCCCAGGAACGGCGGCGCGTCCGCCGGCCGCGCGGCGCCGTCATCGAGCCGCGCCACGAGCCGGCGTGCCTCGGCGAACGGATCGGCCCCGGGTGGAGGTGCGGTCAGGACCGAGACGGGCTCCGCGGTCAGGTACGTCCAGCGGGCATTGCGGCCGGGCCGTGCGCTCTCGAGGAGGACGAGGCCCGGCGCATCGCGAAACGACTCGGCGACGTCGATCGGGCGCGAGGCGGCGACCTCCGGCAGGGGATCGAGGCGGACGCGGGACAGGCCGGCGTCGCCGGCCGCCGAGGCAGTGCCCGGCGCGGAACGGCCGCTCGTGCTTCGGATCACGGCGCGATGATAGGCGCCACGCCCCGATCGGGGCGAAGGAGGAGGCAGGTGGTTCGAGCACGGGATCTCGGGATCGCCATCGGGCGCGGACGGCCCGGGCCGGCGAACGCGATCACCGACGTGCGCGGCGTCCGCGTCGGTCACGCCACGATCGTCCGGGGCAACGGCCCGCTGATCGTCGGCCAGGGGCCCGTCCGGACGGGTGTCACGATCGTCGTTCCGCATGATGGCAACGTCTTCACGGAACCGGTCTACGCCGGGAGCCATCGCCTCAACGGCAACGGCGAGCTGACCGGCCTCGAGTGGATCCGCGAAGCGGGCCTGCTGACCGGCCTCATCGGGATCACCAACACCCACAGCGTGGGCGTCGTCCACGACGGGATCATCCGGACGGCCGTCCGGACATTGTCGTTGGGGGCCTCGTACTGGGCGCTGCCGGTCGCCGGCGAGACGTGGGACGGCCTTCTTAACGACATCGACGGATTCCACGTCACCATGGACCACGTCGACGAGGCGCTCGCCGCGGCACGGGACGGCGAGGTCGACGAGGGCAATGTCGGCGGCGGCACGGGGATGGTCTGCCACGAGTTCAAGGGCGGGATCGGGACGGCGTCGCGGGTGACCGACGAGGCCGTCGGCGGCTGGACGGTCGGGGTGCTCGTCCAGGCGAACTACGGACGGCGCGACTGGCTCCGGGTCGACGGCGTGCCCGTCGGCGAGGCGATCCCGGTCGAGGAGGTCCCGACCCCATACGGACCGGACGACGAGGACTTGCCTCCATCGCCGCCGGCCGGCTCGGGCTCGATCATCGTCGTCGTCGCAACGGACGCGCCACTGCTCCCCCACCAGTGCGAGCGCCTCGCCCAGCGTGCCGGCCTGGGGATCGCCCGGATGGGAGGAACGGGTGCGCATTCCAGCGGCGATCTCTTCATCTGCTTCGCAACGGGCAACCGCGGTCTGCCCCACACTTCGTTCGCGAGCGATCCCAGAATCGCGGTCGACGTCAGGACGGTCAACGACCACGTCATCGGCGGCCTGTTCGACGGTGTCATCGAGGCGACCGAGGAGGCGATCCTCAATGCGCTCGTTGCCGCACGGACCATGACCGGACGCGACGGTGTGACCGCGTACGCGCTGCCGCACGAGCGCCTCGTCGAGGTGATGGAGCGGTACGGCCGGGGACCGCGCCGGGGATGACCGGGTCTGGCCGCGTCGAGCCGGCGGTCCGGCCGGCGACCGACGAGGACGTCGCGGCGATCGACGTGATGCTGGAGGGGCACGACGCCGTGTCCAGCGCACCGCCGCCTCGCCCCGGCGCGCGGGCGATCCGAATCCGTCAACTCCTCAAGCGAGGGGAGGTCCTCATCGCGCTGATCGACGGCCGGGTCGTCGGGTTCGGTGGCACGGTCGACACAGGTCGGGCCGTTCATCTCACGGACCTGTTCGTCGATCGCGACTACCTCGGCCGGGGAATCGGCGGCACGCTCCTTCCGCCCCTGTTCCACGATCGCTGGCCGCGGACGACGTTCGCCTCGGACGATCCGCGGGCGATCCCGCTCTACATCCGGGCCGGCATGACCCCGTGTTGGCCGAGCATCTACATCAGCGCGGACGCGCGGTTCCTGCCCGAGGCGGGCGCCGGATTCGATGCCGAGCCGGCCACCGCCGGGCAGCTCTCCTCGATCGAAGCCGAGTGGACCGGCGTCGGCCGCTCCGAGGACCATGCGATGTGGGCCGAGCGCGACGGTGCCCGGCCGCTCATCGTCAGGCGCGCCGGGGCGATCACGGCCATCGCCCACTCACGGAACAGGACGCGGGGCGACGGCCGGTGGATCGACCGCCTGGTCGTCGCACCGGCCGCTGACGTGGCCAGCGCCGCCGTCGCGGCGATGCATTACTGCGTGGAGCCCGGACGCGAGATCGGGGCGTGCATCCCCGGCCCGAACCCGGCGCTTGCTGTGCTGGTGCGGTCCGGGTTTCGGATTGTCGACGGGGACACGTTCATGGCCAGCGAGCCGGATCTCGTCGACCCGACCCGGACGTTCGTGGACCCGTCGACTCCCTAGGCGGAGACGGCCACCGGCTTCTCGATCGGGACGCCGACCATGCTGCCCCACTCGGTCCAGCTGCCGTCGTAGTTGCGGACGCGCTTGTAGCCGAGCAGCTCGTGCAGCACGAACCAGCTGTGGGACGAACGCTCGCCGATCCGGCAGTAGGCGATGACGTCCTTGTCGGGGGTGATCCCCTTCGCCTCGTAGAGGTTGGCGAGGTCCTCGCGGTCCTTGAACGTGCCATCCTCCTTCACGGTCTGGGCCCATGGGATCGAGGCCGCGCCGGGGATGTGGCCGGGCCGCTGGGCGGTCTCGGTCATACCGGGAGGGGCGATGATCTCGCCGTTGAACTCGGCCGGGCTGCGGACGTCGACGAGGACCAGCTCCGAGTCGCCCAGCCGCGGCAGGATGTCGTCGCGGAATGCGCGGAGGCTGAAGTCGGGCTCCGGCAGGCTGTAACCGGTCGCCCGGTGCGACGGCACGTCGGTCGTCAACGGCAGTCCGTTGTCCAGCCAGTACTTGCGCCCGCCGTTCAGGATTCGCACGTCCTCGTGGCCGAACAGCTTGAGCTGCCAGTAGGCCCAGGCCGCGAACCAGTTGTTGTTGTCGCCGTAGAGGACGATCGTCGTGTCCGGCCCGATGCCGGACTCGGACAGCAGCTTGCTGAATTCCTCGCGGCTCGCGATATCGCGGCGGATCCCGTCGGCGAGCTGGCTCGTCCAGTTCCAACCGACGGCGCCCGGCAGGTGGCTCTGGTCGTAGGCGGTCGTGTCGACGTCGACCTCGACGAAGCGGACATTCGGATCGTCGAGATGCTGCTTCGCCCAATCGGCGGAGACGAGGGTGTCGGTCGCGTATCCGGAAACGGTCATCGGGGGCCTCCTCTGGGGTGGGATGGTCTGGGACGACGCGATGGTCGCGGGCGACCGATCAGTGCGGATCGGGCCCGCTCGGGACACAGCCTCATGCTTCAGCCCTCCCCTGCTGCTCGATCGAGGCGGCTGAACGCGTCGAGCCGGTCGCGGCACGCGACCACCTCTCGCTGCGCCTGCCGGATGATCCACGGGTCAACCCTGGTGCTGTCCTCGATCTCGACGGTCGGGCCGTAGTCGCCATCCGCGATCACGATGCCCGAACTGTTCCGGTAGTCGGCCATCCAGTTCACCTGGAGCTGGAGGATGGAGTCGGCGACGACTGCCGGCGAGAAGATCCAGTCGAGGTACATCCCGTTGAGCCGATCGACGATGTCGGCGATCCGGATCGGCCGGCCTCGCTCGATCCTGGCAAGGAGCGTGACGATCCTGGCGGCGGCGAACGGGTCGCCGGATTTGGCGATCGTCGGTGGGACGAGGTTCGGATCCGGAAGGCCCGGCGGCGGCTCGCGCAATTCGAGCAGACCTGGCACCGGGCGGGCTGCCGTCACGTGACGAACCCTCCTGTGTCGTGATATCCGAGTGAACCACTAGGGTTTCGGGAGCATAGCACGGCGTCCCCGGCGGGGCGTCTGGGGTCGCGTCCCGGCGCGGCGTCCCCGGCGCGGCGTCCCGGCGCAGCGCCGCGGGAGAATCCTCCGCCTGCCTCCTCGATGCCGTTGGCTGCATCGAGGTCATGGGCGCCCGCGGGTCGTGCGGGGGCCGCAGTCGGTCGTGACCGGGCGGTCGTGACCGGGCGGGCGTTGGCGAACCGGGTCGGCCGACCCGGCGTTTGATGCAGCCAACGGCATCAGGCAGAGGGTTCGCATTGGCGACGTCGCGGTCGTGACCGGGCGGGCGTTGGCGAACCGGGTCGGCCGACCCGGCGCTTGATGCAGCCAACGGCATCAGGCAGAGGGTTCGCATTGGCGACGTCGCGGTCGCGTTACGATCAATCCGTGCCGTATGACGAGTCGTCTCGCGCCGCCAACCGTGCCCGGTTCGCCAGGCTGATCGCCCAGCCGGAGGCCGAGATCGACCTCGCCCTGGGCGCGCTCCTGATCGCGGCCGACGGCCGGCCGGATCTCGAACCGGCGCCAACGTTCGCGATCCTCGACGCGCTGGCAGAACGGGTCCGGATCCGCCTTGACGTCGGCGACGCCCAGACCCACGTCATCGAGCGCCTCCACGACGTCCTCTACCGCGAAACCGGCTTCCGTGCGCCGACCGCGGCAGAGTTCCACGACCCGCGCAACAGCCTGCTCGACCTCGTTGCCTGGCGCCGGATCGGCCTGCCGATCAGCCTCGCGATCGTCGAGCTCGAGGTGGCCTGGCGAATCGGGCTGCCGCTGATCGGCATCGGCCTGCCCGGGCACTTCATCATCGGCGCGCCTGGAGGCGCGCTCATCGATCCGGCAGGCGACGGTCGCCGGCTGACGCCCGATGACTGCCAGGCGCTGATCAAGCGGTCGGTTGGTGATGGCGTCCTGTTCCACTCGCGGATGCTCAGGCCGACGGGCAAGCGCGAAACCCTCAGCCGCGTCCTCCGGAACCTCCGCTCGGCGAACCTCGCCGCCCGGGACTGGCCTGCGGCTCTCGGCAGCGTCGAGATGCTGGCCGTCGTCGAGCCGACGGATCCCGACCATGTCCGCGACCGCGGCCTCCTGCTGGGCCGGATGGGGCGGTTCGGCGAGGCGATCGACGCGCTCGGCCGTTACCTCGGCGAGCGGCCCGATGGCCGCGATGCAGGCGATGTCAGGCAGGTGATGGGGATCTTCGCCGGCCGTCGGAACTGACGATTCGTCGGCGAACGAACCTTCACCGGCTCCGATACCCGAACTCAACGCCCGTCGGGCATCCTAGGCCCCAAAGACCCGGCCTTCCGCTGCCCACGAGCCAGGAGCCATGACCGCCTTCGATCACCACCCGCGACCCGCTGCGCCCAGGCGGGCGATGCTCGGCCTCGCGTTCGTCCTGACCTTCGGCGCCGGCATCGGAGCGGGGCGGATCGACCTCGCCCCGTCCGGATCGGTCGCTGCTGCCGCGACCGCCTCTCCCGCCTCGTCGGTTGCGCCGGGCGAGGAGTTCGCCCTCATCCGCGAGGCATGGGACACGATCCACAAGAACTACGTCGATGCCAGGGACCTCAACGACCAGAAGCTCGTCTACGCGGCGATCGATGGGCTGACCGACGCCGTCGGCGATACGGGTCACACCACGTTCATGACGCCCGAGGAGCGCGCCTCTCGGAACTCGGCTCTGTCCGGCTCGTACGTCGGTATCGGCGCATCGCTCGACACGACACCCGACGGATTGCCGTTGATCGTCGGAGTCTTCCGCGGCTCGCCGGCCGAGGAGGCCGGGCTGAAAGCCGGCGACGTGATGCTCGCCGTCGACGGCAAGACGACCGCCGGAGAGGATATCGACAGCGTCATCGGGACCATCCGGGGCGCGGCAGGGACACCCGTCGTGCTGACGATCCGGAGCGGCGACAGCGCGCCGGAGCGGGACGTCCGGCTCGTGCGGGCGGACGTCCAGATCGAGCCCGTCTCATGGGCGATGGTCCCCGAAACGAAGACATCCGTGCTCCGGCTGGAGCAGTTCTCGAGCGGTGCGGGCACGAAGTTCCGGGCCGCACTCGCCCAGATCAAGGCGGCCGGTGCGGATCGGTTGATCCTCGACCTGCGCGGCAATCCCGGCGGCTACGTCAACGAAGCGGTCGCGATCGCGAGCGAGTTCCTCGCGTCCGGCACCGTCTACACGGAGCGGAATGCCGCCGGCGAGGACAAGCCGACGGCCGTGTCTCCGGGCGGCACCGCCCTCGATCTGCCACTCGTCGTGCTCGTCGATGGCGGCACGGCGAGCGCGGCGGAGATCGTCGCCGGTGCGATCCAGGACGCCGGACGAGCCACGATCGTCGGCGAGCGGACGTTCGGGACCGGGACGGTCCTCGGCGAGTTCGCGCTGTCGGACGGCTCGGCGCTCAGGATCGGAACCGTGGAGTGGCTGACGCCCAAGGGTCGCGAGATCTGGCACAAGGGGATCGCCCCCGACGTCGTGGTTGCCCGCCCGGACGGCGTCGCGCCGCTCGTCCCCGAAGACCTGGCGTCGATGTCGGCCGCCGACATTGGAGGCATCCGCGACTCGCAGCTGAAGCGCGCGATCGAACTCGTCGCCGGCGGTTCCTAGCCGCTCAGGCGACCTCTCGAGCCGTGTCTACGCCGGAGCCGGCGCCTCGGGCGCGTCGGCCTCCTCGGGCGCGTCGTCCTCCCCGGCCGTCTCCGGCGCTCCCGACGGTGACGTCGACCGGCCGAGCCGGCGCCTTAGCCGATCTGCCCCGAATCCGGCCGCGAGCAGGATCAGCCCCTCGATCAGCAGGCCAAGCTCCGCGCTCGATGACAGGTACGAGAAGTTGAAGTCGCTGAGCGCGATCATCAGCCCGAGAGCCGCGGCGTAGACGTATGTGCTTGCCTCGCGCCGGAATGCCCGCTCGACGAGGACACCGGCGAGAACGAGGATCGCGAGCTCACCGATCCACGGTTCGACGACCCGGCCGAAGTCCCCGCTCGAGGAGTAGTCGGAGCGCGTGATGGCGGTCGCCAGGCCGATGACCGCGACGAGTCCGGCCCAGAGCCGCGTCACCGAGGCCCGCCGGCCCGCAACGGGATCGCGATCGGCCGCGGCCGCTTCGCGCAGACCCAACAGGCCAACGATGACCGCAAGAACGAGCCACCACGCCGCAGAGACGGCGATCAGGACGATCGGGTCCGGCGCGCCGCCCTGGAGGATCGGCAGGCCGGTGCTGTCATCGAACCGCCGCTCCGGAACGACGAGCTGCTCGAGCCACGACAGCGTCGCACCGGCCAGTGACGTCGCGCTCGTCAGGAGGGCGACCTGGGTCAGGACTGCCGGATGGAGCGTGCGCAATCCGATCGCAGCCACTGTCGCAAGCCCCGCGCCGATCACGCCGACGACGGGCCACCCCGCGCCTCCGACGACCGCGAGGGCCGCACCGGCCGCACCGACGTGCGCGACCGCCAGCGCGAACAGGACGCCCGCGGCTCGCCGGCGACGCGCGTCCCCGTTCATCAGGTTCAGGCCGAAGACGGTCAGGAAAACCCCCGCGACCATGGAGCCGATCGCGATCGGGACCTCGAAGCGATCCTGGGAACCGGCAAGGCGAACGACGAACGTCTCGAAGGCGCTGAGCAGGAACGCGCCTCCCAGGTAGGCGAACATCTCGCCGAGCGTGACGCCGGGCCCGAAGACGGAGTTGATCGAGGTCGGCGAGCGTCGGGCGGGCGAACCGGCGGCGGCCGCCGACACGCCCATCGCAGTTCCGGCCGGCGCCCCAGGCTCCGGTTGGAGCTCTGCCTCGGCGAGCCGGAGCCGGGCGGCGGTGGCGGGATCGATCAGCCCGGCGGTCTCCCACGCCGCGATTCGCTCCAGCACCTGGTCCATGTGGTGACGACCTCGCAAGCAGCAGCCCCGGCGCAGGCGATCGTATCGGTCGCGTGTCGCTCCGGCGTCGCGCGGAGCGGTGCGCCCCGCAGAGATCAGATGCTCAGGCGACCACGGGTGTCTTCCGACGTCCGATGCGTACGTAGGGCGTCAGGTCAGCGGACGGCTGATCCGAAGCCGGGCTGATCGGCGGCGAAGGCCACGCCTGGGTCCCACCAGAGCTCCGAGTCGGACATTGTCTGGAAGGTCGTGTTCCACCACGTCGGGAGACCGGCCACGTACAGGCGCTCAGTTGCGCCGGGCGCCACGACCGTCGCCTCGGGACTGATCCACAAGAAGCCGCCGTATTCCTGTGCGGGGTCGGGGTCCGTCTTCAGGATGACGGACTCGACATAGCTGAGCGGGACGGTCATCCCGTTCGTCACCGAGCACTTGGGTGCTGTCGTTTGCGTTGCCTGGCTGCAATCGACGGCCGACTTCGCTAATCCGTCATTCCACGCCCCGGTGGTCACATTGAACAATGCGACCTCTGAGACCGCGACATGAACGTCCCTGTAGTTGGACTGCGGGTCGCCCGACCAGATCGCCTGGATCTGGCTTGTCTGGCCTGGCAGGATCCACATGACCGGATAGACCAGGGTCACGGCGCCGCTATCTTCGTCCCCGACCACCTGCAGGCTCACTCGGGCGGTGTGATCGGCGTCGAGATTCTCCGCCGAACCGATGATGAAGAACCATGAGCCGAGATCGCCGGTTGATGACGGATGCTCATCAGCCTGGACGAGCGCGATCGCACTGAGGTCCGCGGTGGCAACCGGTGTTGGCGCCGATGTGGGTCCCGGCGTAACGCGCGGCGTTGCCACATCGGGCGGGACCGCGGACTGAGACGCCAGGACGGTCGGATGTGGAGCCGCTGATTGCGTTGTCGTGGACGTGCCACACGCTGCAAGCAGCACGAGGATCAGCACCCCGCCCCAGATCGGGCCCCAACGATGAGCCATGACGCCACCTTCCGGAAGGTCGCCGCCCTGCCGCGATCGAGCAGCAGCTCGCGAGGCAGGGTCGTGCCTGGAATCGAGTCTGGTCGTGTGGCAACCACCCGACCATCGTTCAGATGGCCCAGCGGGACCTACGTCGGTTGACGGAGGTGCCCACCCACCCGGGACCTAACCTGTCGGTCGGCTTCGGCCCGGCCGGGTCGGCCAAGGGGCGCGACTCCGCCGTCGCCCGGTGATTGACCACTCGACCGCGGCGACGAAGGCGAATTGGACTTATAGGAGCTCTCCGTGCGCCGACGCCGTCGGCTCGCCCTCGCGGGGACGAGGCTCCTCGCCGGGGCCGTAATCGGGTGTCACCGCAGGCCTCGACCCATTCCCGGGGGCGTCCGTCGAGCCGGGCTCGATGACCCGAAGCGGCGCCCCGGACTTGCCCTCGATCGCGCCGACGCCGAAGGGCACCCACTTGGCGGGGTCCTGGAGGCGATGGGCCTCGGTATTGCCACGCGTGTGGATCTCCGCGAAGCCTTTCGGCTCGATCCACATCTGCTCGCCCTGGAGCAGGCCGAGAATGCCGGACTGGCCCGGCTCCGAACGCTGACTCCGGCAGTAGACGCATGCCGACTCGTCGTGGCGCTCGTACGTCGGGGGCTCCTCGTAGGTCGTGATGTACCCCTCGTAGTTGCGGAGGACGACCTTGTGATCGGAGTAGCTGATGAGGTAGTTCGGCATGACCGGGATCTTCCCGCCGCCGCCGGGAGCGTCGATCACGAAGGTTGGGACCGCGTAGCCCGACGTGTGGCCACGTAGCCCCTCCATGATCTCCAGCCCCTTGCCGACAGGCGTCCTGAAGTGCCCCGACCCCTCGACGAGGTCGCACTGGTAGAGGTAGTACGGCCGGATCCGGTTCTCGACGAGCCGGTGGACGAGGGCGCGCTGGATGTGGACGCAGTCGTTGACGCCGGCGAGTAGGACGCTCTGGTTGCCGACCGGCAGGCCCGCCTTCGTCAGCTTGTCGACCGCCCGGCTGACCTCCGGGGTGATCTCGTTGGGATGGTTGAAGTGGAGGTTGATCCAGAGCGGGTGGTACTTCTCGAGCATCGCGCACAGCTCGTCGTCGATCCGCTGGGGCAGGAAGACCGGCACGCGCGACCCGATCCGGATGATCTCGATGTGGGGGATCTCGCGGAGGCCGCGAAGGATCGACTCGAACAGCTTGGGGGCGAGGGTCAGGCCGTCGCCGCCGGAGATCAGGACGTCGCGGACCTGCGGGGTCCGGCGAAGGTAGTCCAGCTGGGCCTCGTGGTCCTTGCGGTTGAAGTTCTGCGTCGGGTCACCGACGATCCGCGAGCGGGTGCAGTAGCGGCAGTAGCTCGCGCACTGGGTTGTCACGAGCATCAGGACGCGGTCGGGGTAGCGATGGACGAGGCCCGGGACCGGCGAGTGGCGATCCTCGGCGAGCGAGTCCTCCATCATCGCGGTGAACGCCTGGGCCTCACGCCCCAGCGGAATGACCTGGCGGCGGATCGGGTCGTTTGGGTCGTTCGGGTCGATGAGGCTGATGAAGTAGGGCGTGATGTCGACCCGGAACTTGTCGGGCGCCGACAGGCCCTCGCGCTCGTCATCGGTCAGGTTGAGGACCTGTTCGATCTCGGCCAGGTCGTTGACGCGGTTGCTCAGCTGCCAGCGCCAGTCGTTCCACTTCTCGTCGGGGACGTCCTGCCAGAGCGGGGCGCGCCGGCTGACGGCGGGGCGGCCGTCGGCACCGAGGGCCTGGGCAGGGTCGCGCAGGTTGACGAACGGCTCCGCCGCTGCCTCGCGCTGTGCGGCCTGATGGGCCACGGCCTGCTGGATCTCCTTGGCGTCCAACGGACTTGGCCTCCTGTGGCGGCACAAACGATCTGGTGCATAAGGATTATGCACTCTGCAAGTTCTGGCGATGATAGCCGAGGCATCGGCCAGTGGCCACCCGCCGAAGGTCACGGCCAGGAAGCGGAACCGCGGGCTGCAACGCATCTGCAAAGTCCCGGGGGTGGTATTCGGTGGACTCTTGTGGGATGCTTCGACGTTCCACGGGGGCATGAGAGGGACGCCAGTGACAACCCTGGTAACGCCGAATGAGGCGGCGACCCAGCCCGGGGTCCGCATCGCCCGCTCCGGTAAACGCGTTCTCGTCTGGATCCGCGGCGCCGGCCATCGTCGCCCTGAGCGATGGCACCTGCGTCGCGACATCCCGGCACGCGCCCATCGCCTGACGCACGTGGTCGCCGCCTGCGGCACGTTGTTCAGCCTGTCCGAGGTGACAGACCTCGCCTATTCGGGCTGGATGCCGGCCGAGACGAACCGGTGTCCGGGGTGCGATCTCGCGCGCCGCAAGGAGTAGGGCGAGTCTCAGCGCGCCGGGCTACTCTCCGATGACCGCCCACAGGAAGCCGAACATGATGAACACGCCGCTGAACATCATGATCAGGCCGATGCCGCCGTATGGCGCGTTCGCCCCTTCGTGAGGGACGAGTTGCAGGCCGATTCCGAACACGACGGCCCAGACGAGGAACAGCAGGCCGAACAGCCACTTCGATGACGGCCTGGCCATGAACCGGCCGAGCCCGCTGGGGCCCTGGGCAGACAGTGCCGCCCGCGCCAGGATGACCAGCATCAGCACGGTCAGGGCTGTCGCAAGGCCGAATTCGATCGGGCGCGAGAAGAAGATCGTGAAGAGCTGCACCTGGGCCCTCGATTCGGTCGATCGACGTCGGCGCTGATGCTACCAAAGGCTGCTTGACGCCGGAGCTGCTGCGCGACGCTCCGCCGGCTCGACGCGGCCCGGCTCTGCGGGCGTCGCACCGCGGCCTGACGCGGACCTCCCCGCCACTTACCACCCCGGGTGGTGAGTGGGACCCGTTTGGGCCAGATCCGGGCTCCGTGATGCCAGTGCGTGCGGGCGTCCGCATCATCCGCCGCCGGTTGGACCCGAGATGGACCCGAATCTTCGGCGATCACCACGGGGGGTGGTATCTGGCGGGAACCCGCCGCATCGGGCCCAGCGGTCCGCGGCCGCTAGCATTGGCCCCGATGTCATCCCCTTCGGAACCGCGGGTCGGGCCGGCCCCCGACGGCCTCTTCGCGAGCCTCGGGCGCTTCGCTGTGCGGCGGCGCTGGTGGATCGTCGCCGCCTGGGTCGCGATCCTCGCCATCGCCGTCCCGCTCGCCCCGCACGTCGTCGGAGCGCTTCGCGCCGGCGGCTTCATCCTCGACGACCTGGAATCGGCACGGGCGAAGGCCCTGCTCCAGGTGGAGCTCGATGCGCCGCCGTCGGCGATCGTCGTCGTCTACCACAGCGACACGCTGACGGCCGGGTCGCCGGAATTCGAGGCCGCGGCAGCCGAGGCGATCCGCGCGGTGCCGTCCGCGCCATACGTCGTGCGGGTCTTCTCGCACACGCTCGCGCCGCGCCAGGTCTCCGCCGACGGCCGCACCGCCTACGACGTCGTCTTCATGTCGATCGCGCCGGACGACTCGCCCGCGGCGCTGCCGGGCATCGTCGAACGCTTGGCCCATCCGCCGGGCCTGAGCGTCGAGATCGCCGGCGGGCCGGCATTCTACGGCGACGTGCAGTCCGTGTCGGAGTCGGACCTGCGCCGGAGCGAGATCATCTCGCTGCCGCTGGCTGCGATCGCGCTCCTCGTCGTGTTCGGCTCCGTTGTTGCGGCGGCGGTGCCCCTCGTCGTCGGTGGTGCGGCGGTCATCGTCGCTCTCGCCGCGATCTTCGGGATCGCCAGCGTGACGCCGATGAGCATCTTCGTCCTCAACCTCGCGACCCTGCTCGGCCTCGGGCTCGGCGTGGACTACTCGCTGCTGATGACGAGCCGGTTCCGCGAGGAACTCGCCGGCCGGCCGAAGGAAGAACCGGACCGGGTGGCGAACGCGGTCGTCGCGACCGTCGCAACGGCCGGCCGTGCTGTGTTCTTCTCCGGGCTGACGGTGCTGCTCGGCCTGATCGGGCTCGTCCTCTTCGAGTTCATGATCCTTCGTTCGGTCGGCATCGCGGGTGCCGTTGTCGTCTTCCTCGCCGCAGTCTCCGCCATGACGCTGCTGCCGGCGATCCTCGCGATCGCCGGAACCAGGATCGACGCGCTGGCGATCCGGCGCGTCACCCCGACCGACGATCCGAATGGGCCATGGGCTCGCCTCGCACGCTGGGTGATGCGCCGCCCGTTCAGCGTCCTCGTGCCGACCCTGGCGATCCTGCTCCTGCTCGGTTCTCCGTTCCTGCACGTCCGCTTCAACGCCCCCGACTCGACGATCCTGCCGACGAGCGTCCCATCGCGGGCGGCGTTCGACCGGCTCGCCGGTGCGTTCGGCGAGGGCGACTTCGCCCCCCTCACGCTCGCCATCCGGACGAACGGCCCCGCGACGAGCCCGGCGAACGTCGCGGCGCTCTTCGACTACTCGCGGCGGCTTGCGGCCGACCCGCGGGTCACCCGCGTCGACAGCCTCGTCGACGTCGACCCGCGCCTCCGTGCCGACCAGTACGAGCTGCTGTATGCCGACCCGAACGGGCCCCGCGACAGGTTCGTCGCGACGGCGCTCGCCGCGACGACCAGGGGCGACCTCACCGCCTTCACGGTCTACACCCCGTTTGGCCCGAACCGCCAGGAGGGCCGGGCCCTCGTCGGCGACCTGCGATCCAGCGCTGGGCCGCTTGTGCCGCCGGCCGGAATGACCGTGCTCGTCGGCGGTGGAGCGGCCGATGTCAGCGACGTGGTCGGCCGGGTGGCTGCCGACTTCCCGCGGACCGGGCTCTTCATCGTCGTCACGACCTATCTCGTCCTGTTCCTCCTCCTCCGATCGGTGGTCCTGCCGGCCAAGGCGCTCGTGATGAACACGCTGTCGATCGTCGCGAGCTTCGGTGCCCTGGTCTGGATCTTCCAGGACGGCAACCTGTCGGCGCTCCTCGGCTTCCAACCGCTCGGGTTCGTGGAGACGACCCAGCCCGTGATCCTCTTCTGCGTCCTCTTCGGATTGTCGATGGACTACGAGGTGTTCCTGCTGTCGCGGATGAAGGAGGTCTGGGACCGGACCGGCGACAACCAGGAGGCCGTCGCCCGGGGGCTCGAACGGAGCGGGCGGATCGTGACCTCGGCCGCGCTCATCGTCGTCGTCGTCGCCGGATCGTTCGCGTTCGCCGACATCGTCCTCATCAAGGCGCTCGGGGTCGGGATGGCGCTGGCGGTGGCGCTCGATGCGACCGTCGTCCGGGCGCTGCTCGTGCCGGCGACGATGCGCCTGCTTGGGCGCTGGAACTGGTGGGTGCCCGGCCGGCTGCGCCGCCTGCCGGTGATCGGGACGGCGCTGCTCCTCCTGGCGGCGCCGCTCCTCGCGGCATGCTCCGCCGGGCCGATCCTTGCCAACCCGCCCGCGCCGCGCCCGACGTCGGCGGCTCCGACGCCGCTGCCCTCGCAGTCCGCCGGACCCGCTCCCCATCGTGCTGCCGCGCGACGACGGGCCGCACGACCGGCTGACCGAGTGGTGGTACTACACCGGCCACCTCGCGGGTAACGACGGATCCCGCTTCGGCTTCGAGTTCGTGATCTTCCGGGCCGAGCGCGGCGGCTTCCCGGTCACGTGGGCGTCGCACTTCGCGATCACGGACGAGGAGCAGGGCCAGTTCCATTTCGCGCAGCGGACAGCGTTCGGACCGCAGGTCGACGTCGCGACGCCGGATCAGCCGGGCTTCGCGCTCTCGATCGCCGACGGGACCGGGGGTTCGCCCTGGCAGATGACCGGAGCGGGCGGCGTCGATCGCCTCGCGGTCGCGCTCGACGCGCAGGAGACCGCGGCGGCCGGCCTCGCCGGCGATCCGCGGCTGGAGCTCGACCTGCGCGCGACCAAGCCCGCGGCTCTTCACGACACCGACGGCTGGATCGACTTCGGCGCCGGCGGATCGTCGTACTACTACTCGCGGACCGCGATGGAAGCCACCGGCCAGCTGACGATCTTCGGCCGCCCGCAAGCCGGTCACCGGCAGCGCCTGGTTCGACCATCAGTGGGGCGATTTCATCGCCGTCGGGGGCGGCGGCTGGGACTGGTTCGCCGTGAACCTCGACGACGGCACCGACCTTACGCTGTCGCTCGTCCGGGACGCCGACGGGACCTACCCGCTCGTCTACGGCACGCTCGTCGACGCGACGGGTCGGGCCCGGCACCTACCGCGCGAGGCGTTCACGGTCGAGGTCACCGATCGCTGGACGAGCCCGTCGACCGGCGCCGACTACCCGGCCGGCTGGCGCATCGAGGATTCCGGGCGAGGATCTCGCCATCGAGCTGACCCCGACGGTCGCCGACCAGGAGCTCGACACGCGGGCGACGACCGGCGTCGTGTACTGGGAGGGATCGCAGGTCGTCCGAGCTCGCCGGGGCGACCGGCAGATCGGGGGCGAGGCGTACGTCGAGCTGACGGGCTACGGACCGCCGGGAACGACCACGCCGTAGATCAGGGGGCGACGGACGCCGCGGGCAGAGGGACGCCTGCCACCGCTGCCGCATCGCGGACGCGGACGTCGAGCGCAGCAACCCCGCCGAGCAGCGCGACCATGCTCTGACCGGCCGCCCGATAGGCCTTGTCGTTCCGGAGCGACGCCGACAGGCCCGTGGCGGCCGACTCCTGGACCGCGGTGTAGAACGCCGTCATGTCCATGCTGAGCAGCTTGCCCTCCGACCAGGCCTCGACATGCGAGGCGAGCTGGAGGCCGACGACCGCGTCGGCCGAGATCGCCCGGAGTTTCTGGGACACGCCGTACGTGTCGAGGGTCTTGGCCTTGATCGCGTGGGCGACGCGACGCCTTCTGCGCCAGGAGCCGGTCATTGACCTCGATGGCCTGGGCCAGCGCTGACCGGGTCAGGGCGGGGATCGTGGAGGGCGTGGCGGGAGCGATCGTCCCTGTCGGCTCGTCGCTTGCTCCCGGTGTCACAGACGGCGAGGGCGATGCGCTCGAGGTGGCCGTGACCGCGGCGATCGTGTCCTGGATCGCACCCCCGAGCGCCGTCGCGGTCGTCGAGAGGACGCCGCCCAGGATGAGACCTGTGAAGACGCCGACGGCGAGCAGGATTCCGGCGCGCTGCGCCTGGACGCCGAGGATGAGCCGCGTACCGCAGCCCTGGCAGCGCCGCGTCCCCATCGTGAGCGGGCGACCGCAGGCCGGGCAGGTGAAGATCGTCTGGTTGATCTCGCCGATGGCGAGGGGCTCCGGCGTCATCTTCGGCTTGCGCGATCGGCGCGGCGTGACTTCGACCGTCATCCGGTCCTTCCCTGTCGAACGATGGGCGCCCGATGCGCCACATTCATCACCCAAGTCTGGTCAGTTGCCGGCTTCACCGCCGCCGTCCGAACGTCCCAGCCCACTGGTACGTTCAGCGGCGACCTGATCAGGCCTGGAGGGCCGCCTCGAGCTCCGCGATGGTCGGCATCCCCTCCCGGGCGCCGGCCCGCGTCGTCGACAGGGCGGCGGCCGCGATCGCCCGCCGCGCGGCGCCTTCAAGGTCGAGCCCGGCCGCGAATCCGGCGGCAAGGGCGCCGTTGAACGCATCTCCCGCGCCGACGGCATCGACAGCCGCGACCCGCGGCGCCGGGAGGTGGAGCGGCTTCCCGGACGTCCGAACGACAATCGCGCCGGCATCGCCGAGGGTCACGATCACGGCGCGCCCGACGCCGTCCCCCTCCGAGTTTCGATCTAGGAGCGAGGCCGCAGCCGCTCTCCGGTGAGTTCCCGACGCGACCGACCGACCGATTCTCCGGCCGTCCGCCGCCGCGAGCGCAGCCAGCTCGGTCCGGTTCGGAGTAAGGACGTCGGCGAACCCGAAGACCGACCGGTCGAGCCCTCCGACCGGCGCCGGGTTGAGGATCGTCGTCGCACCCGCCTCGCGCCCCATGCGCAGGGCGCTCCGTGCCGTCGCGGTCGGGATCTCGTGGCAGACGAGGACCACGTCGCCGGAACGCAGGGCAAGGGCCACGAGCCCGTCTCGTACGATCGTTGGGGTCAGGCCGGCATTCGCCCCCGACGCGACGGAGATGAGGTTCTCGCCGCGGCCGTCGACGAGGATCAGCGCGACTCCCGTCGCCCCGGGCAGGGTGCGGAGGCCCGCGACGTCGATCCCCTCGGCCGCCAGCGCCGCCCGCGCCTCGTCGCCGAACGCGTCGTCGCCGACCGCTCCGACGAATGCCGTCTTCGCTCCGAGCCGCGCCGCGGCCACGGCCTGGTTGCCGCCCTTCCCGCCGTGGTGTTGCGCATACCTGGCGCCGGTCACGGTCTCACCCGGCGCCGGCAGCCGATCGGCCGTCGCGACCAGGTCGATGTTGACCGACCCGACGACGATGACGCGGTGGCGAGACTCCACTGAGTGACCGAATCTCAGCCGGTGACGAACTCGCCGCCGTCGACCCCGATGACATTGCCGCTGATCCAGTCCGAATCGGTCTCCGACAGGCTGACGATCGCCTCGGCGACGTCCTGTGTGGTCGTCAGCCGCCCGTGCGGGTTGCGGGCGAGCGTGATCTCGACCATCCGCGCGGCTTCGGGGATCTTTCGCAGGGCGGGCGTGTCCGTGACGCCGGCCCGGATCGAGTTCACGGCGATGCCGGTGTCGCGCCGCGCAAACTCCATCGCCAGCTGGCGGATGTGCAATTCGAGGGCGGCCTTGGCGCCCGAGACGACGCCGTAGGACGGAACGACGCGATCGGTCCCCTCGGAGGTCATCGCGTAGATCTTCGATCCGCGCTCGAGGAAGCCCGCGTGCCAGAGGTCCTGGACCCAGTAGACGAGGCTGTTGCCCATGACGTCCTGGGTCATCTCCATCTTCTTCCGGTCGACAGCGTCCTTCGGGTCGTCGGCGATGAACGGCACGAGCGACCCGAACGCGAGGGAATGCATCACCACCCGGAGATACGGATGGCGGCCGGCGGCTGCGGCTCTCGTCGAAGCGCGCACGAATCGTCTCGATCGCGGCCGCCCGCTTCTCGTCGTCGGCGGCGTTCATGTTGATGTAGAGGGCCTCGCTGCCGGCGGCGACGATCCCCGCCTTGACCTCCTCGACGTGGGTGAGCGCCGCCCGGAAGTCGAGATGGACCCCGACGATCCTGTAGCCCCGCGCGGCAAGGGCGAGAGCGGTCGCCTCACCCATCCCGCTCGATGCGCCGAGGATGAGCGCCCAGCGCTCGCGGTCGTCGGTCATGGGTCTCTCCGGCTCGTGTTCCGATTGGGTCGCGCCGCGGTGCGAGCGGCGGGCCGAGTCTAGCAGGGGCGACCTCCCCACCGGCCACCATCGATGCACCGGCGCACGGAATCGGGCCGACAGTCTGCCCTCGCCGCGCGAATTGGGCAGCGGTACTCTCAATGGCGTGGCCGAGCTCAAGACCGAACAGATCATTGCGCTCCTGATCCCGATCATCGTGATCCAGCTCGGGCTGATGGTCGCCGCGCTCTACGACCTCGAGCACGAGGAACGACGGGTTCGCGGCGGCAACAAGCTGGTCTGGGTGCTGGTGATCGTCTTCCTCAACGTCATTGGGCCGATCATCTACTTCGTCGCCGGACGGGAGGAGGCGTGAGCCCCTCTGCAGCCATGCCGGCGCCGGCGCCGATGTCCGCAACGCCCGAGCCGCCGGCCATCGAGGCCCACGGGCTGACGAAGCGGTTCGGGTCCATCCTCGCCCTCGACGGGCTCGACCTCGTCGTGCCGCGCGGCTCGATCTTCGGCCTGCTTGGCCCGAACGGGGCCGGCAAGACGACGACGATCCGGATCCTGACCGGGCTCGCCCGACCGACGTCCGGCCGGGCGACCGTCGTCGGCGTCGACATCGGACCTGGATTCGCCGGATCTCCACCGGCGCCTCGGCTACCTCGACCAGGACCCGCGTTTCTACGCATGGATGAAGGGCCGCGAGCTCGCTCGAGCTGGTTGGCCGCCTCCACGGACTCGCCGGATCCGAGCTCCGTGCGCGAGTCGCCGAGATGCTCGCGCGGACAGGGTTGTCGGCGGCCGCCGAGCGTCGGATCGGCGGCTACTCGGGCGGGATGCGGCAGCGGCTCGGGATCGCGCAGGCACTCGTCCACGGACCCCAGATCCTGTTCCTCGACGAGCCGGTCAGCTCGCTCGACCCGGAGGGCCGGCGCGACCTGCTCGAGCTGATCTCCAACCTGCGCGGGGAGGCGACGGTCGTCTTCTCGACGCACGTCCTGTCCGACGTCGAGAGGATCTGCGACAGGATCGCGATCCTCGACCGCGGACGCCGGGTGACGGAAGGGCCGCTCGAGGAGATTCTCGCGGCGCACGCTCGCCCGATCTTCCGGCTTGTCCCGGCGCTCGGCCAGGAAGCGATCGTCTCGGGCCTCGTCGATCGGCTGCGGGCGGAGCCCTGGACGACCGACGTTTCGGCGGACGGCGGGGCCGTCCGCGTGGCGGTCTCGGATCCGGACGCCGCCGCGAGCGGTGTCCTGCCGCTCGTCGTGGAAATGGGCGTGGTCCTCGACGTGTTCGAGCGGGTTCGCCCGACTCTCGAGGACGTCTTCCTCGAGCTCGTCGGCCCGGCGGCTCCGGAGGACCTCGACGGCCGCGGGTGGATCCGGCCGCGGGAGGCCGGCGGACGATGACCGGGCTCACGACGCTGCTTCGCAAGGAGCTGCTCGAGCAGTGGCGAACGACGCGGCTGCCCGTGGTCGCGACCGTCTTCCTGCTCGTCGGCCTGTCGTCGCCCCTGCTCGCGCGGTTCACGCCGGAGATCATCAAGGCGGTCGCGCGGCGACCAGTTCCAGATCGTCCTGCCGCCACCGACCGCGGCGGACGCCTACGACCAGCTGGCGAAGAACGTGGGCCAGTTCGGGGCGCTCATCGCGGTCCTCCTGGCAATGGGCTCGGTCGCGACCGAGAAGGAGCGCGGGACGGCGGCGCTCATCCTCACGAAGCCCGTCAGCCGCGGGGCGTTCCTCGTCGCGAAGATCGTCGCGATCGCGGCGACGCTCGGCATCTCGATGGCGATCGCCGCGGTCGGGGCATGGTTCTACACGTTCGTCCTGTTCGAGCCGCTGCCGGTCGCGGGATTCGCGGCCGCGGCAGTCCTCCAGTGGCTGGCCCTCGTCGCCTTCGCTGCCATCACGTTCGTCGGCAGCACGCTGACGCGATCCGCGCTCGCGGCCGCCGGCCTTGGCGTGGCTGCGTTCATCGTCCTCGGGATCCTCACGATCGTCCCGACGCTCGGGCGGTACCTGCCGACCGGCCTCGGGGTGCCGGCGCGCGGCCTCGCGCTCGGCCAGTCGGGGGTCGACGTCCTTGGCCCGACGCTCGCCTCGGTCGTCCTCATCACGGGCATGGTCCTCGTCGCATGGCTCGCGTTCCGCCGCCAGGAGCTCTGAGCCCGCGGGCCCCGGGTCGTCAGACGATCCCGGCCGCCCGGAGCGCGACGATCTCAGCTGCGGTGTAACCAACCTCGCGAAGGATCTCGTCGGTCTGCTCGCCGAGCAGCGGCGGCGGGGTTCGGATCGCTGGCCGGCGTTGTCGACAGGTCGAACGGCGGCGCAACCTGGCGCATGCGGCCCAGGACCGGGTGATCCAGTTCCACGGTCGCCGGACGTTCGCGCGCCCAGGCCGTGTCGAATGCCTCGGCAATATCGTTGATCGGGCCGGCCGGGACGTCGTGCTTGTCGAGGGCCACGAGCCACTCGGCGGACGTCTGCTCCGCGAGTCGCGCCCGCAGCGTCGCGATGAGTTCGTGGCGGTTGGCGACCCGCTCGCCGTTCGTCGCGAAGCGCGGGTCGTCGGCGAGGGCCGGGAGACCGAGCGCCCGGCAGAGCCGCGGCCACTGCCGCTCGCTGCCGGCGGCGATCGCGATCTCGCCGTCGGCGGTCGGGAACGTCTCGTACGGAACGATGTTCGGGTGGGCGTTGCCCAACCGTTCCGGCGCCGATCCGTCGGCGAAGGTGTTCTGCGCCTGGTTGACGAGGATCGCGAGGGTCGATGCCATCAGCGAGACGTCGACCCGTTGGCCGCCGATCCCGCGTCGATCGCGGGCGGCCAGCGCAGCCAGGACCGCGACCGACCCCTGGAGTCCGGCGATGACGTCAGTGATCGCGACACCGACCTTCGTCGGGCTGCCCCCGTCTTCGTCTCGTGCACCGGTGATCGACATCAGGCCCGACACCGCCTGGATGACGAAGTCGTAGCCGGGCCGCTCGGACTCGGGCCCCGCCGGGCCGTAGCCGGTGATCGCAAGATGGACGAGACGCGGATTGATCGCCTCGAGCTCGTGGTCGCCGAAGCCCAGCCGGTTGAGGCCGCCCGACCGGAAATTCTCGACGAGCACGTCCGCGCGTGCGAGGAGCCGGCGGAGGACAGCCGCGCCGTCCGGCTGCTTGAGATCGAGCCGGATGCTCCGCTTGTTGCGGTTGACCGCGAGGTAGTAGACCGCCGTCCGCGTGCCGTCGGCCTCGACGCCGACCCACGGTGGACCCCAGCCACGCGTCGCGTCCCCTTCCGGCGGCTCGACCTTGACGACGTCGGCCCCGAGATCCGCGAGCAGCATCGTGCAGTACGGCCCGGCGAGGACCGTGGAGCAATCGATGACGCGAATGCCGGCAAGGGCCCCGGGAGCCACTTCGGACATACGTCGATGGTAGCGGGCATCGTGGACGCCGGTTCTCGCCGGTTCTCGCCAATCCCCGCCAAATACCACCCCCCGTGGTGATCGCCGGCGATTCAAGTCCATCTGGCGGCCGCTGATGCGGGCTTCCGCACGCACCGGCATCACGGAGGCCGGATCCGGCTCAAACGGATTCCACTCACCACTCGGGGTGGTATCTGGCGGGCAGCGTCCTCCGAGAGGCGACACTCAGCACTGCCTGGGCGCCGGCCCGCCGGTATCGTGCCGCCATGACACCGCCGCGGGTCTTTCTCAGGATCGGCTGGGCCCTCCACAGGGCCCTCTTCCGCGCGACCGGTGGGCGGGCCGGCACCCGGCCGGCCGGCACGGGGCTCGGGACGCTGTTCCTCGTCTCCACCGGGCGAACGACCGGGGCGATCCGGCGGAACGGCCTGTTCTTCATCGAGGATGGCGAGGATCTCGTCGTCGTCGCGTCGAACGCAGGCCGGGACGTCGATCCGAGCTGGTGGCGCAACCTCCAGGCGAAGCCCGACGCTGAGGTCGAGATCGGCACCCGCCTACTGCTCGTCCGCGCGCGCGCCGCGACGGCCGACGAAGCGGTACGGCTCTGGCCGCGGCTCGACGCCGGCTACCGGGAGTACGCGGCCTACCGGTCGAGGGCGACCCGCCAGATCCCGATCGTCATCCTGGAACCGCGCTAGACGAGCGCCTCCCCCTCGTGAAGCTCGTCAGCCCGATCGGCTCAGGCCCGGTACGATCCCACCATGACCGACTCACGACCGCTGACCCTGATGACCGTCCACGCCCACCCCGACGACGAGTCGATCGGGACCGGCGGGACCATGGCTAAGGCCGTCCAGTCCGGCCGCCGCGTCGTGCTCGTTACGTGCACCCGTGGCGAGCTCGGTGAGATCGTCGTCCCGGAGATGGACACCCCGGACAACCACCGGCGCCTCGGGGAGACCCGCGCGGGCGAGCTCGAGTCGGCGATGGGCGTGCTCGGGGTGACCGAGTGGGAGAACCTCGGCTACCGGGATTCCGGAATGATGGACGACGCCGGCAACCGCGACCCGCGCTCGTTCTGGCGGGCCGACCTCGACGAGGCGGCCGGCCGGCTGACCTGGCTCATCCGCCAGTACCGGCCGGACGTCGTGACGACATACAACGAGTTCGGCGGTTACGGACACCCCGACCACATCCGGACCCACGACGTCGCGGTCCGGGCGTTCGCGCGGGCGGGTGACCCGAGCTGGTACGGGGAGCAGATCGAGGGCGGGCTCGAGGCGTGGGCCCCATCCAAGCTCTACGAGCAGGCAATCCCGGCGTCGGTCCGGAAGGCGATGAACGAGCGCCTGACGGAGCTGGGCGTCGAGAGCTTCTGGTTGCCGCCGAAGGATGCGACGCCGGAGCAGCTCGCGGAGTTCGAGCAGCGGATGGCGCTCATGCTCGTCCCGGACGAGTCGATCACGACGTGGATCGACATCGGGTCGACGGTCGACCTCAAGTGGGAGGCGACCCGGCGCCACGTCACCCAGATCTCACCCGACAGCCCGTTCATGCGATTCGGGCTCGACGGCTGGCGCGAGTTCTGGGCGAGGGAGTCGTTCATCCTCCGCGAGTCGCGGGTCGAGACGTCCCTCCCCGAATCGGACCTCTTCGCCGGGCTGAGCTGAGCGTCCGGAGTACCGCGGCCCGCCGCGGCCCGCCGCAGCCGCCTGCCGCGCGACGTTCGTACCAGTCCGCTCGCGACTGGTATTGACAGCGGGAGCCGTCGCGCCGGCTCGCGCTCGACGCCGGCGAGCGTGAGGAGGGAGCGGCGGTGCCGTCCGGAGGCAGAATCTCGCCGATTCGCCGACGTATGAGTCCGCTGGAGACTGCAACGAAGGAGCCGGACCCGGGACGGGCTCGGCCGGAGACGCGCCGGAGCGCGGACGGCGGGCTCGGCCGGAGGCGGGCTCGGCCGGAGGCGCCAGGCGCGGCGCGGCGAGGCGCGCCGGCACCCGCTACCAGTCCAGCAGGCCCTTCGAGGCGTTGAAGATCTGGCCCATCACGACGCGACCGTCGCCGGCGGGATCGAGGAAGTTCGGCTGCGCCTTGTCGAGGATGATGTGCGGCCGCATCCGGGCCTGGACGAGGTCGGCACCCCGGAACGTGAGCTCGAGCGTGATCCCCTCCATCGTGGGCTCCGACCACGTCTGGTCAAAGATGAAGTTGCCGAGGGCGTACCAGATCGGCTTGCCCTCGTAGACCTCCATCGCCCCGGCCCAGTGCGCGTGGTTGCCGATGACCATGTCGGCGCCCGCGTCGATCGCCGGCACGGGCGAGATCCTGCTGGCCCGCGAACGGCGTCGGGTCGTACTCCGTGCCCCAGTGCGGGAACACGATGACGAGCTGCGCGCCGGCGTCGTGCGCCTTCTTCACGTCCTGCGCCACGATCGGTGCCGACATCGACGCGCTGCCGGCCTTGTCGGAGCCCGCCCGGTAGCCCGGCGCGATCGTGTCGTAGGCGAGGATCGCGAGCTTGATCCCGCCGGCCTCGAGGATCGTCGGACGGCGGGCGGCCGTTGCGTTGCGGCCGGCCCCGCCGGACTTGATCCCGAAGTCGGCGAGGTTGTCGATCGTCTGGAGGATCCCGGCCCGGCCCGCATCTCCGATGTGGTTGTTGGCGAGCGACACGAAGTCGATCCCGGCGTTGGCGAGGCCCGCGATGAGGGCTGGATCGGCCGAGAAGACCGTCCCCGAGGTGTGGTAGCGGAACGTGTCGGGTGCAGGGTTCTCGAAGTTCGCGATGGCCAGGTCCGCGCCCTTGACGAGATCCCGCAGCGCGCCCCCGTTGCCGGTCCGCTTGACCTTCGGCAGGTTCCAGCCGAACGACGAGCAGCAGTAGCGCGACGTGATATCCGCGGTGCCGCCGTCGAACGGGAAGTCGACGCCCTTCTTCTTGATCTTGACCGTCTGTGCGACGCCGCGGTCGAGCAGGATGTCGCCGCCCGCGACCAGCGTCCAGGACGCCGCAGGGTCGAACGCCGGCGCCGGTCGTCGGGCAGCGTCGCGGTCAGGCCCCAGGCCTCGATCGAGTCGACCGCCCCGACACCGAACAGCTGGCGATCGCCCCAGCCGAGCGCTCGAACGGACGGCCCGACCGCGTCCGCGCGCAGGAAGGCGAGGCGCTTGCGGTTCGCCGCCAGGTCCCCGATGAGCGTCGCGGCGTCCGGCGCGAGCACCAGCCGCTTCGCGTCGCTCGGCCGGTCCATCTCGAGGGTCGCGAGGATCGCATCCGCCTCGCCGCCGACGAGCTCGAGCGCGTCGTACGTCTTGCTCGACCCGGCCAGGACTGCCCTGACCTCGTCACGTCCGGTCCGATCGAGCTGGGTCCGGAACTGGGTGACGGGGACGATCGGGACGTCGGCGACCCCGGCCGGCGTCGGGCCGGGCGTCGGGTCGAGGGTGAGGCATCCGTCGGTGGCGGCGCCGCCGGCGTCGCCGACCCAGCCGCGGGCGAGACGGCGGCAGCCGTCGGGCCGCGGCCGACCCGATCGGGACTGGCGGACGGCGCCGACGAGCCGGCGAGCCCGCCGCCGACCGTGATCGCGACGGCCGCGGCAAGCACCAGCAGGACCGTGACGAGGGGGAGTCGCTTCACGGCCGCGATTGTGACAGCCGGCCACGAAGAACGCCCCCGCGGTGAAGCCGCAACTGCGTTCGTCGCGAATGGGCGAGGCTGGCAAGGCGCCGGCGAGCACCGGAGCGAGCGGGCTGAAACGCCCGTGAGCGAGGAGCGCAGCCGGCAACGCGGCCAGCGTCGTCCAGGCGCGACAGCCATAGACCGTGGCACCGGCCACGAAGAACGCCCCGTCCGGGCGGGCGGACGGGGCGTAGGGAGATGCGTCGATGGCGGACCCGACCGGATTCGAACCGGCGATCTCCAGCGTGACAGGCTGGCATGTTGGGCCGCTACACCACGGGTCCGTTGCAGCGACCGGGAGAATATCACCTGAGCCGGGGGTTGTCGCTTCTCGGCGGCCTGCCTGCTATGGCGGGACCTGGAGGGCCTGGACGTCCGCCCCGAGGCGACCGAGCTGGAGAGCCGGATGGCCGTCCGACACGTCGTAGACGGTGATCGACGACTCCCAGTTCGTCGGCTGGCCCTCCTCGTTGACCCCCGGCGCACCGACCGCGGACAGCCAGCGGCCGTCGCCCGAGAGGCCGATGCTGCCGTAAGCGGCCAGCGGCGCCCAGCGCTCAAGGAGCGACAGCTTCTCGGCGTCGAAGACCCAGATGCCCGAGCTGCCCGGACTGTAGCTTCTGGTCTCATCGCTGAGCATGCCAAGGGCGTAGAGGCGGCTGCCGCCAGGCTCGGCGAGGAGCTGCGGCGCGTAGTACATGCGGCGCATGTCCGACGTGAATGGCATCCAGTCTGGCCGTCGGCTCGAGCCCGCGTTCCCCGAGCCGGATCCGGTTCCCGATGGTCCGCCGCCGGTCGCGTTTGGATCGACTTTGAGCTCCTCGACCTTGCCCTGGTCGAGACCGACCCTCCAAAGGACGTGATCGGCCGGTTGCCACAGGTAGACCAGGCGGTTCGCGCGATCGAGCAACGGATCGGTCAGCCACGAGTTCGACGCGTCGAAGAGATCGGAATGTCGCAGCTCGGTTCCGTCCGGGCGCAACGCCGCGAGGGTCATGATCCCGGTGGATCCATCGGCGGGCCAACAGATCGCGTCGAGCTCGTCGGCGGTGGTCCACGCGACCCAGTAGCAGGTCCGAAGGTTCGTCGACAACGACGGGCCGATGGACGTCAGCCGTCCGATCGATCCGTTGGTGGCACCTGGCTCGATGTCGATCGACCACCCCTGTGGGTCCCCCACGACGGTCGGCCCCGCCTGGGCCGACGTGTCCACCCACGACCAGATGATCAGCTGGCGGCCGTCGGGCGACAGCCGCATGACGGGCCCGGCGAAATAGTTCTCGATCATGCCCTGGTCGGGGCTCAGCGTGGGCGTCGGCAATGGCGGGATGGTCAGGCTGCCAAGGTCGCTGTGGCCGGTGACCATGAGCGTGCTCAGATCGATCGCGTCGACGGCGACCGCCCACTGATCGCCAGCGCGAGTCGCGCTCGCCAGGTAGGCCGTCTGCTGATCGGGCGACACCTCAAGATCGAAGCGGTTGTAGTAGTCCTGGAACGGCGGCGGCGCGACCGACCGGTACTCGCCGACGATACGGTGCTGCGTCATCCGGCCCGTGGCGTCGACCCGCCGGATCTCGACGGTCGCGTTCTCGTGATCCCCCTCAGCAGCTCGGACGAAGCAGACGCACCACCAGCCGCCACTGGCTGACGTGAACACGGCGTCGGTGTCGCCGCGCATCCCGAAAGGCTCGCTGAGCGCCCCCGTCGCCGGGTCGGCCAGACGCAGGCCGTTGACGTCGACCGGGAAGGGGTCGGTCGGATGAGGCCCGACACCGATCGTGATGGCGGGCAAGGACGTCGGCAGGGCCTCCGACGTGAAGACCGGTCGCGGGGTCTTCGACGGAAGCGGCGTCGGGGTCGGTCTCAGGAACGAGATGTCGATCTCCGGCCGCCACTCGATTCGGGGTCCGATCCAGGCGACGGTCGGGACGAGGAGGGCGATCGCGATCACGATGGCGACCGGCGCGCGACGCCGCCGGGCGGGTCGCGGCCCGCCCGATCCGCCGATTCGCGTCGGCGCGATCTCGAATCCCGAGTCCGCTCGCTCCCCGCCGCGATCCTCGCCCATGCCGTCAACGTACACCGTGCGCGTCGCGATGGTTCCGCGTGATGCGCCCGCCATCGCGCGGGGCTGGGCCCAGGGGCGGCGAACCCGGCCGAAGTCGCCGCCCGCTCCTATACTCGGCCGGCATGGCCGTCATCGATCTCCGCTCGGACACCGTCACGAAGCCGACCGCCGCGATGCGTCGCGCAATGGCCGAGGCCGAGGTCGGGGACGATGTCTGGGGCGAGGATCCGACCGTCAACGCGCTCGAGGAACGGGCGGCGCAGCTTGCTCGGCAAGGAGGCGGCACTGTTCGTCGCCTCGGGGACGATGGCGAACCTCGCCGCCCAGATGGCCCATCTCGCGCGCGGGCAGGAGATCATCGCCGGCGGCGAGACGCACCTTGTCGTCGACGAGGCGGCTGGCCATGCCGTCGTCGTCGGGGCATCCATCCGCCAGCTCCGGGATCGCGCCGACGGGACCCTGGACCTCGACGAGCTCGATGAGGCCTTCCGCAACCCGGACGACATCCACGAGCCGCCGACGGGCCTCGTCGTCGTGGAGAACGCCCACTCCCACTCGATGAACCAGCCGCTGCCGCCCTCGTACCTGGCGGCCGTCGCCGCGATCGCCCATCGCCACGGCGTGCCGCTCCACGTCGACGGGGCGCGGTTCTTCAACGCGTCGATCGCCCTCGGGGTCTCGCCACGTGAGCTGGCCGCCCCGACGGACTCCGTCGCGTTCTGCCTGTCGAAGGGCCTGGGCTGCCCGATCGGGTCGCTCGTCGTCGGGGACCGGGCGTTCGTGGCCCGGGCTCGCCGGGCGAGGAAGCTGCTCGGCGGCGGCATGCGCCAGGCGGGCGTTGCGGCTGCTGCCGGCCTTGTCGCACTCGCCGACGGGCCGGACGGGATGATCGACCGGCTGGCCGACGATCACCGCAACGCGCGACGCCTGGCTCAAGGGCTCGCCGAGCTGGACGGTGTCGTGAGCGCCGGCGGAATCGCCCAGCCGGGCGACGGACGGCTCGATCCCGATCGCGTCCGCACGAACTTCGTCCTGCTCCGGGTCGAGCGCGATCGGCGGACCTTCCTCGACGCGCTGCGTGCAGGGAACGTCCTGATGGACGAGTATCCTCATGGACAGGTTCGCGCCGTGACCCATTGGGGGATCGGCGAGGCGGACGTCGAGGCGACCATCTCTGCCGTCGGCGCCGCGCTCGAGGCGACGGCGAGTCGCCCGGCAACCGATCCCGTCGTCGCCGGGCACCAGAGGGCCTGACGGACAGCCCCGCGCGGGGGACGCGCGGCCAAGGAGATGAACTCATGCCGGACCGCCTCGAGGACGTCGTCCTCTCCCGCCCTGAGCCTGCCGTCGATGCCGGGCCGCTCGACGCTCGTCTTTACGACCTCATCGAATCGCGCTTCCGGCGGATCGTCCGCGACAACCCGATCCTCGGCACCTACCTCGGAATCCACACCGAGGACCATCGCCTGGGCGACGGTTCGCGCGACGCGGTGCTCGCGGAGCTCGGCGCGGAGAAGTCCCATCTCGGCGAGGTCGAGGCCCTCGAACCCGCCGGCCTGTCCTCGACGGGTCGGTTCGAGCGCGATCTCGAGATCCACAACCTCCGCCGGACGATCTTCGACAGCGAGGTCGTCCGGACGTGGGAGCGGCGGTCGCGCGCCCTCGACGCGGTCGGCGACGCCCTGTTCCTCATCTTCGCCCAGGACTACGCCCCCCTGCCCCAGCGGCTCGGCGCCATCGCCGGCAGGCTGGAGGCGATTCCCGCCTTCCTCGAAGAGTCGCGCACGCGGGCCACGGTGCCGCAGGTCCGTCTCTGGCAGCAGCTGGAGATCGAGGCCGCGGCGGATCTGCCGTCGTTCCTCGACGAGATCCTCGCCGCGGCTGGCGATCTTCCGGACACCGACAAGCGGCGGCTGACGCAGGCGAACGATTCCGCCCGGGCTGCGCTGGATGACTATCTGGGCTGGCTGAAGGGAACGCTCGCGGGCGGCACGGACGACTGGGCCCTCGGCCGCGAGCGTTATGACGAGCTCGTCTCGCTTCGCGCCTTCGACGGGCTCGATGCCGACGCGATCCTCGAGATCGGCGAGGAGCAGCTCGCGTCGAACCACGCGGCGCGGATCGCGGCTGCCCGCGAGATCGACCCGGACGCCGACGAGGCGACAGTCATCGACAGGATCAAGAACGATCATCCGGCAACGTTCGAGGAGGCCCTCGAGGCCTATACCGACGTGATGCGCCGGAGCCGCCAGTACCTCATCGACAAGCGAATCGTCACCGTTCCCGACGACGAGCGGATCGACGTCATCCCGACGCCCGAGTACCTGCGCAACGTCATTCCCTTCGCGGCCTACTTTGCCCCGCCGAAGTTCGACCCGAACCCGAAGGGCATCTACATCGTCACGCCGTCGGTCGGCAACCACCCGAACGCGATGCGGGAGCACAACTACAGCTCGATCAGCAACACCAGCATCCACGAGGCATACCCCGGCCATCATCTCCAGCTCGCGGTTGCCAACCGCCACCCGAGCCTGACCCGCCTGCTTGCCGACGCCCCCGAGTTCGTCGAGGGCTGGGGGATGTACTCGGAGCAGCTGATGCGCGAGCAGGGCTTCGACGACGCCCCGAACTTCCGCCTGGCGCTCTACACGGACGCGATCTGGCGAGCCAGCCGGATCATCCTCGACATCCGGATGCATCGCGGCGAGCTGAGCGTCGAGGAGGCGACGGACTTCCTCGTCGCCCAGACGAGCTTCGAGAGCGCCAACGCCCGGGCGGAGGTCAACCGCTACACCTACACCCCGACATACCAGCTCTCGTACCTGCTCGGCAAGGTGCTGCTGCTCCAGCTGCGAGCCGACGAACAGGAACGCCTCGGGTCGAGGTTCGATCTCCGGGCGTTCCACGACACGTTGTTCAACAACGGCTCGCTCCCGATCAGCTTCCACCGCCGGCTTCTTCGCGAAACGATCCGGGCCGCCGACGGGTCGAGCGGGGCGGGCGCGTCCCGGGCGGCTCGAGCCTGAACGCACAGGTGCAGGTCATTCCGTCGATCGACCTCGATCACGGTCGATCGCGCGTCGTCTTCTGGCCCGGCGCGTCGTCCGGTGTCGGTGCGCCGACCGATCGCCCGGACCGGATCGCGGAGCGATTCGTGGAACTCGGCGCGCGGGTCGTGCACGTCGTCGACTTCGACGGAGCCCGGACGGGCGCCCCGGGCAACCTCGAGGCGGTCGGGGCGATGGCGTCGCGGATCGCCGTCCCGATCCAGCTCGCCGGCGGCCTCGAGGGACCGGACCTGATCCGGCTCGCCTTTGCGGCCGGGGCCACGCGCGTCGTGCTTGCGATGAACGTGGCGGAGGACCCGGACCTGCTGGCCGGCTGCCTCGCCGTCGCGGGCGACTGGCTGGCTGTCGGGCTGGATCCGCGTCCGGAGCGGTTCGCGGCGTTCCCGTGGCGCCGGGCCGGGGTTCCGACCTTCGAGGGGATCGTCGAGGAACTCGCGGGCCGCGGGGTTCATCGGTTCGTCCTGTCGCACGGCGGCGCCGAGCCCGACGCGGCATTGCTGTCCGGCCTGACACGGCACCATGACGCGGATTTCCTCGTCGCGGGCGGGGTCTCGGACCTCGAGGGCATTCGCCGGCTGCGCGATATCGGCGTGACCGGCATCATTCTCGGCCAGGCGCTCCTGTCCGGGGCCATCGACTTCACCGCAGCCCTGGAGGCCGCCGCATGACCCGATCTGTTCGCCCGCTCGCCATCGCGATCCTCGCGGTGACGCTTGTTGTCGCATGCTCGACCGGAGGAGGCGGAGCGACACCCTCGCCGAGCGTCTCGGCACCGCCGGTGTCCGCCGAGCCGTCGTCGGCAGCGGGCGCCTGCCCGACGGCACAGCCGCCGGCGCTTGGGGCAGGCGAGAAGCGGCTCGTGACGATCGAGACGGCGAAGGGATCGCTCGCGATCACGATCGAGGCCGACCTCTCCCCGATCGCGGCCGGCAACTTCGTCGCCCTGGCGGGCTGCGGCTTCTACGACGGCGTCGTGTTCCACCGCGTCGCGACCCTCCAGGACGGTACGCCGTTCGTCATCCAGGGCGGCGATCCGACCGGCACCGGCACCGGCGGCCCCGGCTACACGATCAAGGACGAGCCAGTGACGGCCACGTACGGTCGTGGCACCGTTGCGATGGCCCGCACGTCAGAGCCCGATTCGGTCGGGTCGCAGTTCTTCATCGTCCTCGACGACAAGGATCGCGACGTTCTCGCGTCCGCGAACACGTACCAGATCATCGGGACCGTGACCTCGGGCATCGAGACGGTCGACGCGATCTACGCGGCGGCCGGCGGGCAGGAGAGTCCCTCCGATCCCGTCGCCATGACCAAGCTCACCGTCAGCACCCCGTAACGGCCAGAGCGCCAGGAGGAACCCCATGACCCGCGCCACGATCGCGACTGAGAAGGGCGACATCGAGGTCGAGCTGTACACGACCGACGCCCCGAAGGCGGCCCAGAACTTCATCGACCTCGCGAAGAAGGGCTTCTACGACGACGTCGTCTTCCACCGGGTCATCCCGGGCTTCGTCGCCCAGGGTGGCGACGGCCAATTCGGCAAGAAGTCGGCGTTCGAGGCGGGACGGGTCGGGACCGGCGGACCGGGCTACAAGTTCGAGGACGAGCCGGTCAAGGGCGACTACGTCCGCGGCGCGCTGGCGATGGCCAATTCCGGGCCGAACACCAACGGCAGCCAGTTCTTCATCGTCCACCAGGACCTGACCGGCAAACTGCCCAAGCAGTACACGCTCTTCGGGCTCGTGACCAAGGGCATGGACGTTGTCGACGAGATCGTCGGTGCACCCCGCAACCCGCGCGACCTGCCCGACAATCCGGTCGCGATGACCGGCGTCACGATTCATGACGATTGAGGTGCCGCTCAACGAACGTTAAGGAATTTACATCGCGGTATGCATCAAAACTCTTGGATTCTGGGCACCGACCGCGTAGGATGGCGAAGCGCTGTTAACGCAGCCACGCTGCCCCAGCGACAAGGTCATGGGTAGGTAGGGTCAGGGTAGTCGGTGCAGCCGACGTGATAGATGCCCTTGACGCGCGGCAGAAGCGTCCGTTTCGGCGGATACCTTCACCGGGACAGCATCGAGGCGGCTCCTTCGGGGGCCGCTTCGAACTTTGTCGGCAGGTTTTCGTGGAACGGGCAAATGGTGAGCGACCGATCGATCTCGCGGCGTGACCTCCTCAAGGGCTTCGCGCTGGGGTCGGCGGGCATCGCTCTTGGCGCGTGCACCGGGGCTGTCCGCAGCCCCGAGCCCGGAAGCTCCTCGCCATCGGCCGAGCCGACCGGCACGCTGCCCGCTGCTACGCCATCGCCCTCGGCCTCGCCGCCACCGACGCCGAGCCCCACCGTCGGCCCGTCGCTCCGCGAGAAGATCGCCGGCCTGCTGATCGTCGGGTTTCGCGGCTCCTCCCTCGACGACGCGGAATGGGTGGCGGCCGCGATCGGCGACGCGAACCTCGGCGGCGTGATCCTCTTCGACCGGGACCAGGAGACCGGTGGCCCGCGGAACGTCGAGTCGCCGCGCCAGGTGGCCCGCCTCGTCGCCGACCTGCGCGATGCGGCCGGCAGCCGCGGGCTCATCGTCGGTATCGACCAGGAGGGCGGCATCGTGACGCGACTGTCGCCTGCCCACGGCTTCCCCGCGGTCGCGTCGGAGGCCGACATCGGGAAGGGCGGGGATGGCGGCGCCGCCGCGACATGGGGCCGCGGCATCGCCCGGACGCTCGCGACCGCCGGGATCAACCTGAACTTCGCGCCGGTCATCGACCTGAACGTCAACCCGAAGAGCCCGGCAATCGGCGCGCTCGATCGCGCGTTCTCGGCGGACCCCGACATCGTCGTCACGATGGCGACCGCGGAGATCGAGGCGCACCGCGCGGCGGGGGTTCGGACGACGCTCAAGCACTTCCCGGGCATCGGCAGCTCGACGGCGAACACGGACTTCGGCGTGGCGGACGTGACGAGGACCTGGACACGGCGCGAGCTCGAGCCCTTCCGCCGCCTGATCGCCGCCGGGACGGCGGACGTCGTGATGGCGGGACACGTCGTCAACGGGCAGCTCGACGCCGACCACCCGGCCTCGCTCTCGAAGGCGATCGTCACGGACCTCCTGCGCGGCGAGCTCGGCTGGACCGGGCCGGTCGTGACCGACGATCTCCAGGCGGCGGCGATCGACGATGCATTCGGCTTCGACGAGGCGGTTGTCCTCGCCCTGGCCGCGGGCAACGATCTCCTGCTGTTCGCCAACCAGCAGTCGTACGACGCCAACGTGGCCAGCCGCGTGATCGACGTGGTCGCCGGCGCGGTCGAATCCGGGCGGCTTCCCGCATCCCGGATCGACCAGGCGTCCGACCGCGTCCGACGGCTCTTCGGAACGCCGGCGGGATAGACGCCCCAGGCGGCGGCCGAGCCCGGCGCCTCCCCGCCCGCGTCCGCCGCGCCCGACCGGGGTCCGGCTCGTTCGTTGCAGTTTCCAGCGGACTCGTCCGGCGGCGAATCGGCGAGATTCGGCCTCCGGAGGACGCCAGCGGTCGCTCCTCACGCTCACGGACGTCGACCTCGACCCGGCGCGACGGCTACCGGCATCAATACCAGTCGCGACAGGACTGGAAAGAACGTCGCGCGGCAGTCGCGGGGCGAGCGCCGGCCGAAGCCCCCGGATTTATCGTGCTACTTGACAGTAGCCTCTTTCCGGAATACGTTACGTGCTAGTCGTGAGTAGCGCGTAATTCCCGGCTCGGCCGGGAGCACGGGAAGGAGATCCCAGGATGGCAACGCTGGACGTCGCGGCACAGGTCGAGACTCGTGCCGGCACGCTCGTGACCCGGTCTCTCGTGGTCGGGCTCACCCTGGCGACGGCCGCAATCCACGCCTCCCTCGGCGGGCTCCTGTTCACCGCGAATGCGATCGGCTACGCGACCCTCGCCGTGGCGATGGTCCTGCCCGGCCCGATCGGACGCAGCCGCTGGCTGGTCCGCCTGGCGCTGATCGGGTTCGCGGCGGCCACGATCGGCGGCTGGCTCCTATTCGGGACACGGTTCCCGCTCGCCTACCTTGACAAGGCGATCGAGGCCGGCCTGATCGGGGTGGTCGCGTTCGAGCTGTGGCGCAACGATGGCGGCCCGATCGGGGTCGCCCGCCAGGCGCGCCGGCTTGTCGTCCGCCTCGGCGGTTCTCGCGGCGCGCTCCCGAAGGCGAGGGAGTCACGGTGACCGGTCGCACCCGCGCCATCGTGTCCGTGCTCCTCGCCGGGAGCATCGCCGTCGGGTGCACGGCATCGGCCGCGGGTGGGCCTCCGTTGGCGGCGCCGGCCGGTGGCGCGATCATCACCGCCCAGGGGATCGCCTTCGACCGCCGGCAGCTCGACGTACCTGCCGGCCGTCCGTTCCTGCTCCTCTTCGAGAATCGCGACGGCGCACCGCACAACGTGACGATCTACGACGACGGGGCGGATGAACCGCTCTTCGCCGGCGAGATCTTCGGCGGGCCCGGCTCGCGGACCTACGCGGTGCCGGCGATACCAGCCGGAACACACCGGTTCCGCTGCGATGTCCACTTCGAAATGTCGGGCACGGTCACGGCCCGCTGACCCGGGGGCGGACCGTCGGACGGCTAGAAACCGCCGCGTTCGCTCCGGCGCTTCGCCACGAACGCGGCGGCCTGGGCCCGTCGCTCGAGGTTCAGCTTCGAGAGGATCGAACTGACGTAGTTCTTGACGGTCTTGTCCGACAGGAAGACATCGGCGGCGATTTCCTTGTTCGTCTTCCCTTCTGCCACGAGCACCAGGATCCGCTGCTCCTGCGGGGTCAGGACAGACAGCTCGTCACTCACCCCGCCGCTGGCGATCCGCCGCACGCGCTCGAGCACCCGTTCGGTGACCGCCGGGTCCAGGAGCGACTCGCCCCGCCCGACCGCCTCGAGCGCGGAGACGAGGTCTCGGGCACGAATCTGCTTCAGGAGGTAGCCCGATGCCCCCGCCACGATCGCCGACAGGACCGCCTCGTCGTCCGGGAACGAGGTGAGCATGATGACCCGCGTGTCGGGCAGCTCGGCGCGGATCTCGCGGCAGGCCTCGACGCCGGACCCGTCCGGCAGCCGGACGTCCATCACGACGATGTCCGGGCGGTGGAGGCGTGCCTGGGCGACGGCCTGCTCGGCAGTGCCCGCCTCCGCGACCACCTCGAACCCGGCCCGGCGATCGAGCAGGGCGACGAGGCCTTTCCGAACGACCTCGTGGTCGTCGACGACGAGAAGGCGAAGCGCTCGGCTGGGTTCTTGGTCGGCCATATTCACGTCATGTCAGGCATCTGCCCGGTTGGGCAATGTCACGATGATACGGGTCCCTTTGCCACTGGCGCTCTCAACGCGCACCGACGCCCCGATTGCGGCGGCCCGGACGCGCATGTTGCGGAGGCCTTCGTGGCTTGACGAAACGGGGGCCGAGGCATCGAAACCGACCCCATCATCGGCCACGATGAGCTCCGTGCGATCGGCGTAGTGCCGGAGGCTGATCTCGACCTGCCCTGCCCGCGCGTGGCGCGCGGCATTGCTGAGCGCTTCCCGGACGAGATGGAGCAGCTGTGTCCCGTGCTCCTGCGAGAGACCGGTGCCGGCTTCCGGGTCGATGTCGAGCTCGACGTCGACCATCGTGTTGTAGCGGAACTGGTCGGCGAGGACGGCGATGCCGGATGACACGTCGGCGCCGTCGAGGACCTCCGGCCGCAGGCCGTGAATGAAGCTCCGCAGCTCGCGGATGGAGGCCTGGAGCGAGTCGATGGCCGCGTCGACCCGGCCCTCCGCTTCGCCCGGCGACGAGACCATGATCTCGGGGACATCCTCCAGCGACAGCGACACCGCATACAGCGACTGGATGATCCCGTCGTGGAGGTCCCGGCCGATGCGGTCACGCTCCTCGACGATCGCGAGGTCGGCGACCTGCTCGTGCAGCCGGGCGTTCTCGATCGCGATCGCCGCATGGAGAGCGAAGACTTCGACGATTCGCTGGTCCTCCGGGCTGAACTCGGCCGCGCTCCTCTTGTCCGTCAGGTAGAAGTTCCCGATCGATCGGCCCCGGGCCATGACCGGAACGCCGAGGAACGAGGTCATCGCGGGATGATTGGGGGAAGCCGGAGCTGTCTGGATGCGCGGCGATGTTCGGGATCCTGTAGGACCGTTCCTCGCGGATGATCAGGCCGAGCAGGCCGCGGCCGCGGGGCAGCGTGCCGATCGCCTCTCGTTCGTGGCGTGTGAGGCCGCTCGTGATGAAACGCTGGATCCGCCCGTCCGGCCCGACGATGCCGAGCGCCGCATACCGTGCCTCGACGAGCGACCGACCGCGCTCGACGATGAGGGCGAGTGTCTCGTCCACGTCGAGCAGGCCGGCGATCGCCCGTGCAGCTTCGTCGATGGCGTTGAGCGCCGCCGCCCCGAGCGAATCGTCGATGCTGGTCGCGGCGGAACGGCGAGGGGCCATGACGTGAGCGTACCAGCGTTCCTCTCGTCTCGGGACCTCCGGCCCCGGATGAGGGGCCGACCGGCACCTGCCAAGCGGTTCGATCGAGGGTCACCGTTCGGAGCATGGAATTGACTTTGCCGGTCCCGGCTCCCAGGCAGGCGGTAGCGCCGCCCCTGACTCGCCCGCCGGTCGAGCCATGACCCAGGCCGCCCTCAACGTGGCCGATTTGTCGTTGCCGGTGCCGCAGCGCGTGCTCGTTGCGACGGACACCGGCCCCGCCTCCGTCGCCGCCGAGAAGGCGGGCATCGAGCTCGCGTCGCGGTTCGGGGCTAGCCTGATCTTCCTGAGCGTGATCGATCCGTCCCGCCTCCGATTGCCGGGCGGCCTGTTCTTCACCCGGGTCGACCAGGTCAGGGCGGCGCGCGAATTGGCGGTCACGAGGATGGTCGAGGATGCACGACAGCGCCGCGTCGGCGCCCAGTTCCTGATCTGGGAGGGCGACCCGGGCGACTCAATCATCGAAGCCGCCGCGGCAGAACAAGCCGACGTGATCGTCGTGGGCAGCCATGCTCGTGGCCCGGTCGGACGGCTCCTGCTCGGGAGCGTCTCGTCCTATCTCGTGGACCACGGCGGGCTGCCGATCATCGTCATCCGGCCGGGAGACCGGCTCGAGGATATCTGGCCGGCCACGTCGCCTCGGCCACGGTCCGCCCGGAGCCAGCGCGGCTAGGTCGGCTGGGCGGCCCCGGGCACGGGCCCTTCACGCACGCCGAACACGTTGCCATCCGGATCGCTGAACCAGGCGCCGCGAGCCGGCCCGATCACGGCGATGTAGTTCACCGTCTTGGGAGTCTCGTACTCCTCGAATGCAACGCCGCGGGACTGGAGATCTGCGATCACCGCCTCCAGGTCGGCGACCTCGAAGTGGGCCACCGTCTGTCCGACGTTCGGCGATCCGCGTCGAACCGAGAGCTGCGTGCCTCCGCCGCACCCGAACCGGAGCGCGAACGGCGTCTCGTCCAGGAGGGGGAGTCGAAGACGGTCGGCGTAGAACTGCTTCGCCGCTTCCAGGTCGCTGACCGCGACCGTCGTCACCACCATCGAGTCATGGAGCACGGCTCGAGCCTCCCTGCGGTCCTCGCGGACGGACGCTGGTGCTCCCGTTCGCCTCGGACAACCATACCGTCGGGAGGAAGCGCCGGACGGTCACTGATGCGGCCCGCGGCCGCAACGTCACTGCGTCAGGTCGGTCGGTACCCAGTGGAACAGCAGGACAGCTGCCAGGACGGCGGCATCGATCGTGAACGCGCCGATCGTGCTGAACGTCGGGAATGCGATCGGGAAGAACAGCAAACCGATCAGTGACACCAGGGCGGATCCGACGGCCACCGGCGGCCACCAGGACGCCGGGAGCCAGCCGAAAACGACTGCCGCCAGCGCTGCGAACCCGACGATCGATGCGGTCCAGAGCCCGGCACCGATGAGCTGTGTCGCGGTCTGCCCGGCCACGCCGGTCAGGAGCCACGAGTCGCCGTGCCACTCCGGGTTCACCGTGGTGACCTTGAAGACCTGGAGCAATCCGATGCTGTGGCCGATCCCGTGCGCCAGGAGCACGACGCCGACAGCGAGCTTGAGCATGACGACATCCCTCGCAGGGCCTGCGACGCAGCGCCGCGCGACCGCTGGGCCCTTCGACGGTCGGCGCCCACCGGAATTGTCCTGTGGGCGGAGCGGTGCGGTCAGTGCCATCCGGACACATCTGGCCGTGCCGGAGGTCCCGAGCGTTGGGTCAATGCGGCTGTCGTCGCAGGCTCGGTGCGAGTTCATCCTTCGAGGAGCGGGTCAGGCGCGACGTCGACCTGCAGGCCGAAAAAGGAGCTCTTCCATGAAGAAGATTCTCGTCGCATACGACGGCGGTGCGCCCGCGCATCGCGCACTCGAACTGACCGCCGACCTCGCCCGACAGTATGGCGCCCAGGTCAGCGTCATCAGCGTCACACCGGTCCATCCCGGCCGGACGCCGATCGATCCGTGGGATGACCGCCCCATCCATCTCAACGAGCTGGTCGAGGCTCAGCAGATCCTGCGCGAGCAGGGCATCGAGCCGGAACTCCTCTCGCCCGCCGGCGATCCGGCCAAGACCATCGAGCGGATCGCGGTCGACGGCGGCTTCGACGCCGTCATCCTCGGTTCTCGGGGCCTTGGCGCCGTTTCGCGCGTCCTCCAGGGCAGCATCTCCGAGCACGTCGCGACCCACGCCGAGACGACGGTGATCGTCGCCCGCTGAGGGGCAGACCCGCACCGAATCACCAAAACGCCCCGCCCGAATTCGGCCCGCCGGCCGAGCGGCGGGGCGTTCTGCATCGATCGGGACGGCTCGGTCCTGGTCAGTGGCTGCCCGGTGGGCTCAGCGTCCGGCCAGGATCGTCCAGGGGCGCGCGACCGGCTCCGATCGCCGGGACCTCTTCGGGTCCGGGTGGCGGCGGACGACCAGGACCGAGCAGGTCGCGTGGTGCAGCACGCTCCTGGCGACACTCCCCAGCAGCAGCCTGGCGAGACCCGTCCGGCCGTGCGAGCCCATGATCACCAGGTCGACATCCCAGTCGCTCGCGAAGGCCACGATCGTCGGCCCGGGAGGTCCGGCGAGGACCATTGAATTCGCCGTGAACCCGACGTCTCGCAGGCTTGCCGCAGCGCCCGCCGCGATGACATCGTGCTCGAGGAGGATCTCGGCTACGCGGTCGTTGTCCTCGCCTCCTGCATCGGGGGTTCCGGCGACCCGCTCTCCGGGCCGCCAGCCGGCCGGCGAGGGCGCGACGCTCAGGGTGCGAATCTCGGACGCGGCCAGGAACGGCCAGCGCCTGACGGTGGCCAGCATCTCGGACGCGATGTCGGATCCGTCCACGGCGACCACGACCCGATCGACCGTCGGCCGGCGGGCAACCAGGACGGGAACCGGCGATCCGTCGACGAGCTCCGCGGAGACCGAACCGAGGAGCGTCCGGTCCAGGGCGGACAGGCCCCGGTTGCCGACGATCACGAGATCCGGATGATGGCGACCGATCCAGTCGAGGAGCGCGTCCGCCGGGCGGCCGCGGAGGACGGCATGGTCCGTCGTCAGGCCGCGCTTTCGGAGCGGCTCGAGGAGGGCGAGGAGCGCGTCTTCGGCATCCTGGACGGCGGCCGCGGAAACGTTCGGCGGAATGGGAAACCCGATTCCGGGCCAGGGCCCGACAGCGAGGTCGTAGCTTCCGTCACTGACGACCCGGACGGCTTCGATCGAGGTCCCGATCGGCCAACCGACGTTCCCGACAAGGTCGGCGGCCACCGCGGAGCCGCTGGACCCGTCCGTCGCAAGCAGGACTCGCATCGCGCACCTCCTGGGCGAAAGGGTCCGCCGGTGGCGTCGATCGAGGCGCGTGCCGAACGGCCCGACCGCGCGGGCCGACGGTCGTGATTCCGGGAGACGGCCCCCGGGCGGTCAGGCGACCGAATAGCGGTCGCGCCGGCCCCATACCCAGAGGGCGACGACGAAGCGCGCGAGGAGGCTGATGCCGTAACTCGCGCACCAGACGCAGACGGCGCCGATGACGAACAGCTCGAGATAGGTGAAGTACACCTCGAAGATGACGCCGACGAGCGACAGGCCGTAGTGGCCCGCGAGGAGCTCGATCCGGTTTGTCCTCGTCCAGGCGATCGCGAGGACCGCCAGCGTCAGGGACAGCACCACCCCGAAGACAGCCACCGGGACGCCGCCGATGTTGGCGTACTCGGAGAGGGCGACCTGCTCGCAGCCCTTGAGCGGACCGCAATAGGGCAGCTCACCTTGCAGCTCGACGATGCTGAGGTAGCTCGCGATGGCCAGCCCGACGATGTCGAGGGTCGCGAGGACGACACCTGGATGGGTCCGGCGAAGCCGGGCGAAGACGCGACGCGACAGGCTCACGGGGCGGCAGCCGCCGCGATGGCCTGGGCGATTTCGGGATACGGCCGAACACCGACATAGGAGACGCCGTCGATGATCAGGGTCGGTGTCGAGCTGACGCCCGCCACATTGGCAGCGGCCCGGGACGCGTCGATCGTGGCGCCCGCGGCCGTCGAGTCCATGTCCGCCTCGAACCGGGTCATGTTGAACCCGAGCTGGCGGGCCATGGCGAGGAGGCGCTCACGGCTGAACGCCCCGGAATTCTCCCGGCCCTGGTTGGCGTAGAGGGTGGTCCACATGTCCCAGAACCGGCCCTGCTGCGACGCCGCATAGGCGGCCCGACCCGCATCCCTCGATTCGGTCCCGACGAAGGCCATGTCGTGGAAGACGATCTTCACGGTACCGGCCGAGAGCTCGTTCGCGGCGAGCCGGGCGAACACCGTCCTGCCCCACTCCTCGCACGCCGGGCATTGGAAGTCCTCGAACAGGTCGATCGTCACCGGGGCGTCGGCGCGACCCAGCACGAAGCCTTCGCTGACCACGCCCGCCGGCGCATGGGCAATCTCGACCGCAAGGGGATCGGTTCCGGTCGCGGCGGGCCGGGTACCGAGGGCAACCGCAAGCGCCACGACGGCGAGGCCACCGACGATTCCGATGACCGAGAGCAAGCCCAGGCTGAGCCGGCGACGGGGCTGACCCGGCTGGCGGCGCGTGTCGCGGCGGGCCGCGATCTCCGCCAACCTGCGGTCGTGTCTCGTCTGCACTGTCTTTGGTGCGGTCATGAAGCTTGGTCTCCTGCGAATTGTCGGCGGGTGTTCCTATGCCCGAGCGTGCCGTGACTGGCGCCATCCGCCCATCTGCCGAACGGCCCGTTGTATGGGCCGGAGGTCGTGCGGCGGATGGGACGTTGTCCGAACAACGCCGTTCCCGACAGCCGTGGATCCGCGGGTCCGTGCCGCTCGCCGCAGCTCAGCAGGCGGCCTGGCTGCGGAGGACCTCGCCAGCGGTCCACTCGTTCGGGTGGTCGACCCGGAGGCGACGCTCCTCGCCGGTCAGCAGGGTCCAGAGCCGGGACTGCTCGGTGCGCAACGTGGGGCTCGCCCGGAACCGGGTCATGGTGTCGGCGATGAACGCGGCGTACCGCGTCAGAGGATCCGCAGCGGCGGCCTGTCGTTCGAAGCCGGGGGCATAGTCGACCGCCACCAGGAATCGACCGAAGTAGGCGCCGAGGCTTTCCGCCCCCGGATCCCAGCCCTGCGAGTGCCCGCCGCGCCGGAGGAGTGGAGCCGGCGAGGTGAAGACCGCGACGACGACGTCATCGACCATGGCCGCGGACAGCCGGCCACCGAACGTGAGGTACTCGTTGGTCACGTGCAGGCGGTCGACGATCCGGATGAGGCCCCACGAGAAGTCGACGTCGATCGGCAGGCGCGTCTGGCGGGTCAGCGCGCGGCGCACGCCTCGGCCATTCTCGGTGGCCCAGTACTCGACGGACTCCGGGTCGTAGTGATGAAGCGTCGGGACGTCGCGCAGCGCCAGAAGAAGGTAGGCCGGACCCGGTCGGTCGGGCAGGTCGGAGCTCGCGAGGAACCCGAGATTCGAGATGGCTGGCGCGGCCGAGACGGGGTCCAGGCGCGTGGGTGGGGGCTGGCTGACGGGCATGTTCGTGGTCCTCGGCATCAGGTGCGGGTAGAGGCCGGGGCGATGCCGCCCCCGGTCCGGGCGGGGCTGTCGTCGTCGAGGAGCGGGATGAGGAACCGCTCTTCGCGCTCGATGTGAGCCCGCAGGAGTGCTTCGAGCCCGAACAGGTGACAGCGGGTCTCGGCCCCGTGCTCCCCGGCCAGCCCGGCGCTCAGGTGCTGCTGGTCTGTCCGGAGCCTCGTGGAGACCTCGCGGATCTGCTGATGATCGAACCTCGCCGCGCGGGTCGCCCAGGGAGTGCCGAGACGCTTGTCGATCTCGGGATACAACCAGGTCTCCTCCCAGGTGATATGCGACTCGACGGCGTCGTGAAGCCAGGCCATCAAGTCGAGCACGTGGATCGACACCTCGCGGGTCGACGTGCTGCCGATGTCACATGCCACCTCGTGGATCCGATTGATCCCACGCGCGAGGTCGCGGTGCTCATGTTCCGCGAATGCCCAGACCGCCTGAGTTCCGCCTGCTTCCCTGGCCATGGCTCGGCTCCTCACTGTGACCCTGAAACGGGTCTCGGCCCGCAACAACCATGGGCTCGCGGCACCCGACGGGCCAGAGCCGTCGGTCACTTCGTACAGGTCACGATGGCCCGCCCGGGTCGTGACCACGCGAGCTCGCGGCGCCGGCCGCGCAGCGGTGACGGAGGTTCGTGGGCGTCCCCCGGGCCGGCTGGCGTGTCGGATGGTGACTTCCGGCCCCTGCCGTGTGCCCACACGGCTGGCACCATCGAGCGAGGAGGCTGGCGAGGATAGGTCCCTCCGATCAGCGCATCACCGCCGAGGCACGGCCGGACCAGGGAGCGCGAGATGACGACCGGAATGTCGGAGCCAACTGTCGAGAGCCTGATGACCCGTTGCCCGCTCCTCGTCTCGGAAGACGAGTCGATCGCGGGGGTTGCCGAGATCCTGTCCGGATTCGACATCAGCGGCCTGCCGGTCGTCGATTCGCATGACCGCCTCGTGGGCGTCGTCAGTCAAACGGACCTGGTCCGCCTCCGCGGAACGTCCCTGTCGCGGGCCGGCTGGCACGGCCTGATCGTCCGCGACATCATGACCCGGCCAGCCCGGACGATCGCCGCGATGGCGTCGCTGGGCGAGGCTGCCCGGCAGATGACGGACCATCACGTTCACCGACTCGTCGTCGTCGATGGGCTGCACGCGCCGATCGGTGTCATCTCGGAGAGCGACCTCGTCCGGGAGATAGCGGACGCCTGCGACGACTGATCCTCGCCGCCCTGCGAGGGGCTGAACAGGAACTCAGGCGGGCGCGGCCATCCGCACTTCGACCAGCTCGAGCTCGGCCGTTCGCGGCCGCGCGGAGATCTCGCCACAGGCCGGACACGCGACGACGGGGGAACCGGCAAGGTCATCGTGGCCGAGCGGGCCCACGAAGCCGCATTCGCAGCGCAGCTCCACGTCGAAGGCTTCGGCCTCCAGCGTCGCGTCAGCCAGCCCACCGCCCTCGGTGAGCATCCGGAACGCCTGCTGCAGCGCGGACTCGGGGATGCCCGAGGCATGCCGGACGCGGACGAGCTGGACGGGCAGGCCACCCGATCGGAGTTCGCACTCCGCGATCAGGTCGGCGACCAGCGAGACCTCATGCATGGCGGGGCTCGAGCGTCCGGATCGGCCCGGCGGTGTGGGTCGCGATCAGGCCCACGACCGCGTCGACCAACGCGGGCATGGCCCGCTCGACCACCGGTGACAGCGTCTCGCCGGCGGCGAGCGACTCGACCCCGGCACTGACCAGATACGCGTCCGGCGCGCGGCCGTAGAGCTCGCTGGCGAGCGCAAGGACGCTGGGCGGGCTCAGGTGATGCGACCAGGTCGTCCCGCCTGTGCCGGCCGGCTCGACCCGCTCGATGGCGACGGTGCCCGGCGGGGAACCGTGACTCGCGTCGACGAGCACCACGAGGGACGCCCGGCTGATGTCGAGCGCCAGCTCGGGCGTCAGCTGATGGCGCTGGAGGACCGTCACGCCGTCGAGGCGAGGGTCATCGGCGAGGATCTCCGCGGCGTGCCAGCCGAGCCCGTCGTCGCTCCGCAGCGCGTTGCCGTAGCCGACGACGAGGACCCCTTCGCTCACCGCTTGATTTCGTCGAGGACCGTGCCGTCCGGCCCGATGAGCTGGAGCTGGAGCGGCATCTCGCCGAGCGCATGTGTCGAGCAGGAGAGGCACGGGTCGTAGCAGCGGATCACGGCCTCGACGCGGTTGAGCATCGGTTCGGTCAGCTGGGCGCTCTTGACGTAGCGCTTGGCGACCTGCCGGACGCTCTGGTTCATCGCCAGGTTGTTGTGGCCCGTCGCGATCACGAGGTTCGCCCACTGGACGATCCCGTCGTCGTCGACCCGGTAGTGGTGGATGAGCGTGCCGCGCGGCGCCTCGGAGACGCCGATCCCCTCGTTGCTGTTGATGTCCGGCGAACGAGCGCACGCGCGGCGAGAGGATGTCCGGGCCGCGCAGGATCTCCTCGATCCGCTCCGCGCGTGGAGCGTGTCGATCAGCCGGGCGTAGTGGTAGTGGAACGAGCTGCTGGGCACCCGGCCGAGCCGCCGGCGGAATTCGTCGAGCTCGATGTCGGCGCGCGGCGTGCCCATCTGGCGCGGCGACGATGACCCGGGCCAGCGGGCCGACGCGGTAGACGCCCGTCCGGATAGCCGAGCATCTTCCAGTAGGTCGACTTCAGGTACGACCACGGCTCGACCGCCTCGCCGAGGTAGTCCTGGTAGCCGCGCGGATCGATCCGATCGGCGAGGAGGTGGCCGTCGGCGTCCATGACCCGCAGCCAGCCGTCGTAGTAGTCGACGTTGCCGGCCCGGTCGACGAGGCCCATGAACGCCGACCGGAAGTCGCCGAACGACGGCGGCCTCCTCCTCCCACTGGAGGAGCGAGGACTTGTACCAGGCGAGCGCCCGCTCGATCGCCGCGATCGCCTCGGGAATGGTCGAGAGGATCCGGTCCCGGGTCTCCTCGGCGAGCGGCGCGTCCACGCCGCCCGGGACGACCCACGCGGGGTGGATCCGCTTGCCGCCGAGCCACTCGATGATCTGCTGCCCGAACCGGCGGACGCCGACGCCGTCGCGGGCCAGCTGCGGGTTCGCCTGGGCGACGCCGATGATGTTGCGCTTCGCAGGATCGGCGTCGAAGCCGAACAGCAGGTCCGGCGACGACAGGTGGAAGAAGCTCAGCGCGTTCGACTGGACGATCTGGGCGAGGTTCATCACCCGGCGCAGGTCCGCCCCGGTCGGCGGCGGCTCGACCGCGAGGATCTGGTCGCACGCCTTCGACGACGCGATCAGGTGGCTGACCGGGCAGATCCCGCAGATCCGGGCCATGATCGACGGCATCTCGTGGATCGGGCGGCCCTGGACGATCCGCTCGAAGCCCGCGGAACTGGGTGACGTGGAACTGGGCGTCGGTCACCTCGCCGGCGTCGTCGAGGTGGATGGTGATCTTGCTGTGGCCCTCGATCCGGGTGATCGGGTCGATGACGATCTGGTTGGTCACGGTTGCCCTCAGCGCCCGAAGCGGGCGCCTGCGCGTGTCCGGCGTCCGGCCCTCGAGCAGGTCGACCAGTGCGCCGTAGATGAGATCGGCCGACGGCGGGCAGCCGGGCAGGAAGACGTCGACCTTGACGACCATGTGGACCGGGCCGCGCCATCGGCAGCAGGGCCGGCACGACCTCGAGCGGGATGCGCGGGTTCAGGGTCACGTTCTCGATGTAGGCGCGCTCGAGCAGCGGCCGGACGCCGATCGGGTTGCGCATCCCGGGCACGTTGGCCGTGACAGCGCAGTCCCCGAACGAGACCAGGGTCCTCGTCCGCTCCCGGACGAGCTTGATCTTGTGGAGGTCGTCCTCGGACGACACGGCCCCTTCGACGAGGCAGAAGTCGACGTCGTCGCGGGTACTCCTTGATGTCGATGAGCGGGCTGTAGACGATGTCCGCCCGCTCGGCGATCTCGAGCAGTCGCTCGTCCATGTCGAGGAACGACATGTGGCAGCCGGAGCAGCCGTCGAGCCAGACCGTGGCGATGCGTGGCTTGCGTCATCGCTGGCCGACCTCCCGGCCATGCACCTGGAGGTACGGCAGGAACGGGCGGCGCTCCTTGCTGCCCTCGGCGATCGAACGGCCCTTCTCGAACAGGGCCCCGGTCGGGCAGACCTGGACGCACTTGCCGCAGCTCGTGCAGGTCGTCGAATTCGCCCCACGCGTCCGCCCATGTCGGTCACGACCCGCTCGTTGATCCCTGAGCCCATGACACCCCACGTGTGGGCGCCCTCGATCTCGCCGCAGACCCGCACGCAGCGGACGCACATGATGCAGCGGTTGTGGTCGATCGCGAACAGCGGGTGGCTGGCGTCGATCCCGACCGACGGGTTGATGACGGGCAACTCGAAGTGGTCGACCCGCAGCTCCTCGGCCAGGTCCTGGAGCTCGCAGTGGTTGTTGGCGACGCAGACCGCGCAGATGTGGTTGCGCTCGAGGAACATCATCTCGGTGATCGTCCGCCGGTACTCGATCAGCTGCTCGGAGATGGTCGTGACCTCCATGCCCTCGGCGACGGCCGTCGTACAGGCCGGGGCAAGCTTGTTCGAGCCGGCGATCTCGACGACGCAGAGCCGGCACGAGCCCGTGTCGGACAGGCCGTCCAGGTGGCACATCGTCGGGATGTGGATCCCGTTCTCGGTCGCGACCGACAGGATCGACTGGCCGTCGGTCCCGGCGACGTCGGCGCCGTCGATCCTCAGGGTGTGGACGCTCATGCGGGCACCCCCTGCTTCTCGATCGCGCAGACGCCGGCCGGGCAGACGCGATCCACGATGTGGGCGAGGTACTCGTCGCGGAAGTAGCGCAGCGTGCTGAAGATCGGGTTCGGGGCGCCCTGGCCGAGGCCGCACAGGCTGGTCCGCTGGACCATCGCCGGCGAGCCGCTCCATCCGGTCGAGGTCGTCCATGACGGCCCGGCCGCTCGCGATCGAGTCGAGCATCATCCAGAGCTGGGTCGTGCCGACCCGGCACGGCGCGCACTTGCCGCACGACTCCTCGCGCATGAAGTCCATGAAGAACCGCGCAACGTTGACCATGCAGGAGGTGTCGTCCATGACGATCATCCCGCCGGATCCCATGAACGACCCGACGCCGGTGAGGGACTCGTAGTCGACCGGCATGTCGAGGAACTGGGCCGGGATGCAGCCGCCGGCCGGTCCGCCGGTCTGGACGGCCTTGAACGGCACGGCCGTCGACGATCCCGCCGCCGATGTCGAAGACGATCTCGCGCAGGGTCGTGCCCATCGGCACTTCGACGAGCCCGGTGTTGACGACCCGGCCGGCGAGCGCGAAGACCTTGGTGCCCTTGCTCGTCGCCGTCCCGATCGAGGCGAACCAGTCGCCGCCGTTGCGGATGATCGGGGCGACGTTGGCGAAGGTCTCGACGTTGTTGATGAGGGTCGGCCGGTCCCACAGGCCGGCGACGGCCGGATACGGGGGCCGCGGGGTGGGCGTCCCGCGGCCGCCCTCGATCGAGGCGATGAGAGCCGTCTCCTCGCCGCAGACGAACGCGCCGGCTCCGAGCCGGACGTCGACCTCGAACGAGAACTCGGTGTCCATGATGGAGGTGCCGAGGTAGCCGGCCCGGACCGCGTCCCGGATCGCCTTGCGGACCCGGCCGACGACGAGCGGGTACTCGCCCCGGCAGTAGACGTAGCCGAAGCTGGCGCCGACCGCGTACGCCGCGATCGCCATCCCCTCGAGGACCCGGTGCGGGTCGCTCTCGAGGATGCTCCGGTCCATGAACGCGCCCGGGTCGCCCTCGTCGGCGTTGCAGATGACGTACTTCGGGGTGCCGGCGGCCTTGGCGACGGTGTTCCACTTGAGGCCGGTCGGGTAGCCGGCGCCGCCGCGGCCGCGCAGCCCGCTCCGGCGTCATCTCCTCGCGGACCTCGGCGGGCGTCCGCTGGGTGAGGGCGCGTCCGCAGCGCCTCGTAGCCGCCGGCGGCGACGTAGTCCTCGAGGCTCTCGGGATCGATCCGGCCGAAGTTCTCGGTCGCGATGCGGACCTGGCGGGCGAAGAATGGCTCATCAGCGGCCCGTTTCGCGCCCGGCGCGACGGCCGCGCAGTGCGTCGACGATCCCGCCCAGGTCGTCGGGCCGGACGTGCCGGAAGATCTCGCCCGGTCTCCGGGATCCGGACGAGCGGCCCGGCGGCGCACAGCCCGAGGCAACCGACGCGCTTGATCGAGACGTCGGTGATCCCGGCGTCCGCGATCTGCTCGCCGAGCCCGATCAGGATCTCGTGCGACTGGGTCGACAGGCAGCTGACGGCCTCGCAGACGTAGGCCGACGCGCGCAGCCGGCTCCGACGACTTGTGGCCGGAGCCGGTCCGGCGGATGCACCTGCTGGCGGCTCCGGTGCGGGCGACGGGCCGTTCACAGCTGCTCCAGCCGGGCCACGAGCTCGCGTGCGTTCGACGCGGCCCTCGACCTCGCCGTCGACGATCGCGGCGGGCGCGAGGCTGCACGACGCCGAAACACCGGCCGGTCAGCAGCGAGAGCTTCCCGTCGGCGGTCGTCTCGCTGCGGCTGTCACGCCGAGCCCCGCCTCGATCGACGCGCAGGATCTCCGTGCGCGCCGTTGATGTAGCAGGCGGTGCCGGTGCAGACCACGCAGGTGTGCTCGCCCTGCGGCTTGAGCGTGAAGTAGTGGTAGAAGGTCGCGACGCCGAAGACCTTCGAGGGCGGAACGGCGAGGCTGTCGCTCGACGTATCGGAGCGCGTCGGCGTCGATGTAGCCGAAGGCTTCCTGGGCCGAGTGGAGCGCCTCGATCAGGGCGTCGGGCCGGTTGCCGAGGCGGCGCATCCGCGTTTCGACGATGCCCCAGCGTCTCGTCGTCGCTGGGCGCTGCGGCTTCGCTTGGGCGACCGGCACGAGACTCACTCCCGGTGGCTGGGCAGGGACGCGCCGGACCCCGGGACTCGTGGGGCGGTGGACTGCCTGTTGACGTGACCGTACCACGCCGCGCGGTATGCGTGTCACGGGACCTTCGGCCCGGTATCTATGCTCCGGACGGCACTCCAACGAGGCCCTGTTCATGGTCCGATCATGCGTTGACGTGGGCGCATAATCGCGCCGTCCCGGGGTCCAGCACGACGGTCGACCAGTCGCGACACGGCCCTTGCTACGATACCTGAAGGGAGCCTGTCGCCCGTGGCCCACCGGTACGAGTGCGTGGACGGCAACGAGGCCGCCGCCCGCAGTCGCCTACGCGGCCAGCGAAGTCATCTCGATCTACCCGATCACCCCGGCGTCCGGGATGGCCGAGCACTGCGACGACTGGTCGGCCGCGAGCCGGCCCAACCTGTGGGGCAAGGTCCCCGACGTCGTCGAGATGCAGTCGGAGGCCGGCGCGGCCGGCGCACTCCACGGCGCCCTCCAGAAGGGCGCCCTCGGGACGACCTTCACGGCCTCGCAGGGCCTCCTGCTGATGGTCCCCAACATGTTCAAGATCGCGGGCGAGCTGACGCCGACGGTCATCCACGTCGCCGCCCGGACCGTCGCGACCCACGCCCTGTCGATCTTCGGCGACCACAGCGACGTGATGCACGCCCGGACGACGGGCTGGGCGATGCTCGCGGCGGGATCCGTCCAGGAGGCGCACGACTTCGCGCTCGTCGCCCACGCGGCGACGCTGCGGGCCCGGGTGCCGTTCCTCCACTTCTTCGACGGCTTCCGGACCTCGCCACGAGATCAACAAGATCGCGCTGCTCGAGCCCGACGACCTCCGCGCGCTGATCCGCGACGACGACGTCCTCGCGTTCCGCAGCCGCGGCATGACGCCGGACGCCCCGGTCGTGCGCGGCACCGCGCAGAACCCGGACGTCTTCTTCCAGGCGCGCGAGGCATGCAATCCGTACCACCTGGCCGTCCCCGGGATCGTCCAGCAGGTCATGGACGAGCTGGCCGAGCGGACCGGGCGCCAGTACGGCCTCGTCGACTACCACGGCGCGCCGGACGCGGATCGGGTCATCATCGCCATGGGCTCGGCCAACGGCGCAATCGAGGAGACGGTCGACAGCCTCGTCGCGGCCGGCGAGAAGGTCGGCATGCTCCGGATCCGCCTGTTCAACCCGTTCCCGGCCGAGCAGCTCATCGCCGCTCTGCCGTCGACGGTCCGGGCCATCGCGGTCCTCGACCGGACGAAGGAGCCGGGCGCCGTCGGCGAGCCGCTGTACCTCGGCGTCGTGGCGGCCCTCAGCGAGGCGATGGACGGCGAGACGGCCGCCGTTCGCCGCGGCCCCGCGGGTGATCGGCGGTCGCTACGGCCTGTCATCCAAGGAGATGACGCCCTCGATGATCAAGCCGATCTTCGAGGAGCTCAACGCGGCCCGTCCCAAGCGCCACTTCACGGTCGGCATCTACGACGACGTGACCCACCTCAGCCTGCCGATCGACGGCGACTTCCGCCACGTTCGTCCGGCCGGCGAGGTCCAGGCCATGTTCTTCGGGCTCGGCTCGGACGGCACGGTCGGGGCGAACAAGGCGTCGATCAAGATCATCGGCGAGAGCACGGACCTGTACGCCCAGGGCTACTTCGTCTACGACTCCAAGAAGTCGGGCTCGGTGACCACGTCGCACCTCCGGTTCGGGCCGGACCCGATCCGTTCCACCTATCTCGTGGAAGAGGCCGACTTCGTCGCATGCCACCAGTTCGGGCTGCTCGGCAAGACGAAGATCCTCGAGCACGCGAAGCACGGGGCGACGTTCCTGCTCAACGCGCCATACGGGCCCGAATGAGGTCTGGGACCACCTGCCAGGCGGCGTCCAGCAGCTCCTTCTCGACAAGGAGATCGACTTCTGGGTCATCGACGCGCTCGCCGTCGCGGACGAGGCCGGCATGGGCAGCCGGATCAACACCGTCATGCAGCCGTGCTTCTTCCAGCTCGCGGGCATCCTGCCGCCCGAGGAGGCGATCAGCCGGATCAAGGGCTTCGTCGAGAAGACGTACGCAAAGCGTGGCGACGCGGTCGTCCAACGCAACTTCGCGGCGATCGACCGATCGCTCGAGCACCTGGCCCACGTCCCGGCTCGGCGGCGTCACCAACGATCGCGCGACGACGCCAGCCGATGCTCGAGAACGTCCCCGACTTCGTCGCCCGCGTCACCTCGCGGCTGATGGCCGGCGACGGCGACCTGCTGCCGGTGAGCGCGCTCCCGGCCGACGGCACGTTCCCGAGCGGAACCACGAAGTACGAGAAGCGGGCGATCGCCCAGCTGATCCCGATCTGGGACCAGTCCATCTGCATCGACTGCGGCAAGTGCGCCATGGTCTGCCCCCACGCGACGATCCGGATGAAGGTCTTCCCGGAGGCGGCCGTGGCGGACGCGCCGGCGACGTTCCTGCACAAGGAGTTCAAGTCGCGCGAGCTCGCCGGCCACCGGCTGACGATCCAGGTCGCTCCCGACGATTGCACCGGCTGCGGCGTGTGCGTCGACGTCTGTCCGGCGAAGAGCAAGACCGACTCGAGCCACAAGGCGATCAACATGGAGCCGGTCGCCGCCCATCGCGATCTCGAGCGCGAGCGCTGGGACTTCTTCCAGTCGATCGCGCCGCTCGACCGCGGCCTGATCCCGCACGACACGGTCAAGGGCAGCCAGGTCCTCGAGCCGCTCTTCGAGTTCTCGGGCGCGTGCGGCGGTTGCGGCGAGACGCCCTACATCCGGCTGGTGAGCCAGCTCTTCGGCGACCGCATGATCGTCGCCAACGCGACGGGCTGCTCGTCGATCTACGGGGCCAACCTGCCGACGACGCCGTGGACCGTCAACGCCGCCGGGCGCGGTCCGGCCTGGAACAACTCGCTCTTCGAGGACAACGCGGAGTTCGGACTCGGGATGCGGCTCGCCCTCGACGCCCAGACCGATCAGGCCCGCCGGCTGCTCGAGCGCCTCGCGCCGGAACTCGGCGCGGACACGGTCGGAGCGATCCTCGGGGCGGTCCAGGACACGGAGGCCGACATCGTCAGCCAGCGTGAGCGGGTCGCCCGCCTGCGCGAGGCGCTTGCCGCCGTCAGCGGTCCGCGGGCGTCCGACGCCCGGCACCTGCTGGCGCTTGCCGGCGATCTCGTGCGCCAGGGCGTGTGGATCATCGGCGGCGACGGCTGGGCCTACGACATCGGCTTCGGCGGCGTCGACCAGGTCCTGTCGTCCGGCCGGAACGTCAACATCCTCGTCCTCGACACAGAGGTCTACTCGAACACCGGCGGCCAGTCGTCGAAGTCGACGCCGCGGGGCGCCGTTGCGAAGTTCGCGGCGGCCGGCAAGGGGACGGCGAAGAAGGACCTCGGCGCGATCGCCCGCTCCTACGGCAACGTCTACGTCGCCCAGATCTCGATGGGCGCCAACGACCTCCAGACGACGAAGGCGCTGCTCGAGGCCGACGCCTGGCCGGGTCCGTCACTCGTCATCGCCTACAGCACGTGCATCGCCCACGGCATCGACATGAGCATGTCGATGAGCCACCAGAAGGACGCGGTCAAGAGCGGGTACTGGCCGCTCTACCGGTACCGGCCGTCGGAGATCGATGGCGGCAAGCCGTTCAAGCTCGACTCTGCGAGCCCATCCATCCCGATCGCCGACTTCGTCGCGACCGAGACGCGCTTCGCCATCCTCGAGCGGACGCATCCGGAACGGGCCGCCGAGCTGGCGGCCCTGGCCCAGGCCGACGCCGACGAGCGCTGGCACTACTACGAGCAACTCGCGGGCATCGAGCGAACGGTCCCGCATCTCCATGAGCCCGATCCCGACATCGTGCCGGAGGTCGAGAGCGACGCAGGCTATCGCTACGAAAGCGAGGGGAAGGGCGCATGACCGTCGACCTGGGCACCCGCTACCTGGGCCTCGAGCTGCGCTCGCCGATCGTCGCGTCGGCCGCGCCGCAGAACGGCGAGCCGGCGATGGCGGCCCGCCTCGAGGCCGCCGGCGTCGGGGCGATCGTCCTCCCGTCGCTGTTCGAGGAGGAGATCCTCGCCGAGGAGATCGGGCTCAACCGCTCGCTCGAGCAGGGAGCCGAGGCCTTCGCCGAGGCGCTGAGCTACTTCCCGGCGATCGATACGTTCGTCGGCGCGGCCGACCGCTATCTCGCGGCCCTCGGGCAGGTCAAGGCCCGGGTCCGCGTGCCGGTCATCGCCAGCCTGAACGCCACCAGCGTCGGCGGCTGGGTTCGCTATGCGCGGCGAATCGAAGAGGCGGGCGCCGATGCGCTCGAGCTCAACCTGTACCACGTCGCCGCCGATCCGCGCCGGACGGCCCTCGATGTCGAAGCCGCGGATCTCGACCTGGTCGCCGCCGTCCGCGCCGCTGTCGCGATCCCGCTGGCCGTCAAGCTGAGCCCGTTCTACTCCGCGTTCGCGCATTTCGCAGCCGCGGTCGTCGCTGCCGGCGCAGACGGCCTCGTGCTGTTCAACCGCTTCTATCAGCCGGACCTGGATCTCGAGTCGCTGGATGTCATCTCGCGGCTGGAATTGAGCCAGCCGTCGGAACTGCGCCTGCCGGTCCGCTGGATCGCCATCCTTCGACCCGAACTCGGGGCCGGGGTGTCGCTCGCCGCGAGCTCGGGCGCCCATTCCGGGACCGACGTCGCGAAGGGCCTCCTGGTCGGCGCGGACGTCGTGATGATGACCTCGGCGCTGCTGCGCAACGGCCCCGAGCATGTCGTGTCGGTCGAGGCCGAGCTTCGCGCTTGGATGACGGAGCACGAGTACACGTCGGTCACGGAGCTGCGCGGCAGCGCCAGCGCGGCCACGGTCGACGACCCGTCCGCGTTCGAACGGGCGAACTACATGACGACGATCCGCTCGTGGGTCGCTCCGCGCGAGCTCACCTCGAGTTCCCCGACCGCGCGACGGGACTGATCGCGGAACCGGGGTCCGCCGCGTCGATCGGTCAGGACCTCACGCTGGCCGGTGATCGCTCCGTGAGGGTGCGGGCGATGTCGGTGGCCCACTCCCTGACCGACTCCCACGATCGAAAGTCGCCATCAGGCGCGCGGACCGCCGCGACCAACGCCCGCTCGACGAGCCCGAGGCCCTGCCTGTTGATCGCGCCGGCGAAGACCCGGTGGCCTCTCGCACCCGTTCGTTCAACCAGGCCTGCGACGTCCGCCGGGTCGCCGTCGGGCTTCGGGGGAATGCCGGCAGGCCCGCTGGAGAACAGCCACACAGGACGTGCCGACAGGGCGGCCGACTCTCGATCGATGAGCCCCTTCATCGGCTCGAGCCAGCGACCCGCGTAGACGGCGCTGCCAAGGACCACGGCGTCATAGCCGTCGAGCGTCGCCACCTCCTGGGGTTGCAGGACCACGGTCTGGATGCCGGCTTCCAGGAGCGTGTCGGCGATCGCCCGAGCGATCTGCATGGTCGACCCATGCTTCGATGCGGCGCTGACGAGCACGTTCACCTGCTGCCCTCCTGGCCCGGCCGATGTCGGTCCGGGCTCGCGGACCCCCGCGACCATCTGCGGTCGGCGACCGCCGCTCCGAGGCTAGCCGGAGGCCGGCGACCGTCGGCAGGGCCATACGTCCCCCGAGCCGGTGCCGCTCGGACCGATTCGCTCAGCCGGCCTCGACGACCGCGCGCACGTTCTCCGCGATCACCACGTCCTCGCGGGCCTCGATCCGCAGCACCGCCGGTCGATGAGCCGGTTCGCCGAGGAGGGCGTCCCGCTCGACGTCCGACGCCCCGATCTCGCGGATCCCCGAGGACGGCCAGGCGATCGACGATCCGCTTCCGGATCCGCCCCGAGTTCTCGCCGATGCCGCCGGTGAAGATGACGGCGTCGAGGACGGGGAGTGCGCTCGCACTCCCGGCGATCCCCGCCGCAGCCCGGCGCACGAACAGCTCGAGCGCCAGTGCGGAACGCTGGTCGCCATCGGCCTCGGCGGCGAGCAGGTCGCGAACGTCGGCCGTGCGACCCGACACGCCGAGGAGCCCGGAGCCGTGATCGAGGAGGTCCTCGAGACTCGCCAGCGTGAGCCGTTCGCGGCGCAACAGGTCGAGGAGCACGCCCGCGTCGATGGAGCCCGCCCGGGTGCCCATCATCAGGCCCTCGAGCGGCGTCATCCCCATCGAGGTGTCGACGGACCGTCCACCGTCGACCGCCGTGACCGAGCAGCCGCTGCCCAGGTGGGCGACGACGAGACGGAGGTCGTGGGTCGGACGGCCCAGCAGCTCCGCCGCCCGCTCGACGGACCAGGCGACCGACAGGCCGTGGAATCCGAACCGCCGGATTCCCCAGTCGCGGAACCACGACTCCGGCACGGGGTAGCGATACCCCGCGGGGGCGAGGCTGGCGTGGAACGCCGTGTCGAACGAGGCCACGTGGGGGACGCCCGGAAGCACGTTCCGCGCGCCCCGGATCGTGTCGGCCGCGACGCGGTTGTGGAGCGGGGCGAGGTTCGCGAGCCCGTCGATCTCCTCGACGACGGCGTCGTCGATCAGGGTCGGGCCGGTGAAGCGGGTCCCGCCGTGCACCACCCGATAGCCGACGGCCTCGATCGATGCCGTCGCCACCCCGTCCCGGGCCAGCGCCTCCAGGACGGCCGCGGCGGCAGATGCCCGGCCGGAGGCCCGGGTCGCATCGGCGCCCCAGTCGAGTGCCGCCGACGCGAGCGCAGTCCGCCCCGGAGGTTCGAGGACCGCGGCCTTGAGCGAGCTCGAACCAGGATTGAGGACGAGGACGCGCACCGTGCTCCGCTCAGTGCGGCCAGGTCCAGTCGCGGATCTCAGCCGGATCGTCGCCGAACTCGCGGGCGTGGGCTCCGGCAAGGACCCGTGCGTCCGTCATCACCTGGCGCAGGGAGGCCGCCCGTGAGCCGAGACCTGGAACCCGGTCGATGACGTCGATCACGAGGTGGAACCGGTCGAGCTCGTTCCGCATGACCATGTCGAACGGCGTCGTCACGGTGCCCTCCTCCTTGTAGCCGCGAACGTGGAGGCCGGAGTGGTTCGTCCTGCGATAGGCCAGTCGGTGGATGAGCCACGGATACCCATGGTGGGCGAAGATGATCGGCCGGTCGGTCGTGAACAGGGCGTCGAACTCGCGATCCGACATGCCGTGCGGGTGCTCCGTGTCGGGCTGGAGCCGCATGAGGTCGACGACGTTGACGACCCGGACCCGCAGGTCCGGCAGGTTCTGGCGGAGGATGTCGACGGCGGCGAGCGTCTCGAGCGTCGGCGTGTCGCCACAGCAGGCCATCACGACGTCCGGCTTGCCGCCGTCGTTGCTCGCCCACTCCCAGATCCCGATGCCGCGCGTGCAGTGAAGGACCGCGTCGTCCATCGACAGGTAGTTCAGCGCCGGCTGCTTGCCGGCGACGACGACGTTCACGTAGTTGCGGCTGCGGAGGCAGTGATCGGCGACCGACAGGAGCGTGTTCGCGTCGGGCGGCAGGTAGACGCGGATGACCTCCGCCTTCTTGTTGATGACGTGGTCGATGAAGCCCGGATCCTGGTGGCTGAAGCCGTTGTGGTCCTGCCGCCAGACGTGGCTCGTGAGCAGGTAGTTGAACGATGCGATGGGGCGACGCCACGGGATCTCTCGCGTCATCTTCAGCCACTTGGCATGCTGGTTGAACATCGAGTCGATGATGTGGATGAACGCCTCGTAGCAGTTGAAGAGCCCGTGCCGCCCGGTCAGGAGGTAGCCCTCCAGCCAGCCCTGGCAGAGGTGCTCCGAGAGGACCTCCATGACCCGGCCGCGCGGCGCGAGGTGGTCGTCGGTGGACAGCCGCTCCGCCATCCATTGCCGCTCCGTCGCATCGAAGACAGGCGACAGGCGGTTCGAGGCGGTCTCATCGGGCCCGAACAGCCGGAATGTCTCCGGGTTCAGCTTGATGACGTCGCGCAGGAAGGTGCCGAGGACCTTCGTGGCCTCGCTCGTGGTCGTCCCGGGGACGCCGACCTCGACCGCGTATTCGCGGAAGTCCGGCAGCGCAAGGTCGCGCAGCAGGAGGCCGCCGTTGGCCCGGGGATTGGCGCTCATCCGCCGCTCGCCGCGTGGCGCCAGGTCCGCCAGCTCGGGGCGAAGCCGGCCAGTGTCATCGAACAGCTCGTCCGGCCGGTAGCTGCGCAGCCAGACGTCCAGAAGGGCGAGGTGGCCCGGGTTGTTCTGGACGTCGGCGAACGGGACCTGGTGGGAGCGGAAGCTCCCCTCCGCGGGCAGCCCGTCCACGACCTTCGGGCCGGTCCAGCCCTTCGGGGTGCGAAGGATGATCATCGGCCACGCCGGTCGGCGCTCGTCACCCTGCTCGCGAGCGGCGCGCTGGATGTCCCGGATCTCGTCGAGGGCAACGTCGAGGGCAGTCGCCATCTGCTGGTGGACGAGCATCGGCTCGTCGCCGGCCACGATGATCGGTCGGTAGCCGTAGCCCTCGAAGAGGGCGATCAGCTCCGGCTCGGGAATCCTCGCGAGGACCGTCGGGTTGGCGATCTTGTAGCCGTTCAGATGGAGGATCGGGACGACCGCGCCATCGGTCGCCGGGTTACAGAACTTGTTCGAGTGCCAGCTCGCCGCGAGCGGTCCGGTCTCCGCCTCGCCGTCGCCGACGACGCAGAAGACGGTGAGCCCCGGGTTGTCGAACGCCGCACCGAAGGCATGGGTCAGCGCATAGCCCAGCTCCCCGCCCTCGTGGATGGAACCCGGAGTCTCCGGAGTCACGTGGCTGCCGATACCGCCCGGGAACGAGAACTGCTTGAACAGTCGCTTGATCCCGTCCTCGTCCTGGGCGACGTCCGGGTAGACCTCGGAGTAGGTCCCCTCGAGGTAGGCGTTCGCGACGGTCGCCGGCCCGCCGTGCCCCGGCCCGATGATGTAGATCGCGTCGAGGTCCCGCGCCTTGATCACCCGGTTGAGATGGGCGTAAACGAAGTTCAGGCCCGGCGTCGTTCCCCAGTGGCCGAGCAGCCGCGGCTTGACGTGGTCCGCCCGCAGCGACTCGCGGAGCAGCGGGTTGTCGCGCAGGTAGATCTGTCCGACCGACAGGTAGTTCGCGGCGCGCCAGTAGGCATCGATGAGCTGGAGCTCGTCTGCGCCGAGCGGCCCCGTGGGTTCGACGACGGCAGTGGCTGACTGGTTCTCGGTCATCTGTGGCACTCGCTGCTTCGAAACGCTGGGACTCCGCCGAGCCTACCAGCGTCGTGCCCGATCGGGAATGAAATCGTCGGCGGCCCCCCGCGGTCCGCCGACGATGCAACGTGATCCGCACGCCTCAGCGAATGGAGACCTCGACCTGCGGCGTGTGGGCCGCCCAATTCGGGCCGGTCTTCGATTCGACGATGGCCGGCTCCCAGACGTAGGTGCCCGGCGTCACGACACGGGCGTAGTAGCGAAGAGCGACGGACCCGGTCGTCGACGCGGCGAGAGAGGGCGGCTCGGCGCAGAACGAGACGCGCTGGCCGGTCATCGCGTAGGGCAACGTGACGCCCGCGGGGAGCGCCGGGCCTCCGCTGTCCGAGTCGATCCAGGCCGCCAGCGAGCCGATCGGCATGAGCCCGGAGGGCGCGAGGTCTGTCACCTGGTAGCACCCCTTCGGCGCCTGACGTCCGAATGTCACCGTGAGATCGATCTGGACGAGATCGTCCGTGCCGATCACCCCGGATGGGCTGACAGAGCGACGAATGACGACGTCCGGATCGCGCTCGAATGCCGTCGCCACGACAGGCTCGCGCCACGTCGTCGTGACGCCGACATCACCCGACAGGAGCTCCAGCTTCAGCGTCGCGCGCTGCGCGGCGGTCACGGTCAGCGCGAACGACTGGCCCTTCTCGAGCTCGACGACCCTGCGCGCCCCGTCGAGGGTGTACGCGAAGCTGGCTGGCTCGACAGCGATCCGATCGATCGTCCGCCCGACGTAGGCAACGGCGTGGAGCACGTGCAGCGCATCGACGCTGGCGTTTCCCTCAACGTAGCCCCAGTAGGCAGGTGCGCTCGGGTCGCCGATCGCCGCGGCGAGGACGGCCATCAGCGCAGTCGCCTCGGTCACGTCACCGGCCGACGTCCCGACGCGCAGGCGGGCCTGCTCGCCCAGGCTCTCGCCGTACGTTTGGGTAAGGGTGGAGGCAATCGACCGGGCGGTCGAGGCATCGCCGAGTGCGATGGCCCCGATCCCCACCATCAGCTGTTCCCGGATTGTCAGCTCAGGATCCGCGGCCGCGGCCTGGATCTCCGGCAGGACAGGTGCCCCAAGGCCGGCGAGGCCGGCCAGGGCGAAGGTCCGCCGCTCGCGTGTCTCGGCCGGGTCGAAGCGGATCGCCGTCAGGTACGAGTCGAGCCGCGACGCCGCGTCATGCTTGGGTGCGACGAGCGCAACGAGGGCCGTCAGCTCGAGGTCGCTGGACCCGTACGGCAGGAGCGCCAGGCCGCCGTCGGCGGTCCTGTACCGATCCGCGTCAAAGGCGTCAACCGGTCCGCTGCCGGCGGACGAGCCGAAACGGGTCGTCAGGATCGAGGCGGCCAGGTCGGCCGCAAGGGCGCGATCGAGGCGCGCCCCGCCGCCCTCGGCGAGTTCGAGCAGCAGGGGCAGATGCCTCCCGACGCCGGCATCGGACAGGACGATCGTGGTCCATCGCGCGCCGCCGTCGAGACGGACGTCCGGGCCGAGATCGACGTACGCGGTCTGTGTGCGCGCCAGCCGGGACTCGACGACCGCGAATTGGCGGGTGAGTCGATCGGTCATGGTCGATCCGCCGCTCCCCGATGTCGCCGAGATCGTCAGGTCGTGGATTCCGGCGGTCAGCGCGGGCAACGGGACGCCGACCGTGGCGAAGGCCGTCGTCCGGATCGGCGCGCTCGCGAACTTCAGGCTCTTCGACGTTACCGTGAGCGTCACGGCCGAGCCCGTCTTGAGCGCGGAGCCGAACGCCCGGACCTGGATGGTCGGCCGGTCGGCAACCAGGTACTCGGGAGCGATCGAGGCGTCGACGAAGAACGGCAGCCCGACGGGAACCTGGATCGAGCCCTTGCCCGCGTCGAGGCCGGCCGTGATCGCCGCGGCGCTGACGCGCCACGAGGTCAGATCGTCAGACAACGTGAACGAGACGGATCCGCGCCCATCGGCGCCGGTCTCGATCGCCTTGAAGAGGACCGTGTCCCGGAAGTCGCTGCGCTCATCCCCGCCACCGCCCGTCGTGTCGCCGCCCTCGAACATGTTCATGGGCGGGCGATGCGACTGGTAGGTGCTGAGGATTCCGGACGGAACGGAGGCGTAGAGCCGGTCGAGCGGGTCGACCTCTTCCGCCCCACCGATCGTGAACAGCTTCTCGTCGACGGCCCGCAGGAAGACGGTCGCGGCGACGGGCGCACCCTTCGCGTCGTGCGTGGTGACCGCGACGTTGACGACGCCGCCCGGCGCGTAGCGGGGCGCATCGACGGACAGACCGACGTCGAGTCGGCGGTCGCCTTCCCGGAAGTCGGCGCTGAAGCGACCCCCGGCGACATAAGTGGTTCCGGTGAACCTGACCGCGGCGATCACCATGTTCGGGGCGGCCCACGGTTCGAACGTCGTCACGAACCGTGCCGACGACTGGATCGTGGCGTCACGCAGTCCGCGCTGGGCGGTGAAGAACAGGTACTGTCCCGGGTGCGTGGCCGCCGGATCCGCGCCGGGCTCAGACATTGTCAGATCGATCGTGTCGCCGATGCCGAAGCCGTCGAAGTCGCTGTGGCGATCGGTCAGGGCCAGCCCGCCCCGCTCGATCTCGTAGACCGTCCGTGACGCGGCACTGGCATAGGCGTCGGCCGTGGCCTGGTGGCCGTCAGGATCGCTGATCGTCAGTTCCACGCGGTAGTCGTGTCCGGACGTCGATGCCGGGATCGACATGGCGTAGTCACCCTTCGCGTTCGTCTTGACCCGGACGGTGCCGGCGTCACTTTCGCGGATGTCGTTCTGGTAGACGGGGACCGCCTTCTTCTCGATGAAGTCGTACTCGGTCCCGGTTCGCGTTCGGGTCGGGATGAGCTCGACGAACCGGGCGATCACGTTCGTGCTCGCGACCGCCTTGCCGCGGGGGTCGAGGTCCCAGATGGAGGCGCCGGCGGCGACTTCCCGCTCGAGCCGGTCGACGTCGACGACGTGAACCGATCCCTTGACGCGCACGCGTCCGTCGACGATCTCCGACTCCGCGTCGACGGTCCGGCTGCTGGGGAAGACCAGGAAGTCGCGGCTCATGCTCGCGATCTCGCCTTCTTCGGCCCGGGCGGGGCTCACGCCGACGGACTGGTAGTTGGGGCCGCTCGTCGTGCCGTCCTCGATCGACGCGACCATCCGATGAATGGCGGTTCCGGATTCGTCGGTTGCCAGCGTTCGCTCCACGGCTCCGTCGAGTCGGAGCGGAACGCCTGGCACGGGCGTGCCCTCGAAGAACGTCGCCCGGACGGTCACCCGGATCTGGTCACCGGCGATGTAGATCCGCCGGCCGGTCTCGACGTCCAGCTGGTAGGCCGGCTTCACGATCGGCGCGACCTGGAGCTCGACCGTCTGGACGACGGTCCCTCCGACGACCAGGCGGAGGCTGTACGCGCCAGCGGGAAGATCGGCAAGGGGAATCGACGCGGTGAACGCGCCCGTCGGACCAGGCTCGATGGTCAGGCCGGTGATGGACGGCTGCGCGGCGTCGTCCGTCGCCGGCGGATCGAGATCGAGCTTCACGCCGGCCGGCACCTTGCCGGAGTCGCGGTCGCGGACGACGCCCCAGACGTTGATCGTGTCGGTCGGCCGGTAGAGCGTCCGATCCGTGCCGAGCAGGGCCCAGTAGCCGGGATTGCCGTCGCTCCACCACCAGGACGAGTCGACGAGTCCCTCGTAGACGTCCTGCTGGCTGGAGCCGGGCAGGAACGCCGTCCGTCCGTCACCGGTCGTGACCGTCACGACGGGCGCACATGGCTCCGTGCAGGGGGCCTCGCCGTCCGGACGCAGGCCCGCCGGCGTGTCCGCCACGAGCAGGCCGCGGGCGTCCGTCCGCCCGAGATCACCGCTCGATGTCGCAACGGTCGCGCCCGTGATCGGACCGCCGGTCGCGAGATCGTTCGCCCATACGAGGGTCCGGGTCTCCGACACCGCCAAGTAGCCGGAAACATCGGTGACCTGGAGGATCGCCTGGGCGGGCCTCGTTCCCGTTGCGAGTTCGAGGAGGTACCAGCCTCCAGGGAGTGCGTTCGGAAGGCCCACCCACTGCGAATTGGCGTACCTGTTGTACTTTGCATCGATCGAGAGAACCCGTGGCAGGTCCGCCGTGGCGACGAGCCCGTTCGCTGCCCAACGCGACCAGCGAGGGAACGCCGCCAGCTGCCGGTAGGCGCTCACCGCGGAATCCAGCCCGGACAGGCGATACACGTCGAGCCGAAGTGCCGCAGGCATGCGCTCGTCGTCCCCGAAGCCCCAGACGCCGATCACGGGAGCCGTCCCGGTCGCAGACTCAAGGACGATGTCCGGGAACTGGAATGTCGTGACGTCGTCGGCGCGGCCCGTGCCGGCAGTCTCGAACTGGAAGCGGACGTCCGCGGCCAGCGACTCGCCGGTCGCTTTCACGGTCACGCCGCGGCTGACCGTCACCGTGTAGAGCGTCGTTGCCTTCAGCGCGTCCGGCACGAACACGAGGACGCGGCCGTGCTGCTCGAACCGGCCCTTCGTCGCCGGCGAGATGGACACGTGCGAGGCGGCATCGGTCACGCCGTCCTGGTCGAACGTGATCTCGATTCCGGTGTCGGTCGGGACGTCCGTCGTCGCGTTGGCGGGAAGCGTTCCGACGACCCGCAGGGGCTGCTTCGCCTGGAACGCCCACGAGTCGAGCTCTTCGTCCGACGGGCCGTGGAGCGAGAAGCGGTAGACGGCGCCTGGAACGAGCGGGTCGCGGGGCGTGAGCTCCACGCTGCGACCGTCCGGATCCGGTTGCACGGCCAGGTCGAGTTGCGGCTCGACCGTCAGGCGGCTCGCGAGCTCGGCAGCGGGCGTCGACCCCAGGCTGGCGAGCCTGAAACGGGCGTCGAGCGCGACGACCGGGCCGGCGGCATCGACTGCCGTCAGGTCGGCGACAGCCGCGAAGACACCCGTGGGCGGGCGGATGATGGGCGACGGAAGCGGCGATGAGCCGGGCGTTCCCGACGGCGAGGCGCTGCCGGCAGCGGTCGTCGGGCCAGTCCGTGGCCACGCGAGCGACCCGGCCACCAGTGCGACGACGACCACGCCAATGACGGCGGCCGCGGCGGGCCGCCGGTAACGAGCGGGTACCTGGATCGAGCGCATCCCCATCTCCTCGGGCGAGAGCGGCGAGTTACAGGCTGTCTCTGGCGGGGAGATGACCGCCGCCGGAGGCGGGATGTGTCGCCGCCAGACGCTCGTGTCCGCGAATTGACAGGACGATCAGGAGTGGCACGCCGGCGGGGCCCGCTGGCGGACCGCGAACTGTGCTGGGTCAGGCCGCCTTCGGGACGGGTGCGCCGACATCGATCGTCGCCACGACCACGCCCGCCCAGGGGCTGGATTCGCGGACCGGACAGCCGATGGAGGCGATCAACCCGAGCAGCGCACTGTTGGTCGACAGGGCCGATGCCTGCAGGTAGCGGATCCCGTGGGAGCGCGCCCAATCGACGGCCCCGATCAGGAGCGCTTTGCCGATGCCGTGACCCTGCCATTCGTCCGCGACGGCAACGGCCATCTCGACCTCCGCATCGGCCGGCTCGAGGCACATGTGGCCGATGATTCGAGGGCCGCCGGGAGCCGCATCGACGTGCTCCGCGACGAGCCCTTCGCGATGCTCGTGGTCGGGGCCGCAGAGAAGGCTCGCGGCATCGTCGCCGATGCCCCGGCTCACAGCGTGGAAGCGCAGGAATTGGCTCTCCGGGGAGAGCCGCTCATAGAAGGCGCAGAGCTCGTCCCGGTCGTCGGATCGGATCGGCCGGATCCGGACGCGCATATCGGACAGATCACGATTGACCATGCGTGAAGCGTGGAACAGCCGATCGGTCCGACCAAGTGCCGAACGGCACGCAGCGATGGGCCAGCCAGCCCGCGGTCGGCCCCCCGGCCACCCTCTAGACTCGACCGATGAAGCTCGTGAGCCCCGCCCAGGCCGTGGCCGGCATCAGATCCGGCGACCGGATCTACCTCCATTGCGCGGCGGCCGTGCCGTCCGTCCTGCTCGACGCCCTCGTTGCGCGCGCCCCGGAGCTCGAACGCGTCGGGATCGTCCATCTCCACGTCGAAGGACCGGGGCCGCATCTCGCGCCGGAGATGGCCGGACACTTCCGGCACCGGGCGCTGTTCATCGGACCGAACGCGCGGGCCGCCGTGAACGAGGGGCGCGCCGACTACGTCCCGGTCTTCCTGTCGGATGTGCCGCACCTCTTCACATCAGGCGCACTGCCCCTGGATGCCGTCCTGATCAACGTGACCCCGCCCGACCGTCACGGCTTCTGCTCGCTCGGGACCAGCGTCGAAGCGATCCACGCCGCGATCCGGGCCGCGAAGACGGTCATCGCCCAGTTCAACACCTCGATGCAAAGGACCCTCGGCGACAGTTTCGTCCACGTCAGCGAGATCGATCTCGCCGTCGACGTCGATGTCCCGCCCTACGAAAGTCGCGTCGGCGAGATCGGCGAGATCGAACGACGAATCGGCGAGTTCGTCGCCGACCTGGTGCCGGACGGGGCCACGCTCCAGCTCGGGATCGGCGCCATCCCGGCGGCCACCGCGCTCGCCCTGCGCGACAAACACGACCTCGGGATCCATACGGAGATGTTCACGGACGCCGTCGTCGACCTGGTCGAGGCCGGGGTGATCACCGGTGCCCGCAAGGAGCGCAACCGCGGCAAGATCGTCACCGCCTTCGTACTGGGATCGCGGCGCCTGTACGAGTTCGTCCGCGACAACCCGCTCGTCGAGATGCGGCCGGTCGATTTCACGAACGACACACACGTGATTCGGTCCTTCAGCCGGATGACGGCGATCAACTCCGCCATCGAGGTGGACCTGACGGGCCAGGTCGTCGCCGACTCGATCGGCCACCGGCTCTACTCGGGTGTCGGCGGCCAGATGGACTTCGTCCGTGGTGCGGCGCTCGCCCCGGAGGGCCGGGCGATCATCGCGCTCCCGTCGACCGCGGCGGGCGGAACGATGTCGCGGATCACGTCATCGCTGAAGGAAGGTGCAGGGATCGTCACGACCCGCGCTCACGTGCGAACGGTCGTCACCGAATACGGCGTTGCCGAGTTGTTCGGGAAGAGCCTTCGCGAACGGGCGGAGGAGCTGATCGCGATCGCTCATCCCGACTTCCGCGACGAGCTCGCGGTGCAGGCGGGCCGGACCGACTGGGCCTAGCGGCGGCGACGGTCCCGGCGCATGCACGCGTCGGGCGAACGCGGCGGTCCCGCGCGGCCGGATCGAACGGAAGAGGGGCCGAACGGCCCTCGAAGGGCCGACCACTGGCCGTGGGCGCACGCGAGGTCCGCATCCGACGATCCGCCCGAGACATTGAGGGAGGTCGACATGTTTCCACGATTCCTGCTGGCCGCGTTCCTGGTCGCCCATGCGGCCATCCACGCGAGCTTCGTGGCCCCGGCACCGCCGACGACGGCGGGCGGGCCGCCATGGCCATTCGAGCTGGCGAGGTCCTGGATGCTCACGCCGCTCGGCCTCCAGCCGGAAGCGATGCGCCTCCTGGGAATCGCGCTCGTCGTGGCCACGATCGCGACGTTCGTGCTGGCCGCCGGTGCCGCGGCGGGTGTCCTGCCGATCGATCTTTGGAAACCGTTCTCGGCGGCGGGCGCCTTCGCCTCGATCGCGCTGCTCCTGCTGTTCTTCCACCCGTGGCTCGCGGTCGGGGTACTCATCGACCTGGGAGTCCTGTGGGCGGTGCTGGTGGCCGGCTGGACACCGGAAGGCAGCTCCCTCGCGCGAGCTACCTCGCCTCGAGCCGGGCTGCCTTTGCCTCGAGGTAGCGGAGCTCGGGGACGCTCCTGGTGAGGCGTGCGGCCGTCCGGTAGCTCGCACCAGCCGCGTCGCGATCGCCGGCCATCTCCAGGAGATGCGCACGGACGGCGTGGAGACGATGGTGCATGACCATCCGCTCGTCCGCGTCCAGGGGCTCCAGCACGCTGAGCCCGGCCTGCGGTCCGCTGACCATCGCCACGGCGACGGCCTGGTTCAGGGTGACCATCGGGTTGGGGGCGAGCCGCGCGAGCAACTCGTAGAGGACGACGATCTGCGGCCAGTCCGTGTCCGCTGCCCGCGCCGCCTCATCGTGGACCGCGGCAATCGCCGCCTGCAGCTGGTACGGGCCGATCGGTGCCCGCGAGAGCGTCGCCGTGATCAGCTCCACGCCTTCCGCGATGAACTCGTGGCGCCACGTGCCACGGTCCTGCTCGGCGAGCGGGACGAGGCTACCGTCGGGACGGGTGCGGGCCGCCCGCCGCGCGTCGGTCAGGAGCATGAGCGCGAGGAGCCCGGCCACCTCCCCATCGTCGGGCAGCAGGCGGTGGAGATCCCGGCAAAGCCGGATCGCCTCTGTCGTCAGATCTGGCCGGTGCAGATCCGGACCCGAGCTCGCCGTGTAGCCCTCGTTGAAGATCAGGTAGAGGACCTGCAGGACGACCTGCAGCCGCTCCTCCCGATCACGGTTCGGCGGAAGGCTGAAGCGGGCGCCGGCCGACGTGATGCTCGTCTTCGCGCGGCTGATCCGCTGGGCCATCGTCGCCTCCGGCACGAGGAACGCCCGGGCGATCTGGGCGGTGGTGAGCCCACCGACGGCCCGGAGCGTCAGGGCCACCTGGGAGGCCGGCGAGAGAGACGGATGGCAACACAGGAACAGGAGGGTCAGGGTGTCGTCCTCGTCCCCCGGCAGGTCGTCATCCAGTGCCGGGGCAACGAGGGCCTCGGGCGGGACGAGGGCGGCGGCCCGCGCCTCACGCAGGCGCCGCGCGGAGGCGCCGCGAATCTCATCGGTCAGCCGGCGCGACGCGACGGTGATCAACCAGCCCCGTGGATTGTCGGGGAGACCCTTGTCCGGCCACTGGAGGGCGGCCGCGAGCAGGGCCTCTTGGACCGCGTCCTCGCAGTCGCCGAACTGGCCATGGCGCCGGACGAGTGCCCCGAGGACCCGCGGCGCGAGTTCGCGGAGGAGGTCCTCGACGCGGGGCTGCGCCGTCACATCTCCAGGCCGGAGAGATCCATGAGCGGTCGGACCTCCACGGTGTCGTATTCCGCGACCGGAGCCGCGATCTCGATCGCCCGTTCGATGCTCTCGCAGTCCAGCGCCCAGACCCCGGCCAGCTGTTCCTTGGCCTCTCCGAACGGCCCGTCGGTCACCACCGGCACCCCGTCCCGGAGCCGGACCGTCCTGGTGTTCGTCGGATGGGTGAGCCCGTCGACGCGGAGCAGCTCACCGGACGCGCTGAATTCCTTGATCAGCGAATTGTGGATCGCCATGACGCGATCTCGCTCTGCGGCCGGCATGGTCTCCCATGTCTCCGGGTTGCTGTAGATCAGCACGACGTACTTCATGTCCGACTCCCTTGTTGACCAGGGCGCAGGCGTGCACCTCTCTTGAAATGGTCGGAGCACGCCGCCCGGTCTCGACACCGGATTCCGCGTCGACCGTGTCGAGAACCCTGCCACGGCTCCGACAGTTGTGTGATGGCCGATACCCGGAGATGATCAGGGCTCCCTTAAAAAGCCACGGAGAGGTGACATGCGCTTCCACACGACAATTCTCCAGGGCGACAAGACCGCGACCGGGATCCGCATCCCGGACGAGGTCGTCGAGTCGCTCGGGGCAGGCAAGCGCCCGGCCGTCACCGTGACGATCCGCGGATACACGTACCGCAGCACCGTGGCGGTGATGGGCGGCGCGTTCATGGTCGGCGTCAGCGCCGACCACCGCGCCGGTGCCGGGGTCGCCGGCGGGGACGAGGTCGATGTCGACATCGAGCTCGACACGGCGCCACGCGAGGTGGCCGTGCCCGCCGACTTCGCCGCCGCGCTCGACGCCGAGCCGGCGGCGCAGCGCACGTTCGACGCTCTCTCGTACAGCAACAAGTCGTGGCACGTGCTCTCGATCGAGGGGGCCAGGACCGACGAGACGCGGCAGCGCCGCATCGCCAAGTCGATCGATGCCCTGCGCGGGGGCCGAGTCCGCTGAGTCCGCGGAGTCCACTGAGCAGGAAGGAGCCAGCCGTGAGCACGAAGTCGGTGGCCGAGAAGCTGCTGATCCGGCCAGGAGCGACGGTCTGGTCGTCATCCGCCTGCCTCGATCTCGTCGAGCCGCTGCCCCACGGTGTCCATCGCGTGGACTCGCCGGACGATGCGACGACCGCGATCATCTTCGCCGACAGTGCGGCGTCGGTCCGCGCGACGCTGATCGAGCACGGGGTCGCCTTGAGCCGACCGGAGGTCTTCTGGGTCGCCTATCCGAAGGCGAATTGGGCAGACATCAACCGCGACAGCCTGTGGCCAATCCTTGCCGAGCACGGGATGCGGCCGATCAGCCAGGTGGCCATCGACGATGTGTGGTCGGCGCTGCGGTTCCGCCCGCTCAAGCCCGGCGAGGCGCCGTTCAGCGGCGGCCAGTAGCGGTGCATGTCGAGAACGCGTCGCCTGCTTCGACCTACTGATGAGAGTGCGCCAACCGACGGCGCCGAAAGGAGATCACGATGGACCAGGTCATCTCGAAGGACGGCACGACGATCGCATTCGATCGGCTCGGGGATGGGCCAGCGGTCATCCTGGTGTCGGGTGGATCGGTCGACCGATTCTCGAACGCGGGGCTGGCGGACCTGCTGGCCGCGGACTTCACCGTCTACAACTACGACCGCCGCGGTCGCGGGCCCAGTGGCGATACGCTGCCGTACGCGATCGAGCGGGAGGTCGAGGACATCGACGCCGTCGTGGCGGCGGCCGGCGGATCCGCCCACCTGTACGGAAGCTCGTCGGGGGCAGCGCTGGCATTGATCGCGGCAGAGCAACTCCCGGGCAAGATCACGAAGCTGGCGCTCTGGGAACCGCCGTTCATCCTCGACGCCAAGGCCCGGCCGCCGGCCGACCAGGTCGAGCAGTACAACACGATGCTCGCCGAGGGTCGCCGCGGCGATGCGGCCCGGTACTTCATGGAGAAGATCGTCCGGATGCCCGCCGAGTTCGTGGCGGGCGCCCGAAGCCAGCCATGGTGGGCGGCCACCGAGGCGCTCGCGCACACGCTGCCGTACGACGCCACGATCATGGGCGACTACTCGCTGCCGACCGAGCGAGCGGCGGCCGTCTCGATCCCGACGATCGTGCTCGACGGTGGCGCGAGCTTCGGGTTCATGGGCCCGACGGCCGACGCGCTGGCCGGGGTTCTCCCTCACGGCCGGCGCGTCACGCTGGCCGGCCAGGAGCACAACATCGATCCGAATGTCCTCGCTCCCGCGCTGAAGGAGTTCTTCGCCGGCTAAGCCAGCACCTCGCGATCCTCGCGCGGGCGGTCGTTCGACCGCCGGCGCATCCGCGTCCGGAGGGTTCGTTCGGCTCGGGGTGGCGGGACATTTGGCACTTCAGAAGAGGCCTCGGCAGGTCCTAGCCTCAGCTTTCGGTGACAGTCCGACTTGATCCGCCTGCGGGCGGAAGGAAGGAGGCAGGTCCCGATGCCCGAGAAATGGCTCGGCAAGTACATCGGCGAGGCGATCGGGGTGTTCCTGATCGTGCTCTTCGGATGCGGGCTGATCTTCTCGGCGATCCTGTTCAACGGTATCGGTGATCTACTCAGCGCAGGCTTGGGCTGGGGATTTGCCGTCGCGATCGCCGTGTATGCAGCAGCATCCCTGTCGGGTGCGCACTTCAATCCGGCCATCACACTCGGCCTGGCGATCACGGGGAGATTCCCGTGGAGCCACGTTCTCCAGTACTGGGTTGCGCAGATCGTCGGTGGCGTCCTCGGCGGCCTCGCCCTCGTCGCGTTCTTCTGGGATGCGCTCCTCGGCTTCGCCGAGAAGAACGCCCTGACAGTCAGCGGCGCGGCGGGCAGCGAGAAGCTCGCGATGATGCTGGTCCCGTATTCCCCCCATCCCTGGATCGTCGGCATCGACCAGGCGGCCTATGACGCGGTGCCGATCTGGCGCGGCTTCCTGGCCGAGGCCCTCTGCACGATGATCCTGATGGCGTTCATCCTGATCCTGCTCGAGAAGCGCAGCGTCAACGCCCCGGCTGGCTGGTTCTTCCCGATCAGCCTCGGCGTGCTCGTGACGATGATCGTCATGATCGACGCCCCGCTGACGATGACCTCGTTGAACCCGGCCCGCGACCTTGGCCCGCGCATCGTCGCGTGGTTCATGGGCTTCGGCTCCGTCGCCTTCCCCGGAACCCGTGAAGGGTTGTCGCTCGTGGTCACCGCCGTCGCGCCCATGGTGGGCGGAGCGGCTGGCGCGGTGCTCTTCGAGTACGGGCTCAAGCGATTCTTCCCGGCGCCGGCCGAGGAAGAGAAGCCCGTTCCGGCTGTCCCGAGTGGCGTCCGGACGCCGGCTCCGGTTGGTGTTTGATCGGGTCTGGTACGACCCGGAGGGATGACATGACAACTGTTTCCATTTCGCAGACTGGCCCGCTCAAGGGCAACGAGACCTTCATGAAGGGCACCTACGTCCGCTTTGACGAGGACGTGGCCGCCATCAAGAAGGCCGTCAAGGAAGCCGTCGAGCTTGCCGTCGGCAGCCTCGACGCGATCATCAAGCCCGGAGCGAAGGTCCTGGTCAAGCCGAACCTCGCATTCCAGGCACCGGCGACGAGTTTCGCGGTCGTTGATCCGCGGACCCTCGAAGCCATCGTGTCGTATCTCAAGGAGGAGTCGAAGGCCGGCGAGATCGCCGTCGGTGACAACCCGTCACTCGGCTTCCACGTCGGCAAGGCCCGGCCCGCGTTCGCCCAGAGCGGCCTCCAGGAGGCGGCCGAGCTCGGCGGAGCCGACCGGATCATCTACTTCGACGAGACCGAGACCGTCCACATGAAGATTCCGGGCGCCCGCTATCTGCACGAAGCGGATGTCTGGAAGCCGTTCCTCGACGCGGACGTCGTCATCAACGTCCCGAAGATGAAAGTCCACCTGGCGAAGACCGTCACGCTCGGGCTGGCCAACTGGCAGGGCATCCTGCGCAATGACCATCCGAGTGAGGGCGGGAAGGACGGCAAGGGCCTCCACACGAACCAGCAGGGTCAGCACCGGAACGACATCGACGCGAAGGTCGTCGACGAATATCGTGTCCGCAAGGCCGACCTGACCATCGTCGACGCGGTCATCGGCATGGAGGGCCAGGGGCCCCATACCGGCACGCCGATCGAGATGGGCCTGATCGTGGCCGGCACCGACACCGTCGCGGTCGACGCCGTGACGAGCGCGGTGATGGGCTTCGAGCCCAACGAGATCCCCGCGATTCGGATCGCCTATCACGATGGTCTCGGCGAGATGCGCCTCGATCAGATCACGGTGCTCGGTACGCCGATCGCCGAGGTCAAGCGGCATTTCCTCCGCGCTAACGGCAACCCCGTGGGCGTCTGGCCGGGCCTCGAAGTCCTGACCCAGCAGACGTGCCCGGGCTGCTTCGTGAACATCCGCGGCGCGATCGACAACTTCGCGATGCACAGTGGCTTTGACCTTGCCGAGTACAAGGCCAAGCTCGACGACATCGTGTTCATCGCCGGCGGCCAGCCCGATCTCGACCCGGAGAGCGTCCGCGGCAAGGTCGTGTTCCTCGTCGGCGACTGCTGGGAGTACTTCCCCAGCGCGCCGAAGATCCGCGAGGCCCTCGCACTGGCACGCCAGGTCGTCGAACGACCGGGCTGCGCGCCGGTCTACGTCTTCGCCCAGATCAACCAGGACCTGATCGATCTCGGAACGGAGGCCGGCCTTCTTGCCCATCTTCCGACCGAGCCCGAGCCCGTCCTCGCATAGGAGCCCTGACCGATGGCTGAAATCCGGATCGGCGTGCCTGATCGGCCCGTCACGGTCCTCGAGTGGTTGAAGCAGGAGGGTGACTTCGTCGCCCGCCTGGAGCCGGTTCTCCGCTTCCAGGCGAACGGCCACGAGGAGACGCTCCGTTCACCGGGAAGCGGCGTGCTTGCCGCGATCGAGGTCCCGGCCGGTGGCAACGCCGATTCCGGGGCCACCCTCGGTCGGGTTCGCATCATCGTCGGAGGCACCTGACATGGCGGCCTCTGCGACGGCCGGCCGGCTCGATGGCCGCGTCGCTCTCGTCACCGGAGGAGGCGCAGGCATCGGCCGAGCCGCCTGCCTGCGGCTCGGTGACGAGGGCGCCTCGGTCGTGGTCGGCGACGTCGTCACAGAGGCTGCCGAAGAGACTGCAGCCCTGCTCGAACGGAGCGGTGCTGCGGCTCTCGCACTGACGATGGACGTCGCGTCGCCCACACAGGTCTGCGCTGCGATCGACGCGGCGTGGGCGCGATTTGGGCGACTCGACGTCCTCGTCAACAACGCCGGCATCATGGGCTACCGGCCGATCCTCCACCTCGCTGAGGCGGAGTGGGACCGGATGATGGCGATCAACGCCAAGGGCCCGTTCCTTTGCTCTCAGGCGTTCGCCCGGCGCCTTGTCGCCGCGAAACTGCCGGGCGCGATCATCAACATGAGCTCGATCACGAGCGAGGTCACGATCGAGTACCAGGCCCACTACGCGGCCTCCAAGGGCGCGCTCCGGATGCTCACGAAGGGCATGGCCGTCGAGCTCGCCGAACACGGAATCACGGTCAACGCCGTGGCGCCGGGTGTGGTCGACACGCCTATGACACACGAGCTGCTCGAGGATCCGGCCGTCGCCGAGATGACCATCCCGCTCATTCCGCTCGGTCGCGTTGCGCGACCCGACGAGATCGCCGGGCTGGTCGCGTTCCTCGCCTCGTCCGACGCCACGTACATCACCGGCACGACGATCTTCATCGACGGAGGCTATGTCCTCCGATGAATGATCGGAACGGGCATGCCGGGCACGTGGGGCAGCGCGCGACGAACGGGTCCGCGCATGGGTCACTGGCCCCCACCACCCTGGCCAAGCTCGCCGACCTCCGGAGGATCATCGGCGCGATTGACGGAGGCGTGGTCGTGGCCTATTCGGGCGGCGTCGACAGTTCCGTCCTGGCAAGCGTCGCCTTCGAAGTCCTCGGCGATCGGGCGACGGCGTGCACGGCCGTCTCGCCCAGCATCCCCGAATTGGAGCTCCGCGGAGCGGCGGCGATCGCCGGCAGATCGGGATCGCCCACCGACTCGTCCGGACGCGGGAGCTGCGCGTCGAGGCCTACGCCCGCAACGACCTGGATCGATGCTACGTGTGCAAGGGAATCGTCTTCGCGCGCCTCGAGGAAGTCGCCCGGGAAGCCGGCGCCGGAACGATCCTCTATGGCCAGAACGTCGATGACACCGGCGACTACCGGCCCGGGGCGAGAGCCGCGGTCGAAGCCGGCGTCCGGGCGCCACTCGTCGAGGCCGGCCTGACCAAGCCCGAGGTCCGCGAGATCGCGAAGGCGCTCGGCCTCCCCAACTACGACAAGCCGGCCGCGCCGTGTCTGTCCACCCGGATCCCCTACGGCCAGCGGGTGACGGTCGACAAGCTGCGCCAGATCGGTGCCGCAGAAGAAGCGATCCGGAAGATCGGCGTCCGCGACCTCCGCGTCCGTCATCACGGCGACGTCGCGCGCATCGAGCTCCTGCTGTCGGACCTGCCGCTCCTGCTCGACGAGGGCAACCGGGCGGCCGTCGTTCGCGACTTGCAGGCGATCGGGTTCCGATTCGTCACGGTCGACATCGCCGGCCTGCGTTCGGGCTCGCTCAATGTCGGCGTCGTGCCCGCAACCGCGCCCGAGCGGCGGATCCTGACGGTCGTCGGCAATGAATGACGGCCACCTTCACGAACTCCTCGAGAGCGTGCGCTCCGGCTCGCTGTCCGTCGACGCCGCCACGGAGCGGCTCCGATCGCTGCCATACGAGGACGTCGGGTTCGCCCGGATCGACCACCACCGCGGACTCCGCCAGGGCCTGCCCGAAGTCGTGTACTGCCCCGGCAAGACGACCGAGCAGATCGTCGTGATCACCGAGCGCCTGGCGGCCAACGGCGGGCCCGTCCTGGCAACGCGGGCGACACCAGAGGTGTACGACGCGGTCCTCAGCCGGCTGCCGTCCGCGACCTATGACGAGGCGGCGCGCGCCATCCTGATTCGCGACGAGCGCGGCGAACCGCTCCGTCCCGGCGTGCTGGTCCTGACCGCGGGCACGGCCGACATCCCCGTGGCGGCTGAGGCGGCCGTGACCGCCGAGGCGATGGGCAACAGCGTCGAGCGGATCTACGACGTGGGCGTGGCGGGCCTCCATCGCCTGATCGACCAGCTTGGCGAGCTCCGTCGGGCGAACGTGATCGTCGTCGCGGCGGGCATGGATGGGGCGTTGCCGAGCGTGGTCGGTGGATTGGTCGACGTGCCGGTCGTCGCCGTCCCGACGAGCGTCGGGTACGGTGCCTCGCTCGGCGGCCTGTCCGCACTTCTGACGATGTTGACGAGCTGCGCCCCAGGGATCGCGACCGTCAACATCGACAATGGGTTCGGGGCCGGCTATCTCGCCGGCCTGGTTAACCGTCTGGCTGTCACCGAACGTACGCAGGACGGCGAGATCTGGCCCCGACCCGTTCACCCCCCGGAGCCCGAGCTCGCACGACGGTGATCGGGTTTGTCGACTGCTACAGCGGCGTGAGCGGGGACATGCTGCTGGGGGCGATGGTCGACGCGGGCGTCCCGCTCGACGACCTGCGCGCGATGGTCTCGGCACTCGCGATCCGGCAGTCGGTCCGGCTGGAGGCGCTGGAGGTCCACAAAGCGGGCATCCGAGCCATGCAGGTCCGGGTCGTCGCCGATGACCACCAGGACCACCGCCCGTTCAAGGACGTCGTGGCGATCATTCGCGACGGCGGCCTGCCGGTGGACGTTGCCGAAACGAGCGAGACGATCCTCCGTCGGATTGCCGCGATCGAGGCCCAGGTCCATGGCGTTCCCGTCGAGGAGATCGAACTGCACGAGGTCGGGGCGATCGACTCGATCGTCGACGTCGTCTGCGGAGTCGCCGGCCTCAGGCTGCTCGGCATCGACCGGCTGTACGCGTCCTCCCTGCCGATCGCGCCGGCCGACATTCGCGCCTCTGGACACCGGATGCCCGGCCCGGCGCCCGCCACCCTCGCGATCATTGCCGACGCGGGGGCTCCGACGCGACCGTTCGGGGAGGGGCATGAGCTCGTCACCCCGACCGGGGCCGCGATCCTCGCCACCCTCGCAACATTCAGGCAGCCGCCGATGACGGTCAGCCGAGTCGGCTACGGGGCAGGAAGCGCTGACTTCGAGTGGCCGAACGTGCTCCGCCTCTGGATCGGCCAGCCGACCGACGCACGGATGACCGCACCGTCACTCGGCGATCACGTCGTGCTCGAGACGAACGTCGACGACATGAGCCCGCAGCTCCTCGCGCCAATCGGAGAGCAGCTCTTCGCCGCCGGGGCCCTCGACGTGACGCTGACGCCGATGCTCATGAAGAAGGGCCGCCTCGCGACGACGATCGGGGTGATCGGTCCGATCGATGCTGAGGCGCGCCTCGCGGACGTGCTGTTGCGCGAGACATCGACGCTCGGGGTACGGGTCCACGACGTTCGCCGCTACGAGGCCGATCGGCGCTTCGAGACCGTCTCGACGCCGTTCGGCTCGCTGACCGTGAAGGTCAAGGTCCTCGGCGGGGTCGTCGTAGGAGCGACGCCGGAATTCGAGTCGGTTCGCGAGGCCGCGCGGCTGGCGAACGTTCCGCTGCAGCGGGTCGCAAATGCGGCCGCCGCGGCGGCGGAGGCCCTGCTCCCACCCGTGGCAGCTACAACATGAAGCCGAACTCGTCGTTGCCGAGCTTGTCGGGTGGGCATTTCGCGTCGCTGACATCGTGCATGTAGGCGCTGTAGAGGCCTGAGAGCGCGAGACCCTCGTCGACACTCATGTCCTGGACGGTCTCGGAGCCGGCGGCCAGCTCGTCGGCGACGGCCTTCTTGATGCGTGCGACGGCGTCGTCACAGGTTGCCGCGTCGTAGTCGCTCATTGTTGCGGTGTCGATCGCGGAGACCCTGCGCTTGACCTCGAGATACGCGACGGTGCCCGGGGCCTGAGCCTTCGCGATCTCGAGGATCGCATCCCATGGCGACCGCGTGTCGAAGTAGTTGAACTCGAGTCCGACCTCCGAACAGCTGTAGGTTGCCCTCGACCCGTTGGCCGTCATCGCCTCGAGGCCCTTCTCGCTCGCCGCATCGTCTGCGGCGTAGAACGCACTGAGGTCAGCCGTCGTCGGGTCGAAGTCGGCCACGACGGGCTCGATCAGCTTCAGATAGTCGGTGAACCCCGCGGCGCAGGCGGCCGGGATCAAGACACCCGATCCTGCGGACGGGACGCTGGTCGCGCTTGACGCGGTCGTGGCGCCAGGGACCGGGGTGTCGGTCGATTGCGGTCCCGCGGTTGCTCCCGCGGAGGGTGTCGGTGCGGAGGTGGCGCCGCCACAACCCGCCAGTAGCACCAAAGCCAGCAACGACAGCCTCTTCATGGCTCCCCTCAGGACATTGCAGGTCTCGACGCCGGCGAGACTACACGAGCGACCTGCGAACATTCGTCTCGATATCCTGCTATCTGGCGCCGTGTGGGCCGACGCGTTGCCTGCCAGGAACCTCGGCGGCGCCATCGGGGTACCTGTCTCGACGTTCAAGACCCACAGCTGATCGGAGAGGCGATCGAGTGGCCGGAACCGAGATCGCAGCCGAAGGCGCCGTGCCGGCAGAGGCGCCGCGGACGGCCCTCGCCACCAGCCGCTTCGACTGGGGCATCTCCGCCCTGTCCGTCTGGCTGATCGTCGGTTTCTACATCGACCTGTGGGCCCACTCCCACGGCCGGGTCGACGACACGTTCCTGACGCCGTGGCACGCGATTCTGTACGCCGGCGCCGCGACATTCCTGCTGACGCTCGGCGTGGTCGCGGCCCGAAACATGCGGCGGGGAAACCCGTGGCGGCAGTCGCTGCCGCGGCCCTACCTCGTGTCGCTTGCCGGAGCGATCGGCTTCGTCCTCGCCGGCCAGGTCGACTTCGTCTGGCACGCGCTCTTCGGCTTCGAGGTGTCCGTCGAGGCGCTCCTGTCTCCGTCTCACCTGGCCCTCGCCGCGTCGGGCGTGCTGATGTTCAGCGGGCCCGTACGCTCGGTCTGGTCGAAATCGAGCACGGTGGCGCCGTCGTGGCGGCGGCACGGCCCGGCGGTCGTCGGCCTCACGGCGGTGCTGTCGATGTTCGCGGCCTTCACCCAGTACGCCCATCCGATCGTTGACCCGTGGTCCGCGTCGATCGTCGGGCCGGCCGCGCGCCGGCCGACGGCCCAGCTCTTCTCGATGGCGGCAGACGGCTCGAACCAACGCCGGCTGGCCATCACCGACGAGGACGATCGCAACCCACGGCTGTCGCCCGATGGCCGGCTCCTCGCCTTCAGCGCGGCCGCCGACGGCGTGGCACAGATCGTCGTCAGCGACCCGGATGGCTCGAACCGCCGCGAGCTCACGGCCGATGGCGCCGGCGGGCCGGCGTGGTCCCCGGACGGCACACGCCTCGCCTTCCATTCCAACCGGGCAGGCTCGTTCGACGTCTACACGATGGCAGCGGACGGGACGGACGTCCGGCGCCTCACGTCCGAGCCGTCGACCGACTGGGGCGCGGCGTGGTCACCCGACGGAACCAGGATCGCGTTCGTCTCGGATCGCACAGGATCCGGCGACATCTACTCAGCAGCCGTCGATGGGACGGACGTCGTGAGGCTGACCCGGACGGGCGGCGACGACTTCGATCCTGCCTGGTCGCCCGACGGCACGCGCATCGCATTCGAATCGACGCAAGATGACGGCGACCTCGAGATCATGTCGATGGCGGCCGACGGAGCGGACCTCCGGCGCCTGACGGACGCTCCCGACAGGAGTTTCATGCCCGCCTGGTCACCGGACGGAAGGTCGATCGCCTTCACCACGAACCGCGACGGCGAGCTCGAGGTATATGTCATGAACGCGGACGGCTCCGACCAGCGGAACCTGACGCGGAGCCCGGGGACCGCGGATGGCCTGGCCGGCCCGTCGTGGTCGCCGGACGGGACGTCGATCCTCTATCCCAGCCAGGGCAACGCCCCGTATTGGCAGGTCGACGACGTGCGCCAGGGCTTCGGCGCGGCGGGGATCCTCGTCCAGGCCGCGCTCCTTGCCGGCTTCGTGCTCGTCGCGCTTCGCCGCGGTCCGCTGCCGTTCGGGGCACTGACGCTGCTCCTGTTCGCGCCGACCGCCCTGATGACGGTCGTGAGCGACGAGTACCGGTTCCTCCCGGGCGCGTTCCTCGCCGGGCTCTTCGCCGACCTCCTTGTTCGGCGACTGCCGTACGGGAGCGGGAGGCGGACAGACGCCCTGATCGCGTTCGCGATCCCGGCCGGGTTCTATGTCGCCTACTTCGTGACGGTTCAGCTCACGAGCGGCATCGGCTGGACGATCCACCTGTGGCTGGGCGCGATCGTCATAGCGGGGATCATCGGCGTCGCGCTCGAGGAGTTGATGCGATTGGCCGGTCCCAGGGCGGAGGCGGCTCCTGGGCTCGGCGCAGGATCTCGATGAGTCGTTCCCCGCGGACGCTGATCAAGGAGAGCACCGGAGCCCACATGCGGTGTCGGATCGGGCCAGAAGCGTTCGTTGTTGGGGTGAGAGGCCGCCCACGAGGGGCGCCCCAACGGGACAATCCCAACGAGAAGGGAACGGACGTCATGAAGCTGACCACCAACACCAACGTCTCCGTCGACGGAGTCATGCAGGGGCTCGGCGGGCCGGACGAGGACCGCAGGGGCGGTTTCGAGCGCGGCGGATGGGTCATGGACACGTTCGACCCCGAGGCCATGGCGGCACTGGACGAGATCTACACGCGCGCCGACGCCTTCCTGTTCGGCCGGCGGACCTACGAGATCTTCGCCGGCTCCTGGGGATCGATCGAGGAGCTGCGCTCCATGCCCATCGGCGTGGCGCTGAACACGCGGCCCAAGTACGTGGCATCGACCAAGCCCTTCGACCCGATGTGGGCGAACACGACCGTCCTCTCCGATGACCTGGCGGCTGCCATCCGCGAGCTGAAGGCCACCACGGGAGGCGAGCTGCAGGTGCCCGGTAGCGGCGTCCTTGTCCGCTGGCTGCTCGAGAACGACCTCGTCGACGAGATCACCCTGTTCACCGTCCCCGTGGTCGTCGGCCAGGGCACGCGGCTGTTCCCGGACAACGGCCCGGAGAAGGCGCTCGAGCTCGTCGGATCGCGGTCCACCCCCGGCGGGGTGACGATCCAGGTCTACCGACCCACCGGGCGGGAAACAGCCGCCTGAACATGAATTTCATTTGACGGGAGGCGCGGTGATGACTGGAGACTGGTTCTCGCAGACGGGTCTTGCCCGTCTCCACGACGTCATGGCCGGGCACGTCGAACGCGGCGACATGCCCGGCTCCATCGCGTTGGTCGCCCGCCACGGGCGTGCGCACGTCGATGTCATCGGCACCAGGACGTTCGGCGACGCCGAGCCGCTGCAACGTGACGATGTCTTCCGCATGACTTCGATGACCAAGCCGATCACCGCCGCTGCGGTCATGGCCCTCGTCGACGACGGCACCCTGCACCTTGACGCACCGGTCGACGATCTCCTTCCGGAGCTGGCCAACCGCCGTGTGCTGCGGAGCGTCGACGCCCGCCTCGACGATACGGTGCCTGCCAAACGCGCCATCACGCTCGAAGACCTGCTCACCTTCCGCCTCGGGTTCGGCATGGTATTGACGCAGGCGGCGTACCCCATTCTGGAAGCTGAGAGGGAGCTGCAGCTCGCCACCCTGGGTCCTCCCTACCCACCGTCGCCGCACTCGACCGATGAATGGCTGCGGCGTCTCGGGACCCTGCCCCTCATCAATCAGCCCGGCGAGCAATGGATGTACAACACCGGCGCACAAGTGCTGGGCGCGGTGCTCGAGCGGGCCACCGCCAAATCGCTGGAGGCCGTGCTGCACGAGCGCATCCTCGGCCCGCTCGGGATGGGCGACACGGCGTTCATAGTGTCGTCGGCGATGAAGGGCCGGTTCACGACCGCCTACGGCGTCGACTGGCAGACCGGCGAACTCGCGGTGGTTGATGGCGTCGAGGACGGCTACTGGAGCCGTCCGCTAGCCTTTCCCAGCGCGTCTGCCTGGCTGCTCTCGACCATCGACAACTTCTGGACCTTCGTGCGAATGTTGCTCAACGGCGGCGCACACGACGGCAGACGCATCCTGTCCGAGGAGTCGGTGGTTCAAATGACCACCGACCATCTGGAGCCGTCGCAGCGTGCGTTTGCCGGCCCGCTCCTCCGCGACAACGAAGGCTGGGGCTATTGCATGACGGCTCCCGCGTCAGGCGCCGGCCACGGCATGATCCCGCGCGGGTTCGGCTGGAACGGAGGCGCCGGCACCTCCTGGCGGTCCGACGTCGATGCCGACCTCACCGGCATCCTCTTCACCCAACGGGCGGCGGGATCGCCTCAGTCCGCCGAGGTCTTGGCCGACTTCTGGAAGGCCGCCTACGCGGCGATCGACAACTGACACAACCCGATGCGCCCGCCAGCCGACCCTCGGCTCGCTGGCGGCGCTCGAGCACACAGGAGATGATCCGAGATGCACTACCTGGTCTCCGTGATCGCTGACGGAACCGAGTTGGCCATCCCAGGCGAGATGGATGCCATCAACGCCTTCAACGACAACCGGCTCAAGGCGGAAGGCTACTGGGTCTTCGCCGGCGGCCTCGCGTCACCAAGCACGGCCACCGTCGTCGACAACCGGGACGAAGAGCCGGTGCTCACCGACGGGCCCTTCCTTGAGTCGAAGGAGTACCTCGCCGGCTTCTGGATCATCGAGGCCCCCGACCTCGACGTGGCGCTCACTCTCGCGGCCGAGGGCTCGAAGGCCTGCAACCGGAAGATCGAGGTGCGCCCGTTCCAGGGCATCGCGTGATCGACGTCGGGGCGGCGATCACCCAGGCCCATCACGAGGAGTGGGCGCGGGTGGTCGCCGCGTTGACCAGGCGTTTCGGTGACCTCGACATCGCCGAGGAGGCGGCGGCCGAGGCATTCGCGACCGCCGTCGAGCGGTGGCCGGCCTACGGCGTGCCCCCCAACCCCGGCGCCTGGTTGACGACCACAGCCAGCCGCAAGGCCATCGACCGGATCCGGCGCGAGAACAAGCGCGACGGCAAGCAGAAGGAGGCGCAGGTGTTGTACGACGGCGACCCGCGCAAGCCGCTCGGCGCCATCGACGACGACCGGCTCCGGCTGATCTTCACCTGCTGTCACCCGGCCCTCGCCATGGAAACCCGCATGGCGCTGACGCTGCGCATGGCGGGCGGTCTGACCATGCCCGAGATCGCCCGTGCCTTCCTGGTGCAGGAGGCCGCCATGGGGCAGCGGATCACCCGCGCGAAGGCCAAGATCAAGGCGGCTCGCATCCCGTATCGAGTGCCATCCGCGGAGGACCTCCCGAGGCGGGTCTCCGGCGTCCTCGCCGTCCTGTACCTCGTCTTCAACGAGGGCTACCTGGCGACCGGCCCCGAGACCGACCCGGTCCGACACGAGCTGACCGCCGAGGCGATCCGGCTCACTCGCCTGGTCCGTGCCCTCATGCCGGAGGACGGTGAGGTGGCGGGGCTGCTGGCGCTGATGCTCCTCACCGAGGCCCGCCGCACCGCCCGGGTCTCGGCGAGCGGCGAACTGGTGACCCTCGACGAGCAGGACCGTGGGGCCTGGGACGCGGAGCTGATCGTCGAAGGCCATGGACTGGTGCGTGAGCGCCTGGCCATGGGCCAGGCTCCGGGCCGCTACCAGATCCTCGCGGCGATCAACGCCGTGCACACCTCCGCCCGCGAGATGCGCGACACCGACTGGTCGCAGGTCGTCGCCCTCTACGACCAGCTCGCCCGCCTCGACCCCTCGCCGATCGTCGCCCTCAACAGGGCCATCGCGGTCGCCGAGCTTGACGGCCCGCAGGTGGCATTGGCGGCCGTCGACCGTCTCGACGACAAGTTGGCCGGCTATCACGCCTACCATGCGACCCGCGCCGACCTGCTGCGACGGATGGGCCGCAGGCAAGATTCGCACGCCGCGTACGACAAAGCCATCGAGCTGGCGGGCAACACCGCCGAGACCGCCAGTCTGACCCGCCGCCGCGACCAGCTGGTTTAGTGCCCGCGCCAGATCGCCCATATCGGCGATCCGGCACGCGGATGACAGTCGAACCCCGTGCCAGGCGGCGCCCGGCCCCGATGGAATACGTCGCGCGGGGCAGAGGATGGGGCGGCAGGCCAGGCCTCCCGGCGCCGGCCTTCGCGCAGGACGGCTCGAGCCGCCAGGTGTTGCGAGGTGCACGGCCGCACGCGAGATCCCGCGAGTCTGTCCGAGCATGAACTCGGCGCACATGTAGAGCGTAGAACCAAAAGCCGAAGCTCTATCCACGCTCGAACGCTATGATCGGAGCCCGCGCGCCTGTAGCTCAGTGGATAGAGCGTCGGCCTCCGGAGCCGAAGGTCGCAGGTTCGAATCCTGTCGGGCGCGCCAGAACGTATGTTCTATTTACCGCCCTGCTACGTGCGACTCGGACTCCTGAGGCTGTCCACGAGTTCAACGATCCATCGATCGAACGCGCCCGAGTCGTCGGCATCTTCCCCAATAGGGCCAGCCTCATCCGCCTGGTCGGGAGGTCCTCGCCGAGCAGGACGACGAGTGGCAGGACGGCCGGCAGCACTTCCGGCCCGAGACGATGGCCCTTATCGAACACCGTGGTCGACGACCAGGAGGTGAGCCTGGGCTGCTGATGGCGAGCTGACGATCAGGCGCGAGGGTGACGCCCCGCTACACCACGTCCTGCCACTGACCGCCTGAGGACACCCGACCATCGGAGCGTCCATCGTTCCTACAAGTCACGAACCCGGCTGGACCGAAAAGGCGTAGGACCCGGTCGCGACTGCGTCAGGCGAAACACGGACGACCCATGTGCCGGCGGCCCCGAGCACTTGACGCCCGATGTCGTCGCACGTCGGGCCGTACGCCTGGGTCCCGCCGTCGGGTCGCACGAGCGCCCATTCGACACCGGCCGAGCACGTCCGCTCCGCCGTGGCCCCCCTGGTCTTGAGATCAACGATCTCGCCGGCAGTCGCGGCGAAGGTGTACTCATGCCACTCGCCGATCGCTGCAACCGAGCCGGTGACCGTCTGCCCGAGGCTGATCGTGCTCGTCGTCGTCGCGGCGACGGACCAGACCGTGAACGCATAGCCGCCCGTCGCGCCGGCTGGCGACGAGATGCTCACGGTCCAGGCGCCGGCGTCACCCAGAGCGGGTCGGTCTCCGAGGTCACCAGTGCGCCCGTCGTCCAGCCGACCTGTGTCGTCGACCCGGCCGGAGTGTGGACGGCGATGAGTCGGCCGGTCGCGTCCACGTCGAGCGTCGTCGTGCCACCGTCGATCCCGACGAGCGCCCGAGGACTCCCGTCGGCCGCTCGCTGGACCTCCAGGTGCGCCGGCTGACGGCCGACGATCCCGTCCACGCTGGCGAGGCGGCCGGCCGGGTCGTAGGAGATCGTGAGCAGCACCGTCCCGAGATGCCCGTCGACGGTCCGGACGTGCCGCCCGGCGGCGTCGAAAACGTACGCGAGCGTGCCGTCGAAGCTCGGGACTGCCGTCTCGCCCGACGCCAGCTTCAAGGGGTCGACGACCCGCCACGCGCCGTCGCCGGCGACGAGTGCCCGGCTGGCCGGCAGGTATCGTTCGACCACGTCGATGGACCAGCCGCCGAGGCCGAGCGGGGACGCGTCCCAGGCCGGCCGGCCCCTGCGGGCCGACGCCCACTGGCTCGACCAGGTGAGCGAAAGATCCGAGTCCACGATCGGGATCGAGAGGAAGGCCGCCTGCTGGTCGCAGGCGACGGATTTGTCGGGGTCGCAGGCGTCGATCGCGAGCGATGCCACGCCTCCGACTGGCGAGGCCGAGGGCGCCGGGCTTGGGACGGTCGGACTCCCGCAGGCCGTCGCCAGGAGCGCGATCACGGCCGTGGCGAGCCGGGTCGTCTTTCGGCGGCTCGGCCAGAAGCATTCGACGACATCCGTGGGTGGCGTCCACGGCGCTGAGGGTACGGTCGGGCGACGGATCCCGATAGTCGGGGGAACCCTACGAAATCGCCGCCGCTTCCCGCTCGTCGAGCGCGTGTGCGAGCTGGGGGCGACGGCCGATGCCGAGCTTGACGTGCTGGCGGGCCTCGGCCGCAACCGTGCCGCCCACGGCAGGGGTCACGGCGGCCCACCACGCGAAGCAAGACACCTACGGCCCCGCGATCGTCGGGACGGTCACATCCCCGAGTCTTAGCCGGCCAGGCTCCGGTCGGCCCCCCGGTATCCGTTCATGGCACACGTCCGAGGCTGACCTCGGCCTGTGCCTGCATCGAGGCGGCGGTGGGCGCCTTGCCGCCCATCGCAACATCGGTGACGTCGAAGAACACGGCCCCCTTCAGCAGGTAGATCCCCACGGCCGACACGGTCGAACCCTGGAGCGACCCGGTGAACTGGGCCATGACGGCATCGACGCCCGGCGCGAAGGCCGGCAGCCGCGTGATCTTGAAGGCGACCGGCAGGTCGCTCTGGGCCTGGGCCATCGCCTGCTCCTCAGCCTTCATCGCTGTCGCCGCGTCGGGCGCGACCGCCACCTCCACGACGAACGAATTACCTTCCTCGCCGTAGTCGCAGATCTCGAAGCCCGCGAGCGTCGACGCCGTGCTGGCAGGGAACGTCAGGCCTGTCAGCGTTGACGCCTCTTCGGCCGTGACCAGCGTGCACGGGTCGATCGACGTGGACACGACCGTGGCGGCGCTGGATGCCTCCGGCGTCGGCGTGGCGGCCGCGGACGGCGATGCGCTCGGCTCCGCAGAAGCCGGCACCGCGGCCGTCGACGGCACCAGCGACGTAGGCGGTGCCGCCGACGCGGATCCACTGGCCGACCAACTGCAGGCGGCGAGGAGGAGCACGCACGAAGCGAGCCCGCTGACCATCCGGACGCGGGACATTGTCAACCTCCTGGGCTGTGGCCCTCGGCCGCCGAGCGGTGGGGGTCCGGTTGAGTGAGTGAGGATCCCGAGGCCCTGGGTCCGGGCCGCGTGGACTCCCTCGCGAATCCGCTCGAATGGGACAGCGGCGCGTCGCGCGGCCGCGGCCACGTCGTCGCGTGAGCCGTTGAAGAAGTAGAGGACCACCTCGTCCTCGCGAAGCAGCCACGAGCCGCGGTAGGCGACGTGGACACCCTCCCAGTCAAGCGCCCGCGACGGTCTCGGTGACGCGCGAATCGAGTTCGTCGAGGTCGGTCGTGTCGACTCCGGGCCAGAAGCATTCGACGACGTGTGTCGTATCCACGACGAGGACCCTACGAGCGACCACCGGATCGCGATAGTCGGGAAGACCCTACGAAATGGTGCCGTCGTCCCGCGCGTCGAGGGCGCGCGCTAGCTTGGCCCGTCGGCCGATACCGAGCTTGCGGTAGGCGAGGCCGAGGTTCGCTTCGACCGCCTAGGTGTCGTTCCCGGGGTTTGTGAGACAGGCAGTCAGACCGCCATCAGGTTCGCGAGCCAGCCCTAGAGATGGTCGAGGGCGGGGACGCGTTCGAAGCCGCGGGCGGTGAACGGCGTGCCGTCGTAGCGCTCGGCCGGGGTGTGCCAGTCCGGCTCACCATGGAGCCGGTCGCAGTTGTAGTAGGTCGCGAGTGGGTGAGCCCATCGGCAGCGGCATCGAACGTACGGAAGATCTGGCGGTCGAGCAACTCCGACTGGAGGATCCCCCAGAAGCGCTCTGTCTTGCCATTCGTCCAGGGCGAGTTCACCTGGGTCCGGATGTGGCGGATGCTGAGCTCCTCGTTGGTCTTGCCGAAGAGGGTCAGGACGCCCGGCATCCGGACCACGAACGGGCTGCCGTTGTCGCTCATCAGCTCGAGCGGGGTGCCGCACAGGTCGACGCAGTCGCCGAGCCAGGCGAGGATGGGCCGGGCCTGGGGGCGAGGCAGGACGCGCAGGCCGGCCAGGAAGCGCGAATGGTCGTCGACGAGGCCGACGATCCAGACCTTCTCGAACTCGCGCACCGAGCGGCGCAGGAAGGACGGGCCCTTGATGTCGATGTGCCACAGCTCGTTCGGGCGGCGACGCTCGTAGGCCGGGCCGCGTTCGCGGTGGACGGCTGGACGCGCCGTGCCGAACTCGGCCAGCAGACCGTCGAGGGCGTAGTGGTCGAGCGGTCGAGGCCGGGGTCGAGCTACGTGATCGCCTTCGCGAGCGCGACCGACATCGCGAGCGTGGCGGCGGGCGAATCGGTGACGATCTGGACGCCGAATGTCCCGAAGTCGACGGCAACACTGGCGTGGATGATCCCGCTGATCGTTGCCGTGCGGCCTTTGGCCGCCACCCCCACTCCCGGCTCGTCGGTACCAGGTGCGAGGAGGAGCGCCTTGATCCGCTCTTCGGAATGAGCGGTCATCTGGACCCCGGTCGTTATCCCTGCGGCCCAGAGGCAGCCGCCGAGATCACCTTTGCTCGGGTCGGCGGCGATGGACTTGCCTGCCTTCACCGAAAGGCTTGTGACCGAGTCGATCGTTGACACGTCGAGCATGTCGCAGACGTTCGCGAGCAGCGTCGGTCCTGTGCTGCTGCCAGCCTGGTCGGACGAAGTCGCCGAGGAGACCGGAGTCCCGGTGGCATTCCCCCCGCCACCGCCGGCCGGTGACGCCGAAGGCGGGGCACCGCTACCGCTCACCGCCGGGGTCCCAGTCGCTGCGGCGGCCGACGGCGATGCTGCGGGAGCGGACGATGGTGCGGTCGACGCCGAGCCGCCCGCCGAGGAGCTGCAGGCGGCCACGATGACCAGACATGATGCAAGAGTCACGAGCCTCGGGACACGGAGCATGGTCAGCCTCCTGGTGCCGGACCCTCGACCGTCGCCCGGTCGTGATCCGCCTGATCGATAGGGGTGGCGACGCCCGGGGCGCGCGCCGGGTGCACGCCCTCGTGGATGCGCTCGAACGGGATCTCCGCCCGTCGAGCGGCAGCGGTCACGTCGGTCCGGGTCCCGGTGAAGAAGCAGAGGACGACCTCGTCCTCGCGAATCAGCCAGCAGCCGCGGTACGCGACCAGGATCCCCTCCCCGTCGAGCGCGGCGACCGCGGCGACCGCGCGCCGGTCGAGCGCGTCAAAGTCGGCGGTATCGACCCCCGGCCAGAAGCACTCGACGACATACGTGGTGGTGTCCACGGCGCTGAGGCTACGGTCGGGCGACGGATCCCGATAGTCGGGGGAACCCTATGAAATGGCCGCGGCTTCCCGCTTGTCGAGCGCGTGTGCGAGCTGGGCGCGACGGCCGATGCCGAGCTTGACGTAGGCCCGCGCGAGGTTCGCCTCGACGGTCTTGGGGCTGACGAACGCCCGAACGGCGATCTCCTCGTTGGTCAGACCCGAGGCTGCCAGGCGAGCGATGAGCAGCTCCGTCGCCGTCAGGTCCGCCGGCGTCGTCCGCGTCGCCACGCGGCGGAGCTCGGCGCGTGTCTGCTCGGCCCAGCCAAGGGCACCCTGCTCTTCGAACACCCCAAGGGCCGCTTCCAGGGAGGTCCGGGCAAGTCGCTTCTGCCGTGCCCGACGCTGGATGCGGCCCATGGCCAGCAAGGTCCGCCCCCGCTCGAACGATCCAGGAGCCACCTCGTGCGCCTGCAGCGCGCGATCGAACGCCTCGGTTGCCCGTTCCGGCTGCCCGCGGGTCGCGAGGACCATGGCCCGGCCACGGGCCGCGACGGCGGCGATCCACGGCCTGGGGATCCTCGCCGCGCTCTCCTCGAGGCGCGTTACGAGTGTCGCGGCGTCATCGAGGCGTCCGACCTGGACAAGGGCTTCGATCTGGTCCCCGTGATACCGGAAGTGGAACGGCTCGCGCCAGCCGATCGATGCCAGGAGCTCGTCGGCGCGTTCGAGGTGGCGGAGCGCTCCCGTCGCGTCGCCGGCGGACAGGTCCGCCTCTCCCAGCACGATCCGGGCCTGCGTCTCGAGGATGGGCGCCGGTCGGTCCGCGAATACCTCGAGCGTGGCGTTCGCCGCCGACCTCGCCTCGTCGAGCTCGCCGCGCTGGACGAGCACCAGACCGAGGGCATAGCGAGCCAGGCAGGCGGACACGGGGTACTCGGTCTGGTCGGCGAGCTCGCGTGCCCGCCGCGCGAGGGACTCGGCCCGCTGCCATCGTCCGCTCCAAAGCTCGACCGTGGCGAGGTGGCCGAGCGTGCCCGGCAGCTCACTGTCCAGCCCCTGCTCTTCGTACACGTCGATCAACCGGCTGAAGCGCTCGCGGGCCGCGTAGAGATCGTCCATCCCGCGGGCCCAGCCAGCCGCGAACTGGCTGACCTCCCAGGTCCCGCTCGCCCGCTCCTGGAGGGCCAAGCTTTGTGCCATCCCCTCGCTGTCGGCGCCGTCGCCGACCAGAAGGCGCGCCTCGACCGCCAGCTGCAGCGCCTTCGAGTACAGCCCGGGGTCTGTGCCCGGATCGAGGAGCTCCAAGGCGCGTCCGGCATGCTGCCTCGTGAGCGGCAGGTTCAGGCGATACGCCTCCGCGAGCATGACCTCGGTCCGGCCTGCGGCTCGTGGGTCGTTCTCATCGGTGAGCGCCATCTCCATCATGCCCACCCCTGCCGCCCAGTCGCCGCGCTCGGTGAGCCACCAGCCGAGCTGCACCATCGCCTCCCTCCGAAGAGGTCCGGGCGGTGCGGTCTCCAGCGTTCGGTCGAGGATCGCTTCCGCGCGGGCGCCGTCGCCGGTATCGAAGAGGCCTCGAGTCAACGCAACAGTCCGCCCGAGCGCCAATTCATCATCCTCGGCCGGCGTCAGCCGCAACGCCAGCTCGAGGAGCTCGATCGAGGTCGATGGGGCACCGCGCGCCATCGCTCGTTCCGCGGCGTCATCGAGCAGCGAGGCCACCCCGGCGTCCGGCGCGGGCGAGCCGAGGGCGAGATGGCGGGCCCGGTCCTCCGGCTCGCTCGCGCCGGTGGCCAGCTTTCGGTGCATCGCCTGCCGCGCTCGATCGCTAGCCGAGCGGTAGACGGCTGAGGCGTACAGGGGGTGCATGAAACGGATCTCGCCGTCCTCGATCCGGACGATCCCAGCGCGCACCGCCGGAGCGAAGTCGGCTGGCCCGATTCGCTCCACCGTCGGGCGCGCGAGGCTGGCGGCCGCAAGAAGTGACGCCCTGGTCGCCCTCGGGAGCCGTGCTACCCGTGCGTCGACCAGCGCTCCGAGCGCCGCCGGGACCGGCAGACCCGGGCTCGCCCTTGGGTCCCGTTCCAGCTCGCGGGCGACCTCGAGCGCGTACAGCGGGTTGCCGCGGCACGCCTGGGCGATGCGGCCGAGCACCGGCAGCGAGAACGACCGTCCGAGGTGCTCCTTGAACAGGGCGTGGAGCGCCCCGGCGCTGAGAGGGCCGAGCTCGAGCCGCTCCACCGCCTCTGGGGGCAGGGCGCGGTCGAGCGACGGATCCGACCTGCCCCCGCTGTGCGACGTCAGCAGGAACCCGACCCGCTCGCTCCGCAGTCGGCGCGCCGCAAAGGCGAGCGCCCGTCGAGTCGGCAGATCGAGCCACTGGACGTCGTCCACGGCGATCACCTGCGGCCGATCTTGCGCAAGGGCGCGCAGCAGCGAGAGCAGGCCAGCTCCGATCGCACGCTCATCGATCCCGTCCTCGGGTGCATCCGTGATGAGCAGGGCCGCGTCCAACGCGCGCCGCTGCGGCTCCGGGATCACAGCCCTCACCTGGTCGTACAGACCCCCGAGCAGGTCGCCGAGGCCAGCGAAGGCGTATGTGCCCTCGGCCGCGGTCGGTCGTGCGAGCAGCACGCCGAAGCCGCGCTCGCTCGCCCGTCGGACGCCCTCCCGCCAGACGGTGGAAGTGCCGATCCCAGCCTCGCCCTCCAGCCAGAGGCCGGCCACCCCCGCTTCGAGGTGGTCGAGCATTGAGTCCAGGGCGGCAAGCTCCGCGGAACGGCCGATCACGGTGTCCACGACCCGCTCACTCTGCGGCTGGTGGGCCTCGGCTGCAAGCGTGCCTCCGACGGAGGGTGCCCCGTGGCTCGACCGATGCTGCCGCGAAGCCATCGACTACCGCGTGGCATCGTCGCGAGTGCCTCGTCGCCAAGGTCGAGTAAGTGACGACCGAACCCCTTGAGCCTGATGATCACGCTGCTCGCCTGAGGGCCCCGACGATCCATACGGACAGGACGATCCGCGGCGTGGGAATGCCGGGTCAAGTCCTCTCGCCCCGACCACATCATCCTATCGGGCTATGCGCTCTCCAGCGCGGCCGAGCGCCGTTCGTCAGCACCCTCGATCAGAATCTGCCTGAAATCCTAAGTGGGCATGCGCACGTCTGACTCCTGTCGGGCGCGCCAGTGTCATGTGTCGCGACATCGGCGACACATGTGTTCAGCCGGTCGCTCGAGACCCCGGCCATCGGCCGGGGTCTCGTCGTTGGTTCCGCCAGTACCGGCGGTCGGGCTCGATCAGGTGGCTGGAGAGGACCTCGCCGGTGTCGAGGGCGACGACCGTGACCTCCTGCTCGTCGACGATGGCGAGGCCGGCCAGGTCGAGTCGTCGGCGGGGCCGCAGGTTCGAGGGCGACGGGGGCGACGGGGTCCGGCCTGCGGTCCGCTTCCCGGGCATGACCGTACCCCGGCGCCGATCGGCACCGGGGTAAGGACCTTGAATCTGTCGCGATCAGTCGCGATCGCGGACCACCATGTCGGCGCCGAGCGCCTTCGCCGCGACCACGAGCACAGCCGCGCCGAGGATGATGTCCTTGATGACGTACTGGCCCGCGAGCGTCGGCCCGAGCGGGTCGGTTCGGAACATCTCGCCCGGCAGCAGCACGAGTGGCGAGAGGATCCCGACCATCTGCACGGCCAGCAGGGCAAGGGCCAGCCGGATGCCTCGGCCGGAGATCAGCAGCACGCCGATCGTGGTCTCGAGCGCCGCGATCAGGATCATGGCCACGCCGTGCGGCACGAGCCCGAAGGTCAGGATCGCGAACGTCTCCGACGCCAGGCTCTCCGCCGGACTGACACCCGGGAAGAACTTCAGGACGCCGAACCCGAAGAAGACGAGGCCGAGGCTGATCCGCAGGAGGTCGATGCTGTGGCGGGCAAGCCATCGTGCGGCCTGCAGCTCGACGGCATTGAGGGTCGGTGCGAGACTGCGGGGTGCGGCGATGACCGTCATCGTAGGGGCTCCTTCTCGGGCGATGGCCCGACACAGTTGGTGGCCGTTCAAGATCGTGCCGCCGGTATCGGTGCCCGGTCGGGCCCGGCGTGACCTCGCTCTCTGTACGTGCCCCAGCATCCGCGGACCCACTCCGCCGGCCCATCGACGCCGGATGACGCCGGGCATGGACATCTGTCGTCTCCGCGGCCGGTCCCCAGTCGAGTGCGGAACGAGACCGGCGTCGGGCCACCGATGCGGGCCGCGTCGGCGAACTCAGCGCCACTGCCTGCCGTTGGGGCGAATGCTGAGGCGACGGTCCGGCGCCAGGAGTGCCGTGATCGTGGGTGACCGACCCTTGTTCAGCTAGTTGCGCAAGAACGCAATTAGATGTAGAGTCGTGACCCGGGGACGCTGGACACGGCAACGGAAGGACCTCCAATCCTGTGGATCTCAGCCATGACGCACTTGAGCGCTACCGCCTCCACGCGGAGATCTGCAAGGTCCTGACCGACCCGAAGCGGCTCATGCTGCTCGACACGCTGCGCGGCGGTGAGCATTCCGTCGGCGAGTTGGCGGTCGCGATCGGCGTGACGCTCCCGAACGCGAGCCAGCACCTTGCGGTCCTGCGGTCGGCTGGTCTCGTTGATGGCAGGCGCACGGGGACCACCGTCAACTACCGGCTGGCGGAGCCGGCGATCACGACTGCGTGCGACATCATCCACGCCATCGTGACGCGCCGCCTCGGCCACGCGGCCCGTCCGGAGGCCGATCGCGCGATCGCGGACCTCAAGGCGTGATCCGTCGATCCCTCCCCGCCCGCTGCCCGGTCGCCGACGTCCTGGGGACGATCGACAGGCGCTTCGTCATCCACGCCACGCTCTGGGCGGCCGCGTCGCTCCTCGTGTTCGGCCTGGTCGCCGCGATCATCCCGAATCCGGTCTTTGGGCGCCAAGTCCCGCCAGAGCCGTTCGCGATCGCCGTCTGGGTCGCGTCCGCCCCGCTCATGGGACTGCTCGGCGCGACGTACTCGGCCACGGCGCCATCCGGCTCAATCGGCGAGGCCGCACCGCTCCTCCCCGGATCGGCGGCCCGCGTGGCCGGTCGTGACGTGTCCACCCTGGGGACCGTGGCGAGCTTCGGTGCCTTCCTCGCGATCGGCTGCCCGGTCTGCAACAAGATCGCCCTGGTCCTCCTCGGTACCAGTGGCGCGTTGACCATCTTCGCGCCCCTTCAGCCCGTCATCGGGGCGACGTCACTCGTGCTTCTTGCCGGCACGCTCGCTTGGCGGTTTCGGCTGCGCACCCGTGGCGGGGCCTGCCAGTTGTGATCGACCTCACCTCATCACCCGAGGTGCCAACGCCGCCCAGCGCGGGCACCTCCAGGCTTGGAGTCGCCAGATGAACCGTTTCTCGGCCCCGCCGGTGCACCCACCCAGTAGGAAGCCGGTCGCGGCGTTTCGCATTCGATAGCTAAGGAGAGGTTTCGCGCCATGGAGATGACCATCGATTTCCCGGGAGGCGCGCGTGTCGACGCGCACTTCGGCGGGTTCAGCATTCCCACGGATCAACCGCCGTCGGGTGGAGGCGAGAGTTCGGCCCCGACGCCCTTCGCGACGTTCCTCTCGACGATCGGAACGTGCGCGGGCATCTACGTGCTCGGCTTCTGCCGGCAGCGCGGGATCCCGACCGATGGCATTCGCCTCGTGCAGCGGATGCGGACCGACCCGGTGACCCATCTGGTGAGCGACGTGCAGGTCACGATCGAGCTGCCGGAGGGGTTCCCCGCGAAGTATGCGGACGCGGCAGTCCGCGCCGCCGAGCAGTGCGCGGTGAAGAAGCACTTCGAGCACCCGCCGGTCATCCGCGTCGACAGGATTCTCGCGGGGTAGCTCGAGACGAGCCGGTCGCTCGTCCCTCGCCCTACTGTCGTGCTGGCTCCGCCGCGGCACGTCGAGCCGCCACTCGTCGCCGGCCCCACGCCGGTCCTCGGCACCTTCGATCGGGATCACCCGGATCCTGGGTGGGTACTCGCGCGTGTGACTCCTGTCGGGCGCGCCAGGCTTCAGAAGCAGGACCCAGGACCGCGCCTCCGACGAGAGCCGCGAGAGCCGCCCGCCGTCCGTCCGCCCCGATCCGGCTGGCTTCGGGAGAGCTCCGGGGCACACCTCACGTGTGCGGCCTCTTCTCGGGAGCGGAGGAGACCTACGCCGCGCTGCTGCCGTTCATCGCCGACGGCCTTCACCTGGGCGAGCGCGCTGTCCACTTCGTGGGACCCGCTGCCAGAGCAACACACCTTGAGCGGCTCACAAACGCGGGCCTCGATGTCGAGACGGCCCTCGACACCGGTCAGTTGGAGGTCGCGACCTGGGACAGCACTTACCTGCGCGGCCGCCGCTTCGACAGCGTCGGGATGCTGCTGTTCCTCCAGAAGACGCTGGCGGAGGGTCGTGCCCGCGGCTTCGCCGTGACCCGATTGATCGGATTTACGGAGTGGACCCTCGAACCGGTCCCCGGCGTCGATGATGTCGTCGCTTATGAAGCCGAGCTCGACCAGTATCTTCGGGGGCGACTCGATCCAGTGGTCTGCGCCTACGATCTGTCACGCCAGGCTGCCGGCCTCATCGTCCAAGTCCAGGGCGCTCACCCCCTCGCGATCATCGACAGCAAGCTGGTGCCCAACACCGGGGCCACACGCTCCTCGCGGAACCGCATCCTGGATGCCGCCTCCTGTCTCTTTTCGAGCCAGGGCATCGGTGCAACGGGCGTCGATGGGCTGATCGATGCGGCGGGCGTGGCGAAGGCGACGTTCTACCGCTACTTCCCGTCCAAGAACGACCTGATCGTCGCTTGGCTCAGCGACGGCCGTACCCGTTGGCTTGACCGTGTCCGACGCCGCGGCGAGGAGATCGCGGGGGGACCCGATGACGCAATTCCGGCATTCTTCGACGCCGTGGCCGAGTGGCTTGAGGCCGAGGGCTACCGCGGATGCCCCTACCTCAACACCGCCGCGGAGCTGGTCGATCCAGCCCATCCCGCCCACCAGGTGATCGACGGCTACCTGTCGGAGGTCAGATCGCACCTGGCGGAGCTGCTGATCTCCTCCGATCAAGCAGAACCTGACGCCCTCGCCGGGCAGCTCCATACCATGTTGGCTGGCGCGATATCGCTGTCGGTCGCTCGTGGCAGTTCCGCGCCCGCGCGCGAGGCCCGGGATGGAGCGATCAGATCGCTTCGCTTGGGGACAACGCCCGTGCAGCCAACGGCCTGGGTTATGCCAGCGAAAACGGACCGATCAGCCACCAGGGGAGAGTGAGCAAACGGTGGTTCCCTGCTGGGCTCAGGCGGCTTCGGCCACGAGACCAGCATCGGCTCCCTCCGATGGGGATCCGGATAACTATGGCATCCGCGCGGTTGACTCCTGTCGGACGCGCCAGGAAACCGCTTGTGCAACGAGCGAACAACTTCCGGCTGTGCCGCTCTAGCGTGAACGGCCTCAAGGAACCGGTACCACGAACGTCCGGCGTGGTGTCTCAAAAAGCCAAGCTTCGTCAATCGCCACGCCGGTGCAGCGGGCCAGAAACGCGAGGCAGGCTCGGCGAACCTGCGCCGACGGATCACCGAAGGGGAGGCCCCGCTCCTCCTGCAGCGGACTGTCCCCGGGGTCGTACAGCAGTGGATCGAACTGTCGCACCAGCGCCCCATCTCGGGCAAGGCACGCGCTCATGTTCGCGTTGACGTTCCAGAATACGTTGACGGCGACGCCATCCGCCGACCTTCGCGCGACGACGTCGGGCATTGAGGCGGCCCACCCACACGGCTCGATGATCGCTGTCCAGCCCTGGAGCTCATCGAGCTGCGCGAGTACGGAGCCGACGGCAAAGTCCGTGAGCGCGAACGCGGCATCGAGAGCGTCCGCGTAGATCAGCGGCACAGGCATTTGGCGTCGCGGCGCGAGGACGTCGATGAGCACGTCATCCGCAGGGCATGCGAGGGTGATTGAGACGGCATCGAGGACCGGCCGCTCGTCGAGCCAGCGGTACCGGTCGAACTCGTCGATCATCGAGGCGAACATTGGCGGACCGGGGGCCGCGACAGCTTGGCAACGTCGTATGGCCCAGGCGCGCCGACCCGGTCGCGTAGACGCCGGGTAAGGTTGCCAGCCGGTGCAGCTTGGCCTGCATCCGCAGTGCCCGGGCTTCCGCCTCGGTAGGCGTCGGCCACGATGCCACGGTGTTCACCGGCGACCTCCTGCCCTGCAGCCACCAGCGCTGCGAGATCGCCGTCCGTCTTCGCCCTGTGACCGGCTTTCCCGGCCTCCGATACTGCGCGGACTTCGTCCCATCCCAGACTTTTCCCGATTCCCTCCCGCCGTAGGCTTGGTCACTGGAGGGCAGGGAAGAGCCGCTCCTCGGTAGCAAGGTGGGGCGCCCACTCGAGGCTGCCCGCGCCTGCAAACTTCAGGTACGCGCGGAGGGCCTCCTGCATCGCGTCGACGAACCCGTCGGCGAGGTGCGGCACGAAACCATCCTCCCACCAGACGTCGAGCACCTCCACGCGGGCTCGGTCTCGGTCGATGCGTGGTTCGATCCGTCCGACGAAACGGTCGCCGAAGGTGATCGGGAGGACGTAATAGCCCCAGCGGCGCTTCGCCGGCGGGAAGAAGCCCTCCCATACGTGGTCAAAGTCGAACAGGCTCGCAAGGAGGGCGGTGTCCCACAGCAGCGAGTCAAACGGGGCGATGAACGCGACGGACGGAGTCGGCTCCGGCGGCGCCTCCAACAGCGAGAGCTCCTCGGCGAGCACGAAGCGTTTGCCGCGCACGCCCTCGACATCGACGGGCAGGAGTGCACCGAGCTCGACCAGCTCCTTGCGCATCTCGTTGCGGACCTGCGGGTCGGCGATGCGGGCGAACGTGCCGCCGGCGCCGCCGGCGCCGAGGAGGCCGTGCGCGCGGTACCGGGACAGGAGTTTGTGGCGAAGCTGGTCGCGGACCGGCACCTCCTGCGCGAGCACCTCGGCCGGAAGGACGCGTTCGATGAGGTCGTAGAACCGGACGTTGCCGTGGCGGCGGGCAAGGCCGACCATGCCCGCGACCGTGTACGCCTCGAGCACGGAGCGGACCGCGTTCTCCGGCATCCCGAACCAGTCCTTCGTCTCTCCGGCCTCGCCCTCGAAGTCGCGTGATGACAACGGTCCTTCTGCGCGAATCCGCTCGAGCACGCGCTCGGCAACCCTTGCATTCTCGATGAGGGCCGCGGCGTGGAACTGCCGCCCCTTCCGGCCCGAGCTCGAACGGAACCAGGGAACCTCGCTCATGGGGACGAACGACAGCGCCTTGTTGGTGGTCTCGAAGATCTCGCGGCGTTCGTACAGCTCGTCGCACCATTCGGGCTCGTACTCGGCGACGCGCGCGTGCAGCACGAGGTCGTGGTTCCGCCCGGCGACCGCGATCGGGTCAAACTGGATCGACCCGAACTTTCGGAAGACCTCGAGCACCCCGTCGAGGTCTCCGGCGAGCGACCGCGCAGGCGCGAGAAGGTGCCGCGCGACAAGAAATCGACGCGCTGCCTCGGCAGTGACAATCACCTGGAAGACACTAACTCGCTGGCGTCGGTCAGGCGCCTTCAGCCACCAGACTGATGCTTGCTCTCTCGATCGGGATTCGGATGTTCACGGCATCCGCACGCTTGAATCCTGTCGGGCGCGCCAGAACAGTTGTTCTATTTCGTCTTTCCGGACGCACTCCGCAAGGCCGCCCTCGCCCGCAAGGCCGCCGTGGCCGAGGCACCGGTAGTGGTCACAGCTGGCTGTCGAGCGGTGTGAACTGGAACTGCTTCGCGAGGACTACTAGCTGATGTCTGGCGCGGCGGGTCAGGCGCCCGAGTTGGGCTCGTGGCCCCAGCCAAGGCGGCAGTCGCCCGCGTCCACGGGTTCGCGTGGATTTGCTGTGGGGGCCATCGATGATCCTGGAGTGATCCCGGGGTCCAAAAGGGAGAAACCCGGGCGGACTTCGGATTGCCGGGCACGGGTACCCGCTCCGGCTGGTTCACAACCAGGGCGCACCGAGATACCGTGGTATCGTGGGGCACCGCTCCAATGGAGGCCGACATGACGATCAAGTCCCGCACCCTGCGCCTGCCAGCCGATCAGGCCGAAGCCCTGGAGGCGATCGCCGGCGTCAACGACGTGTCGGTCAACGAGGAGATCCAGCGGGCGATCGCCGCCCACATCGAGGCTCGTCGGTCCGACCCCGACTTCCGACGGCGCCTGCAGGCCAGCATCGAGCGCAACGGCGAGATCCTCGAACGCCTCGCTCGGTGACCGCCTACCTCGAGCTGGCGGACTACCTGCTCATCGCAGAGTCAGTCCTTGGGGTGCCGGCCGAGCTCATCGCGGACTTCAACCGGATCGGTCTGGCGGATTCGGCGCTGGCCGCTCCGCAGGCCGGGTTCGGCGGCGTCGAGGCCTATCCAGACTTCGAGACGAAGGCGGCGGTGCTCTGCTGGCACCTCGTCAAGAACCACCCGCTGCCCGATGGCAACAAGCGGTGCGCGTTCCTGGCCACGGTCGAGTTCCTCGAGCGCAACGGCCGGACCTGGATCCCGGCACCCGGTGATCCGGAAGAGACCGACCACGTGATCCGTGGCATCGCGAGCAGCGAGATCAGCGAGGTCGAGTTCCGCAACTGGATCGCCCAGCGCTGCGGTTGAGACCGCCAAGCAGGCCGGGTAGCGCCGCCGCCAGCCGACACTGAGGCTCAGCGCGCCAGCCCGGGCCCTTCTTGCGTTCGGCCGAGGAGCAGGCCAAGGCCGGCGTCAACGCGCCACTCTTGGCCCTCTGGCGCCGCCCGCGGGCGAAGGCGCAAGGGACGCGGATTGTGGGCGTCGCACCACCGGCGCGGCCTGCCGCGGCCCGCGAGATACGGGAGCGCGGCGCCGCAGGCCTGGCAGTGGCGCGACGGGGCGAGGCTCGCGCGGAGGGCCAGCGTCGCGGAAGCGGCCATCGCCTCGAGGGCATCGGCGGTCATGCGGCACCCCACTGGCGAAAACCCCCCACAATTCGCGAAACTCGGCCGTGCGCACACAGTCGGGAGGCGCGGTCTGGCGGCATCGGCCGCCCGACATGGGCTACCCCGCCCCGGTCGACCGACGCACCCTTCGTCGAGTCGCACGAGCGGCAGAGCACCGCGGTGTTGGCGATGTCGAACGGCGCACCGCCAGCGGCGAGCGGCACGACGTGATCGACGGTCAGGTCTGCGGCAGGGTGGGTGGCGCGCCCGAAGCCAGGGCACCAGTTGCCGTGCGCGCCACGCCAGGCGCGGAGCACGCGGGCGCTGAGACGTTGCCAGACCCGTGTGCTGTACAGGGCGTTGTGCCGGCTGCGGTTGGACGCTCGGGCGTGGACGGTGCAGCGGCTACCGGCGCGGCTGGTGACGACACCGCAGACCGTGCAGAGCTTCACCCGCAAATCGTCGGCGGGGTGGTTGGCGAGGTCTATCCGCTCGGGGTGCTACGCCTGCGGGGCCAGCATGGCTGCCACCGCGAACGGTCCGGTCATCGTCCGTGCAGTGTCTTGCAGACAACATGCCGTGACTGTGTAGGAGCCCCCGGTCGACGACCACGGACGACGACAGATCTGTCTCGAGCCGCCGGTCTGCTATCCCGTCCGGGTAATCAATCGCTCGCGATCAAAGAGTCTCGACGTGAAGCGCCAGCCGGCCAAGTCGAGAAAGAGCAGCAGGGCTGCCGCGGCGAGGGCGAGGCCGGACGACGATGGGATGACGTTGAGCGCGATGAGCAGGATGACGACCACGGGCGGCAGGCTGGCGAGCAGGCCAACCTGCTGGGCGACCCTCAGGTCACTGACGCGGACGGACACCCCGACCCCGACCCAGATTGACCAGATCGCGAGCAGCGGCGTGAACAACAACTGGGCGACGAGGTCGGGTCCCTGGATGAGGCCAGCAGCGACGCCGGGCTGCGCCAGGAGCGCCACCAGGGCTAGGTAGACGATGTAGACAGCGTAGGCGATGACCACCGACGGACCGAAAGCGGCCATTGCCTTGCCCAGCAGGAACTCCTCGGCACGTATGGGTGTGGTGAGTGCCGGTTCGAGAGTTCCCTGCTGGCGCTCCCCCGCCACCGCGTAGGCGGCGATGATCACCGGCACGAGCACCGGGATGCCGAGCATGTAGAGCAGCACGTGTTCGTGAGCGAGCTGACCCGAGGCCGAGGCCCCCAGCGCGACGACGGTCCCGAGCGGCTGGATGATGAACACGAGGGGCAGGATGGCCATGCTCGCGACGAGGGATCGGTTGCGTCGGTACTCGGCGAGCTCCTTGCGGGCGATGGCCCGTACTCGCCGACGGCTGAGGCTCATGGGCGCGTCGCCTCTCGGTCCTCGTCGATCAGCTGCAGGTAGACGTCCTCGAGCGAGTGCCGCGCTTCGCCGATCGACAGGACATCGGCGCCGGCGCCGACCAGCGCCCGCGTCACTTCCGGAGCGGCCACCGCCGTATCGGCGACGGCCAGGGTGTAGGTAGCTCCGGCGGCCGCATCCACCGCATCGGTTCGGTGCCAGGCGGTGACGCCGGGCTGGCCCGAGAACACCCGGTCAGGCTCGGCCACGGGCGCCCGTGTCCGGACCGCCAGCAACGTGCCGAACAACTGGGTGCGCAACTCCGCCGGTCGGCCGATCGTGCTCAGGGTGGTGTTCAAGATCGCCACCCGATCGCACAGACGTTCGGCTTCATCCAGGCGGTGCGTAGTGAGGAAGATCGTGACTTGACGCTCGCGCAGACCCTCGATCAGTTCGTGAACGTCTCGTGCCGCGACCGGATCGAGCCCTGCCGTCGGCTCGTCGAGGAACAGGACCTCCGGGTCGCTGAGCAGCGCCCTCGCCAGAGCGACTCGCTGGCGAAGGCCCTTTGACAGAGTCCCGCACGTATCCCCGGCGCGGCCGGCGAGGTTCACGGCCACGAGGGCGGCGTCGATGCGCGCCCGGGGGTCGGGCACCTCGTACAGGTCGGCGAAGCAGGCGAGGTTCTCGACGACGCTCAGGCGGAGGTAGAGGCCGGGCGACTCCGGCATAACCGCGATCCTGCGGCGGATCTCGACGCCGTTCTCGGGCGTGAGCGCGAGGCCGGCGACGGTGGCCGAACCGGACGTCGGGGCGATGAGGGTGCCGAGCGTCCGGACGGTCGTCGTCTTGCCCGCGCCGTTGGGGCCGAGGAAGCCGAAGACCTCGCCGCGGGCCACCTCGAACGACACGTCATCATAGGCCACGCGTTCACCGAATCGCTTCGACAGGTGATGGACGCTCAGCGCTGGTGCGCGGTCGCCAGCTTGTGTTGCCGTAGGCTCGATCGCCATGGATCGCTCAGTGGTCCTGGGCCGTGCGATCCAGCCCAAACACTGCCAGGACTCGGGTAAGCCCTGCGAGCTGCCGATCGAAGGCGAGGGCGACGGCCAGTAGCTGCACTAGGCAGAGCGCGACGCCAACCGCAAGATCGGCCTGGGCGACGCTCGCCGAGCCTCCGAGGAATCCGGCGACGAGGCTGCACCCATTCGCGCCGGCGAGAAGGGCGAATGCCATCCTCGCCCAGCCGTATCCACGACCCACCGCCCAGCCGAGCCCAACGCAACTGACGGCCGCCAGGCACGCCGCCACCACGTGCGGCACAAACTGACCAGTGAAGATCACCTGCCACGCGGTGGCCGTGATCCCCGGGTACCGATCGAGGACTGCCGCACGGACCGCATCCGAGGTGGCGAGAATCGTCGCCGCGGCACCGAGCTCGAGCAGGGCACCGATGTATATCAGGGCGCTCAGACCGGGTCTGACCACCACCGCCCTCGAGGCCCTGGGGCGCATTCGCATTCGGAGGCCATTGGCCATCAGATCCACGCATTCCGCCGTCGCCGGTCGTCGCTGGCCCTCTCGGGCACCGGCGAGCAACACCCCGAGGATCTCGGCCCCGTACTCTCGCCGGAAGGCAGGCGGATACCAGCGCAACCAACGGCGGTAGCGGCGCTCGAGCTCCTCGGTGGCCGTCACTCGACCCCTGCCTTCGCCGGGCCGAGGCGGGCCAGCGCCGCCGCCACGTTGGACTGCAGACGAGCCGCCTCGGTGGCCAATGCGACTCTGCCCTCTGGCGTAAGTCGGTAGTAACGGCGGAGACGACTATCCACGATCTGCTCGCGATCGACGCGGATCAACCCGTCGATGCGGAGCCGATCCAGCGCCGCATACAGCGTTCCCGCACGCAACCGGACCCGCCCATCGGAGATGCGTGTCGCGTCGGTCATGATCCCGTAGCCGTGCTTGCTACCGCCGGCGAGCGCCGTCAGGATCAGGAAGGACGCCTCCTGCATTGTTCGTTCGACCATCGCCGCAGTATATATCGATGCACTGTCTATGTGCGCGTCCCAACAGCGGTGCCGTGCGGAAATGGCGGTCTGGTGCCGCCGCGTCGGCGCCCGGCGTACCGCTTCATTGCGGCTCAAGCTGATGGAGAACGCCGATCGTCAGGCGATCTCCTCGGCAGCCGCCGGTGCCCCGTCGATGACGATCCGGACATTCATGGCATCTGCGCGGTTGAATCCTGTCGGGCGCGCCAGAACGTCTGTTCTATTTCGAACTGGGCTCGGCACCGCTAGTCTTCGACGGGCAGAGGCAGCAGCGCGACCGAAAAGACCGAGCCTCCACCCTCGCGAGGCTCGACCCAAGCCGCAGCCGGTCGCCACGCTCTCCTCATGCCGCTGCTGTGCTGACGTCCGACCAGCTCGACTGAGCCCGCCCAAGACCCTCGGATCACTCGTGAAGCGCCGGCTACGCGGGTGATGGGGCCCGCTCGGTCTATCCGAGCGGGAAGGCGATGTCGCAGAGGAGGTCATCATCGCCAATGGCGTCGGGTTCAGCGATGTACACCTCGCGGCACGACAATCGGCTCCCTGGCCTGGCTTGCGCTTCGGGTGAGCACGCCACTGCGTCGTAGGCGGCGAGGATTGCGGGGTAGTCCCATTGGGCTTTGGTGATCGGAGTGAAGGCTTCGTCGTGGTCGGGCTCGGTGCGGATGCCGATCCGGTCGGTCGGCGCGACGTCGATCGGGCATCCGAGGATCGCTTCCAGCGGCCCGTCGCTGTCGTGGTCGACGACGCCGTGGAAGATCAAGGTGAACGGACCGGTCGGTTGCCTGCTGTCGAGGTGGTCGGCGAATGCTGCCTTGGCTGCGGTGACGAAGGCGTCGGTCTCGTCGGCGTGCAGTCGCCGTTGGATCGACATGACTCGTAGTGCGGGGACGTGGCGCGTTCGGATGTCGAACACCGGTGGCTCCTTCGATCTGATGATGGCGTGGAGGTGACGGATCAGGAGGCGCCGGCTCGAATGGCGGGCTTCGAGTTGGCGGACGTGGTCGTCGAGGCGGGTGCTGGCGAGCTCGGCGTCAGTGTCGAGCTCGACGAGCAACCGGGCGATCTCGGCCAGGCTGACGTCGGCGCCTCGGAGCAGCCCGATCAGTCGTGCCCTGTGGAGCTGCCCGGTGCGGTACCGGCGGTAGCCGCTGATGGGGTCGACCTCGGCGGGTCGCAGCAGCCCAGTGTCGGCATACACGCGCAGCGCCTTGGTCGTCAATCGCGTCAACCTCGCGAACTCGCCGATCGTCAACAGCCGTTCCGAGGGGGTCTGATACGTCACGCCGTTCATCATCGACCTTCCCCCAAGGGACGAGTCAAGCAGTACGCGAAAGCCTCGAGCACCTCGGCGACCGCTGGAGTCTCGTGATCGTGCGTGAGCTCTTCGTCCACGGCACGCTCGGCTTCAACGGCCTCGCGGATGGGCTGCCGGGGATCAGCCGGTCGGTCCTCGCGGCGCGGCTTCGGAAGCTCGAGGATCTCGAGGTGATCACGCGAGACCCCGTGTCTCGGCGAGGCGTGCCGGCATCGCACCGATGCTCGTGTCGGCGCGCCAGCGGCTCTGGGCACAGCTCGGGACGAGCCCAGCGCTCGAGATCTTCGACGTCGCCGACGAGCTTCGCTGAGGGATCGGGACCTCGTTGCGGGGCCCGCTCGTGCGTTCCGTCCCCACGTTCCGCCCGGTCGCTCAGGCCGCCTGCACGGACCGCGACTCGTTGACGGCCCGTGGGGATCCGAAACTCCAATTCGTCAGGCTGTCCCCAGAGCCTCTACTTCGAGGTCATGCGCTCGATCGTGTCTGACGTCGCGATCTCCCGGCCGGCTTGCGGGCCGCGACCTCCACATGAACGTTGCCGAAGAACGCGTTCGGGTCATCACCCCAGCGGCGGACGTCGTCTCGTACCCGAAGCAGGCCCGCCGCATCCGTCAAGGCCGCGGCGACAGCGAACTCACCAAAGGGTCCGTCCAATAGGGACACCATCATGGTGGCGTGCTCGCGGACGGCATCGGGCGTGCCCTTCGTGTCCGCGGACACGCTCGTCACCGTCTCAACGAAGCCCGCCTCATGAAGGATCTCCGGCAACCGCCTGCCGATCCCGATGTCGCTGCCCCGTCGTCGGTGCCATGCGGAGAACCATCGGTCGAAGTCACGCATGCCGTCCGTCTGCGCGCCCCAGACGACCGCTTCGGCATCGACGTCCCGGGCAGCGATCAAGCCCCCTGGGGCAAGGACGCGCCGTACCTCGCGGGCGGCCAACAGGGCATCGGCGGCGAGGTGGACGAAGAGATCGTTCTCGAACACAGCGTCGAACGTCTGGTCCCCGAACGGCAGGTGCAACGCGTCCCCGATCTCGAAGCGCACGTTGGCCAGACCCGCCGTCGTCGCCAGTGCCCTCGCCATCTCGATGTGCTTCGCGTCGTGATCGATCCCAACGACATGGCCCGGTGCGACCGCGTCCGCCAGACCCACGGTGATGGTGCCAGGGCCGCAGCCGACGTCGAGCAGTCGCATCCCGCTCTGGAGGTACTGCAGCGCGAACGCAGCCTGGTGCTCGGCCGTTCGGCGCGCGTAGTCACGACTGAGCGCGGGGGTTACGCCGTGAGCTCGCTGGTCGTTCATCGATCGTCACCTCCTCGTGACCAATGTCCTCGCGCGCCGGTCGCCTGCCGGCTGGTGAACTTGCGCGGTCGCTCTCCCGGCGATTGTCGCCCGTCCCAGCGTGAAAGAGTCGCACGCCCAGCAGCTCCGCGAACTCGTCGAGCGGGAGGCTGCTGGTCCGAGGGAGCCGTGCCCTCGGGTTCCGGCAGCCGCGGCGCCAGGATCCATACGAGCTGCGCGGTGGTCTCCGCCCCCACCTTGGATCGCGCGTTCGCCAGGCGGTGCTTCACCGTCGAGTGCGAAAGCCCGAGGCGATGGGCGGCCCTCTTTCCGACCCGGCCGCCAGGACGGCCGCGACCACGCCGACCTCACGATCGGTGGCGCGCTCGGCGGACCGGGGCGATCCGCGAGTCATGCGCTTCGGAGCCACTCGAAGGGCTCCGGCGGCTCGGCGAGACGCATCGTGATCGGAAGGTCGCTGGTCGCGGGGCTATCCCACTTGCCCCGACCAATTCGACGTTCTTCTGGAGCGGCCGAAGCTCCGGCCGTTCAGGGGCGCGGGGGCGCTCAGGTGAACAGTTCGACCTCGCGGTCTGTCACGGGCTGTGGGCGAGCTGAGCGCGAGTCGCTGAGCAAGGCTCCAGGTCCGGCACGACCAGCCACCCAGCCGCATGCCCGGCGTAGATCAGCTGCTCGGTCGTTAGCCCCGTCCGCGCACGCAGGTCTCACAGTGGCGCTTTGCAGTGCTTGGCCGAATGCCTACGAGTCGAGCCGCGACCGACACGGAGCCTCCGGCCGCGACGAACGCGGCGAGCACGTCCATCTGGCGCCGCGTCGCCTGCGGCGAAAGAGCGCCGCGCAAGTACCCGTCTCTCACGCGAGCCGCCTCGCCGCGGCCAGCCACTCATCGCGACCCTCGATCGGGATGGTGTAGGTTGCTATCCCGCGCCCGACACCTGTCGGGCGCGCCAGTACAGATGTTCTATTCTGCCTTGTCCCTTCCAGGCCCTTTGGTCTTTGTCGCGGGCCCCTTTTGCGTGGTCGTAAGGCGCGCGGAAACTCGGGCGCGGAGGAGGCGCAGAGACCTCCGGGTCGGGCGTACTGGGTCTCCGGGATGCATGGCGCGGGAAGTCCAGTCTCGACCAATGGCCCAGGTTCCACGCTAGCTCACGCGCCTACGGGCGAACGTCAGCCCCTGGCGGCAACTCGAATTGTGCGGCGGGTTGTTCGCCGAACGTCAGGTCGACGACCTCCTCGACCTGCGCACCGCTCTGCTCGTCGTGGAGTGATTGGGTGCGCAGTACGAGGTGCGTGTCCCGGTCGATCCAGTACCCATCGGGAACGATCGTGCCCTGGCACGAAAGATGATCGGCCAGTCGACCGTGAACCAGATCCACGCCGACGAACTGCCAGCCGCCGGGGCAGTCGCTCGGTAGACGAAGCGGATACCCGATGCCTCGTTCACTGCCTGACATGTCCAGCCAGTAGACGAAGCCGTCGGTCGTCAATTGGCTGGCGTAGCGGTGGCGATCGCCAACGAGGACGATCGACGGTGGGTCCGGCGAGTCCTCGAACGTTTGCTCGGTTCGATAGCGTCCCGATCCGTCGTACTGCACGCGGATCTGGCTCCCCGGGTATCTGGCACTCCAGTTCTCCACGACGACGTCGTACGCCGAAAGGTCCTTATCAGCGACGAGCGCGACCGCCACGAGCTTGTCGAGGTCGGCCGGCGGCTTGAGGCCGTTTGGCCCGGGCGGAGGCGTCACGACCGGCCGGGGCGACGCGGAGCAGTACGGATCGCTCGCACAGGCGGACTCGGCTTCGCTGGCGACGACGGCGCCGTCGGGCTTCCGCATTTCGAAGAGCTCGGCCGGCGGTTGACCAAACTCGACCTGCGTCGCTTCGATGGTCTGGAATTGTCCCGGAATCGGCCGGCCGTCCGCGCCGAGGGCTGCCGTTTGGCTCCGGAGCGTCATTCGCGTTTCGATGTCGATCCAGAGATCGTCGCCGCCGCAGCTGACGTGATGCGTCGGTCGGCCGGCGACGTATTCGACGCCCACGTATGTCCAAGCTCGGGCCGGGGTGTCGTGATAGACCTCGCCTTGGCTGATCGCCACCTCACAGCCAGGCTGACCAGGCCGTCGCTCCGCCCCCATCGTCGCGAAGACGAACACCCTGGGGTCCTCGGAGATCGCGTCCGTCTGTTGGGACCACACCCGTCTCGACCCGGTGGTCGTGAGCTGACCGAGGGTGGTTCCGGCGAAGATCTTGTAGCTGTCGGGCTGCGTGGCGTCCGGCGTCGTGAAGGTCTCGATCCGGGTCGCGCCCGAGCTGTCGACGTAGACCTTGCCCTTGGTCTTCCCGTCCCGGAGGGTGGTGATCGTGACCGGGCGCAGCTGCGGCATGAGGTCGTAGGTCGAACGGACGAAGCCGGCGAGGTCCTTCGGCGGGTCCACCGATAGAAAGGGCTTCTGCCGTTCGTTGAGCAGCGCACCGACGACTCCGGCGGCGGCAACACCGATGGCCAGCAGGGCTGCCGCGGCCAGGAGCAGCAGCGCACGCCGACGTGCGTCCGGATCGGCATCCGTCAGCCGGCCGAGGAGCGACGGCAGCGGCCGCTCCTGTTGGGTCGCGGCGACCTCGGCGAGGATCCGAGCGTGCAGGCCCGGCTGCGCTTCGGACGGCACGATCGCCCGCAGTCCGACGGCGAGCTGGGCGTCGGTGAGCCGGATGTCGTTCATGCCTCGGCCTCAATCGCTCGCTCGAGTGCCTTGCGCGCGGCATGGAGGCGCCACTTGGCGGTCCCGATCGGGATGCCGAGTGCCCGGGCGATCTCCGCGACCGGCCGCTCGTCGACATGGTGGAGGACCAGGATCGCGCGTTCGGCCGAGCGCAGCCGGTTGAAGGCCCTGGCCATCGCATCGCGCTCCACGGCCGCGTCGCTTTCCGTCGAGTGGTCCGGCGCGGACTGACGGTCCCAGGTCGCGGCTCCGTCGGCATCGGCGTTGCTGGGTGCGACCTGGACTTCGCGGAGACGCCTTCGGTGGCGGCGGCCCATCAGCGCCGCGTTGGCAACGATCCGGTTAAGCCAGCCGTCGAACGCCGCAAGGTCACGGAGTCGCGGCAGTTCCCGCCACGCCGCTACGAACCCTTCCTGGGTGGCGTCGGCCGCGTCGGCGTCATTCTCGAGGATTGACCAGGCGAGCCGGTAGCATCGATCGAGCCGACTGGCCATTAGGGCGTCGAAGGCCGCGACCTCGCCGCTGGCGGCGCGCCGGACGAGCGAATCGTCGGTCGCGCTCAGCGAACGCTGCGCGGCTGCCAACTGTCCCACGGTGACCCTCGAGCCGGACGATCGTACGCCCACGCTGAGCGGCCGCCGTCAGAGGTCCAGATGCCGGCCGTGAGCGCGGGGTTTGGTGACCTCGTAAATCGCCACCGAGAACGGCAAACCCGACGCGTTCGAGCGGCATCTTGCCTGCGGGACTCAATCTCGGCTTCGCCGTGACCGGTCCCTGGAGGTGGACCCGTGATCAATAGTCGACGTGCGTTGTCACTGTTCGTTTGCTCGACCCTGGCTGCCGCCTGTGCGTCGGCTGCATCTCCGCCCCCGACGATCGGACCGTCGACAGCGCCGACCGGGGTTGCGTCCCCAGCCATCAGCCCGACGGCGACGAGCACGTTGATCGCCTCCACGATCCCGAACATAGGCGGTGCTGGGAACGCAATGGCCGCGGGGACCTACGTGGTCGCGCTCGATCGAATCGTCGTCAGCGGCTCGAAGCTCCCGGCGATCCAGGTCACTGTCCCCGATGGTTGGTACAGCGGCGGCTGGTTGATCAACCAACCGCGAGCCGGCCAGGACGTTCCGCCCGTCGCGGTGCAGTTCTGGAGCGTCGATCAGGTCTATAAGGATCCCTGCCACTGGAAGGGTGCGCTGCTCAACCCGGGACCGGCGGTCGGCGACCTGGTCTCAGCGCTCGTCGCCCAACCAACGCGCAACCCCACGCAGCCGATCGACGTGACGCTCGACGGCCAGACCGGCAAGTACCTCGAGTGGAGCGTGCCGACCAACATCGACTTTTCCACGTGCGATGCTGACGGCGGCCAGGGTTACTTCCAGAGCTGGGAGGGCTTCACCATCGACGGTGATGGGCCCCGGTATCAGCAGGGTCCCGGCCAGGTCGACCGTCTGTGGATCCTCGACATCCATGGCAGTCGGCTGGTGATAGACGGCTTCTCGATGCCTTCGGCGACCGATGCCGAGCGCCAAGCCCTTGTCGACGTCGTCAAGTCCATCACATTCCAGCGGTAGGGCAATCCGCGCCACAGTCAATTCGCACCGATCATCGACGAAGACGTCGGGAGTCCGCTGGATCAGGCGCTTTCGCCGCCCGACCACCGTTCCTCAGGGCCCTCGATCGGGATCCGGACATTTCTGGCATCCGCGCGGTTGAATCCTGTCGGGCGCGCTCCGAATGCTTGGTCGGACAGCACGCAGGGCTGGGGAGCGCTCGCTCCGCCGCCGCTCAGGCAGGCCGGACCAAGGCGATGTAGGCAACGCCGACGAGGATCACGACGTTAATGGCGATACCGGCGAAGGCCTCCGGCAGCCCCAGGACGCAGACGACCAGTGAGACCGCGGCGAGAACGCCGGTCAGCCCGAGCGCCCACGGCTCCCCGCGCCAGATGCCGTAGCCAGTCGCCGACGAAGCCGACCGCGAGAGCCAGCCAGACCAGGCCGATCAGCCGGGCGCCGGAGTCGCCCACTTCAAGGGCGCCGTTGAGGGCCGTCGTCTTGTAGATGAAGCCCTGGAGCGTGGCGATCCGCCACGGCGTGACGAAGCCGATGAGATGGATGATGCCGTGGATGGCGAGCAGGACGGCCGCGATGGTCTGGATCATCAGGCGCTCTGCCGAGGCGACAGGAACAACGCCAGGCCCGCGAGCACGGCGGCGATCCCGGTGACCACCCCGAAGATCACGACCGGCACGGGTTCGATGGTGACGCCCGCCGCGGCATCGACGGCGAAGATGGCAAGGACCGACAACCCCATCAGCGCGGTGAAGCCGAGCGCTGCCAGGGCGGCCGCCGGGCCCCTTTGGTCGCGCCGGATCAGCCAGGTGCCGGCGACGGCGAGCAGCGGAAGCGCGAAGGCAAGGTCGAGCGCGTAGACCGCGTTCGTCGGCAGGTTCAGATCACTGACGGACACCGGCAAGGTGCCGGTCGTGATCGCCGTCATGATCTGGCCGAGCCAGGTCAGGGCGAACAGGACGACCACCACGATGAGGAAACCGCCAGCTGTCCGGCGTGGCAGCCGGATTCCGGTTGCGTCCGTCCACCATCGCCTGGTCGAGGCCGAAGACGGCGAGCACGAACGACCAGGCGGCGAGTCCGAGGATCGCGATGTGGACCGGCGTCAGTGGGTTGATGACGACCGAGAACGCGTAGATCGCATAGGAGTACGCCAGGTAGCCCAGGGCACCGATCGCGATGAGGCGCCCCTTCGCCGACCCGGATCGAGCCTGCCACAGACTCAGTCCGAGTACGGGTACCGCGGCGGCCAACGTCACGAGATCGGCTGCTCGCGCCTCGCGGACCATCTCTGCGGTGTCCCGATACAGGCCCGTGGCCACGAGGCCAACGGTCGCGGCGATCGCGGCGAGCAGAAGGGCGCCGACGGCGAGGCCGTCTGCGGCCTTGAGTCTCGGCGTCATGTCCGGCCTTGTTGCTGACCGCTCGGCGCGGCGCGATGCCCGGCACGCCTCTTGTGTTTCCGATCCGAAGGGCCGTCACCATTCCCGGCCAGAGGGATCCGGCATCCCCGATCCCCGAGCCGGTGCGTGTTCCTGGACGATCGCCTTCATCGGGGTCCTTCAGACGTTGCAGTGCGCGGTTAGTGCAGAGCGACTCTACGCTGCAAGTGGACACCACCCACCGAGTCACCCGGGCTCGAGACCCGGCACCATGAGCCACCCCGGTCTCGGCCCAGCGCTGCTTCGGGGATCAGCCGCGCCGGCGGAACCAGAGCAGCGCGGCGATGTAGCCGAGGCCGCCAGCTGCGATCACAACGGCGAAGTCGTTGCCGCTCTCACCATGCGCTATGGACCAGATGAAGCCGACGACGGCGACGAGGAGGGCGACCGTCCCGGCCACGGCGGTGGCATGGATGCTGAAGGTGGCGAGCCGCTCGTCGACCGGACGGCCCCCGAGGATGCCGAGGGTTTCGATCCGGCCGCCGAAGACCGCGATGACCGTGCTGTAGACCGCCATGACCGCCAACATCGCGAGCCCGGTCTCGGTTTCGCCCCCGATCGCCGATGCGGCGAAGAAGAGCACTCCCAGCAACAGGCCGAACGCCGGCATGCCCCACCTACCGCGCATCGTCGTCTCCATGGAACAGTTCCTCCACCGGTTTGCCGAAGAAGCGGGCCAGCGTGATGGCCAGAGGCAATGACGGGAGATAGCGGCCGGTCTCGATGGCGTTGACGGTCTGCCGCGACATTTTCAGCGCCTTCGCGAGGTCCTCCTGCCGGAGGCCCCTCGCCGTCCTCAGCTCCCGCACGTCGTTCCGCATGGATGGCAAGGCAGCTTGACATCGCAAGTCGTGTCAAGCCCCTTTTACATCGCCTGGCCTCGCCGCGGCCAGCCACTCGTCCCGGCCCTCGATCGGGATCTCGTAGGTTGCTATCGCGCGCCCAACACCTGTCGGGCGCGCGCCAGCACAGATGTTCCGTGTCTCGTGGCTTGGTCGCCGCTGGCGGGTGCGCCACGACTACGTCGTCCGCGGCAGCCTGAACGTCCGAGCCTCGAACGGCTCGATCTCATCGCCGCGACCAAGTGAGCCCTGCTCAGTGCGGCGGCAGACGAAGCGCGCCATCGAGCCGGATCGTCTCGCCGTTGAGCATCGGGTTCTCGATCGCATGGCAGACAAGTGCCGCGAACTCGCGCGGGTCGCCAAGGCGCCGTGGGAAGGGCACCGAGTCACCGAGGGCTTGCTGGACGTCGTCGGGAAGCTGGCCAATCATCGGGGTCGCGAACAGGCCGGGCGCGATCGTGATCACGCGCACGCCGATCCGCGCAAACTCGCGGGCAAGCGGTAGCGTCATGGAGACGATCCCACCCTTGGACGCGGCATAGGCTGCCTGGCCGATCTGCCCATCGAACGCCGCCACGGATGCCGTGTTCACGATGACGCCGCGCTCACCGTCGATGCCGGGCTCGGCATCCGCCATCGCCGCGGCCGCGAGACGGATCACGTTGAACGTGCCGAGGAGGTTCGTCTCCAGGCACCTCTGGAAGAGCGCGAGCGAATGGATCGCCCTCCTTGCCCAGCACCCGAGCCGACACTCCAATCCCCGCGCAATTCACCACACCGTCCAGCCGGTGGAACTGCTCGAGCACGTCCGCGGATCAGCGTCCCGACCTGGCCCTCGTCGCGAACATCGATCCGCCGATACAGCGCTCTCGAACTGACCTCGAGCGGGGGGTCGGCCAGGTCCGCGATCCCGACGTTCGCACCGCGCTCCAGCAATTCGCGTGCTGTTGCCGCCCCAAGCCCGGACGCCCCGCCCGTGACGATGAAGGTGGAGCCCTTGATCGTCATCAGGATGGGGTTTCCATCGTCGGTTGATGGCGCTTGCGCTCGCGCAGGAATGCGTGGATGCGCTGTCGCGACGCGTCGTCGCTGGATGTCAGTGCGGCCGTGAGCGACTCCACGAGCATTCCGTCATCGCTGGCCATGTTGCCGATCCGGGGGAGGACCGTCGTGATGGCAAGGTTGCTGGCCGGCGCGTTCTCCGCGACAGCCTCGGCCAGACGCCTGGCCGTTGCGAGGGCCTCCCCGCTGCGCCACTCGGTAGTGGACGAGGCCGAATGCATAGCCGTCGTCGACGTCGAGTCGGCGGTTTGTCAGCATCATCTCGCACATCCGGCCGGTCCCGATGATCCTGGCAACGCGGACCGAGCCTCCCCCGCCGACGAAGATCCCGTGACGACCCTCGGGGAGCTGGAAGAACGTGTCCGGCTCCGCAACACGGATGTGCGTCGCGGCGGCCAGCTCCAGTCCGCCGCCAATCACCCCGCCGTGCAGCGCCGCGATCACCGGGATGCCGCCGAGCTGGATCCGGCTGAAGACTCGCTGCCACGACTGCGAATGCGCCAGGACCTGGTGCGCCGTCAGCTCCTCGAGCTCCGAGAGGTCGAGCCCCGCGCAGAAATGCTCGCCGCGGCCGGCGAGCACGATCGCTCGGGTTCCTTCGGGGACGGCGTCGAGCGCGGCGTCGAGATCGGCGAGCAGGCCGTCGCTGATCGCGTTGCGCTTGTCGGGTCTGGCCAGCGTCATCGTTGCGATCTGGTCGGCCACATCGAGCTCAACGAGTGGAGGTGTCACGATCTTGGCCCTCGGTGCGAGTGCGACAACAGAACCAGGGGGAGGATCGGCGAAGAGGTTCGCGACCAGGTTCGCGCGACGCGTGAGGACCGCCTGCTGGTTGATGTAGCCCTTGTCGGTGATCTCCCCGCCTTCCCGGGAGGGCACCTCGCCCAGCAGCAGGCAACGAGTCGGGTACATGGACGAGCCGGCGGCCGCGGACATCTCGCGCATGGCGCCGAGGATGTGGCGCCGGATGGCCGGGGCCTCAACGACGACGCTCAACGGCGCGTCGCGAGACAGGTCGGCGACGAGGCGGCAGCCGTCCAGATCCGGGAAGACGAGCAGGCCGGGCGAATCGTGGCCGGCGCCGGCGACGACGACATCCGAGGCAATCGGCGAGAGGGCCGCGATCGCACGTGCCTTCATCGCTCCGACCCGGACCCAGGTACCTGTCGAGAGCTTGAAGTCCTCCGAAACCCGGCCTTCGAAACGAAGGCCGGCCTCTGGGCGCTCGGCGTCCACCAGGGCAACGGCGTCGCCGATCCGGTAATACCCCTCGTCATCGAACGCCGCGAGGGTCGTGTCGGGGGCCCTCCAATAGCCCGGCGTGACGTTCGGTCCGATCACCCGGACTTCGAAGCTGCCCGAGGTTGGCACGAGCTTCAGCACGGTCCCCGGGATCGGCACGCCGAGGTTTCCGGCCTGCTCGACCTCGAAGTGGCAGTCGGTGGCCATGGGCGCTGTCTCGGTGGAGCCCCAGGACGAGACGAGCGGGATGCTCCAACTGGCCGACGCCCGTGCGATGGCCCGGATCTCCGCAAAGAGGTGATCTGGCAGCGTGGATCCCGCGTAGTGCATGAGGCGCAGGCGGCGGAAGAAGGCGGCACGGAGCTCCACGTCGTCGCGGAGACGGGGCAGGAGGAGCTCGTAGACACGGGGGACCGTGGAGTAGATGGTCGGCGAGACCGACTTGATGTTACGGACCGTTGCCCCGAACAACTCGGGCGTCGGTCGTCCGGTGTCGAGATACATGGTCCCGCCGAACTTGAGGACCATGTCCAGGTTCTGGTTCCCCGCGAACGTGTGGCTCCATGGCAGCCAGTCGAGGAGCACCGGTGGCTCCTCCGTGAGGAAGCTCCAGAGCAACCCCTTGGCCGCCATGTTCGAAACCAGCATGCGTTGCGTCGTGATCACGGCCTTCGGCAGACCGACCGATCCGGACGTGAAGAGCAGCTTCGCAACCGTGTCGTGACCGACTCGGTCGGACGCGTTGCGCACGGCGCGCTCGTCGGTGTGTCCCTCGAGCTCGGCGAAGTCGACGATGCTGCCGCCGGCCCCGTGCGCGGAGATGATCCGGCCGTCGTGGGCATCGAGCGTTTCGTCCACCGCCTTGCGGTACGCATCCAGGTCCTCGACGTAGACCAGCCCGGGGGTGAGGAGCGCCAGCGCGTCCCTCAGCTTCTCGTGGTCCTCGGCCAGCAGCGACCAGCCGGTGGACACCGGGCATATCGGGACGCCGATATGCATCGCGGCGAGAGACAGGAGCGCATGCCGCGGCGAGTTTCCGGAGAGGACGACGATCGGACGTTCGGCCGAGACGTTCTGTCCAAGGAGCCAGGTGGCGATCGCGTGAACGCGGCTGCGCGCCTCTCCGAACGTGAGGGGTAGCCAGCCGGGACCGGCTGGGTCTCGCTCCATCAGGAACGGGCGCGAGGGATCCTCATCGGCCCACCGTTCCAGCCAGTCGCCGACACAGCGGTCGAGTGCCGGCAGCGCAGCCGTTGACTTGAACAGCATCGATCCGTCGGGCCGCGTGTCGAGACTGACCGAGACGTTCGCAAAGAGGCGCTTCGGGTCCGCCATTGTCGCAAGCTACTTGATAAAATCTGGCGGTGTCAATCACCTGCGCCGAGCGGCGGCTTCAGCCCTCCGATGCAGTCGAGAAGCGATTCGAAAAAGGCGTGACGGGCCCCCGGGCGGAGACTGCCCATCATTCGCTCCTCCAGCCCATCAACGGCCTCGTCGCAACGCGCCAGGAGATCCCGCCCAGCGGCCGTGAGCGTCGCCGGAAGCACCCGGCCGCGGCTCTGGTCGGGAGCCCGCTGGATCAGGCCGCGGGCGATCAGTCCCTCGGTGATCTGCTGCATGGCCTGCGGGCTCACGTACGTCCGACGCGCGAGCTGTGCGTTCGTGAGCCCGGCCCGACGGCCCAGGATGCTCATGGCCGTGTACTCGGGCAGACTGACTGCGAACGGCGCCAGTGCATCCGCGAGCGACAAGCGAAGGAGCCGATCAAGGCGAGCCACCAGATAGCTCACTCTGGGGCCCGCCGGATGGACCGGCTCGCCCACGGATGTCATCCGCTCGAGCGATGTCATTGGCCCATTATGGGGGCCGATGCCAGCTTGGTTGAGTCTCAAGCGGATTGATATGGTGTGTCCCATGGAAATGCGCCTCGGAGCGCTGTCGGCGATCGATATGCACGTCCACCTCGAGGTCTCGGCCGCGGGTCATGACGGTCTCGGGCCCGCCTTTCGGGCAGGCGCGAACGCGTACTTCCGCCGTGAGACGCATCTCCCATCCGCCGAGGAGACGGCGGCCTACTACCGCGAGCGGTCGATGGCGGCCGTGTTGTTCGCGGTCGATGCGGAACGAACGACAGGCGTCGCGCCGGTCGCGAACGACGAGGTGCTGTCGGCCGCACGAGCGAATCCGGATGTCCTCATCCCGTTCGTGAGCGTCGATCCCTGGCGCGGCGATGCCGCCCTCGTCGAGGCCGAGCGCCTCGTCGGCGCGGGGGCCCGGGGGTTCAAGCTCCACCCAGTGCTCCAGGCGTTCGTGCCGACGGATCGGCTCGCCTATCCGCTGTATGAGTTGATCGAAGCGTCCCGGTTGCCGGTCATCTTCCACACCGGCCACAGCGGCATCGGCGCGGGGTTACGAGGCGGTGGCGGCATCCGACTCAAATACGGCAACCCGATGGATCTGGACGATGTCGCGGCAGACTTTCCCGACCTGACGATCATCCTCGCGCATCCGTCGTTTCCCTGGCAGGACGAGGCCCTGTCCGTAGCCATGCACAAGCCGAACGTGTACATCGACCTGTCCGGCTGGCTGCCCCGGCACTTTCCTCCGCAGCTTGTGCAGTACGCGGACACCCTCCTTGCGGACAAGGTCATGTTCGGCTCGGACTATCCCCTGATCTCGCCGGACCGCTGGCTGGCGGACTTCGAGAATCTCCCGATTCGCGACGATGTTCGGCCCCGAATCCTCAAGGGCACGGCCGCTCGGTTGCTCGGGCTCGACGCTCAGAATGGGTAGGGGTGGCTTCCGCTCTGGACCGTCACCCACTTGAGCTCAGAGAACTCGTCAAGCGCGGCTGCACCGCCGAAGCGGCCCCATCCACTGTCCTTGACGCCACCGAACGGCATCTGCGGCTCATCGCCGATCGTCTGGTCGTTGATGTGGATGATCCCGGCCTCGATCCGGTCGGCGAGGGCCAGGCCCTTGTCCGTGTTCGTCGTGATGATCCCGGCAGACAGGCCGTAGGACGTCGCGTTGGCCCGCTGGACCCCGGCATCCTCGTCGGCGACGACCTCGAGCGCCGCGACCGGGCCGAACGTCTCGTGCCGGGCGATCTCGCTCGACTCGGGAACGTCCGCCAGCAGGGTCGGCGCATAGACAAGTCCTTCGGACCGACCGCCGGCGACGAGCCGGGCGCCGTCCTTGACGGCGCTCTCGACGCGACCGGAGACGAGATCGAGGGCTTCCTGGTTGATCAGCGGACCAATGATCGTATCCATCTCGAGCGGATCGCCCATCTTGAGGCCCTCGACCTTTGCGGCCAGCCGCCGCTCGAACGTCGCGGCGATCGGCTCCTCGACGATGATCCGCCGAGTCGACATGCAGATTTGGCCCTGGTGCAGATACGCCCCGAAGGCCGCGGCGTTGACCGCGTAATCCAGGTCTGCATCCTTGAGGATGAGCAGCGGGTTCGATCCGCCAAGCTCGAGGACAACTCGCTTGAGATTGCGACCAGCCGCCTCGGCGATCTTCCGGCCGGTCGCCGACGATCCGGTGAAGTTGATCCGACGGACTTTGGGGTTCTCGGCAAACTCATCGCCGATCTTGGAGCCGTCGCCATGGGCATGGGGCACGACGTTGAGCACTCCGGCGGGTAGGCCGGCCTCCTCGAAGATCTCCGCCCAGAGCAGCCCGCCGACAAACGGCGACGACGGTGAGGGCTTGGAAACGACGGTGTTGCCGGCCACCATCGGTGACGCGATCGACCGCGCGGACAGGATCAGGGCGGCATTCCAGGGGGAGATCGCCGCCACGACCCCAACCGGGCGACGAACGCCCATCGCGAAGGTCCCTGGGACGTCGGACGGAATCACCTGACCGATCGGGCTGTAGGCGAGTCCGGCCGCCTGTCGGAAGAGACCGGGCACAAAGCCCATCTGGAACATTGCGAAGCCGAATGTGCAGCCCGTTTCGGTGGCCAGCAGCCCGACGACTTCGTCTCGCCGTCGCTCGAGGATGTCGGCGGCGGCGAGGAAGATGCGCTGGCGCGCCGCCGGCGGTGTCGCCGCCCAGCCGGGGAAAGCCGCGGAAGCCGCCTCGACGGCCCGCCTTGCGTCCTCGCGTGTCGCTGCCGCCACCGTACCGAGAACCTGGCCGGTGTACGGGCTCACGTCATCGAACGTCGCGCCGCCCACGGAAGGGACCCATGCACCCCCGATGTACTGATCGTGATGCGTCTGTTTCGTGCTTGCCGCTGTTGCCATCACCTGTCTCCCTGTATGACGCCACCAGGACTGGTGCCTCTCACTCTGGAACCTCCTCGGATACGTCGCCAGCCGCAGCGACGGCCGGGACGCTCGGAACGGTGGGCTGGCCGCGCACCCAATAGCCGATCGGAGCCAGCGGGATCTCGAATCGATCGGTGATCGTCCCCCAGATCCCGCGGGGAAGGAACAGGGCGAACAGGATGGCCGTGGTCCCGAGACCGACCAGGTACCACACACCGCCGTTCCCGAATTGGTCCTGGAGGAGGAACAGGATCACCGCGCCGAGGATCGGCCCCTCGAACGTCCCGAGCCCGCCGACCAGGACCATGAAGATCATCATCGCCGTCCACTGGACCGAGAAGATCGTATTCGGCTGGACGAACAGCGTGTTGGCCAGGATGGCGGCGCCCGCCGCCCCGCACCCGGCGCTCGTCAGGACGAAGATGAGCCGCTTGCTCGGGAGGACGTGAACACCGAGTGATGACGCAGCCACCTCGTCGTCCCGGATCGCCTGGAGTGCCGCGCCGTGGCGGCTCCGCAGGAGGAAGAAGAGGACCAGAAGGGCGACGACAACGGCCGACAACACCCACCAGTAGGTGAACGCGCGCCGATAGTCGGGGTCGATGCCGCTCAGACCCGTGAACGAGATACCGGTTCCCCCGCCGACGGAGCCGTCCAGGGACACCAGCTGCCTGAAGACCTCCGCGATGACCCACATAGCGATCGCGAACTCGCCACCCCGGAGTCGCAGGGCGACGAATGACGTCACGACCCCGAGGACCGCGGTGAACAGGACGGCCATCGCCATCGCGAGGTAGCCATCCACACCGGCGTGGGCCAGGTAGATGGTGGTATAGGCGCCGATCCCGACGAACGCCTGTTGGCCGACCGACACCAGGCCGCCGTACCCGGCGAGGGCGTTCCACATGGCCGCGATCAGGATCAGGATCCAGAGGCCGGTCAGCTTCTGGGTGACGTTCGGGTCGAAGGTCGTCGGCACGAAGAAGAGTCCCACGAGGACGAAGCCGATGAGCGCGGTCCGGATGAGGGATCGGCGCGACCATCGCTCGACCCGGAGCCTCCCGGCGGACGCCGTCATGCCCGCGACATCCGGCCGCCGACGGCGCGACTGCTGCGAACGATCAGGACGACCAGGAAGACGAGGTTTCCGAACAGGACCGGGTACTGCGGGTTGATCTGGGCGCCGATCGTCTGCGCGACGCCGAGCACGATCCCGCCGACGAGCGTACCCCACAGCGATCCCATCCCACCGATGACCACCGCCTCGAAGGCGAAGATCAGCTGCGTCGGCCCGGCGAGCGGGGAGAAGCTCGATCGCATGCCGAAGAACGTGCCGGCGATCGTGACGGTGCCGACCGCGATCGCCGTCGCGAGACCGTACATGTGCCTCGAGTCGATGCCGATCAACTCGGCGGTGTCGGGATCCTGGGCGGTCGCCCGCATCGAGCGCCCCAGGTCCGTTCGGCCGAGGAACAGGTGAAGGCCGCCCAGCAAGGCGATCGCGACCGCGAAAATCACGAGCCCGAGGACCGGGATCGCCAGCTGGTCGCTGATCCGCAGGCTCGCCGTCGTCAGCGCGCCCCCGTTGATCGAACGGCTATCCGGCGTGGAAACCTCCTGGAGCAGGTTCTGGATGACGATGGCCAGGCCGAACGTCGTCAGGAGCGGGACCAGCGGTCCGGCTCGCAGGCTTCGCTCTAGGAGGGAGCGCTGGAGCACGTACCCCAGGATCCCCATGAGGATCACGGCGACTGGAAGGATCAGGATCGGCTCGACGCCCAGGACCATGGAAAGCCCCAGGACGAGATACGCGCCCAGGACCGCGAGGTCGCCGTGGGCGAGATTGATGATCCGCATGACCCCGTACATCAGGGACAACCCGCAGGCGAACAGGGCATAGAGTCCTCCGAGGAGGACGCCCGCGATGATCGCGTTGACCCAGATCACGCTGGGCCTGTCGGGCTCTTCTTCAGGCCGAAATAGGCCTCTGTGATCTCCTCGCGGGTCAGGGTACCGGCGGTCCCGGCAAGGACGATCCGCCCTTCGAGCATGCACGCGAGCTGGCTGGCGACGGCCATCGCCCGGCGGAGATCCTGTTCGACGATCACGACCGTCGAACCGCCTTCGGCGATGATGGACTGCAGGCTTGCGTAGACGCCGTCGACCGCGATCGGAGACAGCCCGAGCGAGACCTCGTCCAGCAGGAGCAACCGTGGGTTGCACATCAGCGCCCGGCCGATCGCCGTCGCCTGCTGTTCACCGCCCGACAGCGCCGACGCCCGACGCCGGGCGAGGGGACGCAGGATGGGAAAGGCATCGAACACGGTCTCGACCGTCCATCGTCCAGTCAGGCCCTTGCCCCTGGCGGCCCGGAGGTTCTCCTCCACTGTCAGGTCGGGAAAGAGCTTCCGTCCTTCCGGAACGAGGGCCACGCCGAGCAGGACGCGCTTGTGGGCGCCGAGGTGGGTGATGTCCACGCCATCGAGGCGCACGCGACCCTCGCTCGGGACGTGGGCTCCGGCGATGACGCGCAGCAGCGTCGTCTTGCCCGCACCGTTCGCGCCGACGAGGGCCAGCGTCGAACCCTGATCGACCGCCAGCGACACGTTGCGCACGGCGGTCAGCGAGCCATGCCGCGCCACGATCGAATCCACCTCGAGCAGGGTCATTCGCGGCGTCCGAGATAGGCGTCGATCACCCGGGCATCCTGGAGGACCTCCGCCGGCGAACCGTCGGCGATCACCTTGCCGGCGTCCATGCAGACCAGGCGATCGATCGCCCGGACGAGGACGTGGACGATGTGTTCGATCCAGACGATCGTCATCCCGGAATCACGCAGCCGCTGGATCGACTCGAGCAGCTCCTCGGCCTCGGCATCGGTCAGGCCCGCACCGATCTCATCGAGGAGCAGCACGTCGGGACTGGCCGCCAGGGCCCTGGCCAACTCGAGCCGCTTGCGATGGAGCAACCCGAGCGACATGGCTCGGCGGTTCGAGAGCGGGAGAAGGCCGCTCAGCTCGAGGACCTCCAGGCAGCGCTCGATTCGCTGCGGAGCCGCGCAGCCCTCCGCCGGCCGTCGCTCCGACGTACACGTTCTCGAAGACCGTCATCCCGGTAAATGGTCGCGGGACCTGGTGCGTACGGCCGATGCCCATGCGACAGCGACGGGCGACGCTCGTCCTGGTGACGTCGGAACCGCGAAACGTCACCGTTCCCGCGGTCGGCGCCTGGGCCCCGGCCAGGACGTCGAGCAGCGTCGTCTTGCCGGCGCCGTTCGGCCCGACGATGCCGACCGATTGACCCGCCTCCACCGAGAACTCGACCGCGTCCAGGACGAGGAGCCGCCCGAACCACTTGTGGATCGAGCGGCCGGCGAGGAGCGGCTCCGCGTTCGATGGAGGCGGCTGGATCACCTGGTCCCGAGAACCCTAGGATCGGTACTGGGTGAGCTTGGCAGCGATCGGGACGTTCGGGTCGGTCGCGTGCTCGACGAGGACGAAGTCGACCTTGAACTTGCCGGTCGGGTCCGCGACCCACTGGCCGCCGATGATCGGAGCCGTCGCGACGTTCGGGAACGGGCCCGACGTGAAGTCGATCTTGCCGATCGTCGACGTGATATTGAGCTTGCCGATCGCAGCCGCCAGGGCCACTTTGTCCTTCGGATCCGTGGCCGCGGCGATGGCACTCGTGGCCGCATCGAACAGTGCGGCCGTCGTCCCGATGTCCTGGTTCCACTGCCGCCCCGTCTGGGCGGTGTAGCCGGCCGCGAGGTCGGCCGATGAGGTCCCGAGGAACGTCGACGAGTACGGGAACGTGGGCGTCCAGTACGCGGCGCTGGCAAGGCCCGGTCCGAGGTCACCGAGGGCCTCGATCTGCGACGGGAAGAGGCCGGTCTTCGCGATCTGCGCGATCTTCGGCACGTAACCCTGCTGGGCGGCCTGCTTCCAGAAGGTCGCGAAGTCGGGCGGGATCGGGAACGTGTTGAAGATCTCGCAGTTCTCCTGCTTGAACTTGGCGATCTGCGCAGAGTAGTCGTTGGTCCCGTCCTCGTAGGCGCCCGGGTCGATGATCGTGTAGCCGGCCTTCTCGAGTTCAGGCCCGAGGGCGTTGCGGATGGCGTTGCCGTCGGCGTCGTTCGGCCACATGACGCCGACCTTCTTGTTGGTCGGGATGTCGTCCCACATCGAGACGTAGGTCTTGGCGAACTCCTCCACGCCGAAGCAGAAGATGTACGTGAACTTGAAGGGGACGGGTTTGGCCGGGTCTTTCTGGCGCGGGAAGACAGAACGCCTCCCACGGCTCGACCGTGGCGATACACGGCACCCCCGCGGCCTCCGCCGCGTCGGCGATCGGATTGTTGTTCTCCGGCGTCGAGGTCGCGAGGATCAGGTCGACCTTGTCGGTCGTGATCAGGTCGTTGGCGACCTGGGCTGCCTTCGCCGGGTCGGACTGGCCATCCTTCTGGACGATCGTGATCGCGTAGTTCTTGCCACCCGCCTGGAAGCCCTTGTTCAGCTTGTCCTGGACGAGACCGATGATGTACGGGTCGGGCTCGCCGAAGCCGGCCGCCGGCGCCGGTCTGCGGGCTGACGAAGCCGATCTTGAACGGGATCCCCTCGGCGGCCGACGGGGCCACGCTCGGCGCGCCGCTTGAGACAACGCCAGAGCCGGCGTCGAGCCGGCTGCGCCGGGGCTGGACGTCTTGACCCCGCAGGCGGCCAGGAAGGCCGAGACACCGGTCGCCATCGCCCCGAGGGCGGCGGCCTTCAGCACGGCCCGTCGAGACAGTTGCGGGCCTTCCCTCAGCTCATGCTCGGACATCGGTTGCTTCTCCTCCTCGAGCACGCTCCAGCGACCCAACGGCAACCTCCGGTGGCCCGCGTGTGGGCGCACTGCCAGAGACTGCGCACGTCGCAAAGTGCCATTTGACCCGTTTGGCGAGGTCGGTTGGACCCTATGGAAGCCCAATGGCCAATGCAAGGCATGTGTCCACCCAGTGGACGCAATCCTTGTGGCGAGCTTGCCGTCACACTACGGTTCTGTGACGCCGACAGCATCGACAGAGAGGCATCGTGGAGACGCGCACCGACCAGTTGCCAACGCCATCTCAGACGGTAGGTCCGTTTTTCGGCGTGGCGCTCCCGTGGCCCGACGGCCCGTTCGTGGTTGACGCCCAGAGCGACGGCGCAATCTGGATCCGAGGCAGCGTCACCGACGGCGCCGGCGAGCCGATCCCGGATGCCCTGATCGAAACGTGGCAGGCGGATCCGGCGGGGAGGTTTCCGGAGGCGTCCCGATGCCTCGTTTCGCGGGTTCGGTCGATGCCCAACGGACGCCGCCGGAGCGTATGGCATCTGCACGGTGAAGCCGGGGCCGGTGCCAGGCGTTGGGGGTTCCGCTCAGGCTCCTCACATCGACGTCGCCGTCTTCATGCGCGGGCTTCTTCGGCCGGTCATCACCCGCATCTACTTTCCGGACGAACCCGCGATCGAGTCGGACCCGCTCCTGGCCTCGATCCCCGTGGCCGACAGGAAGACGATGATTGCGTCACCTTCGGACGACGGCTATCGCTTTGACATCCGCCTCCAGGGCGAAGGGGAGACCGCCTTCTTTGATCTCTGATTCGGGCGGCACGCTCGACGCGATGTGGGCACGCGGGCGGGCGGTCGAAACCGCATCGGACGAGGCATGGCTCCGAGCGATGGTCGAGGTCGAGAACGCCCTGGCCGCAGCGAGCGCCACCGTCGGGCTCATCTCAGAAGCGGACGCCGGCCGTATCGACTCCGTCGTGCGCGACCTCGTCCTCGACACCGCGGCGATCGCCCGCGAGGCGTCGGCGACCGGTACCCCGATCGTGCCTCTCGTCGAACGACTGCGAGCCGCCGCCGGCCCCGAGGTCGGCTGGGTCCGTCCATCGCGGCGCCACGAGCCAGGACATCGTGGATAGCGCGACGATGCTGATCGCCCTTCGCGCCGTGACGCCCATCCTCGAGGACCTCGCGCGGCGCCTCCGCTGCGGCCGCAAGGCTTGCCGCCGTCCACCGGGCGACCCCGGTCGCCGGACGAACGCTCATGCAGCGAGCGGCCCCCACGACGTTCGGGCTGAAAGCCGCAAATTGGATGCTGGGCCTCGATCGCGCCGCTGATCGACTCGCGGAGATTCGGCGGACGGGACTCGCAGTGCAGCTCGGCGGGGCATCTGGGACCCGCGCGGACTACGGCGGCCACGGGCAGCGTATCGCGGAGGAGATGGCAGATCGACTCGGCCTATCGGTCCCGGTCGCCCCTTGGCACACGGAGCGAACGAGGATCGGGGATCTCGCTGCGGCCCTCGGCGTGGCGGCCGGGGCGATCGCGAAGGCGGCACGGGACATCATCCTGCTTGCCCAGACGGAGGTCGCCGAGGTGGAGGAGGGCGTGCCCGAGCGCGGACGTTCGTCCGCGATGGCGCACAAGCGCAACCCTGTCGCCGCGATCTCCGCGGTGGCCTGCGCCCAACGTTCGTTCGGGCTCGTCACGACGTTGCTCGCCTCGATGGCGCAGGAGCATGAACGTGGGGCCGGCAACTGGCAGGCCGAATGGGTTCCCTTGCGCCAGTTATTGATCACCGTGGATTCGTCGGCAGCCTGGCTGCGCGACAGCCTCGAGGGCCTCATCGTCCGACCCGAGGCTATGGCCCGGAATCTCGGCTCCGACGCTTCGCCCGATCTCGGGGACGCCCTCGCCCTGGTCGATGAGGCCCTCCGCGCGCATTCCGAGACGCCCGATCGATGACAGTGGCGATCGACCTCAACCACCGGGTCGACGGCCCCGAGGGAGCGCCCACAGTCGTGCTCCTTCACGCCATCGGGACGTCGATGCGGATGTGGGCCGCCCAGGTGCCGGCGCTATCGCGCGACCACCGGGTGATCTCGGTCGATCTGCGGGGACACGGCCGATCGCCGGCGCCGCCGGGGCCATACGTGATGGGCGACATCGCCGGAGACGTCATCGCCCTCCTCGATCGCCTCGGTATCGAGCGAACCTCACTGTGCGGTCTCTCGCTCGGTGCGATGGTCGGCTTGACGATGGCGGCCATGGCTCCCGAACGCGTCGACCGGCTCGTCGCGGCGAGCGTCGTCGCGGTCCCCGTGTCGCCGACGGCCTGGCACGAGCGCGCGCAACGAGTTCTCGCCGGTGGCTCCGGCGCGGTCTCCGATCTCGTCGTCGAGCGGTGGGGCTACCGGGATCGGGCGCCTGAGATCGCGGAGCTCGTGCGGGACATGCTGGCCGCCACCGCACCGGAGGGATACGCCGGTTGCTGCGAGGCAATCGCCGGAACGGACCTTCGCCCGGCCCTCCCGCTCGTGACCGCGCCTTCGCTCCTCCTTGCCGGAAGCGAGGACCCGGCGGCGCCGGCGTCCGTTGCCCGGGAAATGGCGGCCGCGATGCCCGACGCCCGCGTCACCGTCATCGATGGGGCAGCCCACCTCCTCAACGTCGAGGCTCCGACCGCGACGACGGAGGCCATCCTCGAGCATCTTCGGAGGTGAACGATGTCCCGGTCTGACGAGGAACGCTACGAAGCCGGGATGCGGGTGCGGCGCGAAGTGCTGGGTGACGCACACGTCGATCAAGCCATCGCCCGGACCGATGCGTTCACGGAGCCGTTCCAGGCGTTCATCACCCGCACGGCCTGGGCCGACATCTGGGATCGTCCAGGACTCGATCGCCGAGAACGCTCGATGGTCACGCTGGCCGCGCTGACGGCAATGCGCGCGGAAGGGGAGCTTTCCATGCATGTGCGGGCGGCGATCCGCAACGGACTGACTCGGGAGGAGATCGCCGAGATCCTCCTCCACGTGTCGATCTATGCCGGCCTTCCCGCCGGAAATGCCGCGTTCGCCATCGCCCAGGGGACGCTGAAGGAGCTGGACGGGTCGGCCGATTCAGGGGAGCGGTAGACCGGTGTAGTTCACGGCGAGGGCCCGGGCGGCCGGCTCTGAGACCGTGAGGGTCTCGAGTCTCGCCAGCTGCAGGCGGTCCCGGAACGGATCGTCACCCGGGTAGCGGTGCAGCATCGAGCTCATGGAGTTCGAGAAGTCCTGTGCGCGCCACACGCGACGGAGACAGGTCTCCGTGTACGTCTCGAGCAGGTGATCGGAGCCGCGCCCGTACCACTCCGCAAGAGCCCGCGACAGAACGAAGACATCGGCCACGGCAAGGTTCAGCCCTTTCGCGCCCGTTGCCGGAACGATGTGGGCCGCATCGCCGGCAAGGAAGAGCCGTCCGAACTGCATCGGCTCCACGACGAAGCTGCGCATCGGGGCGATGTTCTTCTCGATCACCGGCCCGTCGTGGAGCTCCCACCCTTCGGTCGCGAGCCGGATCCGGAGCTGTTCCCAGATCCGATCATCCGACCAGTCCGCGACGTCCTCGCTCGGATCGACCTGGATGTAGAGACGACTGATCGACGGAGACCGGAGGCTGTGAAGGGCAAAGCCAAGATCGTGCCGGGCGTAGATCAGCTCGTCGGTGGAGGGCGCTACAGCGGCCAGGATCCCGAGCCAGGCGTACGGGAACTCATGGTGGTACTCGGTTAGGACGGCCGATGGGATGGTTGCCCGTGAGACGCCGTGGAATCCGTCACAACCGGCCACGAAGTCGCACTCGATGACGTGCTCCTCTCCGTCGCGACGGTAGTGGATCGACGGATCGCCATCGATCCCCTCGATCCGAACCTCCTCGACCTCGAACCTGATGTCGCCACCCGCGGCCAGACGTGCGGCGATGAGGTCTTTGACCACCTCTTGCTGGCCGTAGATCGTGATCGCTCGACCGCCGGCCAGGTCCGACAGCGGGACCCGGAAGCGGCGACCGGCGAATCGGATTTCGATGCCTCGATGGATGAGACCTTCGCGGTCCATTCGATCCGAGAGCCCGGTCTCCCGCATGAGGTCGACTGTGCCCTGCTCGAGGACGCCCGCTCGCACCCGATGCTCGACGTACTCGCGGGTGCGATTTTCGACGACGATCGATTCGATCCCCGCCAGCTGGAGCAGATGCGAGAGGAACAGGCCCGCCGGGCCGGCGCCGACGATTCCGACCTGGGCGTGAGAGCGCACGCGAGCCTAGTCGTCGGGCTCGGACTCGAACGGCGTAGCCGCTCGACCGCGCAGGCCGATGTCGAAACGATACGCGAGCGCCCAGTCCGGGATGGCGCTCGCCAGATCGAGCTTGGCGATCAGCCGCTCGCGCACTCTCGTGTCGGGAACCGAGTTGAAGATCGGATCGAACGGCAGCAGCGGATCACCGGGGAAATACATCTGGGTGACCAGATCGCTGCTCGAACGCCTGCCCGAAGAGCGAGAGGTGGATGTGGGCGGGTCGCCACGCATTGGGTTGATTTCGCCACGGATAGGCGCCTGGCTTGATCGAGATGAACCGGAATGAGCCGTCGTCGCCTGTCAGGCACCTGCCGAGACCGGTGAAGTTCGGATCGAGCGGCGCCGGGTGATTGTCCTCGTCGTGCGCGTACCGACCGGCCGCATTCGCCTGCCACGCCTCGATCAACGTCCCTCGGACCGGGCGACCGTCTGCGTCGGTGACCTTGCCTGCAACGATGATCCGCTCGCCCTGTGGCTCGCCATCGTGCTGCATCGTCAGGTCGGCGTCGGAAGCCTGAACCCGGCTGGCGCCGAATACCGGCCCTGTCAACTCAGTCATCCCACGGGGGATGATCCCGAACGTTCGACTCGGTGCCCGAAGCCGCGACGAGCCGTAATCCGGATACAGCAGGGGCGGGTCGATCTGCGGCGCCCGGACCTCGATCCCAGGAACTCGATCGATTCGGCTAGCCACGGTCGCGGTGGACTCCAAGCTGTCCGCTGCGGAGCGGCACCCTCGTGCGCGGCAACGTGCACGAAGACGCTAGCGGTCGAGTTTCCGGGTGACAAGGTGAGAGTCCACTGGATGGACTGTAGGGCGACACTGGCTGACCTACTCGGCGCCGTCCCACAGTATTCCAACTCGCCGAGTGAGGCCACTGGCCACCGCCCGAACGGCTGGCGCGATCGCGGCCGGGTTCGCTCCCTTCGACGCCAAGACCAGGGAGACGGCGCCAACCACCTGGTCCTCCGGGCCGAAGATCGCCGCCCCGACCGAAACGGCTCCCATGGTCATCTCGTCCTTCGTCGCCGAGTAGCCGCGCTTTCGAACTTGGGCGAGGTCGCGACGAAGAACGTCGCCATCGGTGATCGTGAAGGGCGTCATTCGCGGCAGGCCCCGGGCGATCACCTCGTCGATGAAGGTCAGCGGTTCGTAGGCCAGGAGCGCCTTGCCGACACCCGTCGCATGGAGTGGCAGGCGCCCGCCGGGTCTCGTCAGGATCGTGACGGACTTTGGTCCGCGGATCCGCTCGACGAACAGCGCGTCGTACCCGTCACGCACTGCCAGCTGGACGTTCTCGTGGGTCGCCTCGTACAGGTCCTCCATGTACGGCAGAGCAATCTCTCGAAGCGTCGATCGCGTCGCCGCCAGTGTCCCCAGCTCCCACAGCCAGGCCCCCAGGCGATAGGTCCCCTGGTCGTCGAGCTCGAGGGCGCCCATGTCGCGCAGCTCGGTAGCCAGGCGCAGGACGGTCGTCATCGGGAGGCCGGTTCGCCTCGCCAGCTGCGGTCGAGTGAGCCCTGTTTCGGCGATGCGAAGGGCGCTCAGGATCGCGAAGCCCTTGCTCAGGACCGACCGCCCGGGCTGACGATTGTTGCCGCTCACGAGATGGACATTCTGTTCGATGCTCGCCAGGCGTGCCGGGAGCCAAGGTCGACAATGGGCACAAGCGGGGCAACGTGGCCATCACCGTGCCGTGAGGCCGCGAACGGTCTTCCCTTTGGATCTGAGTGCCCATGCGGCTGGCGTTCGGCATCCGCAGACCCAGACGACGTGTGCTCGGGCAGGAGCTCGCCGGTGACGTCGACACGGTAGGCAAGAAGGTCAGGTCGCTCAAGAATGGCGACAGGGTCTTCGCGGCGACGGGCATCCCCCTGGGAGCCTACGCGGAGTACATCTGCCTGCGCGAGAACCCCCAGACCGGGGCGATCGCGAGGATGCCGGCGGACCTGGACTACGCGGAGGCTGCGGCCGTTCCCTGCGGAGGAGGCGAGGGAGCCCGGCGGCGCCACCCGATGGCGCTTCGATGCCTGCCGGGACGATCCGACGCTGAATACGTTCCGGCCGTATTGTTCGCGGACAGCGGGTCCTCGGCTCCAGGTCCGAGTCCCGCTCCATCTCCCGCAAGCGACGCCGCCCCGTGGCATCTGGCTTCGCCCTGCGAGCATCATCGGGCTGTCCCTCCTCGGCGAGCGTCTCGACCGGTCGGAGGCGCCGGGAAGGGTCGAAACGGATGCGATTCACCAGGGGGTTCTTGCCGGGCGCGCGGATTTGGATGACCAGCGCGACGGTTGCCATCGTCGGCGCGATGGTGATCGCGGGCTGCGGAAGCGGCGGCACCTCGACACCAACACAGACCGCGGCCGCGTCGAGCGCCGCCGCGCCGTCGAGTGCGCCCGAATCCAGCGCGGCCGCAGGGTCGGCCGGAACCGGGGTTGGTACGTGCGGCGAGGGGACCGCGGCCCTGGTCAAGCAGCAGCTCAAGCAGGCAGAGATCGTCTCGATCACGACCGAGGGCGGCTGTCACGACGTGACGATCGTCACCACGCTGGCCGCCGTGGACGTGGCGAAGGCCGTCGCGATCTGTGAAGCCGCCGCCGCGATCGCCTACCCAGCGGGCGACATCAGCTCGGTCACGGTGACCGGCGCGAACGACAAGGAACTGTCGATCGGCATCGAGGGTCAGTCGTGCATCGGCGAGCCGTGATCGCCTGGGGCCGGGATCACGTCCTCGCGCCCTCGGTCCGTCCGCCGCCCGCCGGTTCGGGCGCGGTCCCCGCGTTGACCTCGTGGTCACCCTCCACAACCTCGTCGAGGGCCTGATTGGTCATCGTCACGTTTGCCGGATCGGGTGCGACCGTCGGCCTGTCCGCAGCGCCGTTTCCCGGACGTGCCGTTCGGCTCTAGATTGTTGCTGACGGCATGCGTATGCTTCTGGCATATGGATGCCGATACCCACACCGACCATCACGTCGATCCGCACCACCATCACGACGGCTACCGTGGCTGGGTCCGCTCTGGTGGCCGGCGCGGCCGCTGGCTCGAGCCCTTCCTGCTTCGCCTCGTCGCCGAGGGGGAGGCCCACGGCGGGGCGTTGATCGCGCGCTTGAACGAGCTCTGCCTGGCACCTGATGGGGTCGACGTGGGGATGGCCTACCGAACGTTGCGCGAGTTCGAGGCCGAGGGACTGGTGGAGTCGGCGTGGGTGACAGATGACGGACCACCCCGGCGCACCTACCGCCTGACCCAGGCTGGTCGGCGGGCACTCGACGAGTGGATCGCCGTGATGCATGAGCGGGCCCGACTGATCGACGCTTTCCTGGATGGAACGGAGCGCCTCGAGCGAGGCGAAGGAGGTTGACATGAGTTGCGGGCATGGTTGGCACGGTTGTGGCCCCCGGTACGGCTCGCCGTCGGGCGGGGGCTGGTATGAGCCTGCGGAGTGGTACGAGGAAGCCGATTGGCCGACCCGCCGCCGCTCGCGGCGCTACCACCGGCTCGAGCGCGAGACCGCTCCCGAGGAGCTCGAGGCGCGGCTGGCCGAGCTGCGCGAGGAACTCCATAGGGTGGAGGCCGAGCTCGTGAGCCTGCGTGGGGCGGGGGAGGCGACCGCCGGGAAGACGTAGTCGTCGAGCCGAGGGGTCGGGAGGATGTAGTCCGTGATTTGCGTTCGATGGGGACGACGACACGGCCGGTGGCAAGCCGCGTCCGACCATCGAGCACTTGCCATACGGCTTCCCTCGTGGCGCGCGAGCTGCCGGGTCGGCGCTTGCCGGCTGGCGGCCCGCCCCGACCGCGAGTCACCCACATGGAGGTGCCTAGATGATCGCCCCGAACCAGAGCGCGCACGCCGACCGCAGCATCGTTGCCGACGGGCTCGCCCGTCTGCTGGCCGACACATACACGCTTTGTCTCACGACCCACGGCTACCACTGGAACGTGACCGGGCCGCAGTTCCGCTCACTCCACCTCATGTTCGAGGAGCAGTACCTGGAGCTTCGCGACGCCGTCGACGAGATCGCCGAGCGAATCCGGGCACTGGGCGCGCTGGCGCCGGGCTCCTATCGCGAGATGAGCCGCCTCGCTTCGGTGACCGATGACGAGGGTGCGCCCGAGGCGCTGGAGATGGTCCGTCATCTGATCGTCGGCCACGAGACCTTGGTCAGGGCCGCGGAGACCGTCGTTCATGCCGCCGACGAAGCCGGCGACGCGGCCTCGCTCGACCTTGCCACGCGGCGGGTCGCCGTGCACGAGAAGACGCTCTGGATGCTGCGGGCGACCGCAGCGGATGTCCCGAGGAGCTGACGATGCAGCCGCTGACCAGGGTCTCGCACGAGCACCACGACCTGCTGTGGGGCTACGTGAACCAGCTCAACGATCTGGCTGACTGCCTCAACTGCGATTGCCTCGACGCCGGCCAGCTCGTCGCGCGGCTGCCGGAGCTGCGCGAGGTCCACGACGGGCTAACGAGCCGGCTGATCCCTCACATGGAGGCTGTCGAGGCGGCGGTCCATCCCACGCTGGAGCGGCTCGTGGCCGATCGACAGACAAGCGTTCCGATGGCCGCTGAGCACCAGGAAATCCGCCGTCTCGTCGCGGCCCTTGGTGCCTACACCACCAGCGATCCAGCTCACGCCAATCGCCTCGGGGTCCTTGCGCTACGGCGGATCCTGCTCCGCCTCTACACCCTGCTGAAGACGCATCTGTCCGAAGAGGAGCTGTACATCCCGATCCTCGAGGACCGACTGACACCCGCCCACGAGGCGGCGATCGCTCGGGCGCTGGACCACCAGGCCGCCGAGCGGCTGTAAAGGGATGCGGACAATTCCGCTGGGCGTCACCGCGGCCCTCCTGTCCACGGTCCTCGGCGTCGCCGGTTGTAGCGGCGAGCCAGCGGACGACGGGCGTCTCTTGATCGTCGCGACCACAACGATCGTCGGCGAGTTCGCCGCGCACGTCGCCGGCGACCAGGCGCGCGTCGAGGTCCTCATGCCGATCGGAGCGGACCCGCACGACTTCGAGCCGTCCGCCCGTCAGGCGGCCAGCCTGCGCGACGCCGACCTCGTTGTGAGCAGTGGTCTGGGCCTCGAGGGCGGGTTGATCGATGCGCTCGAGGCGGCAGCGGAGGAGGGGACGCCGATCCTCGAGCTCGGTCCCGCGCTCGATCCGCGGCCGCTGGGCGATGACGCCAGCGTGCCCGACCCGCACTGGTGGCTTGACCCGATCCTTGCGGCGCGGTCGGTGGATCTCATCGGCGAGCGCCTCGGCCAGATCGCCGCAGGCGACTGGGCGGCGCGGGCGACGAGTTACGCCGACCAGCTGAAGGCACTCGATGGCGAGGTCCGTTCCGCCCTCGGAACGATCCCGAGCTCGCAACGAACGCTGATCACAAGCCATGCCGCCTTCGGCTACTTCGCCGAGCGCTACGACTTCAAGGTCATCGGGGTCCTCATCCCTGGCGGTTCGACCCAGGCCCAGCCCGACCCCAGGCTGCTCGCCCAGTTGGCGGCAGTCATCCGTGTGGAGGGCGTGCGTGCGATCTTCGGCGAGACGACCCTGCCGACCAACGTGGCTGATGCGCTCGCCGAGGAGGTTGGCGGTGCGGTCCGCGTCGTGGTCCTCTATACCGGCTCGCTCGGCCAAGCAGGCTCGGGGGCCGACACCTACGTCGGCATGCTCCGCACGGACGCCGAGCGGATCGCCGACGCCCTGAGCTGACTGCCATGTTCGAATGGTTGACGGACCCCTTCTCGGCCCACTTCATGCAGCAGGCGCTCCTCGGCGGTCTGCTGGCAGCCGTCACAACCTCGCTCATCGGGACGTGGGTCGTCATCCGGGGCATGGCCTTCATGGGTGATGCGCTCGCCCACGGCGTCCTGCCCGGCATCGCGCTCGCGTTCGTCCTCGGAGTCGACCTGACGCTCGGCGCCGTCTTCGGGGCGCTCGTCATGGTGGCCGGCATTGCGTTCGTCCACCGAAAGGCCGGCCTCCGCGAAGACACCGGCATCGGTCTGCTGTTCGTCGGCATGCTGGCGCTGGGCGTGATCATCGTCTCGCGGCTGCCGTCGTTCACCACGAGCCTCACGACCTTCCTGTTCGGCGATATCCTCGGCGTTCGATCGTCGGACCTGCTCGTGCAGGCGGCCGCCGCCGCGATCGCCGTCGTCGGGATCGCGCTGCTCTATCGGCCATTCCTCGTCCTGTCGTTCAACGAGGCAAAGGCGCAGGTGCTCTGCCTGCACCCGCGACTGGCCCACATCGCGATGCTCACGCTGCTGACCCTGGCGATCGTGACCTCGTTCCGGGCGGTCGGCACGCTGCTCGTGTTCGGCCTGCTCATCGCGCCGCCGGCGACGGCCGCCCTGCTGGCACGGAGCGTCCCGACGATGATGCTTACCGCGGTGGGTCTCGGCTGCGCATCGGTCGTGATCGGGCTCCTCCTGAGCTGGCACCTCGGTACCGCCGCCGGCGCGACCGTCGCCGCTGTCGCGGTCGCCGTCTTCTTCGTCGTCCTCTTCGCGCGTGACATGGCCGATCGCCTGGCCCGCTCCCGGCGGGGGGCCGAGGCCGCCCAAGGTGGCGCCTGAGGTGCGCGAGCCAGCGGTGATCGCCCGCGAGCTCGTCCTCGCCTACGGCGAGCGCGTCGCCCTGACGGCCTCGGACTTCGACATCCCGGCCGGCGCGCTGACCGCCCTCATCGGCCCGAATGGTTCGGGGAAGTCGACGATCCTCAACGCGATCGCCGGCCTCCTCGAACCAGTCTCCGGACGCCTTGCCGTGCTCGCGGGCCCGCGCCGGATGGCGGCGATCGCCTACGTCCTCCAGTCGACCTCGGTCAACGAGGCGATGCCGGTCAGCGTCCGGGAGGTGGTCGGCATGGGTCGCTACGGCAGCCTCGGGCCATTCCGCCGGTTCTCCACGCAGGACCGGGCGCTGTGCGCGGCCGCGATGGACCGTCTGGCCATCACCGAGCTTGCGTCGCGCCACCTCGACGAGCTGTCCGGCGGACAGCGCCAGCGTGTCTTCGTGGCCCAGGGACTCGCCCAGGCCGCCGATCTCCTGCTGCTGGATGAGCCGATCACCGGGCTCGACCTGCCGTCGACCCAGCGGATCCGCAGCGCGATCGAGGAGGAACGACGACGCGGCGTCAGCGTCATCCTGACCACCCACGAGCTGGCCGATGCCGCAGCCGCCGACTGGGTGCTGTTGCTGGCGGGGAGGGTCGTGGCGGCCGGGCCACCCGACGATGTCCTCGTCCCAGCGCGGCTGTCCGAGGCGTACGGGGTGTCGTTCGTGACCGAAGGCGGTCGCACGATCATCGACGATGCGAGCCACCACCCACGGGCGGGCCTGCATTCCGAGACGCACGCCCGCTCGGGCCCCGACCTCGACGCGCTTCCCGAGTGATGGCACTGGGAACCACGGCCGTGGCCGACCGCCGCCGAGTGCCGCTGGTTGCCGGGGTCACCATCGGGCTGCACGTGGCACTCCTGACCCCCAGGCGTGCGCGGCGGTGCTGACCGGCAGCGTGGCGATCACCGCCAACGGGCTCCACATGGGCGTTGACACCGCCGCCCACCTGGTAGCGCTCGGCGGCGTCTGGCTCGCGACCCGACCCTCTGACCCGCGCCACCCATACGGCTACGAGCGCCTACGAGGCCCTCGCCTCGCTGCTCATCGCGATGCTTCTGCTGGTCGCCGTGGGCGTCATCGTGGTCGACGAGGAGCGGAAGCACGAAGCGGTCGAGGGCGCCGCCCATGACGACGCCGGCGAGGAACGCGAGGATGAGCTCGACCCCGCTCATCGACCGGCAACAGGGTTGACGGCGCGGACGTACCCGGTGGGGCGAACCGGGAGTCGGTGTGGATCGGACCAGCGCGCCGTCATGCAGCAAGGGTGGCGGCGACGGGCCTCGGTTTCTAGTTGGCCGATTGGGCCATGCCCGCGTCGGTGCCGTGGGCAGGCGCGTTTCGAGACGACGGCGCGCGCCTGGTCAGGAAGCTGGGGGAGACGACGAGGCTGCCAAGTCTCGCGACGATCACGGGCGAGATGGCTTGCCATTCGATGGGCATGTCGTCCTCACTGTGGGCGGGTCCTCGGGCGGGGCGCGGAGTGCCGGTCCGCCGCCAGGGGCGTCACAAGATGCGAAACACCGTCGCCAGGGCGATGAGCCCGACGACGTCTGCCGCGTAGTGCGTCGCCCACGTGACCCAGAGGTTGTGCGTCCGCGCATAGACGACCCCGAAGAAGACGCCATCCAGCATCACCCCGCCCACGTCGAGCAGGACGACGGGCGTGCTCCCGGACGCGCCGACCGCATGGGCGAGCCCGAACAGGACGCACGCTACGCCGATGGCCGCGGGCGTCCCGATGTACCAGCTCATCCGCTCCTGGAAGCACGCCCGGAAGACGATCTCCTCGACGAGCGTGAGCACGAGGGCTGCCGCGAGCAATGCCACGATCGCTGATGCGCCCGCGGCCGATCCGATGTCGACCGGCATCCGGCCCGTGATCTGCGCGAGGAGCTCGCTCCCGTATCCGGAGGCGACGGCGATCAGGACCGTGGGCGGCACGAACTGGAAGACGATGGCGACCAGTGCGGAGAGCAGCCAGACGCGCCGCAGGTCCTCGAAGAAGCCGCCCTTGATCCCGATGTCCGACCACGGCCGGCCGTGGCGACGAGGACCGCCGACCGTGACGACGACGGTCATGATGTAGGCGAAGACGAAGACGTCCTGGCCCTTGGCCAGCGACACGGCGAGCGTGATCAGGAAGAGCGCGAGCAGCGCGACGAGCTCGTTGCGGGCGCGACCGTCGAACCTCATACCGCGAACGAGCGGCTCCGCCCTCTGAACGATGACCGGCCGTGTCACTTGACCCAGTTCCCGTTGACCTCCGTCGCCGAGACCTTGCCTGTAGCGTCGTACCCGAAGCGGCCGCGGGTCGCGACGACGAGGACAAGGCTCAGTGCGCCGAATGCGACGATTCCCACGAGCATCGGGCCGACCGGCAGGACTGGCACCATGGCAAGCGAGGCGTTGATGCTGGCATGGGTGACCATCGCGAGGAACAGGCTCCCGGTGTGGTTGTAGACCCAGGTGAGCACGGGCGAGAGCGTCATGACCAGTACGAGGAACGCCGCGATCGTCGCCGGGTCGGAGCCGCCGTTCTGCGCGGCCCATTCCGGCACGAGGAACTGCGGGAGGTGCCACGCGCCCCACAGGATGCCCAGGATCAGGGTGCCGATGAGCGGACCGCGATCACGCTCGAGTCGCGGCAGGGCGAAGCCCCGCCAGCCCGGCTCCTCGAACAGCGGGCCGCTGAAGAAGCCGAGCACGAGGAAGATCGCGAACGTCGACCCCATCGAACCGGCAGTGGTGCCCTCGAGCGCAGCGATCCCTCCGGGGAGCACGGCCACGGCACCCAGGCACGCGGCCGGGATGACCGCGAGCGCCACGAGGTACCACCGGACGGGGACGTGCCACAGCCGCCCGCCACGGCGCATCTGGCGGTACGCGACTTGGCTGGCGGTGGTCGTGAGGACGATCCGCGCCGCAACCGTCGGGCCGAGCGTCTGGACGAAGATCACGAGCGCGGCGGGCGCTCCCATGATGCCGTAGAGCACGAAAAGGAGGCCCCACGAGACCCCGTAGGCGAGCACGAAGAACGCCGGAAGCGGATGGGCACGGATGATCTCAGGGATCCCAACCAGACGTCCCCATCGGCCGGTGTGCACGAAGCCTGCGTTCACGGCAAGCCCCTCTCGCCGCGAGGTGCGCGCACCACAGAACTGGCGGGCGCGCCTCACCCTCTCAGCCAATTCTCGTTCCCGGGGTGCGGTGGACGCGAGGGCCGGACGGCACGTTGCGTCGGTCTGGTTGGCACGGACCAGAACGAACGCGTGGTCCATCAGCGGCGACCGGTCGGGCCAGGTCAGCGTGACTCCGGCAGCGCACGACCGGTTCGTCTCGGTTCCGGTCTCGGGCTCCGGCAGCCGCGGAGCCAGGATCCACACCAGCCGCGCCGTCGTCGCCGCCCCGACCCTGACCGGGCGATTGCCCGGTGGTGCTTCACGGTCGAGTGCGACAGGTCGTCCGACCCGCCCTTGGTCACTCTTCGGCTCTTTCGATCGCCGTCGACCATGTCGTACCATCGCCACACTGGCAGTGACCCGACCAAGCCAGTGACGATCGGGATCTCGTAGGTTGCTAACGCGCGCCCAACCCCTGTCGGGCGCGCCTCTGCAACTTTTTCGGGCAGCGCCAGCGCCAAACCGTGCGCGCAGGCCGCCGCGGTCAGCCGGTTACGGGGGGCGCTCCCCGGTCATGAGCCTGCGGCCGCGCGGCGGGCCGCGCTCAGGCACGAGACCGAGCCGCCGAGTCCCGAATGTGACTGCGGAGGGCACCAGTCAGCCATGACTCATAGTCGTCGGAAGGCCAGCCGTGGTTTGTAACTAGCTGCTCGTACACCGACGCGAGAGTCAGGGCGTCGAGGAGAGCCTCGACTCGTCGAGTGTCGAGCCCGCTCTCGAGCTCGCCGAGCCGTCGCGCGAGCCGCGCGATCCCGCCGCGCCGCATCGCATTCGCAGCCGCGACCTCGGCACGGAGTTCCGAATCCGCTGCTGCCGCATTCACGTTGATCAACACGATGTCGTGTCCAGCCTCCCAGCGCAGGCGGATCGAGCGCGCGAACGAACCTAGTGCCTCGTCCAGATCCGTCGCCGCGAGGGCGGCGGCGTACGCCTCCGACGCCGCCGGATCGGTGACCACCGACTCGCGCAGGGCGCGGAGGATGTTCGCCTTCGACCCGAAGACCGCGTAGACCGTCTGGACTGCTACGCCGGCCTCGGACGCGATCTCTCGGAGTGTCGTAGCCGTATACCCGACATCGGCAAACCCCCTACGCGCCGCATCAAGGATCCGGCGCGTCGTGACCGCTGCGTGTTCGGCGCGCAGGCTGCCAGCGGGGCTCTTGACGTCCCTCATCTCGATAGAGTACAACTCATGTCATTAGAGTCTCACTCTACTGAACCGGAGGAAGTGTTTCAATGAACGCCGACCAGGAAACCATCGATCGGAACCTCGCGGCGACGCGCCGACTCATCGAGGAAGGCTTCACCCGCGGCGATGCCGATGTCTGCGACGAGCTTGTGGGACCGGACGCGATCGAGCACCAGCGAGGGCTGAAGGGCGGGATCGACGGGGCGAAGGAGACGATCCGCACGCTCCACGAGTGGTTCAGTGACTTCGAGCTGACCATCGACGACCTCATTGCGCAGGGTGACCAGGTTTGGATCCGCGCGACCGGGCGCGGCATCAACACTGGAAGCATCCTTGGCCGGCCACCCACGGGCCGGCGATCGGAGATCACGGTGTTCGACCAGCTTCGCTTCCGCGAGGGACGGGTCGTCGAGCACTGGGGTGTTCCGGATCAGCTCGGTCTCCTGATCCAGCTTGGCCTGTTCGGCCGACCCGAACAGGCCACGATCGCGGGCTGACCCGAGGCGGGCCCGACGACCGAGGCATTGCTGGCGCGGGACGGGCGCTTCGCGGTGCTTGGCCGGCCCTCTCCGTCAGGCAGCCACGATTTCGACGAGGAGGCCGCCGGCCCGGGTCCGCTCCTCGACCACCGAGAGACCGGCATCCCGTACGGCGCGCCGCACATCGTGGTCGAGCCGGCAACCGCCGCTCAGGCGCGCCCAGGCGGGCGCCAATCGTTGCTGGAGAAGGCTGACCGCCCGGTGCCGTGAGCGAGCGTGCTCGAGCAGGCGGATCGTGCCGCCGGGTCGCAGCACGCGGCGGGCCTCCCGAAGGCTGCGCTGGACATCGCCGACGGAGCACAGGACGAACGTCGCCACGACCGTGTCGAACGACGCGTCGGCGAAGGGCAGGGCTGCGGCATCCCCCTCGACCAGGACCACGGCACGTCCGGCGCGGTCCGCGCGTTCGGCAGCAACCGTCAGGGCCGGGGCGCTGACATCGACACCCTGGACGGCCGTGCCGGCGGGATAGACCTCGAGGTTCGATCCCGTCCCGATCCCGATCTCCAGCGTGTCACCGCGTGCTCCGCCGGCCACCCGCGAGCGGGCACGTCGGAGCCCCGCCCGGTCGGCAAGGCGCATCCCGGCATCGAGCAGACGGGCCGCTCGAACGTCGCCCACCTGCAGGCCGGATCCCTCAGCAGGAAGTGCGAGGAACCGGTTGCCCGAGAGGTTGGCCAGCTCCATCAGGATCGACACGGCGAGCAGCTCCCGGCGGTGTCGGGCGCGGAACTGCATCGGAGGCTGCAGGTCCTCCGATCCCGCCGCCGCGACCCGCTGCCCGAACTCATAGGCAGCCGTCTCCTCGGCGGACATAGCCCCTAGTTGAAGCCCCACTCCGCTGGCCCAATGGCGGTGAAACGCTTCGCAGGCCACACACCGATTGATGGAGGTCACGCCCAGCATCGCCGCCTCACGGACGCGCGGCGGGATGCGACCCGGCACGAGATACGCGGACACGAGTGCCGGCACGGACCTGACGAGCGGGGGCACCCAGCGCCGGAGGGCGCGGGTTGTGAGCGTTGGGCGATTGAGCAGTGCGGTCTGCACGCTCGTGACCTCCGTGTGTCGACCCGAACATCAGGCCGCGTCGTTCACATCGTTGACGTGCCGCGCGGGCGAAGGGATACATCGCGGCCGTTTGTATCCAATCGTGGACTCGTCTCGTCCTTCGAGTAGAAGCGGGCAACAACCCGCCGCCAGGAGGACCCAGCCATGAAGCTGACCATCAACAAATCACCCCTCGACCGGACCATCCGGATCGTGGTGGGTCTGGGCCTCGCCGGCCTGGCGATCGCGGGCGTCGTGACTGCGCCGATCGTCTTCGCCGTCTGGCTCGTCGCGGCAGTCCTGATCGTGACGGGTATCGTTGGCTTCTGCCCGCTCTACGCGCTGCTCCGCGTGAGCACCAGGCGGGCCACCGACTGAGCGCAAGGCCAGCTGCCCTGACCATGGACGAGGATCCGACCGCACCGGCTCCTGGAGACGGCTCCGCCACCGACCCGTTCGCCGATCGACTGGTGGCGGAGCTGCCCAGGCTGGTCCGGCTCGCGACCCGCCTGGTCCGAGACGCGGACCAGGCGGAGGACTGTGCCCAGGAGACGATCGTGGGCGCGTGGCGCCGCCGCGACCAGCTCCGGGACGCGGCGGCGCTCTCCGCATGGCTCCGGCGCAGCCTCGTCAACCGGGTCATCGACCGGTCCCGCGTCCATCACGACGAGCTCGACATCGACGCCGTCGAGGCGGACTGGCGGGACGACCAATACTCCGTCGCACCGGAGCGCGTGCTCGAGCGGGCGGAGCTCCGCGACGAGCTCGAGGATGCGCTGGCGCGCCTCCCGGTCATCTACAGGGTGCCGGTCGTCCTCCACGATGTCATCGGGTGGACAGCCGTGGACATCAGCCGCGCGATGGACGCCGGGCTGCCGGCGACGAAGCAGCGGTTGCGAAGGGGACGAATGATGCTGGTGAGTGCCCTCGCCGAGGGTGATGAGCGACGTCTCGCGAGCCTCGCCCAGCCGCTGCGCTGCTGGCGTGCCCGCCGGCACGTCTCGGCGTACCTCGACGGCGAGCTCGACGCGGACACCCGCTCGGCGGTCGAGGCGCATCTCGAGACCTGCCCGACGTGTCCGCCGCTGTATGCAGGCCTCGTGGGCGTCAAGGCGAGCCTGGGCGGACTGCGCGACCCGGACACGGTCGTCGAGGAGGCGATCGCCGGACGCATCAGGCGGCAGCTCGACGCGCAGTCGGGCCGGGAACGCCCATGAGCGAAGGACCGAACGGCACGAACCCGACCAGGGTCGAGCTCTGGGATGCGCGCCACGCCGCCCATGATCCGATCGAATCCGCCGAAGCGGACCCCACGCTCGTCGAGGTCGCGGCGACGTTGACGCCGGGCGCGGCGCTCGATCTCGGCGCCGGCGACGGCCGTAACGCCGTGTGGCTGGCTGCGCACGGTTGGAGCGTCACCGCGGTGGACTTCTCGGCCGTCGCGCTCGAACCGCGGGCGGGCGCTGGCGGCGAAGATCGGCGTCGACGTCGACTGGCGCCGCGAGGACTTGCTGACCTGGCTGCCGCCTGCGGCTTCCTTCGACCTTGTCGCGCTGGCCTTCATCCACCTGCCCGCGGACGAGCGGCGACTGATCTACGCGACCGCAGCGACGCGGTCGCGCCCGGCGGCACGCTGCTCGTGGTCGGGCACGATCGGGCCAACCTGGACGAGGGTGCGGGCGGACCGCGGGACCCGGACGTGTTGTTCACGCCCGGCGACATCGTCCGAGACCTGGGGCCAGGGTGGCGCATCGTCCGCGCGGACACCATCCGCCGCCCCGGCTCCACCGAGCCGGCACCCATCGACGCGATCGTCGTGGCCGTGCGGCCGGCGCTGTAGCCCAGGGTCGAACCCGGGCAGTGCCCTGCTCGCTCAGAGAGCGATGACCACCTTGCCTCGCACCTCGCCGGTCTCGACGTAGCGGACGGCCTCCGCGACCTCGCGCAGGGGATAGGTCCGGTCGATGACCGGGACGATCCTCCCGGATGCTGCGAGTTCGCCGAGGACGAGCAGGTCCTCCCGGGAGACGCTGGCCAGGAAGGACACCATCCGTTGACCTCGCAGGCGTGAGCGAATCGTCACGGCCAGCAGCCCGGCCACGATCGCGAGCGAGCTCGCGTTGCCCGCGCCGACGAGGACGACCGTCCCGCCCGGGACGACCGCCCGATCCAGGTCGCCCAACGACGCGTAGCCGCCAACATCGAGGATGAGGTCGTATTGCCGACCCCTCCGAGTGGCGTTCTCGCGCGTGTAGTCGATGACTTCGTCGGCGCCGATCGAGCGGACACAGTCAAGGTTGCCCGTGCTCGTCGCCGCGGTGACCGCGGCGCCATACGCCTTCGCGATCTGGACCGCGAACGAGCCGACGCCACCCCCCGCACCAAGGATGAGGGCTCGCTGCCCGGCCTCGACCCGGCCCTGGTCGCGCAGCGCCTGGAGGGCGGTGATCGCCGCCACCGGGATCGCCGCCGCTTGCTCGAACGTGAGGTTGGCCGGTTTCACGACGAAGTTGCGCACGCGGCCAGCCACGTACTCCGCATAGGCCCCGCTACAGGCCCCGAATACCTCGTCACCGGGTTGGAGCTCGGTCACGCTTTGACCGACCGCCACGACCACCCCGGCGACGTCGACGCCGGGCACGGCGCCCTTCGGCGTCCGCAAGCCAGTCATCAAACGGGCGAGATATGGCCGGCCTCGGATGAGGTGCCAGTCCTTTGCGTTGACCGACGACGCCCGCACCTGGACGAGCACGCCGTCGTCGCCGATCACGGGCCTGTCGATGCTCGTGAACGCGAGCACGTCCGGCGAGCCGTAGCGTTCCTGGACGATCGCCTGCATCGCCTGTGATCCCGCATTCGTGCGAGGGTCCTGTGCGACCATAGCTCCCTCCTCGCAAGACCCTTACGGTGTACGATTACGAGAGCAGGCTACGTCTTACAGCGTATGGTGTCAAGGACCGCCCCCGAAAGCCGTCGCCGAGGTGAGCTGGTGTCAGACGTCGAGGCCAAGGCCGAGCCGAGAGCTCGCCTGACGAGGGATCGAGTGCTTCGGGCGGCGATGGATCTCGCCGACGAGGGCGGGATCGAAGCGGTCACGATGCGCAGGCTCGCCCGGGCGCTTGGCGTCGAGGCGATGTCGCTCTACCACTATGCGGCCAACAAGGACGACATCCTTGCCGGGATCGTCGACCTCGTGGTCCGGGAGATCGGGCTCCCGACCCCGGATGGGGCCTGGAGGCCGGCGATCCGGGCGAGCGCCATGTCGGCCCACGGGGTTTTGCGGCGGCATCCCTGGGCGTGCAACCTGCTGATGTCGGCGCCCCGCCTTCTGCCCGGCCGCCTGCGGTACATCGATGCGCTCCTCGGTCGCCTCGGTGAAGCCAGGCTACCGGCCGAGCTGACCGATCTCGCCTATCACGCCCTCGACAGTCACATCCTGGGTTTCACGCTGTGGGAAGCCGGCTACACCAGTGCCTTCAGGGGCCTTCCGCCGGACTTCGCAGCGACCTTCCTGCGAGACCTGCCCATCGCGGACTACCCGCATCTTGCCGACCACGTGGCCTACCACCAGCGCCCGCCCAGCCCCGATGGCAAGGGAGAATTCGAGTTCGTGCTCGACCTGATCCTCGACGGCTTGGAGCGAGCCAGCGGTAGCAGCTAGACGGAACATCGGCGGAGGCGCACCGCACCGCACGCCGCACTTCGCCAAGAGACCGTCATACTTGGCATGATGCCAAGCATACTTGACATCATGGTATGGGCCGCGCAGAATCGGCGTGATGTCGGTCGAAACCTCGATCCGCCTCCAGAACCGTCTCCGGGTCGCCCGCGCCGAGCGCGACCTGTCGCAGGGGGAGCTCGCGCAATCCGCCGGCGTCAGCCGGCAGACGATCAGCTCGATCGAGACCGGCCAGTACTGTCCGTCCGCCCTGCTCGCGTTCCGACTCGCCCGGGTTCTGGGCGTCCGGGTCGACGAGCTCTTCTGGCTCGAAGGAGATGCTCGATGAACCACCTCGTGCGGCGTGATGAACGAGAGCACGGCGTCGACCAGGCGGCGGACCGCCTCGCGTACCTGGTCATGTCGTTCGGCCTCCTCGCGATCGTGGCGTACCGGAGCTTTGCCGATCGCGCGGCATCGTGGGATCTGCTCGGGCTCGTCGTCCTCGGTGGCCTGGTCGGCACCCTGTACCGGCTGGCCCAGCGGGCAGTCTCGCGTGACTGGACCATCGTCGCAGCCGGGACCGCGGCCGTCGCGCTCGTCGTCGCCGCGATCGTCGCGCTCGCGACTCGGGCGTAGGCCCATCGCGGTGGGCTCAGGAGAGTAATCAGCTCAGTCGCACATCGTCGGCCGGGTGCGGGCAAAGAGCGTGGCAGGAGGCACCCTGAACTCCTGTCCGGCATGCCAAGGAACCGCTTGTGGAGCGAGCGTATTCGTTCTATGATCGTCTCGACAAAACCGCTCGTGTGTCAAGCGAATGACTCTCCATCTGAGCTACAGGCCCAGCGTGGCGGTTCGAGAACGGCTCGACCGGTGGGAGAACGCGGCCCGTCGCGATGCCGACCTCGGGCCCGGCAGTTGGCGAACGCTCGCAGTCTGGCCAGCGGCCCGCGATGCCGCGATCTCAGGCAGCACGGGAATTGAAGGCAACCCTCTAGCTCCGGGGCAGGTTGAGGAGGTGTTGGCCGGCGCGGCTGTGGACGCCGACGCGGACCACATCCGCGAGGTCGAGAACTACAACCGGGCCCTGAACCTTGCTCGCCATGCCGCAGCCCGTCCGGGGTTCGCTTGGTCGCATGAGGTGATCCACCTCATCAATGCGAACCTCATGGAGGGACTCCCACGAGACACCCACGGCAATTACCGGGGGCCGGGCGAAGACGTGTTCGTCGGGATCTTCACGGGACCGAGCCCTCTCGTCGTCCAGGGACTCATGGACGAGCTGATCGAGTGGCTGCGGAGCGCGGATCGAACACCACCGCTCGTTCGGTCGGCGCTGCTCCATCTCAACATCATTGCCATTCATCCGTTCAACGACGGCAACGGCCGGACGGCTCGGATCCTCGCCGCGATGGAGCTCGTTCGAGACGGCATTCGGTCGCCTGAGCTCATCAGCATCGAGTCCTACATCCGCCGCAACCGGAACGAGTACGTCGATGCTCTCAGGACGACCCTCGATCCGACCTACGATCCCGACAACCACCCCGTCACGGAATGGGTCGACTACTACACGCGGATCTCACTCGACCGGCTGCTGGCGCGGAATCGAATCCTCGACGCGCTGCCGACCGACATCGGGGTCCTGGTCACCGCACTCGCCGATGCCGGCGATCCGCTCGGGTGGGCACCGCCACTCCTGGCCGCCCGTGTTGGTCGGCTGCGAACCGCCGCCCTCGCAGAACTCACCGATCGATCCATGCCCGCCGCCCGTGCCGAGCTTGCTCGCATGACGCGGGTTGGTTGGCTCGAGCCGCGGGGCGTGACTAGAGGTCGGTGGTATGCGCCGGCCGATCGACTGAACGCGCTGCCGCTTCACGTTCCAGAGTTGATGAGTCTCCTGGCAGCTGGCGAGCAGCTTCGCCTCTTCGGTGAGCCGCCAACCCGTTCTCGGCGTCCGCAGATCCTCGCCGGGGCCTGAACGGTGCGAGTGGCCGGGCGGCAAGGAACTGACAGCCGGGCGGCGGTTCAGCCATCGACCAAAGGTGCATCCGCGGCGGGTCCGTGCGCGGCAGTGAGCTCGAACCAGATCCGTGCGCCCGTGCCGGCCACGTTCTCGACCCCGACAGATCCTCCGTGGGCATCGATGATCGCCTTGACGATCGAGAGCCCGAGACCTGACGTGCCCGTCGAGCGGTCACGGGCTGGATCCGCCTGGTAGAAGCGCTCGAAGATGTGGGCCTGGTCGGGGGGAGGGATCCCCGGCCCGCTATCACGGACGCTGATGCGGACGTTGGGACCCGACGACCGGCCTTCTATGACGACTCCGCCGCCGGGCGGCGTATGGCGGAGGGCGTTGTCCAGCAGCGCACCGACCGCCTGCGTGAGGCGATCCGCGTCCGCTCGGATGACGAGACCTGGTTCGACGTCGTGCTCGAGCAGGAGGTCGGCCGCAACCGCTCGTGCGGCGAACGCCGCCGACACCTGGGCCACCAGTTCGTCGACGGCGATGAGCTTCCACTGGAGGGGCAGCTCACCGGCCTCGGCGAGGCTGATCGTGCGCAGGTCGTCGACGATCCGGGCCAGCAGGCGCGACTGGTCCCGGATGGTCTGGAGATGGCGTTCGTCATGCGAGTACACGCCATCGAGGACGGCCGTCGTCGTCGCGTCGATGACCGCGAGCGGCGTCTTGAGCTCGTGGGCAGCGTCCTGGAGGAATCGTCGCCGGGAGGCCTCCGCAGACTCGAGATCGCTCGCCATGGCATCAAACGACCGCCCGAGCGCGCCGATCTCGTCGGATCTGTCCGCCAACCCGGAACGCCGCCGCAGGTCACCACGAGCGACCGCCGCCGCCGCGGCTCCAAGGCGTCCCAGGGGTTCTGCGATGCGTCCGGCGAGCACGATCCCGATGAGCGAGGCACCGCCGGCGGCGACGAGTGCGACCGTGATGAGAGTGACCACCGTCTCCTGCTGGATCTGCTGGGCGTGCAGCCCCGCCATCGGGCCCGCGCCCTGGCCGGCGCCTTGGCCGGCGCCCGATCCGGGCCCGCCGGCATCGCCGGCCTCGATCCGAGCGAACCCCCGACCGACAACGAGCGGGGTCGCGATGGCGACGACGGCGGCCGTCACCAACGCCACGAAGGCGAAGGTCGCCGCGAGGCGCAGGCGGAGGGTCACGGTCGGGCCGCCCGATAGCCGACCCCGCGGACTGTCTCGATGTACTGACTGCCGTCGGGCCGCGGACCGAGCTTTCGGCGGAGGTTCTTGACGTGACTGTCGATCGTCCGGTCGAACGCTTCGAACGATTCCCCGAACACGAGGTCGCCCAACTGCTCGCGAGTCAGCACGATCCCGGGACGCTCGGTCAACGCCGCGAGCAGGTCGAACTCGACACGCGTGCACCCGAGCGAGGTTGCGTCCCGAATGACCTCGCGGGCTCCCGTGTCGATCACCAGGTCGAAGAACGTCGTGGCGGCGGGCATCGGAGCCTGACCGGCGACGCGCCGCAGCACCGCGCCGACGCGGGCGACGAGCTCGCGGGGCTCGAAGGGCTTGGTGACATAGTCGTCGGCGCCGATCTCGAGTCCCGCAACCCGGTCGACGACGTCGTCCCGCGCGGTGAGCATGATCACAGCCGCCGACGACCCACGTGAGCGGAGCTCGCGGAGGACGTCGAAGCCGGACCGGCGAGGGAGCATGAGGTCCAGGATGATGAGGTCGGGCGCATCCTCGGCTATCCGCTCGAGCGCAGCGTCACCGTCGAGCGCGGTCGACACGGCGTACCCCTCGCGTTCAAGGTACGCCCGGACGACCTCGACGATATGCGGCTCGTCGTCGACGACGAGGATCCGTGTCACGGCCGGAGCATAGGCGGACGGTCGGACCTTGGTGAAGATCCGGCCGTCCGGTGCGGCTTCGAGGCTGTGGCTCAACCGCGGCCGCTGCCGTCGCAGATACCGGTCCCCGCCCCGCGAGTCCCCGTGTCCGAACCCCGCCAGCCACGAGCGGCACCACTGCCGGTCCCGTCCATCGCTCCGGCCTGCGGTCGCGCCCCGACCACGGCGCCATGCATGCCGCCCAACGTCGTCTTGTAGACCATGTTCCTGGCCTGAAGCGCGACCTGCGCCTTGAGTTCCGTGGCACGATCGGCGGTGATGGCTCCGTTGGCCACCCGTGCCTCGATCCGCTCGGTCCACTGGGCCGCCAGAGCATCGACGAGCTTCTGCGGATCGACGTGCTGCCGGTCGGCGATCTGGGCGAGGGTCAGCCCCTGCTGCCGGAGCTCCGCGATCTGCGCCTGGGTAAGCCCGAGAATCGCCGGGATCGCGTCCCGGCCGCGGACCTGATCGCCGGCGGGACCCGAGCCTGGGCCGACCGCGGCGACTGCCCCGACCAGGACGAGGACCAGCAAGGACGCACCGCCGATTGAGAGCATGAGCTTCTTCATCTGACTTGCCTCTGAACATCGATCATTCCCGCCGGTACCTCCGGCATTCCGTGGCGATCGGTGACACTCCGAGTCTCGCGTCGGTCGGTGGAGCCCCGATGGAGCCCGCGTGGAGGTTGGATGGAGTCGGTCGGCTCCGAAGCGAAGGGGTGCTGTTGGAGGGCGCTCAAGATGGCCGGCGCCCGGATAATCGCTCCATGAGCGATGGACCCGCCTTGTCGTCGTCAGGCGCTGAGCGCCGCGACCCCGCGATATCGGTCGAGCACCTCTCCAAGCGATTCGGCGACCGCATCGCCTTCGACGACGTCTCGTTCGAGGTTGGGCGCGGCGAGGTGTTCGGGTTTCTGGGCCCCAACGGCGCGGGCAAGACGACGACCGTGCGGACGCTCGGCTGCCTCATCGCACCAACGTCCGGCTCGGCCACGGTCGCCGGCTATCCGTTGACCTCAGAGAACGGCGCGGAGATCCGCCGAAGGATCTCGATCATGCCCGAGTCGCCGGGCATGTACCTGCACCTCAGCGTGTTCGAGAACCTCGAGTGCTTCGCCGACCTGTACGAGGTGGCCGACCCGCGCGATCGCATCGAGAGCGCGCTCCAGGCGGTCAATCTCACCGACCGCGCCCAGGATGCCGGCAGCACGCTGTCGAAGGGGCTCCGCCAGCGGGTCGCCCTGGCGAGGGCCCTGCTCAGCGATCCGGAGGTGCTGTTCCTCGACGAGCCGACCTCCGGCCTCGACCCTGTCGCCGCGCGGGAGGTGCACGACCTGATCGATGGCCTCAGCAAGCATGGCGTCACGATCTTCCTCACGACCCATCGGCTCGAGGAAGCGGAGCGCCTGTGTGACCGCGTCGCCATCCTGAATACGACCCTGCGCACGATCGGCCGGCCCAGCGAGCTTCGCGACCGGCTGTTCGCGAGGACCCTCACCGTGAAGACCCTCGCCCCGCTCCACGCACCGGGCGACATCTTCGGCGGTCTGCCGGCCGTCGACAGCTGGCGACTCGACGGCGGCGACTATGTCCTGGCGGTGTCCGACCCGGTTCTCGCCGCGCCGGCCGTCACCCGGGCGCTGGTAGCTGCCGCTGCCGACGTCCTATCGATCAGCGAGTCGCGCCACTCGCTGGAGGACGTCTACCTCGAGCTGATCGACCAGGACGTGGAGGCCACGCGGTGAGCATCAGCGCGCGGCGGGTCCGGGCCATCGTCCGCAAGGAGTTCCGTGAGTACCGGCGCAACCGATCCCTGATCTGGTCTATGGCCATCTTCCCGTTGATCTTCTGCATTCAACCGCTCATTGTCGTGTTCACCCTGCCCGCGTCGGCATCCGGCCAACTCGCGCACGAGCATGTTCTTCTCTACCTGCTCGGGATCCCGGCGCTCGTACCGGTCTTCATCGCCGCGTACGCCGTGGTCGGCGAGCGTCAGCAGGGCACCCTCGAGCCGGTCCTCACCACGCCCATCCCTCGTGAGGAGTTCCTGCTGGGCAAGGCACTGGCGGCACTGCTGCCGTCGCTCGTGGTCGCCTACGCGGTCTTCGCCCTCTTCCTCGCCTGTACCGGACTCTTCGCCCAACCGACCGTCGCCGCGGCATTGATCCAGCTGCCCGACCTGGTCGCGCAGGTGCTCTTCACACCGCTCCTCGCCCTGTGGTCGATCTGGGTCGGCATCGGGATCTCCGCTCGATCAAGCGACATCAGAGTCGCGCAGCAGCTCGGCGTCCTGGCGAGCCTGCCTCCGGTCCTCCTCGTGGTGCTCGTCGCGCTCAACGTCATCCCGCCGACGCTCGGCCTCGCAGTCGGCCTCGCGGTCGTCCTGCTCGTCCTCGACGGACTCGGGTGGCGGATCACCTCGCGCTTGTTCGACCGGGAGCGCCTCGTCACGGGCTCAAGGTGATTTGGGTCTTGACCGCGCCGCGTCCTGAGACGACCTCGGATGCGACGCCGCGAATCCCCTGCTGCTGTTCCCACATCGTCGTCGGTCGGCTGAGTGCCCGTGCGAGACATCGCACCGTGGTGATGTGGTCACGAACGTGCCGGTCTTATTCGTCCGGGGAGCCAACGCTCGAGCGCCCCGCGGCTGGTCGGCGAGCGGACAGGGGATTCTCGCCCACCTCACTGGGATTCACCTGATGCCGTCGGGCATGTTCAACCCTACGGCATCGGCTGCGCGAACCAGAAGGTCTCGGGAGTGATCGGGCCCGGGGTCCCCATCACGATGACGCCATCTGGCACCAGCCAGGCTTGCTGGAGCCTGAGACAGGAGTCCTCCCCGCATTCGACCTCCGCAGGGCTGTTGGCGAACGCAAGGCGCGCCCAGACCACGCCGTCGGAGGTCATCCACGCCGCCGGCCCGGATCCCTCGGGGGCCCGGCCCAAGACGATGGACCGGTCGCCATCCGCGGCGTACACCGGATATGGGGTCCTGGCGAACGGCAACTGCGGGTCGCTGACGATCGACCAGGTCCGCCCATCCTCCGAGGTCCAGCTGGTCATCTTCAGGTCGTAGTAATCCGCGGTGCTGTTGATGCCGAGGGCGACGAAACCTGCGCGAACGGCCACCACCCGGCTCAGCTCCACCCCGGCGACCTCATTGCCCTCGACCGTCGCCTCGGCCCAGTGGATCCCGTCCGCGGAGATCCACGCGGCAGGTCGCCCGACGCCGGGCGGCGGGCATGAGGCATCACAGACTTCGGTTAGCACGTCCGGCTGCCCGTCGCGACCCACGATCACGAAACCGCCCGAAAAGCCGATCGCGTCCTTGGCAATTGCGCGCTCGGTCGCCGGTAGCGTCGTCTGCGCCCACGTGGATCCGTCGAGCGAGTGGAGCACGATGGCGTCCTCGTCGCCCCCGCGTACCGCCACCACGCCGTATGCCCCGGAGAGCAGCCGGTCCGGCCACGCGGTGGCGGCGTCCCAGGTGGCGCTCTGCACCTGCGTCCAGGTGGTTCCGTCGTCGGACACCCACAGGGGCGCAGCGAAGTCCGGCTGCTGACCCGGCGCGTTCATGAACGCTTCGCCGACCGCGAGAAGCCGGTTCCCGATCCGAACTACATCACGCGCCACCACCCCTGTCACGACTTCGCTCTGCGTCGACGGCTGCTGCTGCACGAGCGTCCACTGGATCCCGTCACTGGAGGTGAAGAACGCGGTGTCGAGGCCCGACCCCGTGTCGACCCCACCCACGCCCACGTATCCGTCGCTCCACGGAACCAGGTCCAGCACGAATTGCCCTTCCACGGGCGCGACGCCCTCCGACCAGGCGAGGCTCGTCCAGCCGATCGGATCCGGCGTCGCGGGCGGGCTCGCGGCCGGCGTGGCAGATGGTGTGGCCGTCGGCGTGGCCGGCGGCGTGATCGTCGGAGTCGGGCTTGCGGCGGGGCTGCCGACACAGCCGGCCGAGAGAGCGACGACGAGGGCGGCGGCAAGCGCGAGCCTGGATTGCCGTTCGAGGAGTAGTGGATGTCGCGTCATGGCTGCTGGTCCTTCCTGAAACAAAGGCCCGTGTCGTCGATGAAGACGCCCTGGGTCCCGGTCGCGAAGCCGAGGTAGCCCGCCCGGACCGCGGCCGACGGAGTGGCGGACTTCGTCGCGCTCATCGCCGACGTGCGCCCGGCCTGAGAGCCTCGAGTCATGGATGTCTCGAACCTCGGCCGCCAACGCCTCCCGGCGTGGCGAGTCGGTGCTTCCCGGCCGCTGCCGTCACGGCAGCCCGGCGATCAGGCGGCAACGGCGGCACCTCGATCTCGTAGCGCGCCATCGGGCCTTCCCAGAAGAGTCGGGCCGGGCGGTGGGTGCCCTCAAGGAGGTGCCGCGCCACCCGGTTCTCGGCCATCACCCACGCCACGATCCACCGCGTTGCTCGCAGCCGCGCCGACGCGAGAGCCGCCGCGAGGAGCAGGGTCCCTACCCCGCGGTGCTGGACCTGGTCATCCACCACCACCGCCACCTCGTCAACCCCGCCGCCGCGCGACTCGAGCGCGAGGTGGCCGACGACCCGCGGGCCATGGACCGCGACAAAGCCTTCGCGACGCAGATGGTCGGCCGTGGCAAACGTCGCCGCGGCGCGGGCGTCCAGTGGATGCGACGCGCTGTGAAACCGGAGGCGACGGCTCGAATCGCTCAGCTCTGCGTACAGACGCTCGAGTTCGGCTGTGTCGTCGGGCCTCACACGTCGGACACGGATGTCGTCATCGATCACCCCGCGATCGTGTCGGGCTCCGGGTCCAGGCGGGAGTGCCATCGGTCCCGGACGAGAGGGCCGAATGTCGAGTCACCGACGTCCCATCGTCCGGGAGACCGTCGATCGCGGAGGCCCTACAGGCCGATCGGCCCTACCCGTCGGAACCACGTTCTGACACCCTCGCGGGAGGCGTCCCCACAGACCTCCCACGCCCGGCCCGTGAGCCGGGCGGGGCCAGCAGGCGAGGAGATCAGATCGATGAACGCCGGGCAGCAGCCCAAGCGCGCCCTCTTCCAGTGGACCCTCAAGCGCGAGGGGATCGTCGCGCCCGATGAGCGGCTGCCATGGCCGCAGACGGTCGCCTTAGGAGTCCAGCACATCTTCGCGATGTTCGGCGCGACCGTGCTCGCCCCGATCCTCATGGGCTTCGACCCCAACACCGCGATCCTCTTCTCGGGGATCGGCACGCTGATCTTCTTCGTGATCGTCGGCGGACGGATCCCGAGCTACCTCGGGTCCAGCTTCTCCTTCATCGCCGTCGTGATCGCGGCAACCCAGTACTCCGGCTCCGGCGCCAACCCGAACCTCGGAGTGGCCCTCGGCGGGATCATCGCCGCGGGCGCGCTGTACGCCCTGATCGGCGCGATCGTCATGGCGGTCGGCTACCGCTGGATCGAGGTCCTGATGCCGCCGGTCGTGACCGGCGCCGTGGTCGCGGTCATCGGGCTCAACCTCGCGCCCGTCGCGATCGGCAACCTGGCCCTGAGCAGCGACGCTCCGGAAGGCGCGAGGCAGTTCGCGACGCTCATCGGCCTGTTGACCGTCGTCGCGGTCGGGCTCGTCGCGGTCCGGGCGCCCGGGATGTTCCGGCGCCTGCCGATCCTGATCGGCGGGATCCTCGGATATGTCGCCTACCTGATCCTGGCAAACGGGCTCGGCTGGGGCACGGCGATCGACTTCACGGCGCTCGGCAACGCGGCCTGGTTCGGCGCCCCGAACCTGACCGCCCCGACGTTGGATCCAAGCGCTCTGACCCTGATCGCCCCGGTCGCGATCATCCTCGTCGCCGAGAACCTGGGCCACGTCAAGGCTGTCGCGGCGATGACCGGCCGGAACCTCGATCCGTACCTCGGCCGCGCGTTCGTCGGCGACGGCATCGCCACGATGCTCGCCGGTGCCGGCGGCGGCACGGGCGTCACGACCTACGCCGAGAACATCGGCGTCATGGCCGTCACGAAGATCTACTCCAGCCTGGTCTTCGTCATCGCCGGCGCGGTGGCGATCGCGATGGGCTTCTCGCCGAAGTTCGGGGCCCTGATCGGGACCATTCCCGGACCCGTTCTCGGCGGCCTGTCGATCGTGCTCTTCGGGCTGATCGCCGCGACGGGCGCACGGATCTGGATCCAGAACAAGGTCGACTTCTCGAACAACCGCAACCTGATCACGGCGGCCGTCGCCCTGACCATCGGCGCGGGCAACCTCGGCATCCGGATCGGCGGGTTCGAGCTCGGCGGGATCGGGACCGCGACCTTCGCCGCGATCATCGTCTACCAGCTGCTTCGCGAGCCGCGGTCGGCCGCGGCAGTCGAGACGAGCGCCATTCCGGAGGCCCCGGCGCCCGCGCCGATCGGCTGAGGCGGCTAACGGGCGAGGCCCGGGCGACGGTCGCTCGGGCCCGTCCCCGGCGACGGCGATCGGGGGGCGGCGACCGTCGACGGTATCGATGACGGATCGCCCGGCGGTACGCTGGGCACCCTACCGAGGAGGTCCCGCCGATGCGCGTCAGTGTCACGCCGGAGCAGATCCGGTCCGCGTTCGAGGCCGTGAAGGACGATCCGTCCTTCGATGAGAGCCGGGGCCTGTGGGAGCGTGGGCGACCGCCGGTCGAGATGATCCAGGCGATGTGCCTGCGGCCGGAGATCCTGCGGGCCTTCGCGGGCTTCGGGAACAGCGTCTACCCTGGCGGGCTGCTCGAGCGGCGTGTGAAGGAACTGGTGATCATCTCCGCCTCGCACACGAACGGATGCCAGTTCTGCACGGATTCGCACTGCGATCTCGTGGACATCGCGGAGATCGTGAAGGACCCCCTGTTCGTCATCGAGCACGTCGATGCGCTGGCACCCCGCGAACGCGTCGCCGTCGAGTACACGCGGGCCGCGATGGCGGATTCGAATGCCATCCCTGTGCCGCTGGCACAGCAGTTGCACGAGCACTTCACCGACCCGGAGCTGGTCGAGCTCACATTCCTTATTGGCTACATCAACATGCTCAACCTCTTCAACAACTGCCTGGAGGTTCGCTACAACGGCGAGTACGCAGTCCTGAAGTCCGTGGCTGGCTGACGGCCTAGCCGCCTTCGCCGGCGTAGCCAGTTCGATGCAGGACAACGAGAAGCTCTGCCGTGCCGTGGTCGGCGATCGACCCCAGGAACCCGTATCCCTCCGGTCCCACGATGTCCCAGTCAGAGAAGGCGATCGGCATCGATCCGGCAGCCTGCAGCTCCAGCCCGTCGCGGCGGCCGGAGATCGTGACGGTGACCGGGTGCGACTGCCCGTGCATCGCGAGAACACCGGCCGCAGTCGCGGTAGTGATCGCGCCCGAGGTGAAGGCTGAGCCAAGCGTCACCGGCTGCGTGAGCGTGAACGTGGCGCTCGGATGGTTCTGTGTGTCAAGGCTGATTTCGAGTTGCTTCACCGGCTTGCCGTTGGCCGTGATGGTGGCAAGGTCGATCCTGAACGTACCGGTCGTGACCTGGTCCCCGGAGACGACGAGGCTGCCACTGACGGCGTTCGTCCTGCCGACGACGTCACCGCTCATGCCGAGGACCGTCTGCTGGATCCGGAAGCCTGCCTCCGATCCGGCACCGACCTCCCAGCTGCCCTCGAGCGGGCCGACGGGTGGTTTTGCCGCAACCGTGGACAGCGCCAGTCGAGGTGTCGAGTCGTTGACGTAGCTTCCGATTGCCAGAACGACGAGGGCGGCGAGCACGCCGACGCTCGCCAGAATCCACCGCCACCAATGACGCTTACGCGATGGGCGGCTGGGTACGTTGTCGGTGGGCCGGTCAGGCCGCGCGTTGTTGTTCACGTCGTGAGCTCCTTGAAGAGGGTCGTCATGGGAGTCCATGCGGTCAGCGCGCGGGCTCATTGCCGAACCGGGTCGATGTGGAACACCGGGAACTGCGAGGCAATCGCCTCGAACTCGGCGAGAGGAGCCCGGCGGTCGACGGGTACGAACGAACGGGCCGCTGGCGCAACCTGCAGGTGCCGGCGCAGGATCGGCGCGCGGGCACCCGGATCGACCTCTTCGAGGCGCACCACCTCGCGCCTGCCGTGCCGGAGGACCGCATGCCCGTCGGCGGCCCGCACGTTCGCGGCCCAATTCGCGCCCTCGCCGAGCATCGCCACGAGATAGCGCTCGCCCTGATAGTCCGCAATGATGAGCGGGAACGAGAGCTGACGGCCGCTCCGGCGGCCACGGATGTCGAGCGTCACCAGGCGGTTCTGCCACAGTCCTGCCGCGCCAATGAGCGCCCAGCCGCAGTTGAGCACCGCTGCGACGTGATTCGGGTGGCCGCCCCGGTACATCCATCGCTCGCTGCGCTGCATGAATCGTTCAAGTTGCTGCATCTTCGTTCTCCGGACGCCTGAAGGCTGGTAGGCTGAACGCAATCAAAGGACATGGGATTGTATGTTTCAAACTTGGAATACCATGTCTCATTGGAGACTAACAGGATGACGGACCAGGCGCAAGCCCCGACCGGCATGGCCCGGCGACGTCGTCGGCTGTCGGATGAAGAAACAGAACGACGGATGCTCCAGGCGGCAGTCGAGATGGTCAACCAGACGGGGCTGACGGTCAGCCTCGACCACCTCAGCTTCGAGGACGTCATCCGCGATGCGCGGGTATCGCGGAGCACCGTCTATCGCCGTTGGCCCTACAAGGATCTGTTCTTCAGCGATCTGTTGAAGGAGCTCGCGAGGGCGGCCACGCCGGCCGCCATCTCGAGCGAGGCGTCGGCCCTCTCATTGCTCAAGCGCGTCCTGCTCGAACACGACGACTGGCTTGCAACCCCCGACCTCCGCCATAACCTCCTGCTCGAGATGATCCGCCTGGGATCGCTGCACGACTTCGACACGATGAACGGGTCGACCGAATGGCGGACGTACATCGCCCTCCACGCGACGTTCATCAGCGTGGCCGGCGACGAGTTGCGCAGCGACATCCGGACGGTCCTGGCGCAGTCGGAACGGGCATTCATCAGTCGAATAGCGGTCTCATGGGAGCGCCTCGCCGGACTCTTCGGGTATCGCATCCGGCCCGAGTTCGACGCCACGTTCGCGACGATCGCCGGTCTGGCGAGCGCCGACCTGCGAGGGCACGTCCTCATGGCCCTCGCCAACCCCGACATCGCAACCCATCGGTTCCACGCGAGGCCATTCGATGCCGTCCAGTCGGCCGACTGGTCCGCGCCGGCGATCGCCATCGCCAGCATTGCGATGGCCGTACTCGAGCCCGATCCGACGATCGACTGGGACGACGATCGGATCGCGGACGTCCGTCGGACGTTCGATTCGATGTGAGCGCCGTCACGGCACGAACCGTTGCTCTGCCGGTCCGCGTTCGTCCTCCCCGGCTGGTCGGGACCGATTGTGGACACTCGTTTGGTCGCCTGGGCCATTGATCCGGACACGACGCCCTGTACGATGTCATCGCTGACGGAGACGGCGCAATGGCCCGCATGGGCGTGAGCACCGGTCTCGTCGGGGGAGCACGAACGTGGGCAACCGTAAAGCCCGCCCGGATCTCGTACCAGGACGCTGTGTATGAAGCGCCTCCCGCGCTTCTCTGTCCGCGGCATCGTCTTCACGTATGCCCTGGTTGCGGCCGCGTGGATCGCCTTCAGCGACCGGGCCGCTACAGCCCTGGCCCCGAGCCAGGAAGCCCTCACGACGATCTCGACGCTCAAGGGCTGGGCCTTCGTCGTCGCCACCAGCGTGCTTCTGGCCGCGATGCTGGCGGGCTTCGGCGCCGAGCGAGCGCGACGGACCGACGAGCTCGAGCTGGAAATCGGCGAGCGGGAGCGGGCGGAGGCGCACCTGGAGAGGCTCAACAAGGTGCAGCGCACTCTCGGCCTGGCCAACCAAGCGCTGGTCCGCGCATCCGACGAGACGGCACTCCTGCAGGCGTTCTGCTCGATCATCGTCGAGCACGGCGTCTTTCTCGGCGCCTGGGTCGGCTCCCGCGTGGACGATCCCGCCGGCACCATCCGGCCCGCCGCGTGGGCCGGTCCTCTTGAGGGTTACCTCGGCGCGATCGCACTGAGCTGGAACGACCTGGAACGGGGGGGCATGGGGCCGGCCGGGACGTCCATCCGGGAGGGCCGGACGGTCGTCAGCCTGGACGTCGTCGCCGACGGAACCCTCGCCTGGCGCGACGCGATGCTCAAGCAGGGTCTCCGGTCGGTGGCGGCCTTTCCGTTGAAGATCGACGACGTCGCGTTCGGAGCCCTCGTGATCTATGCCGGCGACCCGGATTCCCTCGGCGCTGACGAGATCGCCCTGCTCGAGGAGCTTGCCTCGGATCTCGCGTACGGCGTGGGGACCCTGCGCATCCGGGCGGCCGCCGTGCGCGGGGAGACCGAACGCCGCCGCCTGGTGACCGCCATCGAGCAATCGGCCGACGCGGTGGTCATCACGGACACATCCGGCACGATCGAGTACGTGAACCCGGCATTCGAGCGGGTCTCGGGGTACTCGTCGGACGAGGTGCTGGGCCAGAACCCGCGCATCCTCAAGAGCGGCGTCCAGACCCCGGCCTTCTACGCCTCGATGTGGGCCGCATTGACGAACGGGCAGTCGTTCGTGGCGGACCTGACGAACCGTCACAAGGACGGCAGCCTGTTCCAGGAGGAGGTCGTCATCTCGCCGATCCGCGACGAGACCCAGGCCATCGTCAGCTACGTTGCCGTCAAACGCGACGTGACCCGCGAACGGGCCCTTGAAGCCACGCACGATCGGATGACGCGGGAGCGCGCACTGATCGCTGGGACCCTTGCCGACTTGCCGGTTCTCCCCACCGCCGCGGCCACCGCCGAGGCGATCTGCCGCCAGGTCGCCGGGATGTCCGGCGTCGCGAGTGCATCCCTCGCCTATTTCACCCTCGAAGGGCCGGCCATGCCCCTGGCATTCCTGCGGGCCGACGGGGAGCCCGTCCGGCTGCGACGCCTGCCGTACCAGCGCAGTCGAACCCTGAAGGAACGGGCGGAGCAGGGGCCCTGGGTGGAGGCCTGGGTTCGTCGGCCATGGCACCCATACGACCGGCTGCACGAGGAGCTGGCCACGAAGGCCCTCGCCTACGCACCGGTCCGTCATGGCGACAGGCTCATCGGGCTCCTGACCGCCACCTCGCCTGAGGCGAACGGCGTTGAGCTGCTCACCGAGTCCCTGCCTGCACTCCTCGAGTTCGCGGGCTTTGCCGGCGCTTTCCTCGGCCCGACTGTCGCGGACCTGACCGAGACCAGCAGCGTCCGCGAGCGGATCGCCGAGACCATCAGGACGGCCGCTTTTCAGCCGGTCTTCCAGCCCATCGTCGATCTCGCGAGCGGCGTGCACGCCGGCTACGAGGCGCTGACGCGCTTCTCGAGCGGAATAGCGCCGGACCTCGTCTTCGCCGATGCACGGGTCGCCGGTCTCGAGGCCGAATTGGAGATCGCGACCCTGACGGCCGCGATCTCGGCGGCAACCGCGCTGCCGGCGGGTGGCTGGCTCAGTCTCAATGTCTCGCCGAATCTCGTGACCGGCGACCGACGCCTCGCGGCCGTTCTTCGCCTGGCGGACCGGCCGCTCGTGCTCGAAGTGACCGAGCACGCCTCCGTCGAGGACTACGCGGATCTCCGCTCGGCGATCGGCCGGCTCCGCCCCGGGGTGCTCGTCGCAGTCGACGATGCCGGCTCGGGCGTCGCCAACTTCAGCCACATCGTCGAGCTCCGACCTGCGTTCGTGAAGCTCGACATGCGACTCGTTCATGGGATCGAGGCGGATCGAACGCGACAGGCGCTCGTCCTCGGGCTGCTGCATTTCGCGACTGAGTCGGCCAGCCAGACGATCGCCGAGGGCGTCGAAACCGAGGAGGAACTGGCGGTGCTGCGGCAGCTCGGGGTTCCCCTTGCGCAGGGCTACCTTCTCGCCAGGCCGGCGCCCGCCGGCGACTGGGCGGACCTGCCAGGCGCGGCGTCGCTCTCGCCGGACCCGTGACGCGGCAGCTGTCGATCCAGCCGTCCCCCAGCGGCCGCTCCGGAGTGGGATGATCGGCACTCCATGGACGCTGTTGCCTTCGCGCTGGGCATCTTCCTGCTGGCGCTTACCTTCTGGGACATCTTCGAGACGGTCGTCGTTCCCCGCCCGACGCCCGGGTGGTTCCGGATCGGCCGGTACATCGTGCGCGGTTCGTGGCGCGTGATCCGCGCCGCTCGCGACGGCCGGCGAGGGAGGGCCTATGACCGGCTCCTGGGGCTTTTCGCACCTGCAGCCACCGTCGCGCTCCTGGGCGCATGGCTCGTCGGGCTGATCGTCGGCTACGGCCTGATCCTGTTTGCCCTGCGCGCTGAGCTGCAGCCCGTTCCGGCGGACCTCGGCACCGCGATGTACTTCGCGGCGACCTCCGTCCTGACAATCGGATTCGGCGACATCGTCGCGGTCGAATGGCCGGCCCGGATCATCATCATCACCGGCGCCGTCACGGGCCTCGGTGCGGTCGCCCTCGTCGTCACGTTCCTCTTCTCGCTCTACGGTTCCTACCAGCGCCGCGAGATCCAGGTCGTGGCGCTCCAGGCCGCCGCGGGCGCCCCGCCGTCAGCCGTCGCCCTCCTCGAGACATATGCACAGCTCGACCTGGTCGCTCGGCTCCCGGACCTGTTCGTCGACTGGGAGCGCTGGGCGGCCGAGGTGCTCGACACCCACATCGCCTACCCGCTGCTCGGCTTCTTCCGCTCCAGCCACGACAACCTGTCCTGGATCAGCGCCCTCGGGACCGTGCTGGATGCGGCCAGTCTCGTGCTCACCACGGTCAAGGGGGTTCCGCGTGGCGAAGCGAAGCTGTTCAAGCGGGTCGGCATGCACCTCGTCGAGGACATCTTCAACCTCGGTTTCCGCGCCGGCAAACCGACGAACCTGGATCGATCGGACTTCGAGGCCGCCTGCGCACGACTCACCGAGGCCGGCTACAGCCTCGAAGCGGCCGACGTCGCGTGGCCCATGTTCGAGGCCGCCCGGGCGACGTACGCGACGCGGCTCGAGGCGATGGCCAGGTACTGGGCGATGCCGGGGACCTCGTGGCTCGGCGACCCGGTGGCCCTGAGAGCGCCCCTCCACCCGCAGAGCGATCCCTAGCGCGGGGTGGAGCGCCTCCGGCTCGTCCGCATCAGATCGAGGAGACGCCGATCTGTTCGAGAATCCGCTCGGCAAAGGCTGGATCGAGGACGCCTGCGCCCGGGACGTTCGCGTTGGCGATGCCTGCGGCGAGTCCGAGCCGGGCGGCCTCGACGACCGTGGCGCCCCGTGTCCAGGCGACGGCCATCCCGCCAAGGAACGCGTCCCCGCTCCCGACCGCGTACGACCCGCGGATGGCCGGCGGAACCAGGTGCGCGTTCGCCGCTGCGCTCGTGACGACCGCCCCGCCGAGGTCGAGGGTCACCACGACGCATTCCGCACCCGCGTCTCGCAGGAGACGACCGGCCTCGGCGGCGGACGCGTGGTCGTCCACCGGGATTCCACTCGCCTCGCCCGCCTCGATTGCGTTCACCTTGACGATCGCCGGCTGTTCGGCCAGAACGGCCGCGAGGGCCGGTCCGTAGGTGTCGGCGAGGAACGGAACCCGATGCGCGCTGGCTCCGGCGAGACGGGCGACCCGGGCGTATCCATCCGGCGGGGCGCCCGGGGGCAGGCTGCCGGAGACGGCCACCGCGGCGATGTCGCCCCGCTCCAGCTCGATCCGGATGATCTCCTCGAGCGCCTCCCAGGCAGCCGGATCGAGACCTTCCCCTCGCTCGTAGATCTCCGTCATCACCCCGCTCGACCGATCCAGGATCGAGAGACACGTCCGCGTTTCTCCGGTGGAGCGGGCCATGCGACCGTCGATCCCGAGCGCCGCGAGCCGTTCGACGATCCAGTCGCCGGCACGGCCGGCGACGATCCCCGCGGCTGTCACGGACCCTCCGAGCAGCGCGGCTGCCCTGGCGGCATTGAGTCCCTTGCCGCCCGGGACGGCCACCACGGCCAAAGGCCTGTGGATCTCCCCGACGGTGAGCCGATCGAGCTCATAGAGCCGGTCGATCGACGGGTTCGCCGCGACGAACAGCAGGCGCCCGCGGGCTGGTGGCGCTTCCGGGTTGGTCATCCGCGAGCCCACGTGCCGAGAGCCCGCCGGGCCTCGGCAAGCGTTGCCTGGCCGTCGACGCCGCCTGCCGCGCGGGTCGAGAGGGCCCCGCAGACGGCCCCGAGCTCGAGGCTGTCGCGGAGGTTGCCGCCATCGAGCCACGCCCGCAGGAACCCTGCGTTGAACGAGTCGCCGGCACCGGTCGTATCGGCCGGCGACGTCGCCATCGCCGGGACGCGGACGATCTGCCCGTCAGGCCCGCAGCCGATCGCCCCGTCGGCGCCCAGCTTGACCGCGACGATCGGACCGTCGCCTGACCGTCCGATCGCGCCCTGTTCGACGAGGGCGCGCGCCGCATCCTCGACGTCGTCGATCCGTGCGATCCGACGCGCCTCGACCGCGTTCGGGAAGAAGACGTCCGAGGCCTGGAGCATCGCCGTGATCCCGCCGTCCCAGCCCCCCGTCGGGTCCCAGTTGGTGTCGAACGACGTCGTCAGGCCGCGAGCCCGGGCTGCGGCGAAGAACCCGGGCAGACGCTCGCGGCTCGTCTCCTGGAGATAGAAGGCGCCCAGGTGGAGGTGCCGCGCACGTTCGATCAGCGAAGCCGGGACCGTGTCGACATCGAGGGCGCCGATCGCGCCGGTACCGGTGAGCATCGCCCGGTCGGCGCCGCTCGTCAGGATCACCGTCGCGCCGGTCGGCCGGTCGGGGTCGACGACGCAGGCAGAGACGTCGATCCCGCGCCTCGCCATCTCGTCCAGCATGAACCGTCCGAAGGGGTCGTCACCGACCACGCCGCAGAACGCGACCCGGAGATCGAGCCGGGCCGCACCGCAGGCGAAGATCGCCGACGAGCTGCCGACCGTCAGCCGGATCGAACGGACCACCCGCTCCACCTCGCCGAAGACGGGAACCGGGTCCGGATCGGAGACGACGATGTCGGGGTTGATCTCGCCGACGACGAGGATGTCGATGTCGGGTTCGGCGGCGGTGGGCACCCGTCAGTACTCGCGGTACCAGCCGTCGCCGGGCATGGGCTGCGCTGCGAGGCGGCTCGACCGTTCGTGCCATGGCCGGCCTGCCGCGTCGGCCAGCCCGGCGAGCCGGTGGAGCCGATCACGCGCAGTCGTCGCCAGGAATGCGTCCCGGGCGGGCGATCCCATCCCGGCCGCCTCGACCCACACGGACCGGCCGACGAGCACCCCGCTCGCACCCGCCTCGCAGGCGGTCCCGACCTGTTCCTCGAACGTCGCATCGTCGACGCCGCCCGACAACAGGACCCACGGAAGCGCCGAGGCCGCGTCCAGTTCCGCGCAGGCCTCGCGCCAGCGGGAGCGGTCGGTGACGGACGCGTCGTACGGGAATTCGGCCTTCAGGATGTCACCCCCGATCGCGGTCAGCCGGCGGGCGGTTTCGACGACGACCCGCCGCCGTTCATCGCCGGTCAGCCGCTCGCCATCGGCCAGCGAGAAGGACAGCGGCTCCACGAAGAGCGCGAGATCGGCCCTCCGGCAATCCGCCGCGACGCGTTCGACCAGACCCTCCTGGTCGGCGGCATTCGATGCGTCGGGGTGGTAGTAGACGAGGAGCTTTGCGGCGGAGGCACCGATTCTCTTGGCCTTCTCGACGCTCCATCCGTCGAGGACGCGGCTGATCCGGGCGGTCGACGGGCCGTCATAACCGGTCGCCTCGATCGCGACGAGGAGCCCGGCCGAGGCGGGCAGCGAGCCGTCCGCGATGCACTGGGCGGCCCCGATCTCCGGGTCGAGCAGCGTTCCGGTGGCGACCGGGGCGAGGACGCGAACGACGGCTCGCTTGAAGTCGACCATCTCGTCATACGTGACCGACGCGGGATCGGCCGGGCGGAGGACCTTGCGCAGGTTCTGGCGATGGTCGAGGGCGAGAACCGCAAACGTGCCGCGCGCAGACGCACAGGCGTCGATGCCGCGTCGGGTGCCGATCGCGAGAGGCCGCCTGGAGAGACGGTCGGCCGTCATCGGGGTGCCAGGTGCAGAATCCGCCGGGCGTTGTCCCGGTAGACCTTGCGCAGGACGTCGTCCGGCAGTCCGAGCCCGTGAATCTGCCAGCGACCCTGGGCCGGAACCGGCTCCGTCCCGTAGGCGAAGGACTCGTCGAGCGTCTCGAGGAAGCGGTAGTGAATCGCGTAGATGTCCGGGTCGGGCGCCAGGTCGATCCCGAACAGGATGCGATCCGCGTGACGGAGGAAGAACTGCCGGGTCGAATACGGCTGGCGGCCGAGCTCACCGATCCGCGCCGCGATGTCCACGTGGAGGTTCGCGTTCTCGTCGAGCAGGCGGCCGACGAGCGCGAGATCCTCCGCGGCGCAGCCGACATGGGCACCGACGAACGTCACCCGCGGGTGTCGGGCGACGAGCCGCCCGAATGCGGCCAGCAGCTCGTCGAACGCGGGAAAGCCCGGTGCGTCGGGCTCGTCGGCCGGCCGGGTGGGCCAGAAGTGCCAGTCGGGATGAGCGTGCAGCTCCTCCCATCGCTCGTTCGTCGGGTCGAGCGGCTCGAAGAAGGCGATCGGGTCGGCGATGTGGATGATCACCGGGAGATCGAGCTCCGCGGCGGCCGCCCAGAGTGGATCGAGCCGCGGGTCGTCGACCGCGACAAGGCGGCCGTCCGGATCGCGCGCCCGCAGTCCCAGCAGCTTCCAGACCTTGAGCCCGCGCGCACCGCGCGCGACGGACTCCCGCAGCCGGCCTGCCTCCGTTTCCCCGAACGATCGATCTGCTGCCCACGCGGCGTAGTCGAGGCCGGCGATGACGGCCACCCGATCGGGGAACGCCGCCTGCCATCGCGCGACCTGCGCCGAGAGAGCGTCGCCCTGGCCACCGTCGAGATCGACGATCATCTCGACGCCCGACGCGTCGAGTGTCGCGATCAGCTCGTCGGGCGGACGGGTCGCCACGTCGCCACCGAGCACCGGCCCGAGGTGGTTGTGGGCGTCGATGACGGGGAACTTCGGCCGGCGTACCTCGTGGACCGGCACCCGGAGCCTCGACTGCGGCCGATAGTCCGCGAGTCGAACCGCGTCGTCCGTCATTCGAGCCCGAGGATGACGACCTGGCCGAGATGCCGTGGCGCATCCGGGTCGCAGCCGCGCGTGAGCGCCAGGGACAGCGCGAGCGCATGAGCCGGGTGGACGAGCAATGGCAGGCGCGCCAGCGGATCCAGTCCGCCTCCGATGAGGCTCACCTCGCCCGGCGCGCCACGGGCTTCGTCCTCATCGCGCGCGATCAACCAGGTCTCCGCCCCGAGGGCCGCCGCCTCGGCGACCACCGCGACCTCCTCCGCGGCCCCGGCGCCACCCACCAGGCCGACGACGAGCATGCCCTCCTCGCAGACCGAGATGGGCCCGTGCCGGAACTCGAGCGGCTCGTAGGCATTGGCCGGAACCTGGCTCGTCTCGGTCAGCTTCAGCCCCCACTCCGCGGCGATCCCGTATGCCGGGCCCCCACCGAGAACGACGATCCGGGACCAGTCGACGGCGCCGAGGCGGCGTCCGACGGCGGCCGCGGCCACGGCCTCGGGCCAGCGCTGCGCCGCGCGCGACAGATCGACTTCGAGGGCCTCGTCGCGCCCGACCCTGGCCACGACGCCGAGGAGGAGCGCGAGCATGCTGGCAAACGATCGGGTCATCACGATCGCCGCCTCGTCACCGGACGGCGATACGAGCGTGACGTCGGCCAGCGCAGCGAGCGGACTGCCCGCCCGACAGGTGATGGCGATCGTCGGGTGGCCAGCGGCGCGCATCCGCTCAACGACGCTGACGGCCTCCGAGGTCGAGCCCGAGCGCGAAATGACGACGACGGGCTCGCGGCCGGCCGCGCCTGCGGCCGGGCGCGCACGCTCGCCGGAATCGCTCCCGGCCGCGAGGACACCCTCCGGCCGCAGGATCAACTCCGACAGCGGTGCAGCGATCACGGTCGTGTGCAGCACCGATCGCGCCGCGGCGGCAACTGCCTGGGCGAGGTAGTACGACGAGCCGGCACCGGTGACGACGATCCGGTCGGCCGCCGCGGCCGCGAGCAGGTTGTGTGCGGCGGCCGGTGTCGATCCGACGGCCTCGACGGCCGCGGCGATCGCCGCGCCGGACGTCGCGGCTTCACGCCAGGTCAACAGGTCCTCGAATGCGGTCATCGGTCGCGCAACTCGACGGAATAGCGGTAGCGGTCGCCGCGAACCGTACTCCTGCAGAACTCGATCGGCAGGTCGTCCTGGTCGAATGCGATGCGGTCGACCCGGAGAGCCGGCTCACCGCGACGCTGGTCGAGCAGTGCCGCCTCGTCAGCCGTCAGCAGGACCGGCTCGAACGTCTCGCGGGCCCGCGTCGGGCGACAGCCGTAGTCGTGCATCAGCGTGTCGTACAGGCGGACCTGCGAGAAGTCGACCATCTCGAGGCCAGGGAACCGGGCGGCCGGCAGGTGGCTCGTCTCGACGACGAGCGGGTCCGGCCCGGCCAGCCGCAGCCGGCGCAGGGCGACGACCACCGTTCCGGCGGGTACGCCGAGCGCTTCGGCGACGATGTCGGCCGCCGGCTCCTTCCGCAGCTCCAGGACGGTGGTTCGCGGCTCCAATCCATGCCGCTCGATCTCGCGGCTGAACGAGTAGAACCCGCCGATCGTGTGCTCGACGCGCGGGGCGGTCACGTACGTCCCGAGTCCTCTCCGGATCTCGAGGAGCCCTTCCGCCAGGAGCCCGCCCAACGCCTGCCGGACGGTCGCGCGGCTGACGCCGTATTCGGCCATCAGCTCCGGTTCCGGGGCGATCTGGGCACCCGGCTGCAGCTCGCCGCGGCGGATCCGGTCACGCAGGTCGGCCTCGATCTGCCGGTACAACGGCAACCCGGACAGGGCGACGGGGCTCATCCCTTGATCCCGGTCAGGGCAATCCCGCGGACGAAATGCCGCTGGGCGACGATGAAGAGGACGATCATCGGGATGACGCTGACGAGCGCGCCCGCCATCAGCAGCGGCCATCTCCCGATGTACTGGCCCTGGAACAGCGACAGCCCTGCGGTCACCGTCAGCGAGTCGATGTCGCGCAGGTAGATGATCGGGTCGATCAGGTCGTTCCAGGTCCACATGAACGTGAAGATCGCGAGGGTCGCCAGTGCGGGCTTGGCCAGCGGCAGGTAGATGTGGCGATAGATCTGCCATGGGTTCGCTCCGTCGACCCGGGCCGCGTCGGCGAGCTCGTGCGGGATCGCCAGGAAGAACTGGCGGAGCAGGAAGGTCCCGAAGGCGCCGCCGAGGAATGCTCCCACCCAGAGGGGCTCCTGCGTCCCGATCCAGTTTCCGCTCGTGCTGAACGGATGTGGCAGCAGCCGGTACAGGATGAAGTTCGGGACCAGGACGACCTGGAAGGGGATGATCAGCGTCACGAGGAGGATCGCGAACAGCGGCGTCCGGAACCGGAAGCGGAGCGCGGCAAAGGCGAACGCCGCCATCGAGCAGCTCACGAGCTGGCCGAGCGTATTGAGGGCCGCGAGCTTCACCGAGTTCAGGAAGAACGTTCCGAACGGCAGGGCGGACCACATGTCCGGGTAGTTCTGCCACTGCGGGACGATCGGGAGCAGGGTCGGAGGGGCGACGAACACCTCCGCCCGCGTCTTGAGAGACGTCGTGATCATCCACAGGAACGGCGCCATCATCAGCACGCCGCCCGCGATGAGCAGGCCGATGAGGATGGCCCGACGAGCCCTGCGGAGACGGCGTCCTGGCAGGGAGGGTGGGGTCCGCCTGGCGGGCGCGGCGACGGCGCTCACTGGTAGTGAACCCAGCGGTTCTGGGACCGGAAGTAGATCGCCGTGAACAGCGCGACGATGAGGAACAGGACCCACGACGCCGCGCTCGCGTAGCCCATCTTGAAGAACTTGAAGCCGTTCTCGTAGATGAAGTACACGACGGTGATCGTCGCTTCGGTCGGGCGGGGCTTGACCAGAACGAAGATCTGGTCGAAGACCTGGAACGCGCCGATGAGGCTCAGCACGCCGGTGAAGAAGAGCGACGGCGTCAGGAGGGGCAGCACCACCCAGCGGAACCGCGCCCAGCGACCGGCGCCGTCGACGCTCGCGGCGTCCAGGAGATCGGCCGGGATCGCCTGGAGCCCGGCGAGGAAGATGATCACGTCCACCCCGAGCCCCTGCCAGATCGACATCGCGATGATCGAGGGCATCGCCAGGGTCGGGTCGCTGAGCCACTTCTGGGCCGGGATCCCGACGAGCCCGATGATCTCGTTGAGGAGTCCCGAGTTCGCGCTGTAGATCCACTGCCACACGAGAGCGATCGCGATGGTGGAGGTCACGACGGGGAGGAAATACGCGGTCCGGATGAAGGCGATGCCCCTCGTCTTCTGGTTCAGGGCGATGGCGAGTCCGAGCGCGATGGTCAGCCCCAGCGGGACGGACACGATCGTGTAGAAGAACGTGTTCCGGAGGGCCTTGAGGAACCGGTCATCCGACAGCAGGGCGGCGTAGTTGTCGAGACCGGCGAACGTCGGCACCGTCAGCAGGTCCCACTTCGTCAGGCTGATCGCCAGCGTCGCCAGGATCGGCCCGGCCGACAGGACGGCCAGGCCGATCAGCGTCGGCGCGAGGAATGCCAGCGCCCAGCGGCCCTCGCCGGCCAGCGGTCCGCGACCTCGTCTGGCGGGGCCGCGAACCGCGGTCATCTCGGCGCTCGACTGTGCCGGATGGAGGTCACTGGCTGGCGAGGATCCCGTCGAGATCCGGGAGCACGTCGGTGAGGGCCTGCTTCGCGGTCTTGTTGGGGTTGGTGAAGACGTTCGTGTCGAGCTCGGTCTGGAGCGCGGTCGTCCAGTCGTTGAAGCCCTTGAAGGACGGCTTCAGGTGCGCGTACGCGATGGCGTCCGCGAGGACCTTGGAACCGTCGAATGCGGTCGAGAAGGACCCGGTGAGGACCTCCTTGTTGGTCGGCAGCGACGCCTTGAGCTCCATGATCTTCGTCTGCGCTTCCGTGCCGGCCAGGTACTTCACGAACGCCCACGCGGCGTCAGGGTTCTTCGTGCCCTTCGACACCACCGCGCCGGTCGGATTGATCGAGGTCGCCTGACCGGCCGGCCCCTTGGGCAACGGGGCGATCCCGAAATCGATCCCGGCGGACTGGTGGGTGGCTACCAGCCACGACCCGTTCGACTCCATCGCGGCCTGTCCCTGCTCGAAGGCGTCCCCGAGGGCGTCGGTGATCGAGGCGTCGGGCATGACCTTGTCCTTCCAGATGAGATCCTGGAGGAACTGGATGCCGGCGGCGGCCTGGTCGCTGCCGACGAGGCTCGACTTGTGGTCGGCCGAGATGATGTCTCCGCCGTTCTGCCAGACGAGCTCGGACCAGTAGTTCTCCATGTCGGTCGTCTCGGTGTAGAAGCCCCACTGGCTCACCGTGCCGTCCGCGGCCCGCACGGTCAGCTGCTTGGCGACATCGGTCAGCTTCGCCCAATCCCACGTGTCGTCCGGGTAGGGAATGCCGGCCGCGTCGAACATCTTCTTGTTGTAGTAGAGGGCGACGACGTTCAGGTCGCGGGGGAGGCCGAACTGGCCATCGGGTGTCGTGAAGTCGGCGACGGCCTGATCGGCGAGCTGGCCGAGGTCGTAGCCATCACGATCAATGAACGGCTTGAGGTCGAGCAGGACATCGCGGGTCTGATAGTCGGGGAAGAGCGGTCCGTCCATCGCGAACACATCGGGCGCATCGCCGCCCGCAATGGAGGTCTGGAGCTTGTCCCAGTACGGCTCCCAGTCGGACACCGTGACCTTGACCGTGATCTTCGGAACCGCCGCATGGAAGGCATCGACGATCGCCTGCTGGTTCTTGATCTCCTGTGGGTCGCCCCAGATCGAGTAGGTGATCGTCGCCTCCGGGCCCGTGTACCCGGCATCGCTCGGTGCCGGCGACCCGGACGCCGCGCCATCGCTGGCCGGCGCGGCCGAGGTGCCCGTCGAGGACGCGGCCGATGGCGACGTTGTCGATCCGCCACAGGCAGAGGCGACGAGCGCGGCGGCGCCGACGAGGCCGAGCAGACGCCGCCATCCGCGGCCGGGACCGGTTCGGTCGATGAACATCGCGTGCTCCTCCTTCAATCGGCTGCGGTCCCGCCCAGCCAGGCAGGCAGCCACTGCTTCTCGGCGTCGATCATCGCCTCGGTCAGGCGCCACGCATCGTCGAGGGTCAGGTGGCTCTGGACGATCGGGTCGGTCATGACCGCGTGAAACACGGCCGCGCGGTCGAGACCGAGCGCGGCCCTGACTGTCAGACCCTGCATGTCGACCGCCCCGCGAACGTAGGCGGCCAGATGGAGCGGCAGTGGCCCCATCGCGACAGGGTGGACGCCGAGCCCGTCGACGAGGGCCGGGACCTCGACGCAGGCGTCGGCGTCCAGGTTGGGGATCAGGGCGCCGCCGTTCATGGCGTTGACCACGATCCGGGCCGGCGCACCCGACGTGACCGATTCGGCGATCGTCGCCGCGTACTCGCCGCTCCGCTCGATCTCGAACGCTTCGCCGGCGTCGAGCATCCGTCGCGTCTCGGCGTACTCGTCGAGGTTGTGCGAGACGCGGTCGAGGTACTCGCCGATCGGGATGTGGAAGCGCTCGATGGCGTCGCCGGCGGCATCTCGCTTGCCGATGTACCACGGGTTGTATTCGGCGTGGTGCTCGGAGGATTCGGTCGGGTAGAAGCCGAGCCGGCTGAAGAGTGCCGCTCGAACGAGGTCGTCGTCGGGCGTCTTCCCGGCCTCGACGAATGCCCGCAGCTCGGGATACAGGTCCCGGCCGCGATGCTCGATACGGAGGATGAACGCGAGATGGTTGATCCCGGCCGAGGCCGCATCGACCTCGTCGCGAGCGAGCCCGACGTAGCCGGCCAGCCGATCGACGGTCCAGAAGACCGAGTGGCAGAGCCCGACGACGCGGATCGAGGTCGCCTCGGAAACGGCTCGAACGAGAATCGCCAGCGGGTTCGTGTAGTTGAGGAGCCAAGCGTCCGGGCAGATCTCCTCCATGTCGCGCGCAATGCCGAGGACCACCGGGATGGTCCGCAACGCGCGGAAGACGCCGCCGACGCCGATCGTGTCGGCGATCGTGTAGCGGAGCCCGAATCGGGCCGGTACGTCGAAATCGACCTGCGTCGCCGGCGCGCCGCCAACCTGGATCGTGTTGACCACGAAGTCGGCGCCCTGGAGGGCCTCGCGGCGATCGAGGTGGGTGGTGATCGTCGGCTCCGCCGAGAGGCTGGCGGCCGTCCAGCGGGCCATCCGCTCCGCGGTGGTCAGTCGCTCCGGATCGATGTCATGGAGCGCGATGTGCGAGGTGCGCAGGGCGGGCGAGGTCAGGATGTCGCCGAGCAGGTTCCTCGTGAACTCGACGCTTCCCGCCCCGACGAGAACGATCCGCGGCATCGCTCCTCCAGTCGACGAAGCTGGTCATCAGGACGTACGGACGTCCGTATGTCCAGCGTACACGCCTGAGCAGGCGGACGCAATCCTCAGTCGACGTTCATCGAGCGCCTACATGCCCACCCGGACGAGACGCCAGATCGCCCGCAGACCGGGCCGTTGTCCGTACAGCAGGACACCTGCCGCGTAGATCCTGGCCGCAAGCCAGAGGGCCGCTCCGATCGAGACGACGAGCAGGCCGACCGACACGATGATCTCCCATGGCGCCGCCACACCCGTCGCGATCCGGCCGAGCATCATGAACGGGCTCACGAAGGGCAACTGGCTGAGCGCGACGATCCAGTCGGCCCGGATATCGAGCAGGCCCATCGCCGCATACACCCCGACGAGGTAGCCACCCGTCGAGATGAGGGTCATCGGCATCACAGCCGAGTTGACGTCCTCAAGGCGGCTGACGAGGGATCCGGCGGCGGCGTAGAGGCAGGCGTACATCAGGAAGCCCAGGACACCGTAGACGCCGAACACGAGGAGCAGGCCAAGGGTGAGGCCCTCGGGCAGGGAAACGGCCGCGCCCCCCTCGCCGAGAGCGATGGAGGCGATGGGTCCCTGCAGCAGCAGCGCCAGCCCGCCCCCGACGACGATCGCTCCGTACTGGGTGAAGGCGACCGCCCCGACCCCGAAGACCTTGCCGGCGAGGAGCTGGAACGGCGTCGCCGCGTTGAGGACGACCTCCATGACGCGCGACGACTTCTCCTCGACGACGCTCATCGCGATCCAGCTCCCGTACATCACGATGATCATGAAGATCAGGATCGTCATCCCGAACGCGAGCATGTACTGACCGACCGTGGCCACGGTGTCGCGGGTTGGCTCCGTGCGGGCGGGATCGGCCCAGCTGACGCCGAAGGTCACCGGTTCAAAGATCAGGGCCTGGTCCGACGGGCCGATCCCGAGACGTTGGAGGCGATCGGCGATCGCGATCGCGTTCGATGCCTGCCGAACGAGCGCGGCCGTTGGACCGGTGGCGTTCTCGTTCGTGTAGAGGGTGAAGTCGAGATCCCCAGCGGCGGAGCGCTCGATCCCGAGGACCGCCGCGTACCTGCCGGCCATGACATCCTCGCGGCCCTTCGCAAGACTCGCGACTTCGGTCACGATGAAGTCGGGCACAGTGGCCGCGCCCGGCTGACCGGCCGTCGTGGAAGCGTTGAGGGTCACCGAGAGCGTCTCGACCGGATTCCTCGTCAGGTCGTCGGCGACGACGACGACGGCGACCTTCGTCGCGTCCTGTCGATCGATCATCCGGATGATCACCGGCAACATCGCGATGACGACGACGCCGATAACGAGGAGCAGCGTGCCGACGACGAAGCTCCGGGTGCGAACCCGTGTCGTGTACTCGCGCCGGGCGACCGATCGGACGTTCGAGAACGTGTTCACGATCGGGCCTCCGGAGCGGCGGCCAGGGTCCGCTCCTCGACGTCGAGGGCACCGACGCGCTCGACGAAGATCTCCTCGAGCGACGGGTCGGCGACCTCGAATCGGAGTATCTCCCCGCCGTTGACCAGGGCGGCCTGGAGGACGCTCTGGGGATCGGCGCCTTCGTCGAGCCGGCACTCGGTGTAGTCCCGACCCGGACGGGTCACGGTGACGTGGGGCAGTGATCGCAGCCAGCCGATCTCGCCGTCCCGCGATGTCGCGACGCGGACCACCTGGTGGCCGGTCGACTGCTTGACCTGCCGGGTCGGACCGGCGGTCACGATCCGGCCGTGATCGATGATCGCGACCGAATTGCAGAGCTCCTCGGCTTGCTCCAGCTGGTGGGTGCTGAAGATCACGGTCTTGCCTCGATCGCGCATCTCGACGAACGCGGCCTTGAGCAGCGAGACATTGACCGGATCCAGGCCCACGAACGGCTCGTCCATCAGGATCACATCGGGGTCGTGAATGACCGTCGCGATGTACTGGACCTTCTGCTGGTTGCCCTTCGACAGGCTGTCCGCCCGGCGGTCGGCGTACTCGTCGATCCGGAAGCGGGCGAGCCAGGCGAGCGCCTCGGCGCGGGCTTGCTTGCGTGGGACGCCGTAGAGCGAGGCGTAATAGACGAGCTGATCGACGACGGGCATCCGCAGGTAGAGCCCGCGCTCCTCAGGCATGTAGCCCCACGTCTTCCGCGGCCAGGTCCGGGCCGCCTTGTCGCGCAAGGTCACGTTCCCCTCGTCCGGCTTCAGGAATCCCAGGACGATCCGCATCGTGGTCGTCTTGCCGGCTCCGTTGGCGCCGAGGAAGCCGTAGATCTCTCCCGGTCGGACGCTGAACGTCACGCCGTCAAGGGCCTGAACCTCGCCGAATTGCTTCCGGAGGCCGTCGATCACCAGGGTCATGTCCGTGGCCACCTCCCAGGGCCAAACGCGGTCGTCACGACGAATCCGACACCAACTCTCGGGCCGGCCACGGGGCACGGACTACTGCCGTTCCGTCCGTTCGGAGGGGCCAGGTGGACTGTCCAACGGCCGTCGGCAGGCGGCGGAAGGAGCGGGCCCCTAGTGCGTGACTGCTGATGGGGACGCAGCCCGCAGGCTCACGTGGTCGAGGTCGCGAGCGATCTGCCTTGCCCAGGTCTCGATCTCCTGCCAGTCCCGGAAGTCGCCTTCAGGGAGACCCTCCCTGGCCGCGGGCATCACCGACATGAACCGCTCCGCGATCCCGATCGGCTTGCGATCCCGCTCGTAGACACCGAAGAACACCCGGTGGTCACGGGCCTTCACGGCCTCGCTGAGTTCCGGAATCTCCTTCGGCACCGCGGCGAGCTTCTGGTCCACGCCCTTCTCGTTCGTCGGCTCGTTGCCCAGCGGGCCGCTGCTGAACAGCCAGACCGGCTTGTCGGCCAGCACGGCTCGATTGCGGCGGACGAGGTCCGCGGCGTCCTTCAGCCAATGGAACATGTACGCGGCGCTTCCGATCACGAACGCGTCATAGCCGGCCATGGACGTCACCGATGCCGCCGGTCGAGCTTCGGCGTCGAGCCCGGTCACCCGCAGCGTCTCCGCGATCCGCTCGGCGATCCCCTGTGTCGCTCCATGTCGGGTTGCGTACGCGACGAGGACATGCATGGGGAGCCTCCTTCGGATCGATACCTGCACAGATGCTGGCTGCGGGCTCGCGGCGTGCCAAGTGCCGTCCGTCACAACGAGACATCGCCGCCGTTCGGGTGAAACCTCCGTGGCCTCGCCTGTCTCAAGTCAGTACTGGACCACGCATGCCGGGGAGTTCATGGACGCTGAGCTGCCGCGACCAACGCTTTCGCCTCGCCCCTTCGTCCGTCCCGCGCCGACGGCCGCAACGCCTGCCGCGCGGATACCCGGGCGTGTCGCCGCCGTCCGCCGTGCCGCGGGTCCTGCCGGACGCCTCGGGGCTGGACGCTTCCTCGCGGTCGGGGCGGCACTCGGCCTCGTCGTCGTGGCTGCCACCGACCAGATCCTTCCCGCGACCACCGCCCACCAGGCCGAGCTGCGAATCTGGCTTGCGTCGCGCGCGGCGGGCTTCGTGGCCCTCGGGCTATTGACGGTCCAGATCGCGTTCGGACTGATCCTGAGCCACCCGACGAACAAGTCGACCTGGCGCCTGTCCAAACGCCTCTTCCCGTGGCACGAGAATGCCTGGATCTTCGTCCTGGCGTTCCTCGCCGCTCACATCGTCAGCATCATCGCGGATCCCTACGCCGGGGTCAGCGCCATCGGAGCGTTCGTCCCAGGCCTGTCCAGCTATCGGAGCGTGCCGGTCGCCCTGGGGACCCTGGCGCTGTGGGCAACGCTCGCAACCGGACTCACCGCCCGCTATACAAAGCTCCTGCCGCCAGGGGTCTGGCTGACGATCCACCGGCTCAGCATCGTGATCTTCATCCTTGCCTGGATGCACGGCCTCCTGGCAGGCACAGACTCGATGGCGGTCCTCGCCTTCTATGCCATCACCGGTGGCGGCGTCCTCGTCGCGGGCGCCTACCGCTACTGGGTCTCGCGGGCCGCCCGGCCCACGTTCGCGTCGTCGATAGAGGAGGTCCCCAATCCATGAGCGTCCCCACCCGAATTCGCCGTCCCGCCGTCGTGCTCGGTGTCCTCCTGTGCCTCGTCGTCGGAGGGGCATCGGTCCGTGCTGCCGCGGACTGGACGGCAGCAGCCGACCCACTCGCCGTGAAGCCGCCGTCGATCGCGGGCCTCCAGGCGGCCCTCGCCGCCGAACAGGCTCGATCGGCCGATCTCGAGTCGCGGCTCGTGGAGCTCGAGACGGGATCGAGCGATCTCGCCACGGCCCTCGACGCGGCACGGGACCGGATCGCGTCCGACGCCACGCAGGCCGATCAGCTGCGCGCCAGCCTCAAGGCGGCCGCGGCCAAGCTGGCCGCCCTCGAACGGTCGATCAGGAACGCCCAGGCTGCGGCCGCCCGCGCTGCGAGGCCGGCGGCAGCGCCCGCCGCGCCGGCCCCGACCGCGGCTCGATCGGGCGAGGATGAGCACCATGACCACGACGGGGACGAGGGCGAGCACGGCGATGACTGAGCATCGACGGCTCCACGTCGGTGCCTTCCTGGGTCTGTCCGTCGGCGCGTACGCGTTGAGCCTTGCCGGTGTGACCGCGCTCCAGGCGGGGGCAGAGGCGGCGATTGCCGACGACCGTGTGCCCACGGAACAGGCGATCGCCGCCCTCGCCCTGCAACACGGCTCCCTCGAGGACGACGCCCACCGCGCCGCCCTGGCATACGAGCGCGCGACGCAGGCATACGGTCGGGTGGGCGACTCGCTGGCGGACGTCGAGACGCGCCTGGCGGATCTCACCACGGTGATCGCGGCGGTGGACGGGGCCGCGCGCGCACTTCCGGCCCACGCGCCCCTGCCGCAGGTCACGCGAACGGTGACGACGACGCGGGTCAAGGCCAAGCCTGCACCGGCTCACGCCACGACCGCCGCGTCCGGCGGATGATCGCCGATCGGCCGCTCAGCGCCGGTCCTGTCCCGGCCGGGATGCGGCTGCTGTCGTTCGCGGCACGGGCGATGGGCTCGCCGCTCCGTCTCACGCTCGGTGCCGGCAACACGGCGGACGCCGAGAGGCGAGCGACGAGCACCTGGGATGCCGTCCGCGAGGAGTTCGCCGAATCGGAACAGGCGATGTCCCGGTTTCGCGACACGAGCGAGATCACCGTTCTCAATCGACGGGCGGGACAGGGCCGGGAATCGGCCGTGTCGCGACGCTTGATGATCGCGTTGGCGGCAAGCGATCGCGCGCACCGGATGTCGAACGGGCGGTTCGACCCACGGGTGCTGACGGATCTCGAGCGTCTCGGCGACCACGGATCCCCGATCGGCGACGACGGTCGATCGGCGACCCCGAAGCCCCTCGGCCGGCTCGTCGAGCGCCTGCCGGGCGACGTCGTTCGACTTGCCCGGCCGGTCGACCTGGGCGGAATCGGCAAGGGCCTCGCCCTGCGCTGGGCGGCGGCGATCGTCAGGCGATCCGGGTTCGATGCGTTCCTCCTGGATGCCGGTGGCGATCTCGTCGTGGACGGGTCGCCGCCGGAGGACGGCCCGTGGCGGATCGGCATCGAGGATCCGGCGGGTGACGCGGAGCCACTCGCCATCATCACGGCGAGAGGCGAAGCGGTGGCGACATCGTCGGTCCGGCGAAGGACGTGGACGCTGGGCGATCGGACGGTCCATCACCTGATCGACCCGCGGACCGGTGAACCCGGGGGCGATGGCCTGCTGGCGGTGACGGTCGTGGGTCCGGATCCGGCCTGGGCCGAGGTCTGGAGCAAGGTGCTCTTCCTCGACGGCCGAACGGGCATCGCCGAACACGCGCGCCGGCGCGGACTCGCCGCCTGGTGGGTCCCGGTCGACGGGCCGCTCGAGATGACCCCGTCTGCGCGGACGCGGACGCTCTGGACGGCCGACCAGGACTGATTCTGATCCGTTCGGCTCTACCGAGAGCGGCGCGCGACCGGTACGGTGCCGGTGGCCCGATGGGACATCCAGACACTGCATTCGAGCGGCTTGCCGACCGCGCGGCGGAGCTCAAGGGAGCTCCCGGCGTGGTCCGCTTCCTGGAGCTGCCCCGGCGCCGATTCGTGATGATCGACGGCGATGGAGCTCCCGGCCCCGACGCCTTCGCGCCCAGGATGCCCGGGCTCTACACGACGGCCTACAAGCTCCGGTTCGCGCTCAAGGATCGGGGCATCGTCAGGAAGGTCGGTCCCCTGGAGGGCCTGTGGTGGACGGTCGACGGCGCGACCGACCTAACCGATATCTTCGCCGGCGATCGCGGCGGCTGGCGCTGGACGCTTCTCATCGCGATCCCGGACGAGGCGACCGGCGACGAGATCGAACGTGCCCTCGCGGCCGGGCGCGCGAAGGTGGATCCGGGCCTGGCCGGAAGCCTTCGCGTCGAGGCCTTCGACGAGGGTCGCGTCGCGCAGGTGCTGCATGTCGGACCGTACGCGGCCGAACAGGCGTCGATCAATCGCCTGCACGAGGCCGTGACCGCGGCCGGTCTCCATCTCCGCGGGCGCCATCACGAGCTGTACCTGGGCAACCCGCTGACCAGCGCGCCCGAGCGGCTGCGGACGATGCTTCGCCAGCCGGTGCAATGACGGCCGGCTGAGGCGACGAGGGCGCCAGGCGGTCGAGGCCGACCAGGGAGCGGGACCGGGCGGTCGCCCGGTCCCGCAGTCAGTGACGCTCCCGGTCGCGCTCCCGGTCGCGACCCACCTCCAGGCTCGAGTTACGGGAGGAAGTAGTTCGGGTTCGGCAGCTTGAACGTCTTGTCCGCAAAGCCGCCCTTCAGATCGCTGAACTGGTCGCCGAAATTGGCCACGATGTTGTAGCCGAGCGATTCGATGTGCGCGCGCGTCGCCGACTTGTAGTGGATCGTCGTGCACGCCTTCTGCGGCGTCAGCGCGAGCTCGTCGGCGCAGGCGTCAAGCAGGTACTGGGGGTAATCCACGATCGCCGGCTTCGTGAAGAGGCCGTCCTCGCCGTTGACCAGCGTCGTCGGCACCGGGTAGCCGGCGTCGATGTCCGGCGCCGGAATGGCGTCGGTCGTGAGGTTCTGGAGCGTCGCCAGCTCCTGTGTTGCCGGTCGGCCGGTCAGGAAGATGATGGCGTAGCCTTCGGCCTTCGCCTTCGTGACCATGTCGACCATGCCGGGCACGGCCGGGAACAGCTGCCCGTTGACGTATGTCGCGTTCGTCGTCGAGCTGAACGCCCAGTTGCTGAAGATCTCGTAGTTCCACGTGGCGAGTGTCGTGTCGTCGACGTCCAGGACGATCGCCGGCATTCCCGACGGGCGCCCGTGGTGGGCCTTGGCCTTTGCCTTGAGCCAGCGCGCGCCGTCCCTGGCCACCCCGCTCGCCTCGCGGGCGTAGTTGCCGTCGGCGGCGAAGACGCCGGTCCCGAGTGGATCGCCGTAGTAGTTCCGGATCTGCTGTCGCAGGACGTCGATGTTCGTGATCTGGTTCGCGGAGCGCGGCGTGAAGGTCGTGATGGCTGGCTCGGCCGCCACGACGACGACCGCAAGTGCCAGCGAGAGCGCGACGGTCGTGACCATGCCGATGGTCAGCCGCCGGGAGCGTCGAACCACTGTCAGTCCTCTCATGAGCTCGTCCTCCTACGGTCTGCGGTACCCGTGCTGGGCGCGATCGTACGTCGGCAGGTCGTCGGAGAGCCCGTCTCAACCGGCGCTATCGCCACCGGACCCACCTTTTGATGGTGCGGGCGCGCACCGCGCCGATCCGACGACCAGCCGCCCGCAGGGGCCGACGAGACCGTCGGACTTCGTTGCCGCAGGCTCCGCAGATCAGGCGGTGATTGCCCGCCGGAAGCGCAAGGTCGCGAGCGTCAAGAGGACGCCGGCAAAGCCGAGCAGCACCGCGAGCTGGGGCAGGATCCCCCCGATGCCGGCATCACGCAGCGCGACGTCGCGAAGGGCGTCGATCGCCCAGGCATGCGGGGTGACGTGTGACACCGTCCGCATGATGTCGGGGAAGACCTCGGGCGGGACCATCGCTCCGCCGAACGCGCCGAGGAGCATCGCCAGCGCCGACGCCCGATTGAGTTCGCCTGCTGCGGGTTCGTGGCGCTCGACCCGACGAGCATCGCGACGCCGGTGCCGACGAGGGCGAACGCGACGATGACCGCGCTCGCGGCGATCGGGTCGCCCCACGCGACGCCGAAGACCGTCGCCGTCGCCGACGAAGATGAAGAGGCCCTGGATCATCGCGACGGCGAATCGCCCGAGCATCTCCCCGAGGACGATCGAGCGCGCCGTCGTCGGCGTCGAGAACATCCGTCGCGACACGCCCGAGCTGGCGGGACACGATCAGCTGGGTGGCCGCGGTCATCGACGTCAGGAACATGAACAGCACGAGCTGGCTCTGGGCGCCCATGACGTAGCCGTTCATCCCGGCGGCGATGAGCCGCCTGCCGGTCGACTCGCTCGCGACGGTGACGCCGCCGACCTCCGGCTGGAGCCGGCGGGCATCGGTGAGCGCCTCGTCGAACGCGATCCCGCGCGCCGCGGCCGCGAACCGGGCCGCATCGATGAGCGCCGCCTGGCGGTTCGACGGCCGCGTCGACGATCGGTCGGACGGCGCTCGCGATGACCTCGGGTCGGAGATGTACTCGAGCGGTCCCCGGGCCGCCGGAGCGGATCGCGGCGTCGTATCCGGTCGGGATGACGACGCCCATGCTCGACGGTGTTGCGCTGGACCGCGTCCCGGAGGTCCGCGGCGGACGCGAAGCGGCGGATCTCGAGGGCCCGCGGTCGAGATCGATCGTCGGCGATGAGCTCCCCCGACAGCGCGCTCCCGTCGACGTCGGCGATGCCGACCGTTGCGGACGCCGCCGCCGCCGAATGCGAGCCCGAAGACGACGATGATGACCACGGGCAGGACGAAGATGAAGAACAGGCCGAGCCGGTCGCGGAGCATCCGGACGATGTTGGCGCGGGCGATGACGGTGGCCTTCATCGGGCCACCAGCGAGGTGCGCGAGCGGGCGAGGCCGATCGCGCCCGGTCACGGCGCCGAAGCCGAGCGAGGAAGACGAGCGACGGCACGATGTCGGCGAACTGGACGCTCGGCGCCGGCCATCGAGTCGATCGCCCGGAGGAACCATGCGTGCGGGGTCACGAGGCTGAGCTGGTGGAGGATCTCCGGCGCCTGTGCCAGCGGGATCATCGAGCCGCCGAGGATCGCGAGGGTGATCGCCGACCATCGCGTTCCAGCCGGCTGCCTGCTCCGCGGTTCGGGCGAGCGTGCAGATCGAGGATCGAGACGCCCATCGCTGCGATCGACCGCGGTGAGGACGAGGAGTGGCGACGAGCGGCGGCGGGCCCCAGCTCGCGCCCAGGAGGACCGTCGTTGCCGACCACCAGGACCGTCATCGACACGATCCCGAGGACGAATGACGTGATCGAGGCGCCGAGGACGATCGAGGCCGGCCGGATCGGCGCCGCCAGGAGACGGGCCAGCGTCCCGAGTCGTCGCTCGCCGAGCAGCCCGATCGGACCGTAGATCGTGGCGAAGAAGAGGAACATGATCGCCATTGCCGCCGCGTAGAACGTCGCCGTCGTCGCCTGCCGCCGCTCGAGCGTCGAATCGGTCGACCGCGATCGGGCTCGGCACGGCTCGCGGATCGCTGCCACGGTCGCGGCGTCCATCGCCGGCGACCGGCTGCCCGGCCTGCCAGTCGGCGCTGGTGACGACCGCCAGCTGGATCGCGCCGACCTCGTTGGCGAACGCAGCTGACGACCGACGGTCGCGATCTGGGCACCGAGCGGGGAGTCGGGCATGCTCGACGATCCGGACCTGCGTCGGCGGTTCCGTCCGCCACGGCCTTCGAGAAGCCCGCGGGGATCAGGATGGCGGCGCTCGGTCTCGCCATCGTCGAGCATGCCGACTGCGGCGGACTCGCTGGTGCGACCGGGTGACGTCGGCAACGCCGGTCTCGACGAGCGCCCCGAGGACGTGATCGACGAGTGTCGTGGCGACCGGCCCGCCGTCACCATCGTAGACGGCGTACCGGGCGTGGAAGCCGGTCCCGCTCGGGATGAGGAGCGAGAAGGCGGCCGCCAACCCGAGCGGGATGACGATCGCGAAGAGGATCGCGGACCGGTCGCGGATTCGCTGCCGGAGGCTCCGGACCGCGATCGTCAGGGCGGCGCGCAACGTCGGCTCGGCTCATCTCAGTCTCGCAGCGCCTTGCCGGTCAGGTGGAGGAAGACGGCTTCAAGGTCGGGCTCGATGACTTCGACCGAGCGAATCGTGATCCCGTCGGTCGAGAGCGCCCCGAGCAACCGGGGAAGCAGCGAGCGGCCGTCGTCGACGAGCAGGTCAAGGGCTCCATCCCTGGTCGTCGCCTCGTGGACGCCGGCCAGACCGCGGGCGGCTGCCGCGGCGGCCTGGAGGTCGCCGCTGGCAGTCAGTCTGATGCGGTCGCGTTGCCCGACGAGCTCGACGAGCTCGCGGCGGGTGCCCTCCGCCCGGATCCTGCCCTCGTCGATGATCCCGACCCGGTGACACAGCCGTTCGGCTTCCTCCATGTAGTGGGTCGTGTAGAGGATCGCCATGCCGGCCTCGCCGAGCTCCTGGACGCTGGCCAGGATCGCGTTCCGGCTCTGCGGGTCGACGCCCACGGTCGGCTCGTCGAGGACGAGCAGGCGCGGTCGATGAAGCAGGCCGATCGCGATGTTCAGCCGGCGCTTCATCCCGCCGGAGAAGTGCTCCGTCCGTTCCTTGGCCCGATCGGTGAGCGCGATGACCTCGAGCAGCTCGTCGACCCGGCTCCGGAGCGGCCGCCCGCCCAGTCCGTACAGCTGGCCGAAGAACGTGAGGTTCTCGCGGGCCGTCAGGTCGGGATAGATTGCCAGGTCCTGGGGGACGTAGCCGATCGCCGCCTTCGCGGCGGTCGTGCCGGGATCGATCGCGTGACCGTCGACGACGACCTCACCGCCGTCCCTGGTGAGGAGGCCGCAGATCATCGAGATCGTGGTCGTCTTGCCGGCTCCGTTCGGGCCGAGCAGGCCGTACGTCTCGCCATGGCGGATCTCGAAGCCAACGTCGTCGACGGCCAGCCGATCGCCGAACTGCTTCCTGAGCCCTGCGCAGGTGAGCATCGCCGCGGCGGACCCGGCACCCCCCGGTCGGGTCTCGTCCGCGCCACGGGCATACGGTGGAATTGCCTCGACGTCCGGCGCCGCCGGCGTCGGTGGTGGCGCAACCGCGGTCATCGGACTTCCTCCCTCGTGGCTCACCGCGGGGTCAACCCGCGGCGCCGGCGAATCTGGGCGCCCGGCACGAGCCGTCACCCGCAGGATGGACACGGGACCGGCGCAGGGGACGTGCCATGCGTCCTTATTCGACGGGAAATAGGGCACACTTCGCCGCCCGCGGCGCCCCGCGGACCCCGTCGCAGGGCCCGCTTCGACGAGTCAGTCCTGTGGCGGAGCGGGTGCCAAGGCCGCCTGGATCGCCTCGTGGAGCCGGGCCCCGGTCGGCTGCCCGACGAGGGTCGTCACCGAGTGGGCCCCGGCGGCTTCCTCCCACATCAATGGGAGCCCGGGCGATGTCAGCACGACCGGCGTGTCCGGGTGGATGTCGCGGATGTTCTCGATCAGGGTGCGCGCGCCGTCGGCGTCGCCGCTTGCCCAGGCGTCGTAGACGAGGACGTCGGCGCGCTCGGCGAGATCACACGGCCGGCCGGCCAGGATCGGGCAGTGGTTTCGCGTGGGTCCGCTGCATTCGATGACTTCGTAGCCGAAGCGACGGAGGGAGTCGGCCTCCTGCCCCCCGAGATCGAGATCGTGGTGGACGACGAGGGCGCGAGTCATGTCATACCTCTGGCGCTGTGCGCCTCGGCCGGTCGTGGGGGCCGCTCCGATCGGTGGAGTGTGGGCGCGTCCGGTGCGACGACCGAGGGGCGAACGTCACGGCGTGCCGTGCCGTCCGGCCCGATCCGAAGCGGGCCATCGGGAACCGCCGGAGCGGCGATCCCTTCGGGCCGATCGGCTCTGGCACGCGGGAGTCGGGACGGGGCACGATCGAACCGCAGCATGAATTGGTTCGTCCCGCAACGAGGATCCACCATGATCAGCGCACCGGTACCCGACACGGCGTTCCCGAATGTCGACGAGCTGCCGGTCGACGAGCTGCCATACGGCCCGCGAATGGCCCGCTCGCTTGGCCCGCTCCATCGAGTGTTCGGGGTGGTCAACCGCTGGTTCGCCGTGCCGGCACTCAACGCGGGCCTTGGCCCGCTGTTCTCGACGCCGGTTGCCGGGTCGCTCATGGTCCTGAGAACAGTCGGCCGGACGTCCGGGCAGCGACGGCAGGCGCCGCTCGGCTACGTCATCGCGGACGGAGCCGTCTATTGCTGCGCCGGCTTCGGGCCGCGGACCGCCTGGTATCGAAATCTCGCGGCAGACCCGCGGGTGGAAGTCGTTCTGCCGTCGATCGCCTTCTCCGGGATCGCCGAAACCGTGACGAACCGGGACGAGTGGGACCGCGTCTTTCCCGCCTACGTCCGGGCCCTCGGGATCGTCGGCCGCCTGACCCTGGGTGACGTCGGCTCGGCCGATCGCGAGCGGATCGACACCATCCGGCGCAGCCTGCCCCTGGTGAGGATCCGGCCGACGGGCCCGGCGCCCGGACCGGCCGATCCGGGCGGCCGATTCTGGGTCGTCGCGCAGGTCGCCTGGATCGTGGCGATCATCGGCCTCGCACGCGCGGTCGGCCGGTTGCGGCATCGACGATCAGCGACGGCCGGGCAGCCCTGATCGACCGTCCCCGCACCCTCTCGGCATGACGCCCGGCGCCCGACGCCGGGCGGGCCCCGATCACTCGGGAATGATCGGGAGGTACTCCGGCCACCACATGGCCCGATCGACCGCCGGTTCGATCTCCTCGTCCCGGTACTGCCGGCCGTAGCCGCTGTCGCGGAGATAGCGCACGACGGCAACGGCAATCGCCCGGGCGATCCGGCGAAGATCCTTGACGGGCGGGTAGATCGCCCCCGCGGCAAGCCGATCGTCCGAGACGAGGCCCGCGAGCTCGCGGGCGGCCACGAGGAACGCGTCGTCGGTCACTTCTCGGGCCTCAGCCACGATTGCCGCCAGCCCGACGCCCGGGAAGATGAACACGTTGTTGGCCTGGCCGATCGTCCGCGCGCCGCCGGGCACGTCGACGTCGCCGTTGGGGCTCCCCGATGCAACCAGCGCCCGACCGTCGGTCCACGCCAGGATGTCGGACGGCTGGGCCTCGGCCCGATCGCCCGGGTTCGACAGGGGCAGGATGATCGGCACGGCGGCGTGGCTCGCGACCATGCGGACCAGCGCCTCCGAGAATGCTCCCTGGCAGCCCGTCGTTCCGAGCAGGACCGTCGGCTTCAGGGCCCGGGCGATGGCCACGGGATCCGTGAGCTCGGCTTCAGTGAGGCCGGCCGCGATGAACCAGGCCGGGTCGACGGCAAACGGCCGTTGATCGTCGGCCAGTTCCGGGCGTCCGAGGTGGACGAGGCCGCCTCGATCCATCAAGGCGATCGTCGGGGCGTCGGCTCGGGGAGCAACGCCCTCGGTCATCAGCTGCCGACGAAGCAGGCCCGCGATTCCGATGCTCGCAGCACCGGCGCCCATGAACAGGAACCGCTCTCCTGCCAGGCCGCCCTCGCGCCGGCGCGCGGCGAGGAGGCCCGCCAGCACGACGCCCCCGGTTCCCTGGACGTCGTCGTTGAAGCTCGTCAGGCGGTGACGGTATCGATCGAGGATTCGGAGCGCATTGTGCTGCTTGAAGTCCTCCCACTGGACGACCGCCGCGGGGAACACCCGCTTGACGGACTGGACGAAGGCTTCGAGCACCTCGTCGTAGGCGCGGCCACGAAGGCGGGGAGCGCGGAAGCCGAGGTAGAGGGGGTCGTTGAGCAGCTCTGCCCGGTCCGTCCCGACGTCGAGGGAGACGGGCAGGGTCCAGGCCGGATAGATGCCGGCGGCCGCGGTGTACAGGGCGAGCTTGCCGACGGGGATGGCCATTCCGCCCGCTCCCTGGTCGCCGAGTCCGAGGATGCGCTCGTTGTCGGTGACGACGATCAGCCGGATCTCCTCGTCGGCAGCCGTTCGCAGGATGTCGTCGACCCGGTTGATGTCCGCGGGCGTGATCCAGACGCCGCGGGGCCGGCGGAAGATGTGGCTGAAGTCCTGGCAGGCGCGACCGACCGTCGGCGTGTAGACGATCGGGAGGAACTCCGCAAGGTGTTCGGTGAGGACCCGGTAGAACAGCGTCTCATTGCGGTCCTGGAGGGCGACGAGGCCGATGAAGCGCTCGAGATCGTCCGACTTGCGGCGGACGTGCTCGAGCTCGAGGACGACCTGCTCATCGATCGTCGACACGCGCGCCGGCAGCAACCCGCGAAGGTCGAGCGCGTCGCGCTCCTCGTCGGTGAAGGCCGTGCCCTTGTTCAGGAGGGACTGGCCGATGAGGTCTCGTCCGCGGTGGCTGGTGGCGACGGCGCCGCGCGGGGCGGCAAGCGCGACAGGACCGGGTCGCCTGGGGCGGCTCGACTCCGTGGGAACGGGTCGTGCTCCATGCGGAGCCAGGACGGCAGCCGCGCCGTCGAAGCGGAGGGCGGCCATACCGCCGATGCCCCTCATGCTCGTTCCCCTGTGATTGTCATTCGACTCAAAGACGTTGCCATTCCACACAGCCCGCCAGGTTGCCGGCGCGTCCATGGCGCCGGTCGTTCACCCTTGACTCTCGTTGCCAGAGCCGCGCGCGCGTAGGGCCATCGGTCACCTCGATGGCTCCGAGAGGTCCTTTGGACCTGTGACCGGCGGACCGCCCCGGACCGCGCACAATGCAAGCCGGCCGCCTCAGGCAGGGACGAGAGCGTCACGCGGGACGATGGGGATCTCGATCTGCGTCACGTACGCCGCGGGCAGGACATCGTCCCCCGGGCCGTTGAGATAGCGCTCCTGGACCGGCCCGGCCGTCTCGAAGCCGGACTCGCGAATCCAGCCCGTGATGGCCGCGTAGGCAGCCTCGAGTTCCTCGTATCGGCCGATATGGATCGTCCCGGCAAGAGTGGCGGCTGGCAGCACGCGGCTCTGGATCGATCCCGTCGCGGAGACCGCTTCGGAGACCGGCACGCAGACCTCCGCATCGATGGCGTCCGGACCGAACTCGTGGTAGATCACGAAGGGCGGCCCTGCAGGCGTCGCGCCGAGGAGCCGCAGCCGGCCGAAGAGCTCGGGAAATGCCTCACCGAGCAGGGTCGGGATGTCCGTTGGCACGCGCCGGTCGCGAATCGAGACGATCGGCTGCTTCGCGACGTCGCGCTTGACGAACTGGTAGTCCATGTCCGGATCCTCGCGCTTCGAGTGTCCTGCCGAGATCCCCTCGCTCCTGCTGGCGGGCCGATCGGGTGGACCCTGCTGGGGGCAGGCGTCGACCCGTCCAACCGATCGAGTCTGAGCACGCCGGCGACCGTCGGCGAGAGCCATCCGGACCGTTGGCGGGGGCTTGTCGGACCGAACGGCGACGCCTGAAGGACGGCAGCGTTCCATTCGGGACATTCGGCACCCGCGACCGCATCCAATGGCCGTTTCGCGCGGCCGTCCACAGCGTGACGCTGATGCTCAGCGGAAGCGGACAGGAGGTCACGATGAGCGCAACGACCAGCCTCGACCGGCCACTCCAGACCCTGCTCGACTGGCTTGCGAGCCACGGCATCGAGTACGAGATCCACGAGCACGATCGCGCGTTCACCGCGACCGCGACCGCGGCGGCCGAGGGCGTCGACCCGCGAACCTTCGCAAAGGTCGTCGGGCTGGCGACCGACGACGGCCGGAAGGTCCTCGTGGTCCTCGACGCGACCGATCACGTCGACCTGCACAAGGCCGGCCGATTCCTCGACACGCCTCGGGCGCGCCTGCTGACAGAGGACGAGATGTCGGCGCTGGCTCCCGGATGCGAGGTCGGCGCGATCCCGGCCGTCGGCTCGCTGTTCGGAATCGCGACGTACGCCGACTTCGCGGTTCGCGATGACCCCGACATCAGCTTCAACGCCGGGAGCCATCGATTCAGCGTGCGCGTCGAGCGGGCGAGCTGGGAGCGCGCCTGTGACGTCGCGTACATGGACCTCGTCCCGGACAGCGACAAGAGGCCGGCCTGGGCGCGGTCGTGACGAGTGGGCACGCTCGGATGATCGGACCGTCTGACGACAGGAGCACAGGCGACATGCAACCCACCACCCTGGTCTGGATCGACGCGCGCGAGGCGGTCATCGTCCGATGGCAGGATGCCGACGCGCGGCTCGAGCGGCTGGAATTGGACGTCCCGGCTCACCACCGGGCGACCGGCCATGTCCGTCACGATCCGGCCACCCGCCACGGAGGCGGCGGACGGCCGCAGACCGCGGGTGAGCCGAACCGGCTCGAGCACCTGGCGCGCTTCGTCGATGAGGTCGCTGACCGGCTGCCCGACGACGACGACGTCATCATCCTCGGACCCGGCACGGTGCGCGAGCGCCTGGAGCATCTCGTCCGCGACGCGGACCGTCGCCACGAGCGGCCACGCAGCGTGGTCTGCGAGGCGTCGGCGCGGCTGACGGATCGCCAGCTCATCGCCCGGCTCAGGGGAATCACGGGAGAGGCATTGAGACGGCGCACCGTCGGCGCCTACCGCTGGAGCGGACCGCCGTCGCGTCGCCCATCCGGCAGGCTCGACCTGCTCCCTCGACGTGTCGTCGACAAGCCGCCGCGCCACGGCGATGGATGAGAGGAATGACGATGACTGAACAACTGAAGCCGGACCAGGCGATGCGCGTCCTGGTCGGGATCGATGGCTCGGAGCCTGCGGGCATGGCCGTCGATCTCGTGACCCAGATCGCGTGGCCGCCCGCAACCGAGATCGTCGTTGCCATGGCCGTCGAGACGGGCGCCGGACTCTTCGGTGGCCCGTGGCCGGCGCCGGTCAACGTCCAGGCGGATCGGCTGGAGGATGAGCTCCGCGCAGAGGCGACCCGGACCGTCGATGAGACCCGTGACCGATTGGCGTCGCGCGGCATGAACGTGACGTCCGTGGTGCTCAAGGGACGGGCTGCAACCGCGATCGTCGACGAGGCCCGCAGGATGAAGGCCGACCTGATCATCGTGGGAAGCAAGGGCCACGGCCGGATCGCGTCGATGCTGCTCGGGTCTGTCTCCGCAGAAGTGATCGACCACGCCCCCGTTCCGGTCCTGGTCGCCAGGGGCTACGGCATCCGTCGCGTCGTCCTGGCCTGGGATGGCTCGTCGTGCGCGGCGCGCGCCGCTGACCTCCTGTGCACCTGGCCGATCTTCGCCCGCTCAGCCGTGCGGGTGGTCAGCGCCACGGACGTCGACAACCCCTGGTGGACGGGCTTTCCACAGCCCGGGTCCGCCGAGCTGATGCCGATGTTCATCGACGCCAGGGACGCGTCACGCAGGCACCACGAGGAGCTGGCGCACGACAAGGCGACCGAGCTCCGGACGGCCGGCCTCAAGGCCGAGCCAGCCACGAGCGAGGGCGACGCGGCCAGCGAGATCATCGCCGCCGCGGCCGAATCGAATGCGGACCTGATCGTCATGGGAACGCACGGTCGGACGGGGCTTGCTCGACTCGTCCTGGGGAGCGTCGCGCGGAACGTCCTCCAGCACGCGACGTGCTCGGTCCTCGTCGTCCGCGAGACAGGCGGCCCGCCGGGATACTGAGCCTGTTCCCGCCTGCGTCCGCCCGCTCGGCGCGGGGACGAGGAGCACGCCCGCGCCCGTTCCTGTGGCTCCCGGCAAGGGGCCGAAGGGCACTGGCCGCCTGGACGGCCGGACCGCAACCCTGATCGAGCCGGCGGTAGCGCATGTGCGTTGGCGCTGAGCCGGACAGGGAGGCCTGAAAGATGGATCGCAGGCGCATCGTGATCATGGGGGCCGCCGGGCGCGACTTCCACAACTTCAACGTCGTCTTCCGAAACGATCCCGACGTCGAGGTCGTCGCGTTCACGGCCGCCCAGATTCCCGGGATCGCGGATCGACGCTATCCGCCCGAGCTCGCGGGACCGCTGTACCCGGCGGGCATCCCCATCCTCCCGGAGGCGGACCTCGTCCAGATCATCACGGACAACCGCGTCGACACGGTCGTCTTCGCGTACAGCGACGTCGCTCACGAGACGGTCATGCATGCCGCATCGCGGGTCCTCGCGGCAGGCGCGGACTTCTCGCTCCTGGGGCCGGATCGCACGATGCTCAAGAGCACGCGGCCGGTCATCGCCGTCGGCGCCACCCGGACAGGGGCCGGCAAGAGCCAGACGACGCGCTACCTCGCCGCCATGCTCGCAGAGCGCGGCCTCATCCCGGTCGTCATCCGCCACCCCATGCCCTATGGCGACCTCGTCGCCCAGCGCGTCCAGCGGTACGCGACCCTCGAGGACCTCGACCTCTTCGACACCACGATCGAGGAGCGGGAGGAGTACGAGCCCCACATCGACGCGGGCCGGGTCGTGTACGCCGGGGTCGACTACGAGGCGATCCTCCGCCAGGCCGAGATCGAGGCCGACGTCATCCTGTGGGACGGCGGGAACAACGACTTCCCGTTCTACCGGCCGGACCTGTTCGTCGTCGTCGCCGATCCGCTTCGGCCGGGTGACGAGCAGCACTACCACCCGGGCGAGACCAACGTCCGGCTCGCCGACGTCGTGATCATCAACAAGGTCGACTCTGCCGAACCGGCGGCCGTGGACGCGGTCCGCGCATCGATCGGCGAGCTGAATCCAGGGGCAGACATCGTGACCGCACGCTCCGACCTGACGCTCGTCGGTCCGCCGATTGCCGGGGCCCGGGTGGTCGTCGTCGAGGACGGCCCGACCCTGACACACGGCGGGATGGCCTACGGGGCCGGGATTGTGGCCGCCCGACGATTCGGAGCGGCATCGGTCGTCGACCCGAGGCCAGCGGCCGTTGGCTCGATCCGCCAGGTGCTGGAGCGATACCCGGCTCTCGAGCCGCTCGTCCCGGCCATGGGCTATGGACCGATCCAGATCAGCGAACTGCAGGCAACGCTCAACGCCGTTGACGCGGACCTCGTCCTCTCGGCGACCCCGATCGACCTGACCCGCGTCCTCGAGCTCAACAAGCCGATCACGCGCGTCGGGTATGAACTCGCCCAGGTGGACGGGACCCCGCTCGACGAGGTGATCGAGCCGATCGTCAGACTGGCGTCGCTCGTGGCTTCCGTCGGGGTGTGACCCGGGCCGACGACCCCGCCTCCACGCAGCAGCCGAGCCCCACGACGCCGCGCCACCCGTCGAGGCTCGGCGAGATCCGCGGTCGGGTGAGGCTGGCGCTGCACCGTGGGAGGTTCGCTTCCGGAGCCGTCGCCCTCGTCTATGTCGCCGGGTTGGCGACGGGCATCGGCCTCGTCCACGCCGGGAACGCGTCCGCGCTCGGCAGCCGCGACACACTCGTGGCAGGTGCGCGCGCCTCGGATTCCTCCACGATCGCGTTGGAACGGGGCGATCCCGTGTCGGCCGCTCTCCTCGACTTCGGCGCAAACGTGGTGCTCGGCGCGGTTCCGACCACGGTCGCCGGCCTGGCCGTCATCATGCCGTTCCCGATCATCGCGTACAGAGGATGGATCGGCGGCATCGTCTCGGTGCGGGACGACCGTACGAGCCGCCTGGACGAGCCGCGCAGCGCCGCGTACTACCTCAGCACCCTGACGCTGCAGCTCATCCCCTATACGCTGACCGGCGGTGCCGGCGTGGCGCTGGGCGTCGCGTTCCTGCGGCGACGCGAGGAGCGGCGAGTGTTCGGTGTTCGCGTGTACGGCCTGCCCAGGGACGCCGTCATGGACGTCGCCTGGACCTACGCGCTGGCGATTCCCCTGTTCCTCATCGCGTCCCTGTGGGAGTTCCTCAGCCCGCTCTGAGGTGGCTCCATCGGCGCCCGGACCCCGGTCGAAATCGTCTTCAGGGCCTGGTGGCGAGCAGTTCGGCAAGCTCGGCACCCCAGGCGCGGGCGCGGGCGATCTCGCCAGGTTCGAGTTGCTCGCGGCCGTGCTGACGCTTCTCACCCTGCGGCGGCCGATCCCGTTCGACGAAGAAGCTCTCCGGCGGCGCGACCATGCTGCAGCCGGCGCGCTCGAGCTGATGGGCCGCGTCGGCGGCAGCGGAGCCACTCAGGAAGCGCGCCATCCGGTAGCGCGTGTCGAATGTCGCGGCGGTGACCCCGCGCATCGTCCGCGGAGCAAGGCCCCGAAGCAGCGTGGCGAGCCCGGGCTCAGGCCGTGGCGCTGCGTCGGCCCGCCCACCAGGAGGAGGTCGACCGCCGGGCCGATGTCTGCCTCCGCTGCGGTCACGACGCGGACCTCACCGAAGGCCTCGAGGCCGTCGCAGATCGCGTCTGCGATCCGCTCGGTGTTGCCGAACGACGTGTCATAGACGATCAGGGTGTTCATGACTTCCCTACCTCTCCGACGGTGGTGCCTTCACCCGATTCGATCCTGATTGCGGGCAGCGGGATAGAGCCGATTGGCTCGTCACTCCGTGACGGAGCTCACGCGCCGCGGCGGCCGCCGACGTCACCGATGGTCAGTAGTCCGCCGCGGTCACGCCATGTGGGCTCGGAGCATCCAGCGCTGCTTCTCGAGGCCCCGGAGGACTTCGATGAGCAGGTCCTGCGTGGCGACGTCGATATCGGCGAGGACTTCGACGCGCCGCCGGATGTTGGCCGCGACGACCGTCACTCGCTGGTCGAACGTCCCGAGGGCGACGCGGTCCTGGATCGGACCGATCGGCAGCGGCGACAGCGGCGTGGAGGCCGCGACGGTGGCGCTGCGTCCGTCGGGAGCGTGCCCGATCGCCGTGATCCGCTCGGCCACCATGTCGTACCAGTCACGGTACTCGGCTGTCAGCTCGTCGAGGAACTCGTGCACGGGCTTGAAGCTCGGGCCGACGACGTTCCAGTGGGCCTGCTTTGCCTGCAGGCTGAGGTCGATGAGCTCGACCAATGTTGCCTGCAGCTCGTCGACCTGGTCGACGGCCGTGGCTGTTGCCTCCCGGGAAGGGTTCTCGATCATTGTCGGGCTCCTTTCAAGAGCGATGGATGGACAGGGGTCTGACTCTTTCAAACGACGATGCGCGCGAGGATGGCACCCGCGCTCAGGCCGACCCCGAGCACGGCACCGCTGATCGCCACCGCCGGTCGCCAGCCGAACTCGTCGACGAGGCTCGCCAGCGTGGCAACGCACGGGATGGAAACGGCCGTGACGACCGCGTACACGAAGAGCTGGCCAGAGCTCATGAATGTCCCCAGGTTCGTGGCCGACGCGCCGTACTCGGCGACGGCCAGGACGACGAGGAGTTGGAGGGCGAGCTCCTTGCGCAGGAACGCGAGGACGAGCGCGATGCCTGCGACCGGCGGCAGGCCGAGCACCCCGGATGTCACGGGGCCGATCGCGCCCTCGAGCGTCCCGATCGCGCCCGTCTCGTAGGCGAGACCCAGGAGGAACGAGCCTGCCAGCATGACCGGGGCGGCGGTCCGGACGAACGAGCGGAAGCGGAACCATGCCTTGAGGGCGACCTGGCGCGCGATCGGCAGTCGCAGCGTCGGGAGCTCAAGGACGAGCGGCGACTGGCGACCAGGCACGAGCGCATTGGCGCCCAGTCCGGCGCCGATCGCGACGAGCGCCACGACGCCGAAGGCAGCCAGTGCGGCGACCGGGCCCGCGAACGGAGCAAGTGCGGCGACGACCACCGCCGAGCGCGCGGAACACGGGGTCAGGACGATGAGGAACGAGGCGAGCAGGCGCTCGCGTCGGGAGTCGAGCACCCTCGTGCCGTAGATCGCCGGGACGTTGCAGCCCGTCGCGGCGAGGACCGGGATGGCTGCCCGACCGGGCAGCCCGAGCGCGTTGAAGAGCCGGTCGCTGAGGACGGCTGCGGTGGCGAGGTAGCCGGAGTCTTCGAGGACCGCGAGGATCAGGTAGAAGCACAGGACGAACGGCAGCCCCACCGAGAGCATCGCGAGGAGGCCGCTGTCCAGCGCCCAGAGGATCGCGGGGGCCAGGGCCGGGACCGGAACGGCGGCCGTGACGAGGCTCGTCAGCCCCGGCGACACGAATGCTCCCCACGCGCCGGCCAGGACGGTCGCGAGGAGCGTCCCGACGATCATCGTCGAAACGAGGCTGGCGAGCGTGATGGCCACGAAGAGCGGCAGGCCGGGCCAGGGCGTCGTGACGAGCCGGCCGAGCCGGTCGGCCAAACGCGGCTTGACGGCGACCCGGCGGTCCACCTGGCTCGCCCATCGCTCGGCGACCGCCCATCGCTGCGGCTCCAGGTCCGCCGCGGCGGCGAGGGTTGCAGCACCGATCGGCGACAGCCGGCCGCCTGCCACATCGTCGCGCAGGTCGCTCGACACGCCGGCCGGCTGCGTTTCGCCGTTCATGAGCCCGCGAGCAATCGCCTGGACCCTGTGGACCAGCTCGGCCGAATAGGGCGGGACCGGGGACGTTCGCCGGCCCGTCCCCGCGCCACGCAAGCGCTGCCCATCGGCAAGGCGGATGGCGGCGCTTACCGCGTCGGTCACGCCGTCCCCCCGACGGCCCACCGTCCGGTGCACAGGTACCGCGAGGAGCTGCGACAGCCGGCCGAGGTCGGGGTCGACCCCGCGCGCAGCGGCTTCGTCGGCGAGGTTCGCCGCCACCACGATCGGGAACCCGAGATCGCGACAGGCAAGGACGAGGGGCAGGTGTCGCGCGAGGTCGCCGGCATCGACGACAGCCAGGATCGCGTCCGGCTTGACATCGAGCAGGAGCCGCCAGAAGGACGGCAGGCCGTCGCTCCGGTCGGCCAGGCTGTTGGTGCCCGGCAGGTCGACGAGCACAGCCGATCGGCCATCCACGGACACGTCACGGCGAGCCACGCCAACCGTCGTCCCGGGGACGTTGGCGGACTCCGCGAACCTGCCGCTGGCGCGGGCGAAGAACGTCGATTTGCCGACGTTGGGCCGGCCGACGATCGCTACGACCGCCGGGCCCGTGGCGGCCAGCGCTCGTGTGGACGGTGACTCAGCCCGGGCCGGAACCGTGACGTCGCAGGCGAGCCCTGCCTCGAGGGCGCTCATCGCTCCGCCGGCGGAGGCGACGGATCAGGCCGCACCTGGACGGACCCGGCGATGGTCGGGGCGAGTGCGATCCGCGCTGCCCCAAGCCGCACGATGCGCGGGCCGCCGAACGGGGCGTCCTGTTCGACCGTCAGGGCCGCGCCGGGATTGAAGCCGTGGCCCACGAGCCTGTGGGCGTCGATTCCATCGACGGCCAGGATCCGAGCGCGGACGCCGACGGGTAGCACGGCTAGACTGCAATCCCGAGTGGCCGACTCAGATATCGACATGCGCCCAGTACACAGCCGCGCGGCGGGGGGCCGTAGAGCCCAAGGTCCCGATGTTGACGGGCCGGACAGCAGGGTCGCTTGGGTTTGCAGCGAAGGCCCACTTGCATTACCGATGCAGGGTGCCCGTGCAAACCGGCGGCGCCGATGAGTCGCGGGTGCAAGAGGAGTCTCTACCGGTGCAACCACCCGCACTGCTGCAGCAAGGAGGAGCCACATGTTCCGGAACAGCCAGGCGTTCTCGGGTTTCTCGTCGGACGACATCGCGGCGGCACGAGAGTTCTACGCCGGAACCCTCGGGCTTGAGGCCGCCGAGGAGAACGGGATGCTCACCCTCAAGCTCGCCGGCGGCGGGCGGGTGCTGATCTACCCCAAGGCCGACCACCAGCCCGCCACGTTCACGGTCCTGAACTTCCCCGTCGCGAACATCGATACCGCGGTTGACGAGTTGGTCGCTGCCGGCGTCCAGTTCGAGCGATACGAGGGGTCTCCCCAGGACGAGCGCGGGATCATGCGCGGGAATGGCCCGTCGATCGCGTGGTTCAAGGACCCGGCCGGCAACATCCTGTCGGTGCTGCAGGACTGACGCCTCTTGCTGCGGCGCATCCGGTTCTCGTTCCTGTCAGGATCGATGTCCGATCAGACCCCTGAACGCATCGATCGCAGGTAGGTGAGGACGGCGGAAACGCGTCGGTGAACGTCCGTCGAGCTCTCGAGCCCGAGCTTCTGGAAGATCTGCGTCGTGTGCAATTCGACCGTCCGCTCGGCGATGAACAACGTTGAGGCGATCGCCGCGTTCGATCGACCTTCGGCCAGTTGGGCCAGCACCTCTCGCTCCCGATCGGTGAGCACGTCGAGCGGGTCGGGCTCGCGCTTCGGGTGCATGAATTGGGCAACGATCGTCGGGTCGATGACGCACTCGCCGTCGACGAGCCGGCGAAGCGCGTCCAACAAGACCGCGGCGTCGAGGACGCGTTCTTTCAGCAGGTATCCAAGACCGCCCGGGTACGTCTCGATGAGCCGCATCGCATACGCCGGCTCGACGTACTGGGAAAGAACGAGGACCGCCGTGCCTGGAAAGCCGGCCTGGATTTCATGCGCGGCGACGAGACCCTCGTCAGTGTGGGTTGGCGGCATCCGGATGTCGAGCACCGCTACGTCCGGCCGGTGGACGCGGACTGCTGCAAGCGCCTCTGTCCCGTCGCGTGCCTCGCCGACGACCTCGCATCCGACTTCACGAAGGATGGCGACGATGCCGGCTCGTGTCAGGAGGGAGTCATCGGCGACGACTACGCGCATGGCAGGACGAGCTCCAATCCGTGGCCGGCCCGCCAATCGTGCCCCCGGCTGCGCCGAGCCGGTCCAGGACAGACTCTGGGGCGTCCTGGAGATCGGTCAGTTCCATGCGCAGGGTGTCGCCGTCGCGCGCGATCGAGACCGAGGCGCCAGGGGCTGCCCTGAGCACTCCCGTCACGATGGCATAGGCCGCGGACTCGACGTCCTCCGGGAGCCGGCCCGGAATGCTGAGGGTGAACTCGGGAGATGGCGTCACTGCGCTGGCGTAGCTGAGCAGCGCCTCTTCGAGACCCGCGCCCGTCAGGATGTCGGGATGGATTCCATGGGCCAGCGCGCGCAGCTCCTCCAGAATCCCGTTCGCCGCACCGCGCGCCTCGGCGAACCGGGCCGCTGCTTCGGCGTCGCCAGCGCCGGCTGCCGCCCGCTCGCCCCGACGCAACTCGAATGACAGGGCGAGGAGAAGCTGCTGCGCGCCATCGTGGAGATCTCGCTCGAGCTTCCGCCGTTCCGCCTCACCTACTTCCACGATGCGCCGCCGCGACGCCCGCAGCTCATCCACCCGACGGCGGAGCTGCAGCTGAAGGCTTTCGTTCTGGATCGCCAGCCGCGCCTGTGGGCCGAAATGCTCGTCCAACAGGTCGGATGGCAACAACTCGCTGTCGTGGACCAGGACGGCCACGCGACGGCCCCGGCTGACCAGCTCCGTTCGCTTCTGTCCACGGTCCTCGTTCCTGAGGGGCAGCCCATCGACGCCGACATATCCGAGCTCATCCGCCCAATACCCAACGCGCAGGTCCGGATCACCGACGGCGCGGCTCAAGTTCGCCTCCACTGCGAGCGGATCGGCCTGATCGCCGAGCAGGCGAGCCACCTCGGCCAGGTTTCGCCGAACAGAGATCCGGTCCCAGGTGACGAGAAGGACGGCAATGACCAAAGCCAGACAGGCGACCGCCTGGGACACGACGAGACGAGCGATTTCGAACGTGCTCGGCGCGGCTGTACGCCCGGCCGCCAAGAGACCAGCGCTCGCGAGTGCAGCCATGGCCACGATCACGAGCACAGGCGCGACGGCGGCGCGAAGCCCTGGGGGTGGTCGTCAATCAATCCCGCGACGATGGCAAGACCGACGAAACCCGCGACGCCGACCGAGGTGCTTGTCGCCACTCCGGCGAGGATCGAGGCCAGGTCCAGGTTCGCCGCCAGGAGGACTGGGCTGTGCCCGCAGAACGGCCCGCAGTTCAAGTCGAGCAACGGCTCGTAGACGAAGGCGCGAATGACACCGGCGAGGCCGATACCGAGGAAGGCAACGGCGACCGCGGACATCGCCCGACGAGGACGCCAGGCTGTCGGTACCTCGGCAACCTGGAGCACGAGCAACGGGATAAGGAGTGGGGCAACCAGGAATCCCAGTGCGGAGAGTGGATCCGATCTGGTGACGCTCGCCGCCCCCCAGGCCACGCCGGCCAATGACACTCCGGCGAGGGAGGCTGCGAGGCTGCCGACGGTCCGCCCAACGAACCATTGCGCGATTGCGGCCGCCACCAACGTCAGCGGGACGACTCGTCCGAGCGCAGCGAGCCAGGTGGCTTCAGTCCCGATCGGCCGGAAGCTCGAAGCCACAACGAGAATGACGACCGAGGAGACCACGACCGCTGAACCACGTCGAAGCGCGCGTAGGACCACGTCTGGCATTGTGGCATCGCGGTATCGCCCTCCCATCGTGGACAGCCACGGTACGGTGGGTCCCGGAACCGTGGCTCGCCCGGCTGTGCCAGCCGCGGCGGCCGGCGGACGATCGCCTCATCAGCGCTCGAAGGAGGCAATGATGAGAGCACGAACACGGTGGCTGACCGTCACCAACCTGGCCGCCCTGCTCGTCGCGGGCTGCGGCAGCACGAGCGGACCGGCGCCCTCGTTTGATCCCGGCGCCAAGGCGGGCGGCAAGCCCGGCCCGATCGCGATCACGGTCGCCGACTCGCAGCCGCCGGACAGGCCCAGCAACCGCCCGCTGGCCGAGTTCAAGCGCCAGGTCGAGACGCTGTCGGGCGGGACGATGACCGTCACGATCGTGACCGGAGCGGTCGACGAGGCCGATCCGCCGGGCTCAGACGGAGCGGTCATCGAGCGTGTCAAGCAGGGCACGTTCCAGATGGCCGTCGTGCCGGCGCGGGCCTGGTCTGCGGCTGGGGTGACGAGCCTCGAGGCCCTCCAGGCGCCGTTCCTGTTCGAGTCCGACGAGCACGTCGCGGCGGTCGTCAACGATGCCGCGATCGCGAAGGACCTGTTCAGCGGGCTCGACGGCAGCGGGGTGACCGGGCTGACCCTCTTCCCCGAGTCGCTCCGTCACCTGTTCAGCTTCGGCCCGCCGATGCTCACCCCGGCCGACGTCACGGGCAAGACGATCCGGGCCATCTCGTCCATCGAGACGACGGCGATCATCGAAGCCCTCGGCGGCACAGCCGTCGACCCTGTCGGTGATGCCTATCAGCAGGGCGTCGATGCCGGCACGATCCAGGGCACCGACAGCGGCTTTCCTCTGTCCAACGGTGGACCCAATCGGACCGCGACGGCGACCGGCAATGTCGCCCTCTATGCCAAGGTCATGACCCTCGTCATCAACACTGATCTGTGGACGCGGCTCGACGCCGCCCAGCGGGCGATCATCACGACGGCCTCGGATGCAACCCGGGCGTGGGCCGTCACCAACCAGGTGAAGGACGCCGAGGCTGCGGTCACCTTCTGCGCCGACGGGGGTACGGTCGTCTTGGCCGATGCCGTCTCCCTCGACGCCTTCCGCGCCGCCGAGGCGCCCGTCTACGCCGCTCTCGAGGCCGACGCGGCCACGAAGCGCGCGATTGCCGCCATCAGTGCTCGAGCGCCTGAAACGTCAGCGGCAGCCGTCGAGCCTTGCCGGCCCGTGATCGATGCCACGACCGGACCCGGCGGCGATCAGGCGGTCCTCGATGGCGTCTACCGATACGAGGTGACGGAGCGCTACATGCTCGACCACGGCGTCCAGGCCGGTCAGGCCCGAGATGAGTCAGGCGTACACACGCTGACGATGTCGCATGGCAAATTCATCGATGTTTGGGTGAACGGCGTCGCCGACGGATCCTGTTCGGGGGTGTTCACGATCGAGGGAACTCGCGTCACGCTCCGTTGGACCGCGGTATGCACGGGTGACACCAGCGCCACTTACGAGCGCGACGGCGACACCCTTCATTTCTCGCACGTCGAGTCCTTGCCGCCTCACGACACCGACTACGACCAGAAGGTCAATGAGGCGTTCTGGGGGGTGCCGTACACCAGGGTCGCCGACGCTCCCTAGACCGACCGGACCCGCCTCGCCCATGTATCACCGCCGGCCTACCCGATCGGGAGGTCGGCGGTGATCCGTGTCCCGGCACCCGCCGGACTCGCGACCGCGAGGGTTCCACCGAGAGCCGACGCTCGATCCACGAGGCCCTGCAACCCCGATCCACCCTCCAGGCCTGCGCCACCACGTCCGTCGTCGGCGATCTCGACCCGCAGTCGATCTCCACGGGCGTGGAGGTGCACGGCGATCGTCGAGGCGGAGGCGTGCTTGATGGCGTTGGCGATCGCCTCGGCGCAGATGAAGTAGACCGTCGTGGCGAGCGACTCGGGGAGGTCATCGACCGCGACGTCGACGCGAACCGCGACATTCGCGCCACCGCCCAGCTGGGCGAGTGCTGCCGCAAGACCGTCGTTCGTCAAGGCCGGTGGCCCCAGCCCGGCAGACAGCGATCGGAGTCCGGCATCGAGGCCCGCGACCCGGCTGCGGCTCAGTCGCACCGCATGATCGACAGCGGCGTCCCCCCGCTCGATCCGATCCAGCGTCGCGCCAAGATCGGCCAGCAACGCGCCGGCGCCGCGCTCCAGTCGGTCGGCCAGCGCGATCCGCTCGTCGTCCGCCGCGGAAAGCAGGCGGAGCCTCGAGGCCTGGAGCGCGACGGCCTCGGCTCGGAGGCTCGCCCGGAGCTGGGCATTGCTCGCGGCGAGACCGGCCGCGGCCTCGATGGACGGCATCAGGCCCGGCTCATCGAGGACCGCCGACTCGCAGGCGAGCTGCGCCACCGCGCGTCCGTCAACCCGAATGGGAATGACGGCCCGCGAACCCTTGGCCTGCAGCGACTGAATTTGACGTCCGAATTCGTCGACCCAGGTGGTCGAGCCGCCATTGTCAATGGCGAAGGCGACCTCGACGCCAGGGTCGCGCAATGCCGTCGCCAGCAGTTCTCGCACGTACCCGGCGGGTCCCTGGGTGAGCTCGACCGCGGCATCCGTAACGCGTTCCAGACGCGCGCGGTATTCGTGGACGTTGAAAAGCAGCACGAAGCCGACGGCGACGAGTCCGGCTCCGTACGCATCCACGATCACGGGAGGGGCTGGGAAGTTGCCAACGACCAGCAGCAAGGCTCCGGTGCCGCCGATGACGACCGAGAGCAGCACCATGGTCGGCAGGGCGCGCAAACCCGCGGTCCGTGCGGGCCCTGTCCGCAGCCGGTTGATCGCGACGAACGCGATGACGGCCGCCACCGCCCACACGAGGGCTCCGGCCTCGGCCCTCGAGGCGTCGATCAGGGCGATCCCGTAGGCGAGGACGACCGCGGCCGCGTCGAGGCGGCGCCCGATCCTGCCGCTCGGGAACGCCATGATCGCGTGGAAGAGCACCGCGCGGTGCACGACGGCAGACTTGGCGGCCAGCCACGCGAGCCACCCGGTCCCGACGGTCGCGAAGTTCGGGAGGAACCAGAGCGCGCCCGCGAGCAACACGAGGGACCCCACCCGCGATCGTCGATCGACCGCGTCCGTGAGGGCGCCACTCACGGCCAGGCCGATCCCGACCGCGAGATCCGGAAGCCAGGCGTCGCCGCGGAACCTGGAGCCCTGCCACTCCGCGGCGATTCCGAACGCGGTCAGGCAGCCAACGAGGAGAATCGGGCGTCCGGCCCTAGACCATCGCCGCCAACGCGTCGCCACTCAGCTCCCATTTCGGGATGAACCCCTGCACTGGCGCACGGGTCAGCTCGGAACCATAGCTCGCAGCGTCACGACTCGAGATCAGGATGACGACGGGTCTGGGTTCGAGCTCGGCAAGCCGCCGGGCAACCTCGAAACCGCTGATGATCGGCAGCTGGATATCCAGGAGGACGAGGGCCGGCCGGAGAAGGCGCACTCGATCGACGACGAGCGATGGGTCCGAAACGCATTCGACGACGTCGAATCCTTCCTCGCTGAGCATCGCTCGCGCCGACGCCAGGAACTCCTGGCTATCGTCGACGATCACGAGGCTCGGCACGGCACGGTCATCATTCCAGCGAAACCACTCGTATTCAACCGTGCCAGCCACGTCTGCGCCCTGGCTCGGCGCCGTCAGGGAAGATCGCCGACGCGCCGGAACGGCAGGGCGAGAGCCGAGTCGGAGGGACCGGTCAGCAGGGTGAATTGCCGCGTGTCGATTGCATCGACGTCCAATTGAGGTGCAGAACGGGATTTGGGTGGCTGCAGCACGGATCCCACATCCAGTAGACATTGTCGCCATCGACCCGGTAGACGCCGTTCTGGTGATCCCCGCCTCCGCCTGGCGTTATGCAGTCAAGAACCAGCGCCGGGATCGGACGAGGGCGCGGGTCCGTTCGTGCTGCCACAGCCAGCGACCATCGTGGCGGCCAGGCCGACGGCGGTCAGCCATCGTGCTCGTGCTCTCATCAATGCCTCCTTCGAGTGCTGATGAGGCGATCCTGTCGTGGCCGACACACTCTGCGCACCGGAGCGACCCACGGTTCCGGGACCCACCGTACCGTGGCTGTCCACGATGGGGCGCTGGCGATTCCTGAGGCCAGCCCCGTTTCCTTGCATGAGGCCTGTCCCTAGGGTCGAGTCGTTGTCGGTCGCGACCGAACCTCGGACGAACCGCCCTTCTCAATCGGTCGACCGCACGTGCGCGGCTCGTTCACCGGACAGGTCGCTGCCGGGCCGGAGTGTCCGACAGGGTGGTCCAATCGAAAGGAACGACCATGCACCGGATGATCGCCATCGCCTTGACCGTGATGCTTGTGGGCGCGATGAGCGCAGCAAGCGTCCAAGCAGGCTCGCCACTGCCGCCCGTCGACCAGAGCACGCTGCAGCCGCCCCTCAACCCGCAGTTCACCTACAAATGCTGGCGCGAACATGGCGGCATCACCTGCAGCGGCACATTCGACCCTACCTACGAAAACGAGCCGATCGGCATCTTCTGCGACGGCCACGAGGTCTACATCACGGGCGGTGGACACGAGCGTCTCACCCGCTGGCACCTCGCCGACGGCCGTGCGACTCGCACGATCGCCACGCTTGATTACGAGGACCACTACACCCTGTCGCCGACGGGCGGCGGACGCACAGCGAACGGGGTCGGCCATTGGGTCCGCGCCTACACGTACCCGATTCCAGGCGACAAGGCCACCCGCGTGTTCACCGAGCTCGGGCTGATGCAGAAGATCCGAGACGACCACAGGCACGTCTTCTGGCTCGATGAGGGCGTGATCCGTTACGTGCCAGGCCATGAGTTCGAGACTCCGGCCTGGAAGATCGGCCGGATCGACAGCTGGAACGACTCGGCAGGCGCCGAGGCTCGCCTCTGCGCGGCCCTGACCTGACCAACCCGGGACTGTTGCGAGGCTGGTCGCGGACGCTGCCGGCTTCGCAACTTCTGCGGCCTGCATTGGCTGCGAGCCAGACGGCCGAATCGATCTGAGGGCACGGATATGCGTCGACTTGCGTTTCTCGCTATAGCGGCAGTTCTGGTAGTCGCATCGTGCAGCAAGGCCGCGGCTCCGAGCAGCTTGCCCGCGAGCGCCGCGCAACCTTCGGGGGCCTCTTCATCGAACAGCCCGCCGGTCCCGAGAGCGACTCCTTCCGCCGCTCCCTCGCAGTCGGGAGCGAAACCGTGGTCGCTGGTTGTGGTCGGCGACTCGATTCCATTCAATGGCGCCGAAGACTGCCCCGGCTGCACGGCGTTCATCGATCGGCATGCCGCGCGCATTCAGCAGGACACTGGCCACGCAGTTAAGGTCACGAACCTCGCCCAGCACAACGATCTCCAAGTGGATGGACTGCGGGAAGAGCTGAAGTCTGACCAGAACCGCCGCACGGCCCTGGCCGGCGCGGACATCATCGTCGTCGGTATCGCCCATAACGATGCCCCATGGGGCTCCGATACAGACCTGTGCGATGGCCCATCAACCGAGCTCGATTGGTCGAAGTTCACGCCCACGTGCATTGCCGCCTCCGTGGAGGCCATCCGGCCGAACCTCGAGAGGATCTACGCGACCATCTTCGATCTCCGGGCTGGCAAGCCGACGATCTTTCGAACAATCAACCGGTATAACGACTGGATCGAGGGCGAAGGCGTTTCGCCCGAGGCTGCAAAGACGTCGCGCGACGTGGTCAGCGCGTACAGCACGATGCAATGCAAGGCCGCCAGGGCGACAGGCTTCACCTGCGCCGACATCTATCTGGCATTCAACGGGAAAGACGGCCTCAAGCCGTCGGGGGACTTGCTCGCCAAGGACTTCACGCACCCCTCGGACAAGGGCAATGAGGTCATCGCCGGTGTCCTGGTCGACCTCGGCTACGCTCCTCTGTCGCCATGAACCTCCACGGCAGCAAACCATCCCGGGTGTCCTGGACGGGTACGCCGATCCCGTCTACTCGCCGGATGCAACCAAAATCATGCTCCTGCACGGCCTCTTCTTCGATGACGGCGCCTTCAACGTCGGTCTCGCGACGATGCGTCCGGACGGTACGCACCTCAAGTACGTCACGGACGGCCAGGGCTTCGAGCACCAGCCGGACTGGGGTCGAGCAGCGAGACATTGAGAGGGGCACTTGGCACGCGCGGCCGTTGGCGACGCGTGCCTGTCATCGCCACCTGCCAGGCCACCACTGCGAAGCCTCGAAGGAGACCGACATGATCCGACGGCTGACGTACGCCGCCATCGCGGTGCTGACTGTCGCATCGTGTGGCGCGGGCGGAGGGTCGAGTAACCCTGGCGGAGTGAGCGCCGCACCATCGGTCGTCACGGCACCCAGCGACACGCCCGCTCTCCCACCCAGCGCCTCCCCATCCAGCCCACAGACATGGTCATTGGTCGTGATCGGTGACTCGATCCCGTTCAACAGCCCCAACGACTGCCCGGGTTGCACCGGGTACGTCGAACGCTACGCTGCCGACATCTTCAAGGCGACGGGCCACCCGGTCGATGTCAAGAACCTGTCCCAGCACAACGGCCTCCAGACGGATGGCCTCCTGCTGGAGCTCAAGAACGAGAAGGTGCGGCGCGCGGCGCTCGCTGGCGCGGACATCATCGTGGTCTCGATCGGTTTCAACGACGCGCCGTGGATCCGCAATGACGACCCGTGCGACGGCCCGTCTCCGGAGTCGGACCCGATCGACTGGTCCAAGTTCAACGCCAAGTGCGCCGCGGCCTCGGCGGAGCTGTTCCGTCCGAAGCTCGAGAGCGTCTTCGATCTCGTCCTCGGGCTGCGCGGCGGCAAGCCCACGATCGTTCGTACGACGAACCGATACAACGACTGGATCGGTTGGAGCGAGGCCCCGCCGGAGGCCACCGAGCTCTCGCGGCAGGTCGTCGATGCATGGTCGGCGATGATGTGCGAGGCAGCCGAGGCCAGGAAAGTCCCCTGTGCGGACATCTATCACGCCTTCAACGGGCCCGACGGCCTGACCCCATCGGGCAAACTCGTCGGCGGCGACTACACCCATCCATCCGACAAGGGCAACGAGGTCATCGCCGGCGTTCTTGCCGACCTCGGCTATGCGCCGCTCGTGCCCTGACACTGTGGCCGCCGTCCCTTGAGCCACGGTGGGCGGATTCAGGCCGCTCCAGCTATGGTGCATCGCAGGGAATCCGCTCCGAAAACGAAAACGTGATTGCTCCCGCCGCCGGCGTGCCGGTCGGCTGACCACGAGACGCGGATCCGGGAGGGTCGACGATGGCACGGCAGCTTGTTCGAACGAACCGCGCACCCGAGAACCCGAACTACGGCCAGGCCGTCAGGGCCGCCGGACTCATCTTCGTATCGGGCCAGGCCCCCGTCGATCTGGCGTCCGGAGCCATCGTCGGGACGACGATCCAGGAGCAGACGCGACAGTGCCTGACCAACATCGAGGCCATCCTCGAAGCGGCCGGCAGCTCCTTGGAGAAGATCGTCAGCGCGACGTTCATCCTCGGCGACCCGGCCGACTTCGCGGGCATGAACGAGGAGTGGCGCCGCTGGTTCCCGACCGACCCTCCAGCGCGACAGGGGGCGAAGCTTCCCGTTGACGTGCCGGGCATGCGCGTCTCGATCGCGGCCATCGCCGAGGCGTGACGGTTCAGGCCACCCCCATCGCCAGCGCGAGCGAAGCGGTGGCGACACCCAGCGCCATGATGGCGAGCACGATCGGATAGCGAGCGAGGCGATCCCCGTCGAGAGGATCGCTCGGGATCAGGGCATAGGCGGCGACCGCCAACTGGACGGCGACGAGGATCCGAAGGAACGGCAGCGGGTCGACGAGGTAGGCAGCGTAGGCAACGCCCGCCGCCGCGACGTTGGCCAGGATGCCCGCCGCGGAGGCCCACCACGAGCGGAGCGGGTTCGCGGCGGCGACCCGCTCGGCGAGAAACGGGCCGGACGCGAGTTGGAGCGGGATGCCGACCAGCGCCATCACGATGCCCGGATCCCAGCGGGCCGGCCGGACGTCCGCCGACATGCCACGGGCCACGACCAGGTGCCCGCAGGCGTGCGCGACGAGGGCCAGAACGGTGGCAACCAGCGTGGCCAGGAGCGTGGCAGCGAAGGCGTCCGGGGCCGACCTGCCGACACTGAACGCGGTCGTGGCGACCAGGACGACGAGAGATGGGACCCAGACGAACCACGGACGCCAGCCGACACCGAGCCGCCGGACGGTGACCCGGATCCTGCCAGCAGCGCGGAGCCTGAGCCGGCGGCCGCCGATCCCGGCTGCCGCGATCGCGATTGCCTCCTCGAGCGGCCCGCTGAAGGCCGAGGCGAGGCGGGCAAGGGCCCCAGCTGCGGCGATCGTCCCGAAGGCGACCGCCGCCAGAGCCGATCCGTTGCCCGGCGCGGTCGCGAGGACCAGGCGGTCCGGGCTGCGGACCTCGATCCGATAGACCCGATCGTCGGGGAGGAAACCGAGCGGATCGGCCCGCAGGTCCGGGTTCGAATGCACCGCGTCGGAGAGCAGCCGCTGGCCGCTGACGAGGTCGAACCCGACCGACGCGGAATTGAGGACCCCGAGGTTCCAGCGCGCCAGATCGTAGGTCGGGTTCGACGCGATCGCCTTCTCGAAGGCCGCGCGGGCCGCCACGAGATCGCCGTCACGAGCGGCGAGGACCCCGAGGTCGTTCTCGATCGCCCAAGGGATCGCAGGCTCATGGGCGAGCGCTCGCTGGAGGAGCGACCGGGCCGCTGACACGTCGCCGGACAACCGCGCCACCCACCCGGCGTTCATCAGGTAGACCCAGTTGTCGGGATCGGAGTCGATCGCCGCGGCAAAGGCCGCGGCGGCCTCCCGGCAGGCGTCGGGGTGCGAGACGCAATCCGGCGGCCCACCGGGCTCGGAGCGTGCCAGCATGAGTCGCGCAACCCCAACGTTGTTGTGCAGGTACTGCTCGAGGCGCCGCTCGCCACCGGCATTGCGCCGTCCGAATGCCGTCTCCTGCGCGGCGGCGACATCCAGGCCCGACAGGGAGAGCTGATAGGCGGAGATCGCCGCGTCCGGGTCGCCGCGTGACAGTTCCAGGTCGCCGACCTTGGCGAGGCCGGCGACGTTGGTCGCCTGGACGGACGCGGCAAGGCGATAGAGGCGAAGCGCCGCGTCGGGGTCGCCCGTTGCCTCGATGAGCGTCCCGGTCTGCAGGAACCGATTCGCCATCGTGTCGCCCACGATTTCCTGGATCCTGATCACGCGCTGCATCGTGGTCGCCGCCGTTGCGAGGTCGCCGCGTCGGTCGGCTGCCTCGGCGACACAGACGAGCAGGTCGTCCTTGTAGCTGACCGATTTCGGGATCGGCCGTGGGATCCGGCTCGGCAGCCGCAAGGAGGCCGCAGATCTTGGCCGCGGCCTCGGGCGCGAGTCGGGAGCGGACCGCCAGGACAGCCGTGACCGGATCGGTGTCCGGCCCGGGCGTGCCGCCGGTCAGAAGCCGCGTCGCGGCGGCAAGGCCCTCGGGGATCGGGCGCGGCTCGGGCTCCGCCTCCGGGTCCGGGTCGGGAACCGGCAGCGGCGGGCCATGCTCCAGCCACGTGGCGAACGTTCGATCGGCCGACGAGACGTCGCGCAGATCCAGCGATGCCGCAAGGCTCTCGTCGGCCGCGCGCTCCAGGAGGCCGAACTCGTCCAGGGTCAGGCAGGTGTCCGGCTCGTCGAACGCATCGGTCGAGACGATGAACCCGCCGGTGAACGCCGGGGGGAACCACTCGACCGGCCACACGACGCGGGCGCTGCCGATCGAGTAGCCGAGGTAGCCGCGGTCCACGATCGGCTGCTCGTGATCTTCGTCGCCGGTCCATGCGAACCTGGCGCCCGCAAGGGTCACCTCCTGCGCCGCGGCGGCGAGAGCGGTGTCCGCGCTCGCCTGGCGGCCAGGGTCGTCGCCGGCGCATCCCTCGAGTTCCGCGAGCCGCAGTTGGGCGGCCGCGGAACCGGGGTCGGCGGCGACCGCAACGGCCTGGGCTTGCGCGGCAGCGGCGTGTTCTCCGAGGAGATCCAGCGCCACCGCCCGCCCCGCGTAGGCACCGGCGTCTCCCGACTGGCGGATCGCCTCGTCGTACTCCGCCAATCCCGACAGCGCCATCGATCGCGCCACGAACGGGCTCTCGCGGCGGCGGATGTCGGCACCCGCGAGATAGGCGTCGCCTCGCGCCAGGTGTCCGAGGGCTGCCGTGGACGGATCGGCCAGGAATGGATCCGCGACTGACTGGGCAAGGTCGAGGCCATCGATGTCGAGCCGGCGTGCCTGGATGCTGGCCAGCAGGAACCGGGCCGTCACGTCGTTCGGGGAACGGTCCAGCAGATCCTGGAGCGCCTCGGTCGAGGCGGTCGGCGCACCGTCGGACCGCGGCTCGAGACTGTGCAGGTAGGCGAGGTTGATCGCGACGGATCGTTCGCCGGGGAAGGTGCGGGCGGCGAGGTCGAGCAGCGTGATCGATGCCCTCTTGAGGTGGTCGTGATCGGCGAAGTCCGCTCCGTCGGAGTTCGTTGCGGCCTCGTCGCTCTGCGTCGCGAGCCCGAGGGCGAACAGGGCAACGGCAAGGTCGTTGACCCCGACGGCGTTCTCGCGCGTCGACCCCAGGGCGGCCATCGCGCGCGCGGCCAGTCGGTCGAACGCCGGGCCACCCAGGGCGACCGGACCGCCGGCATCGGGTGGCCCTCCGTCGCCGTCCGTCGCGAGGGGGTCGACGCCGTCCGGCGCGTCCGGATCCTCTTCCGGCGCTGCGAACATCAGGCTCTGCTCGAACGCCTCGACGTCGTCGACCGCCGACGCCGGGATCACGAGCCCCGCCGCCGCGGCCTCGACCATCGCGACGCCATCGTCAGGGCGGGTCAGTGACAGCCCCAGGTAGCGGACGCGGGCCGGTCGGGCTGACCGACCGGACGGGTCCTCTGGCACGAGTGGCAATGCCTCCGGCGTGTCGGCGAGCCCGGACGCACCGGCCACAGGATCAGGGAGGGGCGGGATCGCATCGCCGCCCGAAGCCGGCGCAGGGAGAGGGGCCGGCGCACCACGGGCCGTCGCGGCGAGAGCGATGAGCGGGGCACCGACGATCGTCAGCGCGAGGACCGCGCCCGATAGGCCGGAGCGTCGCAGGAGGTTCAACTCGCTTCGCACACCTACGGGTTGCCGGGCGGTCCTGGACGGCCTCGGGGAACGATACGGCACCGTCCGGGTGTGCGCCAGGCCGCTGCGCCTGGTCCCGGGCGGGCCCGGCTGTCCCCCGCTCCGAGGGCGGCGATCTACTTCCGGTACGTCGCCGGGAGAATCGTCTCGTTGAGCAGCCGCTGGACCTCGTCCGCCTGCTCGAAGGCGACAGAGTGTGCGGCGCCTTCGTAGGTGATGAGCTGCTTCGTCGGCGCCTCGAGCTGGGCGAACCACTCGAGCGCGAGGTCCCGTCGGCCGGTCAGCTCCGCTGCCCCGTCGAGGATGTAGACAGGGACCTCGAGGCGCGTCGCGTCGCGGCGGAAGTCGAGCGCGTAAAGCTGCGGATACATCACGGTGAACGTGTCGATCAGTCCGCGAAGCACGTTCGCCTTCTCGATCAGGTTGTACTCGGATCCGGTCATCCCGAACGGATCGAGGCCGGATGCCTCGCCACGGGCCTGGTAGCCGGCGGACGGCGTGTAGGGCTTGTAGAGGTACTCGTACCAGGTGAGGAGGTTCGCGTTCGCCCACGGGATGTCGCGATACGGCGGCGCTCCGATCTCGGCGAGTTTGGCCGACAGGTCTCTGTCGCCCGTCCGCATCGCGTAGGCAGAGAGATCCCGGTAGACCCGCTTGTCCGTCTCGACGACGTCGACCATCTGGCCGCTCCCGATCCACGCGTAGTAGAGGTCGGGCCGTCGCTGGACCGCGAGAACGCCGAGGATCGTTCCCCACGACTCGCCCATCAGGTAGATCTTCGGCTCGTCGAATCTCGTCCGAAGGTAGTCCGTCAACTCGATCACGTCCGAGACGGCCCGATCTAGGGTCATCGACGAAACGGGGTCGATCGCCGCGAACGACTTGCCGTTGCCGCGCTGGTCCAGGTCGACGAAGACGAAGTCCTGGACCCAGCCGGTCGTGAGCGCCCGGGCAAGCGCGAGATCCGATTGGCCGGGCCCGCCCGAGAGGTACAGCAGTACCGGCTTGTCGGCGCTCGCCGCGCGGATCATCACGGCCTGGTCCTGGCCGCCGAGCTGCACGGTCGCGAGCTCCGCGACGCTGCCGGCGACCGGCTTCCCGTCCGGGCCGACGATGGGTGGCGTCGAGGCCGGCAGTGCCACGAGGACGGCCAACGCGGCAACGAGAAGCCCGGTCAGTGAGGTCGGAAGATGGCCCAGGAAGGTCCGGCGCCGCGGCCCCGACGGGTCCCGCGACGCGAGCGTCACGCCGACCCAGGTCGCGAAGATCAGCGGTAGTCCGAACAGGAGCCCGTGAAGGCCGCGGCCGAGGACGAACGCGATGATGCCGTAGGCGGAGTCGAGCCGGATTGCGTCGATCGTCGGCCCGAAGACGTCCAAGCGGGCGATCTCGATCGTCGCGATGTGGACGAGCATCACGTGGACGGCGATCCACGACGTTCGGACCAGGAAGCCGCCGAGCACGCCCAGCGCCAGCCCAAGGGCCATCACCCCGAGGCCGCCGAGAGCCGACGTCGGCCCTCGGGGCATCAGGGCGCTCGTGACGAGTCCCGCGCCGGCGGCCGCCGCCAGGGTGAGCGCGAGGCCGACCAGACGATCTGCAACGACCGTCCCGACCAGACCTCCGACGCGGGACTCGTGCCCACGCGCAGGCATGGGCTGAACGAGGCCGATGCGAGTCACCCGGAGTGCCCTCCCAGGTGTGAGCGGGCTCGCGTCAAACGACTGGAGCGACCTGCGGACCGGCCGGCAGCGCCTCGTGCCGACGGCGCGAAACCTTCTCGATGGCCTTGTCGAGCTCGCGAGCCTCGGCTTCAGGCATCTCGGACGCGACCGCGAAGCCGCCGAAGACTGCGACGCCCTCGATCGTCAGGTGGGGGGCATCGTCCGCCCGCTCGATCCGCGGCCGAGAGTCGGCGAGCCCACCAATTCCGAGCACCTTCGAGGTGACCTGCCAGGTCTCGGGGACGAGGATCTGGCCGCCACCGAAGATCGCCCGGACCCGCAGGTGCGCACCGGCCTCATCGAGAGTGGCGTCGCGCAGGTCGACCGCACCACCGCCGTACCAGCAGTCAACGGTCCCGCCGCGGAACTTGGTTGCCGTGCTTCGGAAGTGGAGCGGCTCGAAGAACGCGGTCACCGCGACCTCGTCGGCTTCTGGCGCCTCCACCGACACGATCCGCAGCTTCGCGGCACGCGCGGCGAACATTCCCGCGATCGAGGCGACCATCAGTCCGCCCCAGAACAACGTGATCAATCGGCCGATGAATCTCATGGCGTGGACCCTCTTCCCGGCACGACGGTCACTCAGCCAGGACCGGCGAACGCACTGCAGTCGTGCCCCCGTCATGGAACGTCGTCGGGGCCCGCGGGCCAAGAGCCACTTGGCACGAACTCGGTGGGCCGGATCGGCTCAGGCCCGGACCGGCTCCGCGGCGCGGGCACGCTCGACCCAGTCCGCGGCGACGCGCGTCAGACGTGCCTTCCCCAGGTTCTGGTGGACGATCCAGCGCACGTCCGGATTCGGATCGTGCAGCCATGGTTCGAAGGCAGGCAGGCCGATCTCGACATCCGCCGCCACCGCGACGCTCCAGCCGTAGCCGAGGGCCTGACGCAGGACGCGAACGTCCTCGCCGCGACTGTTGGCGGCGTCGCGGACCGACCGCGTCAGGCGATCGAGCACGGCGAGCGTCCGCGCGACGATCGGGCGCTGGCGGAGGAGCCGCGGCTCACACAGCGCCGCCATGGCGGCCCGCCCTTCGAACGGCGATCCGGCGGACCATCGTTCCATCTCGTCGACGAGCGCCTCCGGATCGGCGTCGCCCCATGCCTGGAGTCCGATCGCGACCGACTCGCGAACGCGCCAACGCGGATCGTTGCTCGAGCGGCGGAGGGCCGTCAGGAACGATCGGTCTCCGGCAGCGACGAGCCGGCCGAGGCCGACGATCCCGACGCACGCCAGGAAGACGTCCGGGGTGTTCTCCGGTGCGGCCTCCGGCGTCAACGCGGCCCACCGCTCCAGGTCCGCTCGATCGGCTGCGTCGGAGGCGGCATCGAGCAGCTCGAGGTTCGACCGCGGCCCGGGCAGGCCCGAGCGTTCCCGCAGGTACGACTCCCTGTCGGTTGCCGCGCGGAAGGCCGCCGCCTCGGTCGCGCGCTTGCTCACCGCGTCAGTCAGTGCACGCGTCGCACAGGCGGGTGGACCAGCAGGTAGACGAGCGCCGCGAGGATGGTCGCCTGGAGGACCTTGATGAGAACGCCCCAGATCTCGAAGGACGGCGTCCGCTGCGGCGCGACGACGAAGTACATGACGATGACGGCGACCTGCAGCAACGCCCCGAACAGCCAGAGCGAACGCCGGTCGACCGCGAACAGGAGGACCGCCCCGAGCACGAACGCCGAGCCCGCCGGCATGCCGAAGTCGAACAAGCTGGGCCCCGACGGCGAGACGTCGACGACCCTCAGGACGCCCAGGCCGATCCCGAAGTACAGCAGCGCAGTCAGGGACGACGCGACCGCCGCCACGTACCTGATCGAGCGCCGGTGTGCGTCGGCGTCGCCGCGGACCAGCGTCCGGGTTCGCAGCCTGTCAGTCATGACTCCACTCCTTCTCGACGTCTAGGTGCGGGCGCCGAACACCGTCCTGGGGAAGAACGTATAGAGATTCACGAATCCGAGACCGACGACGAGCAGGAGCCACATGGCCAGCGGCCACGTCGTCTCCCAGACCCACAGCCCGGCCACCACAGGCAGGAAGAGCAGCCAGACGACGCCCTGCAGGATGAGCGGCAGGTCGCGGATCCAGGCCCACGTCTGGTCGAGGCTGCTCTGGCTCCAGATGAGGGCGGCGGCGAATCCCGCCCACAGGACCGCGAAGAAGACGAACGCGCCGACACTGAACAATGATTCCATCCGACCCTTCCTCCGAGGCACGGATCCGGATGTGCCTGTTCCCGAGTCCGAATCGGGCCGCGCAACCGATGTCATCTCGATGTCCTCCGTCCCCCCGTTCGCCTCGGCCCATCGCCCGACCGGGCGCCGAGCATGTTCGCTACAGCGACGATGCGTCCGTGCGGGTTGTCAGGCTCCGGTACAGCAGCCAGCCTCCGAAGGCGATGACGACGATTGGCGCGACTGCGTCGCTGTCGAGCTCGCCGATGTCGAAACCGAGAGTGTTGCGGAGGAAGTAGTAGCCACCGACGACGAGAAGGACCAGCGCAAGGATGATCCCGCCGCCATTGTGGCGAATCGCGCGCCTATCCATGGTTCGGACCCTCACTTCGTCGACTGCTCATGCCTTACCTGGCTTCGCATGAGCATCTCGAATCGACCATCGAGAGCCAAGGGCCGAACGGAGGATTCCGCCCGTGCCGGACGTCCCCCGCCGGCACAGGCCAGAGCGAACGTCGGGGGCGTCCCCCCGGAGGCGCCTAGATGATCAGGTTCCGTGCCGCGAGTGACGTCCGCCGATTGCCGTGGCAGACGATCTGCTCGCCGGGTCCGTCGCTCTGGCCTCGGTAGCCCGGGCAGACCCAGCAATTCTCGATGTCGGTCACGCCGCGAGCCGGGCAGACGACCTGACCGCCCTCGACGACGAGCGTGTGGCGGTCCGCGATCCGGACGAGCGCCTGGCGTCTGAAGAGTTGCATCGTGTTCTGGAACCTCCTGGGTTGATCGTGGCGGTCGATCCGACATGTCGCAATGTGCCGTTCGGACCCACGTCCCGAGCCACGCGGCCTGTGTGCTCGGTCCGCGTGGATCGTCCCGCCCAGAAGTCCCATGCCCCGCAGAGGGCAGGGCCCGTTCGGACCCGACCGATGAGTTTCGCTCTCTGTGCCGGTCCAATCAGGCGAACCCACCGAACGAACCGGGAGGGACGTCGTTGTCATTCGCAACAATTCGGCCGTGCCACGTCCGCGACGTCCCCAAATGCCCGCACCACGGGCATAAGGCGACGACATCGGCGTAATGAGGCGCAGAACGACCATCAGGTCGACACGATTAGTGCTCGAAGGCTAATTCCGCGCTCGCTCGGCGCGAATTGGCGGTCGCGCGTTGGCTACTACCCGCACCACGGGAATCCGGGAAGCGGACGACCAAGCGGACGACCAAGCTGAGACCGAGCGAACGTACGGCGAGGCATGACGCACCCCGCCCCAGCGCCCGAAAAGTACAAGGAGATCCGTGTGCAGGCCTCATCCCCCCAATCGCCGACCCCCTTCCTTGACCCGCTGCGCGACGCCATCCGCGGCCGCGTGATCGGGCCGGACGATCCTGGCTACGACGAGGCACGAATCGTGTTCCTCGGCGGCGTGGATCGCCATCCGGCCGTGATCGTCCGGGTCGCCGACACGACCGACGTGGCGACGGTCATCTCGTTCGCTCGACGGGAGGGCCGCGAGCTCGCCGTCCGGAGCGGCGGGCACAGCAGCGCTGCCCATAGCGTCGGCGAAGGCGCCATCGTCCTCGACCTCGCGGACATGAAGCGGCTCGACGTCGACGTGGAAAGCCGCACGGCCTGGGCGGAAACCGGCCTGACCGCCGGCGAATTCACGGCGGCGGTCGGCCGGCACGGGCTCGCAACAGGGTTCGGCGACACGGGCTCGGTCGGGATCGGCGGCATCACGCTCGGTGGCGGCGTCGGCTTCCTCGTCCGCAAGTACGGACTCACGATCGACGACCTGCTGGCTGCCGACGTTGTGACCGCGGACGGCGAGCTGCTCCGGGTGGATGCCGACAACCACGCTGACCTGTTCTGGGCGATCCGGGGCGGCGGCGGCAACTTCGGGGTCGCCACCCGGTTCCAGTACCGGCTCCACGACGTCCCGACCTTCGTCGGCGGGATGCTCCTGTTGCCTGCCACGGGGGATGTCCTCGCGGCGTTCATGGCCGCGGCTGAGTCGGCCCCGGAGGAGCTCTCGACGATCGCCAACGTCATGCCGTGCCCGCCCATGCCGTTCGTGCCGGAGGCGCACCACGGCAAGCTGATCATGATGAATCTCATGGCCTACGTTGGCGACGTGGAGGCCGGTCAGCGGGCAATCGCCCCGTTCCGGGCCATGGCGGAACCCATCGTCGACATGGTCCGCCCGATGCCGTACGCGGAGATCTACCAGCCCGACTCGGACGACTACCATCCGCTCGCGATCTCCCGGACGATGTTCGTCGACACGGTGGACCGGCCGGTCGCGGAGTCGATCGTCGACTACCTCGAGGACGGGGACGCGGCGATGCGCGTGGCCCAGCTGCGCGTGCTCGGTGGGGCGATGGCCCGGATCCCGGCGGACGCGACCGCATTCGCCCACCGGGCGTCGCGGATCATGGTCAATGTCGCCGCCTTCTACGAGGGCCCGGAGAACCGCGACGTCCGGACGAGGTGGGTGGAGGACTTCGCCGCCCTGCTCAGCCAGGGCGACCACGGCGCATACGTGAACTTCCTGGCCGACGAGGGCGAGGAGCGGATCCGCGCTGCCTACCCTGGGCCGACCTGGGACCGGCTCGCCACGATCAAGGCTCGGTACGACCCGACCAACCTGTTCCACCTCAACCAGAACATCCCGCCCGCGACCGCGTAGCCCGGGGCGCCGGATCGCTCCTCGTGGGAGAATCCACGCCCACGCGGAGACCGGAGAGGAGCGATCCCGGATGACGGACATCGCAGCCGCCGACCCTGCCCTCGGAGGAACCGCCACCGGCGGTACCGAGGCGCTCGGGGCTCGGCTGGAGGAATACAGGGTCGAGCTGACGGCCTACTGCTACCGGATGCTCGGCTCGGCGTTCGAGGCGGAGGACGCCGTGCAGGACGCGTTCGTCCGCGCCTGGCGTGGCTACGATCGGTTCGAGGGTCGCGCCGCCCTGCGGTCATGGCTCTATCGGATCGCCACGAACGTCTGCATCGACATGCTCAACGGCAAGGAGCGCCGGACCAGGCCGATGGACCTGGGGCCGGCCCTGACGGCCGATCATCCTCTCGGCGCCGCGCTCCCGGATGAGGCCTGGATCCTGCCGATCCCGGACGGCCGCGTCCTGCCCGTGGGCGGCGACCCGGCCGCCCTGGTCGAGCAGCGTGAGTCGATCCGTCTCGCGTTCATCGCCGCGCTCCAGCACCTTCCGCCCCGGCAGCGAGCCGTACTGATCCTGCGAGAGGTGCTCCAGTGGCAGGCGACGGAGGTCGCCGAGCTGCTCGACTCGACCGTAGCCTCGGTCAACAGCGCCCTCCAGCGGGCCCGCGCGACCCTCGCGGCCCGCGACGGCGTCACCGGCGACTCGCCGTCGCAGCCGCTGAACGACGAGCAACGCGCGCTCCTCACCCGCTATGTCGACGCGTTCGAGCGCTACGACATGGACTCGCTCACGTCCCTCCTCCACGAGGACGCGACGTGGTCGATGCCGCCATACGAGCTGTGGCTGCAGACGCATCTTGACATTCGGCGCTGGTGCCTGGGCCCGGGGATCGCCTGCCGCGGCTCCCGCCTCATCCCGACGTCCGCGAACGGCTCGCCGGCATTCGGCCAGTACAAGCCGAGCGGCCCCGGCGGCGCACTCGAGCCGTGGGCGCTCCAGGTGCTCGAGCTGTCAGGCGACCGGATCAGCGGGATCAGCTTCTTCCTCGACACCGCCAGCCTGTTCCCGCTGTTCGGCCTGCCCTCCACTCCCGACTGATCGCGGGCTGAGCAGGACATCGCTCAGGCCCATGAACTCGAGCAGGTCACACAGCTCCGGCGAGGCGTCTCTCAGTCGGACCTTGCTGCCACGCCGCCGAGCGGTGAGCTGCAGGCGCGCCAGCGCCTCGACGGTCACCGCGTCGGGCAGGAGGACGTCACCGACATTGCAGTCGAGCCAATCGGCGTCGGCGGCCTCGAGGGCGACCAGGACACGCTCGCAGAGCTCCGGGATGTCGGCGCGGTCGATCGTCCCGTCAAAGCCGAGCTCGGTCGTCCTCGGCTGTCGCAACGGTGGAGCTCCTCTACCGGCTCCGTACAGGAGCGGGGCGGAGGCGCCGGCCAGAACTCTTCTGCCGGCGCCAAACACTTAGACCGGCGTCCAGTCCGAAACTCATCGGTCGGGCCAGGCTACTCCCGACTGCTCCAGCGACTACGATTCGTGACCGGAGGAGGCGTTGATGGTCACGAGCAACGCGACGAGTCCACAGGAGCTGATTGCGTCTCTACCGCCGGGCCGACGCGAGGCGATCGCGGCGGTGTACGAGCTGGTTCGGGCGAACCTCCCGCCGGGCTTCGAGGAGGGGATCCAGTACGGGATGATCGGCTGGTACGTGCCACTTGAGCGCTTCCCGGACACGTACAACGGTCAGCCGCTCGGACTGGCAGGCCTTGCCAACCAGAAGCAGTACATGTCGCTCTACCTGAACACGGTCTACGGCAACGCAGAGACGGAGCGCTGGTTCCGGGAGCGCTGGGCCGCGACCGGCAAGAAGCTCAACATGGGCAAGTCGTGCGTCCGATTCCGGAAGCTCGACGACCTGCCGCTCGAGCTCATCGGCGAGACGATCGCCAGGACAACCGTCGACAGGTATATCGAGGGGTACGAGGCAGCTCGAGGGTCGTCCCGCAAGACCCGGTACAAGAGAACCTGACCGCCGCGGCCCTACCCCGGCCGCGCCGACGCCGACCACGACGTGTAGCGCGGCGGCCATTCGTCGGGTCCGTCCCTCAGGCCGAGCAGGGCCGACTCGACCGAGAACTCGAACAGCGCGTACGTCTCGTCCACCTCGAAGGACCATCCGCTCGCGACGGCGGATCGCGTCGCCTCCGATTCGACGAGCGTCGCTCTCCCCCGAACGGCGAACTCGCTGGGCGCTGCGGGATCCTGCAGGGTGTGAAGCGCGAATCGGCCGTCCTGCTCCAGGTCGAGCCGCTTGGCCGATCGGAGGATGAACGCGTACAGGCGCTCGCCGACGATGCCGACCGAGATCGGATGGATCCGCGGCAGATCGTCGCGGCGGACGGTGGCGAGGAGCGCCTGGCCGTCTCCGTCGCGGTAGAGGAGTCGGCGGCCTTCGGCGGCGATTTCAGGGGCGGCGGCGGCGAACTCGGCCCAACTGGTCATGCGGACAGCGACTCCTGTTCATTCCGTATTTCGTGTCGCGCCTAGCGTCCCCCAGTTCCGGTCCTCCCACAAGGTCCAGAACGCACGCCGGACACAGGACCACTTGCGCGCCTCCTCGGCGGTCGGTCCGGCTGGCGGACCAACGGGCGGTCGGGCGGGGCGAATTGGGCCCAATTCAGGGTCCCGTCGGTCGATTGGTCCGGCTGGCGGACCGCACGGCGGCCGAGACGCGCGAATTGGGCCTGATGCTGGGTCCCGTTCGTCCGTTGGTCCGGCTGGCGGACCAGGAAGGCGCCGAGAAGGCGCCGGGAAGCCCCGGGCCACTCCGCCCGGGCCGCTCCGCCCGGGCGCCCGCCCGATCAGCTCAGCTCGTACTCCAGTTCGTACGTGGCCGTCGGGCCTCCCGGCGCGGCGAAGCTGCCCGAGCCGCGGATCCCCTCGAGGTGGCCCGTTCCGGAGCCCGGGATCACGGACCAGCTGCCGCGTGACGCCGAGCCATCGTACTGACCCGTGGCTTCGATGATGAACGAGCCCCGACGGCCGCCGACCTCGCAGGTGAGCCGCTGGAGGCCGACGTACTGTGCCGTGCCATCGGGTCGATACGACATCAGCCAGTGGACGGCGCCCTCGCCGGTGATGTCACCGCTGAACGCCTGGTCCCCCCAGGCGTGGGTCAGCTTCGCCTTGCCGCCACGCTCCTCGTAGGCGTCCTCGTTGAATGACGTGATGTCGAATGAACCGATGGCCCTGGCCACGATGGAACCTCCGTCTTTCAAGTCCGGGACAGCAGGACGGCAACCAGGGCCAGCGCGGCCGGGAGCGCCTGGACGAAGAGGATCCCACGCTGCACTGTCGCCGCGCCATAGACGCCGGCGACGATCACGCAGGCGAGGAAGAAGACGCGAACCTGGAATATGACCGGGTCCGGCGCGACGAGGCCCCAGACGAGGCCCGCCGCGAGGAAGCCGTTGTAGAGGCCCTGGTTCGCCGCGAGCGTCGCGGTGGCCTTGGCGGCCTCGGGCGTGAGGCGGAACGTTCGCATTCCACGCGGTTTCTGCCACAGGAACATCTCGAGCACGAGGAAGGAGGCATGAAGCACCGCGGTGATCGCGATCAGGACCGCTGCAACGATTGTCATCGCTCCTCCGGCTGGCGTGTGCCGCGCACGATAACCGCCTGGGACTTGATCACGCGAGCGGCACCTGGACCTCGGTGACGAGGTCGGCATCGCGCTCGACGAGGTAGCCGCGCGGGAGATGGAGCTCGGGCTCTGCGCCGAACTGGAGATAGATGATCCGCAAGGCTCCGGCCTGGTGGAGGCCGGCCGCCTCCACCCAGCTTTCCGCGGCGACTCGTGCCTCGTGGACGAGCCGGTACGGCCCGCGCACGATGATCGTGGCGGCTCGACAGGCCGGCAGCCGCCTGAACCCGATCCGGCCGCCGGGGGCGACAGGTCCGGTCACGGGCACGAAGATCTCGGCGCCGCCGTCGGTCGAGATCAGTGCGCCGGGTGGCCCCTGGGCGCGGCGACCGACGTCCCGGACGTGTGCCTCCAGCTCGTAGAACGCGGCCCCGACGTCGCCATCGGGCCGGTCGTGCATTGCCAGGATCGCGACATTCACGGCCGCGATCGGCCTGTCGACGATGTCGGGCTGCTCCGAGCCTGCCGCGCTCATCTCGACCCGAATGTCGAGGGCCGCCAGGCGGCGGTCGATCTCGCGCCGCTCCCGCTCCAGCTCGCTCCGGCGCCGATCGAGTGCCGCCCGCAGGTCTGTCCCGCCCGAGATCAGCCCACCGATCTCGGCGAGACCGATGCCCATGTCGCGCAGCGCGATGATCCGCCGGAGGTCCGGGAGCTGGGCCGGCGAGTAGTGGCGGTAGCCGGTCGCGGGATCGACCCAGACCGGCCGGAACAGCCCGAGTGCGTCGTACGATCGGAGCACCTTGGCCGACACCCCGGCAATTCGGGCGAACGATCCGATCGTGAACACGGCCCCAGATTACCCCTTGACCTTCCCCCACGGGCAAGGTCCAGGATCGGCCCGGACCGTACTGGAGGACTCATGCGCCCGATCCGGATCGCCGCCCAGCTCCACCCGCAGCAGGGCGACTACCGCGGCCTGCGGGACGCCGCCCTGCGGGCCGAGGACCTCGGCTATGACATCGCGTACACCTGGGACCATTTCTTCCCGCTGTACGGCGACCGCGACGGGCCGCATCTCGAGTGCTGGTCGGTCCTGGCCGCGTGGGCGGAGGCCACCGAGCGGATCGAGATCGGGCCGCTCGTCAGTGCCACCTCCTACCGCAACCCGAACCTGGTCGCCGACATGGCGCGAACGATCGACAGGATCAGCGAGGGTCGGTTCATCCTGGGGCTGGGTGCGGGCTGGTCCCGCCGTGACTACGCCGAGTACGGCTACGAGTTCGGGACCGCCGGGAGCCGGATCACGGCGCTCGCGGCGGCCGTGGACGTGATCGAGCGCCGGCTGGGTCTCCTCAACCCGCCGCCCGTCCGCCGCCTGCCGATCCTCATCGCCGGGCAGGGCGAGCAGCGGACGCTTCGTGTCGTCGCCGAGCATGCCGATGGCTGGCACGCGGGCTTCCCGGATCGGCCGAGCGAGCTCGAGCCCAAGGTCGCGGCCCTTCGCCGATGGTGCGGCGAGGTCGGGCGCGACCCGGCGGAGATCGAGTGGGGTGTCGGCGTCGAGCCCGAGGACCTCGAGCGGTTCCTCGTCGAGGACGCGTCCGCATACATCGAGATGGGCTTCAGCCAGTTCACCCTCGGGTTCAACGGGCCGGGCTGGAACGTCGACGCCGGGCGGCCGTGGCTTGCCTGGCGGGACGAGCGGAACGGCGACCCTGCCGGCCTCGCGACGCTGATCGCCGATTCGAACGGGGTGGCCAACTAAACGCGGACTAAACACGCCGCACCCGTTGACACCGAAACGGCACCGTCGCATCCTCTGGTCCTCGCAGTTGTGAACCGGTTTAGTCCGCCCGTCGCAACGGTCGTGCGACCGCATCGCCACCCGCATCCGCCCATCTCCCTGCGTCGCGGCCCACGGAGGGAACCAGCCCCGCGGCGCACCCGCTCCTGGAGGATTCGTCGATGCCCGCTTCGTCCCGCCAGGCCACCGCCCCCGGACTTCCAGCGCGTCTCCGGGTCGTCCTCGGATCCATCCTGCTGCTCGGCGCGCTGCTGCCCGCCGCCGGCTCCGCGCCGGTCCTCGCGAGCCACACGCCGGCGCCCAGCGCAGTGACGATCGCCGGCAGCCTCCAGTCGGAGCTCGGCTGCAGCGGCGACTGGATGGCGGACTGCGCGGCGACGCACCTCGCGTTCGACGCGGACGATGGCGTCTGGCAGGGGACGTTCGCCGTCCCGGCCGGCGACTGGGAGTACAAGGCACCGCTCAACGACGCGTGGGACGAGAACTACGGCCTCCACGCGACCGCCGGCGGCGCGAACATCCCGCTGTCCCTGGGCGCGCCCCGTTCCGTGAAGTTCTACTACGACCACGAGTCGCACTGGGTGACGGACAACGTCGGTTCGGTGATCGCGGTCGCCCCGGGCAGCTTCCAGAGCGAGCTCGGCTGCGCGGGTGACTGGGATCCCGGACTGCCTGCGCTCCTGGCTCAAGGACGTCGACGGAGACGGCACGTACGTCCTCGAGACGACCGCCCTCCCAGCCGGCAGTTACGAGACGAAGGTCGCGATCAACGAGGCGTGGGACGAGAACTACGGCCAGGGCGGCGTCCCCGGCGGCGCGAACATCGCGTTCACGGTCCCGACGAACAACGCCAAGGTCACCTTCACCTACGTCGCTTCGACCCATGTCCTGACCGTCCTCGGCCGGCCACGGCCACGACAACAACGTCGAGTGGGATGGCCTCCGCCACGACTCGCGTTCGGACGTCTACCGCACGCCGGGCGGCGCGGTCCCCGCCGGCACGCCGGTGACCCTCCGCTTCCGGACGTTCCACGGCGACGCGACCGGCGTCAAGGTCCGCTTCTACAGCCTCCGGCTGGGCGGCCAGCAGGTCGTGCCGATGTCGATCGCCGCGGCCGGCGTCCCGTGCTACCAGGCAGGCCTCGACGAGGAGTCGTGCGACTTCTGGCAGGTCACGATGCCGGCGGCGATCGCGAACGAGCCCGACAACCTCTGGTACCGGTTCATCGTCACCGACGGCACGGACACCGACTACTACGGCGACGACACGGCGGCCCTCGACGGCGGCCTCGGATCGCCGACGGACGACGTCATCGACCAGAGCTGGGCACTGATGCAGTACGTACCCGGCTTCAAGGCCCCGTCATGGGCAAAGGACGCCGTCATCTACCAGATCTTCCCGGACCGCTTCCGGAACGGCGACCGCCGCAACGACCCGCGGACAGGCGACGTCCGCTACGACGATCCGGTCCAGAAGCTCCAGTGGGGCGTGAAGCCCGAGGGCTACTGCCGGAACTACGAGGACGGCGCGACGAACTGCCCGTGGCGGTTCGACACGACGCCGCCCGCCGACAGCCCGACCAAGGAGAATCCGCGCGGCCGCGACTACTACGGCGGCGATCTCGAGGGTGTCGACGAGCAGCTGCCATACCTGGAGAAGCTCGGCGTCACCGCGATCTACTTCAACCCGATCTTCGACGCCGGATCGAACCACTCGTACGACACCCAGGACTACAAGAAGGTCGACCCGTACTTCGGGACGCAGAAGGACTTCGACAACCTCGTCAAGCACGCCAAGGCCCACGGGATCCGGATCATCCTCGACGGGGTCTTCAACCACATGTCGTCGGACAGCCCGCTGTTCGACCGGTACCACCACTACTCGACGGTCGGCGCATGCGAGTCGACGACGCTCCGCGTATCGATCGTGGTTCCACTTCACCGACGTCGCGGCCGGCACCGGCACCTGCGCCGGCGCCGCCGGTCCCAACTCCGCGACCTACGAAGGCTGGTTCGGGTTCGACTCGATCCCGGTCCTGAGCAAGTCGCAGGCCGACGTCCAGAAGTACTTCCTGACCGCCCCGGACAGCATCGCCAAGCGCTGGATCAAGGACGGCGCGTCCGGCTGGCGCCTTGACGTATCGGGCGACGCGTCGTTCCCGAACGGCTACTGGGAATCGTTCCGGTCGGTCGTCAAGAAGGCGAACCCGCAGACCCTGACGGTGTCGGAGACCTGGCAGAAGGATTCGACCCTGCTGCGGATGATCCGCGGCGACCGCCTCGACACGACGATGAACTACCGGCTCCGCGACGCGGTGCTCGCGCTGCTCGCCCCGCAGAGCTTCGACTCGAAGGGCTTCGCCGACAGCGGCCACCAGATCAGCGTCTCGGACTTCGCCGACCGGCTCGCCTCGATGCGCGAGGACTACCCGGACGCCGCCTACTACTCGCTGATGAACCTCCTCGACAGCCACGACACGGAGCGCCTGCTCTGGACGCTGACCCCGGGCCCGGAGACGACCGCGGGCCGGGAGGGCACGCCGGCCAACGTGGCGGCCGGCAAGCTGCGGGTCCGGCTCGCCTCGCTGATCCAGTTCACGGTGCCCGGCGCGCCGACCGTCTACTACGGCGACGAGGTCGGGATGACCGGCGACGACGATCCCGACGACCGGCGCACCTACCCGTGGGCGGATCTCGGCGGCTCGCCGGACAAGGCGATGCTCGCCCACTACTCGGCCCTGGCCGACCTCCGCGACAAGTACACCGCCCTGACGGACGGCGACTTCCGGATCCTCCTCGCGGACGACGCCGACGAGACTGTCGCCTACGGCCGGAAGACCGACGACGCCGGCGGCCGTCGTCGCGCTCAACCGGTCGGCGATCCACGCGCACGCTGTCGATCCCGGTCGATGGCTACCTGCCCGACGGGACGTCACTCGGCCGGCGATTCGGCGTCGGGGTGGCCGCGTTCGGCTCGGTCTCCGTCGTCGACGGCGACGATCACCGCTCACGCTGCCGGCGATGTCCGGCTCTCGTCCTCGCGACGCAACCATGTCGACCTCGACCCGCCGTCGGCGCCGACCGGGCTTCGGGTGACGGGCGAAGCCTCGAACCAGGTGTCGGTCGCCTGGAACCGTGTCCGGCATGCCGCCGGCTACGACGTCTGGGTCAGCCCGCTCGCGGGTGGCGGCTACACCAAGGCCAACGTCACCCCGATCACGGGCACGTCGTTCACGATCGAGGGGCTCGAGAACGCCCGCCGCGCCTACATCGTCGTCCGGGCGCTCGATGGCGACGGCAACGCCAGCGGCCCGTCGAACGAGGTCGTCGGCCTGCCGCACCTCATCGTCGGCTGGGCCAACCTCCAGTGGCCGCCGACCATGACCCATACCGTGTCAGCGGTCGATCGGACGGACAACGCCTACGGGCAGGTCTGGATCGACGGGGTCACCAGCCAGCCGGGCGCCACGCCCGGACTGATCGCCCAGCTCGGGTTCGGGCCGGACGGCTCAGATCCCAGCGGCAATGCCGCATGGAGCTGGGTCGATGCCGCCTTCAACACCGACGCGGGCAACAACGACGAGTACGTCGCATCGCTCCAGCCCGAGGTGCCGGGCACCTTCGACTACGCCTATCGCTACAGCGTGACCGACGGTCGCGACTGGATCTACGCCGATCTCGACGGGATCGGCAACGGCTACTCCGCCGCCCAGGCGGGCTCCCTGACGGTGCTTGCCAGCGGCGACACGACCGCCCCGGCGACCCCGACGGGCCTCCACGTCGTGTCGGCGTCGCCGGCCGGGATCGAGCTTGCCTGGGATGCCGTCATCGGCGACCCGGGCCTGTTCGGGTACGAGGTGCTTCGCAGCGCGGTGAGCGGCGGTCCGTATACCACCGCTGGCCGCCACGTCGAGCACGACGTTCACCGACACGAGCGTGGCGGAGGGCGAGACCTTCTACTACGTCGTCCGGTCGGTCGACACGTCGTTCAACCGATCCGGGCCGTCCGGCCAGGTCCAGGCGACGGCCGAGCTGCGGACCGTCCACCTGACCTTCAACGTCACGGTCCCGGCGACGACCGACGCGACCGGCAGGTCCGTCTACATCGCCGGCTTCCTCGACCGGCTCGACGGCGGCCTTCCGCAGTGGGATGCCGGCGGCGTCGTGCTCACCCGGGTCGACGCCACGCACTGGACGATCGCGCTGACGGGCGACGAGTCCGTCCAGCTCGAGTACAAGTACACCCTCGGCGACTTCGACCACGTGGAAAAGGACGGCGCCTGCGGCGAGATCGCGAACCGGCAGCTCACCTTGAGCTACGGCACGACCGGCGTCCAGACGGTCAGCGACGTGGTCCCGAACTGGCGAAACGTCGCTCCGTGCGGTAACTGAACGACCGAGCCGGGGGAACGGGCGGAACTCCGGATCGCGGGGCTCCGCCCGCACTCCGCATCGCGGGCTCCGCCCCGCCAGCGGCGCGCCGTGTCGCGTCGCGCCGTGTCGCGCCGTGTCGTGTCGTGTCGTGTCGTGCCGCGCCGCGCCGCGCCGCGCCGCCGTGTCGCGTCCGTTGCCAGTCGATCGCCCGTGCCCCGTTCGCCTCCGTGCCCGTTGGCCAGCACACAGTGAGGCGCTCAGCACGACGGCTTTCCTCTCCGGGAGAACAGGAAGGCCTGTTTCCGCGCCCTTGGGGCGCCCGGAGCGCGGCGAAGCCGACGACGTTCCTCCGGGGGTGGAAGAACGTCACGATCGGGCGTCGATCCCGTCGCCGCCGCGGGAATCTGTTCACTCCTGGGGGAAAGCCGCCGGGCTCTGCCTGGCAACGTGAGGTCGCGGCCGTGGCGCAGATCGCGCCGCCACTCAAACGACCCTGACGCCGGCCTTCCAGACGCTCTCGATCCGATCGGGCAGCGTCGCCACGTCAAGGGGATCGCCGGTCACGACGACGAGGTCGGCCAGCTTGCCCTCCTCAATGGTCCCGAGATCCGCGTCGACGCCGAGCAGCTGGGCGGCGCTCCGTGTCGTCGCCTCGAGGGCCGCGGCAGGCGACATGCCGCCGGCGACCATCAAGGCAAGCTCACGCAGGTTGCGTCCGTGCGGGGTGACCCCGGAGTCGGTGCCCATCGCGATCCGGACGCCTGCCTCCACCGCGTGGCGGAAGGCGGCACGGTGGATCTCGATGACCGCACGCGCCTTGTCGATGACGGCGGGCGGCAGCGGGACGCCGGCGTCGGCGGCATCGATGACCCCCTGCGGGGCGACCAGCGTCGGGACGAACCACGCCCCTTTCGCCTTCATGAGCTCGATCGCCTCGTCGTCGAGGAAGATCCCGTGGTCGATCGACCGGATGCCGGCCCGCACGGCGTTCTTGATCCCGTCGGCGCCCTGGGCGTGGGCCATGACCGAGATCCCGGCGGCGGTCGCCTCCTCGACGATCGTCTCCAGCTCGATGGGCCGGAAGTGGGCGTGGCGCGGGTCGTCGCGCGGCGAGAGCACCCCGCCGCTCGTCGCGACCTTGATGACGTCGGCGCCCATCCGGACGAGCTCGCGGACCTTCCGGCGCACGTCGTCGGGCCCGTCGACGATGCCCGACGGACGCCCGGGATGCTCGATCATGAACGGCACCATCGCCCCCGATGGGTACCAGTCGTCGCCGTGGCCACCGGTCTGGCTCAGCATGATCAGCGAGATCTGCATCCGCGGCCCGACCAGCAGCCCCTCCTCGACCGCCTCCTTGATCCCGAGGTCGGCGCCGCCCGCGTCCCGGATGCTGGTGATCCCGGTCCGGATCGTGGCGAGGAGGTTCCGCTCCGCCTCGTAGAACTGCCGCGAGAAGGGCCTCTGGACCTCCCGCCACATGTCGACGTCGCTCATCGTGACGTGGACGTGGCAGTCGAAGAAGCCCGGCAGGATCGTCCGGCCGTCGAGGTCGACCGCCTCGTCCCCATCGAGGCCGGTGCCGATCGCCACGATCCGGCCGTCCTCGACCGCGACGTCGGCCGCGGCGGGGGCGGCTCCCGTGCCATCGAACACGCGCGCGCCCCTGAACAGTGTCCGTGTCATCGGTCTCCTCCACGTTCCAGTGTCGCCCGGAAGACGTCCGGCCCTGCGTCCGTGACGAGCCGGTACGACCACCCCCCGGCGCCGTCTCGCCAGACCGAATCCGCCAGCGCCGTTGCCTGGTCCGCGGCGGCCGCGTATTCGAGTCGATAGCGCCGCGGCAGGGCGCCGAGCTCCGTCCGGTCCCCGCCGGTGGCGGCAAGGATCGCCTCTTCGAACCAGTCGAGATAGACGGCGTTGTTGACGTGGTCCATCGGGTCCAGCTCGTGCGGGCGGACCGCGAATCGTCGCGTGGCGGCACCGGCCGGCGTCGGCGGCAGCGCGACCCGCCCGATCTGCTCGCGCGTCTCGGGGATCCGGAACTCCTCCGCGAAGATCGCCGGGATCCGGGTCAGGGCGCCACGGCCGTCAATCATCACCCAGTCCGTGTGGACCCAGCCCGCGAGCGTGCCGTCCGGCAGGAGGAACTCGCCGCGGCGCCGCGCCCAGATCCGTCGCTGGCCGACGACGGCGGTTCGCGAGATCAGCGAGGTTCCCAGCGGAACGGGGACGAGGACCTCGAGCTCGGCGCAGCGGACGAGCCACGTCAGCTCGCGCTGGCGATACCAGTCGCGATCGAAGCCGCGCTCCGTCGAGTGGAGCCAGGCCACGTCCTGGGCGTATCGCAGCAGGCCGGACGTGCGCAACAGGCCGTCCGGGCCGGCCTCATCGAAACGGACCCGGTACGTCGCTTCGTGGAACAGCATCGCGTCAGGCGTGATTGCGGCCGCGGAGCCCTCCGTCATGGCGACCGTGCCGCCAGTGCGTCGAGCGTCTCGAGGCCGACGATCTCGGTGCCGTCGCGGGGCGCGGTCTGGCGATCAAGCCGGACGTTGCACGACACCAGCGAGTCGAAGATCACGAGGACGGCCCGCAGTGGCGCGTCGTCGTCTGCCGCGTGCGTCCGCGCGTCGTCGAGCTGGTGGAGGACGTCGGCCGAGATTCCGCGCGCGCCCCACTTGCAGTCGATCGCGGCCGAGGCGCCCTCGATCTCGACGGTGACGTCGTAGGGGTGGATCTCGGCCCGGACGCCGTCGAACAGGATCCGGCGTTCGCGCCTGATCGCCGACGCTGGTGCCCCGGCATGACGCCGTCGGACGAGGGCCTCGGTCAGCGATTCCACGATCGCGCCGCGAAACTGGCTGCGGACCTGCTCGCCACGGTCGGCCACGGCCAGGGAGGCGGCGAGAATGGCCTCCGCTCGTTCCGTGTTTCCACTCCCCGCGAACAGGGAGGGGAACATCGCGCGCCACGCTTCGGGGTCGATCGATTCGCCGTTCATGACGGCGCGGGCGAGCAGCCGCTCCTCGTACGACGCGTCGGCGAGCAGGGTCGCGGCCCGGGCGACCAGCGGGTCCGCCTGGATGCCCGCATAGACCACGGCCCGCGCGTCCGGCGATGCGTCCTGGAATCTCAAGGCCGTTCACCGAGCGCGGCGAGGACGACCTGCGGAAACGTCGAAAGCCAGTCGATCGCCCGATGGGGATCCTCGATCAGCTCAGCCTCGGCGCATGCGCCGACGACCGCGGCCCCGCGTTCCGGGGCGAGGCCCTCTCTGCCGCGCTCTGCCGCGACGGCATCCAGGCGGGTCCGCCAAGCCTCCGTCAGATCCTGGACGTACTGCCATTCGTCGTCGACGTCCTCACCCAGCGCTGCCAGCGCGTCCAGGGTCTCGAGGGCGGCGCGGATCGCGGCGTCGACGGTGTCAGGGATGACCGGGCTCGACTCGACGGACGGCACACCCGAAGACTAGCGCGCGGTTGCCTGTCTCCGCCGGAGCGTCCAGCCGCGCGGCCGATCGCGGCCGGCCATCGTCCGGTCGGCGCGCTCGATCAATGCGATGAGCCGGGCCCGACTGGTCTCGTCCCAGGCGTCGGAATAGGCCCGGGTGGCGGCCATCCGGGTCTGGCTGGCGCGCGCACGCTCGCCGATGTGCTCGAGTTCGGCGACACGGTCGAGGATCTCGCGATAGAGACCCGGAAGGTCATTCGCCGGTGTCGAGGGGGCGTCGGCGGTTTCCGCGGGCACGGCAGGGGAAGGCCGAGATTCCATGAGGACTTGACGATGCCGTGCGACCGATCACGGAGGGAATAGCCGACTCGTTCGGGGTCCGCCGCCGATGGTCCCAGCCGGATCGCAGCGGCGGTGCACCGAAGCCCCGGGGTCAGTCGCCAGAGTGCCCGGCGGCCCGGACGACGAACCCGTCGAAGAGCCCGGTTGCCGGCATCCGGACGACGGAGACGCCGTCGACAAATGACCCGGGTGGTCCGTTTCGGAGCAGATCCTCCATGCGGTCGAGTGCATCCGATGGGCCCTCCGCGACTGTCCGGACCGAGCCGTCGCGCTCGTTCGCCACCCAGCCGGCAAGGCCGAGCCGGCGGGCCTCGCGAACGATGTGGTACCGGAATCCGACGCCCTGGACACGGCCGCGGACGACCGCCTCGAGACGCACGAGATCGTCCATTCAGGCGGCCTTGCCGCGGCGCGGCCAGGCGAGGAGCAGGACGTCGACCGCGAGCTCCGGGCTGACGTTCGCCTCGATCAGCTCCGCCGTCCGATCGAGACGGGCGAGGAACGCCCCGAGCTCATCGGCCGACAGTTCCGACACGGCCCGCAGGTCGTCGAGGATGCCCGGGTCCCGCAGGCGCCGCTCCTCCCCGAGCCCGACGAGGACGAGATCGCGGCTCAGGTCGCGCCAGATCTCGACGAGCGTGGCCGCTGCCCGGCGCCGTTCCGCTGCGGATGCCCTGGCGGCTCGCTCGACCGGTGCGTCGTCGCCCTCGTCGTCCTCGTCGGTCGCGAGGCCGCCGCGACCGTCCGCAGGATCCGTGGAGTCGGCGGCTGTCGTTGCCGTGACCGTGGCCTCGGTGATCGTCCGCGAGCCCTTTCGTCCGCGCGTCGGGGCAGCGCCGTTCGCGACCGGCTGCGTGGCGCGATCGAGGGCCCCGACCAGGTCGGCGGCGCGCGCAAGGAGGTCGCGCCCGACCAGGAGTCGGCGAGCCGCGCGCTCACCGGCCAGGTCGAGCAGCGAGCGGGCTATCTCACCACGAGCCGTGACCGCCTCCGGTGCCATGGCCCAGGTGCGGGCGACACCCGGCCGGCCACCGGACAGCCGGGCCAGCCTCGCGGCGGTCGGTGCGTCGGTGATTCCCGCCTCTGTGAGGATCCCCTCGATCTCGCGAACGGCAAGGGGACCGAGCCGCAACCGGACGCAACGGGACAGCACGGTCGGCAGGATCTGCTCCTCCCGATCGGCGCAGAGGATGATCGTCACCCCTGCCGGGGGCTCCTCGAGGGTCTTGAGGAGCGCCGACTGGGCGTCCTCGCTCAACCTGTCGGCTCGCTCGATGATCGCGACCCGGGCACCACCCTCGACCGGGAGCAGGGCGAGGTCGGAGATGAGGCGCCTGACGGTGCCCGGTTCGGGCGCCGCGTGGCTCCCGATCCTGACCTGGTTTCCGGGACCGGACGGCGAGAGGCGGTGGAGGTCAGCGTGGCTGCCTCGCTCCACGAGATGGCAGCCGCGGCACTCCCGGCACGGCCGATCGTGTGGATCCGGCGCGTCGCAGAAGAGGCCCGCGGCAAGGTCGAGCGCGAGCGTCGTCTTGCCGATCCCGGGCGGGCCGGCGATGACGATCGCCTGTGGCGCGGTCCCGGCGATCATCGCCCGGATCGCCGCGCTGGCCGCGGGGTTGCCGCGGGTCAGCAGCCGCGACATCGGGTCAGGAGCGGCGATCGAGGGCGATCAGGCGGTCTCGGCCTTCTTGCGGGTGGCCCGACGCTTCGGGGCGGCGGACTCCGCAGGAGCACCGGCGTCGTCGCCTGGCGCGCTCGCGGCGACCGTGGCGCGGGCACGCGTCGTGCGTCGCTTCGGGGCCGCGGCGGCACCGTCCGACTCGACGGCCGAGTCCGCACCGGCGGCGGCCGGCGTTTCGGCCTTCCGGCGGGGCGCCCGTCGCTTGGGAGCATCGGCCGTCGCATCGGGCGGAGCGGCTTCGGCGGAGGGCCCGCCGACCGGCGCGGTCGCCGCCCTGGAGCGGGTCGTCCGGCGCCGGGCAGCGGGCTCGACCGCCGGCTCGGCGCTCGTGCTCTGCGGAACCGACGCGACCTCCGCGGCGGGCTCGCTGCGATCGGCATCTCGGCGGACCTGCGGTTGAGCCCCCTTCGGTGACTGGGCCAGCTGCGCCCGCAACATCGCCTCGAGCTCCTCCGGGACCTCGCTCCACGGCTCGCTCGACCGCGACGGGGCCGGGCGGTCCAGGCGCACGGGGCCGCGATCCTGGCGCTGGGGCCGATCCTGGCGCGGGAAGCCCGCGTCCTGCCGCCCGCGCGAAGCCGCGCCGGCCGCCTCGCGGCCGCTGACGTCCGGGTAGCGGTTGATCCCGCCTCCGCCGCCACGGCCGTACCGCTCCCGGTCGACGGCGGCGTTGTAGCCGCCGCGCCCACCGCGCGGTCCGCCGCGGGACCCCTGTCCCTGGCCGCCCCTGGCGCCGCCGCGCGCCCCTTGGCCGCGCCGCTGCTCGGCGATCAGGTATTCGGGGATCTCCGGCTCGTCGAAGTCCTCGTCCTCGTCGGCGGGCCGGATCGTCGCGGGCTTCGAGCTGGGGACGCCCAGCTGCGAGTCCCACACCGAGCCGAACGGCGTCGGCCGCGGGCCACGCGGCGCGGCGCTCGCGAGCTCCATCGCGTCTTCGGCCTCGTCCTCGTCGTCGTCCTCGTCGTCCGCGTCGGCGATCGACCCGTCGAGCGGGGCGGCGACCGTCTCCAAGCCGGACTCCTGCTCGCGACCACGGCCGCGACCACGGCCGCGACCGCCGCGGCGCCGCCGGCGCCGGCGTCCGTCCGCATCGAGTCCCGTCTCTTCGCCGCCCTCGAGCGGCGTCTCGGTCGCGTCCTCATCGATCGGCTCAGTCGCCGGCTCCGGCGCCGGGGCGACCTTGGAGAGCTTCTCGCCCGGCAACGCCGTCAGGCCGGCCACCGCGGCAACCTCCGGAGCAACTGCGGCGCGTGCGCCGTTCGACGAGGCACGTCCGCGCGCGGCGACCGGCTCGGCCTCGCTCGGCCTGCCGCGCCCCCGACCGCGCCCCCGGCCCCGGCCCGCCCCGGTGCCCTCGGTCTGCTTGTCCGGCACCTCGGTCATCGAGAGGTCCTCGTCGTCACCGGCGACCCGCCGGCCCGAACGCGACGAACCCTTCTCGACCCTGGCGAGCTGGGTGATGTCGGTGAAGATATCGGCGACCTCGATCAGGTCCGACGACGTGTTGCCCCGGAAGCTGATGACCTCGACACGAACGCCCATCTCCTGGACGGCCCTGATGGCCGGCGCAAAGTCGCCGTCGCCCGACACGACGATCGCCACGTCGAGATTGCGGGCGGTCTTCATCAGGTCGACGACGAGCTCGATGTCGAGGTTCGCCTTGACCTTGCCGTCGCCGTACTTGCGGATGTCCTTGCTGACGACCTTGTAGTTGTTCCGTGCGAGGAACGAATGGAAATTGCGCTGGTTCTCGTTGTCCGGGTCGAGGCCCGTGTAGGCATAGGCACGGACGAAGTCCCGGCCCGCCGTGGCCGACTTCAGCAACGTGACGTAATCGATATCCACGCCGGCCGCCTTGGCCGCATAGAAGATGTTCGCCACGTCCACGAAGACGGCGACATTCTTTCCCACAGTGACTCCTTGTTAATCCTTGCCCGCGGCGCCGGCGCGGCTACGCAGCTCGGCGCGCGAGATCATCTGGCCCGGCGTGCAGCGGCCCCGACCGCGGCCACCTGCCGTTCCGTGCGCGGACCGCTCTCGACGAAACCGTGACGCGCCCAGCGGGTCCGCTCTGCCGGGTCCTCCGGCAGCGCCGCTTCCACGACGCTGCAGCCCTTGTTCTGTGCCGATCGGATGACCTCCTCGATGAGGGCGTCGGTCACGCGGTCGGCATCGTGGTCGGGATCCACCACGAGCAGGTCCACCGTGCCTACGAAGCCACCGGCTCGGACGGACGGCCGAAGAGCGAGGACAGCCCCGCCGACGACGTCGCGCCGAAGCTCGGCGACGAAGATGCTTGCCTGCGGGAGGTAGACGAGCTGTCGGAGCAGGTCTGCCGAATTGAGCGCGCCCGCCGTACCGGACGACCGGATGACCCCGCCGCTCAGGGCGACGAGCCGATCGATATCGGTGATGCGTGCGGTTCGAACCAGATATTCCACGCGGGCTGGTCACACCTCGTAGGACCGGCGGTCGCGACTGTCACATCGGTTCCGATCGAATCCACACCGGTTCCAGCGGGGACTCGCGGGGTGGCGAGCGGTAGGCTCGGCAGCCACGCCCGGGTCGCGCTGGTCGGTGTTGCAATCGGTCCGCCGGTGCATATGATACGGCATCGCTTCGGCGGCATCCTGCGCGCCGCTCGAGCCGCGATCCTGCGCCGTCGTCCGTCCCGCACCGCCGCTCGTTCGAGGGCTTCCGTCACCCCACCTCAGCCCCGGGGGTGACTGACCCCTCGATCGCGAGCATCGGGCAGCGGACGACCGGGTTCGATCAGGCACGGGCCGGGGCGGAGGATCCACCGACCGAGATCGACCGGGATCGCCGCTCGATCTGAATGTCCGCCACCAGGCGGACGCGAGACGAGGAGGAGTCATACATGAAGCTCGCCAGGATCGGCGTGCTCGCGGTCAGCGGGGTGCTCGTGTTCGCGGGTTGTTCGAGCACCACCAGCTCGGGGTCAGGCGGAAAGACCATCAAGATCGGCACGGAGCTGCCGATGAGCGGAGCGGAGACGGCCAACGGTGAGCCCACGGCCAACGGCGTCAAGCTTGCAATCAAGCAGGCCAACGCGAAGAGTGCCGTTCCCGGCTACACGGTGGAAATCAACGTCCAGGACGATGCCGTCAACGGAGCTCACGACCCGCAGCAGGGCGCCACGAACATGCACACCCTCGTCGCCGATACGGCGGTCGTCGGCGTGGTCGGGCCGTTCAACTCGAACGTCGCCCAGGCCGAGATCCCCATCAGCAACGCCGGGGGCTTGACCCAGTGCAGCCCCGCCAACACGAACACCGGGCTGACCTATCCGCCGGATTCCGCGCAGTACCGGCCGAACAACCCGGACAAGATCAACTACATCCGCGTTGCCGCCCCGGACAGCATCCAGGGTCCGGCCGGCGCCGACTACGTCTACAACGACCTCGGCGCCAAGACGGTCTACATCCTCGATGACACCGAGACCTTCGGCGTCGGCGTGGGAGATGCCTTTGCCAAGCAGTTCGAGGCGGACGGCGGAACGGTCACGAAGCGCGACAGCGCGCCGAAGTCGACCACTGACTACACCCCGCTGTTCACCGCAGCGGCTGCAGCCAAGCCTGCCGCCGTGTACCTCGCGGGCACGACCCCGACCGGCATGGGCCTCGCCCTCAAGCAGGGCCGCACGGTCGCAGGCTTCGAAACCATCCCGTTCATGGGTCCTGACGGCGTTGCCGACCTCGGCCCCGGCGGCACCGAGGGTGCCACGATCACGATCGCGGGCCAGGCGGCCCACGACGTCCACGGCACGGTTGCCGGCGTCCACGACCTTCCGAGCGGCTCCACGTTCGTCGCCGACTACACCGCCGAGTACGGCAAGGCTCCAGGTGCGTACAGCGCGGCCGGCTATGCCTGCGCCCAGGTGTTGATCGCTGGGATCGCGAAGGCGGTCGCGGCAGGCACCACCGATCTTGCCGCCATCCGCGAGGCCGTCCGGGTCAACTCGATCTCGGGCAGCTCGTTCGACACCGTCATCGGGTCCATCGCCTTCGACAAGAACGGCGACATCACGACCCCGTTCATGTCGTTCTACAAGACCGACCTCACCGCCGGGGGCGGCAAGGGCGATTGGGTCTACGTGAAGCAGCAGGCCTTCACCGACCCGAACAAGTAGGTTTCGCTCAGGACGGCCGGGGAGACCCTCCCCGGCCGTTTCTGTAATCCCTCGCTCGACCAGACGGTGCGGAGGCCATGCGACCCGACCGAAGGCGCGCCTTCCGGATCACGGCGATCGTCGCCGGAGCGCTCGTATTCAGCTACGTGGTGCTCGGCGTCCAGCAGTTCCAGAACTTCCTGACACTCGGCGCGGTCTACGCGCTCGTCGCCCTTGGCTACACGATGGTCTACGGGATCATCGAGCTCATCAACTTCGCCCACGGTGACGTGTTCATGGTCGGGGCCTTCGTCTCGATGTGGATCATGACCGTCCCGCTCGGCCTGGCGGATCGTCCGATCGACAATCCGATCCAGCTGACCGGCGTCCTCCTCATCGTCGTGGTCGTGACCATGCTCGTGATGGGGCTGACCGGGGTGATCATCGAGCGCTTCGCCTACCGACCACTTCGCCACGCCCCCCGCCTGGCCCCGCTCATCACGGCGATCGGGGTGTCGTTCATCCTCCAGAACATCATCCAGGCAATCTTCTCGTCGTCGCCTCGAAATGTGCCCCAGATCTTTCCGCGGATCAAGCTGGACCTGCTGGGTGGCAGCATCGGCGCCCTGAACATCTTCATGGTGGTGGTCGCCGTCCTGTTGATGGTGGGGCTGCAGCTGTTCGTGTCCCGGACGCGCCTCGGTCGGGCGATGCGGTCCACGGCACAGGACCGTGAGGCGGCCGAACTCATGGGCGTCGACATCAACCAGACGATCGCGATCACCTTCTTCATCGCCGCCGCCCTCGCCGGGTCGGCCGGCGTCATCCAGGGACTCTACTTCGGCAGCATCCAGTTCAACCTCGGCTTCTTCGCCGGCCTGAAGGCGTTCACTGCCGCGGTCCTCGGTGGGATCGGGAATACGACCGGCGCGGCGATCGGCGGCTTCGTCATTGCCTTCATCGAGGTGCTCGCGGCCCAACTGGGCTTCTCGCGATGGTCCGAGGTCGCGGTATTCACCGTCCTCATCCTGGTCCTCGTGTTCCGCCCGAGCGGCATCCTCGGCCAGCCCGTCGGAGAGCGAGCATGAGCCGCTTCGCCCGCCTGTCCGCGTTTCCGAGAGCGCACCGGTCAATCTCCGTCCTGGTGGGTTGGGCGCTCGTTGGAGCCCTGCTGCCGGTAATCGTCCTGGTGCCGCCGCTCAGCACGTTCCAACCGCAGACCCTCTGGATCGGAGGGTTCGCCAATGCGGGAGTGTTCATCCTGCTCGCGCTCGGGCTGAACATCGTCGTTGGCCTGGCCGGCCTGCTCGACCTCGGCTACGCCGCCTTCTTCGCGATCGGCTCGTACGCCTACGCCTTCGGTGCATCGACCTTCACCGGCCTCCACATCCCCTTCTGGCCGATGCTCCTCGTTGGCGCCCTCGCCGCGGCGACCTTCGGAATCCTCCTCGGCGCGCCGACGCTGCGGCTACGCGGCGACTACCTGGCGATCGTGACGCTCGGCTTCGGCGAGATCGTGCCGGCGATCTTCCTCAATGCGGACGCATATACCCGGGGCACCAACGGAATTGGGGGCATCGCCCAGCCCGAGTTGCCGTTCGTGAAATTCAACTTCAGCGACCCGGTGCCGTTCTACCTGACCATGGTCGTGATCCTGGCGCTGGTGATGGTGTTCGTCTACCGCCTCCAGGGGTCGAGGCTCGGTCGCGCCTGGATGGCGGTCCGCGAGGACGAGCTCGCCGCCGCGAGCGCTGGCGTGAATACGGTCACCACGAAGCTCCTCGCGTTCGCCCTTGGCGCATCGACCGCCGGACTTGCCGGCGTGTTCAATGCTTCGAAGCTCGGGATCGTCAGCCCCGATCAGTTCGGCTTCGCCGTGTCGTTCACGGTCCTCGCCATGGTCGTTCTCGGCGGGATGGGCAATGTCTGGGGCGTTGCGATCGGCGCGTTCACGCTGTACGAGATCCAGAGCGTCCTGCTCAAGCAGCTCAACCAGTTCTTCCATGGACTGCATATCCCCGTGCTGCAGGACATCGACTTCGTCCAGTACCAGTTCCTGCTGTACGGCTTGGCCCTCGTCGGGATGATGCTGTTGCGACCGGAGGGCTTGTTCCCGAGCAGGCGTCGCAAGCAGGAGCTTCACGCGTCAAGCGACGAGGTCGGGGACGTCCCGCCCCCGACCGCGGCCCTGGGCGACTGATGGCCGAGGTGGCAGGCGGCTCGGTGGAACCCGATCTGATCCTCCAAGCCCACAAAGTCACGAAGGCGTTCGGCGGCCTGGTCGCGGTTCGCGACGTCGACCTGGAGATCCGGCGTGGCTCGATCGTCAGCCTCATCGGCCCAAACGGTGCCGGCAAGACCACGTTCTTCAACGTCATCGTGGGCATTCTCGATCCGACATCGGGCGACGTTCGGATCGGCGGGGGGCGGCTGATCGGCCGTCCCGTGCGCGCCTGGATGGAGCCGGTCCTCTGGGTCGCGCCGGCTGTCGCGATCGGCCTCCTCACGGCGCTGGCGTCAGCGGTCACGAACTCCGCCGAAGTCAGCGCATTCGGATCGGCGATCGTGCTCTTCGCGCTCGCCGCGATGTTCCTGGCCGCGATCGTCCGACCCCGCATCTATGTCCGGGCTCTCCTCAGGGCCGGGGTCTTCCGCAGCGCGAAGCCCAATGAGATGGTGCACGCTGGGATCGGCCGAACGTTCCAGAACATCCGCCTGTTCGCGAACATGACGGCGCGCGAGAACGTCCTTGTCGGGATGCACAGCAAGCTCCGCGCCAACGCCCTCGACGCCCTGCTGAGCACCCCGCGGGCGCAAGCCGAGGAAGTCCGGGCGGCGGAGCGGGCGAGCGAGCTGCTGAGGTTGGTTGGCCTCGGCGGGCAGGACGACATCGTTGCCCGGAACCTGCCGTACGGCGATCAACGGCGGCTCGAGGTGGCTCGGGCGCTGGGAAGCGATCCGACCCTTCTGCTCCTCGACGAACCGACGGCGGGAATGAACCCGCACGAGACGGTGACCATGATGGCCCTCATCAACAAGCTCCGCTCCGAACTCGGTCTGTCGGTCCTCCTGATCGAGCATGACATGCGGGTCGTCATGGGCATCAGTGATCGGGTCAGCGTTCTCGATCACGGCGAGAGGATCGCCGAGGGCACGCCGGAGGAGATTCGGACCAACCCCAAGGTCATCGAGGCGTATCTCGGGAAGCCGCCCGAATGACGACGAGCGAGTCGAAAGGCGCCGCTGCCGAGGTCCTCCTCGAGCTCAGGAGCGTCCACACGTACTACGGACAGATCCATGCCCTGCAAGGCGTCTCGCTGGAGGTTCGGCGGGGCGAGATCGTGACCCTGATCGGCGCGAACGGGGCCGGCAAGACGACGATCCTCAAGACGATCTCGGGGCTCCTGCACGCTCGCGAGGGACAGGTCCTCTTCGAGGGCAACGACATCACCCACCGCCCGGCCCATGCCCTCGTCAGGGCGGGCATCGGGCATGCTCCGGAGGGGCGTCGCATCTTCTCTCGCTTGACGGTGCTCGAGAATCTCCAGATGGGCGCCTTCACACGCACCCACGCGGAAGCGGCCGAGGGCATCGAGCGCGTGTACGAGCTGTTCCCACGCCTTCGGGAGCGAGCCACGCAGGTGGGCGGATCGCTGTCCGGCGGCGAGCAGCAGATGCTCGCGGTGGGTCGGGCCCTCATGAGCCGACCCGGTGTTCTGCTCCTCGATGAGCCGTCGCTCGGGCTGGCCCCGATCCTCGTCCAGGAGATCTTCAAGATCATCCAGGAGATCAATTCGACCGGGACCACGATCCTGCTCGTCGAACAGAACGCCCTGCAGGCGCTCCACGTGGCCCATCGTGGATACGTGCTCCAGACGGGTCGCGTGATCCTGGCGGACACGGCGGATCGGCTCGTCGCCAACCAGGATGTTCGCCGGGCATACCTCGGCGAAATCTAGGCGAACGTCGGGGTCCGGCTGCGCTCGCCCCTGGAACTGAGGTGGCCGCTTGGATCAGGAGCCGCACACCGTTCGGGTGCAGAGCTCGCAGGAGGGGCGGTTGAGCCCTTGGATCATCGTGGCTGCGATCGCCGTATTCCTCGGGCTCGCGATCGTCAAGCCGTACTCGGTCGGCCAGACCGGGTCGGACACCGGCAGGCTCGCGGCCACCGGCTCGCTTCAACCAAGCGCGGTCGCCGCGATCCAGGTCGGCCCCTCCCTGGGCCCCTCGACCCGGATTGCGGACCCGAACGCCATGGCCTGCCTGGCCAGCGAGACGGAACAGCTCGTGATCCTCGAGCGTTGGCCGGGGGGCGAGATCCGCTCCTGGATTGCCACCCCGGACGTGATCGCCTCCGGACCGTCTGATCATCGACTGGTTCCGATTTCCGTCTTCTCGAAGGTCGTGATCGGCGTCGGTATCTGCGCTCCTCAGGCCGGGGTCGCAGCGTCGCGGCCGCTCGGCCGACGGGAGAGTCTCGGCGCAACGATCGTGGACATCGAAGCGATCACAGGAGCGGCCGACAGCCCGGTCGCCGCCGATCTCGGCGTCGTGAACCTGATCACGGGCGAGCCCGGCGGCCCGGACGAGGCCCTGCTCTATGGGCCGCCGGTGGTTGCCCAGCCGGCATCCGCCGATCGGATCGCGTTGACGCCTGCGAGTGGACGCCCGACCGACAGGCCGACGGTCGAGAGCCCGACGGCGAATCCGTCGTCGCCCCCAGATCGGGCCTGGTGGCCGGTCGGCTCGTACGCGATCGGGTTCGTGTTTGCCTCCGATGGACCGAGCGTCAGTCGCTGGTTGCGCCTCGATCTGATCCCGGGCGCCAGCGAGGGCAACTGATCGCCGCCAGTCAGCGTCGGGCTTGCCGGCGGCCGGCTGACCGAGGACGCAGGGGCCTCAGCGCGGCACGGGGTCGCGAGCGATCTCGTAGACGGCGCGACTCAGGATGATCAGGCCGAGGGCCGTGAGCCACAGCCCGGGGGCACGCTGCGGCAGGATGGCCTCGATGCTGATGTTGATCGTCGCAAGCTGGACGACCCGGATCACGAGGCCGATCCAGCCGATCGCCGCGAGCCCGCCATAGCTCAGCTTCCCGTCGATCGCGACCGGCCGGTCCGTCGCGTATGGCAGGGTGAACAGGGCGATCGTCGCGAGCGCCGCGAAGAACACGAGAATTCCGCTGCCGACGAAGCCGTTCTCCGACCTGAGCGGCAGGTCTCCGCCGCCGCCGACCTGCGCCCACGGCAGCAGGCAGCCGACGATGATGACCAGCGCCGCGAGGGCGGCGAGCCAGCGGCCGCGGCCCAATGGGCGCCGATGCATGCCTCAGTCGCCGCCCGTGTAGACCTCGGGGCGCAGCACGCCCACGAAGCGAAGGTTCCGGTAGAACTCGCTGTAGTCGAGGCCATAGCCGACCACGAACTGGTCCGGGATGGTGAAGCCGATGTAGTCGACCTCGATGTCGACCAGCCGGCGGGCGGGCTTGTCGAGAAGGGTGCAGATCCGGAGCGAGCGCGGGTTCTTGCCGCGGAGGTAGCGAAGCAGGTAGTTGAGCGTGAGCCCCGTGTCGATGATGTCCTCGACGATCAGGACGTCCTCGCCCTCGATCGTCGCCGAGAGGTCCTTGAGGATCCGGACGAGGCCGGACGACTCGGTCGTGCTGCCGCCGTACGACGAGACCTCCATCAGGTCGATCCGGACCGGGATCGTGATCGCCCGCATCAGGTCGGCCATGAACGGCAGCGAGCCCTTCAGGACGGACACGAGGGTCAGCGGCCGGTCGGAGTAGTCGGCGCTGATCCGCCGGCCGAGGTCGCCGATCTTTGCCTGGATCGCCTCTTCGGTGACCACGACGTCGCCGATGTCGGCGACGAGGTCGATCGGCCTCGTCATCGCTCGAGGTCCTGCGCGTCGCCGAGGGACGCCGCGGCCGCTGCCGCTGCCGCTGCCGCCGGGAACGACCTGGCCCGATGTCCCGGACAGCTCGTTGACGAGCGCGAGCTTCCCGAACTTGAGCATGAGTGCCCGGAAGTCGCGGGCGTAGAAGAGCTTGACGCGGAGGTCGGGATAGAGCTCGAGGACGCGCCTGAGCTTCCGGTTCTTCTTGCGAACGAGCTTCTGGCGGAGCGTCGTCATCTCGAGGTAGAGGTCGAGGTCCGGCAGCCAGAAGTCCGGAGAGAAGCTCTCGACGACCGCACCCTCGAGGTTCCAGACGATCGGGAAGGTGTGTGGCTCGTACTCCCAGCGGACCTGGTAGAAGTCGAGGATCCGGGCCATCTCCGCCTCGCTCGCGTGGGCGAAGGTCGGACCCGGTGCCGACGGCGCCACGTCCCGCGGTGGATCGGCGTCGACCGCGAGAGGTATCCGCTGCGGCGTGTCCGTTGCAGCCGCCGGGCGCAAACCGGACGGCGGCGAGCGACGGGCCCTGCGTCCCGCGCCGGACCCCGCCGCGGACGTCGCCGTCACGCCGGCGACCCGCCGCCCCGTGTGTCCCTCGATCGCCCGACGAATGCGTCCAGGTCGCCGCGGGCCAGGATCTCGTTGACCGTCCGGATGTCGTCCAGGTCGATCGGCGGCGCCTCGCGGAACCTGGCATGGTCGGCGGGCAGGAATTCGCCGTAGCGTGCCCCGACGGCGATCCCGTGTCACGCGACTCCACGATGATCCCGAGTGATTCGCTCCGACACTCAGGGCAATCGAGCTCGACGAACGTCAGGTCGTCCCGAGTTGCGAGGACGCGGATCCGCTCGATCGGGACGAGCCGGCCGCAGGCGCCGCAGTCGACGCCGGTCGCGAACGGAGGGAGGCGATCGCGCGGGTCCATCGGCGGTCAGTCTACTGCCTCGTGCGGCGAAGCGCCTCGGGCGTCCAGATTGCCGTCGATACCCCGGGGGGTATCATCGACGGACGAGATCGGATGCGCGCTCGACCGCGCCGTCCGGCACGCGATCCATTTCCGACCAGAGGGAGGCCGCAGGTGGCACAGCCCACCGGCCGCATGGCGGCCGAACCCAGCGCCCGATCAGTTCAGGCACTCGTACTCCAAGGACAAGGCGGGGCTCATCCGCCGCCTCTCGAGCATGGAAGGGCAGGTGCGCGGCATCGCCCGGATGATCGAGCGCGAGGAGTACTGCGTCGACATCCTTCAGCAGACCGCGGCCCTTCGCGCGGCCGTGGACGCGGTCTCGGTGCTCGTCCTCGAGGACCATGTCCAGGGTTGCGTCCGGATCGCTGCCGAGCGCGGAGAGGCGGACAAGTACGTCGACGAGGTGATCGACGTCGTCCGGCGGACGCTTGGCCGGCCGGTCCGCGGCGAGCTGGTCGTACCGCCTGAGCGGTACTTTCGTGCCGGGAACGAGGACCGGACGGGGGATTTCCCGGATGCACCACCCAACGACGATTGAACAGACCGATCAATCGGTCACTTTCGGCTCCGAGCCCCGCGGAGCACGTCAGGGGTCAGATGCTCGATCCGCGCCACCAGCGGCTGCCAGCCCAACCGCCGACCGTCAACGCCCCGCCGCCGATGGCCGAGCGTCGGGCGTCATTTCGGCGCGCCGAGGATCGACAGGCCCACCAGGAGCGCACCCTGCTGGCGCGCGCACTCGACGTGCTCGCCGCGAACACGAGCGCCGAGGCTCGCCTCGCCGGTCTGCTCAGGCTCATCGCGCGAACGGCCGGCGCACACCGGGCGGCGGTCCTGGCCGATGGGATCGAGCGCCGTTGTGCGGTCTCCGTTGTGCCCGGCGAGGATCCCGCGGCCGCCGAGGCCCTTGCGACATGGCTCGATGCGCGCTCGGCGCGATCGCGGGCCGACCGTGCCGCATCAGGTCTCGCTCCGATCTCGCTCATCGTCGGCGAGGATGCCGACGAGTCCGCGACCGATGTGGCGCCCGTGACCAGGCAGCGCAGGAAACCTGCGCCCGAGGATCGTCGGGTCGTCGTCCCGGGCCGTCGCGGAGACGATGATGCGGCCGACCGCCGAGGGCGGCCGCCGGAGCCGGACCGGAGGCAGGCGAGGCCGACGGGGACGCCCCCTGGTACGCGCTGCTACCGATTCCGACCGCCGGACACGTGGTCCTCGGATTCGAGTTCGACAGAGCCGGAGCCGCCGAACGGCTCGCGGATCGCCTCCCGCCCCAACTCGCGCGCCACGCGGCAGTGGCGCTCTCGCTCGTCACAGAGCAGCTCGCGACGGATCGCGAACTCGGCTTCGCTGCGGGCTGCGGAGGCGGAGCGTACCCGCTTCGTCTCGACGGTCGCCCACGAGCTGCGGACCCCCCTGACGGGCCTTGCGCGGCTATCTCGAGCTGATCCACAGCGACAAGGTCGACGATCCCGCCGTCGAGCGCGACTTCCTCGACCGCAGCCTCGGGATCGTCGGCTCGATGGCGGACCTGGTCGGCGACCTGCTCGAGCTGTCGCGCCTCGAGTCGGGCACGCTCGAGCTCGAGGAGGAGCCATTCTCGATGGCGGAATTGGTGGCTCATGTTGCCGCCGGGCTCATGCCGATCGCCCTCGAATGCGACATTCGCCTGCGGACCTCCCTGCCGCCGCGATTGCGCTCGGCGACCGGCGATCGGCGCCGCGTCGAGCAGATCCTGACGAACCTCGTCGCGAACGCCCTGAAGTACACGGCCCCCGGCGGCCGAGTCGAGATCGGCGCGCGCTTCGATGGCCCGGTCGCGATCCTCACGGTCGTCGACGATGGGGCGGGCATCTCCGGCGACGACCGGCCGCGAATCTTCGAGCGGTTCCACCGCCTGCCCGGGCACGAGCGGATCACCGGGACCGGCCTCGGCCTGCCGATCGCCAGGGACCTCGCCCGGCGGATGGGCGGCGATCTCGAGGTGGCGTCCGTGCCCGGTTCGGGCTCTGCCTTCGTCCTTGCCCTTCCCGGCCCGGCCGCCGTCAATCCGTCGGTCGTGACGGCCGCCCTGGATCGAGCACTCGCTGCCGAAGAGATCGGCCTCGAGGAACGGGCGGTCCTGCGGGCGATGGCCATCGCCGGGCGCGGCGCACCGGCGGCCAGCCCTGCCGGCGCGGTCGAAGGCCGGCGGCGTTCCATCCGGCTCGGGGGAGCCGATCGACCGCCGCTGAAGCCGCCCCAGTTCGGCCCCGCGTAGGACGCTCCACGCGGCAGCCGGCTGTTCGCCGGCCGGGGTCGAACCGGCCGTTCGCTCGACGTACGATCGCGGCCGCAGAGCCCGTTATCCACAACCTGACGTCCTTCACGCGGATTGGTGGATAACCCCGTTGACTGGCCGCTCGGAGGCCGGTAGTGTCCGGCTCCGCACTGGGGTCGCGCGGGTAACGGGACCTGCGAGGGGCTTGGGGAAACCCGGCCGCGAACCGGACATGTCACGGAAGACCGAGAGTCGACCGGCGGTGCGATGAACGAGCACGCCGGGAGCGGAGCCCGGACGGCCCGCACAGGCACGACCGACAGGAGGAGTGCCTGGACCGTCCCCGCCAACCGCTCCCGACGCGCGTCGATTCCCTTCCGACACTCCCAGCGGCGTTCGATGCCGCACTGGATGCGGGAGTCCTCGAGCTCGGGCTGCGTCTCAGCGGTGATGCCCGCTCGATCATCGCCGACCACGCCCGCCTCCTGATCGCCTGGAATGCCGCGATCAACCTGACGTCGGTCCGCGACCCCGCGGGGATCGCGACCCGCCATGTCATCGACAGCCTCACTGCGGTGCCCGTCCTCCAGGCCCGTCGCGTCGGTCGCGTCCGCATCGACAGCTTTCTCGATCTCGGCAGCGGCGGCGGCTATCCCGGGATCCCCCTGGCCGCGAGCCTGCCCGTCGAGCGGGCGCTCCTCGTCGATTCCATCGGCAAGAAGGCAGCCTTCCTCGCGGCCGCGGTCCGGGCGACCGGACTCGGGCCGCGCGTCGCGGTCGCCGGCGAGCGGGCAGAGGACCTCGCCCGCGACCCGCGTCATCGGGAGCGGTGGACCGCGGTGACGGCGCGTGCCGTCGGGGCGCTCGACGATCTCGTGGAGCTCGCCTTCCCGCTGCTCGTCCCAGGCGGCATCCTCGTCGCGTGGAAGCGCGGCTCGATCGACGCTGAGGTGGCGGCAGCCCGGCGGGCCATGACTGAGCTCGGCAACGGCCGGATCGAGACGATTCCGGTCGTTGCGAGGGGCCTCGACCAGCACCGCCTCGTCGTCGTCACGAAGCGCAACCGCACCGCCGACGGCTATCCCCGCGATCCGGCAACCCGGCGTCGTCGCCCGTGGTGAGCGCCGTCTATTGCATGGGATCACCCCTGCTAGGCTGCAACGCGTGCGCGTCGCCGTCCTCTCGGACATCCATGCGAACCTCGCGGCCCTCGATTCGGTCATCGCCTCCCTTGGCTCGGTCGATGCCGTCTGGCACCTCGGCGACGTCGTGGGCTACGGCCCGGAACCTGACGGCGTCGTGGCGCGGCTCGACGAGATCGGCTCCGTCGGCGTCCGTGGCAATCACGACGCCGCCGCCATCGGGGGCGACGAGATCGAGTGGTTCAATCCCGATGCACGGGCTGCGATGGAATGGACCCGGCGCACGATCGCGACGACGACGCGCGACTGGCTGGCGGCGCTCCCGGAGCGCCACGCGGACGGGCAGTTCGGGCTGGTCCACGGCAGCCCGCGCGAGCCGCTGTGGGAATACATCGTCTCGGTCCCGATCGCGCGGGCCAATCTCGCCGTCCTGACGACCCCGTTCGGACTCTATGGACACACCCACCTGCCGATGGTGTTCGCCGAACACGACGGCAGCGTCGAACAGATCGAGCCCGCGGCCGGGTCGAGCTTCACCCTGGCGGACCGTCGTGCGCTGATCAACCCCGGAAGCGTCGGGCAGCCGCGGGATGGGATCGTGACGGCGAGCTTCATGGTCATCGACACCGATGCCGGCCGGTGCACGTGGCACCGGGCGCCGTATGACATCGCGGCGGTCCAATCGGCGATGAACAGGGCTCGCCTGCCGAAACGCCTCGTCGAGCGCCTGTCGTACGGGCAGTGAGGACGCGTCGATGATCGGCGGACGCCGACCGCTCCAGGGCAGGAAGATCGCCGATCGGCGTGTCCGCGTCGACAGGCCCCACTCCCCGTACTTCCGCTATGCGGGCCCGGGGCAGCTCGTCGCGAAGCCGGCCGCAAGCCGCCCGAAGACGCCGATGGGACGGCTCGTCGCGTCGATCAAGTCGGTCGCCCTCGGACGGCCACTCGCCTCCGAGGAGGAGATCGGCGAACGTCTCTCGAAGAAGCACGCGCTCGCGATCTTCAGCTCGGATGCCATCAGCTCGTCGGCCTATGCGACGGAGGAGATCATCCGGGCGTTCGTGCTGGTCGGCTTCGGTACCGCGGCCCTCACGTACTCGCTGCCGATCAGCATCGCGATCGCCGGCCTGCTCGCCGTCGTCGCCATCAGCTACCGGCAGATCTGCATCGCCTACCCGACGGGCGGCGGTTCGTACTCGGTCTCGAAGGCGAACTTCGGCAGGACGGCGTCCCTTGTCGCGGCGTCCGCCCTGATGATCGACTACAGCCTGACCGTCGCGGTCTCGACGTCGTCGGCAGTGGAACAGATCTCCTCGGCGGTGCCGGCGATCGCTCCCATCTCCGTCTACGTGGCGATCCTCGCGATCTTCCTGATCATGGTCGGCAACCTGCGCGGGCTGCGCGAATCGGGGAACATCTTCGCCATCCCGACGTACCTGTTCCTGGGCAGCGCGCTGCTGATGATCGGGATCGGGACCTTCAGGATCGTCGTTCTCGGCGAGGCCCGCGCCCCGTTGCCAGAGGAGATCGCGGCGGTCAGCGGGACGACCCAGGCCGTCGGGATTCTCATCCTGCTGCGGGCATTTGCCGCGGGAGCCGTCGCCCTGACCGGAACCGAGGCGATTGCGACCGGCGTCCCCGCGTTCAAGCCGCCCGAATCGCGGAACGCTGCCGCAACGCTGCTGGCGATGGCCGGCATCCTCGCCATCCTGTTCATCGGGATCACGTTCCTCGCCACCAGCTTCGGGATCTTCCCGGTCGACGCTCCCGTGAAGAAGACCGTCGTCGCACAGGTCGCCACCGTCGTCTACGGCGGCGACTCGATCGGCTTCTACCTGTTCCAGGCGTTCACGGCGCTGCTCCTGTTCCTGGCCGCGAACACGAGCTTCGCGGCCTTCCCCCGGCTCGCTGCGGTGCTGGCGATGGACGGCTTCATGCCGCGCAACTTCTCGTACCGTGGCGACCGGCTGGCGTTCTCGGCCGGGATCATCATCCTGGCCCTGATCGCGATGAGCCTGATCGTCATCTTCGGCGGCCATACCCACGCCCTGATCCCGCTCTACGCGGTCGGCGTGTTCATCGACTTCACGATCAGCCAGTCCGGCATGGTCCGCCACTGGCTCCGGAGCCGCGCCCGTGGCTGGCACTACCGGATCGTCATCAATGCGGTCGGTGCCGTCCTGACGGGGATCGTCGCGATCGTCGTCACGTCGGTGAAGTTCATCGACGGCGCCTACCTGGTGATCATCCTCATCCCGACCCTCGTCTCGATCATGCTCTTCATCAATCGCCAGTACAGCGCCTCGCGCCGCGAGCTTCGGGTTCGCGACGACGTCGTCTTCGAGGTCCCGCACCGCGAGGAGCGCGTCGTCGTCCCGATCCCGGGACTGAACCGGGCCGTCGTCCATGCCATCAATGTCGCCCGGTCGATCGCCGACGACGTCCGTGCCGTCTTCATCACCGACGAGCCCGACGATGCCGAGGCCCTTCGCGGCCAGTGGGAACGCCAGATGCCGGGCGTGCCGCTCGTGATCGTCGAATCGCCGTACCGCGCGCTCGTCGGACCGCTCGAGGCATACCTCGACGTCCTCGACGCCGCATGGCCGCCGGACAAGGAGGCTCCGGTCACGTTCGTCGTGCTTCCGGAGTACGTCGCCCGACGGTGGTGGGAGCGGATCCTCTACAACCAGTCGGTGAAGCGCCTCCGGAGCTCGCTCCTCGGCAGGTCCCATACGGTCGTGGTGAACGTCCCATACCGTCGAGAGGACGAAACGGCCGCCGAACGGGCGGCGGCGGAGGCACCACCCACTCGGACGTGAGGCCGCGCGGTGGTATCGTTCCGGCCGTGCCCGAGGCCCACCATCCACCCTTCACCCGCGCGGTGATCGCCTTGAACGGCGACTCGAGCGACGCACAGATCGTCCGACTCGTGACTTCCTTCGGCAAGGGCGCGGAGGTCGAACTCATCGCGGTCCACGTCGTCGAGATCGACTGGACGCTGCCGCTCGACGCCGATGTCGCGGGCCAGTCTGAAGAGGCGCAGCGGGTCCTCGACATGGCCGAATCGGTCGCCGAGGCGGCGAAGGCGCGCCTCGAGCCGGTCCTCCTCCAGGCCCGGGACGTCGGGGCCGCCCTCGTCGATGAGGCGGTGGAGCGCGGCGCCGACCTGCTCGTGACCGGGCTCCCCTATCGCAAGCGCTTCGGCGGCGACTTCGCCATCGGGCGGACGATCCCGTACGTCCTGAAGAACGCCCCGTGCGCAGTCTGGGTCGTGCGCGAGCCGATCCCCGAGGAGACGACGTGAAGACAGTGATCGTCGGTTGTGGCCGCGTCGGCGCGACGCTCGCCGACTACTTCGATCGTGCGGGTCACCAGGTCATCGTGATCGATCCGGCGACCCGGGCATTCGATCGCCTGCCGTCCACATTCGGCGGCAGTGCGGTCCGGGGCGACGGGACCGACGAGGACACGCTTCGGCGTGGCGGCGCTGAGGACGCCGACATCTTCATCGCGATGACCGAGGGCGACAACCGGAACGTCATGGCCGCCCAGCTCGCCCACGAGGCGCTCGGCGCGAAGCGGGTGATCGCCAAGATCAACGACCCTGTCCGGGCCCAGGCCTACGCCGATCTCGGCATCGCGACGCTCTGCCGGACGAACCTCATGGCGGACGCCGTGAACGTGTTCCTCGGGCTCCCGGTCAGCGGACGTGCCGGTACGATTGCGCCGACGGGCAGTCACCCGGGTGGCGAGAGCCACCACCTGCCGGACCCCAGCCCCGTCCCGACCGTCGCGGCGCCGGGCAGCGCCCCCCAGGAGGCCTGACCGATGTTCGTCCTCGTCGTGGGCGGCGGAAAAGTCGGCTACTACCTGACCAAGGAACTCATCGAGTCCGGGCACGAGGTCGTGCTCATGGAGAGGGACCGCGCACGCGCGGACCAGATCTCAGACGAGATCGGATCGGTCGTCATCCCCCATGACGGCTGCGAGGGCAAGTACCTTGGCGAAGCCGGCTGCAACCGCGCCGACATCGTCGCCGCGGTGACGGGCGACGACGAGGACAACCTCGTCATCTGCCAGATGGCCAAGCACCACTTCGACGTCCCGCGGACCATCGCCCGGGTCAACAACCCGAAGAACGAGGAGCTCTTCAAGCACCTCGGCGTCGACGAGCTGATCAGCCCCACGCGGATGATCCTCGGGTCTATCGAGCAGGACATCCCCGTCCACGAGCTGCTTCACCTCGCCCAGCTCGGCGAGGGCGAACTCGAGTTGATCGAGGCGCACCTCCAGGCCGGCTCGCCGGCAATCGGACGGTCGACCCAGGATCTCCACATCCCGGAGGGTTGCTCGCTGTTCGCGGTCATCCGAGACGGGATCGCCACGCCGCTGCGGCCCGATTCGGTGCTCCAGGAGGGCGACAAGGTCATCGCGATCGGCCGGGCCGATTGCGAGGCGATCCTCCACGACCAGCTCATCGGGGACGTCGAAGAGGCAGCCGCGGGGTAGCGACGCCGCGAACCGCAGTCCTGCGGGATTCAGACATCTCAACCTTCAACTATCTTGACAACGGCATTGTCAAGGTTCTATCGTCTGGTCGTGCCCGGAATATTCCGGGATTGGTCATCGCAGCACATGGAGGTTCGCAACATGATGATTGCGCGCCGTCCATCGCCCTTCGGCGAGCTGCTCTCGCTCCGCCAGGCGATGGACCGACTCTTCGAAGACAGCTTCGTCCGACCCGCCCAGTGGGGTGGGGCCGCTCTCGAGAGCTCCAGTCTCCCGCTCGACGTCTCGATGACGTCCGACGAGCTGGTGGTCGAAGCTCAACTCCCCGGGGTCAAGCCCGACGACGTCGAGATCACGGTCGAGAACGGCCGGCTGACGATCCACGGCGCGAGCGCGACCGAACGCTCTGAGGCCGACGGCGACTTCCTCGTCCACGAAATTCGTCGCGGCTCGTTCAACCGCTCGATCAGCCTTCCCACGGGCCTCGAGTCCGACCGGGCGACGGCGACCTTCGCCGACGCCGTCCTGACCCTCCGGATCCCCAAGGCGGAGGAGGTCAAGCCCCGCCAGATCCGAATCAGCCCCTCAACCGAAGGTCGGAGCAGCGGCGCCGCGCCGTCCGCGCCGGCCGAGCTGGGCGGCTGACAGATGGGATTCGGGCAGGCGGATCGCGACCCTCGCCGACCGGTGTACGTGATCAGCGTCGCGGCCGGGATTGTCTCCGTGCATCCGCGGACACTGCGGATCTACGAGGATGAAGGCCTGCTCTGCCCTGCCCGAACCCCCACCAACATCCGGCTGTACAGCGACGAGGACATCCGGCGAATCCAGTGGATACGGCACCTGACCCAGGATCGCGGTGTGAACCTCGCCGGCATCAAGATCCTGTTCGAGCTCGAGGAGCGACTCGGGAAGCGAATTCTCGAGGCGCTTTATGACGAAGGGATGCGAAATCGGCGGGCTGCCGACGCATCAGCCGAACATGACACCGGCACCGCCTAGGCGACGCGTCATGGTACCCACCGCTTCACGGCGGCTCCGCCGCGCGCCATCATTCGCTTTTACATCGACAGGAGAAACCTGATGCCGAAGCGTCCGCAATCCTCGGACGAGACAACCAAGAGCACCGGCAGGAGCACCGGATCGAAGTCGACCAGCCGGAAGACGACCGAGCTGCCGTTGGTGGCCCTTCGCGAGACCGTCATCTTCCCGGAGATGATCGTGCCGCTCCAGGTCGGCCGTGAGAAGAGCGTCAACGCGCTCAACGCGGCGGTCGCCGAGGGGAAGCCGATCGCGCTCGTCACCCAGCGTCACGCCGAGCAGGAGGATGTCAACGAGGCCTCCGAACTCTACGAGATCGGCACGCTCGCCAAGATCGCGCAGGTCGTCCAGCTCCAGGACGGCACGGTCCGGGCGATCGTCCAGGGCCAGTCGCGTATCCGCCTGCACCGCTTCTCGTCGACCGATCCCTTCCTGCGCGCCGTCGTCGAGGAGGTCTCCGACGCGACGCCGGCCGGCCTGGAGATCCAGGCGCTGATGCGGACGGTCCAGGCCCAGATCGAGCAGTACGTCGCGAACGGCGCCCCGGTCCCGCCGGAGGCCGCCGTTGCCGCGCGCAACATCACGGAGCCCGGACTGCTCGCGGATATGGTCGCCTACAGCCCGGACATGACGACGGAGCAGCGCCAGGAGATGCTCGAGACGATCGACGTCATCGAGCGCCTGAAGCTCGTCTCCAACTTCCTCGCCCGCCAGATCGAGATCCTCGAGCTCAAGGGCCGGATCCAGTCCGAGGTCAAGTCCGAGATGGACAAGACCCAGCGCGAGTACATCCTCCGGGAGCAGTTGAAGGCCATCCAGCGCGAGCTCGGCGAGGACGACCCGCAGCAGGCCGAGATCAACGAGCTTCGAGAGAAGGTCGAGGCGGCCGGGATGCCGGACGAGATCAAGACCCGGGCGATCAAGGAGATCGACCGCATGGCGCGGATCCCGTCGGCCTCGCCGGAGGTCGGCGTCATCCGGACCTACGTCGACTGGCTGATCAGCCTGCCGTGGAACGTCGCGACGGACGATCTCCTCGACATCAAGCAGGCCGCCAAGATCCTCGACGAGGACCACTACGGCCTCGAGAAGATCAAGGAGCGGATCCTCGAGTACCTCGCCGTGCGAACCCTCGCCGACGAGATTCGCAGCCCGATCCTCGCGTTCGTCGGCCCGCCCGGCGTCGGCAAGACCTCGCTGGGCAAGAGCATCGCCCGGGCCATGGGCCGCAAGTTCGTCCGGATGAGCCTCGGCGGCATCCACGACGAGGCGGAGATCCGCGGCCATCGCCGGACCTACATCGGCGCCCTGCCCGGCCGGATCATCCAGAGCATCAAGACCGGTGGTTCCAACAACCCGGTCTTCATGCTCGACGAGGTCGACAAGATCGGGATGGACTTCCGGGGCGACCCGTCGTCCGCCCTGCTCGAGGTCCTCGATCCGGAGCAGAACAACACGTTCCAGGACAACTACCTGGAGGTGCCGTTCGACCTGAGCAAGGTCCTCTTCGTCGCCACGGCGAACCTGCTCGACCCGATCCCGGCCGCCCTCCGCGACCGGATGGAGATCATCTACCTGCCCGGCTACACCGAGCAGGAGAAGATCGAGATCGGCAAGCGGTTCCTCATCCCCAAGCAGATGAAGAACCACGGGCTCAACGAGAAGCGGATCGAGATCACGCCGGAGGCGATGACGGAACTCGTCCGGTCCTTCACCAAGGAGGCCGGCGTCCGGAACCTCGAGCGCGAGATCGCGAACGTCATGCGCAAGGTGGCCCGCACGGTCGCCGAGGGCCGCAAGCGGAAGACCGTCGTCGACGTCAAGCGGCTCGTCGAGTTCCTCGGCCCGCAGCGATACGAGTACGGTGAGCTCGAGTCCGAGGACCAGACGGGATCGGCGACGGGCCTTGTCGTGACGGAGGTCGGCGGCGACGTCGTCGCCATCGAAGTCACGAAGATGGAAGGCAAGGAGGACTTCATCCTCACCGGCCAGCTCGGCGAGGTGATGAGGGAGTCCGCGCGAGCCGGCCTGTCCTGGACGAGGGCCCACGCGTCGGAGCTCGGGATCTCGCGTGAGATCTTCGAGAAGAACACGCTCCACATCCATGTCCCGGCGGGCGGCATCCCCAAGGACGGGCCGTCTGCAGGGATCACGATGGCGACCGCGATCGTCAGCGCCCTGGCGGGCATCCCCGTCCGGAAGGACGTCGCGATGACCGGCGAGATCACCCTCCGTGGTCGGGTACTCCCGATCGGCGGCCTGAAGAGCAAGATCCTGGCGGCCCACCTGGCCGGCGCGAAGATCGTCATCCTGCCGCGCAAGAACGAGAAGGACCTGCGCGACCTTCCCGACGAGATCCGCAAGCAGATCAAGCTCATCCTCGTCGACACCATGGACCAGGTCCTGGAGGCGGCCCTTCGGCGCAAGCCGAAGGCGCTCGTCGCCGCTCCGGCCAAGGTCATCACCGGCGACGTGCCGGTCGATCCAGAGCCTGCGGACCGCGTCCGCCGGACGACCTTTCCTCCGGCGGAGCAGCCGCCCGTCGTGGTCCAGGGGCGCTGAGACCTCGGGCCTGTGGCGTCGCGGAGCTCCGCCTCGGACCTCGGTGAGCGGGTGACCGCTCACGGTTGAGGGTGTGGCAATTCGATGGACTACCAGGACTACTACGAGACCCTCGGGCTGAAGCGCAACGCGACTCAGCCCGAGATCAAGAAGGCATTCCGACGGCTCGCCCGCGAACATCATCCGGACGCCAAGCCGGGTGATGCCGCGGCCGAGCGCCGCTTCAAGCAGATCAACGAAGCGAACGAAGTCCTCTCCGACCCCGAGAAGCGTCGCAAGTACGACCTCCTCGGCGCAAACTGGGAGGCCTACAGCCACGCCGGCGGCGGTGCCGGCTCGCCCTACGCGGGCGACAACCCGTTCGCTGGATTCGGGCGCGGTGCAGCCGGCCAGTCCGGCAACGTCCGCTACGAGTTCAGGACGACCGGTGCCGGCGGCGGCGACTTCTCGGACTTCTTCCGGACGTTCTTCGCCGCGGACGAGGCCGCGGGATCGGCGGCGGGATCCAGCGGGTCGTCGCGACGGCGGTCCGCCACGGCGGGCCCGACGTTCGAGGAGATCCTCGGCCAGATGGACCTGAACGACACGCGCTCCAGGACCTCATCGCGACCGGCGGCCCGTCGCGGGTCCGCCCCGACGGCAGAGGCGATCGCCGAGATCGGCCTCGAAGAGGCCTTCCACGGAACGAAGGTGCGGGTCGAGCTCGATGGCAAGCGCCTGGAGGTGACGATCCCGCGCGGCGCGGACACCGGAACCCGGATCAAGCTCGCGGGCCAGGGGCCCGGCGGCGGCGACCTGGTCGTCATCGTCCGGGTCCGTCCGCACCCCGTGTTCACCCGTCGCGGTGCGGATCTCGAGCGGGAGCTGCCGATCACCCTCGAAGAGGCGCTGCTTGGCGGCGAGGTCCCGGTCACGACACTGAAGGGCAAGGTCCTGCTCCGGATCCCGGCCGGCACCCAGAACGGCCGGACGTTCCGGCTCAAGGGACAGGGCATGCCCCATCTCCGGGGCGACGGCGTGGGCGACCTGCTTGCCAAGGTCCGCGTCGTCCTGCCCAGCCTCGATCCCGAGGCGATGAAAGCGGCGCGCACGTTCCTCGACCGCGTCGAACAACCAGACCCTCGCTGACGCACCACCGAGGAGGAGACCATGAAACTCGACCGATATACCGAAAAAGCACAGCAGGCGATCCTCGCCGCCCAGCACGTCGCCGAGGAGCTGTCGAGCCCCGTCCTCGACGTCGAGCACCTTCTCAACGCCCTCGTCGAACCCGACGACGGCGTGCCCGCGGAGACACTTCGGCGCATCGGTGTCGATCTCAAGGCGTTCCGGGACGAGCTCGCGGGGATGCTCAGCCGGCGGGCGAAGATCCAGGGCGGGTCGCTCGCGCTGGATGCACGCGCCAAGCGAGCGATGGAGCTCGCCGAGCAGGAGGCCAGGCGACTCGGCGACGAGTACGTCTCCACCGAGCACCTGCTCCTGGCGGTCGCCGAGGTCGGCGGCGACGGACGTCAGCTGCTAGAGCGGCACGGGGCGACGCGCGAGGCGATCCTCAGCGCGCTGCAGAGCGTTCGCGGCGGCCAGCGGGTCACCTCGCCGAACCCCGAGGGGACCTACGCCGCCCTCGAGAAGTACGGCCGCGACCTCACGAACGAAGCCCGGGCCGGCAAGCTCGACCCGGTGATCGGCCGGGACGACGAGATCCGCCGGGTCATCCAGGTGCTCAGTCGCCGGACGAAGAACAACCCGGTCCTCATCGGAGAGCCGGGCGTCGGCAAGACCGCGATCGCCGAAGGCCTGGCCCAGAGGATCATGCGCGGTGACGTGCCGGAGACTCTCAAGGACAAGCGCGTCGTCTCGCTCGATCTCGGCGCGCTGATCGCCGGCGCGAAGTTCCGCGGCGAGTTCGAGGAGCGCCTGAAGGCCGTCCTCAAGGAGATCAAGGACGCCGAGGGCCGGGTCATCCTGTTCATCGACGAGCTCCACACGGTCGTGGGGGCCGGTGCAGCCGAGGGCGCGATGGACGCGTCGAACCTGCTCAAGCCGATGCTGGCCCGCGGCGAGCTCCACACGATCGGGGCGACGACCCTCGACGAGTACCGCAAGCACATCGAGAAGGACGCGGCGCTCGAGCGGCGATTCCAGCCCGTCATGGTCGACGAGCCGAGCGTGGAGGACACGATCTCGATCCTGCGCGGCCTCCGCGAGCGCTACGAGGTGCATCACGGCGTCCGGATCACGGACTCCGCGCTCGTCGCCGCCGCGACGCTCAGCCACCGCTACATCACCGATCGGTTCCTGCCCGACAAGGCGATCGACCTCGTCGACGAGGCGGCGTCGCGGCTGCGCATGGAGATCGACTCGATGCCGGTCGAGCTCGACGAGGCCGAGCGGCGCAGGATGCAGCTCGAGATCGAGCGGGAGGCGCTCCGCAAGGAGACCGACGACGCTTCGAAGGCGCGGCTCGCGGCGCTCGAGAAGGAGCTCGCCGATCTCGAGGAGCAGACGGGCGCTCTCAAGCAGCGCTGGGAGGCGGAGAAGACCGCGATTGCCGCGATCCGACAGTCCAAGACGGAGCTCGAGCAGCTCCAGGTCAGGATCGAGCAGGCCCAGCGCGAGACGGACTACGAGACCGCGGCGAAGCTCCAGTACGAGACCCTGCCGCAGCTCCAGGCTCGGCTGAAGGAGCAGGAGGCGACGCTCGCCGCCCTCCAGGGTCCCGGCTCGCTCCTCCGTGAGGAAGTCTCCGCCGACAACATCGCCGAGATCGTCGCCGCGTGGACAGGGATCCCGGTGACCAGGCTCATGGAGGGCGAGCTCGAGAAGCTCGTCAAGATGGAAGAGCGGCTCCACCGGCGCGTCGTCGGGCAGGAGGAGGCCGTCGAGGCCGTGTCGGATGCGGTCCGCCGGGCGAGGGCCGGCCTCGGCGACCCGCGCCGGCCGCTCGGCTCGTTCCTGTTCCTCGGCCCGACGGGCGTCGGCAAGACCGAGCTCGCCCGCGCTCTCGCCGAGTTCCTCTTCGACGACGAGCACGCCATGAGCCGGATCGACATGAGCGAGTACATGGAGAAGTTCTCGGTCTCCCGTCTCATCGGCGCTCCGCCCGGCTATGTCGGCTACGAGGAAGGCGGCCAGCTGACCGAGGCCGTCCGGCGGCGCCCGTACCAGGTCATCCTCCTCGACGAGATCGAGAAGGCCCACCCGGACGTCTTCAACATCCTCCTCCAGGTCCTCGACGACGGCCGGCTCACGGACGGCCAGGGACGGACCGTCGATTTCAAGAACACCGTCGTCATCATGACCAGCAATGTCGGCAGTCACCTGATCACGGCTGTCTCCGGCGGTCGCGAGGACAAGGCCGCCTACGAAGGCATGAAGCGGTCGGTGATGGACGCACTGCGCGGTCAGTTCCGGCCGGAGTTCCTCAACCGGATCGACGAGGTCATCGTCTTCCACCCGCTGACTGACGAGCACCTGGCGAAGATCGTCGACCTGCTCCTCGGCGGCGTCCAGAAGCGGCTCGACGACCAGGATCTCATGCTGGATCTCACGCCCGCGGCGAAGTCACTCATCGTCCGCGAGGGCACGGATCCCGCGTACGGGGCCCGGCCGCTGAAGCGGACGATCCAGCGGCTCGTCGAGAATCCGCTGGCACGGAGCCTCCTTCGCGGTGAATTCAAGCCGGGCGACCGGATCGTCGGTGACGCGGATCCGATCGGCGACACGCTCGTGTTCTCGACCGAGCACGCGACGGTGGTCACCGAGGCCGGTCGCCGGCGCGACGCCCGCGCCGGCGGCGAAGGCAAGCGGGCGTCCACCAAGTCCGTGCTGGACCTTCCGGACGTCGAGTCGAAGCGGGACACGGGCGAGCTCGTCAACTGACCGATGCGATTCGAGGAGGCGGCCGATCGGCTGGCGTCATGGCCGGGCGGCCTTCCCGAGGGACCATCCTCGCTGATGCCGGTCTTCACCGATGACCGGCATCGTCCCCCGCTTCGCGCCGAGCCCGACCGCCCGGCCGGCCGCGGTCCTGGCCCTCCTCTTCCCCGATCCCGATGGGGTCGCCCGGATCGTCCTCACCGAGCGCGTCGCGTACGACGGCCATCACAGCGGCGAGGTGAGCCTGCCCGGCGGGAAGGCCGAGCCGGCCGATTCGGGACCCGCGGAGACAGCCCTGCGCGAGGCCGCCGAGGAGGTTGGGCTCGATGCGGACGTCGCGGGCGTGACCGTCCTCGGCATCCTTGACGACGTCTTCATCCCGGTCAGCGACTTCCGGATCACTCCCGTGGTCGCCTGCGCGGCGCGGCTACCGCGACTGACCGCGAACCCCTCCGAAGTCGCGCGCATTCTCGAGCCACCGGTGACGGCATTCTTCCCCGACGCGCCGGTCGAGATCGTCGAGCGCGTCATCCGCGACTGGCCGATCAGATACGGCGGCTACCGCATCGAGGGCCTCCACGTCTGGGGCGCGACCGCCCGCATCCTCGGCCAGCTGGGCGCCATCCTGGGTCGCGTGTAGGAATCTTCACGTAACCGGGGCGCCGCGACCAGCGTCTGCGCGGCGGCCCGACGACGCACATCGTGGCGTCGCTCCGGGACCTGCGGGACCGTCGGTTCCGCCTTGTGTCCGGGGGCCGGGCTCACCTTCGGTCCCCCAAGGAGGTTGCGCCATGCGCAGGCAACTCCTGTCCCTCGGCCTGGCTGCCCTGCTCGCGGGCGCCTGCTCATCGGCGTCGTCGACGCGGGAGCCCGGGTCCGTCCCGCCGCCGGAGCACCATCAACCGACGCCCGCGCCGCGGGAGGAGGCCGCGCCAACGCCCTATGACGGCGTGACGTACGAGGATCCCGGCGTCAACCCGTTCGTCGATCCGACCGAGGACGACCAGTCGACCTTCGGGCTCGACGTGGACACGGCCTCGTACACCGTCGCCCGGCGCTACGTCGCCGACGATAACCTGCCCGACCCTGCCAGCGTCCGCGTCGAGGAGTTCGTCAACTACTTCGACCAGGATTACGCGGCACCAGACGACGACGCCTTCGCGATCCACGTCGACGGCGGCCCCAGTCCGTTCCTCGCCGAGAACGAGACGCTGCTGCGGATCGGGCTCAAGGCACGGGAGGTGTCCGACCGGTCGCGGCCCGACGCCTCCCTGACGTTCGTCATCGACGTCTCAGGCTCCATGGCACGCGAGGACCGGCTCGGTCTCGTCAAGCAGTCACTCGCCCTCCTCGTCGAGGGCCTCGGGCGCAACGACACCGTGGCGATCGTGGTCTACGGAACCGATGCGCGCGTCGTCCTCGAACCGACATCTGCACGCCGGGCCGGCACGATCCTCGACGCCATCGATTCCCTCCAGCCGGAAGGCTCGACGAATGCCGAGGCCGGGCTCCGACTCGGCTACGAGACCGCCCGCGAACAGCTCCGCGAGGAGGGGATCAACCGGGTTGTCCTCGCCTCCGATGGCGTCGCCAATGTCGGGGCGACGGACGCGGAGACGATCCTGAAGGGGATCCGGCACGACGCAGAGGCGGGGATCCAGCTGGTCTCCGTCGGGTTCGGGATGGGCAACTTCAACGACGCCCTGCTCGAACAGGTGGCCGACGACGGCGACGGCTTCTACGCCTACGTCGACGATCTCGACGAGGCACGACGGATCTTCGTCGAGGACCTGACGGGCACCCTCCAGTCGGTGGCCCTCGACGCCAGGGTCCAGGTCGAGTTCAACGCCGACGCTGTCGAGGCCTACCGGCTCATCGGCTTCGAGAACCGGGCGATCGACGACAGGGACTTCCGCGACGATGAGGTCGATGCCGGCGCGATCGGCGCGGGCCACTCGGTGACGGCGCTCTACGCGCTTCGCCTGTCGGGTGACGGCGCAGGCAAGGGCCGGGTCGCGACGATCAGCCTGCGCTGGACGGATCCCGTGTCGGGTCGCGCTGCCGAGCTCGCTAGCGACGTCCGCCTGTCCGACCTCGCCGGGTCATTCCGGGCCTCCAGCGCCACGTTCAAGCTCGACGCGATCGTCGCCGCGACCGCCGAACGCTTCCGCGGCAGCCGCTGGGGCAACGAGTACCGCCTGGGCGATGTCGCCGAGGTGGCGCGGCAATTCTCCGACGACCTGCCCCAGACCCAGGAGGTCCACGACTTCCTCGAGCTCCTCGCACGGGCCGCCGACCTCGAACGCTGACTTTCCCTGTCGCCGGCCGGTGCCGTGGAGGAGCGGCGCCGGCCGGCGGCCCTCTCCGGGCGTCCTAGACCGGCTCGCCCTCCGAGCGATCGTGGGGCAGTGGCCGGTCAGGCGGGGCGAGGTGCCCCTCGCCCGGAGAGACCGGCGCCGTCCCGGGAGCCAGCTCCAGGGCGGCGCCCTCGAGGACCTGGAGAACCGCCTCATCGTCGGCACCGGCGAACTCGACGACGAGCGCGCGCATGTTCGAATAGTCCGTCCAGGCCGCGTGGAGCACGTTCGCCGGCCAGACGACCGCCTCCCCAGCGGCCACCCGGATCCGTTCGTCGCCGACGAGCGTCCAGCCGCCGCCCTCGATGACGATGAAGTAGGTCGTGTTCGGGTTCGAATGCGCCTCGATCCGGCCACCCAGGCTGAAGGCGAGCTCCGCGACGCTGCCGCGACCGTCGCCGTGGATGACCTGGCCGCTCAGCCCCTCGCTGCCGGGAGGCCCGTCCGGGCGTCGATGGCCGACCCCGAACCTCCGGACCTCGATCGGCATCGCGCGTCAGCGTCGCCGGCGCGACCGGCGGGCTGTCTTCGCCTTGGAGCGGATCGTCGCCTCGGACGCGATCGAACTTCGTCTTCGTGTAGTAGCGCTGCTTCGCGAGCTTCTGCTCGTAGGCGTCGAGCATCGGCGGGAACCTGATGAACCGGACCCAGAACAGCGAACCGAGTCCGACGATCTCGATGACCATCCGACGACGATCAGGTCGAACGAGAAGACTGCCGCCGTCGCGAGCAGCCCGAACACCGACTGGCCAGTCCACAGGATCCACTCGTACAGGTCGAGGTACGGCGCGTGGCGGTGGAGCGCCTTCGTCCGCGCGTTGTAGATGACCACGATGGCGACGAGCAGGACGAGCGACGCGACCCAGGTCGGCGTGAACAGGTCCGGGAAGGTGTGCGGATTGAACGGAACGAACAGGTAGTCCCAGGGGGGAGCCGCACGATCGACCTCGTCTGTGTGACCGGGTCGCCGTCGATGTGGCGGAGCAGGCCGCCGATCGGGTCGGAGTATGCCACGGCTCGGGTTATACTCGGCCGCAGGAACGTCGAGCGCGTGGTCCGCGTGGGGATGGAGGATGGCCCGGGTGCGAGCCCTGCTGTCGGTCGCCAACCGAGACGGCATCTCAGGGCTCGCGCGCGACCTGCTCGCGCTGGGCGTGGAGATCTTCGCGACCGACGGCACCCGCGAGCACCTCGCCGGGGACGGCGTCGAGGTTCAGCTCCGTCTCCGAGCTGACCAGCGTCCCGCCACTCGTCGGCGGCCAGGTCAAGACGTTCCACCCCGCGGTCTATGCCGGGTCCTCGCCCGTCGCGACATCCCGGCCCAGCTCGAGGAGCTCGAGGCAGAACGGCATCGGCCTGATCGACATCCTCGTCGTCAACGTCACACCGTTCGCGCCCGGCGGTCGGGGCCCGGCTGGTCGCGATCGACGAGGCGATCGAGATGATCGACGTCGGCGGGCGCGGCGCTGCTCGGGGCCGCGGCCAGGAACGCGGCGGGCGTCGCCGCCGTGGCCAGCCCGGACCACTACCAGCAGCTCGTCGCGGAGCTCCGCGAGCGCACGGCCGTATCGGCGGAGTTCCGGGCGCCCCTCGCGGCCGAGGCGTTCGGGACCATCGCCGCCTACTACGCGGAGATCGCCGCCTACCTCAACCAGATCTCCGGGAACATGTTTCCCGGACCGGCTCGCCCTGGTCCTCGAGAAGGTCGACGACCTGCGCTACGGCGAGAACCCGCACCAGCGCGCCGCGTTCTACCGCGAGACGACCCACCGCAGCGGAACCCTCGCCGACGCGACCCAGCTCCGCGGCGAGCGACCGTCGTTCAACAACCTCCTCGACCTCGACGCGGCGTACCGCATCGCGTCGGACTACACCGCCCCGACGGTCGCCATCGTCAAGCACACCGACCCAGTCGGGCTGGCGTCGGCCGACGAGCTCGTCGAGGCCTACCGTCAGGCGCTCGAGACGGACGCCGGTCGCGTCGTTCGGCGGCATCGTCGGCGTCAACCGGGAGCTCGACGGAGCGACCGCCCGGGAGATCGCCGCCAACTCGTACGAGGCCGTGATCGCGCCCGGGCTACAGCCAGGCGGCGATCGGCATCCTCAAGGCGAAGGCCGGACTCGAGATCCTGGCCGTCCCGCCGGACCCGACCGAGGGCATGCGCGACTACGGCATCGCCAATCTCGACTTCAAGCGCGTGGCCGGCGGCCTGCTCGTCGAGAGCCTCGACGAGCTGGGGCTCGACCGGGGCCGGCTCCAGGTCGTCACGAAACGGCGCCCGACGCTCGATGAGCTCAACGACCTGCTGTTCGCCTGGCGCGCGGTTCGCCACGTCAGGTCGAACGCGATCGTCCTCGCCAGGAACGGCGCGACCGTCGGGATCGGGGCCGCCCAGGCGAGTCGCCAGGTCGCCGTCGAGATCGCGCTCCGCCGGGCCGGCGACCGGGCGAAGACCGCCGTCATGGCAAGCGATGCGTATTTCCCGTTCCCGGACGGCATCCAGATGGCGGCGGGGGCCGGGGTCACCGCGATCGTCCAGCCGGGCGGATCGATCCGCGACGAGATGGCGATCGAGCTCGCCGATCGCCACCACATGGCGATGGTCTTCACGGGGAAGCGGCACTTCCGCCACTAGATCAGTCCGCCAGGGAGTCGGTAGACCGCAAGGGAGGGACCATGGAACAGCTTCTGGCTCTCGAGATGGTCCGCGTGACCGAAGCTGCCGCGATTGCCTCGGCTCGATTCATGGGCCGCGGCGAGAAGGACGAGGCCGACCATGCGGCGGTCGAGGCGATGCGGCGAACGATGGACGAGATCGAGTTCGCCGGCCGGATCGTCATCGGCGAGGGCGAGCGCGACGAGGCCCCGATGCTCTACATCGGCGAGGAAGTGGGCCGGCGCGAGGAGCCGAGCGGTCCGATGCCCCGGAAGTGGACATCGCCGTCGACCCTCTCGAGGGCACGAACCTCGTCGCCCACGGCCAGGCTGGAGCGATCACCGTCCTCGCTGCGTCGGAGAAGGGCGGCCTCGTCAACGCTCCGGACACGTATCTCGAGAAGCTCTGCGTCGGGCCCGTCGTCGCCGGCAAGGTGGACATCCGCGACGCGCCGACCGAGACACCTCCGGAAGATCGCCGACGCCCTCGGCCGGAGGATCAACGACATCACGGTCGTCATCCTCGAGCGACCGCGCCACGAGGCGCTGATCGCCGAGGTCCGCGAGGCCGGCGCCAGGATCAAGCTCATCTCCGACGGCGACCTCTCCGGCGCGATCAGCTGCGCGGTCTCCGGGACCGGCGTGCACGCCGTGATGGGGATCGGCGGCGCCCCGGAAGGCGTGCTGACCGCCGCCGCGCTGCGCTGCCTCGGCGGCGAGATCCAGGCGCGCTTCCGCTATCGGAGCGACGAGGAGCGGGCCCGCGGTGCGGCGATGGGCCACGGCGACGAGGACCGGGTCTACATGACCGACGAGCTCGCGTCGGGCGAGAACATCGTCTTCGCTGCGACCGGGCGTGACGGCCGGCGACCTCCTCCAGGGCGTCCGCTTCTTCGGCGGCGGCGCCCGGACCCACTCGCTCTCGATGGCCTACCGCTCGAAGCAGGTTCGCTTCATCGACACGGTCCACATGTTCGACCGGGACAGCCCGCCGCGGGTGCGGCTCTAGAGGCTCGCTACCTCGGCGTCTGACCGCCGGTCGGCATTTGTCGCCAGGCGCGGTCGACCCAGAGCGCGATCGGCCGGACCGCGTGCCCGCCCTCGACGGTCTCGCGCCGGCGGCGAGCCGACTCCACGGTCTCCGACCAGCCGGGCGGGACGAGCCGAGGGGCGAGGTCCGCCAGCGGCGCCAGCACGAAGAGACGCTCCCCGGCGAGCCGATGCGGAACCACGAGGTCGGTGGGCTTCGACGGATCGTTCGACCTGGCTTCGGGCGGACGCTCGACCTCGATCCGGTGCCGGCCGAACACGAGGAGGTCCAGGTCCAGCTCGCGCGGCCCCCACCGCTCGCGGTCGCGACGCCCGAACGCCGCCTCGAGCCGCTTGAGCGCGACGAGGAGGGCGAGGGCGCCGGTCGCAGGGTCCGGGCCGCGTGGAACGTCGATCGCGACGACGGCGTTGCGGAACTCGGGCTGGTCGGCGACGCCGACCGGCTCCGTGGCATAGAGCCGGGAAACCGCCCGCAGCCGTGCCCCGGGCAGGGCCGCCAGTCCATGGATGCCGGCCGCGAGTGTCGCCGACGGGTCGCCGAGGTTCGCCCCCAGCCCGACGTAGGCCCGGACCGGCCCGGTCAGCGCCCGCCTCCCGCTCGGTAGACTCCATCGATGGCCGGCGTCGTCGTCCTCATCCTCCACCGCCAGGCGCGATCCGGCGCCGGGCCGCTCGAGCGCTGGGTCGCCGATTCGCGGCTTCGGATCGCCGAGGAGCGCCGCGTGGCGTTCGTCGCGGCCGGGGCGACCGACGTCCGGCTGGTCGCCGGCCCGCCCGACGATACACCGTTCGGGGCGAGGCTCCGGGCGTTCGTCGCCGGCGAGCGTCCGGACGGCATCGTGATCCTCGGTTCGGGGTCGATCCCGCTCGGGCGACCGGCCGATCTGCGGGCGTTCGTGGCGGCAGCGTGCGCCGCGGTCCCCGGTGCGCTCACGAACAACCGGTTCTCCGCGGACGTCGTGGCTGTCTCGCGCGCGGGCGTCCTGCGAGACGTCCCGGACCTGCCGGCGGACAACGCCCTGCCCCGCTGGCTGGAGGAAGCCTGCGGCTACCCGGTCCGCGAGCGGCGCAGCTGGCGTCTCGGGGTCGACGTCGACGGGCCGCTCGACCTCGTCCTGCTCGGCGACCGCTTCGCCATCCCTCCGGCGGGGGTCGACCTGGTGCCGGTCACCGGCGCACTCGACCGACTCGCCGCCGTCGCAGCCGACCGCCGGGCCGAGCTGGTCGTGGCCGGGCGAACATCGGCGGCGACGCTCGGCTGGCTCGAGCGCAACCGGCCGGCCCGCGTCCGGGCACTCGTCGAGGAACGGGGCCTGCGCGGGGCTTCGCTCGCGGCGCTCGTCGAGCGCGACCCGGCGCCATCCCTCCGCCGCGCGCCCGCGTCGGTCCTCGGCGCGCTGCTCGAACGGGACGGGCCCGGCTCGCTGGGCACGCATCTCGCGAGACTGGGCGATGGGGCCTTCATCGACAGCCGCGTGCTGCTGGCCCATCGCCACGGTGCGGACGAACGGACGTGGCCGCCCGCCGAGGATCGCTTCGCGTCGGACATCCTCATGCCGGGTGGCATCGGCGACACGTGGCTGCGGGAACTGACCGTGGCGGCGGCGACGGCGCCGATCCCCGTCGTCCTGGGCGGACACACGCTCGTCGGCCCCGGGCTGCGGCTCGCGCTCGGGCAGCGGCAATAGGCCGGCACGGATGGACACCGGCCCGCATCTCCGGCGAATCCCGGCCGCCGACCTCGATCGCATCGAGGGCGACCCGGGGCTGATCGGCCGGATCCGCGACGAGATCGATCGATCGGGGCCGATGACCTTCGCCCGCTTCATGGAGCTCGCGCTGTACGACGCCGACGGCGGCTACTACCGGGCGGAGCGGGCCGGGCCGGGGCGCGGCGGCGACTTCCTGACCGCGCCGGAGGCCCATCCGATCTTCGGGCGGGCGATCGCCCGCCACGTCGACGACGTCTGGGTCGCGCTCGGCCGGCCGCCGGGGTTCGCGATCCGCGAACTCGGCGCGGGCGGCGGCGCGCTGGCCGAGGGGCTCCTCACCGGCCTGGCCGCCGACGGGTCGGGCCTCGCGCCGGACGTCCGGTATCGGCCCGTCGAGGTCGAGCCGCGCCGGATCGACGAGCTCCGTGACCGGCTCGCGGCGGCCGGCATCGCCAACCGCGTCATGCTTGACGACGCGGCGGCGATCGTCGGGATCGTCATCGCGAACGAGGTCGTCGACGCGCTGCCGACGCATCGGGTCGTGGGGCGAGGCGGCGCACTGCGGGAGGTGTTCGTCGGCATCGACGGAGCCGGTTTCGTCGACGTCGAGGGCGAACCGTCCACGCCCGCGCTCGCCGAGCGACTCGCTGCCGAGGGAATCGCGCTGGTCGACGGCCAGGCGGCCGAGATCTGCCTTGTGGTCGACCGCTGGGTCGCGGCGGCGGCCGCCGGGATCGAGCGCGGGGCCCTGCTGGTCATCGACTACGGCCACCCCGCGTCCGAGCTCTACGACCCGGTTCGGCGCCCGGCAGGAACCGTCGCTGCCTACCTGGAACACCGTGCCCACGGCGACCTCTACCACGCGATCGGGCGGCAGGACCTGACGGCCCACGTCGACGTCACGGCGGTCGAGCGGGCCGCGGCCGCTGCCGGTCTGGTGCATCTCGGGACGACGACCCAGGGGCGCTTCCTCGCCGCCCTGGGGGCCGGAGACCTGCTCGTCGCGCTCCAGTCGGGGACCGGAGCTGGCCTGCCGGCGTATCTCGAGGCGCGCTCCGCCCTCGTCCGGATGATCGATCCGGCGGCGATGGGCGGGTTCCGGGTGATGGCGTTCGGTCGCGGGCTGCCCGGCGATGCCGTGCTCCGCGGCCTGGGTTGACCACCGCCATATCCAGCCGAACTGCGCCGGAGCGCACCGAACCGGACTACGGCGACCTCCCTATCGACAGCCCGATCGCGGCTGACCCATGCTCCGCGGGCTGGTCATCGGTCATGCCGTGGCCACGGTGCCGCCGGGGGGCGGACCGCGAACTTGCACGCGCGCTCGGCGCGATCCGCTCCCCGATCTCCGCACCTCGGTCGCGCCAATCGGGCTGCGTCCACCCGGCACTCCACCCACACGATCCGTCGGCCAGGTGGCGGTCGCTCATGACGAACGCTCACCCTGCGGGCATTTGACACGCTCGACGTGCGCTCGCCGGACCCGCGCGTGCGCAAGGCCGGACGACCTCCCCTGCTAGAATGCCCGTGCGTGGCGACCCGTGTGTCCGCCCGTGCTCCGGCCCCAGGAACCCTTCCATCGGCGCAGGGCGCATGACATCGGATCTACCCGCGACTGCTCGGGAGTGAACGTCGGTTGACCGGGATCTGGTACATCGTGGGGTTTGCCGTCGCAGGCCTGTCGTTCGTCTTCCTGACGGTCGGCGCGTCCTGGTTGCTCACCCACAGGAACCGTGGCGACGCCCACAAGGGCCTGCCGTACGAGAGCGGCATCGACACGTACGGCGACACCCACGGGCGGTCCGGCCTGTCGTTCTACATCTACGCGCTGTTGTTCGTCGCGTTCGACATCGAAGTGATCTTTATCTACCTCTGGGCGATCGTGTTCCGCGACCTGCTGGTCGGCGGCTTCGTGTCGATGCTGATCTTCGTCGGGGTTCTCCTCCTCGGCCTGGCCTATGCGTGGCGCAAGGGCGTCCTGAGCTGGAAATGAGCAAGCAGATCGGCGCCGCCGGCGGCGGCTCGAGCGACACGACCGGCTTGGCCGCGGACCACACCGGCAACGCCCCCGCGGCGCTCGCGATCCGCCGCGAAATCGGCGCTCGTCGAGCCGATCATCGTCCCGAACACCCTGTGGCGGTCGGTCGACCCCACGGCGTACAGCGGGGGCCTCGAGTCCGACATCACCCACCTCGCAGCGCATGAATCGGATCCGGCCTACCGCCGCGACGACGCGCGCTGGAGCGGCCCGCTGGAGGTCATCCCGACAAAGGCCGACTACGTCCTCGACCTGATCCGGGCGAACAGCCTCTGGCCGCTCTTGTCCGGCCTGGCGTGCTGCGCGATCGAGATGATGTCGGCGGCCACATCGCGCAACGACATGGACCGCTGGGGCATGTTCCCGTTCCGGGCGAGCCCCCGCCAGGCGGACGTCCTGATCGTCGCCGGGACCCTCACCACGAAGATGGCCGGACCCCTGGTCCGCCTCTGGGAGCAGATGCCGGAGCCGAAGTGGTGTGTCGCGATGGGCGACTGCACGTGCTCCGGCGGCCGCTACAAGCGGAGCTACTCGACGGTCGAGGGGATCGACCGGGTCATGCCGGTCGACGTCTACGTCCCGGGCTGCCCGCCCCGCCCGGAGGGCCTCATCTACGGGATGATGAAGCTCCAGCAGCTCATCAAGGATCGGCGCGGGCACTGGCCGGAGCGCGCCATCGGACCGACTGTCCCGGACGGCGTCTGACCGTGGATCCAGTGTTCCGGCGACGCCTCGAGGCGCGCTTCAGCGAGCGGTTGACGGGTCCCGTCCGCCAGCGCCATGACGAGACCGAGATCCGGATCGGGCCGGGCGACGTCGTCGACACGTTGCGGGCCCTCCACGACGAGCCCGAGTTCGGGTTCGAGTTGCTCGCAGACCTTGCCGGTGTCGACACCGGGACGGAGATGCAGGTCGTCTACCACCTCTGGAGCCCGACGACGCCGGACTGGCTCCGGGTGATCGCCGGCGGGCTGTCGCGCGACGATCCGCGCGTCCCGTCGGTCACGTTCCTGTGGAAGGGCGCCGAGTGGATGGAGCGCGAGGCGTACGACATGTTCGGGATCACGTTCGAGGGCAACCGCGACCTCCGGCGGATCTACATGCCGCCCGACTACCAGGCGTTCCCGCTCCGCAAGGACTTCTATCTAGCGGACGATTCGGCGCGATCGCCCGGCGGCGGCGTCCGCCACATGGAGCAGACCCATTCGCCGCGGAACGCGAAGCCGGCCGCGACGATCCGGCGGGCCCCGTCATGACGACGACATCGCCGCGCCACGCATCGGCCGACGATCCGCGGGTCATGCTCGACGAGCAGGTCGGCGTCTTCGAACCGGTGCCGCCGTACCCGCCGCGCACGGAACGTGAGGCCGAGTTCTACACGCTCCGCGACGGCGAGATGTTCATCAACATGGGGCCGCAGCACCCCTCGACCCACGGTGTCCTGCGGGTCGTCCTCAAGCTCGACGGCGAGAACGTCGTCGACCTCGACCCGGTGCTCGGCTACCTCCATCGCGGCGTCGAGAAGCTCTGCGAGAACGCCGACTACCACCAGGTCATCAGCCAGGTCGATCCGCTCGAATACGTCTCCTCGCTCTTCTGCGAGTGGCCGCCGGTCATGGCCTTCGAGAAGCTCCTCGACATCGAGGTCCCGCGCCGGGCGGAGTACATCCGGGTCCTCTCGTCGGAGCTCAACCGGATCGCCAGCCACGCCCTGTTCATGGGCTGGATGGCCCTCGACCTGGGCGGGCTGACGCCGATCCTCTGGAGCTTCATCGAGCGCGACGAGATCGTCGAGATGCTGGCCAGCCTGACCGGCCAGCGGATGCTCTTCAACTACTTCCGGATCGGCGGCGTGAACGGCGACCTGAACCACGAGTTCATGAGCCGGCTCGGTGACTGGATGAGCCGGGCGACGAGCCAGATCGAGGCCAATCTCGGGCTCCTCAACGAGAACGAGATCTTCGTCCGACGGATGCGCGGCCTCGGGACGATCGACACGGCGACCGCGCTCCGGATGTGCATGACCGGCCCGAACCTGCGGGCGACCGGCGTCCCGTTCGACGTCCGGCGGGCGCATCCGTACTCCGTCTTCCCGGAGCTCGACTTCGACATCCCGACGCGCGACGAGGGCGACTGCCTGGCCCGCTACCTGATCCGGATCGACGAGATCCGCCAGAGCATCCGGATCATCGACCAGTGCCTCCACCAGATGCCCGACGGGCCGGTCATGGCGAAGCTGCCGCGGCTCCTCCGCCCGCGACCCGGCAGGGCGTACGCGGCGATCGAGGGCCCGCGCGGCGAGTACGCCGCCTACGTCATCAGCGACGGCACGGACCAGCCGTTCCGGATGCGGATCCACGATCCCTCGTTCATCCACCTCCAGTCGGTCGGCCTGCTGACGCCGGGCAACCTGATCGCCGACACGATGGCGGTGATGGCCTCGTTGGATCCGATCATGGGCGGCGTGGACAAGTAGCCGATGACGGCAGTCGCACGATCCTGGGGCCGCCTCACGCTGGCAGGCAAGGTCATCTTCACGCTCGTCCCGATCCTGCTGGCGCTCGGGATCGGGCTGGTCGTCGTCGTCGCCCTGTTCGGCGCGGGGATCCTCGACTTCCTCGCGACGAACATCTTGCTGGTCCGGTTCGTCGTCGCGGCGACCGCGGTCCTGCTCATGAGCATCCCGACGGCCTTCCTGATCATCTACATGGAGATGAAGGTCATCGCCCTGATGAACCTCCGGATCGGGCCGGATCGAGTCGGCCCGTTCGGGTCGCTCCTGTCCGTCGTCCACGGGCTCAAGGTGCTCGCCAAGGAGGACTTCAGCCCGACCGGTGCGGATCGGCTCGTGTTCACCCTCGCCCCGGTCGTGGTCTTCATGTCGACGGTCATGGCGCTGCTCGTCATCCCGTTCGCGCCCGGTCTCTTCGGCCAGGACATGAACATCGGCCTGCTCTACTTCTTCGGCATCGGTGGGATGACGGTCGTCGGCCTGATGATGGCCGGCTGGGCGAGCTTCAACAAGTACTCGCTGCTCGGCGGGCTGCGGTCGGCGGCGCAGATCGTCAGCTACGAGATCCCCCTCACGCTGTCGGTCGTCGGCCTCCTGATGCTGGCGGGCACGATGAGCCTCAACCAGTTCGTTCTCCTCCAGGGCCCGCATCTCGACGCCACCAGGCGGGCCGTAGGCGGCTGGTTCACCGACTGGTTCGTCTTCCAGCAGCCGCTTGGCGCACTGATCTTCTTCATCGCCGCGACGGCGGAGGCCAACCGGACGCCGTTCGACCTGACGGAGGCGGATTCGGAGATCGTCGCGGGCTTCGCGACCGAGTATTCCGGGATGCGCTTCGGCTTCTTCTTCTTCGCCGAGTACGTCAACGTCTTCGTCATCTCGGCGCTGATCGTCACGCTCTTCTTCGGCGGCTGGAACGCGCCCTTCCCGTGGCCCTGGCCGATCGACCTCGGCACTCGATCCGGGCTCCTTCGGGATCGGGCTGTTGATCCTCATCGCGATCGTCCCGGTCGTCGGGACGCTGCTGCTGGCCGCGCCGTTCTTCCTCGCCCGAAGCTCGATGCCGGCGTGGCAGGCCCTCGTCATCGGCTTCGTCCTCTTCAACCTCGTCGCGGTCACCGCGGTCGTCGGCATCGCCTATGTCGGGCTCGACTGGGTGGCGGGGCTGCTCTGGTTCCTCGGCAAGTCGTACGTCTTCGTCTTCACGTTCGTCTGGATGCGCGGAACGCTGCCCCGCGTCCGGATCGACCAGCTCATGGGCTTCGCCTGGAAGTGGCTCCTGCCGGCGTCGCTCCTCAATCTCTTCGTCACCGCCGCGGCGATCCTGGTGGTGAACAAGCCATGAGCGCCGTCGGGTGAGCCTCATTCCCGGTCTCGGCATCGTCAAGGGCATGGGCCTCACCCTGCGCCGCTTCTTCGAGCCGAAGGCGACGATCCGCTATCCCGAGGTCAAGGCAGACGTTCCCCACAAGTTCCGCGGCCGCCTCCAGCTCCTCTACGACGAGTGGGGCACGATCAAGTGCGAGACCTGCTTCCAGTGCGCGCAGGCCTGCCCCATCGAGTGCATCGACATGGGCGGGATCGACACCAAGGGCCGGTACCACGTCCACTGGGGACCCCCCGAGACCTACGGTGAGCGCCGCGACGAGTCCGCCCTCCGCCGCTCGGGCCGGACCGTGCCGGACCCCGCCTACGCCAGGTTCGAGGGAATCGATCCGACGGCCGTCGACGAGATCCTCGAGGAGTTCGACCACGACCCCGCGGAGATGCTGAGGATCCTCGAGGCGACGCAGGCGGCGTACGGCCACCTCCCGGTCGCCGCGCTCAAGCGCATCAGCCAGAAGACCGGGGCGTGGTACGCGATGATCTACGGCACGGCCTCGTACTACGGCCACCTGCGCTTCGAGCCGCCCGGCGACACCGGCCAGACGGCCGCCCTGGCCGCCCGGCGACCGGCAGAGGCGTCCTACCTCGCCGGGCTCGACGCGGCGCTCGCGGGCGGCGGTGGAAACGGCGCCGGCTCGGCATCAGGAGCTCGACGTCGCGGCGGGCGGCGGACGCAGGCGTGACCCGATGACGACGATCTACCCGACACCCAGGAGCTGGCCCTCGATCCTGATCGCCCGCGCCCAGCCGGCCTCGAAGACGGGCCGCCCCAGCGCGGCCGGCGTCGCGTCGACGATCCTCGCCGACCCCGCCGCCGCCCTGGACGCCGCGATCGCGGGCGGTGCGTTCGACGCCCTCCGGCGAGCCGTCCACGACCTCGGCCCGACGGGGACGATCGCGATGGTCGCCGCGTCCGGCCTCCGCGGTCGCGGGGGTGCCGGCTTCCCGACCGGCGAGAAGTGGCGCCTGTGTGCCGAGACCGACGCCCCGCGACGGTACGTCGTCGCCAACGGCTACGGCGCCGATCCGTCCGCCCAGACGGACCGGACGCTGATCGAGACCAACCCGTTCGGGGTCATCGAGGGCGTCGCGATCGCCGCCTTCGCCGTCGGGGCCGATGACGCCTTCATCGCCGTCCGGACCGAGGCGACCGAGTCGATCAGGCGCCTTGAGGCGGCGATCGGCGCGGCCGAGGACGCCGGCCTGATCGGGCCGACGATGCTCGGGGCCGGAATCGGGCCGACGATCCGGGTCCGGCCCGTCCAGGGGGCCTACATGCTCGGCGAGGAGACGGTCCTCCTCAAGGCCCTCGAGGGCAAGCGCGGCCAGCCGGAGCAGCGACCGCCCCACCCGGCCGAGCGCGGGCTGTTCGGGCTGCCGACGGTCGTCCAGAACGTCCAGACCCTCGCCGCGGTGCCGTGGATCCTCGCCCACGAGCCCGGGGAGTTCGCGGCCATCGGCTCGAAGGCAAGCCCGGGGACGATCCTCGTCGGCGTTCGCGGCCCGAACGGGAGCGGCGTCGCGGAGGTGCCGCTCGGGACCCCGCTGCGCGAGATCGTCGACCTGGCCGGCGTGACGAAGGGCCTGAAGGCCGTCCTCGTCGGCGGCCCCTCCGGCGGCCTGCTGCCGCCCGACCTGCTCGATACGCCGTACGAGTTCGAGGCGCTGCGGGCGGTCGGCGCCCACATCGGCTCCGGCTCCGTCGTCGTCGCCGACAACCGCGCGTGCGTCGTCGACCTCGCCCGGCTCCTGACCCGCTTCTGCGCCGACGAGGCCTGCGGCAAGACGATTCCGTGCCGGATCGGGACGCGCCGGATCAGCGAGATCGGCGACCGGGTCGCGACCGGACACCCGCGGCCGACCGATCTGGCGCTCCTCGCCGACCTGTCGGCGGACGTCGTCGCCTCCGCGCTGTGCGACCACGAGCGACTGGCGACCCTTCCGTGGGCGAGCGGAATGAGATACTTCCGGTCCGAGCTCGACGATCACATCCTCCGCAGCTCCTGCCCGGCCGGCGTCTGCCGTCCGATCGCGGTGGCGGCGGGCGCAGCCCATTGAAGAAGAGATGGCTGACCTGATCACCCGCCCCGAACGAGCCGACCTCGAGCCGATCGCCGACACGGTCGCGGAGCGATTCCTGACGACCCAGTCGCCGCAGCGCCCGCAGTCGACGCCGCGGATCCGGATCGAGGTGGACGGGCGCGTCGTGGAGGGCTTTGAGGGCCAGACGATCCTCGAGGTCTGCCGCGACAACGGGATCGAGGTCCCGACGCTCTGCTACGAGCCGAAACTGCCCGGCTTCGGAGCGTGCCGGATGTGCGTCGTCGAGGTGGAGGGCTTCGACCACCCGCCGATCAGCTGCTCCCAGCGTGCCGAGGCGGCCATGGTCGTCAGCACCCAGACCGAGACGGTCCGCCGGCTGCGCGCGACGAACCTCGAGCTGATCTTCTCCGACCACAACGCGTACTGCCTGCCGCCCTGCCAGAACAAGTGCCCCAGCCACATCGACATCCCCGGCTTCCTCAAGGCGAACGCGGAGGCGAACTGGCGCGAGTCGACCCGGATCTTCAAGCGGACGATCCCGTTCCCGTCGGTGCTCGGGCGCGTCTGCCCGGCCCCGTGCGAGGAGCACTGCCGGCGTGACGAGGTCGACGAGGCGATCGCGATCCGCGACAGCCACCGCTATGCCGGCGACCAGGTGATCCGCTCGATGCTCGACGAGGGCGTCGATCCGCCGGTGCCGTTCGAGCTCCAGCCGAAGACGGGCCGCCGCGCCGCGGTCATCGGGTCCGGGCCGGCCGGGATGGCGGCCGCCTACTACCTGTTGATCGGCGGCCACGACGTGACGGTCTTCGAGCGCGACCCGGCGCCCGGCGGCATGCTCCGCTACGGCATCCCGCAGTACCGCCTGCCGAAGGTCGAGGTCCTCGAGGCCGAGTACGAGTCGGTGACCAGGCTCGGCGGCCGGATCGTCTGCAACCAGGGCCTCGGGCGCGACTTCACGCTCGACGATCTCCAGAACCAGGGCTACGACGCGGTCGTCATCGCGATCGGCTGCTACACGACGAACAAGCTCGGCGTACCGGGCGAGGATGCGGCCGAGGTCCTCGACGGCCTCGAGTACCTCCGCACGGCGACGCTCGGGCTGCCGTACCCGGGCCACGCCGGGAAGCGCGTCGTCGTCATCGGCGGCGGGTTCACGTCGATGGACTGCAGCCGGACCTCCGTCCGCCAGGGTGCCGCCGAGGTGACGCTCGTCTATCGCCGCGACATGAAGGACATGCCCGCCGCGAACGAGGTGCACGAGGCGATCGAGGAGGGCGTCACCGCGATCTTCCAGGCGGGCCCGACGCGCGTCATCACCGACACCGCGGGCAAGGTCACCGGGGTCGAGTTCATCCGGAACCGTCCGGGCGAACCGGATGCATCCGGCCGCCGCCGCCCGGAGCCCGCCCCGGGAACCGAGTTCACGATCCCCTGCGACCGCGTCCTGCTCGCGATCGGGCAGGGCCCGGAGCTCGACTGGATCGGGCCGGGCTCGGACGGCGTCGAGGCGACGAAACAGCGCCGGCTCAAGGCGGACGCGGTGACGTTCGAGACGAGCCGGCCGGGCGTGTTCGGGACCGGCGACGTCCGGATCGGCGCGGCGACGGTCGTCCAGGCGATCGCCGAGGGCCGCCGGGCGGCGTACGCCGTGGATGCCTATCTCCAGGGGCTGGACCTGTCGGCAATCAAGACGCGCCAGCAGCTCGCCGAGCCGCAGCCGGAGTTCCTCTCGATCGTCCCGTTCACGAGCGAGGTCAAGGAGCCCCGCTACCGCCTCAAGGCGATGGACGCCGACATCCGGAACAGGAGCTACATCGAGTACGAGATCCCGTACAGCCGCGAGGAGGCCGTCGCGGAATCGACCCGCTGCCTCCAGTGCACCTGCGAGGCGATCGGGTTCTGCGACCTGCGCCGCCTCGGCATCGAGTACGGGACGACGCTCCCGACGCTCGAACCGCAATACCACCAGGGCGCCGGCTATCGGAGCGTGACGGAGAACCGGTTCACCGGCCTGAACCACGACTACGTCCGCGACGACTCGCATGCCTTCATCCTCCGCGAGCCGTCGCGCTGCATCGACTGCGGGCGCTGCGCCCAGGTCTGCTCGGAGGTCGTCGGCGCGGCCTGCTACGACTTCATGCGGATCGGCTTCGACACGCTCGTGACGACGCCGCTCGACATGAGCCTCAACGACACCCCGTGCGTCTCGTGCGGGCGCTGCGCGGAGACGTGCCCGACGGGTGCACTCATGCCGAAGCCGCGCGTCCTCGAGAAGTACGAAGTCGACGAGAGCCGCTGCATCCTCTGCGGGATCTGCGTCGACGCCTGCCCCTACGACGCGCTCCGCGACGGCGCCGACTTCGAGCTCTCGCACGTGTCGCGCCAGGAGCCGATGATCGACCTGCTGGCGATCGCGGCCGTCGATCGCGAGACCGAGGTCACCTACATCCGCAAGGAGCGCGACTGGGCGTCCCGGGCCGCCGCCGAAGGCCGGATCATCGAGCCGGGACGGCTGCTGCCGATGCTCCCGCCGTCGCTCGCCGCGCGCGGCCCGGGCGGCTCGGGTGGGGCAGGCGCTCACGACCACGGCAACGGCCACGACCACGATCACCGCGAGGTCGCGACCGGCGGACAGTCCGGGCACGGCTGAGCGACGCGCGTGGCGATCGGCGACACCATCCCCTTCACCGCGATCCCCTGGGGCGACGCCCTGTTCGTGATCTTCGCCGGCACGATGCTCTTTGCCGGGCTCCTCGTCGTGACGATGCGCGACATCATCCGCTGCGGTCTCGCGATGATCGTCTGCTTCATCGCGCTGGCCGGGATCTACGTGATCGTCGGCGCGCCGCTCGTGGCCGCGGCCCAGGTCCTCGTCTACGTCGGGGCGATCAGCGTCCTGATCCTGTTCGCGATCATGCTGACGGAGACGAAGTCGGCGCCGTCCCGACTCGTGTTCCAGACCCAGGCCGTCCCGGCGGCGCTCGCCGCGGCCCTCCTTGCGGTCGTCACCATCCTCGCGATCGTGGCCACGGACTGGGGCGAGATCGCCAACCGCGTCCACACGGCGACCGACACGCTGGCCTCCGTCCTGTTCGAGCAGTGGGTCCTGCCGTTCGAGATCGTCGGCGTCCTCCTGCTGGCGGCGGTCATCGGCGGGGTCTTTCTCGCGAAGCGTGAGCGGCAGGACGAGGGCCGGCAGTGATCAGGGTGTTCGCCGGCACGTTCTTGACGGTCGTCTTCGTCGTGGGCCTCGGGCTCATCGGCCTGGCCGCCGGCGGCAGCGACTCGCTCGATGCCTACCTCGTGCTCGCGGCGCTCCTGTTCGCGATCGGCATGTTCGGGTTCCTCGCCCGGCGGAACGCGATCAGCATGCTGATGGCGATCGAGCTGATGATCAACGCGGTCAACCTCTCGATCGTCGCGTTCGGCTCGTTCGTGCCGGGCCTCGCGGTCTCCGGCTCGGTGATCGCGCTGATGGTGATGGCCGTCGCCGCGGCCGAGGCGACCGTGGGGCTCGCGATCATCATCGCGATCTTCCGGAACCGGCGGACGCCGCTCGTCGACGAGTACGACGCGATGAGCCGTTGATCGGGACCCGATGATCGACCTCTTCCTGCCGCTCATCGCGATCCTGCCGCTGGCGGGCTTCGCGATCACGGCCCTCGTCGGACGCCGCCTCGGCAAGCAGGCCCACATGATCCCGGTCGGCGTCGTCGTCGTCGCCTGGGTCATGAGCATGATCGTGGCCTTCCTCGCGCTGACCCATGGCGCGCCGTTCGACAGCGAGGCCGCGGGCTTCGGGCATGCCGTCCGCATCTACACGTGGATCCCGGCCGGCAACTTCGTCGTCGACGCGGTCTTCTTCGTCGACGCGCTGACCGCCTGCCTCCTGATCGTCGTGACGACGATCGGAATGCTCGTCCACATCTATTCGATCGGGTACATGAGCCACGACCCGGGCTACTGGCGGTTCTTCGCCTACCTGAACCTGTTCATGTTCTCGATGCTGCTGCTCGTCCTGGCCGACAACTTCCTCGTCGTGTTCGTCGCCTGGGAGCTGGTCGGGCTGTCGAGCTACCTGTTGATCGGGTTCTGGCGGACGAAGCAGTCGGCGGCCCTGGCGGCCAAGAAGGCATTCATCGTCAACCGGGTCGGCGACGTCGGGTTCGCGCTCGGGATCATGCTGATCTTCGTCAGTCTCGGCACGCTCAACATTCGCGACGTCATCGAGCGCATCGGCGAACTCGATCACGGGACGATCCTCGCGATCTCACTGCTGATCTTCGCCGGGGCGATGGGCAAGAGCGCCCAGTTCCCGCTCCACGTCTGGCTGCCGGACGCGATGGAGGGCCCGACGCCGGTGTCGGCCCTCATCCACGCGGCGACGATGGTCAACGCCGGCGTGTATCTCGTCGCCCGGACGAGCCCGATCTTCGCCCACGCCCAGGAGGCGCTCGTCGTCGTCGCGGCGATCGGCATCTTCACCGCGATCCTCGCGGCGTCGATCGCGATGACCCAGACAGACATCAAGCGGGTCCTCGCCTACTCGACGCTCAGCCAGCTCGGGTACATGTTCGCCGCGCTCGGCGTCGGCGCGTTCACGGCCGCGATCTTCCACCTGATGGCCCACGGCTTCTTCAAGGGCCTGCTGTTCCTCGGCTCCGGTTCGGTCATCCACAGCGTCCACGAAGAGCAGGACATGCGCCGGATGGGCGGCCTGGCGAAGAAGATCCCGATCACCTACGCGACGATGCTCGTCGGTTCGCTGGCGATCGCCGGGATCCCGCCGCTGGCCGGCTTCTTCTCGAAGGACGAGATCCTCGGCGAGGCGTTCAAGCTGGGATTCCCGTGGGTCTGGGCGATCGGGGTCGTCGTCGCGACGATGACGGCGTTCTACATGTTCCGGCTCATGGGCCTCACGTTCTGGGGCGACTTCCGCGGGCCGCGGGAGATCTGGGACCGGATCCACGAGTCGCCGCCGGTGATGACGTGGCCGCTCATCCTGCTGGCGATCCCGTCGGCGCTGCTCGGGCTCGTGCTGGGGCTTCCGTTCGGGGCCAGCGTCATCAGCGGCTGGCTCGGCGGTGTCTTCGGCGAGTCCGTCGAGCTGCTCCACCACGCCGAGGCGGAGTACCAGCTGTTCGGCATCGACGGCGCGCTCATCGGCGCGAGCGTCGCGGTCGCTGCGATCGGGATCGCCGTCGCGTGGCGCCTGTTCGGCGCGGAGCTGGGCGGCCTGAGGCTCCGGTCGCGCCCGCAGACGGTCCAGTCGATCAGCGCCCGGCTGCCGTTCCTGTATCGCGCGTCGCTCAACAAGTGGTGGTTCGACGAGCTGTACCACCTGCTGTTCATCGTGATCGGCGGACGGATCGCCGGCTTCCTCTGGTGGTTCGACCGGAAGGTCGTCGACGGCTCGGTCAACGACCTGGCGATGACGACGGTCGGCGCCGGGCGGCGGCTCCAGGGTGTCCAGACCGGGCGGGTCCAGAACTACGCCCTCGGGATCGCCCTCGGCCTCATCGTCATGGCCGGCTCGTTCCTCATCCTGGCGGGACGCTGACGATGAGCGGGATCCCGATCCTGACCCTGATCACGTTCCTGCCGCTCGCCGGCGCGTTCGCGGTCGCCGCGGCGCCCGCCCGCTACGCCCGGCAACTGGCCCTCGCCGCGGCCCTCGCGACCTGGGTCCTCTCGCTCGTCCTCGTCGTCGGGTTCGCGGCGGCCGAGCGCAGCGGCGACTTCCAGGACATCGTCGTGGCCGACTGGATTCCCCTCTTCGGGATCCAGTTCAAGCTCGGCGTCGACGGACTGTCCGTCGTCCTCGTCGTCCTGACCACGACGCTGTCGTGGATCTCGATCCTCGCCTCGTTCGGCCCGATCAAGACGCGGATCAAGGAGTACATGATCTCGTTCCTCATCCTCGAGGTCGGGATGATCGGGGTCTTCGTCGCGCTCGATCTCTTCCTCTTCTACATCTTCTGGGAGATCGTCCTCGTCCCGATGTACCTGATCATCGGGATCTGGGGCGGCTCGAACCGGATCTACGCCACGATCAAGTTCGTCCTCTACACGCTCGTCGGCTCGCTGCTGATGCTGGTCGCGATCCTGGCGACGGCGTTCGCCTACCAGGCCGCCACCGGATCGTGGGACGGCGCGTTCGACTTCGAGCAGCTCCGCGCGTTCGCGGCGGGCACCGGCTTCGCTGACGGTCTCCAGCTCGCGGCGTTCCTGGCCTTCTTCCTCGCCTTCGCGATCAAGGTCCCGATGTTCCCGTTCCATACCTGGCTGCCGGACGCCCACGTCGAGGCCCCCACGGCAGGCTCGGTGATCCTCGCCGCGATCATGCTCAAGCTGGGTGCCTACGGCTTCATCCGGTTCGCCCTGCCGCTCTTCCCGGACGCGGCTCACACGTTCGCCCCGGCGATCATCGTCCTCAGCCTGATCGCGATCATCTACGGGGCGATCGTCGCGCTCGTCCAGCCGGACCTCAAGAAGCTCGTGGCGTACAGCTCCGTCAGCCACATGGGCTTCGTCACGCTCGGAATCTTCGTCTTCAACCAGCAGGGGATGCAGGGCGCGATCCTCCAGATGGTCAACCACGGGCTCATCACGGGCGCCCTCTTCCTGCTCGTCGGCGTGATCTACGAGCGGACCCACGATCGGACGATTGCGAAGATGGGCGGGCTCGCCGGGGTCATGCCGGTCTACGCCGCAACGTTCGGGTTCTTCGTCTTCGCCTCCGCCGGGCTGCCCGGCCTGTCCGGGTTCGTCGGCGAGTTCCTCGCGCTCGTCGGCTCGTTCGCGTTCAGCCCGGCAGTCGCGGCCGTCGCGACGTTCTGCATGATCCTCGCCGCCGCCTACCTGCTGTGGATGTTCCAGCGCGTCGCGTTCGGCGAGCTGTCCGACTTCTTCAAGGGACTCGGCAGCCACCTGACCGACATGACGCCGACCGAGGTCCTGACCCTCGCGCCGCTCGGCGCGCTCGTCGTGATCTTCGGCGTCGCTCCGGGCCTCCTGCTCGCGCTCATCGAGGGCTCGGTGGCCAACGTCCTCGCCGATGTCGGGCGCGGCAGCTCGATCGCGATCGCGCCCGAGGCGGCGGTCATCGCGATCGCGATCCCGATCGCCTACGTCGTCATCCGGATCATCTACCTCGGCTATGCCGAGACGCGCGACCCGCTCGAAGCGGGCGGAGCCACCCGATGACCGCGGGCGACCTCGCGATCATCGCCCCGCTCATCGCCGCGATCGGCGTCGCCATCGCGATCCTGATCGTCGATCTCATCCTGCCCGGCCGGCCGTGGGTCGCGATCGGCGTCGCGCTCGGCGGCCTCGCAATCGTGGCCGCCGCGACTCTCATCGCGAGCGGCACTCCGGGCGACGCATTCGGCGGGGCATACAGGGTCGACCCGCTGACGACGTTCCTCGACCTGCTGTTCGTGTCGATCGCCGGCCTGACGATCGTCTTCGCCCCCGACTACCTGGAACCGCGCGGCCTCCCCGTCGCCGAGTTCGCCGTCGTCCTCGTCTTCGCGATGACCGGGGCGATGCTGCTCGCGGCCTCGACCGACCTGCTGCTGCTCTTCCTGGGCCTCGAGCTCATGGTCCTGCCGGGCTACATGCTCGCGGCGTACCACAAGACCGACGGCTATTCGACCGAGGGCGCGATCAAGTACTTCCTCCTCGGCTCGTTCAGCTCGGCGATCTTCCTGTTCGGGCTCTCCTTCGTCTGGGGCCTGACCGGCACGACCCGCGTCGACGGCGTCGCATCCGCGCTCCTCGGAATCGCGGCCGGAACGATGGCGTTCTCGCCGGGACTGGCGATGGGCCTCGCGTTCATGATGACCGGCGTCGCGTTCAAGATTGCGGCCGTCCCGTTCCACTACTGGACGCCGGACGCCTACCAGGGCTCGCCGACGCCCGTCACCGGCTACCTGTCGGTCGGGCCCGAAGATCGGCGCCTTCGCGCTCATCATCCGGCTCTTCGTCGAGGCGCTCGGACCGCTCAAGGCCGACTGGCTGCCGGTCGTCGTCATCCTCGCGGCGCTGACGATGACGCTCGGCAACCTCGTCGCGCTGACCCAGGACAACGTCAAGCGGATGCTCGCCTACAGCTCGATCGCCCACACGGGCTACATGCTCGTCGGCCTCGCGGCATTCGCCGGCGGGCAGCAGCTCGGGCTCGAGGGCCTCCTCTTCTACGGCGCGGCCTATACGTTCATGAATCTCGGCGCGTTCGCGGTCATCGCCGCGCTCCAGAAGCGGGCCGGCGTGACGTCGAGCCTCAACACGTTCGCGGGGCTCGGGCGGCGCGAGCCGCTCCTCGGCATCCTCATGACCCTGTTCCTGCTGTCACTGACCGGCATCCCGCCGACGGCGGGCTTCTTCGCCAAGGCGATCGTCATCCTCGCCGCTGTCCAGGCCGGCGGCTGGGTCGCGTTCCTCGCGGTGATCACGATGCTGAACGCGGCGGCGGCGGCGTTCTACTACCTGCGGGTCGTCGTCTACATGTACATGCGCGACCCCGCGAGCGAGGCGCCGCCACTCCGCCACGGGCGCCTCCTGTGGGGCGGGCTGGCGGTGACGACGTCACTGACGATCCTGTTCGGGTTCTTCCCCGGGCTGATCCTGGGGATCATCGGCCAGGCCGCCGCGGCGGTCGGGGGGTAGCCGCCGGCGGGGCCGGCAGGGCCGGCGGGCCGGGAGCGGCGGGAGCGGCGGGAGCGGTGGCGGCCGCTGCCGCGCGACGCGGCGGCGTGACTGCTTTCCCAGATTCCCGTGGTGCGGGTAGTACGCAAGAGGCGCACCCACGGCGAGGCGAGGCGGCGCGGACCGTCACGCACAACAAGCGAGGGGGGCGCCTCCTTGCGCGCGGCGGTGCGTGCGTACTGCCCGCACGGCGGGCACAATCGGAAATCTCGCTGGCTAATACCCGTGGTCCGGGAATTTGGGGATGGCGGGTCAGGACCCGGGTGGCGTGACCCGCGACCCGCGGCGGCGCGGCGGACGCGGCGGAGGCCACGGGGCGCCGACCACGCCAGGGGCGCCCACGCGACGGCCGACCACGCCATGCGCCTGCGCCATGCGACTGCGCCCCCGGCGACTCGCCCCCGGCGACTAGCCCCCGGCCGGCGACGCACCGGCCGAACGGGCACTCCCTACGGCGTGACGTCCACCCCGGGCAGGATCTTGCCGAGGCCGCGGGCCATGATGTCGGCGCCGATGCCACCGAGGGCGCCGTCACGGACGACCCCGTCCTTATCGATCCAGAAGTGGGTCGGCAGCGCGAAGGCGCCCCATGCCCGCTGGGCGGCACCGTCGCTGTCGAGGCCGAGCGGGAACGTCGCATTCAGGCTCTGGGCGAACGATCCGACCGCCCCCTCCTCCTCGCGGATGTCGACGGCGATGATGACGAGCCCGGTTTCGCCATAGCGGGCAGCGAAGCCGTTCATCAACGGGAACTCGTCCTGGCACGGCTCGCAGGTCGTCTGCATGAAGTTGACCCAGACGGGCTTCCCCTTCAGCGACGCGAGATCGATGGTCCCGCCGCCGACCTGCGGGACGACGAGCGTCGGTGCGGGCTCGCTGATGTGGAAGTTCTCGACGATGCCCGACCCCGAGGTGCCCGGCGAACCCGAGGCGCCGGGCGTGGCCGACGCGACCGGCAGGGATGGGGACGGTGTGACGGCCGGAGTCGGAACGGCCGATGGCGATGGCGATGGGGACGCAGACGCCTGTGCGCTGCCGGGGTCGGGTCCAATGAGGACGAATCCGGCCAGCAGCGCAAGCGCGACGATCAGGCCGGCGAGCACGCCGGCGACGATCGAGAGCCGGGATCCCATGATCGGGAGAGTACCAGTACGAGCGTCGCGGGGGCGCGACCGGCGGCTCGCTGCTAGGCTCCTCCCCAGTGGGAAGGTTCGACCGCATGCTCCGCAACCGCCTCCTCCCGGCGATCCTGACCGCGACCGGCGTGTCGTTGATCGCCGGCGGCCTGCTGACGTACACGGGCGCCGCAGAGATGAGCCCGGCGCCGCCGTCGCCGACGAGCATCAGTCTCGGGCCGACCCCGACGATCGCTCTGCCGACCTTCCCGCCACCTGGCTCATCGGCGCCGAGCACCTCCCCGACGCCCGCCGTCGAACGCGTGGCGACCCGGATCCGCATCCCGGCGCTCGATATCGACCTGCCGGTCGTCAAGCAGCCCGGCGGCGCGGACACCTATCCGCTGTGCAACGTCGCGATGTACATCCAGCAGCTCCACCAGCCCGGCCAGGGAGCGGCCACGTACCTCTACGCGCACGCCCGGCCGGGGATGTTCGGGCCGATCTACAACCTCGCCATCGTCAAGCACAAGCCGGACGCGATGGTCGGGATGTACGTCGAGGTCTTCACCAGCGACGACATGCGCTTCACGTACATCGTCAAGGAGGTCCTCCTCCACCAGACGGAGCTGGACAGAGCCGCTCGACGCGACGAGCGAGGAGCTCTGGCTCCAGACCTCCGAGGGGCCGAAGGGAACGAAGGGCAAGACGCAGGTTCTCGCGATCCCGCTCATGATCGGGCCGGCCTCTCACGAGGAGGCCAACCCGAAGCCCAGGCCGGTCGTCTGCGGCTGATCGCCCGCCTCAGCGGACGAGCATGTCGCCCGTAAGCTTGATGTCGACCTCCGGAGCTCCCGCCTCGCACGGCTTGAGGAATCCGTCGACGATGGCGACAACCCGCCAATGCCCGGCCGGAAGCCTGAGGATCGGGTCGGCGAAGAAGGCCCGGTAGAAGGCCGCGTTCGGGTCGTCGGCAGAGAATTCCGCCGGACTTGTGGTAGGGAATGGCAGTCGGGACGAGGCGCGCGTACTCGTGCGGTGCGCAGTCGGCCGTCGACGCGGGCCCAAGGGCGATGTTGCCGTCGACCTGGGCGAGCCCGAACGAGACCGGACCGCCCCCGGAGCCCCAGATCGTCGCGGTCCCAGCGGCGCCTTCCCAGGTCAGGATCGCCGAGATGTCGATCGGCGCCCCGGCGTCGACGACGTCGCTGCCAATCCGCAACGACAGGACGAACTCGGCGGCGCGCCCTTCGACCACGATCGGCTGGCCGGACGGCTCAGTCGGTCCGGGCGCCTGGCCGCAGGCCGCCGCCACCGCCACGAGGATCGCCGCGACCGCGATCCCCCGCCTCATCGGGCTTCGTTCCTCAGATCCAGTCGATCCGGCGGAGGACGATCGCCGCGGCAGCTGCAGCCGCGACGATCGCGATCGTCACGAGCCAGAACCCCGCCGCCTCGATGCCCAGGAACGCCGCCCCCGCTTCGCTCATCCCGAACACCCCGGCGACGGCCCCGACGCCGGCGAGGATGACCGTGACCCCGGTCAGGCGCTTCATGATCCGCGACAGGTTGTTGTTGATCGTCGAGAGGTAGATGTCGAGCGTGCCGCTGACGAGTTCGCGGTAGTTGTCGAGCTCGTCGGTCACGCGGATCAGGTGGTCGTAGACGTCGCGGAAGTAGACGACGTGGGAGGTATCCACGGCGGCGATGTCGCGGTTGGTGAGCTGGTTGAAGATCTCGCGGGCCGGGGACGTCGCCCGCCGGATCTCGATGAGCTCGCGCTTGAGAACGAAGAGGCGCTGCAGGGTCCACTCCGTCGCCGACGCGAAGATCTGGTCCTGGAGATCGTCGATCTCGTCGGCCAGCTTGTCGAGGACGGGAAAGTACCCGTCCACGACGTGGTCGGCAAGCACGTACAGGAGATAGTCCGTCCCTCGTCGGAGCACGTGCTCGGCGCCGGCCTGCAGGGACGCGATCGAGCGCAGGTCGCACTCGGGGCCGTGGACCGTGGCGAGGAACCGCTGGCCGACGACGAGGTCGATCTCCGAGGTCTTCACCTCGCCCACGTGCGTCAGGGAGAAGAGGACGATGTGGACGATGTCGTCGAAGGTCTCGATCTTCGCGCGCTGGTTGCGTTCGACGATGTCCTCGGCGATCAGCGGGTGGAGACCGAGGGCCTCGGCGATCGGCATGACGAGCTCGTCCTCGGGATCGATGCAGTCGACCCAGACCCGCGTGTCGGGCTCCGCGAGGATTCCCTTGAGCGAGCCGACGTCGGTCGTCTCTGCCAGACCGGTCGGGCGCCAGATGAAGATCCTGGCATTCGGGGCCTCAGAGGGCGGTGGTCGGTCGCCGCTCGTCGCTTCCATCCGGCTCGGATCCTCCGGCTGTCGCCGAGCCTCGTCCGGCGCGGTCGGTCGCCAGCATACGCGTGCGCCCGCCCAGGGCGAGGCCCGGCGGGATCGCGACGATCGTGACGACGCCGGCGACGACGAACAGGCCGACGAGGATCGACGACGCCTCCGCCGCGGCCCACCGTTCGAGCGCCTCGACGACGAACCCGTCGCGCAGCGGCCGATCCCGCAGCTCGACCGGGATCACCTGCTTCCAGCCGTCGGGAACCGCGAACAGCTCGTCGTAGAGGCGGTCGATCGTCGTCGAGCCGTAGGCGGTCAGGACGGCGACGCCGATCGCCATCCCGATCATCCGGGCGACCGTGACGATCGCCGATGCCGTCCCGAACGACGCCCGTCCGGCGACCTCGACCGCCGCCGTCGAGCGCGGCGTCACGGTCAGGCCGAAGCCCAGCCCGAACACGCCCAGGGCGAGCGCGACCTCCCCGAGCTGCACAGCCGGGGTCCAGCGGGAGATCCAGAGGAGCGCGCCGGCGCTGGCGATCAGCCCGGCCAGTGTGACGATCCGGAGCGAGAGGAACCGGACGAGGAAGCCGGACAGGAGCGCCCCGAGAGCGGTCGCCGCGGCCAGCGCCCCGAGCGCAAGGCGCTGCTGGTCGGGGCCGCCGTAGAGCACCCGGTCGACGAACACCGCCGCGCCGATGATCGCTGTGGCGAAGGCGTAGCCCGTGAGCAGCGAGACGAGCGCCGCCGACGAGAACGTGATGCTCCGGAAGAGCCGCGGATCGAGGAACGGATCGGCGAGCCGCGCCCCGCGAGCAACGGTCACGACGGTCAGCACGATCGCGACGAGGGCGAGGACGGCGCTGACGAGCATCGGGTTGGGTCCCTCGCCTGAGTCCCGGCTCCCGAGCAGCGTCACCGCGCCCAGCCCCGCGGCCAGGGTGATGCTCCAGACGGCGGCGCCGAGGACGTCGATGCCTCCGCGCCGCCGCGGAGTCTCCCATCCGTATGACGCCGCCCAGGCGACGAGGATCGCGGCCATGCCGATCGGGACGTTCAGGTAGAAGACCCACCGCCAGGACGGCGCGATGAGGTTGCGGATCGGGTCGTCGACGGCCACGCCCGCCGACGTCAGCGCCCCGTCGACGTGGAGCCCGCCGAGGATCGCGGCGCCCAGGAACGGCCCGGTCGCCATGCCCAGGAACGTCAGCGCCCCGATGACCCCGAGCGCGCGGGGCCGTGCGTGGCCCTCGAACAGGTGGGAGGCCGCGGCCGTCCCGACCGGCACGAGCACCCCGCCACCGATGCCCTGGATGACCCGCCCGACGATCAGCTCGTCGATCGTCTGGCCGCGGCCGGCCACGAGCGACCCGACGATGAAGACGGCAAGCCCGCCGAGGAAGAGGCGCCGACCGCCCCAGACATCCGCCAGGCGGCCCGCCAGGGGCATCGCCACGACATAGGCGAGGAGATAGCCGTTGACGATCCACGAGGCGCGACGGAGCTCGGAAAAGGCGGTCTGGCCCGGCCGATCGGGATTGGCCGCCACGAGGTCGGTGATGATCGTCGGCAGCGCGACGGCCGTGATCATCAGCTCGAGGCCCGCCAGGAAGACGCCGGCGCCGAGGACCGCCAAGAGCGCGTACGCGGAACCCCGGGTCATCGGCGAAGCGTACACGGGGGCCCGTTCCATGGCGGCGCCGTCCTCCGGCTGTGAATCGGGACTCGCCCTCGTCAGTGCGTGGAATCATCCTGTTCGGCCGGAGTATGTTGGTCATCTGCCCGTTTGTTGCACGAACTCTGGTACGGCGATCGCCAATACTGTGTCCGGGGCTCCAAGAGATGGTCGCAACAGCGACGAGTCGACAGGTCGAGAATAGCCAGGACGAGTGGCCGCAGCCGGAGGCTGGGCCAGGTGGGACACGCCTGCACATCGTTGTTGCCCCGGCCCGCGTCCGTCGAGAACGCACGCTCGCGGAACTGCGGGCACTCGTGCTGTGGCCGCGCCTCGATCCGCGGATCCTGGCCTACGCCCGCGGCGACGTTGACCGGTTGGCGCGCGCGATCTCGCGAAGGCGCTCCGCGCTGACGGAGGAGCAGATCCGGCGACTCCTGTCGACAGACGCCGAGGGCGGAGGTGTTGACACCGGCGGTCCCGCCGAATAGCATCAACTTCTGTTGATATAAACCGTCGTTGATGCGACGTGTTTCGTGATCACCAGCATCGTTCCGAACTCCCGCGTCTCCGTTGCAGAGATGTCACGGGACGCGAGTACGGGAAACGCCTGACACCGACGACCGCTAGCGAGGGTTCAGATCCGCCGTCGGGACGGTCGCGTGTCGCCGCGGTGTGCGGTCGCTACCGCTCCGAGCCTGTCGTCGAGCCACGACGCCTGAGGCGGAGAATGAACCCGATGCCGACAAGGCCGAGCCCCAGGCCTGCCACCAGGACGGTGGCCGCCACGGGAAGGGAGACCAGGCCCTCGCCGGCGTCCCGGGCAGCCTCAGTCACGCCAGTCACGCCGGGCAAGCCAGGATCCACGACCAGCCCAGGTGGCGGAGGGTTGACGACGAGCGCGATCGCCGCCGGGGTGGATGCCAGGCCGGCGGCGGGATCGTCGAGCGTGAGCCGCACGGTGTAGGCCCCGGGCGCGGGGATCGCCGTGAGCGCCACCTCGACGAACGTCGAGGTGTGGGCGTAGAACGTGTCCATCGCCACACGTGCCCGGCCCACCTCTCCGCCGCTTGCATCGATCAGGACGAAGCCGACGATGGGCTTGAGGCGAACGTTGCCCGTGTTCTCGACGGCGACCGCCACCTTGGCCGTCCCGGCGACGATGGAGTAGCTCGCACCACCAACTGCCAGCGCCGGGGAGCGTCTGCCGGGGACGGTCACGACGACCGCGATTGCGTGGCGGATCAACTGGTCGAAGGTCACGGCCCCGCTGCCGGGAATCGGCTGGTCGTTCTCGAGGACAAGGCTCGCTGCGTATTCGCCGGGCAGGGCATCCGCGGGAACCGCAACGAAGAGTGTCCTCTGAACCCTCGCCCCGGCCTCGAGAGCGAGGACCGCGGTCGGGTAGTCGAGCCAGCGGGTCATGCCGGTCAGGGGCTCGGCGCGCAAGCGTGCACCGAAACCGCCGTTGACGATCGTGTAGACGTCTGTCGCGTATGTTCGCGCCGCGAGGCTGACATCGCCGACATTCGCGATCTCCACCTCGAGGCTCCGCGTCTCGCCCGGCCGCATCGTGACATCGAAGAACGGACCCGGTTGGCCAATCGGGCGGAGGGTCATCTCAACCTGGAAGCTCGCCGCGTGGACGCCGCCCGGCATCACGAATGCGGCGAACCCGACGACACAGAGCAGGGCGCGAATGACCGGTCGGGACGACCGTCGGAGAGAGGTGGGCACCACGGAGGTCCAGGCAAGTGACGGGACGACGCCCGGTCGCCGCCTTAGGGAGCCGCGACGAACGTGACGGAGAGTGTCGCCGTGTACGTGCCGACCTGGCTCATCGCCGGGATGGTCAGTGTCACGGGGAGGGCCTGCGTATATGTGCCCTGGCCGTAACCGGCGGTTGCCTCGAGCGTCCTGCGAGGAGTGTTGAGAGCACCTGCAACGAACGTGGTCGCGACCTCCGGGCCGGTGGCTGCGACATTGCTCGCGGCATGACCGGAGACCGTCGTGGGATCAGCCGCCGAGGTGACCGCGAAGTTCGCCGCCGGGATGTCGTTGGCCGCATTCAGCGTCCCGGCGCCGTCTCGGAAGACGAATCCGGATGTCTGGATCGTCACGCCCCAGCCGAGATTCGAGTTCGTGCTGTCGTCGACGGTCAAGGTCATCGTCCCGCTGACATCGTGCGCCGGGTTCTGGTACGGCACGCTCGGAAGCGTCAGGTTTGCGACGCTCGCGGTGAGGCCGCCGGCGGTGATCGCCTGGGTCACCGTGTCGGCAGCGGAGGCCGGACCGGCAAGTGTCGCGACGAGCAGGCCGCCGACGCCGATTCCGAGCGCGAGCTTGCCCCTGATTGAAGTCCTGATCATCTGGTCCCCACCCTTTCACGCGATTCGGCTGTCCGATGCCTTGACTCTGCTGCTGACGGCGGCGCCGGACAATGAGAAACGCGGCGGACTCCAGGCGGCGGGCGCCGCCCGCATGTCGCCAATCTGCAGCATGCTCGGGTGTTGCTTCGACGCACCTGACGTCGCTGGCTGAAACCCGGGCATCAGTACCGGTTCCGGGATTCTCAGGGTGTATCCTGCCGACAGAGGCCGCCTCTCTTCGGAGCAGCGCGCCTCTCGCGTGGCAGCGCAGGCGCATCCCGTGGCTCGACCCCCGGCTGATCGGCAGCGCACCCGACCGACGGAGCCCGACTTCCGGCTCCTCGCCGAGTCGATCCCACACATCGTGTGGATCGCGACCCCCGACGGATCGACGGCGTACTTCAACCGCCACGGCATCGAGTACACCGGGCTTCCGCCGGACGCCAACTACGGCTGGGAATGGGTGAGCCTCGTCGATCCCGACGATCTCGACCGGGCCAGGCGCGGCTGGGAACACTCGATCGAGACCTCGACGCCGTTCGCCATGGAGTACCGCATCCGACGGGCCGATGGCTTGTTCCGCTGGCATGCCTTTCGCACGCAGCCGATCCGCGGCGCCGACGGCAAGATCGAGGCGTGGATCGGGACGGCGACGGATGTCGAGGACCAGAAGCTGCTGGAAACAGAACTGCGCCGGGCGGAGCACGAGGCCGCCGAGAGCCTCACCGTTCTCGAGACACTGCTCTCGACGGCGCCCATCGGTTTCGGCTTCGTCGATCGCGACTTCCGGATCATCCGTCTCAACGAGACGCTCGCGGCGGTCCACGGCGCCCCGCTCGAAGAGCAGCGCGGCCGGACCGTGGCCGAGGTCGTCCCGGACATCTGGGCCCAGGTCGAGCGGGTCTACCGGCGGGCGCTCGCAGGTGAGGCCACCGTGAACCTCGAGGTCAGCGGAAAGACCGCGACGGACCCTGATGCTGTCCGCCACTGGCTTGCGAGCTACTACCCGGTCGTGCTCGACGGCGCGATCGTCGGCATCGGAATTGTGGTCGTCGACGTCACCGACCGCGTACGGGCCGACGATGAGCGGGCGATGCTCGCGGGAGCGATCGACCAATCCGCAGAGGCCGTCATGATCACCGACGGCGACGCCCGGATCACCTACGTCAACGACGCATTCGAGCGGATGTCGGGCTATGCAAGCGCGGAGGTGATCGGCAGGAACCCAAGGATGCTCAAGAGCGGGGCCCACTCAGCGACGTTCTACGATGCGATGTGGGCGACGATCGAGAAGGGCATGCCCTGGGTCGCTGACATGACGAACCGGCGCAAGGACGGTTCGCTGTACCACCTGGCCTCGATGATCACGCCGATGCGGGCGGCCGACGGATCGATCAGCGGCTTCGTCGCGCTCGGACGGGACATGAGCCATGAACGCGAGCTTGAGACCCTGACGGAACATCTCACGCGCGAGCGTGCCCTCATCGCGGACACTCTGCGAAGCATTCCGTCGAGCCAGACGCTCGAGGCGACCACCGAAGTCTTCTGTCGCCAGGTCGGACGACTCACCGACGTCGTGGTCGTTGCGCTCGTGACCTTCGACGCCGATGGCTCCGCCATCCCGCTCGCCTATGTCGCATCCGATCGTGGTGAGGTCGGACTCCGTCCCCAGACCCCGGAGCGGAGCCGCTACCTCAGCGAGCATGCCGCGGCCGGGCCGTGGGTCGAGGCATGGGTCGGGGACCCCTCCGACCCGTACGCCGACAGTCTCCAGCGCGCCGCCGTCCGAGCGTTCGCCTATGCCCCGGTGCTCTTCGACGGGTCGGTCATCGGCATTCTCGCCGTCGGGTCGGCTGAGAAGGACGCGGTGACGCAACTGTCCGGTCAGCTCGGAGCGATCCTCGACTTCGCCGATCTCGCGGGGGCTCTCATTGGCCAGCGAGTCGGCGACAGGCGCGTTGCCCGCCAGGTCCGTCTCGACATCGAGGCGATCATCGCCGACCGGGCGTTCGCGCCCGTGTTTCAGCCGATCGTCGACCTGGCGAACAGTCGAACGGTCGGCAATGAAGCGCTGACCCGATTCGCCGATGGCGTCGCTCCGGACGTTCGATTCGCCGATGCAGCCGCGGTTGGAATCGGCATCGACCTCGAGCTGGCGACCCTCGAGGCGTCGCTGACCGCGGCGACGGCGCTGTCTCCGAGTCGCTGGCTCCATCTCAACGTGTCGCCGGGATTCGTCCTGGAGCGAACGCACCTGCGCCGCCTCCTCGGTGGGACCACAGCCCGGGTGGTCCTCGACGTGACCGAACACGCGGCGATCGACGATTACGGCGCGTTCCGCGACGCCCTCGCCAGCATGGGCCGTCGGGTCGGCCTCGCGGTCGACGATGCCGGCGCCGGGTTCGCAAGCATGAGCAACATCCTCGAGCTGCGGCCGGGATTCGTGAAGCTCGACGTCTCGCTCATCCGCGGGATCGATGCTGACCTGTCGAAGCAGGCACTTGTCGCCGGGATGCGCTTTTTCGCGCGGAACACGGGTACGCGCCTCATTGCGGAGGGGGTCGAGACCGAGGCCGAGGCAACGACCCTCAACACCCTCGAGATCCGCCTTGCCCAGGGGTATCTGTTCGGCCGTCCAGGGGCCCTGACCGCTCGGACATAGTGCCGCCGGCATGTTGACAGCGATCGCTCCGCGGAATAGCATCAACTTCTGTTGATATAAACCGTCGTTGATGCGACGTGTTTGACGCCCCTCGGAGTCTTCCTCCTGCCTTCTCCCGCCCGCATCCGTTCGACCCTTGCGACGATCGTCGACCAGCCGGACGAGCTCCGCGAGCTGCGGATCGTCCACAGGGCGCTGGCCGACGTGAACCGCCTGCGGATCGTCCGACGCCTGGCCGGTGGCGACGCCTCCGTGCGGGATCTGATCGAGGAGGTCGGCCTCTCCCAGCCGCTCGTCAGCTGGCACATCGGTCGATTGCGGGCTGCCGGGCTCGTCGAGACCCGCCGGAAGGGCCGGGAAACCCTGTGCCGCCTGCGCCACGAGGCATTCGACGCATTCGCCGGGCGGGAGCGCGCGATCCTCGGGCTTGCAGCGAAGGCGCGGAGCGCGGTCTCGTGAGCGGCTCGATCGTGAGTCCCGGGCTCCGGGCTCGGGTCCGCGGAATTGCGACCCCGATCGCCGTCGGGTTCGGACGGCTCGGACTCACGCCGAACCACCTGACGCTCATCGGCTTCGCGATCGCGGTGGTTGCGGCCGTCATGGCCGCCCAGCGGTTCTGGATCGAGGCCGGGCTGTTACTGATCATCGGCGGCGCGTTCGACCTGCTCGACGGCTCCCTTGCCCGCGCGACGGGCACGGCTTCGAAGCTCGGTGCATTCCTGGACTCGGTCTTTGACCGGGCCGGCGAGGGGATCGTCTACATCGGGATCGTTGCGGCATGCGCGAGCGCCAGTTTTGGTGATGGCGCCCTCGTCGCGGCGTCAGCGATGGCCGCCGCGTTCATGGTCAGCTACACGCGCGCCAAATCGGAGAGCCTCGGCTTCACACAAGGGACCGGCATGGCGTCCGTCGGGCTGGCCCCCCGCGAGGTCCGCATCGTGATCCTGACGATCGGGCTCATCCTGACCGGAATGAACGGCGGTGTTCAATCGCTGGATTGCGGGAATCTACTCTGCGTCGAACCCAATTGGACCAACGGAAACATGCTGCTTGTCGCAGCCCTCGGACTCATCACGGTCCTTGCGACCATCACCACCGTCCAGCGAATCCTCCACGTCATCCGTCAGCCAACCCAGGAGTAGGAGCAACCAGGTGACCACAACGAACGGCACGAACGGGCACAAGCCCGGCAAGAAGATCCGCGTCGCCATCGTGGGCGTCGGCAACTGCGCGAGCAGCCTCGTCCAGGGCCGCTACTACTACGAGAACGCCAAGCCGACCGACACGGTCCCGGGCCTGATGCATGTCGAGCTCGGCGGCTATCACGTCCGCGACATCGAGTTCGTGGCGGCCTTCGACATCGACAAGAACAAGGTCGGCAAGGACATCTCGGAGGCGATCTACGAGAAGCCGAACAACACGTTCGTCTTCCAGCAGGTCCCCAAGCTCGACGTCAAGGTCGAGCGCGGCATGACCCACGACGGCCTCGGAAAATACCTGAGCCAGATCATCGAGAAGGCCCCCGGCCCCACGGCCGACGTCGTCGGCATCCTCAAGGAGCGCAAGGTCGACCTCGTCGTCTCCTACCTGCCGGTCGGGAGCGAGGAAGCGACGAAGTGGTACGTCGAGCAGGCCCTGAAGGCAGGCGTCGGCTTCGTCAACGCGATCCCGGTCTTCATCGGGCGCGAGCCGTACTGGCAGCGTCGCTTCGCCGAGGAGGGCCTGCCGGTCATCGGCGACGACATCAAGAGCCAGGTCGGCGCGACGATCACCCACCGCGTCCTGACCCGCTTGTTCATGGACCGTGGCGTCCGGCTGGACCGGACCTACCAGCTGAACTTCGGCGGCAACACGGACTTCCTGAACATGCTCGAGCGGGAGCGCCTCGAGTCCAAGAAGATCAGCAAGACCAACGCCGTCACGTCGATGCTCGACGACGAGATCGATCCGGACAACATCCACGTCGGGCCGAGCGACCACGTGCCGTGGCTCCAGGACCGCAAGTGGTGCTACATCCGGATGGAGGGCACGACCTTTGGCGACGTGCCGCTGAACGCAGAGCTGAAGCTCGAGGTCTGGGACAGCCCCAACAGCGCCGGGGTCATCACCGACGCGATCCGCTGCCTGAAGCTGGGTCTCGATCGGGGCCTCAAGGGCACGCTCGTCGCCCCGTCGAGCTACTTCATGAAGAGCCCGCCGATCCAGATCCACGACGACATCGCCCATAACCGGGTCGAGGCGTTCATCCGCGGCGAGGACAACGAGACGCTCGTCGGGACGGAGAACCTCTCGAAGGCGGCCCTCAAGAAGCTGGCCAGCACGGCGCCCGTCGCTGCGAAGGCGGGATCGAAGGCGGCGGCCGCCGGCCGGTGAATGCCAGGCAACGTAGCCTGGAGGCGCCGCACCGGCGCGTCGAGCGCGGACCTCGTGTCCTCGAAAAGATCGCGGTTCGGGCCTACGCGGCGACGGCCTGGGTCGTCGCTCACGTCCCCAGCCGCCTCTCGCGCTGGGTGATCGGGACGGGGTCGCAGGCCGGCTACCTCCTCTGGCCGACGAAGCGGCGGTGGTCGAACGCGAACTTCGGCCACGTTGCAGGGCTTCCGCCGGACGATCCACAGGTCCGCCGGCTCGCGCTGGGCGCCTACCGCGAGTACGCCCGCTACCTGGTCGAGGTGATGCACCTCGAGAGCCAGTCGGCGGACGAAGCAGGCGGCAGGGTCGTCCAGGCCGATCTCGACCACATCGATGAGGTCTGGCGTGGAGCCCGCGGCGGGCTGATCTTCGCCCTCGGGCACGTCGGCAACAACGAGGCCGTTGCGGCGGCCGTCGCAGTCCGTGGCTGGCCGATCAACGTCGTGGCCGACAATTCGTCGTTCCCCGAGATGTTCGAGCGCTTCCGCCGACTCCGCGAGGCGTGGGGTGTCCATGTCATCCCGTGGCGCAATCTGCGGGAGATCTACGCCGTCCTCCGGAAGCGCGAGATGCTCGCCCTGCTGATCGACTGGGGCTACCGGTCCGACGGGATCCCGGTCCAGCTCTTCGGGTCGTGGACGACGCTGCCCGCCGGCCCGGCTGCCCTCGCCGCCAAGACGGGCTCGCGCATCCTGCCCGTTGCGATCCGCCGGACGTCGGACATGCAGTTCCGCGTCTCGTACGCCCCGGTGATCGAGGTCGCATCCGCGGCCCCGGCCGATCTCCAGCGGGCGACCCAGGCCCTGGCCGACGCGCTCGCCGACACCGTCGCCGCCGCGCCCGACCAGTGGTACAGCTTCAAGCCGATGTGGCCATCCGACCCCGGAGGAGGCGCTCGAGCTCGAGGCGCGCGCGGCCACGATGCTCGCGAACGATCGCCCACGCGAGGGCCGGGCACCGGGCGCGCCGACGACTCCCGATGCCGAGATCGTGGCGGCCGGATCACTGCCCGGAGCCGCCGAGTCGTGACCGACACGAAACTCGGCGCCGCCCCCAAGCAACACGAGCCAGTGGACGTGCCGGCGGCGCCCGTGCCGGGGACGCCCCCGGCTTCGGCACCCGCGACGGAGCAGTCCCGGACGCCGGCGCCGGCCGCTGACCTCGCGGCGGTTCGACGAGCCGCCCGGGCCGCGGTCGAGACGCGTGCGTCGGATCGCGGGACCCCGGGCCAGCGGGTCCGGGCGACGGTCCTGTCGGGCATCTCGTGGCTCGCCTGTCGCCTGCCGGAAGGTCCCGAGATCGCACTCGCCGACCTGATCGGGCGCGTCCTCTACCGGACGTCGCCGGCCCACGCGGCCCGGGCCAGGCGAAACCTCCGCCGGGTCGTCGGCCACCTGGCGACGACCGACCTGGCCGACGATCGCGTCCGGGCCGCCGCCCGGGACCCCCGCGCCCTCGAGCGGCTCGTCCGGGCCGCATTCCGGCATCACGCCCGCTACTACCTCGAGATCCTCCGCGCGCCGGGACTCGACGGCCGGATCTTCGACGATCGCCTCGTCGTGGAGACCCCGGACGCCGTCGAGGCCGCCCTTGCCGGCGACCGGCGGGCCATCTTCATCAGCGGCCACCTCGGGCCGATCGAGCTGCCGGGCCTCTACCTCGCCCAGCGCTCCGGGCGGCGGATCACAGCCCCGATGGAGACGCTCGGCGACCCGGCGCTCCAGCGCTGGTTCGAACGGACCCGCTCGACGTTCGGCGTCCGGATCATCGGACTTCCCGAGGCGCGGCGGGAGCTGATGACGGAGCTCCGAAACGGCGAGTCCGTCGGCCTCGTCGCCGACCGGGACATCAGCGGCGGGGGCATCGAGGTGCCGTTCTTCGGGTCGCCGGCACCCTTGCCGGTCGGCCCCGCGTTCCTCGCCACGGAGACCGGTGCCCCGCTCTACCTCGCCGCGATCTGGCGGGTCGGCAAGCGCGGCTACCGCGGCAGGCTCGTCCAGGTCCCGGTCGGCGGCGAGGGCAACCGGCGCGCCCGCATCGTCGCGACGCTCGAGGCGGAGGCGCGGGCGTTCGAGCAGATGATCGCGAACGCGCCCGGAGCAGTGGCTGGCCGTCTTCTTCCCGATCTGGCCTGATCTCGAGGCTGAGGCGTCGACGGGCGCCGCCGGCGAGGATGACGTATGACGGCCAGGCTCGGTCGTGCCGACCTCCACATCCACACGCTCGCCTCCGACGGCACGTCCGGGATCGGTCGAGATCCTCGACTAGGTGGAGCGCGAGACCGACCTCGACGTCATCGCCATCGCCGACCATGAGCGGATCGATGCCGCTCTCGCCGCGCGAACGATCGCCCGTGACCGCGGAATGCGGGCAGAGGTGGTCGTCGGCGAGGAGGTCTCGACCCTCGGCGGCCATCTCCTCGCCCTGTTCATCGAGGAGCGGGTGAAGCCGCTGCGCTCGCTGCGGACGACGATCGCGGAGATCCACGAGCAGGGCGGCCTCGCGATCCCGGCTCACCCGCTCTTCCCGTACCCGCTCTGTGCCCAGGGTTGGGTGCTGCGCCGCCTGATCCGCGACCCGGATCCTCGTGTCCGGCCGGACGGGATCGAGGCCTTCAACCCGACGACCTTCGGCCGGCCGTGGCACTCGCGGGTCGTCCGCTTCGCCGCCGAGCACGGCCTCGCGACGATCGGCAACAGCGACGCCCACGAGGCCTCCTCGATCGGGGCGGGCTGGACGACGTTCCCGGGACGGACCGCGGAGGACGTGCGGACCGCGATCCTCGAGCGCACGACCCATCACCACGGCACCTTCCATGGCGACGGGCCAGGTCTCACGTTCGGCAAACAGCTCCAGAAGTACAGCCGCGACGCGCGGGCGGTCGTCCGAGCCGCAGGTCAGGCGCGACGGCTCCGGGCGGGACCTCGGCTATCCCGGCGGCCGCCATCGTCCACCGCGGTTCGTCGAGGAGTGGGCGGCGCTACAGGCGCACGAGAAGAGCCAGTCGTGAAGATCGGCCTCGTCTCTCCGTACGTCTACCCGCTACCGGGCGGCGTCACCCAGCACGTCCGCTACCTCTATCGAGAACCTTCGGCTGCGTGGCCACGACGTCCGGATCCTGACCAGCAGCCACGGCCTCCAGCGCGCGTCGGAGGGTGACGTCATCCGGATCGGCAAGGGCTTCTCGATGCCGGTCAACGGCTCCGTCGGAACGATCACCCTGTCACCTCGATTCGTGTCGCAGGTCCGCGACATGCTCGAGCGCGAGCAGTTCGACCTCCTCCACTTCCACGAGCCGTTCGTCCCGTTCCTCTCGCCGATCATCCTCCGCCTCTCGACCAGCGTGAACATCGCCACGTTCCACGCGTATGGCGGCTTCTCCCCGTCGTACGAGTTCGGGAGCCGCGTGATGAAGGGCTCAGCGGCCCGGCTCCACGGCCGGATCGCGGTCAGCGGGGCTGCCGAAGCACTTCATCGACCGCTACTTCCCCGGCGAGTACAAGGTCATTCCCGAACGGCGTCGATGTCGATCGCTTCCAGAGGGCGGTCCCGATCGCCCGCTGGCAGGACGGCAAACGCAACCTCCTCTTCGTCGGCCGGCACGAACCGCGCAAGGGCCTCCTCGAGCTCCTCAAGGCCTACCGGATCCTGCGCAAGACCGGCTGCGACTGCCGGCTGCTCGTCGTCGGGACCGGCCCGCTCGGCCGCGAGGCCCGGCGCTACGTGGCGACGCGCCGGCTGCAGGGCGTCGAGTTCCTCGGCCGGATCAGCGACAAGGAGAAGGCCCAGCTCTTCCGGACCGCGGACGTCTACGTCTCACCGGCGACGGGCGGCGAGTCGTTCGGCATCGTCCTGCTCGAGGCGATGGCCGCCGGCACGGCGATCGTCGCGTCCGACATCCACGGCTACAAGGGCGTTGTCCGGCGCGATCGCGAGGCGCTCCTCGTCCCGCCGCGCGAGCCCAAGCAGATCGCGGCCGCCGTGGCCCGCCTCCTCCGCGACGACGAGCTCCGCGAGCGCATGGGACGGGCCGGGCTCATTCGCGCCCAGGAGTTCAGCTGGGAGCGGGTGACCCGCAAGGTCGACGACTACTACGGCAGCGTCATCCGCCGCCTCGCCGCGCGGGGCGAGCTGCCGGCCGGCTTCCACGGCACCGATCCCGCCGTCGTTCCGTGTCGGGGCCGGCCAGCGATCCCTGCCGCTCGAGGGCGTCGAGGGCGTCGGCGGCGCGGTGGAGTCGGTCCGCTAAGGGCCTGGCCCGGTCCCGGCGCCAGACCGTTCGTCGCGTCTCGGCGTCGGCGTCGTCCGCCGCCCGCTCCGCGAGCGCGATCCGCCAGACCCACGCCGAGTACGCGAGACACACACAGCATGGTCAAGGCGACGGCGAGGATCGCCACCGACCGGGTCGATGAGCTTGGGGCCGGTGACCACGCTCGCGCGGTTGCTCGGGAACTGGAAGGCGTACAGGTAGGTCGGCAGGATGCCCTGGTACGCATTGGCGATCGACCGACGGCAGCGGCAGCGCCGAGATGTTCGGGTAGACGACGAGGAACCAGGCGATGACCGCGGTCACGATCCCGACGACGAACCGCCTCGCGTCGCGGGCCGTCGCCACGAACAGGGCAAGGAACGAGCAGCGGCAACAGGCCGACCACCACGACAACCGGCTCGACCGGGAACGAGGCCAGCGTCAGGAGCGGCGCCGGCGGGACGAGGCGGACGAGCAGCCAGGCCGATGAGCGCGACCGCGGCGGTGATCCCCAGCGGGACGAGCTGGCGAACGGGACTCTCGCCGGTCCGGCTCGGTCGAGCGAGAGCAGCAGGCGAAGGAAAACGAGGATCGAGACGCAGACGACGACCCGAGGGCCAGCGTCTGGGCGGTCAGCACGAATTCGGGATGAGCGGCGGGACAGGCCGCGGAGTTCGGGACGGCACGCTCGACGCCGACGAGGCCGCAGAACGGGCGGTCGAACAGCCACAGGAGCCCCGGACCCATGACGGCGACGGCGGCGGACGACCCGCGCGAACAACCAGATCCGCCGCGACGTCCCGTGCCACAGCTCCGCCGCGAAGTAGGCGAGGGCCATGATCACGAACGGCAGGCTCGTGTAGTAGTGGTACTGGAATGCCGCCCGATCGATCCGCGCCCACGAGACCCACTGGCAGGCGAAGGCGATCGCGACGAGGGCGAGGCCGAGGCTCCGTCGGGCGTATGCCTGCCAGGCGATGAAGCCGAGGGCCGGGACGCCGAGCCACCAGATGACGAGGTTGCCGGCATCGTAGACCGCCGCGGTCGTCGACCCGGCGAACCCCTCCTGGTAGAACCAGACCGGCTTGAGGTCGAACGGCCATGCCCACCAGGGCGACGCCGCCGCGTGGCCGGCGGTCAGGTTGTTGTGGTAGTCGTACATCGCGATCGGGTGAGGTCGATCAGGGTCTGGCCCGTGTGGCCGGGCGGCCACGTGGCGGTGATCCGATGGCCCTCGACCAGCGCCCACGGGATGTACGAGGCGACGTACAGCGCCGACCGGGATGGCGAGCAGGCAGACGACCATCCAGGCGATCGGCAGCCCGAGGTAGCGCGCCGGGCCGCAGCCAGGCCTCGCGCGGTGGGGCCGCCGCCGCCGGCAGCAGCGCCGCCGGATCCGATGGATCCGGCGGCGGGCGAGCGGCCCGAACCCGAAGCGGCCGGCCACGATGAACGCGACGTAGACCAGCAACGAGAGGACGACGAGCGCCATCGCGACGTGGAGCGGCGTGACGGCGAGGCCGGCAGTCGCGGTGCCTCCGCCGCCGGGCGGCCGTGCCGTCGGCGCGGCCCGGGCCCCGATCTGGACGAGCTGCGTCCCGGCCTGACCCAGTGCGATGGCGACCAGCGCAACGATCGCCCCGAGCGCGGCCGGCGCGCCGACCGCGAAGCGCATCTCGTCGTCCGACCAGGCGATCGGGTGGAGGACGTTGACGATCGCGGCGACCGCCGTCAGCCCGACCATGATCGCGACGAACGGCAGGTTGCCGAGCCCGCCGCCCTCCGGAACGACGAGCGCGAGATGGCCGAGGACGGCGGTCGCGGCGATCAGCCCGGCAGATCAGCACGAGCCGCCCGAGGGCACTCCGGACAGGACGAGGATCCCGATGCCCGCCGATCGCGTAGAGCGCCACCCACTTCGAGGCGAGCGCGAGGCCCAGGAAGACGCCGATCGCGGGCATCGCGACCCAGAACGCGCCGCGCCACCGCCAGGCGCCGGTCCAGATCGCCGCGAACAGCGTGTACGCCGCGACGATCCCGAGACCGACGTACGCGTCGTTCATCCCGATCCGCGACTGGACGAAGAACATCCCGTCGGCGATCGCGAAGATCCCGACGAGAACCGCGATCTCGCGGCGACGGAAGAGGATCCGGGTGAGGAGGTAGAGCAGCCCGGCCATCAGGGCGCCGGCGATGACGCCCGGCAGCCGCCACGCGAACGCATGCTTGCCGACTTCGACGCTGGCCACCCCGCCGTCGCCGGAGAACGCGAGGATCTGCTGTCGATCGTCGGTCGGATACGGCTTCGCGACGTCGATCGCCAGGGCGGCGGGCTCGAACGGCAGTGGGGCGTCGGCGAAGACGGCGTTGGCGTGAGGCTCGATCACGTAGATCGTCCAGCCGTCGCCGCCCGGGGCGGGCCCGAGGACGTGGACCATCTGGGTTGCCTCGTCGTAGGCGACCCGCGTCCCCTGCGCCGGGCAGCGGAATCGTCCGCTGGAGGACCGGCCCGTCTTCCGCCGGTTTGCCACCGACGGCGATGACCGCGACCTCGCCCGCTGCGCCGTCCGCCGTTCCGCCGGTGGAGACGTAGAGCTTGGGGTCGTCGATGTTCGTGACGAGGTCGAGGCCGTGGGCGCCGCCGTCGAGGCGGACCGACGACGAGATGCTGCCGGACTCCGCGGAGACGAACGTGACGCCATCCGCGGTCGCGATCGCGACCTGGGAGACGTCCTCGATGGTCAGGCCGGTGAGCCGACCGTCGGCGATCGCAGCGTCGAGGTCCGCCCGGGCCTGCGCGCCGCTGACGCCCGCCACCACCGTCGACTCGGCGGTGGAGCGGAGACGCGCCTCGTAGGTCGCCGCATCGCCGCCGAGCAGGCCGGCAAGGACCGCGGCGGCGGCCGACGGATCCTCGACAGCTCCGGCCTGCGTCGTCAGGGCCGGTCCACTCCCGGCCGGCGCGAAGCCGGCGATCCCGGCGAGCTCGACGCTGCCGAGCACCTCGGCGGACACCGCGTCGATCGTCACGAGCCGGTCGTCGTCCGTGGCCACGAAAAGCGTCTGCCCATCGGCGGTCGCGTACATCTGGCGAATCGATCCGTCGACGCGGCCGAAGGCCTCCGGCCCGCCGACGAGCGCCGACGCGGCGAGGGACCGGACGCCGTCGAGCGAGGACATGTCGAAGGTCAGGATCTGGCCGTCCGACGTCCCGATGAACAGACGCTCGCCGGCGGGGTCGATCGTCAGCGCGACCGCACCCGCCACGGGACTGGCATAGACGAGCGCCCGGTCCTGGAGATCGTACGAGCGCAGCTCGGACCCCGTGACGACATGGACGCGGTCGCCGCCGCGTCCGTCCGGTACGGCCTCGTCATCGCGCCGGACCTCGACGATCGCGTCGCGAACCGGCACGCCAAGATCGCTCGTGGCGCTGACCCGGTCGTCGCCCCACGCGACGAGCCCGCCGGCCATGGCGTACTTCGCGAGGTGAGGGTGGGTCCACTCGTAGATGTCGTGCGAGAGCCCGTAGCGCCAATCCTGGAGGAACTCCGTGGCGGTCCGCGCGTGGTAGACCTCGTCGAAGTGCATCTGGTACGGCTCCGAGAGCCGGAAGACCCGCAAACCGAGCGTCGCGACGATGATCACCGCGAGGAACCACACGTCCAGCCTGTCGAGGCGGCCGGTCGGCTCTTCGTGGAGATCATGGGATCGGTCCGCCCGGAGTGGCCGGTCGTTGATGCGGGCCTTGAGCCAGCCGATCAGCCCGACCTCCGCGAACGACGGCCGCTCGGTCCAGGTGGGCATGGATGGTTCGGCCGGCCCGGCGGGCGCGGCGACGGACGGGGTTGGGGTCATGCCACCGGCAACGACGGTCACACCCGCCCCCGTGGTTCCATCCTCCCCGTGCCAGGCTCGCGCGGCGTCGTCGATCGTGCCGGGTTCGTCAGGCTCGTCGCCCCAGGTCTCGAGCGCAGCCTCGAGCGATGCCGTGGCCGCCGGCCGGATCTGGAGGAACGCCCAGAATGCGGCGGCGGCATTCGCCAGGGCGATGACCGTGACCCCGGTCGAGCTCCGGATCCACCTCCCCGATCCCCAGCCAGTCCGTGACCGCCGGGTTGCCCGGGTAGAGGGTCGTCACGACCACGTACATGTTGAGGAAGGTGGCGGCCGACAGGACGACGTACGCGAGGAGCCACCGCGGCGAGATCGCGGCGAGGATCGCCCCGAGGGCGAAGAACGGGTACAGGTACCGCTCGTGGACGCGCGTCGGGAGGATGAAGAACGCGACCGCAAGGAGCGTCACCCCGACGAGAATCGTCAGCCGGTCCGGGCGCCGGGCGACCATGAGGCTGATGACCACGAAGGCGGTCAGGAGCAGGGCCGCGCCGACGACCAGCGCCGGGACCGGGCCCGAGCTGGAACGCCGTTTCGCAGACCGGCCCGCCAGGGACCGGGTTCGTGATGACCGAGTCGCAGATCCAGCCTCCGTTCCTGGCGATCCCGACCCCGTTCAACTCGGCCAGCGCCCACGGGTTGTAGCCGTTGACGCTGACGTAGGGGTAGCCAGCGGCGGTGCTGAAGATCTGCCGGACGAGCCCCGACTGGAGGCCGCCATCGCGGAACTCGACCAGCGAGAGCCCGAACGGCGCACACAGGACGAACGCCGTGGCGAGTGCCGCGACGCCCGTCGTGACGATCCGGATCGGCCGATCGGTCCTGCGCTCCCAGGCCCGGAGGCGGTCGATCAACCCGGCCTCGCGGGTCGTGGCGCCGGGCCCGTCCGCCGTCGCCGCTCCGGGATCCTCCGGTGCCTCCCCATCGAGCTCCGTGGCTGGACGCGCTGGCCACAAGGCCCGCCGGATCGTGACCGCCGCAACGACCGGGACGAGGATCGCGAGCTGCGGCTTGACCAGGGCCGCGATCACCGTCCAGACCGCCGACCGCTCGGGCCGGTCCCGCCACAGGTCGCGCAGTCCGAGCAGGAGGAAGACGACGCCAAACGAGTCGACCTGGCCCCAGGTGACCGAATCGAACCAGCTGACCGGGTTGGCGACGGCGATGCCCGCGGCGACGAGGGCGGCACGCCGGCCCGCGCCGAGCTCAGTGGCCATCGACCAGACGAGCCAACCGATCGCGACGTCGGCGAAGATCGCCGGGAGCTTGATCAGGTCGTCGAGGGCAACGTGGGTCGCATCCGCGACCGTCCCGACGAGAGAGAGGACATAGAGATAGCCCGGCGTGTAGTCGTGGAAGAAGGGCCGGTCATAGAAGCCGTGGAGGCCCTCCCTGGCGAGGTCCGCGGCCCATGCCTTGAACGTGCCGAGATCGAACTCGAGACCAGTCCCGGGGTACGCGTATGCGATGATGAGCCGGAAGGTGAGCGCGGCCGCGAGCACGATGAGGATCGCGCCGACGCCATCCCGCGTCCAGGCCCGCGTCGGTGCGACTGCGCCCCGGCTCGGCCCGCCCGGTGCGCGGGCTGTCAAGGAGAAAAGCCTCCTGCACGAGCGTCTTGAGGTGGATCGCAGCGTAGCACAGGGTCCGCCGCAGGGGCCCGAATCGGACCGGACCGACGACGGGCACCCGGCCGGACCGCGGGGGCGCTCGAACAATTCCAGGCTCGTCTCGATCGGGGTCGGGCTCGCCCTGGTTGCGATCGCCCTCCTCGTCTACTCGTCGACGAAGCCCTTCCGCTTCTACGACCACTTCGAGTGGCAGGCCGAGGCCTTCCTCGAGGGCCAGACCGCGATCCGCTACCCGGTCGAGGCGAGCGCCGATTCTCCGGGCAACGCGTTCTTCAACGACGTCCGGCAGGTCCCCTCGAACGACGGCGTACCGCGCGGCGACATCCCGTTCCCGCCCCTTCCGGCAGTCCTCCTCCTGCCGTTCGTCGCGGCGTGGGGCCATGCCGCTGACGGCCAGTTCATCTTCGCGGTCGTGGGCGCGATCGATGTCGGCATTGCCTGGTGGGTGCTCGGAGCATTGCCGATCCGCCGCTGGGTCCGGCTCGCGACGACGATCTTCGTCGGGTTCGGGACCGTCCTCTGGTACGCCGCCCAGATCGGCACGACCTGGTACCAGGCCCATGTCCTGGCCGTCGGCCTGGCCCTGCTGGCAGTCGGCGTCGCGCTCCGGGCGGACCGGGCGGCGACCGCCGGGCTCGACGACGCGGCGGACACGGAGCCGGCCAAGCCCCCGCCGGTGCGGACGAGGCTCATGGCGGCGCTCGCGGGCCTGGGCATCGACCGCCGCCAGGTCCTCGCAGGGCTTCTGTTCGGCCTGGCGTGTACCTCGCGACTCACGGTGCTGTTCGCCGCGCCGTTCTTCCTGTTCGTCGGCGGCGGCGGCAGCTGGATCCGGCGCGGCGTCTCCGCCGGGCTCGGTGCCGCCATCCCGGTCGGGGCGCTGCTGCTGTACAACCTCGCCTCGACGGGCCAGCTCTTCCATCCCGGCTACCAGTTCCTCTACGAACAGGAGGCGGGCTTCTACACGGCGCTCGGCTACAACCTGTCGTGGGGAATCGAGGATCCGCGCTACCTCCCGCACAACCTGGGGATCATGCTGTTCAGCACGCCCGCGTTCTGGCCGGACATCTATCCGGCTGGCCTCGGCGGCGGCCAGGCACTCTGCGTCGACCCCGCCGCGGTCCGGGGCCTCTTCGATCCCGCCTGCCCGATCGCCCTGCCGCGGGACACCGGGATGAGCCTGATTCCTCACGAGCCCGGCCTACCTCCTCGCGCTGCCCAGCATCCGCCGCCTTGCCCGGAACCGCCTCGTTGCCGGCGCCGTCCTTGCCGTGCTCATCGTCGCGTTCGTCAACGTCATGCACTTCAGCCAGGGCTGGGTCCAGTTCGGCTACCGCTTCAGTCTCGACTTCGCGCCGTGGGCAATGCTGCTCGTGGCGCTCGGGATGGAGCGCCTCCGGACCCGGGCGGCAATCGCGGTCGCGGTCGCGCTCGTCGTGCTGTCGATCGCCGTCAACCTCTGGGGAGTCGTCTGGGGCAACGTGCTGGGATGGTGATGGGGCTCCGCCTCGCTCGCCTGGCCCCGATCGGGGTCGGGCTGATCGCCGTGGCACTCGCCGCCTGGCGGCTGATGCCTGGCGTCGGGTTCTGGGACACGGCGGAGTTCCAGACGGTCCCGCCGATCCTCGGGACCGCCCACCCGACCGGCTACCCGACCTACGTCATCCTCGGCTGGCTGTCCTCGATCGCGCTCGGCCCGGCCGGCGACGCCGCGTTCCGGATGAACCTGCTGTCGGCGATCGTCGTCGGCGTCGCCGCCGCGATCACGGTCGATCTCGTCAGGCTGCTGACCGGCTCGACGATCCTGGGGGCGGCGGCGGGCCTCGGCCTGGCGACGACGGAGATCGTCTGGGCGATCGGAACACACGCCGACCCACATGCCCTCCACCTTGCCCTTCTCGCCGGCCTGCTCTGGTTGCTCGTCCGATGGGAGATGGCCCATCACGACGACCCATTGCGGGCGGACCGATGGCTCGTTGCGGCCGCCGCGGTGACGGGCCTGTCGATCGGGAATCACTCGCTCACGCTGCTGCTCGCCCTGCCGATCGTGCTATACGTGCTCGCCGTCGAACCCGGGATCCTCGCCCGCGGTAGGCTCGTCGCGACGTGCGCGGTCGCCGTCGCCGTCCCGACGATCCTCGTCTACCTCGAGCTGCCACTCCGCGGCGGAGCGATTCCGGGGCTCACCGCACAGCTCGTCTACGGGCGGCCGGACACGCTGGGCGGCTTCGCCTACGTCGTGACCGGCGAGCAGTTCCGGGGCGGCCTCAACGATCCCTTCGGCGACCTGCCCGGCAAGCTGGCCGACCTGTTCGCCCTTACGGCCCGCCAGTTCGGCCCGCTTGCGGCGGTCATCGCTCCCGCGTTCGTGGTGACGGCCAGCCGGTTCCCGGCATATGCGTTGATGACGGGGACGGCCGTGTTCATCACCTGCTTCTTCGACGCGGCCTACGTGAACGCGGACATCGAGCGGTACTACCTCGGCCCCGCGCTGATGGCCTGGACGTGGCTCGCGGTCCTCGCGATGGCAATCGTCGAAGCGGTCCCGAGAGCGACCGATCTGCGCCGCTTCGCCGCAGCCGCGCTGGCGGGCCTCGTCCTGCTGGCCCCGACGATCGCCGCGTTCCCGGGCCGGGCACAGGCAGTCGATCGGACGGCCGATCGGGCGGCCGAGCAGTGGCTCGATTCGGTGTTCGCCGAGGTGGAGCCGAACGCGGTCATCGTCAGCTGGTGGAGTTTCTCGACCACGCTATGGTACGGACAGTTGATCGAGGGACAGCGGCCGGACATCTTCGTCGTCGACGATCGCACGCGTCTCGACCAGAACCTGGGAGAACCCACCGACGTGATCGATGCCAACCTCGGGAAGCGACCGGTCTACGCGATCCGGGTCGACAGCGGCGAGGTCGATGAGCTCCGGGCGCGCTACGACCTGACCCCGCTCGACTCGCCGGATGCCACGAACGTCTTCCGCGTGTTGCCGAAGGCGCCGCCGATCGGCACCGGCACCCGGCCGTGACCGACCGCGTCGCCCGCCTCTCGTATTTCTTCCCGGCCCACAACGAGGAGGCCAATCTCCGCGGCCTCGTTGACGAGGCGCTCGAGACGCTGCCCGGGCTGGCCGAGACGTTCGAGATCGTCATCGTCGACGACGGCTCCCGGGACGCGACCGGGTCGATCGCGGACGAGTTGGAGGCGTCGCATCCCGGCGTCGTCCGGGCCGTCCATCACCCGACGAACCTCGGCTACGGCGCGGCGCTCCTGTCCGGATTCCGGGCCGCCAGCCACGACCTCGTCGCCTTCACCGACGGCGACCGCCAGTTCCGCGTGGCAGACCTGGCGAACCTGACTGGGAGGCTGTCGGCGCCGGACCAACCGGACATCGTCGTCGGCTACCGGATCAAGCGCGCCGACCCGCTGGTCAGGACGCTGTACGCCCGGGCCTACCGCTTCGCGAACCGCGTCTGGTTCGGCCTGCGTATCCGCGACGTCGACTGCGCCTGCAAGCTCTTCCGCCGCAAGGCCCTCGATGGGATCGCGGTCGAGTCGGGCGGGGCCTTCTTCTCGGCGGAACTGATGATCAAGCTCAACGCTGCCGGACGGTCGATCGCGGAGGTGGGTGTGCCGCACCACCCGCGAACCGCCGGGTCGGCGACGGGGGCGAAGCCGAGCGTCGTCTTCCGCGCGGTCCGCGACTTCTGGCGGCTGCGGCTCCGGATGTGGGTGAACCGGGATCGAGCCCTGCGGCGCGGCACGCCGGTCATCACGGACCCGCCGCGGGCGGAGGGCCTGGGCTAGCTGGACTCCGGGCTAGCTCCCGGAGCCTCGCGGCTCGCCGGTGCCGGGATCGATGTCGAGCGAGTTGACGAAGTCGCGGAAGACGTCCAGGCGCGGATCGACGATCTGCTCACCGGTCAATTCGAGGGCGATTCCCGCCTCGCCCGCCTCGTCACCGACGCCGGCGTCGGCGCCGAGGGCGGCCTGTTCGAGCACGGACTCGACGACGAAGATCCGGCCGCCGGCACGGACGGCCAGGGCGAGCGAATCTGACGGTCGCGCATCGATCTCGACCGTCCTGCCGTCGTGCTCGAGGACCAGCCGCGCGTGGAACGTCTCCTCGGCGAGCGACGAGATGATCACCCGCTCGACCCGGGCGCCGAGGCCCTCGAGAGCGGCAGCGAAGAGGTCGTGGGTCAGGGGGCGATCCGCGGCCAGGCCCTGGAGCTTCATCGCGATCGCGCTCGCCTCCCACGGACCGATCCAGATCGGGAGATAGCGATCCCGCTCCGTCTCCTTGAGGATCACCACGTGCCGGCTCGACAGCATGTGGACCCGGACGCTCTCGACGACCATCTCGACGAGCTTCGTCCCGGGAAGCGGCTCCTCGCTGGCCATGCCTGATTATCCCACGCCTGCCCGCGGCAGCGGCCCGTCCGGCCGCCGGCCGCGGGCGCCCGACGCGGCGCGAACGAGTATCCCGACGGCGACCCCCGCGACGAACCCGCCGATGTGGGCGAAGAAGGCGACGCCGCCCTCCGCGCCGGCGAGGCCGAGCGAGCCGAGCCCATCGACGAGCTGGAGCGCGAACCACAGGCCCAGGACGATGATGGCCGGTACCTCGATGAGCTGGTAGAAGAAGCCGAGGAAGACGAGCGACAGGATCCTGGCGCCCGGGAACAGGACGATGTAGGCGCCGAGGACGGCCGAGATCGCGCCCGACGCGCCGACCATCGGCACCTCCGAATTCGGGTCGATGGCGACCTGGGCGAGCGCGGCCGCAACGCCTCCCCCCAGGTAGAACAGGAGGAACCCCGGCCGCCCGATCCGGTCCTCGATGTTGTTGCCGAAGATCCACAGGTAGATGAGGTTGCCGACGATGTGGATCAGGTTGACGTGCAGGAACATGCTCGTGAAGATCGCCAGCGTCTCGTCGCCGACGATCCGGCCCTCGCGCCAGGCTGCGGTCAACTGGGCCGGGACGAGCCCGAATCGCAGGAAGAGCTCGTCGATGCCGTTCTGGCTGGCATTCGACTCCGTGCCCAGCCGGTAGGCGAAGGCGACGACGCAGGCGACGATGATGGCGATCGTGACGATCGGGGTCCGGCGAACCGGGTTCGCGTCACGAAGCGGGATCACGGCGCGGCTGATGCTCCCGACGCCGCCGGCTTGCCCGAGCCGGATGGGGACCGCGCGGGCGACGGCGAGGGCGGTGCCACGTCCGGAACGCGATCGAGGATCGACGAGTAGACCCCGTTCTTCGTCGCCCAGACGAGCGTCGACGGCGCATTCTCGGGGGCCAGCAGGACGTACATCCCGCGGAGGTCCTCCCACCCCCTGACGCCGCCGGCGAGCCGGTACTGCTCGATGTACTTGCCCTTCGCCTTGTCGATCGCGACGACCCGCGCACTCGTCGGGTCGTAGGCGTAGAGGATGCCGGTCCGCTTCTCTGTCGCCGACGCGATCAGCCGGTAGGCGGGGGGCCTGCGCAGGAGCTGGTCGGGCGGCGGGTCGGCAGCCCATCCCTCGGCCCGCCCGTCGATGAACCGGACGATCGTCCCGCCATCGGTGATGAAGATGTCCCCGTCGATGTACAGGTCATCGACCTTGCTCATGTCGCGCTCGACCGCGAGCCGATCGAGCGGGTCGGCCGGGAAGCCGCTGCCGTCCTGGGCAGGCTGGTAGTAGACGATCTGTTTCTCCGAGGGATCGGCGACGTACAGGTTGTAGAGGCCGGCACTCGCGTTCCGCAGGAACGTCCCGATCGCCCGGATGTCGTCACCCCAGCTCGCCGCGTTCGATACGCGGACCTTGGTCGTCGTGCCGCCGCCCTCCTTGTCGGACGGGCGCCAGCGCCAGAGGACGTTCGCCGTGTCGACGACGAGGAGGTCGCGCTGAGCCCCCAGCGCGATCAGCTTGGGCGCCGCCTCGATGCCCCCGGCCGCCTTCGTCCCTTCACGGAAGACAGCCTTTCCCTTCTTCGTCCCGAGATCGATCCGGTAGACCGACTTGGTCGCGCGATCGAAGACGAACGGGACGCCCCCGGGGCCCAGCACCATGTCGCCGATGTCGAACGGGACCTCGCTATCGGCAAACGAGACGATCGTCGCCGGCGCGACCGGCACGACGCCGTAGAGGCGATCGAGGCCCGCCTGGGCCTGCTTCCGGAGCGGGGCGATCGTCGAGGCTGGCACCTCGTTCTTGGCGGCCGTGTCCAGGGCGGTGTAGGCGCCGGTGAGGAGATCGAGCGCCTTGCCGGGGTCGCCGTCGACGAGGTCGACGCCCGGTCCGAACACCTGGGCGATGTTGTCACGGGCGGTCCGCAGGGCGGCCTCGCCCACCGTCAGGGACGCGAGGTCGCGACCCGGGGTCTGGCCGCCGACGGCCCAGACGGCGGTGAACAGGACGGCCGATACGACGACGAGCGCGAGCAGCGCGATTGCGGCACGTCTCTGCATTTCGCGCTTGGCCGCGGCGGGCGTAACGCGCCGGTAGGACGTCCGGCGGCGCGGTAGGAGATCCTGCAGTCGGGCGACGAGCCGCTCCAGCGCCCCGCCGGCCGCGGCGCGGGCCCGGAACGCCGACGCCTGGACGGCCGCGACGCCGTCGGTCACGTTGTCGGCAAGGGGGATCGGCGAGCGGTCCGGGGCGCCGGCGAGCGGCTCCGCCGGGCGGACCGGGACCAGCGCCCGGGACTTGTGGGTCGACGCGACCTCGGTGGCCTCGAGCGCGATCATCGCATCGCTGGCTGAGCCGTCGGCCGCGATGAACCGGTGGTGGAGATGCTCCATCGCGGGTTGCGGATGGAGGGTGACCATGGCGTCCTTCAGCTCGTCCGGACCCAGCCGGCTCATCACGTTGGGGGAGATGAGCACGAGTGAGTCGCCCACGGAGATCTCACCGCGCCAGACGTCCGGCTCCAGGTCGTTCGTCGGCAGGCCGCGCTCGCGGTGCGGATCGGGCAGCGTGGAGAGTCGGGCCTGGCGGATCAGGTAGGCCTCCGCGGGACCGATCGTCGCGACGTAGAGCTCGTTGCCGCGGACGACGGCCACGCCGATGCCGACCGGTCCGTTCACGCCGTCGCCCTGCAGGCCGAGACGGTCGCGCTGGTGCGACAGCCGCTTGTTGGCCGACGCGATCGCCTTCTCGAGGCAGACCCGGATCCCGGCCGACTCGTCGTAGTAATACTCGCTCCGGATCGTCTCGGCGGCGAGCTGGGTCGCCTCCTGCGCGCGCTGGCTGGCGACCGTCGAGGTCACGATGAGGTAGAGGTTGCCTTTCGACCGCGCCACGGATCCAACGCTCGGCTCGACGACGACGACCGAGTCAGGGGAGTCGATGACGTGATCTGGCTCGGCGATGACGCCGAGCTTCATCTGGAGGCGGAGGGCCATGCTCTCTCGTGATCGGCAGACGCCGGTTGTCGATGGGCGGTGCGGGACGGCGGGAGCTGGATCCCGGTTTGATCGAGATAGTCGCCCCGAGACCCCTGGCAGGTGTGCGGGATTATACGCGGGCACCTCCGCGCCGGACATGGACCCGCAGTTCGCGCACGCCGATCCCGGCCGGCGATGCCGCGAACGCGGTCAGCAACTCGGCGGCCCGCAGCCGGAGTTCCTGGGCGACGATCGGCGCTTCGGCCTCGACGATGAGGTCGAAGCCGTCGAATCGCAGGACCCGGCAGGCGCCGGCCGCCGCAGGGACGCGCTCGGCGACGATCGCCTCGAACGTCGACATGGCCCGCGACAGGCGGAGCTCCTCCTCGAGGCCGAGCCCGCGAGCCGCGTCGGGCAACAGCTCGCCGATCCTCGTCATCGGCCGCCGCCGGCCCGTCATCCGACGCTCGCGGGGGCCGGGACGAGCCGCGCTCCCTCGCCGTCGTCCGGCGCCACGCCCCAGGTCGTCGCGGCGGCGACGAGCGACGGATCGAGGTCGGCCAGGGTCGTCGTCGTGACGAAGGCTTGGGGCAGCTCCGCGATTCGCCGGACCAGGTGCGACCGGCGTTCCGGATCGAGCTCCGAGAACACATCGTCGAGGAGGAGGAGCGGCGGACGGCCGTCCTGCTCCGTCAGGAGGTCGAGCTCGGCGAGCTTGAAGGCGAGGATCGCCGTTCGTTGCTGGCCTCGCGACGCAAACCCTGAGAGGTCCCGCCCGTCCAGTTCGAAGACGAGGTCGTCCCGGTGCGGCCCGACGAGCGTGGAGCCGTTCCAGACCTCCTTGTCGGCCGTCTCGACGAGGCGCCGCGCGAGGGCGTCCCGGGGCGACTCGCCGGGGAGTGCCGGGGCGTTCGTGGCGTAACGGACCGCGAGCCGGCTCGTGGCTGCCTCCTCCGGCGCGATCTCGGCGTGGGCCCGGGCGATCGGGCCGGCCAGGTCGTCGAGAAGGCGCAGCCGGGCCTCCACGATCGCACCCCCGGCATCGAGGAGGGTGCCGTCCCAGAAGCGCAGCTCGTTCCGGTCGGCCTGTTCCTCGCGGATCGCCCGGAGCAGGCTGTTCCGCTGCTGGAGCGTGCGGCCGTACGTCGCGAGATCGCGCTGGTAGGCCGCCCCTCGCTGACCGGCAAGCTGGTCGAGGGCCGCCCGTCGCAGGCTCGGCGAGCCGACGATCAGGAGCATCTCCTCCGGCGCGAACAGGACCATCCGGAGCTGTCCGACGAGTCCCGACGCCCGCCTGGCGACGCCGTTCACCCTGATCCGCTTCCGCGCTCCTCCGCCAGAGTCCGCGCCGCTCCGGACGAGCGCGACCTCGATGGTGTCGGCGCCGGCACGTCCCTCGATCCGGGCCAGATCGGCGCCCCATCGCACGATCTCACCGTCGGCGCTCGTCCGGTGCGAGCGGCCCCAGGCGAGGAGGACGATCGCCTCGAGGAGGCTCGTCTTGCCGGCCGCATTCGGCCCGGCGATCAGGTGCGGGCCTGGCCCGAATGACGCGTCAAGCGCGGCATATCCCCGGAGGTCGCGGATGCTGATCGAATCGAGCCGGCTCCCCTCGGGGCTAGGCACGAGCTCTCCGAGGTCCGAGGCGACGCCCTGCGAGCCGTCGGCCCGAGGACTCGCGGATGCTGATCGAATCGAGCAAGGCGCCCTGCGAGGCTCTTGTCAGGAGGTCGTGCGGAGCGGCATGACGACGTGGACATAGCGGTCGTCGCCGATCGGTTTGAAGACCCCGGGCGAGAGCGGACCGTTCAATTCGAGGGCGAACTGCTCGACATCGACGTTCGTCAGGACGTCCGCCAGGAAGCGGGCGTTGAAGGCGATCGTGGTTCCGTCTCCCTCGACGGCCGCCTCGATCCGACCGATGTGATCGCCGACCTCGGCGTTCGCGCTGACCGTGATTCCCGGATCGCCGTCGAGGCCGATGCCGAGCTTGACGATGTTCGCCGACTCGTGGGCGATGAGCGCGGCCGGCCGCACGGCACGGAGGAGCTCCTCGCGGTCCAGGACGGCCCGCGTCGTGTGGGTCGCCGGCAGAACCGACTGGTAGTTCGGGTACTGGCCGTCGATCAACCGGCTCACGAGGTCCACGCCGTCGAGGTGGAACAGGATCTGGTTCCGCGCATGGGCGAGGACGATCGAGACGGGATCGTCGACGTCGGCCAGGACGCGGCTCAGCTCGTGGAGCGCCCGGGCGGGGATCACGACGCTCGTCTCGTCGACCGGATCGAGGATCGAGATCGTCTTGACGGCGATCCGGTAGTTGTCGGCCGCGGCGAGCGTCAGCTGGTCGCCTTCGAACCGGGCGAGGACGCCGGTCAGGATCGGCCGTGCCTCGTCGCTGGCCGCCGCGAAGGCTGTCTCCTCGAGGGCCTGGCGGAGGACCTTCTGGGGATTCGGGTGATGGGTCGTTCGCCGGCCGTCTGGACGGTTGGAAAGTCGTCCGCCGAGATGCCCTTGATGTTCGACTCGAACCGCCCGCTCCGGATATGGAGGGTCTCGCCTTCGCCCAGCTCGAGGACGATCGGCTCGCCGCCTGGCAGCGAGTTGACCAGGTCCGTCAGGAGCCGGGCGGGAACGGACGTCGCGCCATCGACCTCGATCTTGCCGGGCACCCAGTAGGTGATCCCGATCTCGAGGTTGGTCGCGGTCAGCTTCAGCCCCGCGTCCTCGGTCTTGAGCAGGACGTTCGTGAGCACGGGCAACGAGCGATTCGAGACGGCCCTGCTGACGACCGACAGGCCGCGCGCGAGGTTCTCCTGCATGACCGAGAGTTTCACGTGGGTCTACTCCAACTCCAGATGGCGGCACCTTCGGCGTTCAAAGCCGCTGCTCGCTGTCCGTGGTCCAGGGCGGATCTCTGCGACGCCGCTGGCCCGGGGGACTTCGTGGGTATGTTCCCTCTATCTTCTCACCCCGTCATCACCGTCATCATGGTGTGGAGCGCGTGGAATTCCCCGAGCGGGCGTGCTCAGTGGGTCGGTGGACGAGCGGCTCGGCGTGGTGGACGGTCCGGCCGATGCCGCGGGGTGGTTCGTGGACTGCCGGTGGACGGTTCTCCCGACGGCTCTGACCGGCCGACCGAGACGGGCGTCGCCGTCCACCCGGAGGCGGCGGAACTCCCCGCCGCAGGTCGGAGATGTCCACAACAGGGCTCGGTTCTCCACGGAAACGGCCCGGTTATCCACACGCGAGGGCCGAAGCGAGGCCTTGAGGAGCCGCTTCCGGGGCCCGCTCAGTCGGCGTAGATCAGCTCGCGGACCGCGGCGATCTCACGGCGCAGCTCGTCGTTGACGGCGGACTCCCGGGTGATCTTGTCGCAGGCATGGAGGACCGTCGAGTGGTCGCGACCGCCGAGCTCGGCCCCGATCCGCAGCAGTGAGACGTCGGTCTCCTGGCGCATCAGGAACATCGCCACCTGGCGGGGCGTGACGATCGCCTTGTCCCGCTTCTGGCCTTTCAGCGCTTCCATCTGCACGCCGTAGTAGTCGGCGACGGCAATGGCGATCCGCTCCGGCGTGACCTGCCGCTTCTTCGGGTTGTAGAGGACGTTCGACAGGACCGCCTGGGCGAGCTCGATGGAGATCGGCATGGCGCCCATCGAGGCGTAGGCGACGATCCGGTTGAGGGCGCCCTCGAGCTCCCGGATGTTGCTGACGACCTTGCGCGCGATGAACTCGATGACATCCGACGTGATCGGGACGGCGCCCTCCTCCGACTTCGCCCGGAGGATCGCGATCCGCGTCTCGAGGTCGGGAGCGGTCAGGTCGGCGATGAGGCCCCATTCGAACCGGCTGCGAAGCCGCTCTTCGAGGGTGAGGATCGCCTTGGGCGGCCGGTCGGACGAGAGCACGATCTGCTTGCCGTCCTCGTGGATCGCATTGAACGTGTGGAAGAACTCCTCCTGGGTCCGCTCCTTGTCGGCGATGAACTGGATGTCATCGATGAGCAGGAGGTCGATCCGCCGGTAGCGGGCTCGGAACTCGTCGATCTTGCCCTGCTGGATCGACGTGATGAACTCGTTGGTGAACTTCTCGCTCGTCGCATAGACGACGCGCTTGCGCGGGAACTTGGCGATGACCTGGTTGCCGATTGCATGCATCAGGTGCGTCTTGCCCAGGCCGACCCCGCCGTACAGGAACAGCGGGTTGTACGCGTGGCCCGGGCGCTCGGCGACCGACAGGCTCGCGGCGTGGGCCAGACGGTTGGCGGAGCCGACGATGAAGTTCGTGAACGTGTACCGCGAGTTGATATTCGTCGTCCCGCCTTCGCCACCGACGCGCGTCGGCTCGACGCGGACCGCCGCCGCGGCTTGCGGGCCGGCCGCTGCGGTGCCGTTCGCTTCGCCGGGCGCTGCCGGGATCCCGTCCGTGCCCTGGACGGCGAACTCCACCTGGACGCTGTAGCCCACGATCCTGGCAAGCGTCTGGCTGATCAGGGAGCGATACCGGGTCTCGAGCCAGTCCTTGGCGAACCCATTGGGGACGGCGATGCGGAATTGCTGGTCGTCGACATCGACGAGCTGCGTGTCGCGAAGCCACGTCTCGAAATTGGCGGGCGATAGCGAAACCTGAAGCTCTCCGAGGGCAGCGCGCCAGACCTGCTTGGCATCCATATGGTGGGGTGGATCCCTGATTGGACGGATGATTGACGGGTAGCGCGGACCGAGAAACGGCGAAGGGGACCTGGGGGCGCGGAACCTCTCAAAATGCCGGTTTCTGGCATCGCGGGACGGTCGCTCCCGGTCCCCCGGGACTGCGTTCCGAGGGCCTACCCGCATGCGTCCCGGCGCCGAGGGCTCGGAGAGGATAGCACCGCCCGAACGGCTGCCGCAAGACGATTCTGCGATACTCCCAGGGAGTATCGAGGTTCGTGTCTCCGCGAACCGCCTCGCGGGCCCGACACCCGTCTCACGACCCGCCTTCCATGAGCGCGGAACGCCCGTCCGACGTTTGACACTCACGATCCGTGCGTCTTATCATCCGCCGGACGACGAACGCGCCGACGCGCTCACGGGCGCCAGGCGCGTTTGCGTGCCTCTAGGGGTCGAATTGTCCACCCGAGGCCGAACGGAGAGGATCTCGCACAGGCCCGATGACGAAGCAGACCTACCAGCCCAAGAAGCGCCATCGCGCGAAGGAGCACGGATTTCGCGCCCGGATGCGAACCTCCGGCGGCCGTCGCGTGATCGCCGCCCGCCGGGCTCGCGGTCGGAAGCGGCTGACGGCCTGACGGACGGCCGCGGCCACAATCCGCCGCGACTCGTGATGCTCTCTCGCCCGCAGGATTTCGCAGCGCTCCAGGGCGCGGGGACCACTCGGTCCCACCCGCTCTTCTCCGCCAGGTTCCTGCGGACAGACCTCGAGACGACCCGGTTCGGGCTGTCGACTGGGCGGAAGCTTGGCGGCGCCGTGGTCCGAAACCGAGTCCGGCGCCGCCTCCGCGAGGAGCTCAGGGCGATGGCGCCCTCGTTCCAGCCGGGCTGGGACGTCCTCATCATCGCTCGGCCAGCGATCGTCAAAACCGACCACGAAGCGTTGGTCGGGGCGCTGAGCCGGCTCCTCCGCCGCGGGGGAGTTCTCGGAGGGCCAACGGCCACGTGAAACGGATCGGGATCGGGTTCATTCGGCTCTACCGGATCCTCTTTGGGTGGCTGCCGGCCAGCTGCCGGTACGAGCCGACCTGCTCGCGTTATACGGAAGAGGCGATCGAACGGTACGGGCTGCTGAAGGGGAGCTGGATGGGCATCCGCCGGATCGGTCGGTGCCACCCAGGTCATCCCGGCGGCTATGACCCGGTTCGCTAGCTGAGGAAGCAGTGACACTCCCGCGCACCGCGCGAGCCTGGATCGGGCCGCTCCTTCTCATCGCGATCGCCCTGCTGGTCGCCGCGGCCTGTGTGGCCGGTCCGGGGGGCTCTCCGGGCGCGAGCGGCAGCGCGCCGGTGACACCCACGCCAGCAGCAGCCATCCCGCTTCGGCCGGCCTCGCCAAGCGACCCGTTCGGCCTCCTCGCGTGGCTCTTCACGCCGCTGTTCCAGGCCTTCTTCATCGCCCTCGTCCTGCTGGACAAGGCAACCGGCAACATCGCCATCGCCATCGTCCTGATGACACTCCTCCTCCGGGTCATCCTGATCCCCATCTTCCGCCGCCAGACGGTGTCCACGAAGCGGACGCAGCTGCTCGCTCCCGAGCTCAAGGAGATCCAGAAGCGCTACAAGGGCGATCGGCTCAAGGCGCAGGAGGCCCAGCGGCAGCTGTACGCCGAGCGCGGGATCAATCCCCTGTCCGGCTGCCTGCCGGCGATCCTGCAGATCTTCCTGCTGATCCCGATGTACTCGGTGTTCAGCCAGGGCCTCCAGAACTACAACCCGCAGGCGATGCTCGACGTCTTCGGGTTCCGGATCATCGACCTTCAGTGCGCCGCCGCGCCGGTCATCGACCAGGTCACCGGACACATCAGGCCGTGCCTGGATCCGGTCGCGTTCGGCCTCAACTGGGGCATTCCGGAGGTCATCATCGGCTCCGCCGGGTCGCTGTTCTCCGGGCTGAGCCTCCTCGCCGTCATCTCGGCGCTCGCCCAGCTCGTCACGTCGCGGATGGCGCTGCCGGTCGCGACGCAGGCGATGGCCGACGACCCGAACGCCCGGATCCAGCGACAGATGGCATTCCTCTTCCCGTTCATCTCGCTGACCTACGGAAGCATCCTGCCGGCGGGCCTGTTCCTCTACTGGATCGTCTCGACGGTCTTCTCGATCGTCCAGCAGTACCTGATTATCGGCTGGGGAGGCATGTTTCCCCTATTCGGGTGGACCCCGGGCTTCGCCAAGGGCCACGCACCACGGTTCCCGGTCGTCCTGCCTCCGCCGGTCGATCCCGCAACGAGACCGCCCACATCGGCGCTCGGCGGGAAAGCCGACAAGCGGGCGGCAGTCGCCGACAAGACCATTCGCCATCGTGAACGCGGCCGACAGAGCCGCCGAGGGAGACGACGCTGATGAGTGCGTACAAGGAGTTCACAGGAAAGTCCGTCGAGGAGGCACTTCGCCTTGCGCGGGAGGAGTTCGCTGTCGACCTTGCCGAGCTCGACTTCGAGATCCTCACTCCGGGCAGCCGCGGCGTCCTCGGCATGGGTGCCGAGCCGGCGAGGATCGTGGCCGCGCCGCGATCGGCCCTCGGCGGCGCGACCCCGAAGCGGGAGGCCGCGGCCTCCAGCCCGCTCCCACCGAGCCAGCCGCGCGAGGATCGTGGGCCACGGCGCGACGATCGCCCGCGAGACGATCGTGGCCCGCGCCGCGAGGATCGTGGCCCACGGCGCGACGACCGGCCACGCGACGACCGGCCACGCGACGACCGGCCGCGCGTGGAGGCCCCTCGCCCTGAGCCCGGCGCGAGCGCGCCCGGCCCCGTGGCGGCGGCCCCCGGCGGCGGATACGCGGACCGCGGTCCGCGCCGGGACGATCGACCGGATCGAGGGCGTACGCCACGCCCGGATCGAGGTCCGCGCCGCGACGATCGCGGCCGGGCATCGTCCGACCTCAACGCCGATGAAGCCGCCGAGGTCGCGGCCGCCCGAGGATCGATCGCAGCCGAGCGGGCCGACCTCGAGGCCGCCGAGGCGTCTCCGGAGGCCCTCGCCGCGGGCCGAGAGATCCTCGAGGAGTTGATGCGCCATCTCGGCTTCGACGTCCGGATCGAGGTCGACGCAGGCGATACGAGCCGGCTCAACGTGGTCGGCAACGCGGACTCCCACGAGGCCCTGGGTGCGCTCATCGGCCGCAAGGGCGAGCGCCTGTCGGCCCTCCAACACCTCGTCAACCTGATGCTGTCGCGCCGCATGGGCGAGTGGACGAGGGTCCTGGTGGACGTCGAGGACTACCGTGGCCGGCGCGAGCGCCAGCTCCGGGACATCGCGAACCGCGCGGCCGCTCGCGTGCAGGAAACCGGCAAGATGCTCCAGCTCGAACCGATGCCTGCCCTCGAGCGGCGCTGGATCCACCTCGCCCTCCGAGACCATCCGGACGTCGCGACGCAATCGATCGGCGAGGAGCCCAACCGGCGGATCGTCATCATCCCGCGCGGCGGCTGAAGCGATCCGACACGGCGCCGCCCTCGTTCGTCACAGACGTCACTGAACCGCTCGTCTCCGTGAGGCCGAACGGCCGCATGGACGTGCACTGGTAGGATGTCGCTCCACCCATGACCGATACCCCGATGACCGCCGCCCACGACGTCGCCGCCGCGCCGCTCGAGTTGTCGCGCCCTCAGCCTCAGCCACGCCTCAGGTTCTTCGCCGCCTTCCTGATCAGCCTCGTCGTGGCGCTCGGGCTCGGAGCAAGCGCGCTGTACGCATTCGATCGTCACTACATCGATCGGGTCCTGCCCGGTGTCACAGTCGGCGGAATCGACATTGCGGGCATGACGCCCCAGGAGGCGACCACGCGCCTGGAGGAGGCATTCGCCTCGTTCGGCCAGGGACGCGCGATCCTGACGGGCGGCGGCCTGGAGATGCCGATCGACTACGCGGACATCCTGCGGCGGCCCGACGTCGAGGGGATGGTGGCGGAGGCGATGGCGGTCGGGCGCTCCGACAAGACGGTCGAGCGGATCATCCTCGATGCGCGAACCGCGATTCGGGGCGTCGACATCCAGCCGAGGGTCCTGTTCGACGAGGCCCGGCTCGCTCGCTACGTCCAGACGTACACCGCGCGGCTCAGCGTCGATCCGAAGGACGCGATCATCACCGCGACAAAGGACGGCTTCGCGGTCGTCGACGGCACGCCCGGGCGGAGCGCCGATCGTATCGGACCGACGGACCTGCTGACGGCCGTGCTCGCCCGAGCGGACGCTCCCTTGGAGGTCAAGATCGAACTCCAGCTCGGACCGAGCGAGCCGGACGTCACCACTGCCGAGGCGACGGCGGCGCTCGCGGCGGCCGATCGCATGGCGCTCGACGTCGCGATCGTCGAGGGCAAGGACACGTGGACGATTCCCGCGGCCACCGTCAGGACGTGGCTCGCGTTCGAGAAGAGGTCCGACGGCAGCTTCGGGCCGGTCGTCCAGCCTGAGCCTGTCGGTACGGCCCTCACGGCGATCGCCAAGAAGATCGGTCAGACGCCGGCGAACGCTTCATTCAAGGTCTCGGGCAGCAAGATCACCGGCGTCATCCCCGCCCGGAACGGCCGGGCGCTCGACGTCGCGGTGACGTCCACCCGCGTCACCGAGCTCCTCATGGCCAGGGCCGAGGATGGGGCCACCGCCACCGCCTCCGTCGCTCCTGCGCTGACCGTCACGACCGCGTCCCTGACGACTGAAGAGGCGACCGCCGTCATCCCGAAGATGCGGAAGATCTCAAGCTGGACGACCTACTTCCCGATCAGCGAGCGCAATCACTTCGGCGCGAACATCTGGATCCCTGCGCTCGACATCGACGGAACGGTCGTCGCCCCGGGTGAGAAGTTCGATTTCTGGAACGCGGTGGGGCCCGTGACCCGAGCGCATGGCTACGGCGACGGCGGGGCCATCATCAACGGCAAGACGGAGCCACAGGGAGCGCTCGCCGGCGGCATCTGCTCGTGCTCGACGACGCTGTTCAACGCGGCGCTCCGGGGGGCTTCGAGATGGGCGCGCGGCGGAACCACTACTACTTCATCGACCGCTATCCCACGGGCCTCGACGCCACCGTCTTCAAGAGCGGGTCGGGCTCAGTGCAGACGATGTCCTGGACCAACGACACGGACTATCCGGTCCTTATCCGGGGCTACAAGATCCGGAGCGGCAGCAGGGGCTACGTGCGGTTCGAGCTCTACAGCGTGCCGAGCGGCCGCAAGGTCGTCATCGGCAACCCGACGATCAAGAACGTCCGGCTGGCGTCCGACACGGTCCAGTACACGACGACCCTGGCACCCGGCGTCCACAAGCGGATCGAGTACCCGGTCGACGGCAAGGACGTCTGGCGGACCGTCACGGTCTACGAGAACGGCAAGATCATTCACCAGACGACGTACTACTCGCACTATTCGCGGGTCACCGGCGTCACGCTGATCGGCAAGGCAGGCTGACCGATCCGCGCGGCGTGGCGATCGCGTCCACGCCCTAGAGCAGTCGCGTCTCCAGTCCATCCGTCTCGCGATCGCTGACCGCCGACGCGCACGTCGGGCAGTACCAGCGTGCCTCGAGCGCGCGTCCCGCAGCGATCGTGGCGAAGCGGCTCACCGTGCTCGTCGCGTCGCGCCCCCCAGTCGGCCAGGAGTCGCAGGGCGGACGCGAGATCCCGTCCGTCGCCGGTCAGCGAGTACTCCATGCGGGGCGGCCGGGTCGAATAGGGCGTCGCGACGACGATGCCCTCGCGCTCCAGGCGGCGGAGGCGCTCGGTCAGGATGTTCGGGGCGAGCCCCGGCAACTCCTCGCGGAGTTCCCCGAATCGACGCCCTCCGACGAGCAGGGCATCGACGAGGAGGAGGCTCCAGCGGTCGCCGACGCGATCGAGGGCCGACTCCAGGGGGTTCTTGGTCGCCGGCGAATAGGTGGGGCTGGTCTCGGTCACGATGCTCATGGTAGGCGAATCCGGGGTTGCACCGCGCGTGCGACCGTAGTATGTTGCAAGTCGCAACTGACAACACACGCAGAAGTGCCGCGTTCGCGGCGAGGAGCCTCCCGGATATGTCAGCACTCGACGAGCTCTCCCAGTCCCTCACCGGCGTCGCCGCGTCCGTCGCGCCGTCGATCGTCGGCATCGGCCGCCGGCTTCGCGGCTCCGGCGTCGTCGTCGCCGATGGCCAGGTCCTGACCAACGCCCACAACGTTCGAGGCGACGAGGTCACGGTCACGTTCGCCGGACGGGCGCTCGACGACCGGTCGTCTCGCCGGGATCGACGTCGACGGCGATCTCGCGGTCGTCGCGGTCGACACCGCCGGCGCACCGGCCCTGGCCTGGGCCGACGGGGACGGCGCCACCGCCGGCGCGATCGTCTTCGCCGGCGCCGCGACACCCGGCGGGGGCGCTCGCGTGACGTTTGGCTCGATCAGCGCGATCGAGCGCTCGTTCTACGGCCCCGGCGGCCGGAAGATCGGTGGGAGCCTCGAGCACACCGCGCCGCTCGCCCCCGGATCCTCCGGCGGCCCCCTCCTCGACGCCGATGGACGACTGCTCGGGATCAACACCAACCGGATCGGGGAAGGCTTCTACCTCGCGCTGCCGGCGGACGCCGCCCTGCGCGCGAGGGTCGAGGCGCTCGGCCGAGGCGAATCCGTGTCGCAACCTCGCCTCGGGATCGCCGTGGCACCGGCCCGCGTCTCCCGCCATCTCCGCCAGTCGGTCGGGCTGCCGGAACGTGATGGCGTCCTCGTCCGCGGCGTCGAGGACGACAGCCCGGCCGCGCGCGCCGGAATCCGCGACGGCGACCTGATCGTCGAGATCGCGGGCCAGGCGGTGACGGAGGCCGATCAGCTCCAGGAGATCATCGCCACGAGCCCGATGCCATTCGAGGTCAAGGTGGTTCGCGGGACCGACGAGCGGACCGTTTCGGTCGGCGGCGAGGCCAACGCGTCCGGAGAGGCGTAGTCAGCGATGGTGGCCGAGCGCGAGTCAATAGGCGCTGCCGCTGTCGACGCCGAGCCTGACGACGAGGACGTCCTCGACGCCTACTCGCTGGCAGTCAGCACGGCCGCGGAACGGCTGATCCCGTCCGTGGCGAGCCTTCGGGTGCGGTCGAACGGTGGGCGGGGCGGCGGTTCCGGATCGGCCGTCGTCTTCACCCCGGATGGCTTCCTGCTGACGTCGGCGCATGTCGTCGCCTCCGCATCGGCAGGTACGGCGACGTTCGTCGACGGGGCGGAGCTGGGGTTCGACGTCGTCGGGCGGGATCCGCTCTCGGACCTCGCGGTGGTCCGAGCATCGGGCGGAGGGCTCACCGCTGCTCCGCTCGGCGATGCGGATCGGCTCAAGGTCGGCCAGCTCGTCGTCGCAATCGGCAACCCGCTCGGGTTCGCCGGCAGCGTCACCGCCGGCGTCGTGAGTGCGCTCGGCCGATCGCTGGCGGCACGTGACGGCCGGGCCAGCCGGCTCGTGGAGAACGTCATCCAGACCGACGCGTCGCTCAACCCGGGGAACTCGGGCGGTGCGCTGGCCGACGGGCGCGGCCGAGTCGTCGGGATCAACACCGCCGTTGCCGGGATCGGGCTCGGGCTGGCCGTGCCGATCAACATCGCCACACGCGCGATCGTCGGGGCCCTGATGCGGGACGGGAGGGTCCGTCGGGCGTTCCTGGGCGTCGTCGGCGGGACGCGCCCGCTCCGGCCGATCCTCGCCGATCGACTCGGACGGCGGCGCGGCCTCGAGGTCGTCCAGCTGCTGGAAGGCAGCCCCGCGTCGGCGGCCGGGGTCCGCGCCGGGGACGTGATCGTCGAGCTCGACGGCCGTCCGATCGAGGGCGTCGGCGATCTCCAGCGGGTCATGGTCGGCGAGATGGTCGGGCGGCGGGTGCCGGTCGGGCTGGAGCGCGACGGCGCGATCGTCCACGTCGACGTCGTGCCGGTGGAGCTCGATCGCTGACCGTCCGGATCGTCGACCGGACCGGCGGACGCCTGTCAGCGCGCGATCACCGGAGAGGTGCGGCGCGCCGCGGCAGTCAAGCGGCAGATCCGCGCACGGCGTGTAACCTTGTCTCTCTTCTGGAGGTTTGACGCCGATGCACGAGACATCGATGACCGGCGGGACGACGTCGTCGGTTTCTCCCTACGTCGCCGAGATCGAGGCCGAGCGGGAAGGCTGGTATGAGTTCGCGGGGCTGATCCGGCAGCTGTCGCCCGACGAGTGCCTCGAGCCCGGCTATTACCGCGATCCGGACTGGGCGATCCGCGACCTGGCGGCACACCTCGGCACCTGGCTGGCAGAGGCCGACCGGCAGTTCCAACAGATGCTCGCGGGTACGTACGCGGGCCACGAGGACGTCGACGTCGACGGCCTGAACGCGCGGCTGCTCGACGCCATGCGCGACCAGCCCTGGGGCGTGGTCTGGAGCCAGGCCAACGCGGCACGGACGACGATGCTCGACAACTGGCTGTCGCTGCCGGCCGAGACCGACGAGGCCACGTGGTGGATCACCAAGTCGGGTGCGCCGCACTACGGCGAGCACCTGCCGCGACTTCGCGAATGGGTCGAGGAGGTCGTTCGCCGCCGCCAGCGTTGAAAGGCGGCCTCAGGTGACGACGACGAGCCTCTTCGTGGAGGAGTCCGGCCGGAAGCGGATGTCGACGATCGCCTTGATGAGGTAGCGGACCTTGATCCGATCCGCGTCGAGCGTCGGCGGCATGTCGGCGGGCAGGAGGAGTGAGAGCTCGACACCGCCGCGAAGCGCATCGGCGGTGGTCTGGGTCGTCGCGATGACCTGGTTCCCGCCGTTGGGAGCGTCAACCTCGACGCGGACCTCGATCCGGGCCGAGCGCCCGCCGGCGGGAGCCCCGGGCCAGGTGACGGTGACCACCACGGGCGTTCCCGGGACCAGCGGCGGAAGCGGCTGAACCGAGATCGATGCGCCCTCCGGCGTCGACCAGACGTCGTTCATGGCCCCGGCACCGACGTCGATGACGCCGGCCCGCAGGAGGTCCGGATGCTGAGCCAGCGGGACGAGCGCCGCGACTCGCTCGTCGCCCCCGTGAGGGATGTCCCAGCGCGCCTCGACCGCCCAGGCGATGATCCCGCAGCCGACGTGGGCCTGCGGCGGCCCGAGCCGGGGAGCCGGGATGCTGAACGTCGTCTCGTAGCTCTCGCCAGCGGCCATCCTGGCCGGCAGGACGACGTCCATGAACGAGAGCTCGTCGAACAGCCTGCCGTTCGCCTCGACCCAGTCTTCGGTGGAGATGACGTTGCCCTTGCTGTCGCGCTGTTCGGTGTGCTTCCGTTCCTCGACCAGGTTCAGCCCGACCAGCCTGAACTCGGCCTTCCGCGCGTCGATGGCCCGCTGGGCGGTGATCCGGATGGTCCCGCTGATCCCCTCGCCGATCCGGACGGGCGTCGCGATCTCGATCGAGCCCGACAGGCTGTCCGTGTAGGGCTTCAGGAGGCTTTCGATCGAGATGTCGGCAAGGGGATGCGAGCCCTGGGGGCCGGCAAGATCGCCGCCCGAACGCGCGTCGAACGGCGCGGGCGAGTGGCCGGAGTGCCCGAAACCACCGCCGAAGCCGCTGCCGCCCCAGGCATCACGGAATGTGGTCATGGTCGACGTGTCCCCATAGCGTGTACACCGAGTGATGATGATCTGTCCCGACTCGGTCCATCGTATGGCAACGTCACGGTCGAGGCCGGCGGCGCCCCCCCGATGACGTTACGCAAGAAGGCGAGTGGTGGAGATGGGGGAGAGTCGAACTCCCCGTCCAGAACCCCTAACCGGAACCCACTACGAGCGTGTCCGATGGTTTATCGTCGACCGCCCGGACGAACATCGGCACCCTGCCGGACGGTCCAGTCACGTGTCCCTAGATCGGGCTTGGCACCGGGCTACGCAACACTCACCCGGTTTGCAGCCCCGCTGAATGACGCTTCCACCACCCGCGGGACCGAGGTGGCTTCCACGCTCACACTACTGCTTACGCAGCGAGGGCGAGAGTCGACTGGCGGTTGCCAGGTACTTCGTTTTGCTGCCTGATTAACGAGGCCTGAGCAGCATCCTCGGCTCGCGTTCTCCGATAGCCGGGCCCTGTCGAATCCACACATCCCCACAGGACCGAACGTCCGTTCGACGTTCCGGTCAATTCTACCGCAGCCCCGCGGGCGTGGCCACGACTCGCGGGACCCTGAGTCATCAGGAACGGGCCGTACGCCGATCCAGCAGGCGCGAAGGGCCGTGTGCGACCGTCAACCGCGACTGAGGGTCCCGGGTTGACCCCGAGGCGGGCTTGTTCGGAGAAGGTGGCTCCCTGGACGGGCTTCCTGTTGACTGTGAGTCCTGCCCGCCCGAGATCAAGCTTCTGAACCGGGCCGGCGGCCGAGGCCGCTCAGGAGGCGATCGTCGGGCCCCACCAGACGGAAGCCGCGATGATCACGTAGAGCCCGATGAGGGCCGCACCCTCGAGCCAGGTCGACTCCCCGTCGATGACGATCAGCGCACCGAGGATCGCGGCCAGCGCGAGAGAGGCGATCAGCAGAGGCGAGAGCACGAGTGTCAGCGCCGTCCCGCCGAGCACGACCGAGAGCAGCACGAGCGCCGGCGTCAGGGCCAGCGCGACCTGGAGGCTGCTGTTGAGGACGAGGCTGATCGCGAGGTCGACGTTGTTGCGCAGTGCCAGCTGGACGCCGACGACGTTCTCGACCGCATTGCCGGCGATCGCCACGACCACGAGGCCGGCGAACGCTTCCGACATGCCGAGCGAAGCCATTGCCGGGCGGAGTGACGCGACGAACCAGTCCGAGACGAACGCGGCACCGACCGCCGCCCCCGCGACGACGACGACTGTCAGCGGGAGCGACCACGGGACCTCCGCAGGCTCGGCCGCGACTGCCCGGATGGAGGCCCCCGGGCCGCCGCGGACAGAGAACGGAATCGACGCGACGAAGACCACGAGCAGGACGATGGCGACGACAACGGAGAGGTCCACCGCGTGGCCCGCATCCGGAGCCCCGGGCGCGGTGGCGAGCGCCGGGATGGACATCGCCGACACGGCAAGGATCAGGAGCACCGAGATCATCCGCGTCGGCCCGGACCCGAATCTCTGGGTTCCGTGGCGCAGCCCGCCAAGCAGGAAGGCGATGCCGAGCACCAGAAGCGAGTTCGCGAGGATCGAGCCGACCAGTGCCGCCTTCACGACGTCCACCAGTCCCTCCCGCAGCGCGAAGAAACCGATGAACAGCTCCGGCAGGTTGCCGAGGGCGGATTGGAGGACGCCCGTGGCACCCGGACCGAGGCGCTGTCCCAGCTGATCGGTGCCTTCGCCGACCGTGCCCGCGAGGCCCCCGAGGGCGACCGCCGAGACGGCAAAGACCGCCACGCCGGCGCCGAGCGTGACCTGCAACAGTCCCGTGACCATCGTCGCGACGATCGCGACGACGACGACGATCCACGTGCGGCGACTGAACGGCAGCTGCGACAGCAGGGACATCGCGTACGGCTCCTTCCCGATCCTTCGGGATGATCGCAGACCGGCGAAGCGGGATTCTCGCCTCCGTGGCGGCCGGCCGCGACTACCATGGGCGCGATGCGCCTGACACCGTGGGAGGAGGATCGACTCCTCATCTTCAGCGCGGCCGAGCTGGCTCGCCGGCATCGAGCGGCCGGCCTCAGGCTCAACGCGCCGGAGGCGATCGCGATCATCTGTGACGCGATGCTCGACGCCGCACGGGCCGGCGCGACCTACGGCGAGGTTGAAAGTGCGGGACGCGCGGCCGTGGCGCCGGCCGACACGATCGACGGCGTCCGCGAGCTCGTCGACGAGGTCCGGCTGGAGGTCCTCATGAGCGACGGGACCCGGCTCGTCGTGCTTGTCGACCCGCTGGGCGGCGGCACAGCCTCGTCCGGCAACGGACCGGGGGCCATCCGCTCCAGCAGGGAGCCGACCGACCCGACCGCCGACCGGGAGCACCTGACGCTCGTCGTCCGGAACGACTCGCGACGCGTCGTCCGCGTCTCGTCGCACTACCCCTTCGATCGGGTGAACCCGCGCCTGTCGTTCGACCGTGCGGCCGCGGTCGGGTTCCGGCTCGACCGGCCTGCCGGTGGCTCGGAGCGGTGGGCCCCGGGTGAGACGCGGGAGGTCGTCCTCGTCCGCCTCGCCGGCGAGCAGCCTTCGTGACGCGCCTGGGTCGCGAGGAGTCGCTCTCCCGCTACGGACCGTCGACGGATGACCGGATCCGCCTCGGCGACACGGACCTGTGGATCCGCGTCGGTGAGGACCGCCAGGCGGCCGGCGACGAGCCGCAGTGGGGCTACGCGAAGAACTTCCGCCAGCGGATGACCCAGGCGGGCCGGGCCGGCCCATCGGAGCTCGACGTGGTCGTCGTCGGCGCGGTCGTCGTCGACCCGACGATCGGCGTGGTCAAGGCCGACATCGGGATCAAGGACGGCCGCATCGTCGGGGTCGGCCGGGCGGGCAATCGCGGGATCAGCGATGGGATCGAGCTCGACATCGGGCCGCACACGGCCCCGATCGCCGCCTACGGCCTCATCGCGACGCCGGGCGCCGTCGACAGTCACGTCCATGCGATCAGCCCGCTGCTCGTGCCGGCGGCCCTGTCGGCCGGCGTGACGACACTGATCACCGCAGGCTTCGAGGAGCCACCGTGGGCGATGGAGCGGACGCTGGCCGCGATCGCGGCGTGGCCCGTCAACGTCGGGCTCCAGGCGTGCGCGCGGTCGGAGGACGAGGCCGCGCTGGCGCCCCTGATCGAGGCTGGGGCGATCGGGTTCAAGATCCACGAGGACTTCGGGGCGTATCCGGAGCTGATCGACGCGACCCTGCGATACGCGGAGGTGAGCGGCGTGGCCGTCTCGCTCCACACCGACGGCCTCCACGAATCGGCGGAGCTCGAGGACACGGTCGCCGCGATCGCCGGTCGGACTGTCCATGCCTACCACGTCGAGGGGACCGGCGGCGGCCACGTGCCGGACCTGCTCGGTCTCGTCCGCGAGCCGAACATCATCTGCTCGTCGACGACGCCGACCATGCCGTACGGCGTCGGGGCGCCGCTCGAGCACGTGCCGATGATCGTCCTCAACCACGGCGGATCGTTCGCCGTGCCCGGTGACGTCGAGCTGGCGGCGGCACGGGTCCACCCCGCGACGATGGCCGCGGAGGGGCCGCTCCACGAGCTGGGGGCGATCGGGATCGTCAATTCCGACTCGCAGGGGATGGGCCGGATCATGGAGTCCGTCCGCCGGACGTTCCAGCTCGCCCACGTCATGAAGGCCTGGCGGGCGAGCCCGGCGGGCGCCGATCACCCGGGCCTGCCGGCGGCCGCCGGCGACCGGTACGACGACACCGACCGGGTCCTGCGCTACCTCGCCAAGGTGACGATCGAGCCGTCGATCGTCCACGGAGTCGCCGACTGGGTCGGGTCACTCCGGGCCGGCCGGCTGGCCGACATCGTCCTCTGGAAGCCGGCCTGGTTCGGCGTCAAACCTGAGCTCGTGCTCAAGTCCGGCTTCGCGGCGTGGGCCCCGCTCGGCGAGGGCAATGCCACGGTCGAGCGGGCTGAGCCGACGCGCTACCGGGCGGACTGGGGCGGCACGGGCGGCGCCGCCACGCGACTTGGCGTCACGTTCGCCGCCGCGAGTGCCGCCGACGGGCTGGCGCGGCGATCGACTGACGGCCGCGAGGTCGTGGCGATCGGTCGGACGCGTGGGTTGACCCGCGAGGACCTGGCCTGGAACCGGGCGACGGCGCCGGTCGAGATCGATCCGGTCGACGGCCGGGTCACGCTCGCCGGGCGGCCGCTTGCGGTCGCGCCCGTCGAAGAGGTTCCGCTCAGCAGGCGCTACTTCCTGCGCTGAGCATGCGCTGAGGCACGCCTCAGTCCTCGGCATCACCGAGCTTTGGCGGACCCGCCTCGATCCGGGCCCGGAGCGCCTTCCCGCCGGTGGTATTCCATTCCGCGTCGACCCACCAGGTGGCTCCGGCGGCGGCGAACGGCTGAACGATCTCCGCCGCCCGCACCGGATCGCCCGGCGTGCTCCCCTGCGCCACGATCTCGAACGGACGATCCTTGCCTTCGACCCGGCGTTCCCGCTCGACGTACTCGGCGATTGCCGCGATCCCGTGCGCGTCCGCGACCTGCGCGAGCACGCCGTCGTAGCGCAGCGTCCGGCGCATCGAACGCTCGTGTGGCCATGCGCCGACGACCCAGATGGGGATCCGTGGCCGTTGTACCGGGGTCGGGCGGAACGTCATCGGACCGAAGCGGTAGTGCCGGCCGGCGTACGAGAACGGCTCGCCGCTCCAGAGCCCATCGAGGATCTCCAGTGACTCGTCGAGCAGCTCGGCGCGGACCTTGATGTCCGTCGGCTCGCCGACGTTCCCGAACGCGGCGTCATCCAACGCCCCCAGCCCCACCGGCAGGACGAGCCGTCCATTCGACAGCCGGTCGAGGGTCATCGCCTCGCGGGCAAGCTTCCACGGCCGGCGCCGCGATGGCGGGGTCACGATCGCTCCGAGCGTCACACGCTCTGTGCGCATCGCCATTGCGGCCATGACGACCCATGGGTCGTACATCTCGGTCTCGCCGATGGCGACCCCGTCCCAGTAGAAGGCCCCGTCCCAACCGGCGGCTTCGGCAGCGGCGGCAAGGTCGGCCGCCGTTCTCGGGTCGCCGGTCGTGATGATGACCCCGAACTTCATCGACCGCTCAGGCCCAGATGTCGCCGACCATGAACCCGTCGGGGAAGGGGTCGGTCGGGTCCAGCACGTAGTCGGCGATGCCGGTGATCCAGGCACTGCCGGTGATCTGCGGGACGACCGCCGCCCGATCGCCGATCGTCGTCGCCTCGAGCAGGCGCCCGGTGAAGACCGTGCCCAGGATCCCCTCGTGGCGGAAGTCCTCGCCGATCGCGAGCCGGCCCTTCGCGTGGAGCACCGCCATCCTCGCCGACGTCCCGGTTCCGCACGGCGACCGGTCGATCGCGCCCGTCCAGGTCGACGGATCGTCCCAGTTGAGCGTCCCGGTCGAGACGGTGACGGCGTTCCGCATCGAGTTCGCGGGATCGTGGGCGGGGCCGCTCAGCTGGCCGATCGTGATGCCGGCGAAGCCGGGTTGTTCCGGGTGGACGACCGGCAACTGCTCGTTCGCGGCCGCCTTGATCATCTCGGTGATCCGGACGATGTCGCCGCCCTCGTCAGGCGTCAGCCGCAGCCCGAACTGTTCCGCCGACGCGATGACGTAGAACATCCCCCCGTAGGCGACGTCGAGGGTGACGGTGCCCAGCTCCGGCACCTCGACGGGCGCGTCGAGATGGGTCGCGAACGCCGGCACGTTGCGGAACGTCACGCCGGTGACCTTGCCCCCGGCGCACGTCGCCCGGACCCGGATGAGGCCCGCCGGCGCCTCCAGGGTCAGGTCGGTCTCCGGCTCGGTCATCGGCAGGACCCCGGTCTCGAGCAGAGCGGTGACGACGCACATCGTGTTCGTGCCGGACATGCCGGGGTACTCGACCTGTTCCATGATCACGTAGCCGGCCGCCGCCTCGGGATTCGTCGACGGAAGGACGAGGTTGCAGTTGGCGGCCGGGTAGCCGCGCGGCTCGCGCAGCATCCGCAGCCGGAGGTCGTCCCGGTTCTCGCGGAGCCAGGTCATCGCCTCGAACATCGTGCCCGCCGGGATCCCCTCCACACCGCCGAGGATCACCCGCCCGGGCTCGCCGCCGGCGTGGAGGTCGATCGCCCTGATGGCCCGTCCCAGGCGCCGCGGCGTCGTCGGCGGTTGCATGGATCGCTCAGCGGCCGCGCTGCGCGTCGGCCATCTCGCGGGCGACGTCGCGCCGGGAGTCGCGCTCGGCGATGTCGCGGCGCCGGTCGTGGAGCTGCTTGCCACGGGCTAGGCCCAGTTCCAGCTTCGCCCGGCCCTTCGGATCCAGGTAGAGGCGGAGCGGCACGATCGTGAGGCCCTTCGACTTTGTCTTGCCGAGCAGCTCGTCGATCTCGTCCCGGTGCAGCAGCAACTTGCGAGTCCGCTTCGGCTCGTGGTTGTAGCGGTTCGCCTGCTCGAACGGCGCGATGTGGGCGCCGATGAGCCAGGCCTCGTCGCGCTCGATCCGGGCGTAGGCGTCCGCCAGGTTGACCTTGCCCGCGCGGATCGACTTGATCTCCGTCCCGGTCAGGACGATGCCGGCCTCGAAGGTGTCCTCGATCGTGAATTCGTGTCGCGCCCGTCGGTTGAGGGCGATGGTCTGCTCGTCGCCCATCCCGGGCCCCTTCGTGTGACGAGAGGTGGGTCGGCGCCCGCCCATCTCTGGCCGAGCGCACGAACGCCGGTCCACGTCGGACCGGCGTTCGGTTGCTTACCACCCACAGGGTGTCCGCTTAAACGGCCATCTCCTGCGAGGTGGTGCAGTACGCGTACTGTCGATCACTGCACATCACCTCCTTTCGTTCTCCGCAACCATATTCGATGGCTGCATGACGTGCAAGGGGAGCGAAGTCAGGCCGCCGGCCGCAGGACGGCCGCCCCGTCACCCAGGATCTCGACCGCCTTGTCGAGAACGGGGTCGTCACCGGCCGCGGGCTGCGCCGGTGGCGTGACCGTGACCTCCGGGACGAGGCCGACCTGGTGGATCCAGCGCTTGTCCGGCGTGAGCCAGCGGGCGATCGTCAGCTTCAGCGCGCCGGTGTTCGGCAGCTCGATCCATTGCTGGACCGTGCCCTTGCCGAACGTCGTCTCGCCGACCAGCGTGGCCCGCTTCCGATCCTGGAGCGCGCCCGCGACGATCTCGCTCGCCGACGCGCTGCCGCGATCGACGAGGACGACCACCGTGATCCCGGCGTCGGTGGCGAGACCACCGCTCTCGGCGTCCGTTTCCTCCTGAGTGCCGTCGGCGCTCTGCTCCCAGAAGATCGGCCCGGAGCTGATGAATTCCGAGGCGATCTTGCGAGCGGCAGTGACATAGCCGCCGGGATTCCCCCGCAGGTCCAGGATCAGCTTCTTGCGGCCGGCCGAGATGTCCGCCTGCAGTTCCTCGTGGTACTGCGACGCGGCGTTGTCGGAGAAGCCGGTCACGCGGATGTAGCCGATCGTGCCGCCGGCGAGATCCTTCTGGACCACCTCCTGCTGGGCGACGATGTCGCGGACGATCGCGACGTCGAAGGCGTCGGCCTGGCCGCGCTTGACCGTGAGGACCACCTCGGTCCCCTTCTTGCCGCGCACCTTGTCACGTGCCCCGTCGACCGTGAGGCCATCGAGGCTCGCCCCATCGATCGCGACGATGACGTCGCCCGCCTGCAGGCCGGCCTTGTCGGCCGGCGAACCGTCGATCGGGCTGACGACGACGAGTACGCAGTCCGGCCCGAGCGTGGTGCACTCCGTCGTGTCGTCGGCGGCGTTCTTGGTCCCGATGACCGCGCCGATCCCCTCGAACTGACCCGACAGGTCCTGCAGCCCGCTCTGGTACTCCTCCGGCGTGAGGTACGACGAGTAGGGATCGCCGAGAGCCTCGACCATGCCCCGGATCGCGCCCCGGACGAGTGCCTGCTCGTTGATGTCCCCGCCGGCGTAGCGGCGCTCGATCGTCTGGTAGGTGTCCCAGAACGGCTGGAAGGCCTCGGCTCGGTCGGCCGGCGTCCCCGGCTGCTCGGCGAGCTGCTTTCCGGCGAGGTAGCCCGACATGAACAGCGCCCCGCCGGCGAGGATCGCAACGAGCGCGATCGAGAGGGCCAGGATGGGTACGCCGCGGCGGGCCGCTACGACCGGCGGGGACGGTGGGACGGGCGCTCCCACGAGCTGCCACGCGGGCGTGGCTTCGGTCGGCGCGGGATCGTCAGGGAGCATCGACGGCGTCGTTCTCCGGTTCCTTGGGCGACGGGGCGGTAAGACTACACCGCCTCACTCGATGCTACGTGGAAGGCCGATCCGCCGGATGCCCGGTGAAGGAATCGTCACCGCCCGCGGGCCTCACTTGATGAGATAGGTCCGGACCGACAGCCATGATCCGAGCACGCCCAGGCCCAGGCCCGCGGCCGCGACGAGGACGACGAGATCACGGGCCAGGCTTCCGAACGTCAGCGGCAGCACGGCGAAGAACCCGACCATGAACCGGCCGATCGGGTCCGCGGCGACGAAGAGCAGGCACAGTGTCAGCGCCGCCCCGAGCAGGCCGACCATCGCCCCCTCGAACACGAACGGCCATCGGATGAACGCATCGGACGCGCCGACGAGCCGCATGATCTCGATCTCCTCGGCCCGCGCCACGACGGCGAGCCGGATGGTGTTGACGATGATGAACAGGACGATGAACGCGATTACGAGCAGGACGACCGTGCCTGCCGTGCTCAGGACGTTCGTGATGGTCAGCAGGCTGTCGACCGTCTTCTGCTGCTCCTTGACCTTGTCGACCGCGGGTTCGGCGCGAAGGTCCTCGACGACGTTGCCGAAGACGCTCGCGTCGACGAGCTTGACCTCGATGCTGGCGTGCAGGGGATTCGCGTCGAGGTATTTCGTCAGGTCTTCCTCGCCCTGCTCGGCGAGGGAAGCCCGGTACCTCGCGAGGGCCTCGTCCTCGCTCACGTAGTGGACCGAGTCGACCTCCGGCATCGCGAGCAGGCGGCCCGTGATGGCGTCGACGTCGTCGAGCTTCGTGTTGGTCTTGAGGTCGGCGACCACCTCCACCTTCGACTGGGTGTAGTCGATGCCGGCCTGGAGGCCGGTCCGGAGGATCCAGAATCCGGACAGCAGGAGCAGCATGAGGACCATCGTCGCGGTCGCGGCGAGGCTCATCAGGGCGTTCCTCCAGAAGCCCTGCCAGGCCCGTTTCAGGCTGAAGACGATGAACCGGAACACCGCGCCTCAGTCCACGCGGTGGTAGATGCCGCCGACCTCGTCGCGGATGACCCGCCCCTCCTCGAGAGCGACGACGCGCTTGCGGAGGGCGGTCACGACGTCGGCGTTGTGGGTCGCCATGAGGACCGTGACCCCGAGGTCGTTGATCCGCAGCAGGAGCTGGATGATCTCCCAGCTGATGAGCGGGTCGAGGTTGCCGGTCGGCTCGTCGGCGATGATCAGGCGCGGGTCGTGGACGAGGGCGCGGGCGATCGCCGTCCGCTGCTGCTCGCCGCCCGACAGCTGGCCGGGCAGCTGTTCCTTCTGCGCGCTGAGGCCGACCAGCGACAGCACCCGATCGACGGCCGGCTTGATCAGCTTGCGCGGGGTGCCGGTCACCTCGAGCGCGAACGAGACGTTCTCCCAGACCGTCTTCGTCGGCAGGAGCTTGAAGTCCTGGAAGACGATCCCGATCTTGCGGCGGACCATCGACACGTGGCGCCGCGGCAAGCGGGCGAGATCCTGGCCGTCGAGGATGACGGCCCCGCGCGTCGCGAGCTCGTCGCGGATCAGGAGCCTGATCAGCGTCGACTTGCCGGCTCCGGACGGGCCGACGAGGAAGACGAAGTCCCCTTCCGGGATGACGAGATCGACGTCCAGGAGCGCCGTCTTGCCGTTCGGGTAGACCTTGGTCACGTCGTGGAGGACGAGGACCGCGCGGTCGACCGCGGCCTGGTCGCGACCTCGACCGAGCAACCGCCGGCGCATCGAGCGAGCGGGAGCGGCCTGGGTCGGGAGGATCGTCACGCTGGGCTCCGGAGTCCGCGTCGAAGGCGATCGTGCATCGCCAGCTCGTATCGCCGAGGCTTCATCCGAGGGCACGGCAGGGGGAGCCACGTTGGCGCAGAGGCTACCACCTCGGGATGACGGCGTCGCCCGGCGGGGATGGCACGATGACGTCGAAGCGTCAGAGGAGTCCCGGCGAGATGGGCACGTATCGCGAGAAGTCGATCAGGGGGCGGTCCCAGCAGACGAGGCATGGAAAGCCGTCGATCCGGAATCCGGCCTGCAACAGCGAGGTCAGCGCCGTTCCGGCCGCGCCCGGCAGCCAGATGCCGAACGCACCGCGCGGGCGCACGGTCGTGACGAGGTGGCCGATGACCGCGTCGAGCAGCGACGGGTCGCGAACCGCGATCGGGCCGACCCGGCCGGCCTCCGACGCGTAACCGTAGCCGACCGGCTCGCCGCCGGCTCCGAGGTAGAGGAACCCGGTTCGCCTCTCGAGCCGGACCATCTCGTGATCCTGCCGGTGCTCCGGCCCGAAGCCGACGATCTCCAGGTCGAGCGCCGCAAGCTCGTCGTCGAGCGCCGCGCTCCCGAGCCCCTCCATCCCCGCCGCGCCGACCTCGTCGAACCGGACGACCCGGATGCCGTCGGGAAGCGGCGGCAGAGCACCGGGGCGATCCGCCCGGCCGACCAGCCGCTGGAGCGGCATCCGCGGGGCGACCCCGAGCGACGCGTACAGCGCGTTCGAGATGGGCTGGACGCTGTCTGTGCAGGTCGCCAGCCAGGCCGCGCCGGCGGGGGGCATGACCCGGTCGAGGAGCGCCCGCCCGAGGCCGACCCCCTGCATCTCCGGCAGCACGAACAGCATCGAGAGGAACCAGAGGGGGCCGCGGCGGAGCGCCGCGACGAACCCGACAACGAGCGGTGAACCGGCCTCGGCCGCCGACGCGGTCGCCGCCGCCGAGCCGGCAGCTCCCGCTCCCGTTGCTCCGGCCGCCCGTTCGGCGACCAGGAACCCGTCGGGGTCGGTCGCGTGGAGGTGGGCGTAGAGGCGGAGGATCGCCGCGAGATCGTCCGGGATCTCCGGCTGGTTGAGGTGGTTCGTGTAGTCGTTGATCGACAGTCGCCAGATCTCGGCGCAGGGCCGGAGGTCGTCCGCGGTCGCGGCCCGGAACGAGAGGCCGGCGAGCGGCGCGCGTGACGCCGGGCTGACGGCCACGCTTAGGCGACCTCGCCGTCGTCCGCGCCGGCGTCGGGCGCGTCACCCCGAGAATCGTCGCCACGGGCGCTCTGGCCGCCGGTCGCCAGACGTTCGAGCTCGGCCTGCATGAAGGCGTCCAGGTCGCCGTTGAGGACGGCAGCGGTGTTGCCGGTCTCGTGGTTCGTCCGGAGGTCCTTGACCATCTGGTAGGGGTGCAGGACGTAGCTCCGGATCTGGTTGCCCCAGCCCGCTTCGACGTGCTCGCCGCGAAGCTTGCGCAGCTCCGCCTCCTTCTCCTCGAGCGCTCGCTCCAGCATCCTCGACTTGAGGACCTTGATCGCGGTCTCCTTGTTCTGCGTCTGGGATCGCTCGTTCTGGCTCTGGGCGACGATGCCGGTCGGCAGGTGGGTGAGCCGGACGGCAGAGTCGGTCTTGTTCACGTGCTGGCCGCCGGCGCCCTGTGACCGATAGGTGTCGACGCGGATCTCGTCCCAGTCGAGCTCGATCTCGATGTCGTCGTCGGCCTCCGGCAGGACCTCGACGAGGGCGAACGTCGTCTGGCGCCGGTTCTGGGAGTCGAAGGGGCTGATCCGGACGAGGCGATGGACGCCGCGCTCCACCCGCAGCCAGCCATACGCCGAGCGGCCGTTGACCTCGAGGGTCACGCTCTTGAGGCCCGCTTGCTCGCCCTCCTGCTGGTCGACGACCTCGGTGTGGAACTTGTGGTTGGCCGCCCAGCGCAGGTACATCCGGAGGAGCATCTCCGCCCAGTCGGTCGCCTCCGTCCCGCCGGCGCCGGCGCTGATCGAGAGGATGGCGCCGCGATGGTCGTGCTCGCCGGAGAAGAGCAATGACGTCCGCTCGCGGGCGAAGTCCGCGTCGAGCGACGCCGCCTCGCGATCGAGCTCGGCGGTCAGTTCGGGGTCACCCGATTCCTCGACGAGCTCGAGGGTGGCGACGAGATCGTCAGCCCGGCGCTCCATCCCGCGCCACAGCTCGGCCTCGGAGCGAAGGCTGCTCGCCTCGCGGAGGACCTTCTGGGCAGCCCGCTGGTCGTCCCAGAACCCTGGCTCGCCGGTCAGTGCCTCGAGTTGCGCCGCCCGTGCTTCCTTCGTCCCGAGGTCAAAGATGCCCCGAGGTCGACCGGATCCGCTCCGCCAGGTCCCGAATCGCGGACGTGTCCACTCAGTTGCGGGCCTGGAGATCCTGAAGCAGGATCGGACGGAGCTCGATCAGTCGGAGGGCCGACTTGCTCCGGGCGACGACGGGGTTCACGCAGGGACAGTAGCCGTTGTGGGGGCAGACGCCGCAATTTCCATCGCAATCGAGTGCATAGGCGTAGACTGCAGGAGCGGCAATCGCGCTCGCAGGCGATCAGATCGACGAACGATGCTTCCTCGGCCTGCTTCACGTGTCCCTCTCTCCATTCGGGGCAAGGTTTCGCATGGGCATCGGGCGCTGGGGTGGGCCCGCCGGCAGATCCTGACCGATCCCGGCTTCTGGAGTTTTCGGAAGTATACGTTGGGAAAGTCCCCCAGCCAAGAGGGAGAAAATGCCTTCCCGACGGCTGCTGCGAGGGTTGGGACGATCGTCAGAGCCCGCTGCCGGTCAGGAAGTAGAGCCCCAGGCCGCCGATCTCGTGGAGCGTGTCCTCGACCAGCTCGACGAGGCTCGACTCGGCAGCGCTCGTCGCCGGCGATCCGTATGCCTCGATTCCCAGGTCGCGGGCCATCCGCAGGCTGCGGAGCATGTGGGTCCGGTTCGACACGAGGACCGCGGAGTGCAGGCCGTGATCGTGGAGGATGGACCCGACGCTGCGCAGGGACTCGAGCGTGTTCGTCCCTCGGTCCTCCGAGAGGATGGAGGCCCTTGGGACCCCCTGGGCGATCGCGTACGCCTCGGCGGCCTCGGCCTCGGTCGTGACGTCCAGCGCGCGGCCCTTGCCGCCGGTCGTGATGAGGACAGGCGCGATCCCATCGCGATACAGCTGGATGGCATGGTCGAGCCGTTGCTGGAAGAGCGGCGACGGGAGGCCGTTGTACTGGGCCGCGCCCAGAACGACGATCGCGTCCGCACGGCGGCTGTCGTCGCGGTAGCCTCGATCCCAGATCCGGAACGTGGTGTAGCCGACGACGACGATCGCGCCAAGGGCGGCGGCGATTCCGAGTCGGGTCAGGTTCCGGAGCATGGACCCGCCTGCCAGCCGATGCACGCCCGATCGCCGCGGGTCAGCGGCCGTGGCACTTCTTGTACTTCAGGCCTGAGCCACACCAGCATGTGTCGTTACGGCCGATTCGCGCGCCGGTCGGGGTGAAGCCGGGCTTTGCCTCGCCCGACGACGCGCCGTCGTTCGAGGCTCGCAGCGCGCGCGCCATCGGGTCCGGGGCGAGGCCGCCGGCGATCGGCGACCCGAGGGAGCCCGCGGAGCGCGTCGCGGATCCCTGGCCAGGCGCAGCCTGCCCGGCGGGGCGGGTCGCCGTCGCGGTCGATGACCCGGACGAGGTGGTCGCAGCGTCGCCGGTGCGGGCTCCACCGGCGACTGCGGCAGGCGGATTGGGCTGCTGCTGGCGCGTCACCGTGACCCGGAAGATCGTGGTCGCAACCTGGTGCCGGATCAGGCCACGGAGCTCTTCGTAGAGGCGGAACGCCTCGCGCCGGAACTCGTTGAGCGGGTCCTGCTGGGCATACCCGCGGAGGCCGATGCCGCGACGCATGTCGTCGATCTCGGTGAGGTGCTCGACCCACAGCGAGTCGATCGAGCGAACGAGCACGAGCCGCTCGACGGTCGCCCAGTCCGTCTCGCCGACCTCCTGTTCACGGGTCTCGAGGCGCCTGTCCGTCAGGTCGAGGAGATGCTCCAGGATCGCCTCGCGGCCGCCGATCTCCCACAGCTCGTCCTCGGTCGTGCCGGGGCCGTCGACACCCATCATCCGGAGGGCCGCAGCGAGGCCCTCCATCCCCCAGTCGTCGACGTTCTCGCTTGCGAGGTGCGTCTCCACGATGGCGTGGACCTCGTCCTCGACGAACGATCGGACCGTGTCGGTCAGGTCCTCGTTCCGGAGGACCTTGTCGCGCTCCGCATAGATGGTCTCGCGCTGGCGGTTGATGACGTCGTCGAACTCGACGACGCGCTTGCGCATGTCGAAGTTGAAACCCTCGACACGGCTCTGCGCGCTCTCGATCGTCTTGCTGACGATCCGCGACTCGATGGCGACATCGTCCTCCAGCCCCAGCCGTTCCATGAGCCCGGCGACGCGGTCCGACGCGAAGCGCTTCATCAGGTCGTCTTCGAGCGACAGGTAGAAGCGCGAGGAGCCCGGATCGCCCTGGCGGCCGGCACGGCCGCGAAGCTGGTTGTCGATCCGGCGGCTGTCATGCCGCTCCGTGCCGATGATGTGGAGGCCGCCGGCGGCGACGACCTGCTCGTGGTCCTCGTTGGTGACGAGCTTCGCCTCCGCCAGGGCCGCGTCGTACGTCGCCTTGTCGACCTCGGCCGGGTTCAGGCCGCGCTTGTGGAGGATCTCCGACGCGAGGCCCGCCGGGTTGCCGCCCAGCTGGATGTCCGTGCCGCGGCCGGCCATGTTCGTCGCGATCGTCACGGCGCCGCTCCTGCCGGCCTGGGCGACGATGCCCGACTCCTTCTCGTGGAACTTGGCGTTGAGGGTCTCGTGCTTGATCCCTCGCCGCTTCAGCATCGTCGAGAGGACCTCGGACTTCTCGACGCTGACCGTACCGACGAGGACCGGGCGGCCGGCTTCCTGCATCTCGACGATCTCGTCGATGAGGGCATTGAACTTCGAGCCCTCGTTGCGGTAGACGAGGTCCGCGTCATCCTCGCGGATCATCTCCATGTGGGTCGGGACCGCGACGACCTCGAGCTCGTAGATCTTGTGGAACTCCTCGGCCTCCGTCATGGCCGTGCCGGTCATGCCGGCGAGCTTGTCGTAGAGCCGGAAGTAGTTCTGGAAGGTGATCGTCGCGAGGGTGACGCTCTCGCGCTGGACCCGCAGGCCCTCCTTCGCCTCGATCGCCTGGTGGAGGCCCTCCGACCAGCGCCGGCCGGGCATCTGCCGGCCGGTGAACTCGTCGACGATGATGATCTCGCCGTCCTTGACGATGTAGTCCTTGTCGCGCTTGTAGAGGGCGTGGGCGCGGAGTGCCTGCTCGAAGTGACGGGCGAGCCGCGGGTCGGTGTCGTACAGGTTCACGACGCCGAGGAGCTGCTCCATCTTGTCGACGCCCTCCTCGGTCGGCGAGACGGCGCGGTCCTTGAGGTCGACGAAGTAGTCGCCACCCTCCTCCTCGCCCTCGGGGCGGCCCTTCAGCTTCGGAACGAGGCGGGCGAACGTGTAGTACAGGTCGCCCGATTCCTCGGCCTGGCCGCTGATGATCAGCGGCGTCCGGGCCTCGTCGATGAGGATGTTGTCGACCTCGTCGACGATCGCGAAGCTGCGCTCGCGTTGGACCCGCTGGTCCAGCTCGATGACCATGTTGTCGCGGAGGTAGTCGAACCCGAACTCGTTGTTCGTGCCGTACGTGACGTCGGCCGCGTAGGCCTCGCGGCGGGTCACCGGCCGGAGGTTGATCAGGCGCTCGTCGGTCGTCGGGTAGCCCGGCTCGAAGATGAACGACTCGTCGTGCGTGATCATCCCGAGGCTGACCCCCAGGAAGTGGAACGTCGGGCCCATCCACTGCGGATCCCGCCGGGCGAGGTAGTCGTTGACGGTGACGATGTGGACACCGCGCCCGGTCAGCGAGTTGAGAATCGCGGCCATCGGCGCCACGAGCGTCTTGCCTTCGCCGGTCTTCATCTCGGAGATCCGGCCCTGGTGGAGGACCGCGGCGCCCATCAGCTGGACGTCGAAGTGGCGCATCCCGAGGGTCCGCTGCATCGCCTCTCGGGTCATCGCGAAGACGTCGGCGGCGACCTCGTCGAGGGCGGCCTGGATCCGGGCGTTCTCCTTCTTCCGACGGTCCTTGGCGATCTCGCGGCGCCGCTCGAGGTCGGGGTGGTGGAGCTCGTCATCGGACGGCTCGTCCGGCGCGGCGATCTCGCGGATCTCGTCGCGGATCTCCGCGAACCGCTGGCGGATCTCCTCGTCGGAAAGGGCCTGGATCTCCGCTTCGAGGCCATTCGCCTCATCGATGATTGGCTGGATGCGTCGAATCTCGCGATCATTGGAGTCGACGAAACGGGAAAGGAATCGCATGGCCGGTGAAGTATAGGCGGCGACGCTCGAAGGGCCCCGCGCGGATCTCCGCCCCTCGCACCGGCCCGGCTCCGCCCCTGCCGCTCGCACGGTCTGCCTTCTTGGCCAGATATGCGTCCCGGGACCGTGCGGTCTCAGTCGGTCAACGCAACGACCCTGGCGAGTGCCTCTGATGGTTTCATCCAACCGAGCGTCTGTCGAGGTCGTCCGTTGAGCTGACGGGCGACGGCATCGAGCTCGGCCTGGGAGTGGACCGACAGGTCGGTGCCCTTGGGGAAGTACTGGCGCAGTAGGCCGTTGGTGTTCTCGTTGCTGCCCCGCTGCCAGGGGCTGTGCGGATCGCAGAAGTAGACGGCCACGCCCGTCTCGACGGTGAACCGCACGTGCTCGGCCATCTCCTTGCCGCGATCCCAGGTGAGACTCCGGCGGAGCTCGCTCGGCAGGCTGAGGATGCGGGCCGCAAGGGCGGTCCTCACCGCCTCGGCCGTCCGGCCATGGGGCAGCGCGACGAGCATGACGAAGCGGGTCTGGCGCTCGACGAGGGTGCCGATCGCCGAGCGGGTGCCCTTGCCGATGATGAGGTCGCCCTCCCAGTGCCCGGGCACCGCCCGGTCCTCAACCTCCGCCGGACGCTCGCTCAGCAGGACCATGCCCCGCAGCTCACCGGAGGGCTTGGCCCGGCCGGCCGGGCGACGGAGGGCGCGCCCGCTGCGCAGGCAGCGGTGGAGCTCGGCCCGCAGCGCGCCTCGGCCCTGCACGAACAGCGACTGGTAGATCGTCTCGTGGGACACCCACATCTCCTGATCGTCAGGATGATCCTGCCGCAGCTGCCAGGCGATCTGCTGGGGCGACCAACGATCGAGCAGGAGCCGCTCGACTGCCCGCCGCAGGCGCGGGTTGGCGGCGAGCTTGGCCCGTCGCGGCCGGCGGGCAGCACGGAACGCCCGGTCCTCGGCAGACCAGGCCCGATACCTGGGGCGGCCGCCGTTCGCCGTCACCTCGCGTGAGATGGTCGACGGGGCTCGGCCGAGGCCCGCCGCGATCCGGCGCAAGGATTCCCCACCCCGCAGGCCGCGGCTGATCTCCTCCCGTTCCGCGCTCGAGAGCCGGAGCGTCGAGCGGACGTCGATCCGCGGCTGGATCCCGCCGAACCGGTTGGCGACCATCTGGACGAACCGCTTCGACCGACCGACGCCCTGCGCGACGTCGTCATCCGCTCACCGGCCGCAACCCGCCGCCGGACCTCGACCCGTTCCGCCCTCGTCGACCAGCGCCAGCCACCACGCCTGCCCATCAGCTCGCCTCCCTCGTCCGACCATCCCGCCCGAAGGAGATGTTGCATTGGTCGCTTGAGACCGCCCCGTTAGCGCGGGTAGGAGGCCGCTGGACCCCCCGTTACGCCCGTCCGTTATCCGTCCTCGAGGGCTAATAGTCCGTCAATAGCCACCGAATCAGCCTGCGCCGGTCACCTCTATCGCCCCGAACAGTCTGCCCGTGAAGATCTGGCCAATTGCGGGTGGGAGCCAGTTGCAGTGGGGGCCAATTGCAGGTGGAGGCCAGTTGGCGTGGGCCCATTCTGCCGTGGGGGCAGTTGCGAGGCGGGACCCCGTGCCGCGGGCGGGACCCCGTGCCGCGGTCGGGACCCCGCGGCCCCCCTCGGGGCTAACCCCAGAACCCGGTTCCGTAGCCTGCTACCAGCAGGACGAACGTCAGCAGTCCGAGTCCGAGCCAGAAGACGACCGCCATCGGCGTCGAGGTCGGGTTCATCTCGGTGTTCGGCAGGTCCGACAGGCGACCGTTCCGGCGGGCAGATCCCCAGCGCGGCGATGTCAGCTGCTGCCGCCAGTCGCGGACGCGGACGGGGCGCTTCTCGAGGCCGCCCTTGCCGTCGGGTTGGTGAAGCTGGAGGCTCATCGGTCGGCGGGCACGATCGCGGATGCGAGCTCGTCCGCTGTGGAAGGCTCCGAATCGTCGGGCGCCTCGTCGGCCTCGTGACCCGGCTCGTTGCGGGCGTCGAAGCGCTTCTCCTTGCCGTCCTCCCAGAGCAGCATCTCCTGGGTGAACTGGACCTCGCTGCTGAACAGCGCGCCGACCGACTCGCCGCGATGGATCCGCCTGATCGCCTCGCCGATGAGCGGTGCGACGGATAGGGTCGTGATCTTCTTCATCCGCTTGATGGCCGGCAGCGGGACGGAGTCGGTCAGGACGACCTCGATGACGCTCGAGTCCCGGATCTTGTCGACGGCGGGGCCGCTCAGGACGCCGTGCGTGGCGCAGGCGTAGATCTCCGATGCGTTCTCGCGCTCGAGGGCTCGGACGATCTCGGTCAGCGTCCCCGCGGTGTCGATCTCGTCGTCGACGATGATCGCCCGCTTGCCCCGCACCTCGCCGATGACGTTCATCAGCTCGGCCCGGTCGAGGTTGCCGATCCGTCTCTTCTCGATGACGGCGAGGGGAGCGTCGAGGAGCTCGGCGAATGTCCGTGCCCGCTTGGCGAACCCGAGGTCGGTGACGACGACGACGTCCTCGAGGTGCTTGTGGACGAAGTAATTCGAGAGCATGTGGACGGCCGTCAACTCGTCGACCGGGATGTTGAAGAAACCCTGGATCTGGCCCTGGTGGAGGTCCATCGCCAGGACCCGATCGGCGCCGGCGACCGTGATCATGTCGGCGATCAGACGAGCCGTGATCGGGACCCGCGGCTGGTCCTTCTTGTCCGATCGGCCGTAGGCGTAGAACGGGACGACCGCGGTGATCCGCCCGGCGCTCGCTCGCTTGAACGCGTCGATCATGATCAGGAGTTCCATGATCGACTCGTTGACCGGGTGGCACGTCGGCTGGACGAGAAACACGTCCTTCTCGCGGACGTTGTCGAGAATCTTGACGAAGATGTTCTCGTTCGCGAACTGGAAGACCTCTGCCTTGCCGGGCTCCACGCCCAGGTAGCGGCAGATCTTCCGGGCGAGATCCGGGTTCGAGTTTCCGTGGTAGATCTCGAACTGGTCCGCGTACACGCCGCCCTCCCGACCGAGGTTCACCACGGCGCCGTCACGCGCCGCTTCCCTCGCCGGGGCCGACCCCGCCCGGTTCGGGGTCGTCATTGTCGCCGATGCCACCCTGCTCCGCCAGTCCCGCCCGGAACGCCGAGATCGCCACGACCCGGTCCCCTTCGTTCATCCGCATCGTGATGACGCCGCGGGCCTGCGCGTGCTGGCGATTGATGGTGTTGACGTCCGTCCGGACGACCTGGCCGCCGGCCGAGATCGAGCAGCAGCTCCTCGTCGAGATCGGTGACCTGCTGGACGGCGGCGACGTCGCCCGTCTTGCGACCCTCGAGGCTGATCAGGCGGACGCCCTGCGAGCCGCGGCCCATCGTCCGGAACTCCGTCAGTGGAACCCGCTTGCCGTAACCGGTCTCGGTCAGGACGAGGAGGTCGGCCTCCGGCTGGACGACGCTCATCGACACCACGAAGTCGCCCGCGCGGGCGAGCCGGATGCCGATCACGCCTGCGGCGTCGCGGCCCATCGGTCGGACGTCCGTCTCGTGGAATCGGGCGATCTTGCCTTGCGACGTCGCGATGATGACGTCGTCGTCGCCACTCGAGATATCGACCCAGGCGAGCTCGTCCTTGTCGTCGATCGTGATCGCCCGGATGCCGGTCGAGCGGACCCGCTCGAACTGCTCGAGCGGCGTCTTCTTGACCTTGCCCCGCCGCGTCGCGAGGACGAGATAGCTGCCGGCAGTGAAGTCCTTGAGCGTGATCGTCGCCATCGGGACCTCGCCCGCCTCGACCTGGACGCCCGGCAGGTTGATGATCGGCATGCCCTTCGCCTGGCGGCTGGCGTCCGGGATCGAGTGGACCTTGGCCGAGAAGACCCGCCCGCGATTCGTGAAGAAGAGCGCCCAGTCGTGTGTATTGGCGACGATGAGGTACTCGACCGCGTCCTCCTCGCGTGTCACGTGGCCGATGATCCCCTTGCCGCCCCGGTGCTGGCGTCGGTAGGTCGCGACCGGCTGGCGCTTGATGTAGCCGCGGCCGGAGATCGTCACCACGACGTCCTCGTCGGCGATCAGGTCCTCGTCGGTCATCTCGCGGCTGGAGTCGTCGGCGACCCGGGTCCGGCGCTCGCCGGCGTACTTCTTCTTCAGCTCCAGGAGCTCGTCCTTGATGATGCTGAGGACCCGCTGCGGGTTGGCGAGGATGTCCTCGAGCTCGGCGATGAGCTGGATGACCGACAGGTACTCGTCCTCGATCTTCTTGCGCTCGAGAGCGGCCAGCCGGGCGAGGCGCAGGTCGAGGATCGCCTGTGCCTGGAGCTCCGAGAGGTCGAACCGTGCCATCAGGTTCGAGCGGGCCACCTCGACGTCGGCCGATTCACGGATCGTCTGGATGACCGCGTCGAGGTTGTCGAGGGCGATCTTGAGGCCTTCGAGGATGTGGGCGCGGGCGCGGGCCTTGCCGAGGTCGAATTCGGTCCGGCGACGGACGACGGTGCGACGATGGTCGACGTAGTGCTGGAGAACCGCCTTGAGCGACAGCGTTTGGGGTTGCCCATCGACCAGGGCCAGCATGTTCATGTTGAACGCGAGCTGCATCGCGGTGTGCTTGAACAGGTTGTTCAGCACCTTGTGCGGGTTCGCGTCGCGCTTGATCTCGATATACATCCGCATGCCGTCGCGGTCCGACTCGTCCCGGAGGTCGCTGATGCCATCGAGCTTCTTGTCCTTGACGAGCTCCGCGATCTTCTCGAGGAGCGTCGCCTTGTTGACCTGGTACGGGAGCTCGCTGACGATGATCGCCATTCGATCGCCGCGCACCTCCTCGAACGCGACCTGGGCACGCATCACGACTCGCCCGCGTCCGTGCGCGTACATCGCGCGGATGGCGTCAACCGTCTCCCACTCGCCCGAGATGACGTTGCGCTGCTGGTCGTAGCGGTAGATCGTCCCGCCGGTGGGAAAGTCCGGGCCCTTGACGTGCTGGCACAGGTCGTCCGACGTGATCTCGGGGTCGTCGATCAGGGCGATCGCCGCGTCGCAGATCTCACCGAGGTGGTGGGGCGGGATGTTCGTCGCCATGCCGACGGCGATCCCGGAGCTGCCGTTGATGAGCAGGTTGGGCAGCTTCGCCGGCAACACGGACGGCTGCTTCTGGGTGCCGTCGTAGTTGTCCTCGAAGTCGACGGTCTCCTTGTCGATGTCGTCGAGCATCTCTGCCGCGATCGCCGTCAGCCGCGCTTCCGTGTAGCGCATCGCCGCCGCGCCGTCACCGTCGACGCTGCCGAAGTTGCCCTGGCCGTCGACCAGCGGGTAGCGGAGCGAGAAGTCCTGCGCCAGCCGGACGAGCGCGTCGTACAGGGCGACGTCACCGTGCGGGTGGTACTTGCCCATCACCTCGCCGACGATGGCGGCGCACTTGCGGAACGAGCTGGTCGCCGACAGGCCCATCTCGCCCATCGTGTAGAGGATCCGGCGATGGACGGGCTTGAGGCCGTCGCGGACGTCCGGCAGGGCGCGCGCCACGATCACGCTCATCGCGTAGTCGAGGTAGCTCACCCGCATCTCGTCCTCGATGCGGATGGATCTGATGTCGCCCAGGTCGTCGGTCACGGGTCAGGCTCTCCTAACGAACGTTCGTTTGTTCAGGTCAGTGGGGGTTCCGGCTGCGGCGCACCGAGCATTCCCCCGCCGAACCGTTCGGCTGCCTCCGCTGCCTGGGACGTCGCCCGGGCGCCGGGTCGCCGGCGGATCCCCTCGAGGCGAGCGCGGATCGCCGTTGCCCGCCGCGCGTCGAGCTTGGTCAGGGTGTCGCGGATCACCCAGGCGCGGTTGCCATCGTCCGTTGCGACCGCCCGCTCCGCCTGCGACTCGCAGAATGCCGTGACGGCCGCCGGGTCGACGAGGGTGAGGCTGCGGAGTGCCCAGGCGAGTGCCTTCTGGACATCCGGCTCCGCGTCGCCGATCAGCTGGCCGATGAGCGCAAGCCCGTGTTCCGCGACCTCCGGGTCGCGTCCATGCCGTCGATCGATGAACGGCGTCGTCGCAACGGTGCTGCCGACGAGGCGGCGCTCCCACCGGGAGGGCGAATAGACGAGCTGGTCCAGCTCCGCCCAGCGATACGGCTCGGCGAGGATCCCCTTCCCCACGACGTGAGCAAGCGAGTCGACGGTGATCCAGTCGGCGGCATCACGGCCGGCCCTCCGGACGAGTTGCCAGGTGCGCTCCGGCTCGTCCCGGATGAGGCGTTCGAGGAGCCCGAACGCGAACCACCGCGATTCGAGCTCCGGCTCGCGCAGGAGGCGATCGGCCACGAACAGCCAGGTGCTCGTCCGCTCGTGACGCGTCGCCTCGCGGAAGCCGCGCTTGACCGCCTCGATGAGGGGCCAGCGGACGCCGAACAGGGCCCCTATTCCGGGTGCGACGCGTCGCTGGCCCTCTAGGTAGTCCGGGTCGGCCACCGCTCGGAGTCCCGACCGCAGCGCGCCGGTGAAGGCCTCGGGATCGCCGGTCAGGTCCGCCAGGACGCGACCGAGGGCCTCGGCGGCGGGCTTGTTGGCGGCGACGAAGGCAACGGCTCGTGCGGTCGCGGCACTCATCGGTAGGTCTGCGGAAGCGGTGCGCTCGGCGACGGCGTTCGTCACGCCCCGCCGCCTTCGAGGGGCCTGTAGCCGTAGCGCTCCTTGAGCTCGCGCTTTCGCTCCTCGGGAGCCGCGACGTACGTTGCCTCTGCCGTGGCGAGGAGTTGCCCGCTCGTCGCGTCGACGATGGTGCCTGCAGTCGTGATGAGCCTTCGCCGGACACCGGTCACCCAGCCCACGGCGCGGATCGGGCGATCAAGCCGGACGGGTTGCTTGAAGTCGACGCTCATTCGTGCCGTCAGGCCCCAGTTGTCGTGATCGACGAGAGACCAGGCCATGACCTCGTCGAGGATCGTCGCGACGATCCCGCCATGGGCGATCTCGTCCCAGCCCTGGAAGCGGGCGGGGATCGAGAGGTCCGTCCAGCACCGTTCGCCGTCGACGTGCAGCTCGAGATGAAGGCCGTGCGCGTTGAGCGTGCCGCAGGCGAAACAGTTGTGGGGCTCGAAGCCGAATCGCTCGTCCACGCGCTGGGGTGTTCTGCCGGGCGTCGGGGGCTGCATCGTCTTCGCCTCAGACGTCAAGGTTGCGAACCTTCCGCGCTTCGGTCTTGATGAAGTCCTTGCGTGGGGCGACGTTCTCGCCCATCAGCATCGTGAACATCTCGTCGGCGGCTGCGGCGTTCTCGCTGTCGACCCGGAGCAGCGTCCGCGATTCGGGGTTCATCGTGGTCTGCCACAGCTGGTCGGCATTCATCTCGCCGAGCCCTTTGAACCGCTGGACCGACAGGTTCTTGACGTTGAACTCCTTGATGATCCGGTCCCGCTCCTTCTCGCTCTGCGCGTACTTGGTCACCTTGCCCGTGCTGATGCGGTAGAGCGGCGGTTGCGCGATGTAGAGGTATCCGGACTCGATGACCTGCGGCATGTGGCGATAGAAGAACGTCAGCAGCAGGGTCCTGATGTGGGCACCGTCGACGTCGGCGTCGGTCATGATGATGATCCGGTGATAGCGGAGCTTCGAGATGTCGAAGCTGTCACCGATCCCCTCGATACCGGCCCCGAGCGCGATGATCAGCGGCCGGATCTTCTCGCTCGATAAGACCCGGTCGAGTCGCGCCTTCTCGACGTTGAGCATCTTCCCGAACATCGGCAGGATCGCCTGGTTGTGGCGATCCCGGCCTGCCTTGGCCGAGCCGCCTGCGGAATCGCCCTCGACGATGTAGAGCTCGCTCTTCGCGGGATCGCGCTCCTGGCAGTCGGCGAGCTTGCCCGGCAGGGACAGGCCGTCGAGCGCCCCCTTGCGGATGACGAGATCGCGCGCCTTGCGGGCCGCCTCGCGCGCTCGTGCGGAGGTCAGACACTTCTCGATGATCCGCCGCCCGTCCGCGGGGTGCTCGTCCAGGTGCTGGGCAAGGCTCTCGGTGAGTGCCGTCTGGACCTGGCCCTTGACTTCCGCGTTCCCGAGCTTCGCCTTCGTCTGGCCCTCGAACTGCGGCTCGGGAAGCTTGACGCTGATGACGGCGGTCAGGCCCTCCCGAACGTCGTCGCCAGAGAGGTTCGCATCGTTGTCCTTGAGGATCGCCGATCGCCGTGCCCAGTCGTTGAGCGAGCTCGTGAGGGCCGCGCGGAATCCCGTGACGTGGCTGCCGCCGTCGACCGTGTTGATGTTGTTCGCAAAGGCGAGGACGTTCTCCGTGTAGGAGTCGTTGTACTGGAGGGCAACTTCGATCGTCGTCCGACCCTCGACCCGATCGACGTAGATCGGCTGGAGGTTGAGGACCTCCTTGTTCCGGTTCATGTGCCGGACGAACGAGACGAGCCCGCCCTCGAAGTAGAACGAGCGCTCGCGATCGATTCGCTCGTCGATCAGCGTGATCCAGACCTTCTTGTTGAGGTAGGCCGATTCACGGAGCCGCTGCGAGATCGTGTCGAACGAGAACTCGGCATCCTCGAAGATCTCCGGGTCGGCACGGAAGGCTGTCCGCGTCCCGCGCCGGCCATTCGATGGCCCGACCTTGACAACCTTCGTGGTCGGGACGCCGCGTGCGTACTCCTGGGCCCAGACGAACCCGTCGCGGGCGGATTCCACGCGCAGCCATTCGGACAGTGCGTTGACCACGCTGACGCCGACACCGTGCAGGCCGCCGGAGACCTTGTAGCCGGTATGCTCGAACTTCGCGCCTGCGTGGAGGACCGTGTGCACGACCTCCAGGGCGTCGATCCCCTTCGAATGCATCCCGACGGGCACGCCACGGCCGTCGTCATTGACGATCACCGTGCCATCGCCCTTGATCGTCACGTCGATCCGCGTGGCGTAGCCCGCCATGGCCTCGTCGATCGAGTTGTCGACGACCTCCCACACGAGGTGGTGGAGACCACGCGAGTCCGTCGAGCCGATGTACATGCCGGGGCGCTTGCGAACCGGCTCGAGGCCCTCGAGCGCCTGGATGCTCTCAGCGGTGTAGTCCGACCCGCGGCTGGCCGACTTCGACGCCCGGCGGCCGGTGCCGTTTCCCCCGGCGGCGTTCGTCTTGGTCGCTTCCTCGGTCACGCAGGTCCTCCGATCAAGCGGTCGTAGAGCTGTCCAAGCTCCTCGTCGCTGTAGTACTCGATGATGATTCGCCCGCCACGCCGCGACCGTGCGACGGTGACCTTCGTCCCGAGCGACCGACGAAGATCCTCTTCGACGCGTTCGAGATCCGGGTCATTGCGGGGCTGAGCGGCTGCAGCCACGTCCGGCCGCGGAGCGCGCAATCGGCGCACGAGCTCCTCGGCCTGGCGCACCGAGAGTTGCTGTTCGATCACCGATCCCAGCACCCGCGCCTGCTGGTCGACCGGCAGGCCCCCGAGGGCTCGCGCGTGCCCCTCGCTGATCTCACCGCCGGCGACGGCCGCCTGGACTGCAGGATCGAGGTCGAGGAGACGAAGCGTGTTCGCGACAGTGGAGCGTGCCCGACCGACCCGGGTCGCGATCTCGTCGTGGGACATGCCGAAGTCGTCGATGAGCGACCGGAAGGCGGTCGCCTCCTCCATCGGCCCGAGGTCCTCGCGCTGGATGTTCTCGACGAGTGCCAGCTCGAGTTGCTCACGATCGGCGAGCTGGCGGACGATCGCCGGGATGCGTTCAAGCCCCGCGAGCTGACTCGCCCGAAGCCGCCGTTCGCCCGCGACGAGTTGATAGCCGTCGAGCGTCTCGGTGACGAGGATCGGTTGCAGGACGCCGTGTTCCTTGATGCTCTCGGTGAGCCCCGCGAGCTCGGCTTCGTCCATCCGCTGCCGGGGCTGGCGCGGGTTGGACTGGACCCGGGCGACGGGGATCTCCGTGCTGCCGGCCGCGTGGGCACGCTGCGGGATCAGCGCAGCGAGGCCGCGGCCGAGGCCCTGCTGACGCTCGGATCGGACAGTCACAGTCGATTGCTCGCGACATACACGGCCGCGGCCGACGTCTTCTTTCCGAGCGACGTTGCGGAGACCAGCGACGGTTGGAGGACCCCGTCGATTCGGTTGCGTCCGTGCAGCTCCGTCGCGAGCGCGGCATACGCCTCGGCGCCCTTGGAATCAGGCCGGAACACCGCAATCGGGAGCCCGTAGCTCGGCGCCTCGGCCAGGCGGACACTTCGTGGGATCACGGTCTTGAAAACCGCGGCACCGAGGTGGCTGCGCACCTCCTTGGCGACGTCGGCGGAAAGGTTCGTTCGGCCGTCATACATCGTCAGCACGACGCCCTTGATCTCCAGCTCGGGGTTGAGGTTGTCCCGAACCAGGTTCACCGTCGCGATCAGCTGAGTCAGGCCTTCGAGGGCGTAGTACTCGCACTGGATGGGAATCAACACGGTGTCGGCGGCGGTCAGGGCATTCACGGTCAACAGGCCAAGCGACGGCGGGCAATCGAGCAGGACGTAGTCGTACTCGTCGGCGAGATCCGCGAGGAGCCGCCCGAGTCGGCGCTCGCGCTGCTCCATCGGCACGAGCTCCATCTCGGCGCCGGCGAGGGCTACGGAGGAGGGGATGATCGACAGGTTGGTGACGCTCGTCGCGATCACCGCGTCCCGGGTCGTGGCGACGCCCGTCACGACCTCGTACAGCGTCGCCCCGAGCGTCGTGCGGTCCACGCCCATGCCGCTCGTGGCGTTGCCCTGGGGGTCGACGTCGACGATGAGCACGCGCTGGCCGGCCATCGCCAGATAGGTCCCGACATTGACCACGGTCGTGGTCTTTCCGACGCCGCCCTTCTGGTTCACACAGGCGATCGTCTGACCCACTCAGGACACCTGTCGCGATGCGCTCACAATCGGGAATTCTACCATCCGGAGGCCCCCAACTCATTCGAAGAGGGCGCGTCGAGCCCTGGTTTCAGGCTCGGCGAACCACGTCCCACGATTGCACATCGCGCTTAGCTGCCGCTCGACTGAACCCCTCGACGCGCTGGACCGAGGGAGGTGCGTCGAGGAATCTCGTCCCGTTTCACGTGAAACAAGCTCCCCAGGGCAAATCTGCGTCCAACTTCGTGCGGGGCGTTGCCGCATCGCGGGGCTCGTGGGATACTTCCCGACGACGTTGCCGCCGCACCGAGCGTCACGCACGCGAACAACGCAGGCCACGACCCTGGCCCGTCGCCGAGGATCGACCGCCATGTCCCTGTTCGTCGCCGCGATCGGAGCGACGGTGACCGCGATCTTCGAACTCACAGTCGGTCCATATCTTCGGGTGGGCAATGCCCAGCCGCATCTCGTTTTTGTCCTCGCCATCATCTGCACGGTCGCAGTCGGGCTCGAGAGCGGCCTCGTCTGGGCGTTCATCGGGGGTCTTGCCCTCGACGTCCTGGCACAGCGACCGCTTGGTGCGTCATCATTCGCGCTCATCGTCTCGGTCGGCATCGCGGCCACCATCACACGACCGTTCATCCGGATCCGGCCACTCGTGGTCGCTCCGGCCGTTGCGCTCCTCAGTCTCGTGTACTCAATGACCTTGTTCGTGCTCCTCGGGGCCCTTGGCTCCACCGTCGCCAACAGCGATCCCGTCGGCATGCTCGCACCGGGCGTCGTGTATGACGCTGTCTTTGCCGTGATCGTGGGTCCGCTCGCCGTCGCGGTCCACGACCGGTACACCGCCGAAGAGCGAGCCGACTGGTGAATACCTACCTGGATGGCCGCCGCGAATACTCGAGGCCGCTGTCCCGGTTCCTCGTGTTCGGGATTGCGGTCATCATCGCCCTCAGCGGGTTGACCGCGCGACTGTTCTATCTCCAGGTCCTGAGCGGAGGGCAGTTCGCGGCCCTGGCCGAGAGCAACCGGGCGATCCTGCAGGCGATCCCGTCCTCTCGCGGGCTGATCTACGACCGGAATGGCGAAGTCCTCGTCACGAACGTGCCGACCTTCGCCGTGAAGATCCGCTCGGCCGATCTCCCCGAAGAACGGCGCGACGAGGTCGTCGCTCGGCTGTCCGCCCTGATCGGAACCCCGATCCCGGACATCAATGCCGCCATCGACGGCAATCCCGGATCGCGGTTCGATCCTGTTCGCGTCGCCCAGGACGTTCCCAAGGAGACTGCCAATCTCATTGCCGAGGCCGGTTTCGAGCTTCCCGGGGTGGAGGTCGTCGTCGAGGCACGCCGCCAGTACACGGAGGGTCCGCTGCTCTCCCAGATCCTCGGCTACACCGGGCCCGTTTCGGCCGATCAGCTCGAGAAACTGCGGAACGAGGGCTACCTGCCCGACGATCTTCTCGGCAAGACGGGCGTCGAGGCCTACTACGAATCCGAGCTCCGCGGCACGTACGGCCAGGAGACGGTCGAGCGAGACGCCGCGGGCCGCAAGCTCCAGGTGCTCGACACGATCAGCGAGGCACAGGCCGGTGATTCACTCCGCCTCACGATTGACACCCACGAGCAGAAGCTCGCTCAGCAAGCGCTCCAGTGGGGCATGAAGGAAGCGGGCCTCAAGCGGGGCGTGGTCATCGTCATGAACCCGCAGACGGGCGAGATCCTCGCGATGGTGAGCCTGCCGACATACGACAACAACGCATTTGCCCGTGGTATCAGCGCGAAGGCGTATGCCGCGCTCCTCGCCAACCCCGACAAGCCGCTCCTCAACCACGCGATCGCCGCGCAGTACCCGCCCGGCTCGACGTACAAACTCGTGGCGGGGACCGGCGCCCTGGCGGACAGGAAGATCACAGCCTCGACGCGGGTTCTGACGCGACCGTACCTCACGCTCGGCCAGTCGAGGTTTTGGGACTGGAATCACCGCGGTTTCGGCCGGTGCGATCTCGATTGCGGGTTCGGCCACTCGAGCGACACGTACTTCTTCCAGCTGGCGGGCATGCTCGGCATCGACCGCCTTGGCTACTGGGCCAAGCAGTACGGCTTCGGCGAACAGACCGGGATCGACCTTCCCGGCGAGGTCCCCGGCATCGTCCCGACGAACGAGTGGAAGCTCCAGGCAAAGGGCGATGTGATCTTCCCCGGCGAGACCTACCAGGCCGGGATCGGCCAGGGCTACGACAACGTGACGCCCCTACAGCTGATCAACGCCTATGCCGCGCTCGCGAATGGCGGCAACCTGTATCAGCCGCGCATCGTGCATGACGTCCTCGGTCCCGACGGCACGGTCATCGATCCGTTCGAGCCCACGCTGATCCGCAAGCTCGACGTCAAGCCCAGCGTGCTCAAGGACATGCGCGAAGCTGCCCGCTCGGTCGTCACGCTCCGCCACACCTACAACCTGGTGGACCTGCCGATCGTGATTGCCGGCAAGTCCGGCACGGCCGAGTTCGGGACCCGGGACAAGCAGGGCCGGCTCCCGTTCCACTCGTGGTTCGTCGGTTTCACACCGAAGGATCCGACGGTGAAGGCCAGTGACCCGGACGGGCTGAAAGCCCTTGCGAAGGGCGACTCGGAACTGGTCGTGCTGGCGTTCGCGTACGACTCCCGCACGAAGGGCAACGTCGCCACCGAGATCGTCAAGTACTACATGCAGCTGCACTACGGGATCAAGAAGGACTATCGGAACTTCAATCTCCTGGAGCGCGGCAACTTCTACCAGTCGAACTGAGCGAGGCGATGACCGCAGCACCGGTGCAGCAGTGGGCGTGATCCGCTCCCAGCCGGCCCGCGTGACCGATTGGGCGTCACGCTCGATCGGGGCAGCCTGGCGCGCCTTCGACCTCCAGATGGCGGCGTACGCGGGCCTGCTCGTGGCGATCGGCCTCGTCATGGCATACAGCAACAGCGCCGGAGAGGGCAGGTCGCTCCTCGAGGGTGGCACGACCTTCGTGCGCGGCCTGATGTGGACCGGGATCGCGCTCATCTGCTACGTGGTGGCGACGTCCTTCGACTACAAGTGGCTCAAGACGTTCGCCTGGCCGCTCTACTTCGTCCAGCTGGGGCTCCTGGTCGTCACCCTGGTCATCGGCGTCGGAGTCGGCGGGTCCGCGCGCTGGGTGCCGATCGGGCCGTTCCAGTTCCAGTTCAGCGAGCTCGCGAAGATTCTCATGATCGTCGTCCTGGCGAACTACCTCGGGTCACGCCAGGGGCGTCTCGGTTCCCTCACGACGATCCTCGGGGCGTGCATCCTCGTCGTGCCGCCGTTCCTCCTGGTGATGCTGCAGCCTGACCTCGGGACGTCGCTCGTGCTCCTGGCGATCCTGGTCGGGATGCTGTTCATGTCCGGCGCGAGCCTGCGCTGGATGGGCGCCCTCGGCGGCGCTGTCTTCGCGGCCCTCCCGCTGATCTGGACGTATGTCCTGCGCGACTACCAGAAGCAGCGGATCGTCGGCTTCCTCGATCCCAGCTCGGACATCCAGGGCGTCGGCTACCAGCTCTACCAGTCGCAGATCGCGGTCGGTTCCGGTGGCTGGTTCGGCAAGGGGCTCACGAACGGCACGCAAAACCAGTTGAACTTCCTGCCCGTCCAGGAGAGCGACTTCGTGGCGGCGATCTACCTGGAGGAGCTGGGCTTCCTGGGGGCGATGCTGCTGCTCGTCCTGTTCGCAGCGCTCCTGTGGCGGATCCTCGTCGGCGGCTGGCGGTCACGTGACCCGTTCGGAATGATGTTCGCGGGCGGGCTGGCATCGATGATCCTGTTCCAGGTCGTCGTCAACCTCGGGATGGTGATCGGGATCATGCCGATCACGGGTATCCCGCTCCCGTTCGTGTCGCACGGCGGAGCGTCGCTCATCAGCCTGGCCATCGGCCTCGGCATCCTCCAGAGCGTGAACATACGCCAGACCCGCGCGGAGTGGTGACGCCCCGGATTCCGTGAGTCCGCGCCCACGCGCGGCCTGTCCTCAGCTGCGCCGGAACAGTCCGCGCCGCTCCATGGCGTCGGCCGACGTGCTCCGGCGGCGGCCGGAGCGACGCAGGATGGCATCGATCTCCGGCCGATACGGCCGCCCGATCGGCATCCGGTCGAGCCACTCGAGGTACTCGAGATCGGTCCGGCCGATCTCTCCGAGCGACCAGCCGGCGTATCGCCCGAAGGTGACGATGCCGCCCGACGGGTTTCCGGGCGGCGGCCCGGCCGCACCGAGGCCGTCCGGCGACCGCATCGTCTTCGCGTCGTAGCCGCTGCCGATCGTCGACCGTCCGGGCGTCCAGTCTCGCGATACCGTTTCCGGCGGTCGCGGTGGCTCGGGCGAGGGCGAGGATCGGGCGCCCGGGGCCGGACGTGCGTGCGCCCCCGGCCGCGTCCCCGACTCCGGCCGGGTCGGAGTCGGCCCCGACGCTCCGGCTCCCGTGGAGGCTGCGGGCTTCGACGGGGACTCGTGATGGCGGGCGCCCGACCCGCCCAAATCGGGGTGCGCCTCACCGGAACCCGCGTCACCCGAACCAGTGGCGTCCGTCCGGCCCGGGTGCGACGCCGTTCGGGGAGCCGCCGGCGGGCGTGCCGCCGCCCGCCTCGAGGCGTCATAGAGGGCTCGCCGTCGTGGCTCGCCGATCGTCTCCCATGCCGCATTGATGGCGACCATCCGCGCCATGGCGGCCTCGCCCGTCGCCAGGTCGGGGTGGTATTTCTGGGCAAGCCGCCGGTAGGCCGCCTGGATGACCTCGTCCTCCGCCTCGGGATCGACCTGGAGGATCTTGTAGGGGTCGGGTCCGTCGGTCACCGCGCCACCGCCCGTGCGCCCGCGACGTCGGCCGTCTCGGTCTGGACGATCATCGGCCTCGCGCGGATCAGCGCGAGAGCGTCGTCCGGAGTCGTCGGCGGATCGTCCAGGCGATGGAAGAGATAGCGGAAGACGTCGCGCCCGGCAGCCGTGATCGGCAGGGCCAGGATCGCCCCGAGCAGCCCGGCGATCGCGCCCCCGACGACGAGCGCGAGCATCACAGCGCTCGGGTGGAGTTCGACGGCGTCACCCTGGATCTTCGGCACGAGCAGATTGTTCTCGAGTTGCTGGATCACCGTATATAGGACAACTGCCGCAATGGCTGCGTCGATTCCGCCAGTCAGGGCAAGGAGGACCGCCGGGATCGCCGCAATGATCGGTCCAATGATCGGGAGCAGTTCGAGGACGCCGGCGATGATCGAGAGCAGTACCGCGAAACGCCCGAAGACCGGATCGACGGTCGCGCTCAGGACCAGCAATCCGATGAACGTCGCGACGCCGACCGTCACGCCGAGGAACACCTGGCCGCGGAGCCACTGGCCGAAAACCCGGATCGCGAGCCAGCTGATCGCCCTGACGTCGGGCCTCCACGGCGCCGGAAGGGACCTCTCCGCCGCCGCGGCGAGAGCCGGGCGATCCTTGATCAGGTAGAAGACCCAGACCGGGATGATGATGTACCCGACGATCGAACCGACGACGCCGGCGATCCCCGTGACCACGGGCAGCAGGTCGGTCGGGTTGAGGCCGCCGACCCCCTGGCCGAGGTCGGCCAGCCAGCCGTCGACCGCATCGCGGAGAGTGGGTGGCAGGTCGAGGTGGGCGTACATGTCCGCGACCTGGGCGGTGAACGACGGGAACTCGCGGATGAAGGTGGAGAGCTCGGTGCCGAGGGGCCGGAGGACGACGAGGAGGCCCTGCACGACAAGCACCACGACGACCGCGTAGACGAGCAGCACGGACACCCACCGGGGGAGGCCAAGCCGCGCCATCCGCTCGACGGGCAGGTCGAGGAGATAGGCGAGCACGAGGCCCACGACGAACGGGCCCAGGGCGGAACGCCCGAGATAGAGGATCGCGAAGAGCACGACCGCACCGGCGATGACGAGGGCCGCCCGCGGGCTCGGCCGGCCGATCCGATGGGCGACCGGTGGGACTGCCGTCGCGCCGGGTTCGGGCGCGACGGGTTCGGGCGCCCCGGCCGGTTCGGGCGCGGCGGCCATGGTCGGCGGCGGCGTGACCGCCGCCGACGGGAGGTTGGCACCAGGGCCGATCCCGGATTCGGTCGGAGCGGTCGAGGACTCGTCGACCGGCCGAGGTTGCTCGGCGGGTGACGGTGCCGGGTCGGGCCCGACAGGGTCGTCCATCGTTGCCGCAGACTACCAGAGTGGACACGACACCCGGCGGAGCCGCCGATCCGCACCCCCTCGATCCGCGCCCGCCCGCACCGCGTCCCGAGCCGCGCCAGCGCTGGCGGCTGACGTTTGCGCGGGCCGTCGACGGCGGCGGCGAGACGTCATCCGGGCGTGACTACTCCGCGCTCTGGGAGGCCGCCCTTGCCGCGTCGGGACTGCCGATCGCAACGACCGACGCCGGTCGGCCTCGGTTCGCCCTCTGCGCGCCGCTGCCTGCTCGAACAGCCGGTCGCGCCGAGCTCGCGGATCTGTGGCTGACCGAGCGCGTCGCGGCGTGGCGAGTGCGGGAGGCCATCGATCGCGCCCTGCCGGCAAAGCACGAGCTGGTCGACCTCGAGGACGTCTGGCTCGGTGCTCCGGCGCTGGCCGGACGCGTCACCGCCGCGGACTACCTCGTGGCGCTTCGCGGGGACGCCGACGCGGCCGAAATCGCAAGGGTGGTCGCCGCTGCGTCGGATCGGCTGCTCGCCGCGGATCGTCTCCCTCGCGAGCGGGCGAAGGGCGGCGGCATGAAGACATACGACCTGCGACCGCTGCTGATCTCCGTCGGGATCGCGGCGGCGCCGGAGCCGCGACCGGTCGGCGCGGGCTCAGACGCGGGCGCGGGCGATCGTGTCGTCGTCCGGGTCAGGACGCGGATCCATCCGGAGCTCGGGTCCGGCCGGCCCGAGGAGGTGATCGCCGCGCTGGCCGAGGAGGCAGGGACTCGCCTGGAAGCCGTCGAGACGATCCGCGAACGGCTCGTGCTCGCCGACGACCGCTGAGGTCGCGGCGTTCCCGATCAGGCCTCGGTCGCGACCACGACGAGCCCCGGCAGGAACTGATCCCAGCCGTCCGCATGGCCGCTGACCGCCTCCGCGGCCAGGCCGGAGTGACGAAGACGCAGGATCGTGCCCTCGCCGTCGGGGACGAACGTGATCTCGACGGTGCTGGCCCCGGGCGGGGTCGGATCGCCGGGCATCTCCCAGCCCCATGCCAGCACGATCCGTGTGGGTGGCTCGATCTCGACGAATGTGCCGGCTGCGATGTCCGAACCGTTGTAGTCGATCCGGAACGCGCCACCCGGGCGCGCGTCGAGCCGGACGTCCCGGCCCATCCATCGGGCCATCATGTCGGGCTTGGTCCAGAACCCGAACACTGTCTCGGGTCGGGCGGCGATCCGGAGCTCACGCTCGATCACGCCCTCAGCCATCGTCGACGTTCCGTCCACTTTGCTCCTCCAATTCCGCTGCTGCCTGGAGCCGGGCCAGGCCGTCATCCCAGAACGCCTCGAGCCATCCCCGCAGCTTGGCGGCGCCGGCGGGTCTGGCGCGGTAGAGCCGCCGGGTGCCGTCGCGCCGCTCTGTGACCAGGCCCGCGTCGCGGAGGACTCCCAGGTGCTGCGAGATCGCCGGGCGCGTGACGTCAAACCATCCCGCAATCTCGCCGGCCGGCAGCTCACGATCGTGGACGAGGGCAAGGATCGCCCGACGTCGAGGGTCGGCGAGGGCGCGGAGTGCGGCATCCACGCCGATACGTTAGTGGAGACTTACGTAAGCGTCAACTAACAAAACGCTGTCTGTGGGAGTCGCCGCCACTGCCGCCCCTCCTGTGGGATCGAGGGTGACAAAGTCGCTGTCCGCTTAACTCGGACAGAGTCGCTGTCCGTTCACAACTGTCCGCCGCACGATTGACGCTCAGGAGGGTTCCGCATACACTCCGCATTCGCGTCTCGGGCCTGCCGAGCGCCTCTCCCTGTCCGGCGTCGCGGTCGCCGCGTCCGATCGCCACCCAAGTCCTGAGGATCCATGTACGCAGTCATCGAGACCGGCGGAAAGCAGTACCGCGTCGAGGTCGGAACCGAGCTCGAGGTGGAGCTGCTCGACGTCGAGCCGGGCCAGGCGATCACGCTCGATCGCGTGCTTCTCGTCGCCGACGGGGAAGAGTCGTCGATCGGCCGCCCGCTGGTCGCGGACGCGGCGGTCAGCGCCGAGGTCCTCCGCCAGACGCGCGGCGAGAAGCTCATCTCGTTCAAGTACCGCCCGAAGGCCCGCAGCCGGGTCAAGAAGGGCCATCGCCAGGAGCTGACCGTCCTGCGGATCACGGACGTCCGACTCGGCTCGAAGAGCGCCGCGGAAGCCGTCCGCAAGGCAGAGGACGAGGCCAGGTCCGAGCGCCAGCGCGTCGAGGAGGCCGCCGCCAAGCAGGCCGCCGCCGACGCCGCCCTCGCCGCGAAGCTCGCGAAGACGACGGCGGACGAAGAGAAGGCGACAGCGTCGACTTCGACCGCCAAGCCGAAGGCCGCCAAGGCCGCGCCGAAGGCCGCCGCCAAGGCCGACAAGAAGCCGGCCGCGAAGGCATCGGGCGCCGACGACAAGCCGGCGAAGACCGCGCCGAAGGCCGACGCCCCAAAGAAGTCCACCCGCGCGAAGAAGGACGAGTAACCGAGATGGCCCACAAGAAAGCCGGTTCCAGCTCGAAGAACGGCCGCGACAGCGTCGGCCAGCGGCTGGGCGTCAAGGTCGGTGACGGCCAGCTCGTTCCCGCCGGTTCGATCATCGTCCGCCAGCGCGGCCAGACGTTCCTGTCAGGGACCGGGACTGGTCTCGCGCGGGACTACACCGTGTTCGCGACCGTGACCGGCCACGTCCGGTTCGAGTTCGCGACCAAGTCCAAGAAGCGGATCCGTGTCGTCAGCGCCGACGAGGTCGCGGCGGCCGCGGCCCGGGAAGCCGCCGCTGCCGCCGCGTCCGCGGCGAAGAAGTCGGCCAAGGCCGAGCGCGCCACAGCGGCATCGGCACCCACCCCGAAGCGGAGAGCCTCCAAGCCCGCCGCAGACTCGACCGCAGCGGCCGAGGCGTAGAACACAACCCGGTAGCCGGCGACCACCGGCGGGGCGATGGCCCTGCGCGGACGGCGTCGGAGGAGACAGCACCCGTGAAGCCCGAGATCCATCCCAAGTATTACGAAGCCAAGGTCCATTGCGGCTCGTGCGGCACCGAGTGGACGGTCGGCTCGACCCGACCGGAGCTCCGCGTCGACGTTTGCGCCAACTGCCACCCGTTCTTCACGGGGAAGCAGACGATCATCGACACCGCCGGCCAGGTCGAGCGGTTCCAGAAGCGCCTGGAGCGCACGGCGAAGGCGTAGGCCCAGTTCGCGTCCCGCGGCCGCCGCCGCCGCGGAAGTTGCGTACGAGTCCTCAGGCGACTGCTACGCAGCCGAATCGGCCTGCGAGTTGCGTACGAGTCGCCTCAGGCATCGTACGAACGAAGCTCGTGCGTGGAGGCCCGTGGGCCCAGCGCCGGGAGGTCGATACCAGTCTCGAGAGAGCTGGTACCAACGTAGAGCCCGGACCGGGCAACGCAACGCGTCACGAGCCCCTACGATTCGGGGCGTGCTCGATGACGTCACGACATGGCAGGGCGACAGCCGCGAGCTGCTCGCCCGGGTCCCCGACCACAGCGTCGACCTCATCTGCACCGACCCGCCGTACAACCTGGGCGGCTACTCGACCGGCAACATCAAGATGGCCTGGCGGTCCGACTTCAACAACGACGTGGCCGCCTGGGACCAGGTCGCCTTCGAGCCGGGGGAGTGGCTGGCGGAGTTCCGTCGCGTCCTGAAGCCGACCGGCACGATCTTCGCCTTCACCAGCTACAACATGCTCGGGCGATGGCACGAGGTGTTCGACCCGGCCTTCGACACGTTCCAGTTCATCGTCTGGCACAAGACGAACCCGCCGCCGAAGCTCCGGAGGGTCGGCTTCCTCAACAGCTGCGAGCTGATCGTCTGCTGCTGGGACAAGGGCCACACGTGGAACTTCACCCGCCAGCGCGACATGCACAACTTCATCGAGGCGCCGATCTGCAGCGGCAACGAGCGGGCAAAGGACCCGGTCCACCCGACCCAGAAGCCGCTTCGGGTCCTGCGACGCCTGCTCGAGCTGGCGAGCTCGCCCGGCGATCTCGTCCTCGACCCGTTCATGGGCGTCGGGTCGACCGGGGTGGCGGCCGTGGAGCTCGGCCGCCGGTTCGTGGGGATCGAGATCGACGAGGGCTACGTGGACGCCGCCCGGCGACGGATCGAGGTCGCGACGGCGAAGGTCGCCGCAGCGGGCTGAGGCTCCGCCAAGCTCGCCGCGTCGCCGGCCGTTGGCCAGGTTCTCGTGGGGCGGGCACATGGGACCAGCTAGCCCAGCTCGCCGAACCGGGCTGACGTGTATGCCCGCCTGACGGGCCGGAAAGGACCTTCTCGGGCCGAACTGGGGCGATTCGAGCCTTGTTTGACAAGGTGAACGCGTCTGACACGTCACATGGGCCCGCCGGGCGGGAATCCATGTGGGGCCCGAACGACACGTGGTGCCCGAGCGCCCCGGCCTGTCAGGTTCCACGCGGCGGGATCGGCGGCAGCCGGTAGACTTCCCGCCATGCCTCGCTATACCTACGGCGGCCAGGCGCTGATCGAGGGCGTCCTGATGCGCGGCCGCGACGCGATCGCGGTCGCACTTCGTCATCCCGACGGACGGATCCTCTTCGCGACGGAGCGGCTCGACTCCGGAATCCACACGTTCCGCGGCTCGAAGCTGCCGCTCATGCGGGGCCTCGTCGTCCTGTACGAGACGCTCTTCGTCGGCACCCGCTGGCTCGTGCGCAGCGCCGGGCTCCAGGCCGAGGACGACGGCGTCGAACTCGGCAAGGGCTCGATCGTCCTCATGCTGCTCATCACGCTCGTGGCGGGCGTCGGCGTGTTCTTCCTCCTGCCGCTGTTCATCGCCAGCGTCACGACGGCGAACGTCTCGAACGGGCTCGTCCAGCACCTCGTCGAGGGGCTCGTCCGGGTCGGGATCTTCCTGGGCTATCTCGCTGTCATCGGCCAGTCGTCGGAGATCAAGCGCGTCTTCATGTACCACGGCGCCGAGCACATGACGATCCACGCGCTCGAGGCTGGCGACCCGCTCGTCCCGTCGGCGATCCGCAAGTACCCGACGGCCCATCCCCGGTGCGGGACGGAGTTCCTCGTCGTGGTCATTGCTCTCTCGATCCTCGCGTTCAGCCTGGTCGGGCGCCAGGACGCGGTCGTGATGGTCGGCAGCCGGATCCTGCTGATCCCGGTGATCGCGGCAGTCGGCTACGAGATCCTCCGCTGGGGCGCGCGCCACCGCGGCAACCCGATCGTCCGGGCGATCATGTGGCCCGGGATCCTCGTCCAGATGCTCACGACCCGCCAGCCGACCGACGAGATGATCGAAGTCGCCATCGTGTCGATGGAGCAGGCCCTCGTGGCCGACGGCGAGCCACTTCCCGCCGGCAGCGGGACGCTGGCACGCGAGCCGTTGCCGCCCCCGGGCGCGGCCCGTGCCGGCGCCGGCGGAGCCACCCTCATCGGCCAGGAAGCGGAGACGGTCGCCCCCGTCACGATCGACCCGCCGCTCCCGGGGGTGTGAGCGTCGCGATGGCCGCGACGGACCTCGACGCCAGGCTGGGTGACGTCGCGCGCCAGTACGACGACCTCCAGGAGGAGCTGGCGCTCCCGGAGAACAACTCCGATCCGGAGTCGATCAAGCGGCTCGGCAAGGAGATGGCCCGGCTGGAGCCGGTCGTGGCGGCATTCCGGCGCCTCGAGTCGACACGGGCGGAGCTGGCCGGCGCGCGTGAGCTGCGCGACGCAAGTGACGCCGACGACGAGATGCGCTCGATGGCCGACGCGGAGGTGGACCGGCTCAGCGCCGACGAGACCCGGCTCCTCGACGAGCTTCGCGTGCTCCTCCTGCCACGCGACCCGAACGACGAACGCGACGTGATCATGGAGATCCGGGCCGGGGCCGGCGGCGACGAGGCCGCGCTGTTCGCCGCGGAGCTCCTCCGGATGTACCTCCGCTACGCCGCGAACCACAAGTTCACCCCGGAGATCCTCAGCCGACACGACACGGGGATCGACGGGATCAAGGAGGCGATCATCCAGATCCACGGCGACGGCGCGTACAGCCGGCTGAAGTTCGAGGGCGGCGTCCATCGCGTCCAGCGGGTCCCGGCGACCGAGTCGTCGGGCCGGATCCACACCTCGACCGTGACCGTCGTCGTGATGCCGCAGGTCGACGAGGTCGAGATCGAGATCGACGAGGAGAAGGACCTGCGAATCGACGTCAAGCGCTCATCCGGGCCCGGCGGCCAGTCCGTCAACACGACCGATTCGGCCGTCCGCATCACCCACCTGCCGACGGGCCTCGTCGTCGAGATCCAGGACGAGAAGAGCCAGCACAAGAACAAGGCCAAGGCGATGGCGGTGCTCCGGTCGCGGCTCTACGACCGCCAGCAGGCCCAGCAGCGCGAGGCCGACTCGGTCGCGCGACGCTCGATGGTCGGGGCCGGCGACCGGTCCGACAAGATCCGGACCTACAACTTCCCCCAGGATCGGCTGACCGACCACCGGATCAACCTGGACCTGTCGGCCCTGCCGCGGGTCATGGCCGGCGACATCGACCGGCTGATCGACGCGCTGATCATGGCCGACCAGGCGGAACGGCTCGCGACGCTGACCGGAGGCGATAATGGCGCGTGACACGAAGGCGGCCGGAGCGGCGGCCGCCGCGGCCGGCGACGGTGTGAACCCGCACGCGCGGGCCGCTGCCGTGGCACCGGCCGACGGTGTGCGCTACATCGAGCCCCGGCCCGTCCACATCGAGAAGGCGACCGACCTCGGCAGCGTCCAGGTCCTCAAGCACGGCAACCTGTTCCTCCTGACCGACCAGTTCGGCGACATCCATTCCGACTCGCGAGGGCTCGGCCTCTATCGCGACGACACCCGCCTCCTGTCGTGCTCCGTCCTCCGGGTCGGCGGCGAGCGGCCGGTGGTCCTGCGCGGCTCGACCGGGTCGAACTACACCGGTGTCATCCAGCTGACGAACCCGACCCTCGATCGGAACCCGAACGACAAGATCCGGCCGGGACAGGGCCTGGTCGGCAAGAAGCTCGGGATCACCCGCTCGCGCCTCCTGACCGGCGACGCCATCGAGGAGCGGGTCCAGATCGTCAACTTCGCCGAACGCGACGAAACGGTCGAGGTGGTGCTCGAGCTGGCCGACGACGCCGCCGACATCTTCGAGGTACGCGGCCTCCCGCGCGAGCGCGGCACGGTGCTGCCGATCGCCGCGACCGGGTCCCGCGTCATGTTCGGATATGACGGGCTCGACGGCCGCAGGCGTCACACGTGGCTCGCCTTCTCGGAGCCCGGGGTGGTCGAGCCGGTGAACGCGGGCGATGCCGCCGACCTGGGCGGGAGCCTTCGCTACCGCTGGACGTGGAAACTTGCAGCCGGCGCCGAGCACGAGCTCTCGTGGATTGCCTGGGCAGGCGTCGCCCCGACTCCGCCGGGCGCCGGGCCGGAGGCCGCGACACCGGCCGCCGAACTGTTCCCTGACCCGCCGCTGGTGGCGGCCGACGAGGGCGCCGCCGCCTACCACGCCTGGTCGCGCAGCACGACCGCCGTCGCCACCGACCACGAGCTCTTCAACCTGACGATCGGTCGGAGCGTCGCCGACCTGCGACTCCTCGTGAACGACGGGCCGGGCGAGGGACAGCGCTACGTCGCGGCCGGCGTGCCGTGGTTCACGACGCTGTTTGGACGGGACTGCATCATCACCGCCCTCCAGACGCTCGCCTTCCGGCCGCAGATCGCGGTCGAGGCGCTCGATGTGCTGGCCTCGCTCCAGGCGACAGAGGTCGACGGCTGGCGAGACGCGGAGCCCGGCAAGATCCTCCACGAGTTGCGGGTCGGGGAGACGGCGAGGGCCGGCGAGCTGCCGCATTCGCCCTACTACGGGAGCGTCGATTCCACCCCGCTCTGGCTCGTGCTCCTCGGCGCGACCTACGAGTGGACCGGCGATCGCGAGCTGGTCGACCGACTCTGGCCGAACGCGCTCGCAGCCCTTCGCTGGATCGACGAATGGGGCGATCGCGATGGCGACGGCTTCGTGGAGTACGAGCGACGCTCCCCGCGCGGCCTCCTCAACCAGGGCTGGAAGGATTCCGGCGACGCCATCCGCGACCGGAACGGCCGGGAGCTCCATGCCCCGATCGCCCTTGCCGAGGTCCAGGGCTATGTCTTCGACGCGAAGACGCGGATGGCGGCCCTGGCGCGGATGCGCGGGGACGTGGCCCTCGCGGAGCGGCTCATCGGCGATGCGGAGGCACTCCGGGCGCGCTTCGAGGAGGCGTTCTGGGTCGAGGACCAGCGCTACTACGCCATGGCCCTCGATGCCGACAAGCGACAGGCCGATGCGATCGGGTCGAACGCGGGCCACTGCCTGTGGAGCGGGATCGTGTCCTCCGCCCGCGCCCGCGACGTCGCCGATCGGCTCCTGAGCCCGATGCTCTTCTCGGGCTGGGGGATCCGGACATACGGCGCGGGACAGCCCGGGTACAACCCGTTCGGCTACCACACGGGCACTGTCTGGCCGCACGACACGTCGCTGGCGGCGGCCGGGCTGAAGCGATACGGCTTCCAGGACGAGGCGAACCGCCTCGTCGGGGACGTCTTCGAGGCCGCCCAGCACTTCACCGAGTTCCGGTTGCCCGAGCTGTTCTGCGGCTTCGACCGCGAGAAGGCCCCGATGCCCGTGCCCTACCCGGTCGCCTGTTCGCCGCAGGCCTGGTCCGCGGGAGCCGCGTTCATGTTCCTCCAGACGATGCTCGGGTTGCGCGGCCACGCCGAGGCGAACGAGCTGGAGCTCCTCCGACCGAACCTGCCGGACTGGCTCGGCAAGGTTACGGTCACGAACCTGCGGATCGGCGAGGCGTCCGTCGACCTGCTGTTCCACCGCTGGCGTGGCACGACGAGCGCCGAGGTCCTGCGCAAGGTCGGCGACCTGTCGGTCACGATCAGGCTCTGAGACCCGCCGTGCCCATGGTCGGCGAGCTGCTGTCGGGCGCAGTCGAGCGCCTGCGGCTCGCCGGATCCGAATCCGCGCGACTCGACGCGGAGGTGCTCCTCGCGTCGGCCATCGGCGCGGAGCGGACGACCCTGCTCGCCTACCCGGAGGCGCCCGTCGGAGCGGGGGCTCTCGAGCGATTCGAGGAGGCTCTCACACGGCGCGAACGCGGTGAGCCGGTCGCATACATCCGGGGAATCAAGGAGTTCTTCGGGCTCGCGTTCGGCGTCGATGGGCGGGCGCTGATCCCCCGCCCGGAGAGCGAGCGTCTCGTGGAGATCGGCCTGGCCGCGGTGATGGCACGGCTCACCGCACCCGGGCGCGGTCGCGGTTCGGCCGCGGTCCGGGTCGTCGACGTCGGGACCGGCGGCGGAGCGATCATCATCAGCCTCGCGCGCGAGCTCCGTCGCAAGAAGGTGAACCTCGCGACGGACGTGATGCTGGCTGCGACCGACGTCTCGCCGGACGCGCTCGATCTCGCCCGCGAGAACGCCGTCGGGCATGCGGTCGGCGACGCGATCCAGTTCATCGAGGCGGACCTGCTGCCGGGCGAGCTTCCGGACGGCGGTGGAGCGATCGACGTCATCCTCGCCAACCTTCCGTACGTCAGGAGCGACGCGATTGCCGGCCTGCCCATCGCCGCGTCGTTCGAACCGGCAGGGGCACTCGACGGCGGGATCGACGGCCTCGACGTGATCCGGCGGCTGCTTGCTCGCCTGCCCGACGTGCTTGCCGCCGGCGGCGTCGCGCTGTTCGAGATCGGGGCGGACCAGGGCGCCGACGCCCCGGCGGCCGTCGCGGAGGTCGTGGCGGGCTGGGATGTCGCAATCGAAACCGACATCGCCGGGCATCCGAGGATTCTCCGCGTGACTCGGGGGGCGGGGCGGTGAGCGCGGCGCCCGGCTTCCCGATCCGGCTCATCGCCCTCGACCTGGACGGCACGCTCGTCGGCGACGACCTCGTGCTTCGCGATCGGACGAAGGACGCGATCGGCGCGGCGCTTGCGCGGGGCGTGTCCGTGTCGATCGTCACGGGCCGGATGGCGTCGAGCGGAGTGCGGTTCGCCCGCGAGCTCGGACTGCGCGACCCGATCGTCGGGTTCCAGGGGGCGATCATCCGCGCGATGCGCGACCCCGGCGACGAGCGTCTCGGGCGCCTCCTGTTCCACAGGCCGCTGGCCGCAGCAGCCGCCCGGGAGGCGATCGAGTGGACCCGCTCGATCGGGCTCGACCCGCACGTCAACCACCTCGAGCGGTTCATCATCCGCGCCGACGACCCGCGGGCCGAGGACTACTCGGCGTTCCTTGGCGGACGCGCGATCGTCGTCGACGACCTGATCGGCTGGGTTCGACGCCCGGTCTCGAAGGTGATCGCGGTTTCCGACGGCCCGATCGACCACGACGTCCTCGAGGTCGCCCGAGCCCGGTTCGAGGGCCTGGCTGCCGTGACGATCAGCCATCCGCGATTCCTCGAGTTCCTCCAACCCGGCGTGTCGAAGGGAGCAGCCGTCGGCTGGCTGGCGCGCCGGGCCGGCGTGCCGATGGCGAACGTCCTCGCGATCGGCGACCAGTTCAACGACCTCGAGATGATCGAGGTGGTCGGCCATGGGGCGGCGATGCCACATGCCCCGCGCCCGGTCCGCGCGGTCGCCCGCTACGTCGCGCCGCCGGTCGGCGACGAGGGCGTAGCACAGCTGATCGAGCAGCTCGTGCTCGCGGCGCCGGACGCCACCGCCCGCTCCTCAGCCCGGCTCGCCCGCGAAGCGGTCGAATCGCGCGCTGCAGCGGACCTCGCCGCGACGGCATGACGGCGCCGGTCGTTCCGGACGGTGATCCCGGTCGCGCGGAGGCGATCAGGATCCTCCGCGGCGGCGGGATCGTGGCGGTCCCGACCGACACGGTCTACGGCCTCGCGGCCGACCTCGCCGCCCCGGGCTCCATCGCGCGTCTGTTTGCGGCAAAGCGTCGTCCGGTCGACCAGGCCGTCGTCCTTCTCCTTGCCGACGCAGGCCAGGCCACCGGCCTGGCGGAGTGGCCCGCGTCCGCGGAGGCGCTCGCGAGTGCGTTCTGGCCCGGTGGCCTCACGCTCGTCCTCCCGCAGCGACGGGGCGCCCGACTGCCGGGCGAGCTCACCGGCGGCCGGCCGACGATCGGCCTCCGGCTTCCCGACCACCCCGCCCCGCGGGCTCTCGCGGCCGCCCTCGGGCCGATGCCCGTCACCTCTGCGAACCTGTCCGGTCTGCCTGAGGCATCCGACGCCACTCAGATCAGCGATCAGCTCGGCGAGGCGATCGATCTGATCCTCGATGGCGGCGTCGCCCGCGGCGGCCCGGCGTCGACGGTCGTGGACTGCTCAGGGATCGGCACGCGGATCCTGCGGGAGGGCGCGATCCCGAGCGATGCGGTGGCGGCCTGCCTCCGCGCTGCGGGCCAGCCCGACCCCGCGCGCTGAGCGCCCGCTCCGCCGGGGCCGCTCCGCCGCGCCACCGCCGGGCCGCTCCGCCGCGCCGCTTTGCCGCGCCGCTCCGCCGGGGCGTCGCCCCGCCGCTCCGCCGCCCCGCTCCGCCGCCGCCCCGCCACCGCGCTGCCGCCGGGCCGCGCCGCCGGGCCGCTGCGCCCCGCCGCCGCGCCGTCGCCCGCCGCCGGGCCGCGCCGCCAGGCCGCGCCGCTGCGCCGTCGCCAGCCACCGCGTTGCGCCGGTCGTTCGTACCAGTCCTGGGGCGATTGGTATCAACGGCGCGGACGCTCCGACATTCGTTGCAGTCGCCTGGGAACTGATGGCGTGGAGGCCCACGCACGAGACCGGTGCGACGGCGGTCTGACCGGCCGTGCCCACCGATGTAAGAGTCGGGTGAGGACTGGTACGAACGTCGCGACGGAGCCCGACCCTCCGGCCCGGCCACGGCTTGGTCGTGGGAAGATAGCCCGCGACGTGATGGCGGCGGGCAGAGGAGGCGACGGATGAGCATCTCCGAGCGAGCGGCCCTCGGGAGCGCGTCGATCGCGGAGGTCGACCCGGAGCTCTGGGAGGCGATGCTCGGGGAACGCCGCCGGCAGCGCGACAAGATCGAGCTGATCGCGAGCGAGAACTACACGTCGTCGGCCGTCATGGAGGCCCAGGGCAGCTGGCTGACGAACAAGTACGCGGAGGGGCTGCCCGGCAAGCGCTACTACGGCGGCTGCGAGTACGTCGACATCGCCGAGCGACTTGCCCAGGAGCGCGCCCTCGCCCTGTTTCCGGGCGCTGAGCACGTCAACGTCCAGCCACACTCGGGTGCCCAGGCGAACATGGCCGCCTACTTCAGCGTTCTCGAACCGGGCGATCGGGTCATGGGGATGCGACTCGACCAGGGCGGCCACCTCACCCACGGCATGAAGCTCAACTTCAGCGGTCGCCTGTACGAGATCCATGCCTACGGCGTCCGCGAGGACACGGAGCGGATCGACTACGACGCCCTCGAGGCCCAGGCCGCCGAGGTCCGTCCGAAACTCATCGTCGGCGGGGCCTCGGCCTACCCGCGGATCATCGACTTCGAGCGGATGGCCGAGATCGCCCACGGCGTCGGCGCGCTGCTCTTCGTCGATATGGCCCACATCGCGGGCCTGGTCGCCGCCGGCGTCCACCCGTCGCCGTTTCCTCACGCGGACATCGTCACGACGACGACTCACAAGACGCTCCGGGGCCCGCGCGGCGGGCTCATCTTCTGCCGCAACGAGCTGCCGCCCTCCGCGGACCCGGCGCGGTTCCCGACCGTCAGGACCTCGCTCGCGGCCACCGTCGACAGGACGGTCTTCCCCGGCGTCCAGGGCGGTCCGCTCATGCACGTGATCGCCGGCAAGGCCGTCGGCTTCCAGCTGGCACTCACCGAGGAGTTCCGGCGCGACCAGCGGCGGACCGTCGAGAATGCCGCGACACTCGCCGAGGCCTTCACGGGCCGCGGGGCGCGGCTCGTCTCGGGCGGAACCGACAACCACCTGATGCTGGTCGACGTCATGTCGCTCGGTGTCACGGGCAAGGACGCCGAGCACCTGCTCGACGAGATCGGGATCACCGTCAACAAGAACCAGATCCCCTTCGACCGGCAACCCGCGAATACGTCGTCCGGGATCCGTGTCGGGACCCCGGCGGTGACGTCGCGGGGGATGGGCCCGGACGAGATGCGCGAGATCGGCCGCCTGATCATTGCCGCGATCGAGGGGCGAGACGATGCCGCCGAGCAAGGGCGACTCGCGAACCGCGTCAGTGAGATCTGTGCCGGCTTCCCGGTCCCGGGGCTGACCGGACCGTCGAGTCCGACGGGGCTGCCGCCCGCGTGAAGCTCAGCCCGTTCGCCGGTCAGGCGCTGCCATACATCCTGGCCGCGTTCGCGGCTGCGGCGGTGATCGCGTTCGTCCTGACCCCGCTCGTCCGGCGGCTCGCCCTGCGGTTCGACGCCGTCGACCAGCCCGACCATCGGCGGGTCAACCTCGTCCCCATCCCGCGCGGCGGCGGCGTGGCCGTGGCGATCGGCTTCATCGTCGTCGCGGCGGTCGTGGGGCTGGTGAACGCCAGCGCCCACGTCCTGCCGGTCCCGCGCGCCGTGGGGCCCTCGAGCGTCGTCGCCCTGCTCCTCGGTGGGGGGCTCGCCGCCGGCTTCGGGGTGCTCGACGACTACTTCGACCTGCGGGCGCGCTGGCAGTTCGCGGGCCAGCTGGTGCTCGCCTTCCTCGCGATCTCGCTGGGCGTCCTCGTCGAGCTCGTCAACAACCCGTTCGCGCCCGGCGTCATCCGGCTCGACGGGCCCTTCGCCATCGGGTTCACCGTCGTCTGGATCGCCGGGATGATCAACAGCATCAACTTCATCGACGGCCTCGACGGCCTGTCGTCAGGGGTCTCGCTGATCGCGGCTGTCACGCTCGGGATGATCAGCCTCACCGCGTCGGTCAACCAGCCATTCATCGCGGTCCTGTGCTTCGGGCTCGCTGGGTCGCTCCTCGGCTTCCTGCGCTGGAACTTCCACCCGGCGAGCATCTTCGTCGGCACGAGCGGCGTGATGTTCATCGGCTACACGCTCGCGGTGCTCTCCATCCTCGGGTCGGCCAAGGTCGCCGTCGCCCTGCTCGTCCTCGGCGTCCCGATCATCGATGCCTTCTGGATCATCGTCCGCCGCATCTCGCAGAGGCGGTCGCCGTTCTCGCCCGATCGCGGGCACCTCCACCACCGACTGCTGGACGTCGGCCTGTCGCACCGCCAGACCGTGCTGCTCATCTACGGGATCTGCGCGGCCCTCGGTGGGCTGTCGCTCCTGCTGTCGGGCTCGGACCAGGTCTACGCGTTCCTCGGCGTCTTCGTCCTGATCGGGCTGGTCCTCTTCGCCCTCGCCCGGCTCGACCTCGGCCGCGACCACCCGGAAACGAGGATCGACCCCGAGTCGCCGCTGAGCGAGGCATCGACCCGGCACTGAGACCTCGCCCGCTTGCGGTGCGGATTGATGCAGTTGCGGGCAGTGTGACCCGGTACGAGCCGGTGCTAGCATCCGGGAGAGGGTCGGGCGAGTCGCCCGATGTCGCGCGGGAGTGCACGCGACAGTGGAGTTCGTCGTCGTCGTCGTCATCGTCGTCATCGTCGCTTTCGCGGCGATTGCCCTGCGGTTCATGCCGCGGGACGGCGGCGGGGCACTGCGGCTTCCGAAGGTGGTCGACGAATTGATCGGCATGGACGCCGTTCGCCGCGTCGCCCGGCGCGTGCGAACCGCCGGCCCGAAGGATCCTCCGACCGGCGGCGGCGGCGGCGGCGGCCCTGGCCCGGGACCCGGCTCGGCGCCCGGCATCGAGCCGGAGCCACCGGCGACCGGGACGCCGACGCAGACCGTGCCGAACCGACTGGTCATCTCGCGAGGCACGCAACAGGCCCACCCGATCGGATCCGGCGGTGCGACGCCGCGGCCCGTGCCGGGAATCCGGATGACCGGCTACTCGATGCAACGCGCCCGCCGGCGGCCGGCAAGCTCGGTTGCCCTCGAGCGCCGGATCGCGGCCGTCATCGGCATTGCCGCCGTCGCCATCGTGGTCCTCGCCGTCGCGGTCGTGCCGCGCGGTTTCGGTGGCAGTGTCCTGTCGGCCACGGGCACGCCGCCGCCATCGGTCGACGCTTCTGCGACCGACAGCGCGGAGCCGACATTCAGCCCGAGCCCGACATTCAGCCCGAGCCCGACGCTCAGCCCGAGCCCGACCGCATCGGCCACGCCATCACCGACGGCCTCGCCGAGCCCCACGCCGACGCACACGCCGCGCCCGACCCCGACCCCGACCCGCACGCCGCGCCCCACCGCCAGCCCGACGCCAACCCCGACGCCGACACCGTCCCCGACGGCAACGCCGAGTCCGACGCCATCGGCCACGCCGTCCCCGTCGCCGACACCCTCGCCCACGCCCGTCCCACCGACGCCGAGCCCGAGTTCGGCGTCGCCATCGGTCTCCCCCAGCCCGTCCTCGCCGGCTCCCTGACGACTCCCCGTCGCGGTCCGCGGAGCGGCCTGCCGTCGGCGGTCGCCGGCGCGCAGTCTGCTATACTCCCGCCGCCTTGTCAGGTCGGCCATGATCGAGCCCGGAAGAAGCTGGGCATATCTCGCCCTCTTCGGAGAGATGGGCTTCGCTCTCCTGGTCCTGACTCTGATCGGTGCGCTCGGCGGCCACTGGGTCGATGAGCAGCTCGGGACCCTTCCGATCTTCGCAATCTGCGGGTTTCTGGCCGGCGCGGGGGCGGGGGCGCGGATCATGTATCAGCTGATGAACCGGTTTCTGGCCAGGATCGAATAGCGCCGGCAGTCCGGCGGACCGAGACCGAGCGCGGCGGATGGCCGCGCTCCTGTGTGTGGAGCAAACCCGATCGTGACCGACGCCCAGGCGATGACGCCAGCGGACGCCCGACCTCCGTCACGCCGCAACCTCTTCATCGGCCTCATCGTTGCCGTGATCGTCCTGGACATCGTGGCGGCGATCGTCGTGCCGCCATTTCCGAAGGAGTCGGGTCCGGGTGCGCCGATCACCGGGATCGGCGACCTGATCACCGCGAACCTCGAATTCCCGGCGCCCCATGTCGTCTTCGACTTCGACGAGGCGAACGCCGTGCCGCCAGAGACGATCCTTTTCAACCATCCGAGCATCTCCGCGCCGCTGTTCACGATGTGGTGGGTCATGCTCGTGCTGATCGTCGCGGCGATCCTCATGACCCGCGGGCTGAAGATGCTTCCCGGACGTGCCCAGAACGCGATCGAATTCGCCTACGAATCGCTCGAGAACTGGGCTGTCGCGCTCGGTGGCGCCGCAGCCCGCCGGCACGTCCCGCTCTTCGCGACGTTCTTCCTCTTCATCCTCGTGTCCAACTGGAGCGGCCTGCTCCCGTTCTTCGGCAGGATCGAGGCATTCCGGGCGCCGACGAGCGACGTCAACGTGACGCTGGGCCTGGCCCTCGTCGCCTTCGTCTACTTCCACTACCAGGGATTCCGGGCACTCGGCGTCCGCGGCTACCTCGGCAAGTTCTTCGTGTTCTCCGGGTTCAAGGAGGGACTGGGGTCCGGGCTGATCGCGCTGTTCGTCGGCCTGATCGAGTTCCTCCTCGAGTTCATCAAGCCGGTCACGCTCTCGATGCGACTCTTCGGCAACATCTTCGGCGGCGAGGTCGCCCTCGGCGTCATCACGGCGCTGACGATCGCCCTCGTCCCGGTCGCGATGCTGGGGCTCGAGCTCCTGCTCAACTTCGTCCAGGCCCTGATCTTCTCGACTCTGACCCTGATGTACACGATCATTGCGATGGAGGGCCACGGGGAGGAGGCACACGCCGCCCCGGCCTACGCGGACTACCCGGAGGGGAACCTTGGCCCACCGCTCTCCGGAGCCGAGCACGGCTCGGCACACTGAGGCAGAACACTGACAGCCGGCATCAACCCGTCGAACGCGCATCCGGACACCAGCTCCGGAGCACGAAGGAGGAAGGTCATTCCATGGAACACATCGGCGCAGGTCTCGCGGCACTCGGGGTCATCGGGCCGGGCATCGGCATCGGCATCCTGACCGGTCTCGCCGCAACCGCCATCGGGCGGAATCCGGATGCCGCCTCGACGATCCGGGCGCAGTTCATCCTCGGCGCCGCGTTTGCCGAAGGGCTCGGCGTTCTCGCCATCGTCGTCGCCATCCTCGCGATCGTCCTCAAGTAGGCCGCTCGACCGTGGACCTGCTTGCAATCGGCGGCATCCCCGCGAGCGGGGCGATCGTGCCCGCGGCCGAGGCCACCGGGCTGCAGATCAACCTGTTCTGGATCATCGTCGCGACGCTGAACTTCATCGTCCTCTTCGTGATCCTGGCCGTCTTCGCGTTCGGTCCGCTCCGACGCATGCTCGACGATCGTCGGGTGCGAATCGAGGAGGGGTTGCGCGACGCGGAGCAGGCGCGGCGTGACCGTGAGAGCGCCGAGTCGGATCGGCTTTCGACGCTCCAGGCGGCGCGCCACGAGGCGAACGAGATCCTGACGCGAGCCCAGAAGGTCGCCCAGGACTCCCGCGACGCCGACATCGCCGCCACGAAGGCGGAGCTCGAACGGCTCCGCGAGCAGGCGGCCGCCGAGATCGAAGCGGAGAAGCTGCGCGCGATCGCGGACGTCCGGGCGGAGGTCGCCGATCTCGCCCTGCGCGCGGCGAGCAAGGTCGTCGGCGAAACGCTCACGAGCGAGCGCGAGCGTCGCCTCGTCGCCGAATTCCTCGCCGAGACGAGCGGCCCGGCCACGGGTCCCACCAGCTGATGGCCCGCCGGGATACGGCCCCGCGCCGCTACGCCGACGCCTGTTTCCAGATCGGCCTCCGGGACGACACCCTGGACACGTGGCGGCGCGAGCTCGACCTTGCCGCGGCCACCCTGCTGGACGGCGGCCTCAAGGCCGCGCTCGCCAATCCGGCCTCCCCGATCGAGCAGCGGATCGACGCGGCGGGCCAGATCTTCGCGAAGCTCAGCCAGCCGGTCCGCAACCTCATCACGCTGCTGCTGCAACGCGGTCGAATCGAGCAGCTGCCGCGGGTCGCGCAGGAATTCGCGCGGCTGGACGACGAGCGCAAGGGCGTCACCCACGCCACGGCCACCAGCGCCGCCCCGCTCGACGCGAAGGAGCTCCGCGCCCTGGCAGCCCGCCTGGAGACGCTGGTCGGCGGCCGGGTCGAGCTCGAGACAGACGTCGACCCCGCCCTCCTGGGCGGTCTCATCGTGCGCATCGGCGATCGACTCATCGACGGGAGCGTCCTTGGCCGCCTGGAGCGGCTGCGGAACCAGCTCGCCTCGGGCGCCCTGTAGGAGAACCGGACCAATGGCCATTCGCTCAGACGAGATCACCAGCATCCTCAAGTCCGCGATCGACTCGTTCGACGCCGGGGTCGAGACCCGCAGCGTCGGGACCGTCGTCGAGGTCGGCGATGGCATCGCCCAGATCTACGGGCTCGATGCCGCGCTCGCGTCGGAGCTCCTCGAGTTCCCCGGCGACGTCTTCGGGATGGCGCTCAACCTCGAGGAGGAGACCGTCGGCGCGGTCATCCTCGGCAACGCGAGTGCGATCAAGGAAGGCGACACGGTCAAGACGACGGGGCGGGTCGTCGAGGTGCCGGTCGGCAAGGCGCTGCTGGGCCGCGTGGTGGACCCGCTGGGCCGCCCGGTCGACGACAAGGGCCCGATCGCCGCGACGGCGACCCGTCCGGTCGAGCGGATCGCCCCCGGCGTGATCGTCCGGCAGTCGGTCGACACGCCGGTCCAGACCGGGATCAAGGCGATCGACGCCCTCATCCCGATCGGTCGCGGCCAGCGCGAGCTGATCATCGGCGACCGCCAGACGGGCAAGACGGCGATCGCCATCGACACGATCATCAACCAGAAGGGCAAGGGCCTCGTCTGCATCTACGTCGCGATCGGCCAGAAGCTCTCGACCGTCGCCCAGACCGTCGCCGTCCTCGAGCAGCACGGCGCGATGGAGCACACGATCGTGGTCGTCGCCGGGGCCGAGGAGCCCGCACCCCTCCAGTACCTCGCCCCGTACTCCGGCGTGGCGATGGGCGAGGAGATCATGGAGAACGGCGTCGAGGTCGCCGGCCAGGGCCTCGTCAAGGACGCCCTGTGCGTCTACGACGACCTCAGCAAGCACGCATGGGCCTACCGCGAGATGGCGCTCCTCCTCCGCCGGCCGCCCGGCCGCGAGGCCTATCCGGGCGACGTCTTCTACCTCCACAGCCGGCTCCTCGAGCGGGCCGCGCGCATGAACGAGGAGAACGGCGGCGGCTCGCTGACCGCCCTGCCGATCATCGAGACGCAGGCCGGCGACGTGTCGGCATACATCCCGACGAACGTCATCTCGATCACCGACGGCCAGATCTTCCTCGAGACCGACCTGTTCAACGCCGGCCAGCGGCCCGCGCTCAACATCGGTATCTCGGTCTCGCGGGTCGGCTCCGCCGCCCAGACGAAGGCGATGAAGAAGGTCGCCGCGCCGCTCAAGCTGGACCTCGCGCAGTATCGGAGCCTCGCCGCGTTCGCCCAATTCGCGTCCGACCTCGACAAGGCGACGCGCGATCAGCTGACCCGCGGCGAGAAGCTCAGCGAGGTCATCAAGCAGCCCCAGTACCAGCCGCTGCCGGTCGAGAAGCAGGTCGCGATCCTCTACGCGGCGACGACCGGACGGCTGGACGACATCCCGACGCCGCGGGTCAAGGAGTTCGAGACCCAGTTCTACCGCTTCCTCGAGACCGAGCGACCGAACATCCTCGAGGAGCTGGGCGGGACGAAGGCGCTGTCCAACGAGCTGGCCGACGCGCTCGACGAGGCCCTCGATGCGAACCGCGAACTGTTCCTGGCGTAGGCAAATGAGCAGCGCACCCCGCCAAGGAGCCTGAGTGGCGAGCCAACGAGAGATCCGGCGGCGGATCGCCGCCGTGAAGAACATCAAGCAGATCACGCGCGCGATGCAGTTCGTCGCGGCGTCGAAGCTGAAGCGCGCCCAGGACGCGACGCTCGCCGCCCGGCCGTACAGCCAGAAGATCGACGAGGTCCTCGCCGACCTCGCGACGGTCCTCGGCGCCGACGAGCACCCGCTCCTTGCCAAGCGCGAAGGCGGCAGGCGGCTGATCGTGCTCGTCACGAGCGACCGCGGCCTCGCCGGCCCGTTCAACACGAACACCATCCGGTTCGCTGCCCAGGAGATCGTCGACCACACGGGCGAGCTCGCCGTGGTCACCGTCGGCCGGAAGGGCCGCGACGCGATGCGCCGGGCGCGCGTCCCGATGGAGGCCCACTTCGAGGGCTTCGGCGACCGGCCGGCGTTCGCCGATGTCCTGCCGCTCGCACGCCTCATCACCGACGATTACCTCGCCGAGGCGTACGCCAGGGTCGACATCATCTTCAGCCAGTTCATCTCGACGCTGACCCAGCGGCCGGCCATCGATACCCTGCTGCCGATCGAGCCGTCCGCGGATACCCAGGGGATCCCCGGCAACCAGTTCATCTTCGAGCCGGACCCCGGGACGGTCCTCGAACGGCTCCTGCCCCGCTACGTCGCGACGCGGCTCTTCCAGGCAGTCCTGGAGAGCAAGGCCAGCGAGGAGTCCAGCCGGATGGTCGCGATGCGGAACGCCACGGACAACGCCGAGGACCTCATCGGTGACTACACCCTCGCCTACAACAAGGTTCGCCAGGCGAACATCACCCGCGAAATGATCGAAATCGCGTCCGGCGCCCAGGCCCGCTGACGTGCGACGCCGAACCAGGAGGCAGACGAACCCATGACCACCGCCGCACCCAGTGCGATCGGACGGGTGATCCAGATCACCGGACCCGTCGTCGACATCGAGTTCCCGCCCGGCAAGCTGCCGGCGATCTACAACGCGGTCGAGATCCAGCGAGACGGTCCGCCGCTCGTCTGCGAGGTCCAGCAGCACCTCGGCAACAACTGGGTCCGGACCGTGGCGATGACGACGACCGACGGCCTGGCCCGGGGCATCCCCGTGCTCGACACGGGCGGCCCGATCTCCGTGCCGGTCGGCGAGGTCACCCTCGGCCGTGTCTTCGACGTCCTCGGCAACGCGATTGACGGCAAGGAGCCGGTTTCGCGGGCGAACACCCTGCCGATCCACCGCTCCGCTCCGGCCTTCGATCAGCAGACGACGGAGATCGAGGTCTTCGAGACGGGCCTCAAGGCCATCGACCTGATCTGCCCGTTCAAGAAGGGCGGCAAGATCGGGATCTTCGGCGGCGCGGGCGTCGGCAAGACGGTCATCATCCAGGAGCTGATCCGGAACGTGGCCCAGGAGCACGCCGGCGTGTCGGTGTTCGCCGGCGTCGGCGAGCGATCGCGCGAGGGTAACGACCTCATCCACGAGATGACCGAATTGGGCGTCATCGCCAAGACCGCCTTCGTCTTCGGCCAGATGAACGAGCCGCCCGGTGCTCGCCTGCGCGTCGGGTTGACCGCCCTGACGATGGCCGAGTACTTCCGCGACGAGGAGAGCCGCGATGTCCTCCTCTTCATCGACAATATCTTCCGATTCACGCAAGCGGGCTCGGAGGTCTCAGCGCTGCTCGGACGAATGCCGTCGGCGGTCGGTTACCAGCCGAACCTCGCAACGGAGATGGCCGCCCTCCAGGAGCGGATCACCTCGACGAAGAACGGCTCGATCACCTCGCTCCAGGCGGTGTTCGTCCCCGCCGACGACTACACCGACCCGGCGCCGGCGACGACGTTCGCCCACCTCGACTCGACGATCCGCCTCGAGCGGTCGATCGCCGAGCTCGGCATCTATCCCGCCGTCGATCCGCTCACCTCGACGTCGCGCGTCCTCGACCCGAACGTCGTCGGCCAGGAGCACTACGACGTCGCGCAGGAGACGAAGCGCGTCCTCCAGCGCTTCCAGGACCTCGAGCAGATCATCGCGATTCTCGGGATCGACGAGCTGTCCGAGGAGGACAAGGCGACCGTCGCCCGGGCGCGCCGCCTCCAGCGCTTCATGAGCCAGCCGTTCTTCGTGGGGGAGGTCTTCACGGGTCGCGAGGGCAAGTACGTCGCGATCAAGGACACGGTCGCGTCCTTCAATGAGATCCTCGAGGGAAAGGCAGACACGCTGCCCGAGCAGGCGTTCTTCCTGGCCGGCACCATCGACGACGTCCGCGCCAACGCCGAGAAGCTGGCCGGCTGAGATGCCTCTGCACCTTGAGATCGTCACGCCGGAGCGGATGGCCTACTCCGACGACGTCGACGCGGTCACGCTCCCGGGCAGCGAAGGGGAGCTCGGGGTGCTGCCGCACCACGCCCCGCTGGTCTCCACGCTCGGGGTCGGGGAGCTCCTGATCCGGAAGGGAGGCGCGGAGGAATCGTTCGCGATCGTCGGCGGCTTCCTCCAGGTGTTGCCGGACAAGGTGGTCGTCATGGCCGAGACGGCCGACATCGCGTCGGAGATCGATCTCGAGAAGGCCCAGGAGGCCCGTCGCGAGGCGGAACACGCACTCGAGGTGGGTCATCACGAAGCGGAGGACCTCGCCCAGGCGCGCGTCGCGCTCCAGGCGGCTCTGCTTCGGATCCGGATCGCGGAACGACGGCATCGAGAGGGTCCGCGTCGGCGCGGCTAGGACGATGGCTGACGCAAGGCCGTTCCACTGGGAGTACGTCCCGGAGCCGGTCGCCCGCGAGGTGTTCCGGATCGAGGGCGGCCGGCCGCTCCATGGGACCGTGCCGATCAGCGGTTCCAAGAACGCGGCGCTCAAGATGCTCGCTGCGGCGACCCTGACCGGCGAGCGCTGCCGGTTCACGAACGTCCCCGAGATCGAGGACGTCCGGGTCATGGCCGAGACGCTGCGTGACCTCGGGGTCGTCGTCGACCACCCTGCTCCGAACGAGTACGAGGTCGCGTCGGGCGACGTCGAGTGGCTGTTCGTCCCGCTCGAGGCCGCGGCGAAGATGCGCGCGAGCTTCATGCTCCTCGGCCCGCTTCTCGCCCGCTTCGGACGGGTCATCATCAGCAACCCCGGCGGCGACCGCATCGGCCGGCGGCCGGTCGACCTTCACGTGGACGCGATGCGGGCGCTGGGGGCCCAGATCGACTATCGCAACGGCTACTACTTCGCGACGTCGCCGGGCCGGCTGCGTGGAACCGACATCCGCTTCCCATTCGTGTCCGTGATGGGCACCGAGAACGCGATGCTCGCGGCGACCCTCGCCGACGGCACGACGACGATCCAGCCCGCGGCCCAGGAGCCCGAGATCGACGACCTCATCGCGTTCCTCCAGGCGATGGGCGCGGACGTCGAGCGGACGCACCCGGACACGATCACGATCCAGGGAAGGAAGCATCTCCGGGGCGCCGATCACCACGTCATCCCGGATCGGATCGAGGCCGGCACGTTCGTCGTTGCCGGCGCGGTCACCGGCGGACAGGTCCGCCTCGCCGGTGCCCCGTGCGAGCACCTCGGAGCGTTCATCGAGATCGTCGGACGGGCCGGCGTCTCCGTCTCATGCGGGCGCGATACGATCGACGTCGATGGGAGCGCCCTCGCGGGACCGGGCTTCCGTGGCTGCAACATCGAGACGCAGCCCTACCCCGGTCTGGCCACGGATCTCCAGCCGCCGACCTCGGTGCTGCTGACCCAGGCCCACGGCGTGTCGCAGGTCCACGAGACGATCTTCGAGGATCGCCTGGAGTGGCTGACGGAACTCAACAGGATGGGGGCGAAGGCGGAGATCATCGACAGCGGACACGCGACGATCACCGGCCCCACGCCGCTCCACGGAGCGGACGTCGAGATCGGCGACCTGCGCGCGGGCGCGTCGCTCATCCTCGCGGCACTGGCCGCGGACGGTGCCACGCTGATTCGCGGTGCACACCACGTCCATCGGGGGTATGAGAACATCGAACGCAAGTTCCTGGACCTCGGCGCCAGGATTGAGCGCCTCGCAGAAGGGACTGACCTGACCAGCTCATGAAGATCGGCATCGACCTCGGCACGGCCAACGTTCTCGTCTACGTCAAGGGCAAAGGCGTCGTGATCACGGAACCTTCCGTGGTCGCGGTCTCCGATGACAACCGGATCGTGGCCGTCGGCGAAGAGGCCCGCGAAATGATCGGGCGGACACCCGGGAACATCCAGGCCATCCGGCCGATGAAGGACGGCGTGATCGCCGACTACGTGATCACCGAGGCGATGCTCCGCTTCTTCATCGCCAAGGCGACGAAGGGCCATCTCGGGCTCGGCCGGCCGGAGGTCATGATCAGCGTCCCTGCCGGGGTCACGTCGGTCGAGAAGCGGGCCGTTCGCGACGCGGCGCTCAAGGCCGGCGCCAAGGCGGCCTACCTGATCGAGGAGCCGCTGGCGGCCGCGATCGGGGCCAACGTTCCGATCAGCGGGCCGTCCGGCAACATGGTCATCGACATCGGCGGCGGGACGAGCGAGATCGCCGTCATCGCCCTCGGCGGGATCGTGGTGTCGACGTCGCTGCGGGTCGGCGGCAACAAGTTCGACGAGCACATCGCGACGTATATCCGCAAGAAGTACAACCTCATGATCGGCGAGAGGACCGCCGAGGAGGTGAAGATCCAGATCGGCACCGCCCTCCCGCTCGAGCGCGAGCTGACGATGGAGGTCCGCGGCCGCGATCTCATCGCCGGCCTGCCCCGGACGATCCCGATCACGAGCTCCGAGGTGATGGAGGCCATCGAGGCACCGCTCCAGCAGCTCGTTGCGGCGGTCCGGCTGGTCCTCGAGCAGACGCCGCCGGAGCTGAGCTCGGACATCATCGACAAGGGCATGGTCATGTCCGGCGGCGGATCGCTGCTGCGGAACATCGACAAGCTCCTGACCCAGGTGACGGGCGTTCCCTGCCATGTCGCGGAGAACGCCCTCAACTGCGTCGCGATCGGCACCGGACTGGCGCTGGAGCACTACGACTTCTTCAAGAAGTCGCTGGTCTCCCAGATCTAGATGCAGCACCCGCCGGGCGCCGGCCGTTCAGGCGGCGACCGCGCGTTCGTCGACCTGCACGTGCATACCTCGGCGTCGTTCGATTCGATCGCCTCGCAGGAGTCTGTCGTCCGGGCCGCCGCGTCACGCGGACTGACCCACATCGCGATCACCGACCACGACCGGATCGACGGTGCGATCGCGGCCCGGGAGCTCGCCCGCACGATCGCGCCCGAGCTGACCGTGATCGTCGGCCAGGAGGTGAGGACCCGCGACGGCGACCTGATCGCCGCCTTCCTGGAACGCCCGATCGCGAGCGGCCTCAGCCCGGCCGAGGCGATCGCCGAGATCCGCGCCCAGGGCGGTCTCGTCGGCATCCCCCACCCGTTCGACCGGTTCCGCGGCTCGCTCCAGACCGACGAGCTGATGGAGGCGGTGGCGCCCCTCGTCGATTGGATCGAAGTCCACAACGCCCGGATCATGGTCGGCAACGGCAACGAACGAGCGGCGATCTTCGCTGCGGCGCACGGGCTCAGGGGCGTGGCGGTCTCCGACGCCCACTCGGCGATGGAGATCGGGGTGGCCTACGTTGCGGTCGACGGCGACCCGTCGACCCCGGCGGGCCTCCTCGCGGCCCTGCCGATCGTCGAGCTCGTGACCGGTCGGGCGACATTCTTCATCCGGGCGGTGACGCCGATCGCGAAGCTCGTCCAGATCGTCCGCGGCAACGGCCGCAAGGCCACCGTCCGTTGAGCGCCGACGACCAGCCGGGCGCCGACGACCAGCCGGGCGCCGCGGGCGGCACTGGCGCCGCGGGCGACACGGGCGACACGGGCCCGGAGCCGGAGCCGGACCGGCGCGCCGGGTTCGACCGCCGCGGCCCGCAACGACGGCAGGCCCGGGCAGACCACGACCCGGAGCGACGGACCGGCGAGGATCGCCGCCTCACCGAGGACCGCCGCAGCGGCGATCGCGTCAGCGCCGACTCGCTGTCTCTCGGACGACGTCTGCGTCAGCCCAAGACGATCCTGTCGCTCGCGGTTCCACTCATCCTGCTCGCCCTGATCTTCCGCGTCGCCCTCAATGTCGATGTCAACGAGCTGCTCGACGGGATCGGCCGCTCCAACAAGCTGTTGATCCTGGCCGGCTTCGTCATCTTCTACCTCGGTTTCCCGCTCCGCGGCCTGCGCTGGTCGATCCTCCTGCGGGGGACCGGCCTCCGCCTGCGGACGAGCGACGCGACCGAGATCATCTTCCTGTCGTGGCTGGTCAATTGCCTCGTGCCGGCCAAGCTCGGCGACCTGTATCGAGCGTATCTGCTGAAGATCAACGCCCCGGTGTCCCTCAGCCGGACCGTCGGGACGGTGTTCATCGAACGGATCCTCGACCTGTTCGCGATCGCCGTCCTGGGCCTCGCGGCCGGGTTCTGGAGCTTCCGCGACGGGCTCCCGAGCGAGATCCAGGTGGTCGCCGCGATCGGCGTGGCGGTCATCGTGCTGCTCGCACTCGGTCTTCTGACGCTGCGCAATTTCGGTCGCCGGATTCTCGTCCGGCTGCCCCTTCCGCAACGGGCCGTCGAGCTGTACGACCGGTTCGAGGAAGGCGTCTTCGGCGCCGTCGGGATCCGAGCCTTGCCGCGGCTGATGGTCATCACCGGGATGATCTGGGCGACCGAGTCACTGAGGCTCTATCTCGTCGTCCAGGCGCTGAACTTCCCGGGCGTCGAACTCGGCCTGTCGGGAGCAGTCTTCGTCGCCTTGATCGGCTCGCTCCTGACCGCGGTCCCGCTGGCCCCTGCCGGGCTCGGTGTCGTCGAGCTCGGGGTCGGCGGCGTCCTCGTCGCCGCGTACCACGTCAGCGTGTCCCAGGCGTCGGCGATCGTCCTCATCGATCGGCTGATCAGCGTCTTCTCGATCATCGTGCTGGGGTCCATCGCCTACTTCCTCTCGCCCAAGAGGCGCGGTGCCGGACTGCGGGGCTACGAACGCGCCCCCGAGCCAGAACCGACCGGCTGACCCCGATTCGGTACGCCCTCCGGCGGCTCCGACAACGCGTGGCTGGCTGACCCCGGCGGCCCGCGGCCGATCAATTCGTCCGCCCGGGGGCCCACGCCAGCATCCGGGTCGTGCTGGATGTCGTATCTGCCTTCGATACCTGCCGCCCCGGATGTCTCACGCCCGGACCGGGGTAGACCGCACCGGACCCACCTCAACCGACGCCCGCAGCCGAATCGGGGGCGGTACCAACGGGTGATACAGGAAGGGGGGTCCCAGACGGGATAGTTCAGGTAGCGCGGCACTCCCCGCGCGGGCGAGCCATGGAGCGCCAAGCTACACGATGACCAGCCAGAACGGCCGCGCATTCAATGAATGGCTTCGAGCACAGCTCAAGGCCAAGAAGATGTCGCAGCGCCAACTCGCACAGCAGTCCGGCGTCGATCACTCGACGATCTCCCGGTTGATCCGCGGCGATCGGATGCCATCTCTGGGTACGGCGACCAAGCTCGCCCGTGGCCTGCGGGAGCTTCGCGAGGATGCCGACACCGCCCAGTACCTCGGACTGGTCACGGCCGGCGCGATGAACCCGACCGCTCGGGTCGAATACGCCCTGCGGGCGGACGAGATGCTGAGCGAGCCGCAGGTGCGCCAGATCATGGAGTACTACCTCGCGGTCCGCATGCGCCGCTTCGGCCGCGCATTTCCGCCGGCGGAGACGTCCCAGAACCGCCCGCCCGACCGCCCGATCGTCCGATCCCAGCCGTCCATCGGCCAGCCGGTCGTCGCCGGCGTCGGTCAGGCTTCACGCAGCATGTCCAGTTCTCGTCCGATCGGACGGCCGATGGGCCGTCAGGGCCGCCCGTAGCGGCCACCACCACCGAATTCACCAAGGGCTCGACCCGGATCGCCCTCCACGTCCGGGTCTCGGGGACAGCGAATGCCGGCGTCTGGGGCGCCGGCATTCGCATGTCTCTTGCCTGCGGGGGACGGCTGTCGCGCCTGGACGCCGATTGCTGCGTTGGATCCTAGCGGTAGACGGAAATCCACCGTCCGGGGGCTGCCTCGAATCGGTCGACCAGGCTGAGTCCGCTCGCCGAGAACAACTCGTCCTCGGCGGGGCCGCCGCATGTGGCGCCGATTGCCGTCTCGAACAGCGCATCGCACAGGATGACCTGGGTTGCGGCCCCGGCCTCGCCCGCCGTTGCCGATCCGGGCAGGACGACCGCCCCGGCCGCGACGAGCGGGAATCGCAGGGCGTCGGCGGACTTGAAGTCGGGAAGGCTGGACAGCGAGATCGGCTGCCCACCGGCCTCGAGGACACGTTCCGCGGCTGCCCGAGCGGCCGGCCAGCCGCCGTCGGGGACGACGGCCGGTGGTTGTCGGGAGAGGTTGAAGAGCATCACGGCGACGACGAGTGCCCCAGCCGCGAGGCCCCCGACGAGCGTCGCCCGTCGCTGGGGGTCCGCCGCCCGCGCGGGCGGCCGACAGGTCGCCAGCGCCGCGACGCCCAGGCCGATGACGACGAACACGATCGGGTCCGCGAAGGCGTGGTAGTGATCGTTCGGCAGGCCGGGGATGACCGTCGCAAGGCCGCTCGCGGCCACCGTGAGCGCGACGATCGTCCAGGCAAGCGTCGCCGCGAACCATCGGGCGGCAGTCCGCTCCTCGCCCGCGGCCGCGACGGCCCGCCACGCGAGTAGCACGATGACGAGGGCCGCGGCCACGAGCGCGGCGACCGGCGCCTCGGTCACGAGGCCGGTCAGCGGCCAGGCGAGGACGCGCAGCCCGACGATCACGAGCCGCACGGGCAGCGCCATCGATGAGGGCTCTCCGCCGCCGGCGATGAAATCGATCGCGGCCCGCGTCTCCGAGAAGTCGAGGGTCAATTCGTGGATCGCGAGCGGGACATAGCTCAGGACGAGCAGCAGCGCCGCAATGAGGCCGGCGCGAACGAGGGCCGATCGCTCTGCGCCCGGCGGCCGGCGGCGAAGGTCCGCGATCCAGAGCGCGACGACCGGAGGGAGCAGGACGCTGCCCAGGACGTGGCAATGCATCGTGACGATGACGCCGATCCCGGCGACGACCCACCACCGGGCGCGGCCACCGGTCCACGCCCGCCACCCCGCGGCAAGGGCCACGGCGCTCGAGAGCGCGATCAGGTTCGGGTTCCAGATGAATGTCGATTCGTCGACCGCGCTCGCCGAGACGGCCATGAGCAGGGCGGCGACCGCCCCGGCCACCGGTCCGCCGATCGCCCGCGCCAGCCACCACGTGACAGCGACGGCGGCCACGCCCGCGAGCGCGATCGCCGCGACGACAGTGAGTGGATCCGCGCCGCTCAGCGCGGCGGCCGGGGCGAGCAGGTAGTAGTACAGGACGCCGTGATGGAAGTCGCCGATCGAGGTCGGCGGGCCGAGAAGCGGAACGTCGCCCGACGTGACAAGAGCCCGAAGCACGAGCATGTCGTGGCCCTGGTCGGCATCCCACGTCCCGCGCGTCGCGAGGTTGACGAACCGCAGGGTCGCGGCGAGCACGACCACCCCCGCGAGCACGAGGCGGTCGAGCGTCGGCTGGGCGATCGCGCGGAGGCGGGCGAGCACCGCTCGCTAGACCGGCGTCGGGTCGGAGTCGAGCTCCGGCTCCGGTTCGGGAGCCGATCGCGCCCGGCTGCCCCGAACCGTCATGGCGCCCGGCGGGAGTGGTTCGAGCGGACGTCCTGCGGCGAGGGCGATCGCCCTGGCGATGTTGATCGCGTCGTAGCCCTCGTCCATGCCGGGTGTCTCGAGGTAGTAGGTGGCTCCGGCAAGGAGCGGGTGGCGGAGCAGGTGCGCCATGCCGGCCTCACCGATCTGCCCGGCGCCGACGTGCTCGTGGCGATCGTTGTGGGAGCCGAGCTCGGACTTCGAGTCGTTGAGGTGGACCATCCGAAGCCGGTCGATCCCGATCAGGGCGTGGAAGGCCTCCAGGAGGTCGTCTGTGACCGCGGGATCGGAGAGACGGTACCCGGCACCCCAGGCGTGGGCGGTGTCCAGGCAGAACCCGACCCGCTCGTCGGGGACGCCGCGAGCGGCGATCGCCTCGGCGATGGCGGCGAGTTCCTCGACCGTCGTCCCGATCCCGTACCCGCCACCGGCCGAGTTCTCCAGGACGAGGACCGCACCGTCCGCACCGTCGTCCGTCTCCGCGATGACCCGGGCGACGCCGTCGGCGATTCGCTCGGTTCCCGCGGCGACCCCGGCGCCGCGATGCGACCCCGTGTGGACGTTCACGAAGGTCGCCGCGAAGCCGGGTGCGCTGCGGAGATCGGTCGTTAGCACGTCGACCGATCGCCCGAAGAAGCCGTCGTCGGGACCAGCGAGGTTCACGAGGTAGGCCGCGTGGATCGCGACAGGCCGGATGTCGTGCTCCCGAAGCCGATCGCGGAACGCCGCCTGCTCGCGCGGCGGTTCGGCGCGCCGATGCCACGCGGTCGGGTTGTCGCCGAAGATCTGGATCGCATTCGCCCCGATCTCCCTTGCTCGATCGACCGCCCGAACCATCCCGGTGCCGAGCGGCAGATGGGCGCCGAGCCGGCGGCCGTCGGGAAGCATGGCCGCCATGCTAGCCGACGTCGCGGCCGTGAGGCCTGCGTGCTACGTTCCTGCCATGGCTGATGAGCTGCGCCGGCTGACGGACGAGGAGAAGGTGATCCGGGCGTTCGTCCGCGACGGCCGCCTGACGTCGATCCCCGCCAAGCCGCGGAAGCGGGCGCTGTTGCTGCCGTACCTGCTGGACTCATGCTTCCCGGAGGATCGAGCCTACGAGGAGAAGGAGGTCAATCAGCGACTCGCGCTGCTCCATCCGGACGTCTCCGCGCTCCGGCGCCACCTCGTCGACGGCGGGCTCATGAGGCGCGACGCCGGGATCTACCAGCGGTCCGCGCCCATGGCGGCCGATGGGCCACGACCGGACCCCTGGCCATCCGCCAGGCCTCCGCGGAGGCCCAGGCCGGACGAGCGACCGTAGCGCCCGTCAGTGCTCGCCGTTCGACCGGCGGGTGGTCTTGGACTGGCCGGGCGAATACTCGCCGCCGACGACCGGCTCGATCAGCCCGAGGTTGCCGTCGCTCCTCCGGTAGAGGACGTTGATTTGCTCGTTCTCGGCGTTGACGAAGATGAAGAACTGGTGGCCGAGCTCCTCCATCCGCGTCGCCGCGTCCTCCTCGAACATCGGCTCGATCGCGAACCGCTTCGTCTTGACGATCTGGTGCTCTCGATCGGTCGTCGCCGTCCCGTCCGCGAGGCGCCGCAGGAGCTGCTTCTCATGCTCGGGTCGGGCGCGGACGCGCGGCTTCTCGCGATGGTCGACTGCGCGTCGCTCCAGCTTGTCGACGACCTCGTCGATGCCGGCCCTGTGGCTGACCGCGGCGGCATGCGTTCGAAGCGGCTGCCCGTCGATCACGAGGGTGACCTCGACGATATGCGAATTGGCGGCGGCGCGGTGCTGCTCGACCGAGAGTTCGACGAGGGCGTCCGAGCGGTCGTCGAGCATCCGCTCGAGGCGCTTCAGCTTGCGTTCCGTGTAGGCGCGGACGCGTTCCGGGACCTCGAAGTTCTTGCCCTTGACGATGGTCCTCACACACTCACCTCCCGGGACGCGCGCCCTCGTTTCGACGCGTGTGTTGGGGCCGGCTGAGGCGGACCAGAAGCACGACCCGCGGCTCTCCGAGTCTACACCCGACCCTGTTCGTGCCCGGCGGCGACGCCGATCGCCGCCCCAGGCCCCTCGCCCCGACCGCCCGGCGATGTTCGTACCAGTCCTCCAGCGACTACTCCAGCGCTCGCCGCGGCTCCGACGTTCGTTCCAGGCCCCCAGCGACTGCAACGAACGAGAGGTCACGCACGAACGCCCGATCACCGCCGGATCCGCGCTCGCGGGACCGACATACCAGTCCCGAGAGAGCTGGTAGAGAGGAACCACACCCCGGCAATGGCACCGAGCGGCCGGCGAAGCCACGACCGGACCTCGCGCGAGGTCGCGGGAAAGGACGCCGTGAAGATGGCGGCGTGTCGCTCGACGACCGACCGGTTCGCGGCCGTCCCCGCGACCACGATCAGCCGCGCGACGTGATCCGCGTCCCAACCGAGCTGCTTCCTCACCAGGTCCGGCACGACCCGGAGCTTCCGCGACATCGCCGCGAGCAGGTCCTGCAGGTCTGTCAGGGTGGCCTTGATCTCGACGTCAGGAGGATGCGCTGACCCGGGTGCCAGGCGAGGATGTCGACGGAACCACGGTCGCCGAAGTGGTTGAAGCTGAACTCGGGTGTGACATCCCAGCCCTCTGTCCGGAGGATGTCGATCACCCGATCGACGATCGCTGCGTGGGCGCGATCGAGGAGCCTGTCGCCCTGTCCGCCGTGCCAGTTGGCGTTGATCGTGATCGAGACGTCGAGCTCGACCGCGACGCGCCGCAGCGTCTCCAGGCCGACGGACTCCAGCCGCCCACGCTCGAGCTTCGAAATGACGGTCTGGCTGACCCCGATCCTGCCGGCGACGTCGGACTGTCGAAGCCCGAGGCGTTGCCGCACGGCTCGCAGAACCCGGCCGATCCGTCGATCTTCCACCCGGACATCGTGCCGAGGACCGGTCGACGGGGACTTATCAGTCCCTTCACCGCCGCTTCACCCGCCCTCGACGGCCGCGCACCCCCGCGGCGGCACCGCGGCGGCACCGAGGCGGTGCCACGCCAACGGTCCGCGAGTTTGCCCGCAGCTAAGCGGGTCCTGCGACCATGGCTCGATGCATGGACTCGCGACGCTCGCGACGCGCGCCCTCGACCTGGCGCTCCCGGCTCGCTGCCCGGGCTGTGGCGCGGAGGGCCCGCCGATCTGCGCCGCGTGCCTCCCGGAGCTGGACGCCCGGCTGGACGTGCCGGCCGGGATCGCGATCGGGCTGCCGTCGGACGTGCCGCCGCCCCTGCTCCAGCTCGAGTGGTGCGCGCCATTCACGGGGCTCATCAGGGACGCCCTGCATGAGCTCAAGTACGCGGGAGAGAAACGGCTCGCCATCCCGCTCGGCGCCGCGATCGCGCGGCGCTGGCGGCGGGCGGGGGCGGGCGGCGACATGCTCGTCCCCGTCCCGGTGCACGCCGGCCGGCTGCGAACGCGCGGCTACGACCAGGCGGAGCTGATCGCCCGCGCTGCCGCCGGCGAGCTCGGCCTCCCGTGCGCCGCCGTCCTCGAGCGGGCGCGGGCGACGATCGCCCAGTTCGACCTGGATCGCTCGGAGCGCGCGACGAATGTCCACGGTGCCTTCCGACTGCGGCCGGGGCCAGGGCGGCCGGGACCGGGACCGCCGGACGGACCGGGGCCGCCCGCGAGCCAGGAACGGCGCCCGCTCCTTGGCCGCTGGATCATCCTCGTCGACGACGTCGTGACGACGGGGGCGACCCTCGGCGCATGCGCGGAGGCCCTCCTCGCAGCGGGTGCCATCGGTGTGTCAGCCGTCACGGTCGCCCGCGAGCGCTGACACCGCGGCCCGGGGCGGGTCAATCGATGGCGATTCGATCCCCGACGGCCGTCGTTGTGGCGGCGATCGTCCCGACGGGCAATTCGAGCACGCCGTGGGCGCCGCGCACGAGCGGCACGAGCCCGCGCCAGGCGGGGAGTCGCTCATGAACGGAAACGACTGGACGAGTTCCGTCGGCGTCCGGGCGCCCGAGAAACACGGCGTCGATCGCGAAGCGCATGAACATCATGTGGATCCCGTTGCTGTCCGGCAGCCACAGCGCGGCGCCGGCATCGAGCGACGGACGGCCCATCAGCCCCATGAACTTGCCCCACAGCCCGGCCGCTGTCTCGACGCGCCGGGCGAGGACGGCATCGCGCGTCACGTTCCGCGCGGACGGACCACCGTCCTGAACGGGTTCGACTGTCGGTTCCTGCATCGAGAGACGCGTCGCGTCCGAGGCGAGCCTGGCGGTGCGCTCGCCTCTCGGCTAGCTCGTCGAGAGGTTCAGGATGATGAGGATGATCGCCGGCCCGAGGATGACGATGAACAGCGACGGGAAGATGCACCCGACGAGCGGGAAGAGCATCTTGATCGGGGCCTTGGCCGCCTGCTCCTCGGCGCGCTGGCGGCGCTCGATGCGGAGCTGCTCCGACTGGACCTGGAGCACCTTCGAGATCGACACACCGAGCTGCTCGGCCTGGATGATCGCGCCGATGAAGTTCGTCAATGGTGCGACTTCTGTCCGCGGAACGATGTCGCGAAGCGCCTCCCGGCGGGCCTTGCCGACGCGAACCTCGGCGAGCGCCCGGCGGAACTCCTCCGTCAGCGGTCCCTGGAGCTTCTCGACCACCTTGCCGAGCGCGGCGTCGAAGCCGAGGCCGGCGCGGACCGAGATCGTCAGCAGGTCGAGCGCGTCCGGGATCATGAGCAGAATCGCGTGCTGGCGCTTGCGGACGCGGCCGCCCAGCCAGAACTCGGGGACCGTGTAGCCGAGCAGTAGCCCGACGACGCCCATCCCGAAGTTGAGCGGGATCGGCAGCTTCATGAAGCCGACGATGACGAACAGGAGGATGAAGATGATCGCGCCGACGACCGCCCCGATGGCCTTGACGGCCAGCCAGTCGGCGACGCGGAGGTTGCCCGGATTGCCGGCGAGGGCGAGCCGTTTCTCGGCCTTCTCCTGGAACGAGCTGCTGGCGATGCGCGAGACGGAGGTCGAGAGGCGCGTCGCGAGGGGCCGCAGCGTCCGCTCGATGAACGGCTGCTGAAGCTCGAGCTCCTCGAGGTTCTTCGCCTGCATGGCGCCGAGCTGGGTGAGTCTGGCCTGGACCGGGTCCACTGCGGAGTTGCCGGTGAGGCCGACGAAGATCAGGAGGATGGCGCCTGCGGCGACGCCCGCGACGATCAGGGGGAGGACTTCGGTCATCAGCTCAGACCTCGATGTCGACGATTTTTCGGATGAGCATGAAACCGATGAACATCATGAAGCCGCCGAAGATGAGGACGACGACGCCGGCCGGCAGTCCGAGGACGTCCGGCGGGTTGAGGAACATGGCATCCATGAAGTTGGGAGCGGCAATGAACAGGAAGCCTGCGAGGCCGATCGGCAGCAGGCCGACGACGTAGCCCGACAGTCGCTGCTGGGCGGTGAGGGTCCTGATCTCGCCCTTGATCCGGACGCGCTCGCGGATCGTGTAGGCGATCGAATCGAGGATCTCGGCGAGGTTGCCACCGACGGTGTGCTGGATCGAGATGGCGGTCGCCATCAGCTCCAGGTCGTCGGAGCGGACGCGCCGGACCATGTTCTCAAGGGCCTGCTCGAACGGCAGACCGAGGTTGACTTCGCGGATGACGCGCCCGAACTCCAGGGAGACCGGCGGTCGCGATTCGCGGACGACCAGCTCGATCGCCTGGAGGAACGAGGAACCGGCACGGAGCGCGTTGGCGAGAAGGGTGATGGTGTCGGGGAGCTGCTTGTTGAAGGCGTTGAGGCGGCCCGTCCGGCGGCGTCCGAGCCACATCCGTGGCAGGAAGAAGCCGAGGATGAGGCCGGGCAGGAGCGCGACCGGTGTACGGAGCGCCGGGAACCCGACCGAGAAGATGATCATCAGGAGCGGCACGCCGATGATCGAGGCGGCCCAGATCCCGAGGAACTCGCTCGGCTTGAGCTTGAGGTCGGCGCGCGCGATGTCACGCGCGAGGTTCGCGCCGAAGTCGCGCTTCTCGACGACCCGGTTCAGCGACGCGAGCGCGACGCTCTTGGAGATCATCTCGCTCAGGCCGCCCGAACCCGAGGCGGAAACGGTCGTGTCCTTGCCGGAGGCGTAGCGCTCGAGGCGGGTGCTGACCGCGGAGCCGCCACCGGACGTCGCAATCCCGATCGCAATCAGGAAGATCGCCGCGGCCGCCGCCCCGGCAACAGCCAGCGTCATCGGTTCCACAGGTCTATCTCCTCAGCTCAGTACGTGAAGCCGAAGACGCCGGGTGGAAGGTTGATCCCCATCACCTCGAACTTCTCGACGAATTTCGGCCGGATCCCCGTGGGCTTCAGGCGCCCCTGGATCTTGCCCTCGATGATGCCGGTCTGCTCGAAGACGAAGACATCCTGCATGACGATGACGTCGCCTTCCATCCCCTGGACCTCGGTGATGTTGACGATGCGGCGGGTGCCGTCCTTGAGGCGGCTCTGCTGGACGATCAGGTCGACCGCGGAGGCGACCTGCTCGCGGATGGCGCGGACCGGGAGGTCGACGCCGGCCATGAGGACCATGGTCTCGAGCCGCGACAGCATGTCGCGCGGGCTGTTGGCGTGGCCGGTCGACATCGAGCCGTCATGGCCGGTGTTCATGGCCTGGAGCATGTCGAGTGCCTCGCCGGAGCGGCACTCCCCGACGATGATGCGATCGGGCCGCATCCGGAGGGAGTTGCGGACGAGCTCGCGGATCGGGATCGCGCCCTTGCCTTCGATGTTCGGCGGTCGAGATTCGAGGGTCACCACGTGCTCCTGGCGGAGCTGCAGCTCGGCGGCATCCTCGATCGTCACGATCCGTTCGTCATTCGGGATGAACGACGAGAGGACGTTGAGCGTCGTGGTCTTGCCGGAGCCCGTGCCGCCGGAGACGAAGAGGTTCAGGCGAGCCTCCACGCAGGCCCGCAGGAAGTCGAACATGTCGGCGGTCGCGGTGCCGAACCGGATCAGGTCCTCGGTCGTGAACGGCGAGGCCGAGAACTTCCGGATGGTGATGACGGGTCCGACCAGAGAAAGGGGCGGGATGATTGCATTGACGCGCGACCCGTCGGTCAGGCGGGCATCGACCATCGGGCTCGACTCGTCGACGCGGCGACCGATCGGCGCGATGATCCGATCGATGATCCGCATGACGTGGTCGTCGTTCTGGAAGACGACGTTCGTCAGCTCGAGCTTGCCCGATCGCTCGATGTAGACCTGGCGCGGGCCATTGACCATGACTTCCGAGATCGACTCGTCCCGCAGGAGCGGCTCGAGCGGCCCAAGGCCGATGATCTCGTCGGTGATCTGCTCGAGCATCCGGACGCGCTCGGCACGGGTCAGGGCGAGGCCTTCCTCGTCGATGACCTTGCCGAAGATCTCCTCGATCTGGCGCCGGACCTCGACCTGGTTCGACAGGTCGAGCTTCGGGTCGAGATCCTGGATGACCCGGCTCTGGATCCTGAACTTGACGTCCCGGAACGACTCGCGAACCGGGGCCTGCGTCATCAGACGCTGGGATGGCGTCGGCGGCCCGCCGGGCACGCCCGTGCCTCCGCCTGGTACCGCGGGGACTCCGGGTGCCGAGGCGGGACCGGCCCCCGGTCGAGCGCTCTCAATTCTCTTCAGGAGTGACATCGCATCAAACCCCTTTTTGCCCAGACGGGCAGGCTACCACCGACATGATCATCGGAATGAAAACAACGATCTCTTCTGAACGACTTTGCGCGGCTCCTCCGCCTTCTCGGGAGATCGGTCGCCGACCACCGCGGTGGCAAGCCGGAGGATGTCGAGGGAGACCTGCGTCTCCCGGTTTGAGAGGAAGAAGGGTACGCCCCGGTTGAGGGCGTAGACGACGCTGCGGCCGTCGCTGACGATCGTGTGCTCGACCTTCCGGCCGATCGAATTCTCGACGTCGGTCACCCGGATGCCGAGGCTCGAGTCCGCGCGGTTGAGGACGAGCTTCACCTTGCTCTGTTCGTAACCGAGCTGGTCCGCGACCTCGAGGAAGAGGCGCATGTTCTTGATGCTCGTGATCTCGAGGCTCAGGATCGTGAGAACCACGTCCGCGGCGTCGAGGATTGCCAGCGTCGTCTCGTTGAACCACGACGTGCAGTCGACGACGACGAGGTCGTGCTCTCGTCGGAGCGCCTCGAGGACGCGCTTCACGATCGCCGGCGTGATGAGTTCCGCCATCTCGGGCGTCGGCGGCGCGAGCAGGACCCGGACGCCGGACGAGTGGTTGATCACGAACGTGTCGAGCGACTCGAGGTCACCGGCTTCGAGCTCCGGCACCAGGTCAGCGATCGACTTGTTCTTCGGGTCGAGGTTCAGCAGGACGCCGACATCGCCGAACTGGAACGAGGCATCGACGAGGCAGACGGTCTGGCCGAGCTCCGTTGCCGCGGCGATTGCCATGTTGACCGCAACGGTGGTCCGGCCGACGCCGCCCTTCGGGCTGAAGATCGCGACGATCTTGCCGTCCTTGTCGCCGCTGCCGTCGCGCCCAATTCCGCCCGGCGCCATGACCGGCGTGGCGGCCCGGCGGGTCTGCTTCTCCAGCTCCCGCGAGTAGACCTGGCGGATCGACGCGGTGAGCTCGTCGCTGCTGAACGGCTTGACGAGGAATTCGCGCGCCCCGGCGAGCATCGAGCGGCGCAGGTAGTCGGCCTCACCCTGGACGGACATCATGACGACGGCTGCGTCCGGGACTTCCGCGCTGAGGCGCTCGGTCGCGGTGATGCCATCCATGTCGGGCATGTTGATGTCCATCAGGACGACGCCGGGATTGAGCTGCACCGCGAGCCGCAGCGCCTCCGCGCCGGACGCCGCCGCTCCAACCACTTCGATGTCGCTCTCGAAGCCGAGAAGCTTCGTCAGGTGGTCGCGGGTCTCCGAGATGTCGTCCACGATGAGGACGCGGATCTTGTCGGCCATGAGCTTCGGGTCTTCTACCTATCTTGTCCTGCGATGGTCGTCTGGCCCTGAGCGTCGGACGGGCGCGGGACCGAGTGGTCCTTGGCGCCCGTCGTGTCGCCGGGGTTGCGCCGCCGTGGGCGGCGCGCTGTCTACTGGGTCGGAAGGAGGGCTTCGACGAGCTCCGGCCGGATGACGCCGTAGCCGCCGTCGATGAGGGTCTTGAGGATGACGCCGGTGGTTCCGGCAGCTTCGCTGACGACAGGCTGGCCGTTCGCGTCGACGAAGTCCGCCGGCGAGCGAAGGGTCAGGGTGATGAGGCCGTCCGTCTTGGCGAACTGGATCACTTCGGACTGCTGGGCGGTGACAGCGAGGATCACGATCTCCGACTGCTCGGTGAGGGTCGTGACGGGCTGGCCGCCGGTGTCACCGCTGCCGGGGGAGGCCTCGGGGTTGGCGACCGTCGTCGGCGCCGGCAGGAGGGTCCCGATGACCTGCATCCCCTGGAGCAGGAGCTTGACGCTGGTGCTGTTGAGGCCCTGGACGACGGTGATCGCGTCAGTCTGCGGATCGAGCTGGACGACGGGGAACTTGTCGCCCGTCAGGCCGACGAGCATGTCGACGTAGTCACCGGTCTTGATGACCGTCCCGACGCCGGAGATCTGGTCGACTGAGACCGCGATCGCCCGCATGCCGGCCGGCACGGTCAGCTCGCTGATGCCCGGCTGCGAGATGAAGTCCGCTTCCTCGAGCTGGGCCCCGTTGGTGATCGCGCGGCGGGTGATCGAGCCGATGATCTGGTCCGGCGCGGCGAACGCACCGGCCTTGCGCTCGGTGTCGATCTTGCGGTCGACGGTCTTGAGCATGTCGGCCTTGATCGCCACCCCCAGCGGGATGTCGCGGGTGGCGACGACCGTGGGCAGACTGGTGGCCACGGTGGGCTCCGTCTGCTTACCCGGCGCGCCGCTGAGAATCAGTGCGATTCCGACGAAAGCGACGATCGCCAGGAACACGCCAATGAGCAGGACAAGACGATTAGAGCGCTTCAAGTTGGATCTCCCGAGCCGTGTGACAGGTGGCACCACTGTAGCACCGCTCAAAGGCGGCGCGACTATACCAAAGGGCTAGGACCATTAGGAGGATTAGGCAGGAAAACGAGCGTGAAGTAAGGTGATTCGCAAGGTTCCGGCGCGGCTCGCGCGGCCGGCTCCGGACCGTTGACAAGAACAACGGTCCGTCCCTGCGGACGGACCGTTGTCGCGTTGATTTGCGTTGTTCAGTTGTTCACTGACTGCAGCTGACTACCGATGACGCTGAGCTTGTCACTGACCTGGCTGCCCATGAAGATCAGGGCGACGATAGCGACGATGGCGATGAGCGCGAGAATGAGTGCATATTCAGCCAGCCCCTGGCCGTCGGCCGCGTGCCTGACGCGGGTTGCGAGTGCGGAGATCTGCCGAAGCAATGACATCCGCTTCACCTCCTTTCCCAGAGGATCCTGCTGAGAGGATTGACCCTTGTGATCTGCCGGATTCCGATTGAGGACCGGTAGCCTCAAGGTATGGCTTGCAGATGGGGTGTCAATAGCCCGAACGGTTGGGCTGTGGCACGAGCGCACCGCTGGAAATGCAGGGGCCGCGCCCCCAATTCGGCGGCGCGGCCCTCAATATGGACACGTGGTCGGAAGCGCTAGATCGAGTTACCGACGTTGCTGAGGATCTGCGAGACCTGGCCGCCCAGGAAGATGAGGGCGACGATCGCGATGATCGCGATCAGGGCGAGGATCAGCGCGTACTCCGCGAGACCCTGGCCGTCCTCGTCGCGGCGGAAGGACGAGATGAGAGCGTTCAGAACTGACATGGCTGAGGGCACCTCCTTTCCGGAATGCTCCTCGGGACCCCCGAGGGCCGCGCCACAGTACGGGTGAGGCATTGGGGTGTCAAGGTGACGACTTACCTATTCCGTTCGTGCACGAATCCGGGGTGTCTGGAGCCGGAATCGAAACCGCCGGGACCCGAAGGCCCCGGCGGTCTCTGTCTCTCGCGACTCGACTAGATCGAGTTACCGACGTTGCTGAGGATCTGGGAGACCTGGCCGCCCAGGAAGATGAGGGCGACGATCGCGATGATGGCGATGAGGGCGAGGATCAGCGCGTACTCCGCGAGGCCCTGGCCTTCGTCGTCACGACGAAGCGATGCGATGAACTGGTTCACGAGTGTCATGTGGCTATTAGCCTCCTGGATGAGTACTCGCCCTCAGGTGAGGGCTTCGCCACTATGCCCGACGCACATGAGAAGAACACTAGGCAATTCGTACTGAACTCATAGGCCGCTCGGCTGGGGGCACACGAGCACCACCGACCGGTGAGGTCACCGGGCATCTGTTCACGACGCCCGCTGGATGGCCTCGCCGATTGCCTCGAGCACCGCCGACAGCGTCCCGCCGAAGAAAACCAGGACGACGACCGCCACGGCGGCCGACAGGGCGAGGATCAGGCCGTACTCGACGAGGCCCTGCCCGCGCTCGCCGAACATGGCCGTGGCAGCGGTCAGGCCGGTGCTTCGGAGGGCAGGTCGACGCCGATCCGCAGCTCCGCACCGTCCTCCAGCAGCTCCGCGGTGATGCCGACCGTCGCCGCGCGTTCCTGGATCTCCCGCCAGGCATTCGCCGGAAGCGACACGATCGCGGCGCTGCGGGCGGACTCCACTGCGGCCTCGGCCTGCTCGCGACGGCTCTCGATCATCGCCGCGAGAGCCGGCGGCAGGTCCTTGCTCGCGGGTCCGGCGGAAGCCTGGGTCGCCGCCTCGCGCTCGGCGTTGTCGACGGCGGTGGTTCGGACGCGCTTCGCGGTGACCCGGCCCTCCACCCGCTCGTCGGTCCAGTCGAGCCTGAGCGACACGCGGTCAGGCGAAACGCCGAGATACCCACCGAGAGCCTCGTCGAGGATCCGGAACAGCCCGCTCTCGAGGTCCATCGGCAGCCGGCGATCCGTCCCCATCGATTCGAATTCGACGGCAACGCCGGCTCGCTGGCCCCGTTCGCGCGCAGAGCGCCGAAGCGTCGGGACGAGGCCCAGGTCGTCGAGGACCATGGGCCGCACGTCGAAGATGAACGACTTCGTGGCATCGAGCGTCTGCTGGACCATCGCGATGAGCTGGCGGACCTCGCTCCGCGCCAGCTCCGGGTCCTTCGTGAGGAACCGATCGACGATCTGGGCTTGGAGGACGATATTCGTCAGGCTCTGGGCGGGCCCGTCGTGCATCGCCCGGGCGATGTCGCGGCGGAGGTCCTCCTGGGCCGTCAGGACGATCCGGGACATTCCCTGGCCCGTGGGTTCCGCGACGGCCCCGGCCTCGCCCGCGTCGGCCGCGGACCCGTCCGCGACCCCCGCGACCTGGCCGATCTCGGCACCCTCCGCGACGGCCACGCCGAGGCCGGTTGCCAGTTCGGCGAGCGCCTCGCGGAAGCGAGCCATGATCTTCCGCTTGCCGTCGAGGACCTCGACCTGCGACTCCATGACAGCTGCGCGGCGGGTGAGCGTGATGATCTGGGTCTGGAGGGTGATGAGGTCCGCGGACGGCGATCCGTCCGGCATGCTCGCGAGCTTGTCGGTCGCCTGGACCCGCTTCAGCTCATGCCGCTCGGCCTCCGTGCGGGCCTGCTGGACGAGCATCTCGATCTCGACCAGCTCGCCGTCGAGGCTCGTGATCTCGCGCGTGATGCGCGCGATCACGTCGCCGAGGGTATCGGGCGCTGCGCCGGGCTCCGTCGACACGGCCGTGGGATCAGTCCTCCGGCATCCGGATCCAGCCCTGGCGCATCGCGTAGACGACGGCCTGGGTCCGGTCGTTGACGGACAGCTTGCGGAGGATCGAGCTCATGTGGTTCTTGACGGTCTGCTCGCTGATCGACAGGGCGTAGGCGACCTGCTTGTTGGTCATGCCCTGGGCGATGTTGTCGAGGATCTCGACTTCGCGCGGCGAGAGCGGAGCGAAGATCGGGGCGGCCTCCTGTCCGTAGACGGCGAGCTCCCGGAACTCCTTGAGGACGCGCGACGCCACGGCCGGCTTGGCGAAGACCTTGTCGTTGATGAGGTACTCCCCGTTCACGACTCGGCGGATGATCGTGACGAGGTCGTCGGGGCCGACGTCCTTCAGGATGAAGGCGGCCGCGCCGGCCTTGATCGCGTCGAACAGGGCATCCTCATCCTCGTTGGCGGCGAGGACGATGATCCCGGTCGATGGCAGCTCGCGCTTGATCCGCTGGGTCGTCTCGATGCCGCCGGGGGGCCCGAGCGAGAGGTCCATCAGGATGATGTCCGGCGACGTCTCGAGTGCTCGATCGATCGCCGACCGGCTGTCGTCCGCCTCCGCCACGACCAGGAAGTCCGATTCGTGGCCGAGGATGTTCGCGATCCCCACCCGGAACAGAGCGTGGCCATCGACGATGAGAATCGTCGTCTGCTCGCCCTCAGCGCGACGGTCCGGTCCGCCGCGGCGGCGTTCAGGTCCCGAATAGTTCATCAGGCGGTCTCCCTATGCTCCGATCGGGATGGCCAGCCGGACGATCGTTCCACCGTCCGGTCTCGACTGGACCTCGAAATGGGCCCCGATCAGTTCTGCGCGTTCCTGCATGAATTGAAGCCCGAAGTTGCGGCGGCCACGAGCCGCCACCGCTCCGACATCGAACCCTCTGCCATCATCTCGAACCGTGAGGACCCACTCCTCACCGACGATGGCGCTCGCGACAATGACAGATGACGCCCCTCCGTGCTTGCGCACATTCTGAAGGGCCTCCTGGACGATCCGCAGGACGACCGTCTGGCGGGCCTCGGACAGGCGATCCACCGGCGCCGTCAGCTCGGTGGTGATGGCGAGATCGGTCATGCCCGCCGTCCGGGCGACGGCGTCGGCGATGGCTCCCTCGAGGCCGAGGTCGTCGAGGACCCGGGGCCGCAGCTGGCTGATGAACGTCCGAACTGAGACGAGCTCGCGCCGGAGCTGCTCCCTGAGGAAGTGGAGCTCCGTCCGGGCCAGTCCATCGTCCCCGTCGAGGACCCGCTCGATGAACTCGACCTGGAAGATGGCGTTCGACAGCACCTGGGCGGGCCCATCGTGGATCTCCTGGGCCAGCCGTGAGCGCTCCGACTCCTGGGCCTCGACGATGCGCATCTGGACCTCCGTCTGGAGGGCCTCGCCGGCGCCGATGAGGCTGGCGTCACCGCGTTCCAGGAACAGCCACGTGCTCTCCATGTTCCGGAGCGCAATCTCCAGCTTGGCGAGCTCCGTGTTGTGGTGGCCGAGCTCATTGCCGAGGTTCAGGACATCGGAACGGAGCGCCCGGACCCGGGCGTCCTCCGCGCCGGCCTCCGCCGCCTCCGCCGCCGCGCCTGCCTCCGCGCTCGCGTCGCCGGTCGCACCGTACCTGGCCGCCTCCGGCTGGCCGCCGATGACCCGCGCCTGCCGCTCGAGCGAATCGAGTTCATCGCTCAGGGTCTGCCAGTGAGCCAATTCGTTGTTGTAGGCCATCTGGTAGCGCTCGCGGACGTGGCGCAGCGTGTTGGCCGTGTAGCTGACGGCGCCACTCGCCTCTGCCAGGAGCGAATCGATCCTCGCCTCGCCGGCCTCGCGCTGCTCGAGCGTCTCGAGGGCATGGCGCAGGTAGTGCGCGGCCTCATCGAGGGCTTCGGGTTCCATGCGTGCAGCGTCCATTGACTTCCGAGTATAGAGGTCGTCACTCATGGACAGATGAGCCTGTAGACCCGTGTGTCGTCGAGAGCGTCGGCCAGCCGCGGGTCGGCCGGCGTCCCGAGGTCGACCCGCTCGAAGCAGGCGGCACCCGGAGCATCCGTGTCAAGGACGGCGGGCCACTCGCCGTGGTCGTGACCATGGACGATGAGGAGCGTCACCCCGTCGAACCGGCTCGCCAGCTCGAGGACGTCCGCCGGGCTCTCCGTCGGGAGCGCCAGTGCCCTGACGCCCGTCGACTCCGAGAGCCAGATCGGGAAGTTGGTGATGATCGGGCCCTGGTCCTGGAGAGGCAGGCCTGCGGCCGCCATCTGCGCCGCGAGGGCCTCGTAGCGATCGGCGAGGCCGCGCGACTGGCCGCCGAACGATGGCATGAGCGCGACCATGAAGAGGAGCGACCCGAAGATCGTCAGCGCGCCGCCGAGCCAGGCGACCGGCCGCGTCCAGCCACGGATCCGGCCGGCCCTCTCGATTCCGACGTCGAGGGCCAGGAGCGCACAGATAACGAGGAGGACATGGGCGGGGCCGGCGGCATGGAGGTACGTCCCCCACGTCGTCGAGACAGGGAAGACGAGGCTCGTCACCGCGAAGGTCGTGATCGACAGCACCGCGAGCGGCACCAGGGTCCGCAGGCGGACGAAGAACGGCAGGGCGACCAGGCCGACGAAGGCCGCCGGAATGCCCGGCAGGAGCAGCACCGTGAAGAGGTTGTGGCCGATGCCCTCGACCCGCATCGACAGGAGGCGCGCCGGACCGACCGCCAGGTACCGCGCCAGGGTCGGCGGATCCTTGAACGCGAAGATATCGGAGCCCGTTACCGACAGGGCGTTGGACAGGGCCTGGCCGGGGAGCGGGTTTCGGAACTCGATCCAGTCGCGGATCATCCAGGGCGCGAAGATCAGGAGCGCCACCACGGCCGGGACGGCCACGAGCGCGACCTTCCGGCGCCTGTCGACCAGCGGCGTGAGCCAGACGGCGACCAGCCAGGCGAAGCCGATGAAGGCGGCCTCGTTGCGGGTCAGCGCGGCGAGTCCGATGAGAATGCCGAGACCGACCAGCCTCCTGTCGGCGAGGCGGAGTCGCACGGCGTCCCGAAGCAGCCGCGGCATCAGCAGGCAGGCTGCAACGGCGAAGACGGCGAAGAGCATCGTCGAGTCCGGCAGGGTCGAGTGGAGGACGAGCGGCAGGTAGACCGCGCACGTCAGCCCGGCCCCGAGCGCGAGGACCCGCGTCCGGCCCGGCGACAGGCGACGCTCAAGTGCCGCGTCGGCGCCCAGGCGCCAGGCAAGAACGGGCACGATCGAGCCGACGAGCACAGAGCTCACCTGGGCGGCCTGGAAAGTGGAGCCGGCGATGGCCATCGGGATCGCGGCGAGGAAGCTCGGCAGCGGCAGCCAGACCTCGAACGCCGGCCGAGGGAACGAGAGCGGCGGCGTCCCGTAGCTCCACAGCGCGTCGCTCGTGAGGCCGTGGCCGTCGAGGAGGTTGCGCGCCACCGCGACGTAGTAGGCCGTGTCCTCCGGCTGGGGGAATACCACGAGGGACGCGGCCACGGCCCTGACGACGAGGGCGACGGCGAAGATGCCGGCGACCGACAGGACGATCTCGCGACGGCTCATGGCGCCGCCGCCGCGGCCGTGACGGCGCAGCGCTGGTCGATCGGACTGACGCAGACCGGGAAGATTGCCACGCTCGTTTCGCCGCCAGGCCCGGGAATCCCGATCAGGCGGGGCCCGATCCAGGATGGCCTGGCCTCGCCCGAAAAGACCGGTGCGAGGGCCGGCACGGCATCGTCGCGTTCGATGACGAGCCACTCGATCCGGTACGCGCGCGCGACCTCCTGGATCGTCTCGAGCGGATCGTTCGGCGTCACGACGCCGCCGTGGCCCGTGTGGTAGCGGTAACCGGCGGCGTCGATGGTCATGAGCCGGGCGTCCGGCGCCGCCCCGGCAAGATCGAGCGCCGCGGCAACGGCGACGCGTTCGGTCCGTTCCTGCCGCCAGCGCACCTGGACCGAGAGCGCGGCCGTGATCGCGGCGAGGACGGCATAGCCGATCGCTGCGGACACGAACAGACGCGTGGCGGTCTCACGGTTCCAGCGTGGGCGTCGGGCGGCGATCCAGGCCACCGCGACCGCGATTCCCTCGAGGGTCAGCAGGTAGGCATGCGGGGCGAGGGCGACCGCGGAGTGGATGAAGGTGCCTCCCGGCACGTGGACGGCCGACACGATCGCCGAGAACGCGAACAGGATGGCGGCGTACGTGAAGAAGGGCCCGAAGTCGACGGACCGGCGCTTCACCCAGCCGCCGATCAGCATGAACGGCAGCAGGATCCCGCCGGCGATGAGCGTCGTGAAGATCCCGATCGCGGCGACCAGTCCACCGATCCGGCTGAGCACGAGCGGCCCGAGCCCCTGCCCCAGGAGGTGGTCCAGCGTTGCCGGTGTCGTGATCGAGTTCCACTCCTCGATCGAGCGGATGTAGAGGACCTTGCCCGACGCCGTCGAGGGCGAGAGCTGGCCGAAGACCTCGAGCTGGCGGATCCACCACGGAGCCATGATCGCGAGGAACAGCCCGAAGCACGCGATGGCGGCCCAGACCGGGATCTGCGGGCGGCGCGAACCCGCGGAGCGCCACGACCGCCACCGGTCATAGAAGAACGCGAGACCGAGCGTCGCCCCGACGAGCAGCCCGTCGTTCCGCGACAGCGTCGCCAGTCCGACCAGCAACCCGCCGAGGGCGAACGAGCGCGCATGGCCCCTGAGCCCGCGCGCCGCCATCCAGAGCGCGCCGGCGACGAGCGGCTGGTAGAGGGAGAAGTTGTCGGGCTGGGTCATGTAGACGAGCGACAGCGCGGGGATCGCGGTGAGGACACCTGCGCCGGCGCTGACGAGCGGCCGCAATCCCGCGGCCCGCCCGATTGCCCAGGTGACGGGCGCCGCCAGCGACCCCAGGAACGCGAACGGCAGCGCGGATGCGAGGGCCGTGGGTCCGAGCACCCAGATGAACGGGACCTGGACGAGCGACGCGAGCGGCATCCAGTGGGCGTTGCTCGGGATCGGCAGGGTCGGGATCGCCGGGATCGCCCCCCCGACCTCCGCGAAGATCCAGACGAAGTCGACCTGCAGGCCTCGCCCGTCGGCGATGGCCCGGGCGACGTCGACGTAGTAGTACGAGTCGGGATAGGCCGGGTCCGGGAAGAGCGCAATGAGCACGAGGCGCGTCGCGAGGGCGAGCACGAACAGGACGATCGGGGTTCGCAAGGCCGGTGCAGCGTAGCACCGGCCTCCGGCCATTCCGCTGGTACGAATTGGCTATCCGGCGGCGACCCGCGAGCCCCACGGATGCGGGTGCCGCCTCGTTAGGATGGCGCCGTGACACTGTCGGGGATCTACGGGATTCGCCTGCTCGGCGCCCCGCGCGTGCGGCGATCGCTGATCGTCGTCCTGCTGGTGGTCGTCCTGGGCTACCGGGCCATTCAGCTCGTGACGTTCTCCGGCCAGGTCCAATGGGGCTACGACTTCTCGGCATACTGGTCGGCCGCCCGCCATCTGCTCGACGGCGTCTCGATCTACAGCGATCCGCAGCTTGCCGGCACGTACTCTCCCCAGCAGCAGTACCTCTACCTCTATCCGCCGTTCCTCGCGGTCGCGGTGACCCCGCTGGCTGCCCTGCTCCCGGCCGACTACCGGCTCGCCAACCTGCTCTGGGCCACGCTCGGGGCGGTCGTGGCCACGGCGGTCGTCGTCGCGGTCGCCCGGCGTGAACGGATCGGCGCGCCGCGTGATGCCGTTCTCCTTGTCGCCGGGGCATTCGCGTTCCCACCGCTCATCGGCGAGCTCGTCATGGGCAACGTCCACCTGGTCCTGCTCGGGCTGCTGGGCGGGGCGTGGCTGGCGCTGCGCGGCGATCGCCCTCGCATGCAGGCGATCGGCGGGATCCTCATCGGCATCGCGACGATCATCAAGCTCTTCCCGGCCCTCCTGATCCTGTGGCTGCTCCTGCGCGGTCGCTACCGGCCCGCGGCGTGGTCATTTGCCACGATCGTCGCGATCGCGGCTGCAACGCTGCCCATGACCGGGATCACGCCATGGATGGACTACCCACGGGTCCTGCTGAACCTTGGACCGCCCCTCGACACGCGAGACACGCTCGCGCCGATCGTCTGGCTGTCCTCCGTGATGCCGTCCGTGGTCGCGCGCGCCGTCGTGATCATGGTCATGGTGGCGGCCGTCGTCTGGGCGTCGCGCCGGGCGTCCGAACCGGTGAGCTTCGCCGTCGCCATAACCGCTTCCGTCCTGATCGCTCCGGCGCTCTACCACCACTACCTCGCGATCCTCGTTCTGCCGCTGCTCCTCGCCCTCCGCTGGGCGCCCCCGTGGGGCTGGGTCGCCGTCGCCTACTTCGCGATGTTTGGTGGGGAGCAGGCCGCGTTCGGTGAATTGGCCTGGATCATCAACCGGCTCTTGCCCACGCTCGGAGCTCTTGGCTGCCTCGTCGGGCTGATGGTTCGCGGTGCGCGGATGGCGGCTCCGGCAGCGACGACCGCGGACGAGACCGCATGAACCGCCGACCGAACCCCGTCTGGCTGGGGCTGGGGGTCGTCGGCTGGGCCGGCCTGGCCTGGTTCGCGATCCAGACGTTCAATGCCATCCCGCGGACGGCGGCATTCGACCTCGAGCTGCTGCTCAAGGCCGGGCGGGACGTCGCAGCGGGGCAGTCGCCCTACAACCCGGCGATGGTCGCCGGCACCACGCCCGGCGCGGCGGATCTCTTCTACTCGTATCCACCGCCCGTCGCCCAGGTCACGAGCCTCGTCGCGGGCGTGTCATCCGGGGTCATGTTCGCCGGCCTGTGGGTCCTCGCGATCGCCGGCCTTGCGATTGGAGCGGCTCTTGTCAGCCGGCAACTCGCTCCCGGTCGGCCGGTGGCGTCCGTCGTCGTTCCAACGCTCGCGGTCGCGCCGCTCTTCCTGCCGTTCGGGATCGCACTCCTCTTCGGCAATCTCGACGTGCTCTTCCCGTTCGCGTACGCGCTCGTCCTCGTTGCTGCAGTCGCTCCGGAACCGCGCCGGAGCGCGGCCGGCGGGGTCGCCCTCGGCGCCGCCGCGATCGCGAAGATCCATCCGGCGGGCCTCGGGCCGTGGTTCGTCGGGCGCCTCGTCCGCGAGCGCCAGGATCGGCAGCCGCTCGCGTCGCTGAGCGTCATCGTCGCGGCCGCGTTGACGGTTGCCGTTGTCCTCGCGGTCAGCCTTCTTGCCGGCGGCGCGGAGTTGTGGCGCGACTACGTGCCCGTGGCCGGCGCGGCGAGCAATGCCCGCCTCCTCGACCCGCGGAATGTGGGCCCGGCGGCCCAGGTCGCGCTTCTCGTTGGCGGGAGCGAGGCTCTCGTCCGGACGCTCCACCTGCCGGTGGCCCTGGGTGCCGTCGCGGCGTCGCTGGTGGCCGGCTGGGCCATCCGCGACAGGCTGACCGGGATCGCGATCGCGGCGATCGCGTCACTCGTGATCCTGCCGGTCACCTGGTACCACTATCCGACAGCCCTCATCCCGTTCGCCGTCGCCGCGATCGTCCGGGCGGGCGGGACCCCGGCCGCCGGGCGCACGACGGCGCTCATCGCCGCCGCAGCCGTGGTTGCGACGCTGTCCATCGCCTGGGTTCCTGCCCTCTGGCTGGCTGTCGCACTCGGCCTGGCGGGCGTCGCGGCGAGCCGCGGCGAGCCGGGGTGGCGGCCACCGGCGGGGTAACCGCTGGTGGTACTCTCCGGCGGACCGCTGGAGCGTGGCACCTGGGCGCTCGCCGCGGCTCCCTGGGCGCCGTCGTCGACCACAACGGGGTTCCGCACGACATGGATCACCTTCTTGCGTACATCGATCCCGGATCGGGCAGCCTCCTCATCCAGGCGGTCATCGCCACGATCGTCGCGATCCCGTTCTTCTTCCGCCAGCAGATCGGCCGCGTCGTCCGCGCGATCCGCCGTGAGGACGGCAAGCCGTCCGGCCGGGTGACGCCGCCGGACGGCTCGTCCTAGCCTGGTTCGGCCCGCTCGGCCGGTGCCGGCAAACGCCGAGGGCACGCACGCGGAACGTGACCCGGGATCGTTCCGCGACCCGTCCGGCTTCGTCTTCACCCGTGAAGGCGTGCTCTTCCGCCAGGTCAACGCGTCCTTCGCACCGGACTGGGACGACCTCGTCGCGAGCGGCCTGCTGAGCGCCCTCCAGGAACGCCGTCTGCTGATCGGCCACGAGCCGGCCCCGATCGAGGCCGCCGCCGAGCCTGACCGGGCGCATGCGGTGATCCGGCCGGAGCGCGTCGACTTCGTGTCGTATCCCTACGAGTGGTCATTCGGGATGCTCAGGGATGCCGCACTGCTGACCCTCGAGGCCCAGTCGGTCGCCTTCGACGCGGGCTTCACGCTCCGCGACGCGACCGCCTACAACGTCCAGTTCCACCGAGGGCGGCCGATCCTCATCGACACGCTGTCGTTCGAGCGCGCCGAGGCCGGTGCGCCGTGGGTCGCCTACCGCCATTTCTGCGAGCAGTTCCTCGCTCCGCTTGCGCTCATGGCCAACCGCGATATCCGGCTGGGCCTGCTCCTGCGCGACTTCATCGATGGAATCCCGCTCGACCTGGCAGCCCGCCTGCTGCCGGGCCGGACGCGCTGGAACCTCGGTCTCGGCCCGCACATCCACGTCCACGCGCGGGCACAGGCGCGGTTCGCGGACCGGGGCACCGACGCGGCCGCGGCGTCGCGGACGACGTCGGTGAGCCCGCTCAGGCAGCGGGCGCTGATCGACAGCCTCCAGCGGACCATCGGCAAGCTCGACTGGACGCCGGAAGGCACGGAGTGGGCCGACTACGCGGATCACACCTCGTACGGCGAGGACGCGACGGCCGTCAAGGACGACCTCGTTCGCCGGTTCCTCGTTGCTGCCGGTGGCAGCGTGGTCTGGGACCTCGGCGCCAACACCGGCCGGTACAGCCGGATCGCGGCGGAGCTCGGGCGACGGGTCGTCGCCTGGGACGTCGATCCGGCCGCGACGGAGCGCCACTACCGGCTCATCCGCCGGGACGGGATCGAGGGGATCCTGCCGCTCGTCCTCGACCTCGCGAACCCGAGCCCCGGACTCGGCTGGGCCGGCGAGGAACGCCGCTCGCTCGAGCGACGAGCGGATGCCGACGTCGTCCTCGCCCTCGCCCTCGTCCACCACCTCGCGATCGGCCGGAACGTGCCGCTCGAGCGGATCGCGGATTACGTCGCCCGACTGGCGCCGGCCCTCGTGATCGAGTTCGTGCCCAAGGAGGACCCGATGGTCCGCGTGCTCCTCGCGACGCGCGAGGACGTGTTCCCGGACTACGACCTCGAGGGCTTCCGTGCGGCGTTCGCCCGGCAGTTCGAGATCGCCGACGAGGCGCCGGTCACCGGCACGGCCCGGGTCCTCCTGCGCATGACCCGTCGCGGGGAATAGCGAAGCGCCGGCAGCCACATCGGCCGCCGGCGTCATCGCAGTCAGGCATCAGCTCAGGGAGCGAAATACCCGGTGATGTCGAGGATGAAGTGGGTCGTCTTGCCGCTGGTGGCCCTGTAGACGAGGCCGACACTCCCCGCGTTGGTGAGGGGTCCGGTCACGCCGTTCGCGCGGATGTCGCCCAGCGGGAAGTTGATCGTCGATGTCGTCGGGTTGTTGTCGGTCGCCTTCGTCATCGCCCCGAAGCCGGCCGCGGTCTGCCCGACGACCGTGAGGTTGCCCGTCACGGCGACTGCCGCCGGCGGCACGTTGACGTGGTTTTCGACCGCGAGCGTCCTTGCCGTTCCGGCCTTGAACGTTCCGGCGAGCCCGGTGCCGTTGCGCGAGTCGAGCACGCGGCCCGGATCGAGCGGGTAGAACTTCGAGCCCGTCAGGTCCTGGAGGTAGTAGCCGGTCACGTCGAACAGCAGGTCGGTGGTCTTGCCGGCCGTGGCGATGTAGATCGCGGTGAGGTGTCCGTTCGATGCGAGCCGGACGGTGATCCCGTTCGCCCGCACGTCGCCGAGCGGGAAGTTGAGCGTGGATGTCTCGGGATTGTCGGTGAGGGCCGGTCCAAAGGCGACGAAGCCGGCGGCGGTCTGGCCGACGACGGTGACGTTGCCCGTGACCGCGGTTGCGTTCGCGGGTACGCCGCCACGGCCGGCGATGTCGAACGACCGGACCGTGTGCGCATGGAAGGCACCCATCAGGCCGTTCGCGCTGCGGGTGTCCAGCAGCCGGACGGGTGACAGCGCCTTGTAGGTCGCGCCGGTGTTGTTCTCCAGGAAGTAGCCCGTGACGTCGAGGATGACGTCCGTCTTCTTTCCGGCGATCGCCCGGTACACGATGCTCAGCTTGCCGTTGCTCGCGAGCGGGCTCGTGATGTTGTTTGCCCGGACGTCCTTCAGCGGGAAGTTGAGGGCCGAGGTGGGCGGGTTATTGTCGGGATCGGGCGTGATGGCCAGGAAGCCTGCGGCTGTCTGGCCGACGACCGTCACGTTGGCGGTGATGGCGACGGCGTCGTTCGGGATGCCGAGACGTCCGGCGATCGTGACCGACCGGGCGGTGTTCGCGTTGAACTTGCCCGCGAGGCCGACGCCCGAGCGGGAGTCGAGGGCCCGGACCGGATCGATCGGCACGAAGGTCGTGCCGGGCGGTGGGGGTGGCACCGCAACCCCGAGGGTAAAGGTCCGCGTGGCGGACGTCGAGATGGTGTTGCCGCCTGCATCGAGGGCTCGGACCCGCCAGCAGTAGGTGGCATCGGGGTAGGCGGTGGTCGCCGCCCACGACGTCATCACGGTGACCTGGTTGAGGATCGTAGTGGTGAAGGCGCACGTCAGCGACGCGTCGATCCTGTACTCGACAGCCCCGGCGACGCCGCTCCACGTGAACAGGAGCGTCTTGGCCGCGACCGTCGCGCCGTTGTTCGGCGCGATGAGCGTCGGCGCGGCGGCGGCGAGAGTGAATGTGCGCGCCTGCGACCAGGCCCCGTCCCGATTGTCGGCGTCAACGCGGCGAACGCGCCAGGCGTACTCCCCCGATGGAAGCGACGTCGTCGGCGCCCAGGCCGAGAACTTTGTCGACTGAGTCAGGATCTTGTTCGCCGCCGAGAAGTTGGTGTCGCCGTTCTTGTACAGCTCCAGGGTGTACGTTGCGGCGAAGGACTGTGGAATCCACTGGAAGTACGGCACGCCCGTTTCGTGCGAAGCGTTGACCGGGCGGGTCGTCACCACCGCCGGAGAGGACTTGACGACCCGCCGGATCGGGCTGAACGTGAGGGGGTTGTTGCTGCCGTCGACCGCCTGGACACGCCAGAAGATCGGGCCCTCGGGGTAGGTCTTGTTGAACGGCGTGTATGTCGTCTGGTCGAGCGTCTGGGTGTCGAAGATCGACGCAAAGTCGGCGGTCAGTGAGACCTCGATCTTGTAGGACTTTGCTTCCTGGTCGACCGCAGGGTTCAGGGCCTGATTCGTCGAGAGGTAGTCGGCCCAGGTGAAGGTGATCTGGTTGGCGACGTCGTCCGCCGTCGAGCCCGGGTTGTCCTCAGGCGGCGTCAGGGTCTCGATCGCCGCTGAGTTCTTCCGGAACGCGGAAGCGGTGTCGTTCGCATTCGTCTGGGCGTTCGGCCCGCAGGCGGCGAGTGCCATGTCGACGCACGGCTTGACGAACCAGTAGAGCGCCTGGCCCGCCTGCTGGTCGACGAACGACTCGCGTGGGGTGAGCGTGGTGAACATCGTCTTGTAGCGCTTGACCACGTTCGTGAATTCAGCGTCGTTGGCGAGTGTGACCTCGTACGCGCCGGCACCGGCGATCGGCTCCCATTCGAGCGTGGGGGTATCGGACAGCGTCGTGCATGTCGCGATGGTCGTGCAGCGCGGAGGCGACAGGTAGTCCAGCGAACCGAGCTGGAGCGGCGCCGTCACCGTGAACGTCTGGATGGCGCTCTGACCGATCAGGGCGTCAGCCGCGCTGTAGGCCTCGATATAGAACATGTACGTGTCAGATGACAGGGGCAGCGGGATGTAGGTGAATCCGGCGTACGCGAGTTCCGCGCCCCCACTCAGCGGGACAAGGGAGAAAGTGCCTCCCGAGACCCCGTAGAGCACCTTGTAGTAGTCGGCGCCCGTGTAGGGATCCCAGGTCATCGCCGGCATGCGGGCGGTGGATGAGCCATCAGCCGGGCTTGTGATGTTGAAGCCCGTGTCGGTCGTCACCGGATCGAGCGAGAAATGGAACCTGCCCGAGGGCACAAGGCCCGGTTGGCCGTCGCCATCGATCGTCGTGACATACCACTGGAAGGGCCCGTCCAGCGGATCGAGGAGTGAGGTCGGCGTCCAGGAGGTTGCGTACGTCTCAGTCGATACCTCCTTGACGCCGTTCGCCTTCAGGATGGTGACCTTGTACTGCTCGATGTTGTCCACCGCATTCCAGACGAGGGTCGGGGTCTCGACGGTCGCGTTGTCGGCAGGGGACACGAGGGTCGGCACGGGTGCGGCATAGATGAACCGCCACGTGCTGTTCGGGTCTGTCTCCGAGAAGATGCCGTTGATGTTCCCGGTCGCATCGACCGCCTGGACCTTCCAGTAGTAGGTCCTGCCGTGCTCCACCGCCATCGTGCACGTGCCGGGGACCGGGACGCTGCCTTCCAGGTGCGCGTATGGCGTGATCGTCGTCCGGTTCGTGGTGCAGCTGACAAACGTTCCGGCCGAGAAGTTGCGGTCGGTTCCGATCTGGACGAGGTAGGAGGAGGCCAGCGGGACGGGACTCCACTCCAGCGTCGGGATGCCGACGACCGGCGTCGTCACTCCGTCGTAGGCAGGGGCGATCTCATCAGGATGCTGCGGCCAGTTGCGAGTGAACTGGAACTCGGTCGACCAGGCGCCGTTGTTGGGTGTGCTCCTGGCGTCCTTCGCGCGGACGCGCCAGTAGTACGAACCGTTGTTGAGGTTGACCGGGGCGTTGTACGTGGTGCTCTTGATGTCGATGTCGAGGATCTTGTTGTTCGTGAAGTCGCCGTTCGGGCTGATCTGGAGCTGGTAGAGCTTCGCCCCAACGACCACAGACCAGCTGAATGTGATGTCCCGGATCGGGGACCCGACATTGTCGGCTGGAGTGAGGAGGGTCGGCTTGTCCGTCCACGTGTACGCGTAGGAGCGCGTCTCTGTCCAGTCGGTGACGACCCCACCGGTCGACGACGTGGCCCGCAGGCGCCAGAAGAAGGTCTGGCCGATCGTCGGCGGCTCTGTCAGGGTGAATGACGTGTTGTTCGTGGTGCTCGAGGATGCCCCGACGAAGTCCGATGCGTCGTCGATCTCGATGGTGTAGTTCTTCGCGCCCGCCAGCGACTCCCAGCGGAAAAGGACCGGCTGAGTCGGAAAGTCGAACGTATCGACGAGATCCGGCACGATGATCGTCGGCGCGTTGCCCCACTCTTTCGTGAACGTGCCCGTGGTGTACGACCCGATACCGGATCCACCGTCCGTCGCGGCGACCCGCCAGTACAGGAGACCGAGCGGCAGATCCGTCGGTGGCGTCCCCTTCCGATTCACGGTGTCGACGTTGTAGACGGTCGACGTGAACGACGAGCTTGTCGACACCTGGAAGCGGTATTTCGCGGCGCCGCTGACGGCCGACCAGGAGAACGTGGGATTGGCCGAGACCGTCTGGCCCTCGGTCGGGGTCAGCAACGTCGGCGCGCCCGATGGAGGGGCGGCCATGGCGACGCCCGCCGGGAGGAGGCCGACGAGGAGCAGCAGTGATGCAGCGAGGGAAAAGACCCGTCGGCGAGACGAGACGGACACGGTTGTGGGCACGGGCAGAGACCTCTAGGAACAGAGGACCGCGCCCATGAGAACGACACAAACGAGTCCAGGCCGACGAAGGATCGGGCCGATGAACCGTACACCCACGAATCCCCGCGCATAACCAGCGAGACAGACTAGGGGTGGCAGGGACCATCGTCCTGCCCGCCACCGGTACCACGTCGCTGCCGGCGCTGATCGAGTCCGGCCGCGCGGATCTCGCGATTTGTCGGTGCCTGCGGTCACCCAGGACTGGCCGCGCGAGGCATTGGGTGAGGTACGCTCGGGGACGACCAGTACTTTCGGGCCATCCGGGCTCGCGCCGGAGAAGCCGCAAGCTGGCAATGCGTTGAGGGGGTTATTGCACTCATGGATCACTTCCTGGCGTACATCGATCCTGGCTCCGGCAGTCTCATCATCCAGGCCGTCATCGCGACCGTCGTCGCGGTCCCGTTCTTCTTCCGCCAGCAGATCGGCCGGTTCGTCCGTGCCGTCCGGCGCGGCGACGACGAGCGGCGCAACCAGGTCACGCGGCCGATCGACCGGTCGTTCTGAGGCTCCGTCCACCTCGTCCTGAACCGGCGGTGACGATCCAGCCCGACAGCGGATCCGGAGCGGGCCCGGATGTCGATTCACGCGGGCCGACCGGTGACGCTGAGCCGCCCCATCCCGTCCAGGCGCCCCGCGGCAACGGCTGGTGGCCGATCGGCTGGTATCCGGTCGCCATCCCGGTGGTCTACATCGTCGCGGTCTGGTCGGCCTCGGCGATCCATCCAGGCTGGCTCCTCCGGCCGCTCATCGTTACCGTCGCTGCCGTCCTGCTCCTGACGCTCGTCCTGTCCCGTGGTCCTCCGCGATCGGCACCGGGCAAGCCTGGCTGTCGCAGCGCTCACGGTGGCCCTGCTGCTCCCCGATGAACGCGCTCGAAACGGACTCTTCCTGCTGACCGCGATCATCGTCGGCGAGGGCCTGGTCCATCGCGGCAGGCTGTGGCGCCACGGAGCGCGCGTGACTCGATTCATGTCCGTCCTCGCGGCGGTCCTGCTCGTCGTGGCGGTCGCGGGCGCGGTCCAGCAGGGATCGCTCCAGGGCGCCGCAGCCGACATCCAGGCCGATCTGAACGCCCGCCACGCCGATGCGTTTGCCCCGACGGCCCCTGACATCTACATGGTTCTCCTCGATGGCTACCCGGGTGATGACGGGGCCCGTCTGGATCCCGCGTTCGATGCGGATGCCTTTCCGGCGGCCCTCGCGGAGCGCGGCTTCGAGGTCGAGCGCCACGCCCGGTCGAACTACCTCACGACGCGCCTGACCGTCGCGACGATGCTCGCCGATCAGCACATCGACGACGCTCCGGAGCTCGACCCGCCGTTCGGCAACAACGCCGTCGACGCGCGGCGGCTGCGGCTGTTCGGCGACGACGGAATCGTCTTTCGGACGCTTCGCGACGCCGGCTACGAAACCATCACGGTGACGTCGCCCGCGGCTCACATCGGGATGCGTCGCGTGGATCGGGTCATCGATCCGCCCGGCCCGAGCGAGTTCGAACTCGCTCTCCTGACAGGCACGGCTCTCGGCCCGATCCTCGACGGTGTCGCACCCGACCTGTTCGCCGGGATCGCGCGCGACCAGATCGTCTCGACCTACGCGTCGGCCGAGGCCGTTTCCGCCGAACCGCACGCACGACCGCGGTTCGTGTGGATCCACATCCTCGCGCCGCACCCGCCGTTCCTGTTCCATGCGGATGGATCGCCGATCGTCGGCGTCTCGGTCCTTGGCGACGAGTTCCGCGACCGCGCCGCCTCAGGCTGGCGCGGGGCGCGCATCGAGGACACGTTCGACTACGCCACGTTCGTCGCAAACCGGACCGAGTCCATGCTCGATCGCATGATCGCCTCGGTCGATCCCGACTCGGTCATCGTCGTGTTCTCCGACCATGGCACCGATACCGGCTTCGACGCCGCCAGCCCGCTCACGTCCGACCTCGACGAGCGCTCCAGCGCCATCCTGGCGATCCGGGCCCCGGGCCATCCCGGGCTGCTGCCGTCCGGCACGACGCCGATCGGCGTGCTCCCGCGCATCCTGAACGCAACTCTCGGGACGTCGCTGCCGTTGCGGTCCGACACCACATGGGCGTGGCGGACCAACGGTTCCCTGCTCGACGAGGTCCCGATCGATCGGGAGACATTCGGCGGGTAGGCGACGCTAGACTTCCGGCCATGCCGATCAAGTCACTGACGCTGGTCCTGCCCGCCTACAACGAGGCCGAGCGAATCGGGCCCGCCCTCGACGAGCTCTTCGGGTATCTCCGCCGGCGCGGGGAACTCGCCCGTGACGGCGCACCGGGCGCAGCGTCGCTGCCGGAACGGGTCGAGGTCCTCGTCGTCGACGACGGCAGCGACGACGCCACGGCGGAGATCGTCCGCGCGCGACCGGAGGCGGCGATTTCAGAGGCCGTCGCCCCGCAGCTGACGGTGCTGTCCGTCCCGCACGGCGGCAAGGGAGCGGCGGTACAGGCGGGCATGCTCCGCGCCACCACCGACATGATCCTTTTCGCCGACGCGGACATGGCGACCCCGCCCGACATGATCCCGCTCCTCGTCGAGGCGCTGGCGACCTACGACGTCGCGTTCGGCAGCCGGATCCAGCCGGACGGCTCCGACATGCGAAAGAGCCAGCCCTGGTACCGGCGGATGCTCGGCAAGGCGTTCCACCTGCTCGCATCGGCGTGGGTCGTCGGCCCGGTCGAAGACACCCAGTGCGGTTTCAAGGGGTTCACCCGCGAGGTCGCGCACGATCTGTTCGGCCGGCAGCGGATCCGCAGCATCGTCTTCGACGTCGAGCTGATCTTCCTCGTCAGGAAGCGCGGCTACTCCTTCACGGTCGTCCCGGTTCGCTGGGCCGACCGGCGCGGTTCGCGGATGCGGGCGAGCGTCGGCCTGGCGCTGCGCGTCGCCTGGGACCTCTTCCGGATCCCCCTGATCCACCGGCGGCTCGGTCGGGCGGTGAAGGCCGCGGCACCGGCTGCGGGCCCGGCCGCGTCACCGGCGGCGCCCCGCCCCGGAGCCTCCGCATCCAATCCCAAGGGGTCCGCCGACGGCTAGCGAGCCCGCCGGGCGGCAGGGAGGGTCGATGGCCGGTCGCCTGGCGCGCGCCTCGCTCCCGATCCTCGCGGTCCTCGTGTTCGGCGCGGTCGTCGGGGCCACGCTCTGGGCTGCAGCCGGCGCCGGGACGCTCGGCTTCGACTTCCTCGCCTACCACCAGGCCGCCAATCGCGTGCTCGCCGGCGAGCGCCTCTACGACCCGAGCATCCAGGTGGCCGGAGGCTTCGGCTTCTTCTACTACCCGCCGCCGTTCGTCTTCGCGATCCTGCCGCTTGCGCCGATTGACCCGACCGCCGCGGTCTGGCTGTGGGTGGGGCTGTCCGTCGCGGCGTTCGCGGCCGGTGTCGCGCTGATGCCGGTCTCGACGACGGTCCGCTGGTTGACCGGGCTCCTGGCGGGCCTGTCGTGGCCGGTCGCCTATGCGTTCAAGCTCGGCCAGGTCGGGCCGTTGCTGTTCCTGCTCTTCGCGATCGGCTGGCGATGGCTCGATCGACCCGCGGCGCTGGGCGCCTCGGCCGCGGCGGGCGCGATCGTCAAGATCCAGCCCGGGCTCGTGCTGGGCTGGGCGCTGCTCACGCGCCGCTGGGGTGCCGTCGCCGCCGGCGTGGCCGTCCTTGCGGTGGCGGCCGTCGCCGCGACCGTGTCGATGGGCGGGTTCGCCGTCTGGGCGGACTACGTGGCCCTGCTGCGCAACGTCAGCGACCCGATCTCGACGCCCCACAACTTCACGCCGGGGGCGGTCGCGTATCAACTCGGGGCACCGTCCGGTGTCGCCACGGCGATCCAGCTGCTCAGTTCCGTCGCCGCGGTCGGCATCTTGATCCTGGCCGCACTGCGCGGTTCGGCCCCGGCCTCGTACGTCGCTGCCGTCACCGCGAGCCAGCTCCTGTCACCCGTCCTCTGGGACCACTACGCGATGCTCCTGCTCCTGCCGGTGGCATTCCTGCTCGAGCGTCGCCAGTGGTGGGCGGTCCTCGTCCCGCTGTCGACCGCCGTCTTCCTCATCGGCGTCACCCCGGCCGCCGCCTACCCGATCTCGTTCTGGGTCGCGCTCGTCGCGGTCGTCGCCGGTCGGCCTGCGCGACGGGCGATTGCCCGTGTCCCCGGCCGCGGTGCAGGCGTGACGGGGCGTCTCGACCGGGCGACCGCCGCCGGTCTCGGGGTCGCCGCCGTCGCGATGGCGATCTACTGGCTGTCGAACCGCTTCTTCGACGCCCAGCACGCGGACTTCTTCTATCTCGCGGACGCGTTCCTCCATGGCCGGACGTGGTTCGACCCGACCACGATCCCGCCGGGAGCGCTCGGGCCGAACGACGTGATCCCGATCGATGGCCGCTACTACGTCCCGTTCGGGCCGTTCCCGGCGGTCTTCTTCATGCCGCTCGTCGCGATCATCGGCCCCGTCACCGCCGACACCTGGGAGACCGGGATCAACGCGGCGCTGGCTGCCGTCGACGTCGGGCTGGCCTGGTGGCTGCTCGGCCGGTTCGGCGTGCGCTCGCTCGTCGATCGCCTGTGGCTCGTCGCCCTGCTGGGTTTCTCCACGCAGATCTGGTGGGTGACGACGCGCGGCGGTGTCTGGCACACCGGCCACCTGATCGCGACGATGCTGACCCTCGCCTGCCTCATCGAGCTGTGGGGCAGTCGCCGGGCGTGGCTGATCGGCCTGATGGCCGGGGCGGCCTTCCTGAGCCGGGCTCCCGTTGCGTTCGCGGTGCCGTTCTATGCCCTGCTCCTTGCCGGCGACCTCGTCTGGGAGCCCCGCCGCTGGCCGTGGCGAGCGTGGCTCGGCCTGGCGGCCGGCGTCCTGCCGTCGATCGTCTTCTTCTTCTGGTACAACGACGCGCGGTTCGGATCGCCCCTCGAGTCCGGCTACGCACTGGCGACGCTGCCGGCCTGGCTGGAGGCGCAACGCCAGGTGGGGCTGTTCTCGATCGACCACGTCGAGATGAACCTCAACTACCTGTTCACCCACCTGCCGACCCCGATCGCCGAGTTCCCCTGGCTCAAGCCGGACGGCTTCGGCATGTCGATCTTCCTGACCAGCCCCGGGCTCCTGTACGCCGTCCGCGCCCCGTGGCGCGAGAGCCGCAACTGGTGGCTCGCCGGGGCGGCAATCGCGGTGCTCATCCCGACGCTGCTCTACTACGGCGGCGGCTGGCTCCAGTACGGCTATCGCTACGCGCTCGACTCGATCCCGTTCGTGTTCGCCCTGTGCGGACTCGCCGCCGTGCGCGACGAGCGTGCGCGCGGGCTCTTCGGGCTGACCGGCGCCGCGATCGGGCCGGGCTGGCGGTTGCTGATCGTCGTCGGTCTCGTCGTCGGCCTGGGCGGCGTGTACTGGGCCTATCACCTGTAGGTAGCCGGTCCGGTGTCAGCCGGCTCCGCGGTGCTCATCGACAACGGATCGGCGTTCCGGCAGGACCTTCGTACTGACTCGGGGGGTGACTCCTGTTACGCTCCGATCTCGGGTACGGCGCCACGGCGCCTGCGAGAGGGCAGCAAGCTCGATGGGATTCGTTCGTCCCGGACATTCCGCGTTGCGATTCGACCTGTCCGCCGGCTCGGTCTCGAGCCGATGATCGGCGGGACGCTTCCGCGCGCCCGCAGTGCGGCCGACTGGCTCGGCCGCGGACGGATTTGTTCGCTCGGCCGCGACCGTGACGGCGCGGGTTGGCGGCTCATCGTCCGCGCCCTCGTGGTGGCTGTCCCGGCGGTTGTCTTCGCGGCCGGATCCCTCGTGTACGTCGCCTTCCTCGGGATCTCGGGGTTCGACGCGTGGCTGTACCGGCAGGGAACGGTTGCCTGGTTCTCGGGGGCCAACCCCTGGTCCGCGGGGACGGACGTCGCCCACTATGCGGGCTCCCCGCTGACGCTCCTGGCCTTCGCCCCCACGGTCATCGTTCCCGAGGCGATCTGGCCGGCGGTCGGCATCGTGATCTGCGCGGCCGCCGCGGTCTACATCTGTCGCGACCGGCCGGTCTGGCTGCTGTACCCGCCCCTGGTCCTCTGCGTCGCAGGCGGCAACCCCAACGTCGTGATGATGGCCCTGCTGCTTGTCGGCCGTCCGGCGGCGACGGCCCTGGCGATCGCTGTCAAGGTGTTCGCGGGCGCGCCGGCGGTGGGCGAGGGCCTCTGGCGCGGCGTCCTGATCGCGGCCGCCGCGGTCGGATTGTCCGCTCTCCTGCTCCCTGATCTGTGGATCAGCTACATCCTCCAGTTCCAGTCGATGGCGCAGAGGCTACATGGCGGAGGTCGGATATTCGGGCCTCCTCTACCGCGCCCCGTGGCTGTTCGTGCTCGCGGCCGGGGCGATCGCCTATCTCGCGGTCCGCGACCGCAGGGCCGCCGCCTGGTTCCTGGTTCCCGTGCTCTGGCCGGCCTGGGAGTACAGCTACCTGATGATGATCATTCCGGTCGTCGGTCCGTGGCTCGGGCTCCTCGCGATCCTGCTTCCGGGCCCGTACGGGGCGACCGCCGTCGTGTTCATCTACGCGGCTCGGCTCGCGATGGACCGCCGGGGTCGCCGGTCTCCGGCCCTGCCGGCGCTCGACCGGCCGGCAGCCGGCCGGCTGGCCACGGGTCAGCTCACCGCGCCGCCGTCGTAGTTGCTTGCGACCCGCGAAGGCGCGTTCTCCCCAGCCAGGCGACGACCGGGATCGCCACGATCGGCAGGTCGATGAGCGAGTACAGGAGGCCGTCGCCGCGCGAGTCGAGGATGACCCGCGGGTAGGCCAGCGTGGGTGCCAGGAAGAGGAGTGACAGGCCCGCGATGAGCGCGGCCGCGATCCACCAGCCGCGCGTCCGGATCCCGATCAGCAGGAACGGGAAGAACGACGGCTTGAGCAGGATGAGGGCCCCGGGCCACCGATAGCGCAGCCCCAGGGCGATCACCATCATCACCCAGACGTTCGGGTTGCCGGACGTCGTCTTCAGGAGAGTGAACGGCCAGACGATCCCGAGGGCGATCATCGGCCACGTCCAGACGGACGGTGCCCAGCTCCGGATCAGCCAGGCGGTCACGACGATCGGGGTCGCCAGGTAGATCGGGAACGGCAGCACCAGCCAGAAGGCGAAGAACAGCGCCGTCACCGGTGGGTAGAGGACGTCGCCTCCGAGGATCGGGTAGGGACCGCCCAGCTGCCGGTCGAGATACCACGAGCCTCCCGAGAAGAGACGCTCGGTCGCCTGGGTGTAGATGTTGAGATCGCGCATGACGGCGGCGGGCCAGGGCGTGGTCAACGCATACCCGATCTCGACGAGGCCAAAGAGCAGGAGGACGCCCGTGGCGGCCAGCGGCAAGCGCGCGCAGCCAGCGGACGTCGCGACCACCCAGCTGGCTCCTGATCGCGACAGACTCCAGTCACTCGCCCCTCACCTCTCGCGCGTAGAACCGTCGAATCCCGGCTGCGCTCGCTCAGGCGATCGGCCGCCGCCGACCATACCCAATGATGCCGGTCCGCGTCGAGGGGCACCATCGGCGCAGCCGGTACCGGTCCGGCAGGCGACCCCGTCGCGGCCCATCCGTGGGACACTCCGGGGCGATGCGACATCCCCGGCTCGTGATCGCGATCTTCATCCTGTCCGGCGCAGCCGGGCTCATGTACGAAGTCGTCTGGTCCAGGCAGCTCGTCCTCGTCTTCGGGAACACGACCCAGGCGGTGTCGACGATCCTGACCGGCTTCTTCGGCGGGATGGCGATCGGGAGCTTCCTGGGCGGGCGGGCTGCCGATCGGGTCCGCTCGCCGCTGCGCCTCTATGGCGCCATCGAGGTTGTCCTCGTCGTCGTCGTCCTCGCCACCCCGACCACCTTCCGGCTGCTCCACGAGCTCTACCGGGGCGCCTACCCGGCGCTGGAGGCGACGCCGCTCGCGGTCGCCCTGCTGCGCTTCGGCCTGGCGGTCCTCGCCCTCGCCCCGGCGACGGTCCTCATGGGAGCGACTCTGCCGATCCTGACCAGGCATCTGACCAGGGACACCCACCTGTCGATGGCGTTCGGTCGCCTGTACGCCGCGAACACGCTCGGGGCGATCATCGGGACCGTCGTTGCCGGTCTCGTCCTGATCGAGATCCTCGGCCTGACTGGCACGCTCGTCGTCGGGGCCGCGTGCTCCGGCACGGCCGGCGTCGTCGCGATCGTGCTGTCGCGATCGCCCGTCTTGGAGGCTCCCGGGCGCGCCGGCTGGCGCCGGGAGTCCGGCCCCTGGGCCGCCGGGAGCTCCATGGGCCGCCCGCGCCTCGCGCTCACGCTCGCCTTCGTCTCCGGGCTGACCTCCCTCGGCTACCAGGTGCTCTGGACCCGGCTCCTGTCGTCGGGGACCGGCAACTCGACGTACGTCTTCACGCTCATCCTGGCGACATTCCTCGTCGGGATCGCTCTCGGGGCCGCGGTATTCAGCGCCTTCCGGCGGCGGATCGGCGACCCTGTCGCGCTCCTCGCCACCGCCCAGGTCCTCGTCGCCGTGCTTGCGATCCTGGGACTCGTCTTCATCATCGGCCAGCCGGGCAGCCTGGACCCGAGCAAGCCGCTCGAGAGCGCCTGGGCGATCCTCGGGCCCGTGCTTTTCGTCGTCCTGCCCGCAACGTTCGTCATGGGACTCAGCTTCCCGGCGTCGTCGGCACTTCTCGGGGACGTGCCGTCCCGCGTCGGTGCGAGCGCGGGGACGCTCCTCGCCGTGAACACAATCGGGGCGATCGTCGCGACGTTCGTCATCCCTTTCGCGATCATCCCGCTGGTCGGCTCGCCGCAGGCGGTCGCGTTCCTCGCGGTCGTCAACGTCGCGACGGCTCTAGCCCTGGTGGGTGCGATTCCGCGCCTCTCGACGACCGCTCGCGCCGCCTCGTCGATTGCCGTCGGCCTCGTCGCGGTCGCGATCGTCGCGAGCCTGGTCCTGCCCGGCGTGATCGTCGACCCCGCCGTGACGCGGATCACCAAGGGCGGCGGGACGGTCTTCGCGTCGGCCGAGGACGAGATCGCCGCGGTCCAGGCCGGCGACCGGAACGGCCGCCAGCTGTGGGTGACCGGGACGGCGATGACCCTGCTGACGGTCGACGCCAAGCTGATGCCTGTCCTGCCCCTCATGCTCCGGCCCGCATCGGAGTCCGCCCTGACCGTCGCCTTCGGGATGGGATCGGCCTTCCGCTCGGCGCTCATCGCCGGGCTCAGGACCGACGGCGTCGAGCTCGTCCCGTCGGTGCCGAAGATGTTCGGCTGGTTCTACCCGGACGCGGCGCAGGTCCTGGCCGACCCGAACGGTCACCTGATCGTCGCCGACGGCCGCAACCACATGGAGCTCACCGACCAGAGCTACGACATCATCGTCACCGATCCTCCGCCACCGATCGAGAGCTCGGGCGCGTCGGTGATCTCGTCCCTCGAGTACTACCGGGCGGGCCACGCGCACCTCAACCCGGGCGGCGTGATGATGCAGTGGGCGCCGTACGGCTCGTCGATCGACGAGTTCCGTGCCCACCTCCGGACGTTCCACGCGGTCTTCCCGCACGTCCTGATCGCCTTCGGGCCCGGCGGCTACGGCTTCTTCATGTTCGGTTCGGACGAGCCGATGGCGTTCTCTGACGCGGCCATGCGCGACGTCCTGGCCCGGCCGGGCATCCTTGCCGAGATCTCCTCGGCCTACGACTCGCCGGAGAGGACCGTCGACGGCTGGGTCGCCCGGATCCACTCGCTCGTCTGGATCGCCGACGACGAGGTGTCCCGTTTCACCGGCGACGGCCCGCTCATCACCGACGACCGGCCGCTGCCCGAGTACTTCCTCCTCCGACGGCTGTTCGGGCCGCCGTCGCCACGGGTGACGCCGAGCGAGCTCTTCCGGTTGACGGGCCGGTAGGCGCGGGCCCGCCCAGCCGATCGGCCCGTCGCACGCTCCGTTGCCCGTGCAACCACTTTCGGGAGCCGGTGCTATCCTCGCCTGAATGACCAGCCCCGCCCTCGCCGCCGAGCCTGCCTGTCCAGGCCCGATCGGGATCAGGGAAACCCCGCCCCTCACCAGGCCCTTCGACACGGCCCGCCTCGGCGTCGAGCCGACGCCGTTCGCGGACATCCCGCGGGACACGTGGGATCGGCTCGCTGCCTCGTCGCCGTGGGCGACACCCTTCTCCGGCTGGGCGTTCCATCGAGCGTGGTGGGACGCCTACGGCACCACGGCCCACGAGCAGACGCTGGTCGTCACCGACCTGTCCGCCGCCGCGACCGTCGCGATCGTCCCGCTCATGCACCGTCACCAGGTCGAAGCGGCCGACATCGACACCCGGACGACGATGCGCCACGGCCATGGCGAGCCCGGCCTGACGACCGTCGCCCCGACGGCCAAGGTCATCTTCTTCGGGGCGTCGTACCACGCCGACTACGCGACGGTCCTCGCCCACCCGGACGTCCTGCCTGCCGTCTCCGAGGCGGTCGCCGAGTACCTCGCGGGACGGGCCGCCCCCGACGATCCGCATCCGGATCCGTGGGACGTCATCGACCTCCGCCGTTTCCGCTGCGGCGACCCGGCGGCGGACGCGCTCGCCGTCGCATTCGGCCGGCGCGAGATGTTGGATGGCTGGACGCTGAACGTCGAGCGCGAGGACGTCTGCCCGGTCGTCCACCTGCCGGCAGGGATCGACTTCGACGGCTACCTCGGAACGCTCGGGAAGAAGGATCGCCACGAGATCCGCCGCAAGATCCGCCGCGCGGAGACGGCGGGAGAGATCCGCCTGACCGACTCGTCCGACCCGCTCGCCGATCTCGAGGCGTTCATCGATCTCCACCAGCGGCGCTGGGGCGAGGCCGGTCTCTTCCCGCCGACCCATGGCGGGGACGCGTCACGCGTCTTCTTCCGCCGGCTGTTCGAGGAGCATGGATCCGATGGTCCGCTCCGCCTGGCGTTCCTGACCGTCGGCGACCGGCGGATCGCTGCCGGCGTCCATTTCCGCACCGCCGACGGCTACCTCTACTACAACGCCGGGGTCGATCCGGATGCCCGCGACCTGTCACCGGGCGTGATCATGGTCGCGGCCTACGTCCGGCGGGCGATCGCCGAGGGCTGCAGCCGGCTCGACTTCCTCCGTGGCGACGAGCCGTACAAGTACGAGTGGGGCGCCACCGACGAGCCGATCCAGCGCCTGCTCGTCCGGCACGATGCCGCCCGCGCCGGGTCGGACCGATGACTGCCCCGCTGCCGCTGGACCCCTGTTTCGAGCCGGTCGAACGCCTGCCGCAGCCCGGTCGCGACCGCGTCAGGGTCGTCGAGATCCTGGCGACCGGGACGAACGGCGGCGCCCAGGAGCACGTCTACTCGCTGATGAGCCGGCTGGACCCATCGCGCTACGACGCGAGTGTCGTCTCCCTGTCGGCCGGCAGCGCCGTCAGGAAGCTCCAGCGGGCCGGGTTCAGCGTCCGCGTCATCGACGAGCCGGACGACGCGATCGCCGTTGGCGAGCTAACCGCCTACCTGGCCGACATCCGACCCGACGTGATCCACACCCACATGTACCGCGCCGACGTCGTGGGGACGAAGGCCGCAATCGCCCTCCGGAACGCGGGCCACCGCCGGCCATATGTCGTCTCGACAGTCCACTCGTCGCGGATCCGAGCGACGGAGGATCGCGAGACGATCCGGGCGCTGACGCCGGAGATGGACCAGCTGATCGCCGTCTCGAACGCGATCGAGCGCAAGATCGAGGATGAGCGGCCCGGCCTGGCGCCCGTCCGGCTCATCTACAACGGCGTTGACCTCCAGCGCTACGACCACCAGGAGCCCTGCTGCACCCTGCGCGACGAGTACGGGATGGAGGCCGGATCGCAGATCGTCGGCGTCGTCGCGCGACTCGAGCCGGAGAAAGGCCACCAGACGCTCCTGGATGCCTGGCCGCACGTCCTGCGCGAGGTCCCGGACGCCTACCTGCTCATCGTCGGCGAGGGGAGCCGGCGCGACGCACTCGAGCAGCAGGCGGCCGCCAATCGCATCGCCCATCGGGTCGTCTTCACGGGCCGCCGCGACGACGTACCGGCCGTCACCGCCGCACTGGACGTGGCCGTGCTGCCGTCTCATCGCGAGGCCCAGGGCCTCAGCATCCTCGAGGCGATGGCGCTATCGCGCCCGGTCGTCGCGTCAGACGTCGGCGGGATCCCGGAGATGATCGAGGATGGCGTGACCGGGTTACTCGTCCCGCATGATCAGCCGGAGGCACTGGCCGCGGCGATCGTCCGCCTCCTGACGAACCATGCCCTCGCCGACACGATCGCTCGCGCCGCGCACGATCTCGTCCACGATCGCTTCTGCATCGAGCTGATGGTCAGGGCCGTGGAGGCGATCTACGACGAGGGCGCCAGGCACGTCCGACCCAGCGAGGTCGCGGCCGGCTAGGACCATCGGGGTGGTGCGGCCGGTCACCGGAGGGTCGTAGGATCGTTCGGTGATCGTTCGGGGCCGTCGGACCATGTCCAGGAGCACACTGCCCATCACGGACCTTGCATCGAGGCTCGACCTTGGCTGGGCCCGCTGGGCGAGGCCTGCCCGGGACGGCGCGATCATCGGCCGGCGTTCGTGTTCGCCGTGCTCCTCGGTCTCGGGCTGCTGCCGCTGGCCGTCGACGCCCATGCCTACTGGGCCGCCGATCCGCTGAACCCGTATCACCAGGCGGCGCTCTCGGACTTTGACGCCTATTTCTACTCGCCCGCGTTCACCCAGGCGCTCGGCCCGCTCCACCTCCTGCCCTGGTCGGTGTTCGCCGGCGTGTGGACCTTCGTCGCTCGTCCTCGTCCTCGCCGGGCTGAGCGGCCGCTATCTCGCGCTGGCCGTCCTTGCCCCTCCGGTGCTCATCGAGCTGTCGGTGGGCAACATCCACCTCCTGATCGCGGCGGCGATCGTCGTCGGGTTCCGTTGGCCCGTTGCCTGGGCGTTCGTGCTGCTGACGAAGGTCACGCCCGGCATCGGCCTGCTGTGGTTCGCCGTCCGGCGGGAGTGGCGGCACCTCGCGGTCGCCCTCGCCGGCACAGTGTCGATCGTCGCGATCTCCGCGCTGGTTGCCCCGCAGCTGTGGACGGAGTGGTTCAACATCCTGACCGCCAGCTCGGCGTCGAGCGCCGGCGATCGGGCGTTCGTGCCCTGGATCCCGCTGCTCGTCCGGCTGCCGTTTGCCGCGGTCATCGTCACCTGGGGCGCCCTGACCGATCGGCGCTGGACCGTTCCAGTGGCCGTGATCGTCGCGATGCCCGTCCTGTGGCCGAACGCCTTCGCCGTCGCCGTCGCGCTCATCCCGCTGCTCCGCCGGAATGACGCGCCGGCGGCCGCCACCGTCTCGTGATGCTGCGTCAACAGCTCTGGACCTCCGATACGCTCGCCCGGCACGGACCGGTCGTCCGGCGCGCGCTGCGCGATGCGCTATCGGTTGCGGGCCTCCTGCTCCTCGTCATCGCGATGCGAAACGGCGGGCCCGGCTACGACTTCTACGCCTACTGGTCGGTCGATCCGGCTGATCCGTACGCCGTCAAGGAGGGGTTCGGCGCCTTCCACTACGCGCCGCCGCTCGTCTGGCTCGTCGGCCCACTGAAGCTCATCCCGTGGCCGCTCGCCTACTGGATCTGGTTCGGGGTGCTGTTCCTCGTGCTCGTCTGGCTGGCGCGCGACTGGGCCCTGGCGTGGCTGGCGTTCCCGCCGGTCGCGTCCGAGCTTTACCACGGCAACATCCACCTGCTCCTGGCCGCGGCCCTCGTCCTGTCGCTCCGCCGGCCGATCGCCTATGCGTTCCTCGCCCTGTCGAAGGTGTCGCCCGGCGTGACCGCCATCTGGTACCTCGTCAGGCGGGAGTGGCGGAACCTCGCGATCGCGGTCGGCGGCGCCGCGGCTGTTGCTGCCGTCTCGTTCGTCATCTCGCCCCAGCCGTGGCTCGACTGGTTCACGCACATCTCGAGCGAGTCGAACTCGGCGCCGAACCTGATCCCGATCCCGCTCCTTGCCCGGCTCCCGTTCTCCGTCCTGCTGGTCGTCATCGCCGCTCGCACCGACCGCTCGTGGCTGCTCGCGCCGGCGGTCGTGCTCGCGCTGCCATTGCTCTGGGTTCACGGCCTGGCCGTGCTCGTCGCCATCACCCCGCTGCGGAGGCTCCGGCCGGGATCCGGGGCGGAGCGCGGCCATGCGGCTCCGGCCGCCGCGACTCCATGAGCCTGCAGTCCCGCCTGAACCGGCTGACCCGGGTCTTCGACCATCCCGCCGTCCCGCTCGGTCTCATCGTCGCGGGTGCGATCTTCGTCGCCCTCCAGGTCCAGTCCGCGCAGAACGGCTTTCCGTACGCGGTCTACGACGCCCACAGCTACTGGCTGGCCGGCGGTTCCGAGCACCCGTACGCCGCCACGATCGCGAGCGGCTTCGACGATACGGTCAACCCGTACAAGTACCGCTACCCGCCGCCGCTCGCACAGGTCTTCAGCCTTCTGCACCTCCTTCCCTGGCCGGTCATCGCGGGGCTCTGGGTCGCCCTCCTCTACGCCGTGTTCCTGCTCATCTCGGGTCGCTGGGCCCTCCTGGTCCTGCTCTTCCCGCCGGCACTCGGCGAGCTCTACTTCGGCAACATCAATCTCCTCATCGCTTTGGCCATCGTCGTCGGCTTCCGCTGGCCCGGCGCCTGGGCGTTCGTGGTCCTGACGAAGATGACACCCGGCATCGGGCTGCTCTGGTTCGCGGCCCGTCGCGAGTGGCGAGCCCTCGGGATCGCGATAGGCGCGACCGCGGTCGTGGCCGCCGTGTCGTTCGTTCTGGCGCCCGGCTGGTGGTTCGATTTCCGCGACGCGATGTCCGTCCAGGCGAGCGGCGCCATCGACGTGCCGCCTCTCGCGATCCAGGTCTCGCTACCGATCCGGCTCGTCATCGCCGCCGTCATCGTCATCGTGGGGGCGCGGATCGACCGCGCCTGGCTCGTGCCCGTGGCAGCAGCGATCGCCGCCCCGGCGCTGTGGTGGAACGTCTTCGCGATCCTCGTCGCGGCCGTGCCGCTGGCCGAGGGGCGGGGCCTCGTGCGGCCGCTCCTCTGGCTGCCGCGCGGGCGGGCGTTGGGGGCATCGAGTGCGTGACCGGCTGCTCCGCGACGGCTACCTGATCCTCGCGATCGTGTTTGTCGGCCTGCGGTTGTTCGCGATCCGGCCGTGGGCCGACAGCGTCGACGCCTACGCCTACTGGACGACTCGCGACGGCGTCTTCTACGACGCCGCCGCGACCGGGCGGATCGGGGCATACCTGTACTCGCCCGCGTTCGCCCAGGCCCTCGCGCCGCTGGTCGCGCTCCCGATTGCTGTGTTCACCGCGCTCTGGACGGCGATCAACTTCGCGGCGCTGTGGTGGCTCCTCGGGCGGCTGGCGCTGCCGTCGCTCCTCTTCCTGCCGATCTCGTTCGAGATCATCTCGGGCAACGTCCACCTGCTCTACGCCGTCGCGATCGTCGCCGGCTTCCGGTACTCCGCGAGCTGGGCACTCATGCTCCTGACGAAGATCACGCCCGGCGTCGGGCTGATCTGGTTCCTCGTCAGGCGGGAGTGGCGGGCGCTGGCCGTCGCGGTCGTCGTCACGGCGATCATCACTGCGGTGTCCGTCGCGCTCGACACGGCCGCCTGGCGCGACTGGGTCGCGCTGCTCCGCGGCGACCTGCAGGACGTCGGCGGCAGCGCGCTCGAGACGCTGGGCTGGTACCTGCCGGTCCCGCTCCTGCCGCGCCTCGTCGCGGCTGCCGGCATCGTCGCCGTCGCGGCGTGGACCGACCGCCGCTGGCTCGTCCCGTTCGCGGTGGTGATCGCCCTGCCGGTCGTCTGGTTGAACGGCCTGGCGGTGCTCGCCGCGGTCGTGCCGCTCTGGCGGGCGCGGTCGCGCATCGCCGATGAGCGGCTGACCGCCCCTGCCGCGGCTCTCGCATGACCGTCGGCGTGCGCGGGAGTCCGCTGCTCGACGGCCGGCTGGCACTGCTCGCCGGGCTGATGCTCGTCGTCATCCTCGCGATCGGGCTCGCCCCGACGATCCTCCGCGAACAGACACGGGACTGGATCGCGTACGACCAGGCCGCCGATCGGCTCGCCGCCGGGGACCCTCTGTACGTCTTCGAGCTGGCGACCCCGGACGACGAGTACTACCTCTATCCGCCGCCGACGGCCGCGATCTGGGGCGCCATCCGGAGCCCCGAGGCGTTGCTGATGTTGAAGGTCCTGGCGCTCGCGGCGTCCGGGGCGCTCGCCCTCGTCGCGTGGCCACGGGCCGGCGACCGCGAGAAGCTCGTCCTCGGCGGCGCGATCGCCGTTGCGGCCCTCGTCGCCTCGCCGGATCTCCACGACCTCGTCCTCGGCAACGTCATGGCGCTCTACGTCGGCGCGGTCGCGGTCTCGCTGGCACGCCCCGGCTGGCTGGGTGCGGTGCCGCTCGGGCTGGTCTGCGCGGTTGCGCTCAAGCCGGTGATCGGCCCGTACCTGCTCTGGCTGGCGATCCGGCGGCGCCCCGACGCCGCGAAGCTCATCGCGGTCGGCCTGGGGGCGACCGCCGTCTTCGCGCTGCTCATCGGGCCGGGGCGCTACGCCGAGTACCTGGCCGCGCTGCCACGGATGAGCGTCCTCGTCGACCTGCCGACCGGCAACGTCGGGCTGAGCGCGATCTCCCGAGAGGTCGCCCTGGTCGGGCTGGTGGTCGCCTACGCCGCGACGGCCTGGGCGGCCCTGCGGCTCGACCTGGGGAGGGCCGCCGCCGTCGCCATCGCCGCCTGTCTCCTCGCCCAGCCGTCGATCGGATTCAACTACGCGGGCCTCCTCCTGCCGGCGGTCGTCGTCCTCTGGTCGGCGGACAGGGCCGCCGGGTTCATCGCCTGCCTCGCCGTCCCGCTCGCGACTGTCCTCAGCCCGCCGCTCGCCGCGGTCGTCGTCATGGTCCTCGCCGCCATGAGACTGGGGCTGCGGCTCCCGGCGCCACACCGCTCGCCCGCCCCGGAGGCCGTCACGTGAGCCTCGCGCGGCTGTGGGCCGCCCTCGCGATCCTGCTGCCGATCCTGGGTGCGTTCATCGCGAATCTCTCGAGCGTCGACCTCGCCTATCACCTGAGGGCCGGGACAGAGTTCCTCGATGGCGCCGGCATCCCGGCCCACGACACGTTCACGTTCACCGCGGCCGGCGAACCGTGGCTCGACCAGCAGTGGGGCGCCCAGGTGATCCTCGCCACGGTCTTTCGCCTCGCCGGCTGGACCGGCCTCGTCGTCCTGCGGGCGGCCCTCGTCGGCGTCCTGTTCGGGCTCGTCTTCGCCGCCTGCCGCCTGCGCGGGGCAGATCTCCGGCGGGCCGCCTGGCTGACGCTTGCCGCGTTCGTCGTGTCGGCGGTCGCGCTGGCGTTGCGGCCGCAGTTGTTCGGGATGGTCCTCCTCGCCCTGACGCTCGTCGTCGTCGCCGGGCGCCGTCGCTGGCCGCGGGCGATCTGGCTCGTTGCCCCGATCGTGGCCATCTGGGCGAACGTCCACGGCAGTTTCTTCCTGGGTCCGGCCGTCATCGGCCTCGCCTGGCTCGAGGACGTCCACGACCGGCAGCCAGGGGCCCGCCGGACGCTCGCCGCGGCCGTCGTCGCGGCGCTCGCGGCCCTTGTCAACCCGTTCGGCCCGGCCGTCTGGGGCTACGCGCTGGGCCTCTCGACGAACAGCTTCGTCACCGCCCGGATCACGGAGTGGCAGCCGACCTCGCTGCGGACCGTTCCCGGCATGCTGTTCTTCGGGTCCGCCCTCGCGGTCGTCGTCCTGCTCGCCCGTCGCGCCTCGGCCGTCAGCTGGCCGACGCTCGCCTGGCTCGGCGTCTTCTTCGCGATCGGCGCGTACGCGATCCGCGGCGTGGCGTGGTGGCCGCTCGGGGCGGCTGTCGCCGTGGCCGCGCTGGTCGCCCGGCCGGAACCCGCCGGCCCCGTCCGCGTCGCCCGGGGCATGCAGCGGGCGAACGCGGCGATCGTCGCCGTCCTCGTCCTCGCCTGCGTCGCCCTCCTGCCCGTCTGGCGCCCCATTGACCCGGATCTGGGGGCGCCGGCGGGGGTCGTCGGCCAGGCGCCGCCCGGCGTGACGACCGCGCTCCGCGGGATCGCCGGTCCGGGCGACCGCGTGTTCAACCCGCAGCCGTGGGGCTCGTGGTTCGAGTTCGCGCTGCCCGGTCTGCCGGTCGCGATCGATTCGCGGATCGAGGTCTTCCCGGCGGCCGTCTGGGACGAGTACGAGACCGTCACCGCCGGCGCCGAGGGATGGCAGGAGGTCCTCGATCGGTGGGCGGTGACGATCGTCGTCGTTCCCGCAACCGACACCGCCTTCGCCGAGCGCCTCCGCGTCGCCGGCTGGCGGGCGGCATTCGAGGACAAGGACGGCCTGGTCTTCGTGGCACCCCGGCGAGCCTCCGGTTGATGTCTCGGTACCCCTCGCACCCGGGACCTTCGCCTCGGTGACCGGACGCACCAGCCGAGCCTATGCTGACGGCATGCCACCGACCACCCCGCTCGACCTGGACGTCGTCGTCCTGGGCGGCGGCGGCCACGTCGGCCTTCCACTCAGCCTCGCGTTCGCCGAGGCCGGCCTCCGGGTCGGCATCTACGACATCAGCCAGCCGACGCTCGACCGGATCGCGCTGGGCGAGATGCCGTTCATGGAGAACGGCGCCGACGCCCTCCTCGCCTCGCTCATCCCGACCGGCCGCCTCGTCCTCTCGTCGAACGCCGACATCCTGTGCCGGACGGAGCAGATCATCGTCGTCATCGGGACGCCGGTCGACGAGTTCCTGGGGCCGTCGATGACGGTGTTCGAGCGGGCCGTCGAGCAGATCGCCCCGCACCTTCGCGAGAACGTTCTGATCGTCCTGCGGAGCACCGTCTACCCGGGGACGACCGCCTACGTCGCCCAGCACCTCGCGGCGCGCGGCAAGAGCGTCGACCTCGCGTTCTGTCCCGAACGGATTGCGGAGGGACACGCGCTGGAGGAACTGCACTCACTGCCGCAGATCGTCGGCGCGGACACGGACACCGCCTTCGAGCGGGCCGAGCGCCTGTTCGGCATGCTCGCGACGCGGACGATCCGGACGACGACGAAGGAAGCCGAGCTCGCCAAGCTCTTCTCGAACACCTGGCGGTACATGAAGTTCGCCGTCGCGAACCAGTTCTTCATGATCGCCGACCAGGCGGGCGTCGACTACACGAACGTCCTCCACGCGATCCGCCTCGACTACCCGCGAGCGGCGGACCTGCCCGGGCCGGGCTTCGCCGCCGGTCCGTGCCTCTTCAAGGACACGATGCAGCTGGCGGCCTACACGAGCGATCACTTCCCGCTCGGGCAGTCGGCCATGCAGGTCAACGAGGGCCTGCCGGCCTACATCGTCGCCGCCCTCGAGCGGCGCTACGAAGGGCTGCAGGGCAGGACCATCGGCATCCTCGGCATGGCGTTCAAGGCAGGCTCCGACGACGGCCGGGCGTCGCTCAGCTACAAGCTCCGCAAGCTCCTCGCCTGGGCGGGGGCGCGGGTCGTCTGCACCGACCCGTACATCCGCGACGACCGCCTCGTCAGCCTCGAAACCGTCCTGGACGAGAGCGAGGTGCTCATCCTGGGCGCGCCGCACGACGCCTATCGCGGCCTCCAGCTCGGCGGCAAGGACGTCGTCGACATCTGGGGCGCGCTCGGCCAGGGGATCCGCCTTTGAAGATCCTCGTCACGGGCGCCGCGGGGTTCATCAACGGCTACCTCGTCCCAGACCTGCTCGACGCCGGCCACGAGGTCATCGGCCTCGACGACTTCTCGAAGTACGGCCGCCTCGCGAAGTCGTACGACGACCACCCCCGGTACCGCTTCGTCGAGGGCGATGCGAAGGACCCCGGACTGATGCACGAGCTCGCCGCCGACTGCGACCAGGTCGTTGCCGCGGCAGCCATGATCGGCGGGATCAGCTACTTCCACGAGTTCGCCTACGACCTGCTCGCGGAGAACGAGCGGATCCTCGCGGCAACGTTCGATGCGGCCATCGCCGCCCACCGCGACGGGCATCTGGAGCGGATCGTCGTCATCAGTTCGTCGATGGTCTACGAGTCGGCGACCGCCTTCCCGACGCCGGAGGGCGCCCAGCTCACGTCTCCGCCGCCGGTCTCCACGTACGGATTCCAGAAGCTCGCGTCGGAGTACTTCGCGATCGGGGGCCTGCAGCAGTACGGGCTGCCGTACACGATCGTCCGGCCGTTCAACTGCGTCGGCATCGGCGAGCGGCGGGCCGTCCGCGACACCGACATCATGTCGGGCAACGTGAAGCTCGCCCTGTCGCACGTCGTGCCGGACCTCGTCCTCAAGGTGCTCAAGGGCCAGGACCCGCTCCACATCCTCGGCGACGGGGCGCAGGTCCGCCACTACACCTACGGCGGCGACCTCGCTCGCGGGATCCGTCTCGCAATCGAGAGCCCGGAGGCGGTCAACAACGATTTCAACCTCTCGACCGACCGCTCGACGACCGTGCTCGAGCTGGCCGAGACGATCTGGTCGAAGGTGCACTGCGATGGGCGCCCGTTCAGCCATGTCTCGGACCCGCCGTTCGAACACGACGTTCAGCTCCGCGTACCGGATGTACGGAAGGCCCGGGAGGTCCTCGGCTTCGAGGCGACCACGTCGCTCGACGCGATGCTCGACGAGGTGATCCCGTGGATCCGCGACGAGGTCCTCGCCGGGCGGCTGTAAGCACTCCCGAACACAAGATCGGCTAGGCTTCCGGAATGGAACCCATGAATCGCGAGCAGCGCCGTCGCGAGAAGTTCGGCAAGGCCGGCAAGGTCCACCAGCACAACCCGGTCGGTCCGTGGCCGGACAGCGAGGCGAACCCCGCGCTGAAGAACGTCATCGAAGATCAGGCGGTTCCAGCGGCGGACGCCGAGAAGGACGTCGCGGACGTCACGGACGAGGCGACGGGCGCGGGTGGCGCATTGACCGAAGCCGAGACTGCGTCGAAGCCCAAGGCCGCGCGCCCGACAAAGACCGCCAAGGGCTGAGGTCGGCGTCAGGCTTCCGACGCATGCCTGAGGAGCCGGCGCCCGAACTCGCGATCGTCCTGCCCGTCTACAACGAAGGCGAAGCCGTCGAGCCCGTCCTCCGGGCGCTGTCGGCCGGCGTGACGACGCCCCACGAGCTCGTCGTCGTGTACGACTTCGACGCCGACACGACCGTCCCCGTCATTGCCCGCCTGGCGAGCGAGATCCCCGGCCTGCGTGGGCTCCGCAACGACCTGGGACGGGGCGTCCTCAACGCGATGAAGGCCGGGATCGCCGGGACGGACGCGCCGTACGTCCTGATCTCGATGGCCGACGGCTCGGATGAGCCGCACGTCGTCGACTCCATGGTCGAGCTCGCCCGCTCAGGCGCCGACGTCGTCGCGGCGAGCCGCTACATGCGCGGCGGGGGACAGGTGGGCGGGCCGCTCCTCAAGCGGCTGATGAGCCGGGCCGCCGGCCTGACGCTCCACTGGTTCGCCGGCGTCGGGACCCACGACCCGACGAACAACTTCAAGCTCTATTCACGCCGCTTCCTGGACGCGGTCACGATCGAGAGCAGCGCCGGCTTCGAGCTGGCCCTGGAGCTGACCGTCAAGGCGACGCTCATGGGCCGCCCGGTCGCGGAGGTGCCGACGACCTGGCGCGATCGGACCGCCGGCCAGAGCAACTTCAAGCTCCGCAAGTGGCTGCCCCACTACCTCCACTGGTACCGCGTTGCGGTCATGGGCCGGTTGCGGCGGCTGGCAGGGCGCCGGCCGGCATAGGGTCGACGCCCCGCGGCGCGGTCACGAGAGCCAGGAGGGCGGCGAGCGTCACCGCCAGCATCGCAACCGACCCGGCGATCCCCAGCGGTCCCTGGACGGTCAGCAGCTCGCCGATCTGCGGCGAGGGAGGCACGGCCGCGAGGAGGTTCAGCGTGAACGCGACCCCGAAGACGATCCAGATTGCGAGGATCCGCCGCTCCGGGATGAGCATCGCGAGGAACACCAGCGCCCCGTAGGCGTACCGCTCGTGCATCGTCGTCAGGAACATGAACGCCACGAGGACCGCCGCCGCCAAACCGAGCGCGAGCGTCCGCCGGGTCGGCGAGCGGTAGACCGCGACGAACACGACGACCTCGAGGATCCCTGCAACGACGTAGCCGATGTGGCGGAGCGTCACCGGACCGAGGACCGCCGTCTGGTCCGACACGAACGCCCCGCCGGCGAACAGCTCCTGAACGAGCCACCAGACGTTCCACGCCCGGATCGACAGGATCGCGAAGATGTCGCCCTGGTACTCGCCGAGGTTGCGGGCATAGCCGGCCGGCCCGCCGGCCGCGAGGAACGGCACCCAGAGGAGGCCGATGACGACCGCCCCGACGATCCCGGCCTTTACGGCCCCCCGCCACCCGTCCCGGGCGAGGAACCACGCCGCGAACGGCACGACGAACGGCAGCGCCTGGGGCTTCGTCATGAGCGCCACCGCGAGGACCGCCGCGGCCGGCAGCGACTGCCCGCGCACCGCGAGCATGAACGCAATGAGCCCGAACAGGACGTAGATCGACTCGTATTGGCCCCACCACGCGCTGATGTCGATGACGGCCGGGTGGAGCACGATCCCGAGGCCCGCGGCGATCGCCCAGCGCGGCCTGCCCCGCAACTCCCAGGCGACGAGCGCCCCGATGCCGATGTCCGCGAAGCTTGCCGGTGCCTTCATGATCGCGCGGATCGCGGGGTCCGCCGCGTCGGTCATCGTCCTGAACGCGGGCTCCACCGCGGCCAGCAGCCCCCACAGGTAGACCATCACCGGCGGGAACGAGAGGTTCTGGTCGTAGGCGTTCCCGAACGGCTGTGTCGCCAGGCCATGGACCCACAACACGAACTGGTCGAGGTCGCCGCGGAGGCCCTCCGTCGGGAGGAGGACGGCTCGGAGCGCAACGGCGAGGAGCAGCCCGATGCCGAACACGACGAGGTGGGTACCCCTGCCCGCGGCTTCCCGCGGCGCGTCCGTCGCCCCGCCGAGCCCGGGCATCATGGGGTCGGGCCGGGGCTCAGGCCGGCCGCGTCGCCCAGTAGCGTTCCGCCGCCCCGCCGCCTCCGCCGAGGGTCGCGACCTTGCGACCGTAGGCGCGGGCCTGGCGCGCCATGTCGCTGGTGCTGCCGAACAGCCGGTCCATCTGGCTGTCGTAGATCGAGATGCCCGTGATCTTGCGCTCGAGCTGGTCGGCGATGTCGGCGTATTCGGGCGTGATCGCGACGTCGGCCGGCAGGTCGTCGAAGGTGCCCGCCGGCAGGTCCTCGATGCGCCCGAAATCGTTCCACCAGGCGTACGGGAAGTCTTCGTAGAACGTCACGATGCCGGCGTACTCCGGTCCCGGCATCACCCAGCGGCGACCCTCCGCGAGGAGCCGGACACCGACCTCGCGGCAGAGCTGGTGGTCGACGTGGTTCCCGACCCCGAGCGGCAGGTAGACCTTCTGCGGCTCGAGGCGGACGATCTCGCGGCGAAGGATCTCGTATGGCGCCTCGTCGTCGTCGCGCGGTGCGGCCAGGAGTTCGTCGTCTCCCTCGTAACCGCGGAAGACGGCGTCGGGGAGATCGAGGAATACGATCGATGCCTCGGCGAACAGCGCGAACTTCTCGTCCTCGAGCCGGCGCTTCGCCACGATGTCGCCGGCCTGTGCCACCTCGACGATCTCGTCAGTCAGGACGGCGCCCTGGGTCGGCAGGTCGTCGATGACGGGCTGGCCGGCGAGCGGTTCCCGGTGGATGCTCGCCCGCCGGTACCACGAAGATCGCTGCCAGAACCGTTTCGCGGCGGCGTCCGCGTCGGCCTGCGTGGCCTCGAGCTGGTCGTCGAGCGCGGCCCACGCCGGCAGGGCGCCGGGCGGGCCGTAGACATCCGCGTCGGGCGCGACGTGGGCGCGATTGAATGCTTCGGTGACCGGCCATATCGCTTTCGACCCGAACCCGAGCGCCTCGCGCTGGTAGTCCGTCAGCCCATTGCCGGGGCCGCCACCGTCGCCGGAGAAGACGGTCAGGATCGTGACGCTCTGCCCGAGCTCGCGGAGGCTCGCGATCAGGCCACCGCACGAGAGAGCGACATCGTCCGGATGCGGGGCGACGAAGACGTGGGTCATGGCCGGCCGAGTATACCGAGCGCGGCGGCCCGTCCGAGCCTCGGCGGCGACTCGGGCCGGCGACCCCCCGATCCCCCGCCCCCCACACCCGCCCCGCCCCGATCCCCCGCCCCGATCCCCGCGCCCCATCCCCCACCCCGCCCCGCCCCCCGTCCCCGGTCAAGTCCCAGCGCGTGGTGTAACAGCGCGTCGTCCTCGCGCCTGATCGTTCAGCTCGCCATCAGGAGCGGCTGGCCCACCTCCTTCAGGTCGGCGGCGGCATCGATCAGCGGCCATCGTCTCGGGCCGGAAGTAGCAGCGGCCGTCCTGCCACTCGTCGTCCTGCTCGGCGAGGATCATGCCGACCAGGCGGATGACGCTCGGCCCGGTTCGGGAAGATCCCGACCACCGCGGTCCGGCGCTTGATCTCCTTGTTGAGCCGCTCGAGCGGGTTGGTGCGAGCGGATCTGGCTGCGGTGCGTCTCGGGGAACGTCGAAGTGGGCGAGCAGGTCGGGCTCGGCCTCGGCCAGCAGCTCGGCGACCGCGGGGAAGCGCGGGCCCGAGGCGTGTCGATGACCCCGTCCAGCTGGCCGCGGGCCGCGCGCCTCGTCGGGCTGCTCGAACACGAGCCGGATCGCCGAGGCGACCATGCTCCGCGCCGACCGCGGGCACGAGGTCCTGGGCGTTGCGGGTGAAGTGGACCCGGCACCGCTGCCAGCGCGGAGCCCAGGAGCTGCTCCCGGACCGCCTTCACCAGCCCCGGCGTGGTCGTCGCTGATGACGAGGCGGACGCCCGGCAGGCCGCGCTCGACGAGACGACCGGATGAAGGCGCGGCCAGGCGCGAGCCCTCGTCGTTGCCCGCGGCAAGCTCGAGCCCGAGGACCCGGCGCTCGCCCGTGAGCGCGACGCCGATCGCGACCAGGGCCGCCATCGACACCACCCGGCCCCCCTCGCGGACCTTGAGGTACGTGGCGTCGAGCCACACATACGGGTACGCCTCGCCCGCGAGCGAGCGGCGCCCGGAACGCCGCGACCTCGGCGTCGAGCGCGGCGCAGATCCGGCTCACCTCGCTCCTGGCTGAGCCCCTCGAGGCCCAGGCGCCCGGACGAGGTCGTCCACCCGGCGGGTCGACACCCCGGCACGTACGCCTCCTGGACGACCGCGAGCAGGGCCCGCTCCGCCCGCCGCCGCGGCTCGAGCAGGCGTCGGGAAGTACGAGCCGTCGCGGACCCTGGGGACCGCGAGGCCGATCGTGCCCACCCGGGTGTCCCAGCGGCGGTCGCGGTACCCGTTGCGCGACGTCAGCCGGCGCTCGGGGTCGCGCTCGCCCTTGGGCAGCCCCGGTGAGCTCGCTGACCTCGGCCTCCATCACCGCCTGGGCGAGCACCCGCACCCCCTCGCGCAGGAAGTCCGTGTCGCCGTCCGCCGTCGCCTTGCGCAGCATCTCGAGCAGCGCCATCCTGTCCTCGGCCATCGTGGTGTTCTCCGTGTCGTCGGTTTCTCACTTCCAACGACGCGAGGATGACGCGGTGGCCGCTCTCGTTCACGGCCTACCCGCTGTTACACCAAGTCTGGGGACACGACCCCGTCCCCAATTCCCGTGCTGCGGGAAGTACGGAACGCACCCGCCAGGAAGCGGCACGGCCCCGGGCCGCACGCACCGGTCGCGGACGAGATCGCCCGGTCCGGTGCGTAATGCCCGCAGGGTGGGCACTACCGGCAATCACGTTGGCTACTACCCGTGGTGTGGGCATCCGGGGACGGCGGGAATCCGGGGACGGCGGGCATTCCGGGGCCGGCGGGCATCCAGGGAGCCGGGATTTGCGGGGATCCGGCGCGCGGCGCCCACGGCCCAACGAAGGGCTTTCAGCCGGGAAAACCCGCCTCCCCGACGAGCGGGACGAAGATGCACGGCCCCTCGTCACGCTCGCTCCACTGGTCGCCGTCCCGGACGACGAGCATCAGTTCCTGCCGAAACCGATCGCCGACCGGGATGACGAGGCGGCCCCCTGCCGCCGAGAGCTGCTCGCGGAGTGGCGTCGGGATCGACGGCGCCGCCGCCGTCACGACGATCCCGTCATACGGTGCCCCGCCCGGGTCACCGACGCTGCCGTCGCCGACCCGGATGTCGACGGCGCCGCCCAGCCCCAGCCGCGCAAGCCGCTCGCGCGCCAGGAGGGCCAGCTCGGGCTGGCGCTCGATCGAGACGACCGCCGCTCCGAGGAGCGCGAGGATCGCGGTCTGGTATCCGGAGCCCGTCCCGATCTCCAGCACCCGGTCGCCCGGCTTCGGTGCCACGAGCTCCGTCATCCTGGCGACCATGTACGGCTGGCTGATCGTCTGGCCGGCAGGGATCGGTAGCGCCTCGTCTGCGTAGGCGGTTCCCCGCTGTGCATCGGAGACGAACTGTTCCCTCGGGATCGTGTTCATGGCCCGCAGCACGCGCTCGTCGGCAATTCCGCGACGCCGCAGCTGGCTCGCGACCATGCCGGAACGGGCCGCCGCCAGGTCGTCCCGTGAGCCATCCATCAGCCCGAGAATACGCCTCGCCTCCGGCCTGCTGGCCTCCGCGCCCACGCCGCGCTGTGCCGGTCCGCCTTGTTCGTTCCAGTCCCATGGCGACTGGCCCGGATGACGCATCGCCGTTCGGGACTGATCCTCGGTGCTACCAGTCTCCAGGAAACTGGTATCAGCGATCTTCCGGCCCTTGCCGGCGAAGCCGACCTTCACGAGCGAGATACGAGGGCGTTCTCCAGTGACCAACGCAACACTCTTCGGGTGAGGTACTGCTCGTTGCGAGGAGGATCGGCGGTGGCGAACTGGCGTGGACGCCCCGGGATTCGGGCGGACGAAGCGCTCGCGATCCGCGAGCGGGTGACGAACGGCGAGCAGATCGCCGAGGTGGCGGTCGGGTTCGACCGCTCGGTCCGATCCGTGATTCGGGTCCTCGCCCGGTCAGGTGGGATCGCGCCGCGCACCGGGACCAGGACCGGTTGGCGGCTCTCGATGGCCGAGCGCGAGGAGATCAGCCGGGGCCTGTGCGCCGGCAAATCGTTCCGACGGATCGCGACGCGGTCTCGGCCGGCCGCCCTCGACCGTCTCGCGCGAGGTGGCGGCCAACCGCGGCCGGCGTCACTACCGGGCGCACCTGGCCGAGACGCGCGCCGCCGCCCGTGCCCGTCGACCGCGCCGTGCCAAGCTCGCCCGCAACCGTTCCCTGCGCCAAACGGTCGAGGGGCTGCTCGAGCCCGCTGGTCGCCCCAGCAGATCGCCTGGCAGGCTGCGCCAGGATCATCCCCACCAGCCGGAGATGCGGGTGTCCCACGAGACGATCTACCAGTCGCTGTTCGTGCAGGGCCGGGGTGCCCTGCGGGCCGAGCTGACCCGCTGTCTGCGGACCGGCCGGGCCGCAGCGTCGACCCAGTCCGACCGGGTCGCGCGGCGGGAGATCCTCCGGACATGGTCCTGCATCAGCGAGCGGCCGGCCGAGGTCGAGGACCGGGCGGTGCCCGGGCACTGGGAGGGCGACCTGATCATCGGCAAGGCCAACCGCTCGGCGATCGGCACGCTCGTCGAGCGCCAGACCCGCTTCCTGATGCTCGTCGCGCCTGCCCGCGGGGCCGGACGGCCGAGGCGGTCCGCGCGGCCCTCGCGACGCGGATCCTGACGCCTGCCCGTGGAGCTCCGGCGAAACGCTCACCTGGGATCGCGGCAACGAGATGGCCGAGCACGTCCGGTTCACCGTCGAGACCGGCGTCGCAGGTCTACTTCTGCGATCCCCACAGCCCCTGGCAGCGCGGCACGCAACGAGAACACCAACGGCCTTGTCCGCCAGTACTTCCCCAAGGGCACCGACCTGTCCGTCCACGGCCAGGCTCACCTCGACGCCGTCGCCACGCGAGCTCAACGCCCGCCCTCGACAGACGCTCGGCTGGATGAAACCATCAGAGGCACTCGCCAAGGTGTTGCGTTGACCGCCTGAGCCCGCAACCAAGACTAGGGACTCAACCGGCCTTCGAATCCGCTCCGCGCCACGACCGTGCGTGACCGTTCGGGCTACCGCTATCCATCGTGAGTCATCGCGCCGAGTCGACGGCATACGTAATTCAGCGTGTTGCCCTCCCGGACGAAGTCGCTAGAGGTTTGGGTCGTCCGGGACCGTCCGCCAGCCGGCGGCGACCACCACGATGACAGCACGAGATCGCCGACAGCGATGAACGCAAGTCCTGCCTCCCCGACCGGCGTGATGTCCCGCTCACCTTCGCACTATCCAACCGCAGTTCCTTCGCGGCCGACCGGATTTGAATCGCCCCTCGTCTCCACTGAGCGACCCTAGGAGTAGTTCACTTGCGCAACCTCAAGGTCCTCCGCGGACCGACCCTCGCCATTGGCGCGGCCGTCCTGCTCATCGGCATGCCCAACGCCGCGACGCCGGCATCGGCGGCGCTCGACCTGGAAGGTGCCCGTGGCGATGTACCACATCGTCACGCCGAAGGCCCCGGACAGCAGCCTCGCCGAGCCTGTTCGTGCGAAATCGACCCAGTTCGATGCGCAGATGAAGGCCGCCGCCGCCAAGGGCATTCGAACGATCACCTCTCATGACCTCGCCGCGTCAGTCACGGCCGGCGTCGCGATCCCTGCGAAGACGATGGTCCTCACCTTCGACGACGGCCGGGTCGAGATGCTCACGTACGCCTGGCCGATCATGCAGAAGTACGGCACGAGCCTGCTATCTTCCACGGCACGAGGTCGGTGTCGGCGCTCGACATGAACGCCGACGGGGTCGCGGTGACAAGGGCTACATCGGGTCGTTCTTCGTCATCTTCGGTCGGTCCGGTGACAAGTACCTGACCTTCGACCAGGAAGCCAAGATCGCCAAGGGCGGCAACGAGATCTCCAAGTCATACGTTCGGTCACGTCAGTGTCGCGGCTTACCACGGCGCGGCGTTGCTAAAGCAGACCATCACGGCCGGGCACCGCCTCGAGGATGAGTTGGCGTTGCTGCGCAATCGCTACCCGGACGGTGACGACCAAGGGCGCGCGGAAACCCATCGTACGGGGCGTTCCTGCCAACCGTCCTGTCCCAGTGACGACGTTCGTCTACCCGTACGGCCTCACCTCCAACCAGGCGGTGAACTCGCTCAGGGCGAACAAGTACCAGATGGCCTTCACGACCGTCGCGGTCGACAATCGCGCACAGCGGGCAGTACCTGCTCCTCCTGCCGCGGCTTCGCGTAACCGAGCGGGGCGACACGGCGGCTCATTTCCTCAAGGCGATGGGCTTCTGAGTCACGCTACGAGCAGGCCGCGTCCGAGCAGCTCCTGCGGGTGGCCGACGGCCTGGCCAGCCGCTTTCCGGCCGTCGCCGAGATGCTCATCGAGGCCGAGCTCGACCTGCTCGTTCATTTCACCTTCCCGGAGGCCCACCGGCCGCGGATTCGGAGCACGAACCCGCAGGAGCGGCTGAACAATGTACTCAAGCGCCGCACGCCCGTCGTCGGCATCTTCCCGACCCGGGCCAGCTTGATCCGCCTCGTCGGGATGGTCCTCGCCGAGCAGGACGACGAGTGGCAGGACGGTCGGCGCTACTTCCTGTCCCGAGTCGATGGCCCGGATCGACGCGGCCGTCGACCCAGAGGAGGTGAGCCCGGCGCTCCACGCACCCTCAGACCCCGCCCATCAATCAGCTGCATCAGCCACGTGTGCGCGACGTTATCTCCGACCTCGTTCAATTCGAGTTCGCCTTGGGGCAAGCTCGCGTGGATCGACGAGTCGCTGCGCTTGGAGCGGCTCACCGGCTTCGCTGGGATTGGGACACTTGGTGAACTTGCGGAGAGGATCGAAGCCGTCGCGGAGCGTGATTGGGCGTGTAGGCGGAGGTTCTCCTCGGCCGGCGCGACGCTCAGGTAGCCGAAGGCCAAGCCGAATGGTCCGTAACTGACATCTGGGAGTACGACCTGCCGGCGATGGCGCAAATGGCTTGTGTAGTCAGACACGTCACCGAGTGTCGGCAGGCGCGGAGAGGGCCTGAGCCACGGTCTATTGCCCGGCCGTAGGTTCGATCCCCGGCTGCGGACCCGCTGGGTAGCGCCGGCCACACGACCAGTAGCCATCGACTGCATAACACCAGGGTTTCGGACAAGGCTTTCCGGGCTATCGTCAGGAACTGGCAGGGCCCCAACGTGGCGCGGCGGGTTGGATCCGGTATCCGACGGCTGGATCCCGCTGGGTGCTCGCGCCCGCTGCCGGCGTCTCCGCGACGGCAGACGCGGTGGAACTCCAGCGGGCGCCCATCCTGCATTTTCGCGTGGACGGCATACTCAGCGGTTTGTCTCGATCTGAAGTACGCATTCGGCTGCGGCGACTTCGCGGCATACGGGCAGCGACAATTCCCGATACCTCTCGGAAACCTAGCCACGTGGCAGGCACAGCAGATAACTGCGCTCTATTCGCTCCACCCTGCACGCTTCGAGGCATAGCGCTGAGCGTCCGCTACTCCGAAGTCAGTCGCTCTGATCCACTCAGCTACGCGCGGACGGCCCCGCATGATACCGCGGCCCACTCGGAAGCCGGGCGCGTCATTCATTGCACAGTCGCCGGGCGACTGATACGAACGAACCTGCGGGCAGGGCTCGCCCGATGTCAGGGCGCGAGAGACGCGGACGCCGACCCGGATGGGGCGACAGACGACGACGCGGACGGAGCCGCCGCCGACGCAGACGGGGCGGCCGACCCCGAAGCTCCCGCCGAACCCGACGGCGACACGCTGCCCGACGGCGACACGATGCCCGACGGCGACGCGGAGGGCGACGCTGAGGGGGAGGCCGAGACCGATGGCGAAGGACTGGGCGACGGCGACACGTACGGCCGGAAGACCCCGCCGACGCCGAAGAACATCCCGTTCGCGAGGATCAGGAGGAACGCCGCGAGCGTGACCAGGACGAAGACCTTCGAGATGCGATCGTCGATCCGGATCGCGCGCTCCGGGACAGCGGCCGCGGCCGCCTCCGTCGCGCGGTCACCCCGGCCGCGCCGCGAGCCGGCCGGCTGGGGAGGAGCAACCTCCGTGGCCCAGTCGAGCTCCTTGTCGGCGTCGGCCTCGAGCTCGGCATCGGCCTCGAGCTCGGCGTCGGCCTCGAGCTCGGCGTCGGCCTCGAGCTCTGCGTCGGCCTCGAGCTCTGCGTCCGCGTCGGCTGGCTCGGGCGCGTCGGCCTCGAGCTCCGCGTCGACAGGCTCGGGTGCATCGGAGTCGACCGGCTCAGGCTCTGGCGGCGCGGCGCTATCGGGCGCCGTGTCGTTCGGTTCGGTCATGCAGGTTGTGTCTCTCCTGTGGCGCCCCGGATCGGGCGCGGTGCACGGGCCGCCAGTGTAGCGAAGGTCAGGCGTTCCGCACGGCCGGAACGAGCATCCCGGCCAGCCCGGCGACCATCGTGAGAAGCCCGAAGACCCCGATGACCGGCGCCGCGCCGGCGAATTGGGCGAGGATGCCGCCGAGTGCCATCGCGAGGGTCATCGAGCCGAAGACGAGGGCGAACCTGAATCCGATCACCCGACCCAGCATGTCGGGCGGCGTCCGTTCCTGGAACATCGTCTGGCTCGGGATGACGAACACCATGTTCGCGACGCCTGACCCGAACATGAGCCCGAGCGCGATCGCGAGGTTGCCGGTCAGCGCCAGCAACGCCACGCAGGCACCCCAGAGCGTGTAGCCGACGATGACCGTCTTGCCGCGGGCGAGACGGGTGCCGATGACGCCGATGACGAAGCCGCCGATCAGGTTGCCGACCCCGATCGCCGTCTCGAGGAAGCCGTACGCTGCCTTCTCGTCGACGCCCTGTCCGGTGACGATCCCCTTCGCGTACAGCGGTGTCAGCGCGGTCAGGACGCCGATCGTCAGCTGGGCGACCGCGGCCTGGAGCGTATTCGCGAGCAGGACCGTCTCGTGTCGCAGGAACTGGTAGCCGGCCTTCATGTCGGCCAGGACGCTGGGGCGCTCGCCGGAGGGACTCAGGGACTTGCGCAACGGCGGGACGTAGATCGAGGCGATGAGCGCCGCCGACGCCCCGTAGGTCGCGGCATCGATCCAGAACGCGAGTGGCAGCGCCGGTCCGAGGAAACCGACGAAGACCGCGGCGAGCGGGTATCCGATGACGTCGGCGATCGTCTCGCCCACCCACATTGCCGAATTCGCCGTGAGTAGCTCGTCGTCGCGGACGATCCGCGGCAGCGCCGCCACCCGTGCCGGTCGGAAGAAGATCGAGATCGACGTCACGAAGAAGATGAGCGGGTAGACGAGGAAGATGTTCGTCACCGCGGCGATCGGGATGATGAGGATGATCGCCGCGCGGAGCAGGTCGCTGACGACCATGACGTCCTTCTGGTCCCAGCGATCGACGTAGGTTCCCGCGATCGGCGACAGGAAGAGGTTCGGCAGGCTCGCGAAGACGAAGACGAAGGCCACCGCGACCGGCGAATTCGTCACGGCAAGGACGAGGAATGCGAGCGCGATCTGGTGGATCCGATCGCCGAACAGGCTGATGAGCTGGCCGACCCAGAGGGCCGAGAATGAGCTGTTGAGGGCGAGCCGGATGAATGGGTGCCGGTCGAGCCTGACCACGATCTCGGCGCCGGGCATGGGGACGGCGATCGCGCCATCGAGCGTCGGTGCCGCGGCGCCTGCCGCGGCAACCGCGAGGCCCGGCGACAGGCCCTGACCGGACCCGCCCAGGAGGATCGGCCGTTCGAGGGCCGATGCGTCGGTGAACTCTGACGCCAGGCCGCTCGACAGCCGCACTCGCCGGCCGAGATCGGTCGCGCGGATCCGGCGACCGAGGACGTCGACCTCGGCGGGCCCGAGGCGTCGCTCCTGCGACCGCGCATCCTCTGCGACGGCCTCGGCGCGGGAGCGGAGGACGGTCGCGAACAGGAAGAACCCCAGGCCGGCGGTCAGGAAGAGGTCGCCGATGGAGGCGACGTTGCGGATGAACGGGATCGGGATCGGCAGGATGTCGCCGAGCGGGCCGGCTTTGAGCAGGAAGTCGGCCGTCAGCGCGTCGTCCCGCAGCAGGAGGTAGAACGAGGACGGCACGACACTGGGATCGAACTGCGCAGCGTCGAAGCTCGGCCGCCAGATCGGCATGTAGCCGCCGTTCGAGAGGATCGCGGCCGTGTTCAGCAGGATGCCGATGAACGCGAGACTCATGCCAGCATGCGATCGGTTGACCCACAGGCCGGCAAGCAGGAGCCCGAACGATATGCCGAACAGCGGCAGGCGAAGGTCCTGAACGACCTGGATGTGGGCGTCGATCGCCCACTCGGTCGCAAATCGGACGACAACGGCCAGGAACAGGACCCCGATCCAGCGCAGCCGGATCGACGCAAGGTTGCTGAGGCTGCCGCCGGCAAGGAGGCCGGCGATCAGCCCGAGGAGGATCCCGCCGATCAGCACGCGGGAATCAGCCCGTGTTCGATGTCAGGAGCGACGCGGTCATCCGACCATCGTCGCGCCGCGGGCGTCCGATGTGTGGTCGGCCCGGCTCCGGTCCTTGTCAGGCCCGCTCGACGGGCGCCGATTCCTGGCGCGCCGTCGCCTGTGTCAGCCGATCGGCCGCCTGGGCGATGAGCGGGATCTGCCGCGGCTCAGGGACCTGACCCGGATCCGAGACACCCATGACCCACGACGTCTTGACGAACGCATCCACGACGACCGGGTCGAACTGGATCCCGGCGAACTTGCGGAGCTCGCTCAGCGCCTGCTCAGAGGTCAGCGGTGTCATCCGATACGGGCGCTGGGCGGTCATCGCCTCGAATGCATCGGCGACATGCAGGATGCGCGCAAGCTTCGGAATCTCATCCCCGATCAACCGATCTGGATACCCGGAGCCGTTGTACCACTCGTGATGGTGCCGAATGATCGGCAGCTCCGGCGCCAACTTGGTGACCGGCGCAATGATCTGCGCCCCAAGAACCGGATGCGCATTCATGAGCATCCGCTCGTCCCGCGTCAGCCGCTCGGGCTTCTTCAGGACGTTGTCCGGCACACCGATCTTCCCGATGTCGTGCAGCAGCCCGCCCCACTCAAGCGCCTCGAGCTCGCTTTCCGAAACCTGCATCTCACGCCCAATGTCTACCCCGATTTGTTTGACGCGCTGGCTGTGCAGGCTCGTGAAGGGGTCCCGCTTGTCCACGGCTCCAGCAAGTGCGCCGATCGTTTGGGTAAACATCTCGCGCATCTCAACAAAGCGATTGTGAGCTACCCGTGTTGTGTACAGAGGCAATGCGAAAAGCAACGTTGCCCACCATCCAGATACCTGGTAGATCAAAGCCATCAACCAAGCGAGTGGCGTCAGTGCCGAGAGACTCGCGCCAAAGCCTCGAGCATCTCCGATGGCAACTACCCGAAACGACTGACCAGTTCGAAGCGACACCACACCGGCAGTGGCAGCGATGTTCAGGAAGAACAGGCCCGCGGCTCCTGCCATCGTGGCTGCGAAGACTCGGAGCTGGTCGGTCGAATCGGCTCGGACAAGCTCGCACAAGTACGCACCTACCAGAGCCGGCAGCATGATCCCCGCATGGTTAGATGCCGTCCCGTACCAAGGCACCCGCCCGCGGATCTCACGAAGCTCGGTGGTTCCGATTAGGGCAACCCAACCCGCAGCAACCGGACCGCCGAGAGTCATCGCTGCGAGCAGGGGAGCGATCGCAACCGACACCAATGTCCCACGTGGCATGCGCACTGGGAGCGCTTGGGCGAACAGCGTGATCAAAGTCCAGAACGCGAGCCCAGCCGCGACGCTAGCAGTACTGGGATCGCCCCGAACGATAGCGATCTCGGGACGCATACCGAGAAGGAGACCCGCGCTCTGAGAAAACACAAAACTCGTGAGCAGCAGCGCAATTGCGCTGACACCCACGAGCCCGGTGGTGTAGGCCTTTAGAGACCTGGACATTCATGCCCCGTTGCGGATGGTCACTCGACCGAGACTCTAATCCCTCCGCGCAATGGTCGCAAAACGCCCAAACGTACTAGAAGCCCTTGAGGGATGCCCCGCCGGCCAGCGCCATCGCTGCGACTGCGCCACAGACGGACATGAGACGGAGAAGGCGATCCTTCATAGATCCCATATCGGCTACCAGCCCTTCGTGACGGCGAGGACGGTCCAGCCCTTGGTGACGGCGAGGACGGTCCAGCCCTTGGTGACGGCGAGGACGGTCCAGCCCTTCGTAACTGACGTCGATTCCACGATCGTTACTCCTTGACGGCCTTTGCGTCCGTAGACACAAAAACCGACCTGACACAATGGTCGGTCGGTTGCACTACTCGCTCAGCCCTCACCCTAAGTGCCCATTTCAGGTGATGCATCGGCGCGTCCGTCTTAACTTCGCTTCCTAGTACCTCAGTACTGGGAAGTTGACCGGACTATATGTAGCCCGGATGAACCCGGTCAATACGTCAATCTACTTATCTTCACAGCGAAGTGAGCGGCGGCGGCTCGACACCCAGCTCCTCGCGGAGGTAGGCCGCGTAGTGCGCGTATTGCTCCGCTGCCGCCGAGTGGGCACCGGTTACGCGATACAGCCGGAGCAACGAGAGCTCCAAGTTATCCAGGTCTGGGTCAATATCGAGCGCGCGCCTGGCTAGCCCAATCCCTCGTTCGAAATGGCCGGTCTCTATGTCCCGATTGACGGCACCCTCCACGACCTGGAGATAAGCGACGTGCAACGCATCTCGGAACGGCACGCTCCACTCGTCGTACGAGAAGTCCAAAGCGAACCGCCCCAGGTAGGTCGCGCTCAATCGATCAACCTCTGCGGGCGAGGGTTGTGATCCCAAACCATCGATGATGTCTCGGCATTCCTGACTCCGAGATCGGATCAGGTCTTGGTCGAGCCACAAGACATCCAAATCATGATGGACGTATCCGGCTGATGTGTCCTCCTTATAGCCAGGCTCAAAGACGCGTCGCAAGAAATAGACAGTCTGATTGAGTGAATTGGCCGCGACTTCGGGCGCCATCTCCGGCCATAGGGCGTCGACCACCTCGTCTCTTGTGGCTGAGAATCGGGGCCGAGTCAACAGAAAGCAAAGCATCGACAGCACCTTGCGACGAAGATCGGTTCCGGGCACGACGGTCGAACCCACGTGGATCTCAACCCGACCTTGATCTTCTACAAAGACACTCGGCGCGAGGCGACGAGCCAGACCCTTTCCGAGAGTCGAGCCAGAGCGTGGTGTCGTTGAAGCCTTGGCCATGGCTCGGAGTAGCGCGACATCCTCATCCTGCCCGATCAGATCAAGAATCCGAGCCGCGTGAAGCCTGTTTGGGCTACCGGGTCGCGCGAGTTCACGTCGAATACTTGGTCTCCAGCGCTCGGGCCGTACCTGTGCCTCTGCGGCAATAAGGAGGCGCGATGCGTCATCCATCCTGTACAAGGCTGCGATGACAGGCTCGGCAACCATGCTCAGATAGACAGGGCCATGGACTGATTGGACGCGTCGCAAGTCGACATCGATGTTGGTCCCGACCGTTGCGAGTAGGACCCTGCAGTACCCAGACCAGAGGCTGGCGCCTTGCGTCTCGGCAAAGCTCAATGCTTCAAGAGCCTTGACGGGGGCATCCGGGGCCATCGCAAGCACAGATGTGTGGGCAACCACTGCGAGGTAGCGACTGAAATAGCCGGTCTCCAGCGTCGGGACTGATGGATGCGCCACTGGCAGCTGGCTTCGAGCGAGCGCAGTGTCTCCTTCTCGAAGCGCCAACTGCACTCTGGTCAGGATCATGACGGCATCTAAGGACGGATTGAGCGCTATGGTGTCGGCTTCCGCAACCAACGACCTTGCGGCAGTTTCGTCTCCGTAGTAGACCTCGATTTCCGCCGATTCTGCGAGCCACTCCCTCCTCGACTCGCCGGTTGAGCGTGCCCCAGCTACTTCCAGGACCGCGCGAGCATCCGGAATCGAACCCAGGTGCGCCGTGGCCCACGCCTGCGCAAGTAGCGCTGCGACAATCTCGGTACCCGACGCCCCTCTCGAGAGGCTATGGAAGGCCTCGCCCGCCATCCTCAGCGCGTCGGCGGCATTTCCTTGGGCTCTGTGGATCAGCGCAATGTTGAGGACACTGACGCCCTCATAGCGCGTAAGCCCAGCTTTGTGGGATTCATCTCTGATCCGGCTCACGGCGACCAATGCGTCGTTCAGGTTTCCGCCGAGAGATATATCGAGCACGCTCCTTGTCGCTGCCCCAACGGAGCGCAACGTCGGTGATTGTGCCGTCGTAGCCAGCCGCAACGCGAGGTCGCTCGCGCTGGAAAGGTCTCCTGCCACGAAGTAGGTCTGCAGGAGGTTTCCTTGGGACGCATCCAGTTGCGGATCCAGCTCGACGGCCCTACGTCCGGAGGCGAGGGCCTCGGCAACGTCGCCCGCGTTCGCCGCAAGCCGTGATCGAATGATCTCGACCGTGGCACTGACGCCGGCTGGCGGAAACCGCATCAGGTACTCATTCGCGAGCGCGAACTCGCCGGCGCCGACGATGCTCTCGATGGATGAATCCATCACTCGATGGAGCTCGTTAGCGTCGCCCGCGGCGGCGAAGTGGAAACAGGCCTCGCGCCAGTCAAGCGGTTCTGCCCAAGCGGCAACGATGCGATGCAGGTTGGCGACGAAGCCGTCGCCATACTCCCGAGCCAGCCGCGCTTCAAGGAACTGTCGCACGAGAGGGTGGTACGTGTGTCCCGGTTGCCTGCGCTCCTGCCGCAATGCGAGCAGTCCCAGCCGTTCTGACTCGGCGATCAGCGCAGCAATCTCGCGGCGAGATAGGTCCGTCACCAAGGCGGCCTGATCCAAATCAACGCTCTGAAGGATTGCCGTTCGCATGAGGAATTGTCGGTGCTCCTCCTGGAGCTCGCCTATGACTTCCTCAGCGAGATAGTCGTACAGCTCAGACTGGGCTCCTGAGATTCCCCTGACGAATGCGCGCGTCTCAGAGCCTGATCGATCTCGCAGGGCGGTCTGAACGAGGTAGAGCGATGCGGCCCAGCCTTCCGTTTTTGCGGACAAGTCGGCAAGAACATCGGGTTCAAGCGACCGCCCGTAGGTTTCTCTGAAGAGCGCTTCAGTCTCCTCGCTGGAGAACCTAAGGTCCGCTGTTCCAAGTTGGGCAAGTTCACCAAGCGCTCGAAGGCGCGCAACTGGCAGCGTCGGTGCACGACGGCATGAGAAGACAAGGGTGAGGCGCTCGGGACCTCGTGCAACCAGAGTTCTGGCGATGGACCGAATCTCGTCGACATCATCTGCGAGGTGAAAGTCGTCCAGGATGAGAAAGGCTCCGTTCCGAGCAATCGCTGGCACCTCCTCAAGGAAAGCCTCGACCGCCTCTTCTCGGCTAATCCCTCCGGCACCTACGTTGCTGAGGAGGGACGCGGTGCGCGGAGCGAAGTCACGATCGTGAACACGGCCCGACGCGACCAGGTAAGAGAGAAACGAGACCCAGTTCCGATCCTCGATACCCATTCGGTACCAAAGGGTTCGATACCGCGTCCGCCGGGAGAAATCGGCCAATAGGGTGGTTTTCCCGTAACCCGCCTCCGCGATGAGGAAGATCACACGGCTATGCGCTCTTCTATCCAGCCAGTCGAGGAGGCGGTGACGGGTCAGCGTCTCGTCGCGAAGTGGCGGACGCCGGACTTTGCCGAGCTGGATCGGGTACCCGCTCACAGCCTCATCTGTCGTCCTTCCGACGAGTGCCGGCGCCACGATCGCCGCTCGACCCGGACCGACCGCAAGCGGCCCGCGAAGCCCCTCATCGCCCGGGCGAGCGCCCGTGACCGGCCGGTCGGGCGGCGCGAACGATACGGACCCCTTGCGCGAGGTGTCAATCACGGCGAATCGCTCGTGGCGGGGCATGCGCCCCATAGTGCCCCGCGCGGCTCACCTGCCGATTAGCTGCGCGGCATGCCGGCGGGTCAGTCGGTTTCGCTCGGGAGCAGTGGGCGCATGACGAGTGCGTAGGTCTTGCCGTCGGGGGCAGCGAGGATGACGCCCTGGACGCCGCCGGGGATGTCGCCGAGCCCAAGGGCAGCGACCTCGTCCGGGTTCATCGTTCGGTGGGGCAGCTGGCTGCCGCCGGCGGCATTCACGTTGGCCTTGAAATCGGAGACCTTGAGGCACGGCCACGGCCAGGCGATCGGCTTCGACTGCAGGTCGCCTTCCCGCTCGATCAGGACGGCGCGGTAGCCGGCGGGGAGGTAGACGTCGGTCGAGATCGTGCCGCCCCGATCGAAGTCGCGGAGCCGGGTGGCGAGGACCAGGAATGCGCGGCGGGCGACGAGATCGGGCGTATTCGGGTCTTCGGCGCCGAGGGCGTAGACGTTGACCAGCTTCGCGAGGCCGCCCGCATTGATCGTGAAGTTCGAGCTCGAGGCGTCCGCGATGCCGTCCATGCCGTAGTTGTCGCGGGCGCTACCGAGGCCGCCCTGGCCGAGCGCGAACGTCATGAGCTCGTCGACCTGGCCGGCGTCGAGCTGAGCCGTTCGCCACGGGAGGCTTCGTGTGATGCCGTTCGCATCAGGTTCCGGGAAGACCGTGACGGTCTGTTGGAAGACGACACGGCCGTCGCCGAAGAGCGTGAACTGGGGCGCCTGGTTGGCCAGGAAGTCGATCGGGACGAACCCGCCGCCCTCCTCGAGCTGGAGCACGACGTCGGTCGCGCCGGTCGGATGGTCGACGCCCTCGGGAGAGGGCGGCACCGTTGGGGCGCTGGAGCCCGACGGGGATGCCGAGCCGGGCGGCGATGCTGGGCCGGCCGAGCCGCACGCGGCGGCGACGAGGACGATCGCCATGACGGCGAGGGGCAGGCGGTACGTCGGCATGTCGCCCCCGACGCCGCCGGTAGCTCGTCGGTTCCGTCGTCGTCATACCAGCCGGGGGACCCGCCTCGCGTCCGGCTCGGAGCCCACCCAATGTGGTGCATATCGGCACCGGACCTACGGGATTCGCGCGAAATCGGTCGCCGCTGTTCGAATTGTGTGTCCGCAGCGCTTGACTGGACAAGTATTCTGCCCGTCATAGTCTCGGGCCGAGGCCCCGACACGGTCGCTCGCGCGCACGTCCCTCCTGTCTGCCGCATCGACCCTGGGAGTGCTTCGCTCGGGGCCGGGAGGCCACGCGTCACAGGGCATGAACAGGAGGTTCGGGAGAGGGTGTACCAGGACCGATCGTTGACCTGCCGTGACTGTTCGGAGGAGTTTGTCTTCTCCAGCGGCGAGCAGGCGTTCTTCAGTAGCAAGGGTCTTCTCAACGACCCACAACGCTGTCCTTCGTGCCGGGCGGTCGCGAAGCGCGCCCGAACGGCGGGCGGCCCACGGGAGTTCCATGCCGCGATCTGTGGCAGGCTGCGGGGGCCAGGCGATGGTCCCCTTCGCGCCGCGGAACGACCGCCCCGTGTACTGCAGCTCCTGCTTCGACAAGGTGAGGGCAGGGACGGTCGGGCAGCCGGCGAGCGTCTGACCGCGAACCCAGGTCGCTCTTCAGGGCCGGTCCGAATGTCGGGCCGGCCTCGTCGATTCCCTGGCGCCGCTCGGCCTAGACTTTGGGCTCGAATCCACCGCACAGGAGGACGACCCGTGGGCGTCATCATCATCCGCGAGATGGTCGGAACGAGCCCGAAGTCATGGAGCGACGCGGCCCGCCAGGCCGTTGCGACCGCGTCGAAGACTGTCCGCAACATCCAGTCCGTCGACGTCGTGAAGTCGACAGCCGTCGTCGAGGACGGCGAGATCGTCGAGTACCGGGTCGAGGTCAAGATCGGCTTCGAATACGAAGGCTGAGCGCCCGCGCTCCTCAACCGGCCTCGGCGTAGCGCTCGCTGGCGTATGAGACGAAGCGCGTTTGGCGCTTCTTGAAGTAGAGCTGGATCTCGCCCGTGGGGCCGTTGCGGTGCTTGGCGAGCTTCATGTTGATCACCTCGCCCTCGTCGTCCTGGTCCTCGCTCCCGCGCTCCTTGTCGCGCCACAGGAAGAGGACGAGGTCAGCGTCCTGCTCGATCGCGCCCGACTCGCGCAGGTCCGACAGGCGCGGCTCCTTGGATTCCCGCATCTCCGGCTGACGGGAGAGCTGGGACAGGGCGATCACCGGCACGCTCAGCTCACGGGCGAGCGCCTTGAGCCCGCGCGAGATCTCCGATACCTCCTGGACGCGGTTCGCGTCCCGGCTGGTCGTCGTCGCCTGCATCAGCTGGAGGTAGTCGACGATGACGAGGTCCAGCCCGGATTCCGCCTGGAGGCGGCGAGCCTTGGTCCGGAGCTCCATCGTGCTGATGTTGGGGGTATCGTCGATGAACATCGGCGCCTCCGACAGGGCGTTCATCGCGGGCGCGATCCGGGCGAAGTCGAGCTCCTCCAGGAAGCCGGTCCGGAGCCGCTGACTGTCGATGTTCGACACGCTCGAGAGCAGACGGAGCACGAGCTGCTCCTTGCTCATCTCCAGGCTGAAGAGACCGACGCTCTTCTTCTCGCGAACCGCGGCGTGCTCCGCGATGTTGAGCGCAAAGCTCGTCTTGCCGACCGATGGCCGGGCCGCGACGACGATGAGGTCGCTCTTCTGGAGGCCGGTCGTCAGGGCGTCGAGGTCCGTGAAGCCCGATCGGACGCCGTTGATCTCGCCGCGGTGGGCGTGGAGGTAATCCAGCCGGTCATAAGCCTGGTGGAGGAGCGAATCGAGCTTGGTGAAACCGGCCTCGACTCGCTTCTGGCTGACGGCGAAGAGCTCCGCTTCGGCGCGATCGATCGCCTCCGAGACCTCCGCCGGGTCCTCGTAGCCGATGCCTGCGATCCGTCCGGCCGCGCCGATGAGGTTGCGCAGCACGGCCTTGCGCTCGACGATGCGGGCGTACTGGACGGCGTGGACGGCGGTCGGCGTGGAGTTGGTGAGGCTCGAGAGGTATGCCCGCCCTCCGACGGCCTCCAGGGCGTCAGTCCGCTCCAGCGTCTCCGATACGGTGACGATGTCGATCGGCTCCCGCCGCTCGAACAGGTCGAGGACAGCCGCGTAGATCGTCCCGTTCGCCTGGCGGTAGAAGTCGGCGGCCCGCAGGAACTCCGCAACCTCGACGATGGCATCGCGATCGATGAGGATCGCGCCGAGCACGGACTGTTCGGCCTCGAGACTCTGCGGCGGCAGGCGATCGATCATGTGCTCCCGAATCTGACGGCGGGCTGTGTCAGCTCGAGTGTCAGGGAAGGCGGTCGCAGCGCGATAGGGCCTTATCCCCCAATGCCGTCCACGACTTTCGCGCCGCCCGTGGATCGTGTGGAAACCGTGTGGAGACTTGCCGGGCCGTCCGGCGCCAAGCCGGCTAGTCCAGCCGCCGAATGACCCCGATCAACTTCCCCTGGATGCGCACGTCGTCATAGAACTGCGGCGGGTAGTTGGGGTTGGCCGGCTGGAGCCGCACGCGGTCCTTCTCCTTGAAGAATCGCTTCAGCGTCACCGAGTTCTCCTCGACCTGGGCGACAACGATGTCGCCGTTTCGAGCGGTGGACTGCGGGCGGATGAGGACGAAGTCACCGTCAGCGATGTGGGCCTCGATCATCGAGTCGCCGCGGACCTTGAGGACGTAGGCATCGCCCGACGGCGCCAGCATGTCCGGGATCCCGATCGTCTCCGACGCGCTCTGGTACGCCTCGATCGGACCGCCTGCGGCGATCTCGCCGATGACCGGGAGGAGGTGCGCCTCCATCGTCGCCGCCTGCGGCACGAGCTCGCCCGCCAGACCAAGGCGGAGCGCCGCGTACGGGGTGAGCCGAATCGCGCGGGACTGGGCCGCGCCGCGTTCCAGGTAGCCCTCGCGTTCCAGGATCTGGAGATGGTGATGAACGGCCGACGTGGAGGCCAGTCCGACGGCCTTCGCGATCTCGCGCACCGACGGCGGGAAGCCACGGGCGCGCAGCGTCGCGGCGATGAAATCGAGGATCTTGACCTTCCGATCCGCGTCGTGCTTGGTCACTCGCGCCCTCCTTGTATGTGCATGATACAGAACGGACGTTCGATGTCAAGGCGCGCGTCGCGGCCGGCGCGACGTCGCCTCGTCATCGTCGTCGGTGGCGGGCTGGTAGACTCGGCGGCCCGGCAGCAACCGGGCATCACGGCGGCGCAGCGTTGAATCAGGTGGTTGGCCGGGCGATGGCTGAGGACGGTTCGGACAAGAAGAAGTCTCGACGGCGCGGCTCGGCGCTCGGGCGCGCGGTCGGCCTGATGGCGTTCCTGCCACTGGCGAGCCGGGCACCGTTGTACGCGCAGGCTGATCCTCGCGCTCGTCGCCGACGAGCGGACGCCGGTGGCTCGGAAGGCGCTCCTCGCCGGCGCGGCGGGCTACCTCGTCATCGGGCGCGACCTCGTGCCCGATCGGGTGCCGCTCCTCGGCGGGCTCGACGACCTGGTCATCGTCGTCCTCGCTGTCGATCTCTTCATCGACGGCGTCCCGGACGAGTTGCTGGCAGAGAAGCTCGATGAGCTCGGCATCGACCGGCCCGCATTCGACGACGACATGGCCCGGATCCGGCGATTGACCCCGGGTCCGGTTCGCAAGACGATCCGCCGGGTCCCGGCGCTCATCGCCCAGGCGGTCGAGGCCATCGACAACAGCGGCATCGGACCGAGGGTCCGGTCCTGGGTCTCCAAGGAGGAATCGATCGCGTGAAAGTGATCCTGACGCAGGACGTGGAGAAGCTCGGCAAGAGCGGCGAGATGAAGACCGTGGCCGACGGCTACGCCACGAACTTCCTGATCCGCCAGAACCTGGCCGTGCCGGCGGCCGGCGGCGCCTATCGCGCCTGGCAGCACGACATCGCCAGTCGCGAGGACAAGCGCAAGCGGGAGCGCGAGGAAGCCGAGATCGCGGCGACCCGGATCGCGTCGACGACCCTCACGATGGGCGTCAAGGTCGGCGAGGGCGGCAAGCTCTACGGCTCGATCACGTCGAAGGACATCGCCGATGCCCTCGGCCGGCGCGGCATCACCGTCGATCGCCACAAGATCGATCTCGAGGAGCCGCTCAAGTCGCTCGGCACGTACAAGGTCGCGATCAAGGTCTTCGCGGGTGTCGCCCCGGAAGTGACGGTCGTCGTCGAACCGAAGGGCTAGCTCCGGCGGCGCGGGCGGGCGGCGGCCTCGCACCGCCTCGACTTCGCCAAATGTGCCCCCGGTGAACGCTAGCGGGCATCGGCACCTCGAATCGGCCGTCCGCGAGGCGGATTCACCGCGGGATTAGCTGTTCGGCAGCTAACGCGGGCTCATATCGAGCCCACTTCGACCCGCGTTTATCGGCTAGCGGTCACCCCATGCACGTTTGGCGAAATGCCGGGCTCAGGGTCCGTGGAGGTGGCTGGCGGGACGCGCGATGATGGTGCGATGGACCCGCGGACCATCCTTCACGTCGACCTCGACGCGTTCTTCGCGGCCGTCGAGCAGCGCGATCGCCCGGAGCTCCGTGGCAAACCGGTCATCGTCGGTGGCGGCGGCCCGAATCAGCGCGGCGTCGTCAGCGCGGCGAGTTACGAGGCCCGAGCGTTCGGCGTCCACTCGGCGATGCCGCTCCAGACGGCCGGCCGGCTCTGCCCGCACGGCGTCTTCCTGCCGGTCGACGGCTCGAAGTACCTGGCCGTCAGCAAGGACGTCATGGCGATCCTTCGCCGCTACACGCCGCTCGTCGAGCCGATCTCGATCGACGAGGCGTTCCTCGACGTCACCGGATCCCGGGCGCTGTTCGGCGACGGCGAGACGATCGGCCGCCGGATTCGCGAGGAGGTTCGCAGCGAGATCGACCTGACCGTGTCGGTCGGCGTCGCGACCACGAAGCTCGTCGCGAAGATCGCGTCGGACCTCCGCAAGCCGGATGCGCTCGTCGTCGTGCCGCCCGGCGAGGAGATGGCGTTCCTCGCGCCCCTGCCGATCACCCGACTGTGGGGTGTCGGGGCCAAGTCGGCGGCCGCGTTGCGCGAATACGGCGTTCGAACGATCGGTGACCTCGCCGCGCTGCCCGACGACCTTCTCGTCCGACGCTTCGGCAAGCACGGCGCGGCGCTCGGTCAGCGGGCGCGCGGGATCGACGTGGATCCCGTCGGCGACCGGGACGCTGCGAAGTCGGTCGGTCATGAGCACACGTTCGATGTCGATACTTCCGATCGGGAGGTCATCGAGCGGACGATCCTCGCGATGGCGGAAGGCGTCGCCGGTCGACTGCGCGATTCGGGGGTGAAGGCGGCGACAGTGACGGTCAAGATCCGCGACTCGTCGTTCCGGACGATCACCCGGCAGCGCACGCTTGCCGAACCGACGGACCTGACGGAGCCGATCTTCCGGACCGCCCTCGAGCTCGCCCGTCCGGAGGTCCGCGGCCTGCGGATCCGGCTGCTGGGCGTGACGGCGTCGGGCCTGGGCGAGCGAGATCAGATGGCGCTGTTCGAGGCCGACGATCCCCGGCGCCGGCGGGTGGTCGAGGCGGCTGACGAAGTCCGCCACCGGTTCGGCGAACGGGCGATCACGCGGGCGCGACTGGTCGGCTCCCGGCTGCCCGCGCCGTTCGAGCGCGACCCGATGACGGCCGCCGAGGCCCGCTCGCCGAGCTCGTCGCCAGGGACCCGGGATCGAAAGCCGGCTGCGCCCGTGACTCCCATCGACGACGGCGCCGACGATGGAACCGACGACCCGGGCGAGGTCGACGACTAGAACCTCGTTCGAACCAATCCGTCCTGCGCCTCCCCATCAAGGGTGTAGCGTCCTCGTTCGAGGCGCACGCTGAGGGGAGCGGAGTGGATCGAGTTCTCGTCGAGCGAGCGATGCAGGGCGACGAGGATGCGTACACCGGCCTGATGGCCATCGCCGGTGACCGTCTCCTCGCGATCGCGTACAGGATCCTGCGCGACCTGCATCGGGCCGAGGACGCCGTTCAGACGGCGTTGCTCGGTGCCTGGCGAGACCTCCCGATGCTCAACGATCCCGATCGGTTTGAGGCCTGGCTGACCCGGATCCTCGTCCGGGCCTGCTACCTCGAGGCGACGCGGAATCGGCGCTGGACAACGAACATGCGCGTCCTTCCGGTCGGGGATTCGGCAGTGTCGGACCCGATTTCGGCCATCGCCGACCGGGATCGCCTCGATCGCGGCTTTCGCCGGTTGACGACCGAACAGCGAGCGATCGTCGTGCTCCACCACTACGTGGGGTGGAGCCAGCCGGAGATCGCAGAGGCACTTGGGATTCCACTCGGGACCGTCAAGTCCCGACTGTTCTACGCAACTCGCGCCCTCCGCGCCGCCATCGAGGCGGACGACCGGGCGATCACCGCGGAGCGACCAGCATGACCTCCGACGATCGGTTCACCGTCGGTTTTGAGGCCTACCTCGACGCCGGCCCGACCGAGTTGTCGGATCGGGTGATCTGGTCCGTCCGCGCCAACCTTTCGACCACACGACAGCGGCGGCACCGGCTCTCGTTCCGGTTGCCGAGGAGGTATCCGATGAGCAGCAGCACGAAACTGCTCGTGGCGGCCGGCGCAGTACTCGCGCTGGTTGTCGCTGCGGGCGGTGGCCTCTTCAACGCGTTCCTGACCGGGCCCGCCACGGGCTCGAGCCCGTCGCCATCCGTCCCGGGCCTGTCGCCGACGCCGTCGCCGACGCCGTCGCCGACGCGATCGTCGACGATCAAGGTTCCGGTCTATCCGGGGCAGTCCGCGGCGCCGTTGACGGCCGCCTGGGACTCCGCGGGCGGCCCACCGACCAAGTTGGGGGTCCCGGCCGTCGCCGCGGATGGTCGGATCTGGGTCGCGTCTTCTGTCGACAACGGTTTTCGGATCCTCAACCCTGACGGCCAACTGGCCGAGACGTGGGGAACCTCGGGATCAGGGGATGGCCAGTTCAACTTCAGCGTGGGTACCGACAATGCCGGAGCGATCGCTTTCGCCCCGGATGGCGGTTTCTGGGTCGCCGATACGGGAAACTTCCGGATCCAGCGATTCGACAAGGACCGCAAGTTCCTGTCCAAGTGGGGTCGATACGGATCCGGGGATGGCGAGTTCATCTACGCGCTCGACATCTCGGTCGACACCGTCGGCACGGTTTACGTCTCCGACGATGGGCGGCACGACATCCAGGCGTTCACCTCCGACGGGCGATACCTGCGATCGATCAAACCCGCCCAATTCGTATCGACCGCCGGAGAAGGCTACGTCCTCACGAATGTTTTACCTGACGGCCGGCCGGGGTTGGTCGAGTACAAACCCGATGGCTCCTATCAGGGCGGAATGGATATGCCGGACCTCATGCCGGTCCCGCAGGACACCGCCCGTGACAGTCAGAGCAACCTTCTTGCAGTGGGCATCACGTCGACCGGAAGCGCCAGCACGATGGTTCGCTTCGAGCCGACAGGCCAGGTCCTCAACGTCTGGGCCGCGGGCGGCCTCGCCGTCGCGGTCTCGCCGGCGGGTGACATCGCCTACGTGCTCCAGCCGGACGATGCAACGCTCCGCCGGTACAACATCCCGGCGCCTTGACCGTGTGACATCCAAGGTGACACGGCTGTCGGTAAGTCTGCCGATATCGACCTCTTGACATCGAACGCCTGTTCGGTCTAGGGTGTCGGTAGAACCGAACAGACGTTCTGTCGCCGCAGTGCCCCGCCGACGGACAGAGCCCATTCGTTGCCGCCGGAAGGAGCCACGCTCATGGCGATGATTCGAGTCGAACCGGTGCAGGTCCGTGTCCGGACAGGCTGGTTCGATGGAAGCCCACGAGAGATCACATGGGGAGACGAACGCCTTCGCGTCACGAGGCTTGCCGCCGTGCGAGAGGAGGCCGCCGCCTTCCCGGTCATCACCGGACCGCGGACGATGTTCGAGGTCGAGACCCCCCGGGCTCGCCTGGCGCTGACCTACCAGCATCGGTCGCGCCGCTGGACGATCACGGCTCTCGACGAGGAGCGTCGCTCAGCGGCGTGATCACGACCTGACGGGCGCCTCCCGCCCATCAGGGACTCGGAACTGGGGGCGGGTGCGCCGGTACCGCACCCGCCCCGTTCCCGATCGACGCTGAAACGGGGCGGCTGGACATGCGGGTCCAACTACAATCGGCGCATGCTCGATGACCAGAGGCCCCGTACGTCGTTTGCGGACCTGACGCTCGGCGTCTTCGTCGACCGCCTGGCCTCGGCCGAGCCGGTGCCCGGTGGTGGAAGCGCGTCGGCGGTTGCGGCATCGCTCGGCGCGTCGCTCGTCGCGATGGTCGCGGAGCTGTCACAGGGGCGGCCGAAGTACGCCGCGCACGCCGCGCTGCATGAGCGAGCGATCGCCGTCGGCCAGCGCCTGTCACGCCGATTCCTCGAACTGGCGGACGAGGATGCGAGGGCCTACGCGGTGTTCGCGGCGGCGGCCAAGCTTCCGCGTGACACGGACGATGAACGAGCGGCTCGCTCCGCGGCCCTGGCCGCCGCCGCACGGGTCGCGTCGGAGGTCCCGCTCGCCACCGTCGAGGCCTGCCTCGAGCTCGTCGTGACCGCGGAGGTCCTCGCAGGTCGAAGCAACATCAACGCGTCGAGCGACCTCAACGTGGCCGTGCTCCTCGGCGAGGCCGCGGCTCGCGGAGCCGCAGAGAACGTCCTCGTCAACCTGCCGGCGGTGGGCGACGACGCGTTCGCAGACGAGGCGACGGCCCAGGTCACGGCCCGCCTCAACACGATTGCCGGGCTGGCGGCGGCCACGACCCAGGCGGTCCGCAGCGGCTCGCCTCGCGAACCCGTACCCGAATGAGGGCCTGAGCGTGCCGCAGGGCGGCGCACGATTGCTCCTCGGAGGGCCGATCGCCACGGAGATCCGTCAGGCCGTGGCGGAAGACGTCGCGACGTTCCGATCGATCCACGGCCGGGCGCCTGGACTCGCCGTCGTGATCGTCGGCCGCGACGCTCCCTCGATGGTCTACCTCCACCAGATCCTCCGGAGCTGTGAGAAGGCTGGAATCGACGGCCGGCTCGTCGAGATCGCGGGCGAGGCGTCGGAGGTCAGCGTGACGGCGACGATCGCCGGGCTCAATGCCGACGCCACCGTCGACGGGATCATCGTCCAGATGCCGTTGCCGCCGACGATCCGGCTCCGCGCGGTCGTCGATGTCATCGATCCGGCCAAGGACATCGACGGCATCCACCCGCTGAACGCCGGCCTCCTTCGCCTCGGGTATGACGGCTTCCTGCCGGCAACGGCGCACGCCGCGGTCGAGATCCTCCGCCGGTCAGGCATCGAGATCGAGGGGCGGCGGGCGGTCGTCGTGGGACGGTCCGCGGTGGTCGGCATGCCCGCGGCCTTCCTGCTCGTGCGCGAGAACGCCACGGTGACCGTCTGCCACACGCGGACGCGCGACCTCCGCCGCCACGTCAAGGACGCCGAGATCGTCATCGTCGCCGCAGGTCACCCGGGCCTCATCACGGGGCCGATGCTGCGGCGGGGCGCCACCGTTGTCGACGTCGGGATCAATGTCGTCGATGGGGCGCTCGTCGGTGACGTCGACTTCGAGTCGGCCAGCAAAGTTGCGTCCGCCATCACGCCGGTGCCGGGCGGTGTCGGCCCACTGACGAACGCCCTTCTCCTCGCCCATCTCGTTCGGGCGGCCCAGTCTCAGGCGTCCCAGCGAACAGGCACGGCCGCCCACGGGGCCGTGCCGTCCATCAACGTGGGCGGCGATCCGCTGCCGGCCGCCAGTCGAGGAGTTCGATGAGTTTTCCCTCAGACCTGGAGATCGCCCGGTCGGTCACGCCCCGCCCAATCGTCGATGTCGCCCGCGACCTCGGCCTGCGGGACGAGGAGATCGAGCCGTATGGGCGCACGAAGGCGAAAGTCACGCTCGCGGCGATCCGGCGCCTCGAGGCGGAACGGCCCCGCGGCAAGTACGTCGTCGTGACGGCGATCACGCCGACGCCGCTCGGCGAGGGCAAGTCGACGACGACAGTCGGCCTCGCCCAGGGTCTCAACCTGATCGGGCACAAGGCCGCCGTCTGCATGCGCCAGCCGTCGCTCGGCCCCGTCTTCGGGATCAAGGGCGGCGCGGCGGGCGGCGGTTACAGCCAGGTGATCCCGATGGAGGACTTCAACCTCCACCTGACCGGCGACGTCCACGCGATCGGCGCGGCCCACAACCTCGCCGCCGCGTTCCTGGACAACAGCCTCCACCACAAGAACCCGCTCGGGATCGATCCGTTCTCGATCCTCTGGCCGCGCGTCGTCGACATCAGCGACAGGGCGGTTCGTCGGGCGGTCATCGGCCTGGGCGGTCGGGAGAACGGCGTGCCGCGCGAGACCGAGTGGATCATCACGGTCGGCTCGGAGGTGATGGCGGTCCTGGCACTCGCCACCGACCTCCAGGACCTGCGCGCTCGGCTGGGCCGGATCGTCCTCGCCACCACGACCGACGGCAAGCCGGTGACGTGCGAGGACCTCGGCGTGGCGGGCTCGATGACGGTGTTGCTCGTCGACGCGATCAAGCCGAACCTCCTCCAGACGCTCGAGGGGGGGCCGGCGTTCGTCCATTGCGGTCCGTTCGCGAACATCGCCCACGGCAACAACTCGATCATCGCCGACAGGCTCGCCCTGGCCACGAACGACATCGTCTGCACGGAGGCCGGCTTCGGAGCGGACATGGGTGCCGAGAAGTTCTTCGACATCAAGTGCCGGGCTTCCGGGCTCGCCCCCGACGCCGCGGTCGTCGTCGCGACGGTCCGGGCGCTGAAGATGCACGGCGGCGTCGGGCGGATCGTCGCCGGCAAGCCGCTCGACCCCGCGCTCCTCGAGGAGAACGTCGAGGCCGTTCGGGCCGGCGCGAGCAACCTCGCAAAGCAGATCGAGAACGTGCGGCTGTTCGGCGTGCCGGCGGTCGTCGCGATCAACTCGTTCCCGACCGACACGCCGGCGGAGGTCGACGCAGTCAAGAACGTCGCGATGGCCGCTGGCGCATCGGCCGCGATCGTGGCCACCCACTTCAGCGACGGCGGCCGGGGTGCGACCGACCTGGCGGAGGCGGTCTGGGCCGCCGCCTCGAGCGGCTCGCAGTTCCAACTGCTCTATCCGGACGACGCGCCGCTGGGCGAGAAGATCCTCACGATCGCGACGAAGGTCTACGGGGCCGACGGGATGGAGCTCCTGCCGGCGGCCAAGAAGGCGCTCAAGCTGTACGAGGACCTCGGGTTCGGGCACCTGCCCGTCTGCATGGCGAAGACCCAGTACTCGCTCAGCGACGACGCGAGCCTGAAAGGTCGCCCGAGCGGTTTCACCGTCACGATCCGCGACATCCGGCTGTCGGCGGGGGCGGGCTTCATCACGCCCCTCCTCGGCGAGATGCGCACGATGCCGGGGCTGCCGTCGCGCCCCGGCGGCGAGAGGATCGACATCGATGCCGACGGCAATATCGTCGGCCTGTTCTAGCCGGGTCTGGGGATCGCCCTAGTCGCCGCGATTGCCCCGCTCGGTCTGGTCGCGCGAGCTCATCAGCGCCTCGGCCTTGCCGGTCGCGATGAGGAGGCCGGCTCGATCGCCGAAGTAGGCAGCCCGACTGGCGCGTTCGCGCGCTCGATCACTCGCCCGACGGCGACGATAGACGTCGATATCCGGGATTCGATCCTGCTTGGTCATTGTCACGTCCTTGGGCTCCCAAGCGTAGCCTCGCAGGTTCGCCGCCGAGAGGATGAATACTCGCAGTTGACCAACCGGATCAGTCTCCAGGCTGCGAGCGTCATCCGCCCCCGGCGGTCCGGCGGCGGGCGATCACGACTGCCACCAACAGCACCGCGAGCCCGAGCCCGATTGTTCCGAGCAGGATCGGCAGACCGGGGTCGGACGACGCTGCAGGACTCGTTGGCGCACCAGCGGGGGGAGCGGTTGCGGACGAGGCGGGGGATTCGGAGACGGCCCCAGGCGGCCCCGTCGCGGGAGCGCCGCCGTACGTCGCGACAGCATCGGCGAGCATGGCGTCTCCCTCGGGGGTGCCGAGCTGGCCGTGGGGTTCGCACAGGCCCGTGACAGGATCGCCGCCACCCTCCGGCAGGAACGCGACCCATATCCAATCCGTGCCGGCCGCGGGGAGGCCCGTCCCGCACGCCGATCCGTCGCCGAAGCTGCTCGCCGCCAGGTAGACGACCGGCGCCGGCCCCCGGCCGGAGAACCAGGTGGCGACGCGGACCGGCACCCCGCGCGCGTCGCGCGGTCCGGCCGTGCCCGAGAAGACCACGTTGTCGCCCGTCCCATAGGCGGCCATCGGCTGCGGCTGGACGCACGAACAGGCGACGGTCGGGCCGGCTGCGAGGAGCCACAGAGCGATCGACAGGAACGCGACCGAGGCGAGCAGGGTCAAGCGCCGGGCTGAGCCATGGGCAGGGTGCGGGGCCATCGTGGTCACCTCGGGCAGCGGACGTGGGACGCGGCGGGTCGCGCCGAGGACGCAGCCTCCCGCGGTGAGGTTCCGACGGCCTCAGGCCGGAATGCCGCCGATCGATATGACGATCGACAGGGCGACGACGAGCCCGAGGCCGATCCCCAGCACGAACGCGCCCCACGCCCGGGTATCGATCGGCCCGAGCGTCTCCGTCGCGTGGCCGTGGTCGTCGTGGCCGTGGTCCTCGCCGTGGTCACCGATCCCGTGGGTCTCGTTGTCGACATCTGTGGGCTCGTGCGGCGTCGCGTGCTCGACACTCATCGTCGGGCGTCACCTCCGCCGGCATTCTCCCACGTAGACTCGACCGCGATGGGCCCTCACAATTCCCCGGCCCCCGCGGCACCGCCCGAGTCCGGGCTGGGCGCGAGCATCCGCGGCCTGGATGCCGATGGACGCCGCCTGTTCGCGAGCCGGTTCCTGCGAATGTTCGCCTACGGCTCGCTGGCCGTGGTCCTCGTTCTCTATCTCGTATCGCTGGGCCTCGACCCGTTCACGGTCGGGGCGATCCTGACCCTGACGCTCGTCGGCGACACGCTCATCTCGCTGTGGCTGACGACGCACGCGGATCGGATCGGGCGGCGGCGGGTGCTCGTCGCCGGGTCGCTCCTCATGGTGCTCGCAGGCGTCGCGTTCGCCGCGACGAGCTGGGTGCCGCTCCTGATCGTCGCCGCCACGATCGGGGTGATCAGCCCGACCGGCAACGAGGTGGGGCCATTCCTCGCCATCGAGCAGGCCGCGCTCAGCCAGGCGACGGCGGACGAGCGCCGGACCTCGATCTTCGCGTGGTACAACCTCGCCGGCTACGTCGCGACGGCGCTCGGAGCGCTGGGGGCAGGTCTCGTCACGCAGGCCCTGCTGGCCGCCGGCCTCGCGGAAACCGACGCGTACCGGGCGATCCTTGTCGCCTACGCGACGATCGGGCTGGCAATGGCGGCGATCTTCGCCCGTGTCAGTCCGGCGGTGGAGGTGCCGCCCACGGCGATCGGCGCAGAAGGACTGCGGCTGAGACTGGGCCTCGGCCGGTCCCGCCGGGTCGTTGCGAGGCTGTCGGCCCTGTTCGCGCTCGACGCGTTCGGAGGCGGCTTCGTGCCCCAGAGCCTCATGGCCTACTGGTTCCATCTTCGGTTCGGCGTGGAGCCGGGCGTCCTCGGCGCGGTCTTCTTCGCCGCCAATCTCCTCGCAGCGGTCTCATCGCTGTCGGCCGCGAGGATCGCCGCCCGGATCGGCCTGGTCAACACGATGGTCTTCAGCCACCTGCCGTCGAACGTGCTCCTCGTCCTCGTGCCCGTCATGCCGACCCTGCCGCTCGCGGTGGCCTGCCTCCTGCTCCGCTACAGCCTCAGCCAGATGGACGTCCCGACGCGCCAGTCATATGTGATGGCGGTCGTCGACCCTGCGGAGCGATCGGCCGCGGCCGGGGTCACGGGGATCGCGAGAACAACCGGAGCTGCGATCTCGCCGGCCCTCTCCGCGCCCCTCGTCGCGAACGCCGGTCTTGCCTCGCTGCCGTTCTTCCTCGCGGGCGGGCTGAAGATCGTCTACGACCTGTTGCTCTACCGTGGATTCCGATCGGCCCCGCCGTCGCCGCCGTCGCCGCCGGGCCAGGACACTCGCAGCCGGGCTACGACTCCCGGCGGCGGCGACCCGGCATCCCGAGCCGCCACCAGATGAAGAGCAGCACGCCGGCCACGACGAGGACGGCGATCAGCAGGTCGAACGGCTGGAGGGCGTGGCGGATCTCGACCCAGTTGGCGCCGAGCTGCATGCCGGCGAACACGAGGATCGTCGACCACAGGAATGCCCCGGCCGTGGAGTAGAGGACGAACGTCCGGATCGGCATCCGGGCGACGCCGGCGGGGAAGCTGATGAACGTTCGGACGATCGGCAGCAGGCGGCTGAAGAACGCCGTTGCCGCGCCGTACCGCTGGAAGAAGTGGTCGGCAAGCTCGATCTCGTGGGGCCGGATCAGGAGGTATTTCCCGTATCGCTCCAGGAACGGGCGGCCGCCCCAGGCACCGATCGCGTACGCGATGAGCGAACCAAGGGTGTTGCCGATCGTCGCCACGACGACGACGATCCAGAAGCTCCACGCCCCGCCGGTGAGCGGCTCGACCTGCAGCGGATCGGAGATGAGGAACCCGGCGTACGGGAGGATCAGCTCCGACGGCAGCGGCACCATCGCGGATTCGATCGTCATCGCGATGAGCACGCCGACGTATCCGACGCTCCCGTACAGCGAGTTGAGGAACGGGATGACGATCTGGTCGATGAACGCGAGCAACGTCGGCCTCGGGTGCGAGCGGGATCGCCCGGTGGTTGGTGGGGAACGTACGGGAGTCTAGCCGACTATCCTGCGAGCGTGCCCGACCCGATCGGCCCCTCCGGGTCCGAGACAATCGTCCTGACCGGCGCCGACCTGACGGTCGAGGCCGTCGAGGCCGTCGCCCGCCGCGGAGCGTCCGTCACTCTCGACGACGATGCGCGGGCTCGGATGCAGGAGTCCCGCGACCTCATCGAGCGGCTCGTCGCCGCCGGCGAGGTGGTCTACGGCGTCACGACCGGGTTCGGCGCACTCTCCACCCGCTTCGTGGCGCCGGCCGACGCGGCGCGGCTCCAGGAGAACCTCCTGATGAGCCACGCGGCGGGCGTCGGGGCCGCCCTGCCGCGCGAGGTCGTCAGGGCCATGCTCCTGCTCCGGGCGAACACGCTCGCCCTCGGCCACAGCGGTTGCCGGCCGCTCCTCGTCGACCGGCTGCTCGCGTTCCTCCAGGCCGGCATCCATCCCATCGTGCCGGAGCAGGGCTCGGTCGGTGCGTCCGGAGATCTCGCCCCGCTCGCGCACCTTGGGCTGCCGCTCGTCGGGCGGGGCCAGGTGGAGCGAGGCGGACAGGTGCTGCCGGCGCTCGTCGCGCTCCGCGAGGCGGGCCTCGAGCCCCTCGTCCTCGGTGCGAAGGAAGGCCTCGCCCTCCTGAACGGGACCCAGTTGATGAGCGCGATCGGGGCGTTGCTGCTTGCGGACGCAGACCGGCTGACGCGGACGGCGAGCGTGGCCGCAGCCCTCAGCGTGGAAGCGCTCCTCGGAACCGACGTCGCCTTCGCGGCGGCCTACCAGCTTGCGAGGCCGCATCCCGGACAGATCTCCGTCGCCGCCGAACTCCGCCACCTCCTTCGCAATTCGTCTCTCCAGGCACTTCACAAGGGCGACCCGCACAAGGTTCAGGATCCGTATTCGCTTCGATGCGTGCCGCAGGTCCACGGCGCCGTGCGCGACGCGCTGGATCATCTCCGTCGCGTTCTCGACATCGAGATGAACAGCGCGACCGACAACCCGCTCGTCTTCCCGGGCGGCGGGGTGGTCGACGAGGACGCGCTCGCCACGGGCGGCGGCACGGTCATCAGCGGCGGCAACTTCCACGGGGAGCCGATCGCCCTTGCGCTCGACTTCGCCAAGCTCGCGATCGCCGAGCTCGGATCGATCAGCGAGCGGCGGACGGCTCTCCTGGTCGACGAGCGTCTGAACGGCGGCCTGCCGGCCTTCCTCGCGCCACCGAGCGGGTTCGACTCCGGGATGATGATTCTCCAGTACACCGCCGCCGCCCTGGCCTCGGAGAACAAGGTCCTCGCCCACCCGGCGTCCGCCGACTCTCTGCCGACGAGCGCGAACCAGGAGGATCACGTCTCGATGGGCTCGATCGCGGCCCGCCATGCCCGCGCGGTCCTCGAGCACGTCGAGCAGATTCTCGCGATCGAGCTGATCGTCGGCGCCCAGGCACTCGACCTCCGCCTCGCACGGAGCGAGGCGGCCGGGGCGAGCCCCGGGGCGGGCGTCGCGGAGGCTCATCTGCGGATTCGGGAGCGGATCGCCCGGCTGGACCGCGATCGAGAGCCGGGGCCGGACATGGCCTCCGCACTCGCCCTCGTCCACGAGGGAACCCTGGCCGACCTCGCCGGGTAGACTCGCAATGAGTGTCACCCTCCTCTGCGTCCGACGGCTTGGCTCATAGACTCGGTGCCCATCGTCGAGATGTGGCTTCCATTAGTTGTGCCGGCCACCGGACGCGTCGGACCGGTCGGTCTGACTTGATAGGAGCGTGGCTTCGCCCCCACTCAGGCGTGTCGACCGACCGGCCCTCGGCTGTCACCTCGCACGAGGAGGAGACGTGGACATGGTCGTCCTGGGAGCGGATCTGCACAAGCGCAGCCATACGGTCGTCGTGACCGACGGGAATGGCCGCCGGCTGGCCGACAAGACGGTGGCGGCGACCGACGCTGGCCATCGGGAGCTCCGCCGCTGGGCCACGGCATGGCCGGAGCGCCGCTGGGCCCTCGAGGATTGTCGCCACCTGAGCCGGCGTCTCGAAGTCGATCTGCTGCGCGCCGGCGAGTCGGTCGTCCGTGTTTCGCCCAAGCTCATGGCCGGCGCCCGGCGCGGCGGACGGGAGACCGGCAAGAGCGACCCGATCGATGCCCTCGCCGTCGCCCGGGCGGCGCTCCGCGAGCCCGACCTGCCGGTCGCCACGCTCGACGGGCCCGATCGCGACGTCCGCCTCCTGGTCGACCATCGGGAGGACCAGGTCGCCACCCGGACCCAGGCCCAGAACCGGTTGCGCTGGTTCCTCGTCGAGCTTGCGATCGACGAGCCGCCGGCCCGTGCTCTCGATCGGGCGCACGTTCTCGCCAGCCTCGATGTCGCGCTCGCCGAGCGGCCTGGCACGAGCGCCCGGATCGCCCGCGAGCTCGTCGCCCAGGTTCGGGCGCTGACGAGCTCGATCAACGCCCTCGAGCGCGAGATCGGCGGCCTGGCCGAGCAGCTCGCCCCCTCGCTCGGGACCTTGACCGGCTGTGGCCCGCTGACGACGGCCAAGCTCGTCGGTGAGACGGCCGGGGTCGGCCGCTTCCGGTCGGCTGCCGCCTTCGCCATGCACAACGGCACCGCGCCGGTTCCGGTCTGGTCGAGCAACGTCGTTCGACACCGACTCAACCGCGGGGGCAACCGGCAGCTCAACGTCGCCCTCCACCGGATCGCCATCACCCAGCTCCAGCGGCCGGGCGCTGGCCGCGACTACCTCACCAAACGGATGACCGCCGGAGACACCCGGACCGAGGCGATCCGCGCCCTCCGCCGCCGGATCAGTGACGAGGTGTTCCGGCGGATGCGCCACGATGAGGCGAATCAGGCAGCCCGGCGAGACCCGCTCGCCGTGGCCGCTTGACATAGGAGCAACCGATGGAGGTCTTCCGGGTCGTCGACGTGACCGATCAAGCGACCTTCCGATCGATCCCGCCGTGCGCCGATCCGGGTTTCGACCATCGGAGCTGCGACTACTGGGAGGACGCCGAGCGCGGCTCCCGGGCGGCGCGGCTGGCATGGCTCGAACCCACCGCCGCCCCGCCCCTGACCCGGCAGCGCGCCTCGAACCCGTTCGCGCGCGACGACGACGAACCAATCGAGAACCCGTTCGCGCCGACCCCGCGATCCGGGCCAGCGTTCAATCCGTTCGCCCGCGACGACGAGCCGGTCGAGAACCCGTTCGCACCGTCACGGCCGGCCCGGCCGACCGTCGCCTCCGACGCGCCGCGCAAGCTCGGGCTCCTCGGGCGGGGACTCGCGATCTTCGGCAGCTACGCGAAGGTCGCCCTCGTCGAGGACGTCGCAGTCGCCTACGCCCAGTTCGGCCCGCTCTCCGCGTACCCTCGTGCGCAGCGCCTCCGGGACCTGTATCCGCAGCTACCCGCAGCCCCCTTGCCGGCAGTGATCACGTGCATCGCGACCACGCCGGAGGCGCGCCACCAGGGTCACGCGCAGCGCCTGGTCCGGTCGGTCTGCGACGATCTCGCGCAGCGCGGGTTTGCGGCCGTGGAGGCGTACCCGGAGCGCGGCCCGCGGCCCGATTCGACGAGTGCGGCAACACCGGAGTTCTGGCTCACGGTCGGGTTTCGCGTCGTGGTCGAGGACGAGCGCTTCCCGGTCGTTCGCCTCGAGCTCGGCTGATGGGCGAGACCGGGTGGCACTGTCCGGGCGACGCTGGTCGCGTCACTCGCAACCGTGAATGGGAGAGTCCACGATGGCGATGATCCAGGCGCTCGGCAACGTCTCGAAGGTCCGGGGCGCGCTCATCTTCGTCGAGGACATCGAGGCGGAGATGTCGTTCTACCGCGATGTGATCGGCATGCGCCTGCTCTACCGGACGCCCAGGTTCGTCCGCTTCGACGCGACCCAGGGCACCAGCCTGGCGCTCATCGCCGGCGGCCATGCATCGTCCGACCCGAAGGACTTCCGCCATGGCGGCGTCGTCCCGGAGATCATCGTCGACAACCTCCGGCTGGCGATGCAGCGCGTCGATGCGGCCGGCGTCCGGCACGAGGAGGTCGTCCGGACCGACTGGGGCCAGTTCTGCTTCCTCTGGGATCCGGAGGGCAACCCGCTCCAGTTCTACGAATCGGCCTTTGTCCGCCCAGACGCAGATCCGGAGCGCGTCGCCGGTTGAGGCCGGGGCAGCGCCGATCGGCCGCGGTCGGCGGCGCGCGCGCCGGTGGGCTGGTCGCGCTCGTTGGCCTCGCGCTTCTCGTCGCGTGCCAGGCGACCGGCCCGTCGCCCGGAACGTCCGTCGCCGCCACGGCCGTCGCATCGGACCCTGCGACACCGCCGGCCAGCCCGTCGTCGTCGGCCGACACCGTGACCGTCGACCCGACGCTCCTCTCGATCCTGCCACGGGAGGTCGGGGGAACCCTGATCCTGCCTGCCCCGGAGAACGCCACGGACATCGCGAAGGATCCGACGCTCGTGTCGGATGTCGAGGCGATCGCCGTGGCCCTGGCCGTCGCGCCCGACACGGACGACCTGGTCATCGCGAACGTCGTGCGGCTCCGCCCGGACGTCTTCGACGACACGTTCTTCGAGGGCTGGCGGACCACGTACGACGAGGCGGCCTGCGAGCCTGCGGGTGGCGCCTCCGGGAGCACCGAGGCCGAGATCGGTGGGCGGCAGGTGTTCGTCGGAAGCTGCCTGAACGGTGGGTCCACCTACCATGTCCGGTACGGGGAGGACGTGATCGTGTCGCTCACCTCGACGGGCGAGAGGCGATACGGTGAGCTCGTGATGGCGCACCTCGGCGAGTGAGCGCCAGGGAAGGAGGCCAGGTGACCGAGACAGCCGGCGCGCGACCCGTCCGGTCGCCCCGCGGTCCCGAACGCACGTGCCGCGGCTGGGGCCAGGAGGCGGCATTGCGGATGCTGATGAACAACCTCGACCCGGAGGTCGCCGAGAATCCCGATGCGCTCGTCGTCTACGGCGGGACCGGGAGGGCCGCCCGCAGCTGGGAGGCCTTCGACGCGATCGTCCGGGAGCTCCGCAGGCTGGCCGACGACGAGACACTCCTCGTCCAGTCCGGCAAGCCGGTCGCCGTGTTCCGGACCCACGAGTGGGCGCCGCGGGTCCTCATCGCCAACTCCAATCTCGTCGGGAAATGGGCAACCTGGGACGTCTTCCGCGACCTCGAGCGTCGCGGCCTGACGATGTACGGGCAGATGACCGCCGGCAGCTGGATCTACATCGGGACACAGGGGATCCTCCAGGGCACGTTCGAGACCTTCGCCGAGCTCGGCCGGCAGCATTTCGGCGGGACGCTCCGCGGTCGGGTCGTCCTGACGGCCGGTCTCGGCGGGATGGGCGGCGCGCAGCCGCTCGCGGTGACGATGAATGACGGGGTCTGCCTGGCGATCGAGGTCGACGAGGCACGGGCCCGCCGCCGGCTGGACATCGGCTACGTCGACCGGCTGACGTCCTCGTCCGACGAGGCGCTTGCCTGGGCTCGGGCCGCCGCCTCTGCCGGCGAGGCCGTCTCGATCGCCCTCGTCGGCAACGCGGCAGAGATCGAGCCTGCCTGGGCGAAGGCGGGCGAGCGGTTCGACGTCGTGACGGACCAGACGTCGGCCCATGACGCGCTCGCCGGGTACGTGCCCGCCGAGATCGGCCTCGAGGACGCCACGGAGCTGCGGCGCGCGATGCCCGACGAGTACGTCCGCAGGTCGATGCGCTCGATGGCCGACCACGTCCGGGCGATGCTCGCCTTCCGCGAAGCGGGCGCCGTCGTGTTCGACTACGGCAACAACCTCCGCTCGCAGGCGCTCGAGGCGGGGGTCGCGAACGCGTTCGACTACCCGGGATTCGTCCCCGCCTTCGTCCGGCCGCTCTTCTGCGAGGGGCGCGGGCCGTTCCGCTGGGCGGCCCTCTCCGGCGACCCGGCTGACATCGCCCGGACGGACGCGGCCATCCTCGAACTCTTCCCGGACGACGCCGGCCTCCGCCGCTGGATCACGATGGCCCAGGCGAAGGTGCCGTTCCAGGGCCTCCCGGCCCGCATCTGCTGGCTCGGCTACGGGGAGCGGGCGCGGGCCGGACTCGCGTTCAACCGCCTCGTGGCGAGCGGCGAGGTGGCCGCCCCGATCGTCATCGGCCGCGACCACCTCGACGCCGGGTCCGTCGCCTCACCGAATCGCGAGACGGAGGCCATGGCGGACGGCTCCGACGCGATCGCCGATTGGCCGCTCCTGAACGCGCTCGTCAACACGGCCGCCGGCGCGACGTGGGTCTCGATCCATCACGGCGGCGGGGTCGGGATCGGCTACAGCCAGCATGCCGGGATGGTCGTCGTCGCCGACGGCACCGAGCTGGCTGCGCAGAAGCTCGACCGGGTCCTGACGACCGATCCGGGCATGGGCGTCGCGAGGCATGTCGACGCGGGATACGAGAGCGCGATCGAGGTCGCCAGGGAGCGCGGAGTCCGGATCCCGATGCTCGATCGCGAGGCGTCCGCGGAGCGTTGACGCGGCGTTCACGGGGCGTTGAAGCGGTGCACACGGGCACCGCCGATGGTCGAGTTCGGGGCAGTCTGGATGGGTTAGGAGTCATCTCCACCTTTACCATGGCCGGAAACCCGTGGGCATTTCCTTGCGCGTGAGGAGGGTCAACAAGATGCGTTCGTCTGCCCGCCGGCAACGGTCCCGCCGGCTCCTGTCGTTGCTCGGGGCGCTTCTCATCCTCGGCGGGCTGATGCCCGTTGTCGCTGCCGGCCCCGTCCTTGCCGTCTCTCCCGACATCGTGATCAGCGAGGTCTACGGCGCTGGCGGCAATGCAGGTGCGACGTACCAGAACGACTACGTCGAGCTCTACAACCGCGGTGCCGCGCCGGTGTCGCTCGCAGGGAACTCCTTCCAGTACGCCAGTGCAACCGGGACCGGCAACTTCGGAGGGAGTACCACTCAGCTGACCGAGCTGCCCGCCGTCACCCTCGCCCCCGGCCAGTACTTCCTCATCCAGGAGGCGGGCGGCGCGAACGGCGTCGCCCTGCCGACGCCCGATCTCATCGACCCCACGCCGATCGCGATGGCGGCCGGGGCCGGGAAGGTTGCCTACGTGACGGGCGTGGCCTCACTTGGCTGCAACGGGAGTGCGGGCCAGCCGTGCGACGCGGCGGCCCTTGCCCGGATCGTCGACCTCGTCGGCTATGGCAGCGCGAACTTCTTCGAGGGCGCCGGCGCCGCACCGACACTGAGCGCCACCACCGCCGCGATCCGGGCGGGGGAAGGTGCGACCGACACCGACAACAACGCGGCCGACTTCACGGCAGCCGCTCCCGACCCAGACAACAGCGGTGGCGGCGCAGACGCGGCGCCGACCGTCACCTCGACGGTTCCCGCCAACGGCGCCGCGAACGTCGCCACGACCGCGAACGTGACGATCACGTTCTCGGAGGCGGTCGACGTCACGGGTTCCTGGTTCTCGATCATCTGCGGAGCGGTCACCCACACCGCCGTCGTGAGCGGCGGCCCGACGACCTTCACGCTGAATCCGGACGCCGACTTCGCGAACAGCGAGACCTGCACCGTCACGGTCATCGCCGCCCAGGTCACCGACCAGGACGCGATCGATCCGCCGGATGCGATGGCGACCGACAACGTGGTCAGCTTCATGACCGAGGCGCCACCCGCGCCACCGGTACCGATTCACGAGATCCAGGGCGCGGGCCACATCTCACCCGTCGCCGGCCAGACGCTCAACACCACCGGCATCGTCACCGCACGATCGGGCAACGGATTCTGGATCCAGGATCCGGCGCCCGACGCGGACGACGCGACGTCGGAGGCGATCTTCGTCTTCACGAGCTCCGCGCCTGCGGTTGCCGCCGGCGACGCGGTTCGCGTGGCGGGAACCGTGTCCGAGTTTCGACCCGGCGGCGCCGGCAGCACCAACCTGACGACGACCGAGATCAGCGGGCCATCCGTAGCGGTTCTGTCCTCCGGCAACCCGCTGCCGGCCGCCACCGTGGTCGGGGTCGGCGGTCGGACGCCGCCGACGATGGTGATCGAGAACGACACGGTGCCGCCCGCCCCGCAGTCCGTCGAGACGAGTGGGACGTTCGATCCGGCGGAGGACGGGATCGACTTCTACGAGTCCCTCGAGGGGATGCGCCTCCAGGTCAACAACCCTGTCGTCGTCGGGCCGACCAACGGCTTCGGCGAGACCTGGGTCCTCCCGGACAATGGGGCGGGGGCCGGGGTCAGGACGACCCGGGGCGGCATCGTCGTCCGCGCCGGAGACTTCAACCCCGAGCGCATCCAGGTCGATGACACGCTGGCTCCCCTTCCGATCCTCAACGTCGGAGATGGATACGGCTCGGCGATCATCGGCGTCCTCGACTACAACTTCGGCAATTTCGAGCTGCTGCCGACGGCGACGCCGACCGGAATCGACAACGGGCTGACCCGCGAGGTGACGGCGCCGGTCGCGCATCCCGACGTGATCTCGATGGGCACCTTCAACGTCGAGAACCTCGACCCGAGCGACCCGCCCTCGAAGTTCCAGGAGCTGGCGTCACTCATCGTCAACAACCTGCGGTCGCCGGATCTGCTGTCACTCGAGGAGATCCAGGACAACAACGGCCCGACGAACGACGGGACGGTTGACGCGACCGACACCCTCAACGAGCTCGTCGCGGCGATCCAGTCCGAGGGCGGCCCGGCCTACCAGTTCCGCCAGATCAACCCCGTCAACAACGAGGACGGCGGCGAGCCAGGCGGCAACATCCGCGTCGGCTTCCTCTTCCGGACGGATCGCGGGCTCGCGTTCGTCGACCGCCCCGGCGGCGGATCGACGACTGCGACGAGCGTCGTCGCCGGACCGGGCGGCCCGGAGCTGTCCGCCAGCCCCGGCCGGATCGACCCGACGAACACGGCGTTCGACGACAGCCGCAAGCCGCTGGCAGGCGAGTTCACCTTCAACGGTCATCACATCTTCGCGGTGACCAACCACTTCAACTCCAAGGGCGGAGACCAGCCGCTGTTCGGCCGGTTCCAGCCGCCGACCCTGACGAGCGAAACACAGCGACTCGCACAGGCGGCGATCGTCAACGACTTCGTCGATGACATCCTCGCGATCGACTCGAAGGCGGAGATCATCGTCCTCGGCGACCTCAACGACTTCGAGTTCTCGGCCCCGGTCCGGACGCTGTCCGGCGACCCGCCGGTGCTCACGCCGCTGATGACCACCCTGCCGCCCGCGGAGCGCTACAGCTACGTGTTCGAGGGCAACTCGCAGAGCCTCGACCACATCGTCGTGAGCGACGGCCTGCGGGCGCTGCCGTTCGAGTACGACGTGGTCCACGTGAACGCTGAATTCGCCGACCAGGCCAGCGACCACGATCCGCAGGTCGTCAAGGTCGAGCTCGGCTGCCGGTTCGCGACCGCGGGAACGACGATGACGCTGCAGACCGACTGCATCACCGACAGCACGATCCGCGTCCCGAACCGCTGGACGCTCAACGGAGCGGGTCACACGATCACCGGCGTCGATCCGGAGGACGGCCACTTCCTCGGAGCGGTCGTGGCGAACGGCGGCTCGGTCGCGTTCGTCAAGAACCTGACCGTGAAGGTGGCCGGCCTCGCCGACGTCTGTGACACCGGCGCCGATCGCCTCCGCGGGATCCTCTTCGACGGAGCCAGCGGGGCGATCACGAACAGCCGGGCGATCGACATCAACCAGGGCCAGAGCTCGTGCGAAGAAGGAAACGGGATCGAGGTCAGAAACGCGCCGTTCGACCGGCACGGGCGCGACGTTGTCGTATCGATCACCGACAACGTGGTGACCGGCTACCAGAAGACCGGGATCGTCGCCAACGGCTCAGTCGTCGTCCTGATCGACAGGAACACCGTGACCGGCGCGGGGCCAATCGGCTCCATCGCCCAGAACGGCGTCCAGATCGGGTTCGGCGGGTCCGGTCTCGTCGCCCGCAGCACGATCTCGCGCAACAGCTTCACCGGCCCGGCCCTCGGGTGCGGGATCCTGTTCTTCCACGCCGGCCCGTCGACGCAGCTCGCGAACCGCCTCTCGGCGAACGAGCGCAACGTCTGCGTCGTCGCCCATGGCGAGGGCAATACGAAGCCGTCGAGCTAGGTCACCGGGCGGTCACGCCCGCACGACCGAACCGGAGCCGGCCGCGGCGCGGCCGGCTCCGTCCGTCATGTCGCCGGCACGGCATCGTCGTCGGGATCCAGGTCGGGGATCGTCTTCAGGCCGCGGACCGGCGAGAGGAACACCGGCAGGAACGTGAACAGCGAGAGGATCGCCCCGATCCAGATGGTCGTGTGGACGCCGACCACCTCGGACAGCCCCGCCCCGATGAGCGAGCCGACGGGAATCGTGCCCCACACGATGAACCGCATCGTCGCGTTCATCCTCCCCAGGAAGTGCACCGGGGTGATCGCCTGGCGGAGGCTGACCTGGTTGACGTTGTAGATGACACCGCCAACGCCGACGATGAAGAAGGCCGCGGCGAAGTAGTAGATCGCGAGGTCCTTGGGCGCGAGCGGGATGAGCAGGCCGGCGGAGCCGGTCACGAAGATCGACGCGACGATCGCGGGCCCGACGCCGATCCGCGCCGCGACCCGGCTCGAGACGAGTGCGCCCAGGAGGACGCCGGCACCGCCGATGCCGCCGACCGTCCCGATCGCCGCCGGCGACAACTCCAGGGTCCGGTACGCGTACACGGGAAAGACCGCAAACGCCAGGTTCTGGAAGAGGTTCGAAGTCGCGGTCGACGCGGCGATGCTGGCGAGGAATCGATGGCGGCCGATGTAGCGGAGCCCATCCGCGATCTGTGACCGCATGCCGGCCCGGTCGTCGGCAGCGGCCGCGGCCGCGGGGTTGACCGCTGGGTCGGCGGCCGCAGCCTCGGCCACGACCGACGTCCCGCTCGCGGGCGACGGCGCCAGGTCGTCCGCTGACGAGGCGGCTGCAGCAGGCCCCGCGGTCGAGCTCCGGACCTCACGACCGCGGCCGCGGATCGAGGCGATGAGGCCGGCGGATCCGAAGAAGCTGGCCGCATCGATGAGGATCGCGATCGGTGCCGTCAGGATCGCGATGATCCCGCCGCCGAGCGGCTGGCCAAGGATCTGGGCCGAGGACTGGCTGATCTGGAGCTTCGCGTTCCCGTCGATGAGATCTTCGCGATCCAGGATCGACGGGAGGTACGACTGGTCGGCGATGTCGAAGAAGACGGTCATGATCCCGTTGAGGAAGCCAACCACGTAGAGCTGCCAGATCGTCAGGGCATCCAGCGCATAGGCGATCGGGATCGAGACGAGCATGACCCCACGGCCGATGTCGCCGATCACGAGGATCCGCTTTCGAGGGAAGCGGTCGACCCAGACGCCGGCCGGGAGCGTGAAGAGCAGGAACGGCAGGAACTCGATCGTCACGAGTAGCCCGACCTGGCCCGGCGATGCGTTGAGCAGCACCGCGGCGATGAAGGGAATCGCGATCTGGCTGACCTGGGTTCCGAACAACGACACCGTCGCGGCGGTCAGGAGGCGCGCGAAGTCGCCCTGGCGCAGGAGGTTGGGCCGGCGAGATGCGGGCGCGGCTGTCACGGGAGGCGGACTCACGCTGCTGGGCGGCCGTGAAAGGCGTTAGTTTATCGTCTAACACGAGTCAGATTGGCCCGTCTGCGGACCGCCGCCGGCGCGTCCGCGACCGCACCGACATGTCACGATAGGGGCGATGCCCGCGCTCACCGACCGCCTCGTCGAATCCGTTCCCAACGTCTCCGAGGGCCGGCGGCTCGACGTGGTCGAACGGCTTGCAACGGCGGTCGCGCGCGTGCCCGGTGTCCACCTCCTGGACCGGACGAGCGACGCCAGCCACAACCGCTCGGTCTTCACGATGGCCGGCGCCGCGGGCGCCGTCCGCACGGCCCTGAGCAACCTCGTCGGGGCGGCCATCGAGGAGATCGACATGGACTCGCACGCCGGCGAGCACCCGCGGATCGGGGCGGTCGACGTCATCCCGTTCGTCCCGCTCGGGGACACGTCGATGTCCGAAACGGTCGAGATCGCCCGAAGCTTCGGCGAGCGGCTGGCCCGGACGTACGACCTGCCGGTCTACCTGTACGCGGAGGCCGCGCTCCGCACCGAACGGGTCAAGCTGGCCGATGTCCGGCGCGGCCAGTACGAGGGCCTCAAGGCGGAGATCTCGCAACCCGGCCGCGAGCCCGACTTCGGACCGGCCCGGATGCACCCCTCGGCCGGCGCGGTCGCCGTCGGTGCGCGGCCGTTCCTCATCGCGTACAACATCAACCTCGATTCGGACGACAAGGAACGGGCCGTCCGGATCGCCCGCCGGATCCGGGAGTCCGGCGGCGGCATGCCGAAAGTCCAGGCAAACGGCTTCTTCATCGAGGAGCTCGGCCGCGCCCAGGTGTCGATGAACGTCCTCGACTTCCGGGCGACGCCGCTGTGGCGCGTCTGGGAGACGGTCCGGGCCGAAGCGGCGGAGGACGCAATCGAGCTCGCGGAGTCGGAGCTGATCGGGCTCGCGCCACTGGCCGCGCTCCTCGATGTTGCCGACCATGTCGAGGCACCCCGCGATGCCCCGACGGAGCAGCGGCTCGCGGCAGCTGCGCGGTTCCTCAAGCTGCGCGACTTCTCGCCGCTTCAGGCGCTCGAGCTCCGGCTGGATGCCGCGCGAGCCGGCGTCGCGGATTGACGGTGCCTGAGCTGCCATGACCCTCCGCGTGATCCCCGGCGGTCGGGGCGACGCATCGGCCCAGGGGCTCCTGGTTGTCGGCGCGTCGGAGGTCGTCACGATGGCAGGCGGCCTCAGGTCCGGATCGGCGCAGGCGGACGTTGCTCGCCTGTCGGCCGAGGAGGCCGGCGGTCCGATGTCGCCGTCTGCACCGGTCATCGCGACGTGGGACGGGGTGATCCTCGGCGTCGGCCCGCGCGCCGACCTCGAACGACTCCTGGAGGCGGATGGGTATTCCCTGGGGCGGTTCGCGCGGCTGGACGCGCGTGGCGGCGCGGTGACGCCCGGGCTCGTCGATCCGCATACCCACCTGCTGTTCGCCGGAAGCCGCGAGAACGAGCTGGAGCTGCGCCAGCGCGGGGCCGGCTACATGGAGATCCTCGCTGCGGGCGGTGGGATCCTCTCGACCGTCGAAGCGACGCGCGCCGCGTCGGCCGAGGAGCTGACCGCCCACGGCCGGCGCTGGCTCGACGAGATGCTGAGCCACGGAACGACGACCATCGAGGCAAAGTCCGGCTACGGATTGGACCTCGCCACGGAGCTCCGGCTGCTCGACGTCGCCTACGGCCTCGGTCGCGAAGGGCCGATCGAGATCGTCCCGACGTACCTGGGTGCCCACGCTGTCCCACCGGAGTTCCGGACGCGGCCGGACGGCGTCGAAGCGTATGTTCGCCACATCCTCGAGGAGCAGTTGCCGGGGGTGGCCGCCCACGGCCGGGCCCGTTTCTGTGACGTCTTCTGCGAGGAAGGTGCCTTCACGGCCGACCAATCCGAGCGCATTCTCCTGGCGGCAGCCGGGTTCGGGATGGGTCTGCGCCTCCATGCCGACGAGATCGTCCCGTCGGGCGGGGCCGAGCTCGCGGCGAAGCTTGGCGCAACGTCTGCCGACCACCTGGCGACGCCCTCGCCAGCCGGAGTCGATGCACTCGCCGAGGCGTCCGCTGAGGGGCGGCCGGTCGTCGCAACGCTGCTGCCCGCCACGACGTGGTTCCTGATGAAGGAGCACCACGCGCCGGCCAGGACGTTCATCGAACGGGGCGTCCCCGTCGCGGTCGGCACGGACTTCAACCCTGGCACCTCACCGACGGCTTCCCTGCCCCTCGCGATGACCCTTGCCTGCCTGAACCTGGGGCTGAGCCCGGACGAGGCCCTGGCTGCCGTGACGATCAACGCGGCCCATTCGATCGGCATGGGCGAGGAGATCGGGTCGCTCGAGAGCGGCAAGGCCGCCGACCTGGTGATCTGGAACGTGCCGAGCAGCCGCCAGATTCCCTACTGGCCGGCGGCCGACCTGGTCCGAACGGTCGTCAAGCGAGGCCGCATCGTCGTCGATCGCGGCTGACGGCGCGCCGGCCTGCCGAGGGCCCGCGCTGCGGGCGTCGCGCGAGGCGGCCTACGTCTTGCCGCGGGACTCGAGGAGAACGGCGGTGGGCTCGAGAGGCAGACCCGACTGGCTGACCGACAGCTTGGGCTGCGGGGTCGGGTCGCCGCCCATCTCGTGGAAGAACTTGGCGAGCGCGTCGCGCGTCTCCGCCGCTTCGTCGTCGATCGGCATCACGACGACGATCCGCGGTTCGAGCTGGGAGACGAGTTCTGCCGCCTTCGTTGGGGACAGCGATCCGCCGATCGGGACGCAGGCGATGTCGACGGGGCCGATGTCGGCGAGCTTCTCCTCCGTCAGCAGGTGGCCGATCTCCCCGAGATGGATCGTGTGGAGCCCGTCGAGCTCGACGAGGAAGGCGACCTGCTTGCCGCGCTCGGCGCCCTTCGCGTCGTCCCGATACGTCCTGACGCCCGTCAGCAGCACATCGCGGACCTCGTACTCGCCGGGACCGTCGAGGACGAATGCGTTCTCGAGCGAGCTCGGCAGCAGCGTCGTTCCGTCGCGCGATCGGAGGCCCTTCGCCTTCGGCAGCGGCGTGTCGTCGGGGTGGGAGTAGGTGACGATCTCCCCGGTGATCCCCCGCCCGGTCGGCCCGACCACCGCCTGGTACGGATCCGCCACGACGACCGCGTCCTTGCCGCGAAGGCGGATGCAGGTCCGCCCGTACCAGATGACTTCCATGCGTCGATTCTGACACAGCGCCGTGCACCGCGGATCAACGCCCCGCCGCCGCGCCCAGGCGCGACAGCCCCGACTGCGACAGCCGGAAGTCTTGGCACAGGAAGAGAGGGGGCGCCTGCCCAATCGGCGCCCCCTCTCGGAGGGAGGGAGGATGGAACCCAGAGGGTTCGGTCCGATTCGAACCCTAGGTTCGCTGCATTCAAGGACGGCGACCCATCCGATTAAGAAAGCAACACGCGAGAAACTGGTACCTCCGGGCTCTCGTCCCGGCCGCGCGACCCATGCGACAATCCCGCCGATGATTCCCCGCCGACCACCCTCCGGCCTTGCCGTGCTGCTTTGCCTCGTGCTCGCGGCATGCGGGACGTCGGCCCCGACCGGCAGCCCGCCGGCGTCTTCGGCGCCGTCCGGATCCCCGACCGCCGCCCCGACCGGAACGCCGGCCGGGTCCCCGACAGCACAGCCGGATCCGGCCGCGGTGTACGCCGCGATCGAGGAGCAGGTCCGCGCAATCCGCGGCCTCGACGCAAAGTCGCCAGTCGACCCGAAGGTCCTCGACGAGGCCGCCCTGGCGAAATACGTCGAGGATTCCTTCCACAAGGACAATCCGACCAATCTCGTCACGGCGAACGAACGCTTCTACAAGGGTCTTGGCCTGCTCCCGCGCGACGCGTCGCTGGAGCAGCTGTACATCGGCATGCTGAGCGGCCAGGTCGCGGGCCTCTACAACCCGGATGACAAGCAGCTCTACGTGGTCTCGAAGTCCGGGGCGCTGGGCCCGACGGAGAAGACCACCTTCGCCCATGAGTACACCCACGCCCTCCAGGACCAGAACTTCGGCCTGAAAGGGCTCCACCTCGATGCACCCGGCGAGGGCGACCGGGCGACCGCGATCCTCTCGCTCGTCGAGGGCGATGCCACCCTGTCGATGTCCCTCTGGCAGCTCGACAACCTGACCCAGGCCGAGCTGCTTCAGCTCATCGGCGAGTCGCTCGACCCGAAGGTCACGGGCCAGCTCGAGAAGCTGCCGGCAATCCTGCGGGAATCGCTGCTCTTCCCGTACACGGCCGGGCTGACCTTCACCCAGGGACTCCAGCTCGCCGGTGGCTGGGAGGCCGTGAACGCCGCGTTCGGAAGGCCGCCAGCGTCGACCGAGCAGATCCTCCACCCGGAGAAGTACGCCAGCAACGAGGCGCCGGTCACGGTCGACCTTCCCGACGACCTCGCCGCCCGGATGGGTGCCGGTTGGTCGGTCGGACTGGAGGACACGTTCGGCGAGTTCCAACTCAAGGTCTGGCTCGCCAATGCAGGCACGGGCGTGGCCTCGGACGCGGAAGCCGCAGCGGCGGGCTGGGGCGGCGACCGGTCGGTCATCCTCGACGGTCCGAACGGAACGTTTGCGATCGCCATCGCCTCCGAGTGGGACGGCGCGGCGGACGCCAGGGAGTTCGAGGCGAAGGCCCGGCTCGTTGTTGGCCAACTCGCCGACTCCGGCGATGTCCTGGCCGTCGTCGATGGGACGAGGGTGACGGTCGTCATCGCCTCCGACGAGGATCTCGTCGGCCGTCTCGAGAACGCCCTGGGCCTGGCCGGCTGAGAGGCGCTCGCCCGGCGTCGGGCCTGACCGTGCGGCCCGGTTTCCAGCCACACGTCCGCCCCGCCGACCTTGGGCCGACTCCGGGACGACAGGCGCGCCCGGCGTCCGCGTGGGCCCGGCGATTGTCAACCGCCGAAGGACAATCCAGGCGTGGATTCGGTCTGGAGACCGGGTCTGGCCGGCCTGATTCGCGCCCAAGGTCCGTGTCACGGACATCTGGCAGGGTCACGGCGCCAGGACGCCGCGCCGGGCTACATCTGTTCGGGCGCTGAGATCCCCAGGAGCGCCAGGGCATTTGCGAGCGTCGTCTTCGCCGCTGCCGACAGCGCGAGCCGCCTGGCCGACCGTTCCGGCTCGTCCGGATCGACGACCTTGGCATCGCGGTAGAAGGCGTGGAACTGGGTCGCAAGCTCGGTTGCGTAGGCCGTCACGCCGTGCGTCTCCTCCGCCCAGACGGCATCCTCGACGACCTCCGGCAGCCGCGCGATCACCCGCGCCAGGGCACCTTCCGGGGCGCCGGCGAGGGCGCCGCTCACATCGGCCGACGGGGACAGGCCCGCCTCGGTCGCCTTTCGCAGGATCGATGCGACGCGGGCGTGGGCGTACTGGACGTAGTAGACCGGGTTCTCGGCCGATTGCTTCTTGGCAAGCTCGATGTCGAAGTCGATCGCACTCGTGGCGGCGCGGGAGGCGAACGACCAGCGGGCTGCGTCGACGCCGACCTCCTCGAGCAGCTCGTCGAGGCTGACGAACTCGCCGGCGCGCTTCGACATCGACACTTCCACGCCGTCGCGGACGAACCGGACCCACGAGTAGAGGAGAACCTGGACCGCGTCCGGGTCGTAGCCCATCGCCGCGGCGGCATTCCGGACCCGCGCCACCGTCCCGTGATGGTCGGCGCCCCAGATGTAGATCAGGTGGGAGAAGCCGCGGCTGAACTTCTCGGTCACGTAGCCGATGTCGGCGGCGAAATAGGTCGGCCGGCCGTCGGATCGGGTGATCACCCTGTCCTTGTCGTCGCCGAACGCGGTCGACTTGAACCACAGCGCGCCGTCCTGCTCGTAGACGTGCCCGCCCGCCCTCAGCCGCTCGACCGCCCGATCGACCCACCCCTCGGCGTGGAGCGACCCCTCGCTCGTCCAGACGTCGAAGTGGACGCCGAGTCGTCCGAGGCTCGCCTCGATCCCGGCCCGGACCCGCGCGCCGGCCCACCGTCCGACGACGTCCGCGGGATCGGCTCCAGGCGCCTCTGCGGCGGCCATGACGTCGTCCGGAAGCGTCGCCGCCAGCTCCTCGACGTAGGCGCCGTGGTATCCCTCGTCCGGGACGGGCTCGCCGCGGCGGACGGCGAGGATCGACGCACCGAGGCTCGCGACCTGCGTCCCTGAGTCGTTGAAGTAGTACTCGCGGGTGACCTCCTGGCCGCCTGCCTCGAGGATCCGGCAGAGGAGGTCGCCGATGAACGCCCCGCGGGCGTTGCCGATCGTCAGCGGCCCCGTCGGGTTGGCCGACACGAATTCGACGTTGACGCGGCGTGGCCGGATCGGGCGGACGCGTCCCCACGTCGCCGGGGCGGCGAGGACCTGGCCGATCGTCTCCTCGAGCGCCCGATCGGTCAGCCGGAGGTTCAGGAACCCGGGCGCGGCCGGCTCCACGGTGGCGATGGGGCTGTCGCCCGGGCCGGCCTCCGCCTCGCGGCGGATCTCCGTGGCGAGGACACCCGCGATCTCCAGCGGCGCGCGCCGGTACGGCCGCGCCAGGCGCATCGCGAGATTCGACGCGAAGTCGCCATGCTCGGGGTTCGCGGGGCGCTCGATGTCGACGGCGGGCCGCTCGCCCTCCGCCAGGGCGGGAAGCGCCCCGGCCGCGATCGCCCGCTCCCAGGCACGCTCGACCGCGGCGCGCGCACGCGCTCGGATCGGCGGCGGCAGGCTCTCGGCTGGAGCTGGGCGTCACGTCTGGCGGCCTCGTGGAGTCGGTCGCTGAGGTTGTCCGGGATGGGCGCCCAATGGTAGCGGCTGGCCGCCTCGGAACGGGCGCCGCCAGCGACAGCCGCGGTCACGAACCCTCGGACGAGCCCTCGTTGCAGGACAGCAACAGAAAGCCGTGTGGCGATAGGGGGACATCGGTGGTGTCTGGCGGAGAGCCGGGCGGTTGCGACCAGTACCTTCCGCGTCGGGTGCGGCCGTACGATCGGGCGGTCTCACGGCCCGCATGCAGAGAGCCACCGATCGTGCCGACCCGACCATTCACCGATGCGTCCCTGCCCGAGGCGGACACCGCCCCGCCGGGCCGTGCGACGTTGCTCCCCTCCATCGACCATGACGGACCTGTGCCGGATGCCCGGTTCCTATCCGCGGTTCCGACGCCAGTCCAGCGACGGGATCGGCCGGGCTAACCGCCCGGCCGATCCGCCACTGCCGGCCGGCGGCCGCGGCGAATTGTCACCGCGAGCGCAACCGGACCAGGCGCCGGCGACGTCGGCTCCCTCCCATCGGGGTCCCCGAGACCCGGACGGGGCGTCCCTGCCTGGGGACGCCCCGTCAGTCTCACTTCGGTCCGCTGGGACTTCCGGCGCATGCTCCCAGGACCCCCGTTGACCCTCGGCACCGCGAAACGCGCTCCGGAATGCGGTCTGGTGGAGATGAGTGTCATCTAATAAGTACAAATAGTCCTAGACGAGTACCAGTACGGTCGTTCAGTATTGCGAAGCCGCGTAGGCAACGGCTCCCGGGATTCCCCGGGATGGACTCACCCACACGCGTACTCGGGGACCAACCATGAATACTCGACGCACACTCCCGCGCCGAGGCGGCGCTCTCAGACGGCTCGGCTGGGTCGCGGCTGCCTCGCTGCTGGCGGTCTCGGCATTCGCGCCTGCGGTGTCCGCTGCACCCACCTCACCACCCAAGGCCGACTGCGGCGACGAGCTGTTCGAGTACAGCGTCGATGGCGGCGCGTTCCAGACCGTCCAGGTCAACGACGGTCCGAGCGACTACCCGCAGAGCACCGTTACGGTCAGGGTCAAGGCTGACATCCAGCTGCCCGCCGACTGCTCGCGGGCGTTCGGTCTGGTCGCCTACAACGCCGGCGGCGGCACCTGGCCCGGGAGCGTCTATGAGCACTTCGTCATGGACGACACGGCCACGCTCGACAACGACCACCGGTCGGCGACCCTGACCATCAAGCCGCCCGCACCCGACTGCTTCGGCCAGACGGACTTCTACACGGACGCGGTCGTCAACGGCACGTTCTTCCCAGGCGATACGCACTACAACGGCGCGCTCGAGCCGCACTACCCGGATGTGCCGACGCCGTACGGCAAGATCTCCGGCGCAAACGGTGGCGACCATGTCTGCGGCGAAGCGACGCCGACCCCGGAAGTCACACCGACCCCGGAAGTGACCCCGACCCCGGAAGTGACCCCGACCCCGGAAGTGACCCCGACCCCGGAAGTGACCCCGACCCCGGAAGTGACCCCGACCCCGGAAGTGACCCCGACCCCGGAAGTCACGCCGACCCCCGCGCCCGAGGGCGCGATCGAGATCTTCAAGATCGACAACAAGGGCACGTCGACATTCAATGACGACGAGTTCCTCAACGGTGCCTCCTTCGCGGTCTACAAGGACGACGGCGACGGCACCTTCTCCGCGGTCACCGATACGCTCGTCGCCGGACCGGCGGCGGCCGTCGACGGCATCCTCGACGTCGACCACTTGGCCCCCGGCAAGTACTGGATCGTCGAAACCGTCGTTCCGGCGGGCTTCGTCGGCTCCGGCCCGATCCTCATCGAGCTCAACCTGGACGCAACGCTCGTCTGCCTGTGGGACAGCACGGGGCTCCTCGGCTGTGACCCAGCCGAGGGTGAGGGCGGCTTCGATGTCGTCTTCGTCGACAACACGCCGGTCGGCGCGACTCCCACCCCGACCGGGTCGGAAGTGCCGGTCGAGTCCGGACGGCCGACACCGTCGGGTGGCGTCGAGGGAGCCACGGGTACGCCGCATGTGACCCCGCCCTCGACCGATGCCATCGTCGACGCCTCGAACTCGTCGGACGGCGGCTGGCGGATCGTGCTCGCGAGTCTCGCGCTGCTGATCATCGTGGCCCTGACATTTACCCAGCCGGCACGGGTTCGCCGCCCGCGCTGACGCTCGCTGTTCCCGAGAGCCTCGACCGGGGTGCGGAGTCCGCACCCCGGTCGCTTTCTGTCCGCGGCTGCACGCGCGTCCCACATTCCGCCGGATCGGGGACCCGGACCCTCAGATCGTCAGGCGGCTCCCGGGCTCCATCAGCTCGACCGGGCCAGGGAAGCGGGCGCTGACTGCCTCGATCGTGGCGGCCGCGTCGTTGCCCATCTGGAGATGCGTCAGCAGCACCCGGCCGGCGCCGCTGGTGGCCGCCAGGTCGCCGACCACGTCGGCGTTGAGATGCAGAGCTCCGGGCGGCACCGTCCCTGCCCCGAACGACACCTCCGTGAGCAGGGCGTCGCCGGCGCGGATGAGGGGCGCGAGGTCGCCGGCCCTCCCGCAGTCGCCGGAGTAGACAAGGCCCGGAAGCGTGCTCCGGGCGGCGACAACCCGGAACCCGTAGCTCTCATCGGTATGGGTGACGAGGCGTGCCTCCAGGGCGAAGTCGCCGATCGTGAAGCGCCCTTCGTGGAGGTCGCCGACGTCGAGCGCCGCGGCCGCGAATCCGGGCTCGGCATGCAGCGCATCGAGCCGGCCGGCCAGCCCGCTCGGGGCGAGGACGCGGACGCGGCGCCCGGGCGCGAACTCGTAGCGGAGGTAATGCCTGAGTGGCACGAGATCGATGAAGTGATCCGGATGGAGGTGGCTGATGACCACGGCATCCAGGGTGCTCGGCTCGATCTCTGCCGCCAGCCTTGGAAACGAGCCCTGGCCGAAGTCCAGCAGGATGGCCGTGTCGCGATCGCGGAGGAGGTACGCGGCACCGGTCGCACCCTGCCGGTCCGTGTAGGCCGGCCCGGCCCCGAGGACGGTCAGCTCCATGTCCGTCCACCGAACGGCGTCATCGGTCGCCCGGGCCTAGCGGTCCGACTCGACGCGGGTCTCAGCCGGATCCGGCATCGCCACCACGACCCTGGCCCCGCCCCGTCGGAAGGCAAGGTCGCGGAACCCGGCAGCGGCCGCAATGCGATAGCCCGTGCCGAGCCCGCTCGTGAACGTCTCCGCCGAGTGCCCATCCGAGCCGGCCGTGATCAGGGTGCCCCCAAGGCTCCTGTAGCGGGCGACGACCGCGGCCGACGGATACGTCTCGTGTGCCGCCTGGCGGAGGCCGCTCGTATTGACCTCCAGCGCGACGCCCGCTTCGACGAGGGCGATGATGAGCGGCTCGTAGAGCTCCGGAGCCGCACCGAGGTCGGCGGCCGTGACATGCGGGTGGAGGTAACGCTTGACGTAGTCCAGATGGCCGATCGTGTCGAACATCCCGGATCGGATCGCACGGCCGACCTCGTCGAAGTACGGCGCCATGACCTCCGGCAACGAACGACCCGCGACCCACGACCCGACGCGGGCGGGATGGTACGGCGAGGCCGAGTAGACGTGGACGCTCCCGATCACGTAGTCGTACGCGTGTCGCGCGAGGTGCTCGCGGATCGCGGTTTCGTACCGCCTGTCGTACGTGATCTCGGCGCCGAACCGGATCGAGACGCCGCGAGGGCCCCAGCGCGCAGCCGCCTCGCGGACGATCCGCTCACGCGTCGCGAACGGCACGAAGTCGTACGCAGGCGCCCCGGGCTCGAAGTCCACGTGGTCGGTGATCGCGAGCTCGGCGATGCCGCGTTCGACCGCCTGCGCGGCATACGTGTCGATCGGGGCGTTGCTGTCGGGCGAGAGGTTCGTATGGAGATGGCTGTCGAGCGGCAGGTTCTGCGCCTGCTCCGTGTCGATCACTCCGCGATGAGGCCCAGCTCGCGGCCGACCGTCGCGAATGCAGCAAGGGCATGGTCGAGCTGGTCCGCGCCGTGTGCGGCGGTCACGATTGTCCGGATTCGGGCCTTGTCGAGGGCCACGGTCGGGAAGACGACCGGCTGGGCGAACACGCCCTCCTCGAAGAGGCGCTGGCTGAATCGGCCGGCGGTGTCGGGATCGCCCATCATGACCGGAGTGATCGGGGTCTCCGACACGCCGATGTCGAAGCCGAGGCGGGCCAGCTCGCCCTTGAACCGGCGGGTGTTGGCCCACAACCGCTCGACGAGCTCGGGCTCCTCGACCATCACCTCGAGCGCCGCCCGGCATGCAGCCACGACGGCCGGCGGGTGCGAGGTCGAGAAGAGGAATGGACGCGCGCGCTGGACGAGGATGTCGCGCAGGTCCTGCGATCCGGCGACGTACCCGCCGAGGACACCGACCGCCTTCGACAGCGTCCCGACCTGGATCGCGACGCGGCCGTGGAGGCCGAAGTGGTCCACGCTGCCGCGGCCGTTCCGGCCGAGCACCCCGGAGGCGTGAGCGTCGTCGACGAAGACCGCGGCATCGAATTCCTCCGCGGCCTCGACGATGGCCGGCAGTGGCGCGATGTCGCCGTCCATGCTGAACACGCCGTCCGTCACGACGAGGATGAGCCGATACGGGAGGCCAGTTCCCTCGCGGCCCACCTCGCGGGCTTCGCGAAGGATCTCGCGGAGTGCACCGGTGTCACCATGTGGGTAGACCTTGCGCGGCGCCTTCGACAGCCGCATCCCGTCGATGATCGACGCGTGGTTGAGCGCGTCCGAGACGATGAGGTCCTGCTCGCCGGTGATCGTCGGGATCACCCCGGTGTTCGCCGTGAAGCCGCTCTGGAAGGTCAGGACCGCCTCGGTCCCCTTGAACGCCGCCAGCTCCCGCTCGAGCGCCTCGTGGAGCTCCATCGTCCCGGCAATCGTCCGGACGGCCCCCGATCCCACGCCGAAGTCCCGGACGGCCGCCAGCGCCGCCTCGCGCAGGCGCGGATGGTGGGTCAGGCCCAGGTAGTCATTTGACGACAGGCTGATGAGCCGTTCGCCGTCGACCGAGACGACGGGACCCTGGGCCGACGACATGACCCGCAGCGGCCGATAGAGGTGGCGGGAACGGAGGTCCTCGAGCTCGTCACCGAGGAAGGCGAGGGGATCGGATCGGATGCTCACTGTCGCCAGTCCATGATCACCTTGCCCGCGTCACGCGAGCGAGCGGCCGCGAACGCCGCCGCGTGGTCGCGGAACGAGAATCGATGGGTGATTGCGGGCCTGATGTCGAGGCCCGACTGGAGCATCACCGTCATCTTGTACCACGTCTCGTACATCTCGCGGCCGTAGATGCCCCGCAGACGTGAGCATCTTGAAGATGATCTCGTTGAAGTCGAGAGCGACCGCCTCGGACGGGATGCCGAGGATCGCGACGCCGCCGCCATGGGCCATGTTGGCGATCGCGTCACGCAGCGCGTCCGCGTTGCCGGACATCTCCAGCGCCACGTCGAACCCCTCGACCATCCCCAGCTCCACCTGGACGTCCGCCAGGGAGCGCTCGCCCGGATCGACGACGACGGTCGCGCCCATCGCCGTCGCGAGCTCTCGGCGGAAGGCGTTCGGTTCGGTGACGACGACGTGCCGGGCGCCCGCATGGCGGACGACGGCGGTAGCCATCAACCCGATCGGGCCGGCGCCCACGACCAGGACGTCCTCGCCGAGGACCGGGAACGCGAGGGCCGTGTGGACGGCATTCCCGAACGGGTCGAAGATCGCGGCGACCTCCTCGTCGATGCCGGGCCAGTGGTGCCAGACGTTCGTCATCGGCAGCACGACCTGCTCGGCGAATGCCCCGTCGCGCCCGACGCCCAGCCCGATGGACTTGGCGCACAGGTTCCGGCGACCCGCGAGGCAATGGCGGCAGCGACCGCAGACGACGTGGCCCTCGCCGCTGACGATGTCGCCGGGATGGAAATCGCTGACGTTGCTGCCGACTTCCACGATCTCGCCGACGAACTCGTGGCCGACGATGAGCGGCGGCGTGATCGTCCGCGCCGCCCACGGATCCCACGACTCGATGTGGAGGTCCGTGCCGCAGATGCCGGTCTTGTGGACGCGGATCCGGACATCGTTGATGCCCAGGTCCGGTTCGGGAACGTCGCGCAGCTCGAGGCCCGGCCCGGCGGCGGTCTTGACGAGGGCGCGCATGCCGTTAGTCTGCCCCACCGAGCGCCTCGGTCCAGTCCACGACGGGGTTCTCGACCGAGCCGATCCCCTCGATCTCGCAGCGGACGCGATCGCCCGGCTCGAGGAAGACCGGCGGGTCGCGGAAGACCCCGACTCCCGCCGGCGTGCCGGTCGCGATGAGGTCGCCTGGGTCCAGCGTGATGAACCGGCTGATGAACGCGATCAGCTCCGGGACGGGGAAGATCAGGTCCGTCGTCGTCCCGTCCTGCATGGGCTGGGGCTGGCCGGCCGCCGGACCCGACGCCGGGGTCCGCCAGCTCCGCAGGCGCAGGCCGGCCGCCGGGTCGAGCTCGTCCCCGCTCACGAACACGGGCCCGATCGGGAGAAACGTGTCGCTTCCCTTGGCGCGCAGCCACTGGCCATCGCCCTTCTCGCCCTCGCGGAGCGCGACCTTGTTGCCCTGCCAGTCACGGGCCGAGACGTCGTTGACGACGACGTAGCCGGCGACATGCGACATCGCATCCGCGACCGAGACGCGCTGGGCCCGCCGGCCGACGACCACCCCCAGCTCGACCTCCAGGTCGAGAGCGTGCGTCCCCTCGGGCCGGACGATCCGGTCGCCGTCCGCGATCACCGTGTTGGCGAACTTGGCGAAGAGCAGCGGCCAGGCGGGAACCTCGCGACCGGCACCCTCCGCCACGTGGTCGCGATAGTTCAACCCGACGCACACGATCTTGCCGGGCGGCCCAACCGCGGGGGCGGGCGTCAACTCCTCGGCGGGCCGGACGAGCCCGCCCGGCACGGCCACGGTGCCATCCGGCCGCTGCTCGCCGAATGCCACGCCGGGGACGTCGATCCCGGCGGGTCCACGTCCAACCGCGCCGCGTACGTCGCGGAACGCGTAGAGGCGCACGATGCGGTACTCAGCTCGGGCTGGCGCTTGGGCTGGCGCTGGGGGCGACCGGGGCGACGGCGCTCGACGAGGCGGACGGGGATGCCGCCGGCGAGGCGGGGCTCTCGCTCGGCGCCACCGACTCGCTCGGCGCCACCGACTCGCTCGGCGCCGCGCTCTGGGACGGGGCCGCGCACTGGGGCTCGGGCGGCGACACGAAGGCGCCATCCGCGTCGAGCCGCTCGGACTCGGTCGCGTAGAACTGGAGGACGAGTGCCGGATCCCACTCCGTGAGCGGCAGCACCCGGTTCCAGACGACGGCCGCGTACGGCCATTTCATGTCGTCGAACCTGGCGATGACCGGCGAGACTTGGCCCGCGGGCAGCTGGCAGATCGGGCTGGGCGGGAACGCGTCGAAGAACGTCCGGAAGGCCTGGAGGCCGGCGTCCGTTGCGCCGGGGCTGTCTCCGCGATAGAGAACGACGAGCCCGCCGTGCTCGAGGTTGTGGACCCAGTTCGGCGGGCCGACGTTGTCCGTCGGCTTGTAGACCCGCGGGGTGATCGGACCGAGACCCGCGGCGTTGTAGTGGTTGCCCGACGCCGGCGGACAGAACGTGTACTTCTGGGGCTTGTCGACGGAGTGGAGCGCACCCATGTTGTCCTGGGCGTACCCGAGCCTCGGGGTTGCACCGGCCGCCGGCGAGGCCGTCGGCGCCGGATCAAATTCGATTGAGCAGGTGAAGGCTGCCGCCGTGGACTGGACGACCACCAGACCGACGACCAGCGCGGCGACGAGGACGACCGCTGCCCCGATGATGACGCTCCGATAGCGCTCGACGAACGATGGCTGGTCATACCGGCGAACGTGTTCGCGGCGGCCGGCTCGGTCAGCCCCGGACGGTCCCGTACTGGACTGCCGTGTGCCGTCGGGCCTGGTGGTTGCTGCGCGAGCCGCGTTCCTCGCGGCCCGGCGTGACTCCTTGCTCACGGTTCGGTCGTGCCTCGTCTGTGACGGTCGCTCGATGGAGAACACGCGCGCCTGCGTCGGACCGGCGATCGGCCGGAGCGCGCTGCGCAGAGGGTACCGTCAGTGGCGGCGTCGTGCCCGGCGCGTCACGGCTCGCTCAGGTACGTCCTCACTTCCGGCCGGAGCAGGCCCCGGAACAGGAGCCCTGCGAATGCGCCGGCGATCAGCGCATGGACGACCAGCCCGACGGCCAGCAGGTACGGCACGAGCGGGATGGTCAGGCTCGCCAGGCCAAGCGCAAATCCGCGGCTCGCCTCCTTGCGCTGCAGCACGAGGGTCGTCGTGAACACCGTGTAGGCGAGCAGGATCATGACCACAACCCCCGGCCCGCTCAGCGGGGCGTTGATGGCGAGGTCGACGACGAATCGAAGGGAGATGCCGATCCCGGCAAGGATCGCGGCGGCGTAGACGAGGAACAGCCGGATGCCCCCGGGCATCTCGCGGATCGGTTTCAGCATGCACCGCGATCGTGCCATGGCCGCGGCTGCGCGTCATGCCGCCGACGTCGCGTCGCGTCATACGGTCTGTTCGACCGTTCGGTTAGTCAACGCGCCGTATACTCCCCGGGCCGTGGCAGATCTGCCATTCCCGCTGGATCCTCGCCTCGCGACGACGCTTGGCCGCGCCATCGACGTGGAGGGCAAGATCCCGCGAGCCCTCGATGCGCTCGGGCCCCTCGCCGGCCGGGACGTGGTGCTCGTCGGCGGGGGCGAGGCCGAATCGCGACGGCTCGCGGCCCTCGGCGCTCGCCTTGTGCCGGTCGATCCGCTCCCCACAGACGACGGCGCGGTCTGGCCGCTCCCGGACGCGTCGGCAGATGCGATCGTCGCCTCCTGGTCGGCGTTCCGCGGCGTCGAGCTGCATGAGCTGGCAGAGGCGGAGCGGGTGCTGCGGCCCGACGGCCGGCTGCTCGTCATCCACGACTACGGTCGTGACGATATCGCCCTCCTGCGCGGGGACCAGCCGGAGCACCGCGAGTGGAGTCGACGCGACGGTCCGTTCCTGAGGGCCGGGTTCCGGGTCCGGGTGATCCACTGCTTCTGGACGTTCGAGACGCTCGACGGCGCCCAGGACTTCATCCGGGCCGCATTCGGCGAGGCCGGAACTGCGATCGCCGACGGCCTCAAGCGGCCCCGCCTCTCGTACAACGTCGCCCTCTTCCACCGCAGCCGCGACGGGTCGGGGGGCTAGAGGGCTCCCCCTCAGCGGATGGCGATCGCCATCTGGAGAACGGTGTCGTAGTGGCGCTCGTAATCGTCGACCATCCGCTCGACGTTGAACCTCGCCTCCGCGTGCGCCCGGCAGACCCGCCGATCGATCTCGCCGATCCGGCCGATCGCCTCGACCAACCCGTCCCCGTCGTCGACGACGAAGCCGGTGACCCCGTCCTCGACGACCTCGGGCACGCTGGCCCGGCGAAGGCCGATGACCGGCGTCCCCGACGCCAGCGACTCGATCATGACGAGGCCGAACGGCTCATCCCACTCGATCGGGAAGAGGACGGCGTCGGCTCCGGCGAGGAGGTGGCGCTTCGCCGCCTGATCGGCCTCGCCGACGTAGCGGATCCGGTCGCCGTCGATGTGGGGCTCGATCTCCGTCTCGAAGTGGGCCGTGTCGGCGGCATCGACCTTTCCGGCCAGAACAAGGGTTCGACCGGCCGCGGTGGCGGCGGCAATCGCGCGGGCCGCGCCCTTCTCCGGCGAGAAGCGGCCGAGGAACAGCAGGTAGCCCTCCGGCCGCTCACCGAACCGATAGCTCGCGACATCGATCCCGTGGTGGATCGGCGTCAGCGCCCCGCGACTCGGAAAGGTCTCCGCGCTCGCCCGCGAGAGTGCGTGGTGGGCCCACGGATAGGCGTCCCAGATCGTCTGGACCTGCGGGACGAAGGGATTGTGGTTCGTCGTGATGACCGGCGTTCGGGATGTCGCGGCGAGGGCGAGGCCTTCCACGCCGGCATGGTTGTGGACGATGTCGAAGGCTCCGGTGGCGGCCTCGACGAAACAGGCCTGGGCGTTCGCGAGCTGGAGGTACTCGGCATGGCGGAGGCCGTCGGACGCGTCCCCGTACCGGACGGGCTGCGGCGTCACGCTGCGAAGGCGGGCAGCGGTCTCGGAGTCGCCGCTCGCGAACAGGGTCACCTCGTGTCCGCGACGGACGAGCTCCTCGGTCAGGAGATGGACGATGTGCTCGGTCCCACCGTACGCGGCCGGCGGCACGCGTTCGTATGTCGGAGCGAGTTGGGCGATGCGCATGAGACTCCCCCTGCAGTCGCCCGATTCTAGCCGCCCTGCTACGCTCGGCCCTGATGACCGACCGACGACGCCAGGCATACCCCCGCCAGGCGGTGCGCCGCCGCACGGAACCGACGCCACCGCGGATCGGTCCGATCACGATCACCCCGACCGCGATCCTGCTGGTGGTCGCGCTCATCGGCTCCCTCCTGTACCTGCTGTACGCGATCACCGTCCGCGATGCCAGCCAGATCCCGATGCTCGCGTCGGGTGCCGTGGTGTTGGGCATCGTGTTCGTCGGCGTTGCCGCCACGGGCCTGATCGCGACCTGGCGATCAGGAGTGCAAGGTCGCGACGGACGGGCCATCGGTCATGCCCTGCTTGGCGGTTTCGCCTGCCTCGCGGCCGCCGGCTGCTTCGCGATCGCGATCATCCTGGGGTTGGTCAGCGCCCCGCCGGCCTGAGGGGCGTCCCTCGTCCCAGGCCTCTGGCCGCGCCCATCCCCAGGCCCCTGGCCGCGCCTGGCCCCAGCCCCCTGGCCGCGCGGGCCCATCGTTCGTTACAGTCTCATGGCGACTCGTATGGACGCCGATGGCACTGAAACCACGTCATGGGCTGTCAATGGCGCCCGCCTCACGCTCAGCGAAGCCCGGCGCGGCGGACGATTCTGGCCTCTGACGTCGATATCAGTCGCCAGGGGACTAGAAGGCAACTCGGGTGCGCCGAGACCCTCTGATACACTCGCCGACGCCCTCCGCCCCCATCGTCTAGAGGCCTAGGACGCCACCCTTTCAAGGTGGAGATCAGGGGTTCGAATCCCCTTGGGGGCACTCCCGCTGTCCCTCAGAAAAGGGCTGCGCCGGGGTCGTCAACGACGCCGGCCGGGCTCAGCTGCAGCCGCCGGTTGGCGCGGCGGACACGAGCCCGGTGGCCGTCCAGGTGTAGGAGCCTCTTGTGCTGTTCTGCCGCAGGTAGTCCGGCGACAAGGGCCGCGCTCCGGCCCCAGCAGGCAGGGCATTGAAGGTGTTTGTCGCAACCGTCCGGGCAGTCACCGCCGTGAGGTTGTTCGCCGCCATCATGACGTCCATGGCGGTCTGAACAATGCGCAGCTCCTCGACGCAGCCGGTTGTACTCGCAGTGCCGACGACGTCGGCGAGAGGGGCGACGGTCGGGACCGACGTGCCGGAAGCGGCCGGCGACAGGCTCGCCGGCGCAACAACGCCGCTCAATGAAGCGGCTGCGAGGATGCCGATGAGCGCGAGGACGAGGATCAGTGCCACCAGGGCAACGCCCTGCTCGTGCCGCCCCGCTTTGTCGATGCTCATGGCCTGATCGTGAACGTCGGCTCGTGTCGGGGACCTCGCCCAAAGGTCCAGCACGTCCTGGTACCCGCCGGGCCCGACGACATCGCCGGGACCCCTGCTACCATCCGGCCGATGGAGATCGTGGGCGTCCGGATCACGACGATCGTGGAGGACAACGTCGCGAAACGCTGCGACGGCTGCCTCGGGGTGATCGACGGCACGCCGTGGCGGATCAACATCCTCGACATCGTCGCCCCGGAGAAGCCGGCCGACTGGACGGACCAGCCCGCGATCAATCCCGGTCCCTTCCAGTTCCACGCGGACGAGGCCTGTGTTCGCGGCTGGATGGCCGCGCGGGGCTACCTCTTCTGCCGCCTGGGAGTCGTCCGCGAGATCATGCGTCCGATCCCGGTGCCGACAGCCGACGGCAATGCGGTTCGGTGGGGCCTGTGCGACGGAATCCACCGCGACGCCCACGAGCTGGTGCCTGCCTGACCGGTCTCGGGCGCGGCGCGAACGCAGTCGGTTGACGACGCCCGGGGCGCTCCGTATCCTGCGCTGACCGAGTCTCCGCGCGACATACCTAGATTCACCCAGATTTCAAGGCCCGCGAGGTCGTCATCGTCGTGTCCGGAACCGCCAACAAGCCGAAATCGGGCCGGCTGTCGCTGGGCCCCGCGAGTCGCCTGCTCGGCATCCACCCCGACACGCTGAGGCGCTGGGCGGACGAGGGTCGGATCAGCGCATTCATCAGCCCAGGCGGCCACCGTCGATTCGACCGCCGCGAGCTCGAGCGACTCCTCGCGACGCGGTCGCCCGTGGCGGTGGCGAGGCCGATCTCCAGCCTCGGCGCCACCCCGGATCGGCTATCGCGCGCGTACCGGCGGAGCTACCTGGCGGAGCCGCGCGACGGCGGGGCGAAGGGCGCCGTCCCGGTCGCAGAGCGCGAGGCGTTCCGGAGCGATGGGCGCGCGCTCGTCGCATCGCTCGTCGCCTACCTCGACGCCGACGAGTCCCGTGCGCGGGCGGCCGCCGAATCGACGGCCGCCACCCTCACCGACGATCTCGCCCATCGCCTGGCGGCCGGCGGCCTCAGCCTGACCGAGTCGGTCGGGCTGTTCGTGGCGGCCCGGCGTCCATTCCTGTCGGAGCTGGGGGCGATCGCTCGCCGGCGAGCCCTCGACGCGGAGCGGATCAGCGCGCTCTTCGAGGAGGCCTCCGCGCTGCTCGACCGGCTCCTCGTCCGGTTGATCGCCGCCCACCAGGAGGCGGCCGGGTGACAGCTTCATGACCGCGTCGGCTGCCCTGCCCGCGGCGACATCCCTCTTCGCGCTGGTCTTCGCCGTCGCCCTCCTGGACCAGTGGCAGGAGCGACGGCGCGGCTTCCAGCTCATCTGGGCCGTCGGGATGCTCTTCTACGGGATCGCCGCGGGCTGCGAGGCGATCGCGGCGGCAAGCGGCTGGAACGAGGCCCTCTACCGAACCTGGTACCTCACGGGCGCGGTCTGGACCGCCGGCTGGCTCGGCCTCGGCACGGCGTACCTCCTCGGCCGGACGCGATTCGGCTACTCGTTCGCCCTCTGCCTGTTCCTCGCCGGGCTCTTCACGTTCCTCGTCCGCAACAAGCCGGAATACGAGGGCGCCGGGACGCTGCCCCTGCTCTACTTCATCGCCGCCGGCGTGCTCGCCCTGGCCGTCGCGATCGAGACCTACTTCCAGAACGATCGCTGGCCGATCCTCGCGGCCGGCGCCGTCGTCGGAGCGACCGCCCTGTCGATCGGGCTGATGCTGACGACCGTCCTGCCGGCACCCGGGTTCATCCTCGATCCGCAGACCGGGCAGCCGATCGCGACACTCCTTCCGGGCCGGCTCCGGCTCCTCACGCCGTTCCTGAACATCACCGGCTCCTTCGCGCTCGTCCTCGGCGCGATCTTCTCGACCTACGTCTTCATGCCGAAGCGCCGGGTCCTGCCGTACTCGCTCGACCCCAACCAGCCCGGCGACCAGTTCCTCTTCAACCTCTTCATCGCGCCCGTGGCGATCGCGGTGAACTTCGTCGCGTCGTTGCCCGGCACACTCCGCGCCCTGGTCGCCGGCCGGCTCAACAGCCGTGTGCCGGCGACGCTGCTCATCGCGGTCGGCGCGTTCATCCCCGCCATCACCGATTCGCTCAACCGGTTCGGCTCGACCGAGTTGTTCCAGATCGGCAAGTTCCTCGGCGTCGTCTTCCTGTTTGCCGGCTTCCTGGTGTCGGTCGAGACGTTCCGCGAGATCCGAATCCCGTTCACCCACATTCGCCTCCGGCCGGTCCGGCACGAGCACGGGCTCGCGGCGACCGACGGCGACGCACCGGAGGGCCGACTCGGCGAGGCCTGACGGCCCAGTTGGCCTCTCCGCCGCGCCGGTCCGGCCCGTACCATGCCGGGGTGCGTGAGCGCTCCTTGCTGGTCGGCTCCCTGACCGTCGTTGCGGCGGCGACCGGCTTCGGACTGCTCGGTCCGCTCGCACGCTTCGCCTACGACACGGGTCTGGGGCCCATCTCATTCGTTGCCTGGCGGGCCGCCTTCGGAACGCTCGTCGTGGCCATCTACGCCTGGTGGTGGATCCGCCGCGGCCGCGCCCTCGTCGTCCCATGGCGGCTTCCGGTCAGGGAGCGATCGGTGCTCGCGGTCGCCGCACTGATGGGCCTCGTCCTCAACGTCTCGATGTTCTTCGCCTTCGAACGATCGACGATCGCGATCGTCCTGCTCGCGTTCTACACGTACCCGGCGCTGGTCGCCGTCGTCGCGGCGGTCCGCGGCCACGAGCGGCTCGACGCCGTCCGGGTGACGGCGCTGGTCGCCGCACTGGGCGGCATGGTCCTCGTCGTCGCCGGCGGGCTGGACCCGGCGGCCGGCGTCAGGGTCGATCCCCTCGGAATCGGCTTGGCGCTACTCGCCGCGCTCAGCCAGACGACCTTCGTCACGATCAGCCGGGCCGGCTATCCGTCGCTGCCGACCGAGCAGGTGATGAGCTGGATCCTGGCCGCCACGCTCGTCGCGTGTGTCGTTCTCGCGACCGTGACCGGCGACGCCGCGGGCCTCGTCCGGCCGTTCCAGTCGCAGACGGCCCTGTCGATCGCGGTCGTTGCCGGTGTTCTCGGGGCCGGGATCCCCGGGCTCCTCTTCCTCACCGGGATCAGGACGATCGGCGGCACGCGGACGGGGATTCTCATGCTGTTCGAACCGGTCGTCGGCGTCACGCTGGCGGCGGCGCTGCTCGACGAGCGGGTTGCGCCGATCCAGGCGCTCGGCGGCCTGGCGATCCTCGGTGCGGCGATCCTGGTGCAGCTCTCGGCGCCGAGCGTTCCGCCCACGGGGCGCGCCACGGCCCCGATCCCGACCGCGGTGGAACGATCATGATGGTGGACAACCGATGCCGGAGGGAGCAATCGTGATCCGGGTCCTCCTCGTCGACGACCACGGGGTCGTCAGGCGCGGCCTTCGTGGCTACCTCGAGCTGCTCGACGACATCGAAGTCGTCGGCGAGGCCGACAACGGACTCACCGGTGTCGAGCTCGCCGCGCAGCTGAGCCCGGACGTCGTCCTCATGGATCTGGTCATGCCGCAGCTCGACGGCATCGCTGCGATCGAGCGGATCAAGGCCGCTCAGCCGGGCGTCCAGGTCGTCGCGCTGACGAGCTTCATCGAGGAGGAGAAGGTGATCGCCGCGCTGGAGGCAGGGGCGAGCGGCTTCATCCTGAAGGACGCGGAGGCGGACGACGTTGCCGCGGCGATCCGCGCCGCCCACAACGACGAGGTCCACCTCGACCCGGCCGCCGCGAGGATCCTGGCCAAGGGCATCCGGACCCGATCCAGCGACCCGGCGGTCGAGCCGCTCACCGAGCGAGAGCTCGAGGTCCTGTCCCTCGTCGGGCGCGGCCGAAGCAACAAGGAGATCGCGACGGAGCTCGGAATCACCGAGCGCACCGCCCGAACGCACGTGAGCAACATCCTCGGCAAGCTCGGGCTCGCGAGCCGGACGCAGGCGGCGCTGTACGCCGTCGAGCGCAAGCTCGTCTCGGGACACGACTGATCGTGCCACCGGCGGCATCGACCCGCCCGGGACGGGCCGGGGCTGATCCGGCCCTCAATGGAACCGATGCGGTCCCGCCCGGTCGCGCCCCCGCGATCGTCTTCCTCCACGGCACGCGGCTGACGGGCGCGCAGTGGGCGATCCAGGTCGCATCGCTCGAGAGCGAGTTCCGCTGCCTGACACCGGACCTGCTCGGGCACGGCGTCGCCGCGGACCGTCGATTCACGCTCGCCGGGGCGGCCGAGGCCGTCGCGCAGACGATCGCGGCCGAGGCGGGCGGCCCGGCGATCATCGTCGGGCTGTCGCTCGGCGGCTACGTCGCCATGGACGTCGCCGCCCGCTGGCCGGAGCGGGTCGCCGGCCTCGTTCTCGCCGGAGCGAGCGCCGAGCCGATCGGGCCGCGAGCAATCGCCTTCCGGGCGCTGGGCTGGATCTTCGACACGATCGACGAGAGCTGGCTCCGCCGGCTCAACGCCTGGTTCTTCCGATGGCGGTACAGGCCGGCGATCGCCGAGCCGATCATCGCCGGCGGCTTTCACTTCCGGGGTGGCGCCGTGGCCGTCCGGGCCCTCGTCGGCGAGCGCTTCCGTCAACGGCTCGCGCGCTTCGGCGGACCGACCCTCATCCTCAACGGCGAGTTCGACGTGATCTTCCGCCTGTCGCAGCGGTCGTTCCTCGATGTCGCAGCCGACGGCCGGGCGGCGATCATCCCGTGGGCCACGCACCTGACGAACATCGATCGCCCGGAGGCATTCAGCACGGCCGTACGGCGTTTTGCCCGCGACTGTCGTGCCCGTGGCATGGGGATCGAGGCCGGTGCGAACGGGGCCGCCGGGGCCGCGTCGTATACTCGACCGACCGACTCAACCCGCCTTCCGAGGTTCGATGCGCGTCCGTAAAGCCGTCTTCCCCGCCGCCGGTTGGGGCACACGCTTCCTGCCGGCGACGAAGGCTCAGCCGAAGGAGATGCTGCCCCTCGTCGACAAGCCGGTGATCCAGTACGCCGTCGAGGAGGCGGTCGCAGCGGGCATCGAACAGGTCATCATCGTGACCTCGAGCCAGAAGCGGGCGATCGAGGACCACTTCGACATGTCGTACGAACTCGAGCACCTGCTCGAGGAGAAGGGCGACATCGAGATGCTCCGCCAGATCCGGCACATCTCCGACCTGGCCCAGGTCGCCTACGTCCGACAGAAGGAACAACTCGGCCTCGGGCACGCCGTGCTGATGGCCAAGGACCTTGTGGGCAATGAGCCCTTCGCGGTGATCCTGTCCGATGACGTCATCGTCGGCGACCGGCCCTGCATCGGCCAGCTCGTCCACGCCTACACCCAGACCCACTCGTCGATCGTCGCCGTCATGGAGGTGCCGAACGAGGAGACCAACCGCTACGGCGTCATCGCCGGCGAGCCGGTCGAGGGGACCCTCAACCACGGCCGCCTGTACAAGGTGTCGAGGCTCGTCGAGAAGCCGTTGCCGGCTGAGGCACCGTCGAACCTGGCGATCGTGGGTCGCTACATCCTCACGCCCAAGATCTTCGACAAGCTCGAGCAGACCCCGAAGGGCGCCGGCGGCGAGATCCAGCTGACGGACGCGCTCGAGGCGCTCATGCAGGAGCAGGCGGTCTACGGCTACGAGTTCGAGGGCACGCGTTACGACGCGGGCACGACGATGGGCTGGCTGAAGGCGTCGGTCGAGCTTGCCCTCCAGCGGCCGGAGATCGCCGCCGAGTTCCGGGCATATCTCCAGCAGCTCGAGCTGTAGGTTCGCGCCTCCGCCCCGTCGCCCGGCGCCCGCGCCGACCGTCGTACGCTACGATCCACCGCGGGCATCGCCGTTCCGGCGGCAATGCGGCCGGTAGAGGGCGGCACATCGGAGGACAAGCGTGGCTGAGCTCGGGACGGTGCTCGGCGGCCGGTATCGGCTGGTCGAGCTGCTCGGACAGGGCGGCATGGCGACGATCTACCGCGCCCACGACAGCCAGCTCGATCGGGACGTCGCCGTCAAGCTCCTCCGCCCGGAGTACGGGCGAGACCCCGACTTCGGCTCGCGATTCCGCCAGGAAGCGACGAACGCGGCCTCGCTGAACCATCCCAACATCGTCTCGGTCTTCGACTACGGCCAGGACGCGGCCGGCCCGTTCATCGTCATGGAGGTCGTGGAAGGCGAGGATCTTGCCTCGATCATCCGGCGGTCCGGGGCACTGCCGCCCCGCCAGGCCGCGCGGATCGCGGCGGAGACGGCGCGGGCGCTCCAGGTGGCGCACTTCAACGGGATCGTCCACCGGGACGTGAAGCCCGGGAACATCCTCATCAGTCGCGATGGGCGGGTGAAGGTCACCGACTTCGGGATCGCCCGGGCCGTCGCCGAGGCCCAGATGACGCTTCCCGGGACGACCCTCGGGTCCGTCCACTACTTCAGCCCGGAACAGGCCCGCGGCGAGCAGGCGACCGCGACCTCGGACATCTTCTCGCTCGGGATCGTCCTCTACGAGCTCCTCACGGGACAACGGCCGTGGGAAGGCGACACTGCCGCCTCCGTGGCGCTTGCCCGGCTCTCGGGCCCGGTGCCCGATCCGGCCAGGAAGCACGCCGGCATTCCGCCCGAGCTGGCGGCGATCACGCAGAAGGCGCTCGCGCTCGAACCCGAGGACCGCTGGCCGTCGGCCGGCAGTCTCGCGGCCGCGCTCGAGGCCTTCCTGTCGGGCGCGCCGATCCCCGGACTCGGGGCACTTGGTGGCGCGACGGTGGTCGGGGCCGCAGGAGCAATGGCGGCGACGGCGCGGCCGAACCCGGCCGCGGTCCCGTACGCTCCCGACGCATATGCCGGACGCCGTGCGGAGCGCTACGCCGGGACCGGCCGGCCCCCCATGCGCCAGGCCCGACCGGCCCCGTACGCGGGGCGCGAGGTCGGAGAGCTCGACGAGGATGAGGAACAGCGGACCAGCCCGATGGTCTGGATCGCCGGCATCATCGCGATCGCGATCCTCGCTCTCGCCGGCTTCCTGGTCTTCCGCCTGCTGTCCGCGGGCGGGGGCGAGACGCCGACCGCGACGGTCCCCGTCCCGAACTTCGTCGGGATGACCTTCACCGCCGCCCAGGACCTCGCCACCCAGAAGGGCATCGAGGTCGTCCGGAAGGCGTCGGAGGTCGACGCGACGAAGCCCGTCGACACCGTCCTCGCCCAGGACCCGCAGGCCGGCACGGAGGTGTCGGAGGGCGATACCGTCGACCTCACCGTCGCCGTCGGCGTCGAGACCGTCGCCGTCCCGGATCTCCTCCGCAGGACGAACGCGGAGGCGTTCCAGCTGCTCTTTGTCGCGGGCCTCACCCCGGGCACGGTCACGGAGGTCTTCGACCCGGTCGTGCCTGCCGGCCAGATCGTCAGCCAGGAACCGCTGCCCGGGCTCCAGATGAACAAGGGCTCACCGGTCAACTACGAGATCTCGAAGGGGCCGGAGCCCTCACCAAGTCCCTCGCCGACCCCGACCCCGACGCCGACCCCGACCCCGACCCCGGCGCCGACACCGACCCCGGTGCCGCCGACGCCGACCCCGGTGCCGCCGACGCCGACCCCGGTGCCGCCGACCCCGACGCCATCGCTTACGCCGACCGAGTCAGCCAGCCCGGCCGTCTAGGTCAGGCCTCGCCCTCGAGCCAAAGTGCCGTGCCCGGGTCCGGGTCGGCGGAAGCGAGGGCCGCGGCCGGGGCCTCCTCCCAGCATGCCCGGATCTCGTCGCCACGCAGCGGCAGGCGCCCGCGGTCGAGCGCGCAGTACCCGACGTTCGCGGCGATGGAGGCACGGAAGTTGCGGCACGTCCCGCAGCTGGTGGAGGAGCGGCGGCAGACCCAGCAGCGGGCCGTCTCGGCCTGCGGGGTGCCGCAATGCGGGCAGCGCCACAATGGCATTGTGCGATGGTAGCTGCGCGCGGCCGCCCTGTCGACGCCCGGCGCTACTTCACGATCATGAAGACCGCCAGGTCGGTCGTCTCGCCGTAGTCGGTCGTCTTGACGACGACGGCCGCCTTCGCCTGGCCGACCGTCGCACCGAGTGGAATCTGCGTTGTCCACCTGACCACTCCGTCGCTCCCCGATTCGAACGTCGTCGAGGTGACCGCGCTGATGTCCTTGACCGCAAGGGAGAACGTCACTCTTGCGCCTTTGAGAGGGAGGCCGTCGGGGTCCTTCACGACGACCGTCAACGTGATGGGCTCGGGCAGAGCCGAGAGGCGGATCCGACCAGCCGACACGGACAGCGTTGCGGCGAGGACGCCGGCACCCTTTTGCACCGCGAGGGTCAGCTGGTTCGCGTTGCCGGCAGGATCGGTCGCCGTGATCGCGATGTCGTTCTTTCCCGTTCCGATCGGCAGGATGATCGAGAAGTTGCCGTTGGCGTCCGCCGCACCGGAGACGACGGCCTTGGTCGAGACGTTGCGGGCCTGGAGCGCGCTTCGTGGCTGGGTCTGACCGACGAGCTGGACCGTCTTCGCGTTGACGACGGCTCCGTTCTTCGGAGAGGAGAGCTTGATCTTCGGCTTTGCCGAATCCAGGATGTAGGTCACGACCGGCGACGGTTCGGACAGGCCGGACGGTCCTACGATCCTGGCGCTGAAGGCGTTGGAGCCCTCGATCAGGGTGATGCCCGGGACGATGAACCGGGGCGTGCGCCCGACGGGCACCTCGCTGACGACACCGGGCGGCTGATCTCCCAGCGCGACGTAGACACGGATGCTGACATTCGCGCTGCCCACCAGGCTGGCCGGGACGGACCCGACCAGGTCGACCGTCGGCTGGTTCGTGTAGGGCTCGGCCGGCTCCTCGAGGACCGGCGCATCCGACAGGAGTGACGGCGGCGCCGACGGCGCCGGGGTCGCCGTCAGGTCCGCGAAGAACCCGCTGAACGTCGAGCCGACCGCGGCCGCGACCTTGCCGACGCCGCCGGTGGCGGCGAACAGGACCCCGCCGCACAGGGCAACGACCGCGATCACGAACAGGAGCCGGAACGGGAACGCGAGTCCCCTGGTGCGCTCGACGCGGCGATGAGCGCCGAGACGTCCCGGAGCCGGCGTGCGGGGCCGGACCGTGACGGGGGCCGGCCGGCCGCTCGAAGGCGGCCTCGGCCTGACCTGGGACGGTCGTCCGTCGCGCCGAGTCGTCATCGAGGCCGATTGTCGCACGCGGACGGACACCGGCGCGGCGGGGCCTCCGGAGAGGGGACGCGCCACGAGCGCGCTGGAGAATTGCGGAGCGTTGTAGTCTTGCCGTCGGCGCGCGGGGTTGATCCCTGCTGCGCGTCGTTTCCGAGGGATGGAGTGCAGGCACGAGACCCCAAGAGCGACCGTCCGTCGGGCCCGACCGGGCGACCGGGCTTCGGCGTCGGCCCGATCGCCAGAGTCGCCCCGGCGCCCCATCGACAGGATCCGTCCGCGCGTCAGGGGCTTCCGGCGATGCCCGTCACGCGGTCCGGATTCGGGCTGCCGAACCTGCGCCGGAACGTCTGCCCGCACTTCTACATGACGGGCTCGCGCGGCGCGATCCCGATCCAGGCACCGCACCTCCTCAAGGCCCTCATCCGGCAGGACTCCAACGTCTCGCGGTGCCAGCCTGCGCGGCGGCGTCCACATGGAGCAGGGCTTCGTCAACGATGTCTGCCTGACACCACGGTTCAACCAGTGCGTCTTCTACGAGGACGACCTCAGCCGCGAGTGACGACTGATCGCCGGTACGCCGCGGCACTGGAGACGCTGGCGGAGCGCGGTCGTTTCGGGATCCACCTCGGCCTCGGCCGGACCCGGGCGCTCCTTCACGCGCTGGGGGATCCGCAGCTCTCAATTCGCGGCGCGCTCGTTGCCGGGACGAACGGCAAGGGCAGTGTCCTTGCGCTTGCTGGCGCCGCCCTCGTGGCGACCGGCCGTCGCGTCGGCGAGACGCCCAAGCCGCACCTCGTCACGTACCGGGAGCGGATGCAGATCGGCGGCCGACCGGTAGACCAGGCGACGTTCGCCCGCCTCGTCGAGGACGCAGTGCGAGCCGCGGACGCCGTCCCGCGGCGGCTCGGCCCGCCGACCGAGTTCGAGCTCCTGACCGCGATGGTCTTTCGCTGGTTCGCGGAGGAGCACGTGGACCTCGCGCTCGTCGAAGTCGGGCTCGGGGGCAGGCTCGACGCGACCCACGCCTGGGATGGAGGCGTCGCCGCGGTCACCAACGTCGACCTCGATCACACCGACCGGCTCGGACCGACGATCGCGCACATCGCCCGCGAGAAGGCGGCGATCATCGAGCGGGGCGATCTCGCCGTCACCGGCGCTGTCGGCGAGGCGCTCGCCATCGTCCGGCGCCGCGCCGCGCGGCTCCACGTGCCGCTGACGGTGGCCGCACCGGCGCCGATCGTCGGCATCTCGCGAGACGGGATCGAGGTGGAGCTGCCGGGCCTCGGCCGGACACACGTCGGGCTGCGTGGGCGGCATCAGGCCGCCAATGTCGCCGTCGCCGACGCGCTCCTCGACGCACTCGAGGCCGCGGGCATCGCCGACGTCCCCGCCGCCGCCCGCCGCCGTGGCTACGCAACTGTTCGCTGGCCCGGCCGCCTCGAGCTCCTGTCGATCGACGGCCGGGACATCCTGCTCGACGGTGCGCACAACCCTGCCGGAGCCGCGTCGCTTGCCACGGCGCTCGACGATCTCCGCCCGTTCATGGCCGCGGGCCGGCCGACGCTCCTCACCGCGTCGATGGCCGACAAGGACGTCGACGGCGTCATCGGCGCGCTGGCGGCCGCGTCGTCGCTCGACGGTGCCCGCGTCGTCGCGACCCAGCTCGACGTTCCGCGAGCACTCCCGGCCCACGATCTCGCCGCCCGCTGGCGGAGCCTCGTGCCGGGGGCGTCAGTCGCGGAGATCGACGAGCCGGCAGCCGCGCTCGCTGCGGCGCTCGACGGCGCGGACGGGCCGGTCATCATCGCCGGATCGCTCTACCTCGTCGGTCTCGCGCGCGGGCTGCTCGTCGACGATCCGCTGCTCCGCGACGACAGGGCGGGCGGCGCATGAGGACCACGGGCGGCGGGGACGCGACGCCGTCGGTCACCCTGCCGGACGGCGCGGACCCAGGGTTGCCAGGCCGCCCGGCGCCTCTCGAGATCGGTCCTCGGACGTTCGCCTGGGGCGATCGAACGTTTGTCATGGGCATCCTCAACCTGACGCCGGATTCGTTTTCCGGCGACGGCCTCCTGTCGGTGGCGGCAACGGCGGCCGACGGACGGGGCGCGCAGGATCCCGTCGGCCGGGCAGTGGAGCTCGGGCGCGCCATGGCAGACGCGGGTGCGGACATTTTCGACGTTGGCGGGGAGTCGAGCCGCCCGGGCCACGAGACCGTCGACACGGCGGAGGAGACGCGGCGGGTCGTCCCGGTCATTGCCGCACTCCGCGACGCGCTGCCCGGCATGCCGATCAGCGTCGACACGACGAAACCGGCGGTGGCGGAGGCCGCGGTCGCAGCGGGCGCCGACCTCGTGAACGACGTCTGGGGCGTGGCTCGTGACGACACCCTCGCTCGCGTCGCCGCGGCGGGCGGCGTGCCCCTCGTCCTCATGCACAACCGGGCGGAGGCCCGCTACGTGAACCTCATCGCCGAAGTCATCGCCGATCTGCAGGCCGCCATCGAGCGAGCCGTGCGGGCCGGCGTCCCGTGGGATCGGCTCATCGTCGACCCGGGATTCGGCTTCGGGAAGACGCCGGAGCACAATCTGGCCCTGCTGCGCGACCTGGATTCGCTGCGCCTGCTCGGCCGGCCGATCCTGTTGGGGACATCGCGGAAGTCAACCCTGGGGAAGGTGCTCGACCTTCCGGCCGACGAGCGGCTCGAGGCAACGCTGGCGACGACCGCGATCGGGATTGCCGCCGGGGTCGACATCGTCCGCGTCCACGACGTGCTGGCGAACGTGCGCGCGGCCCGGATGTCCGATGCGATCATCCGCGGCACCTGGCGGCCACACCCGCCGCGCGAAGGAGGCTCCAACTGAGCGACAGGATCGTGCTCCGCAACATGCAGTTCCAGGGCAAGCACGGCTATTACGAGCACGAGCTCACGACTCCCCAGCCATTCGAGGTCGACGTCGAGCTGGTGCTCAACCTTCAGCCGGCCGGGATCGACGACGACCTCGAGCAGACGATCGACTACGCGATGGTGTACGACGCCACTCGCCAGATCGTGGAGTCGACGTCCTACCGCCTCCTCGAGGCGCTTGCCGAGGCGATCAGCCACGAGATCCTCGCCGACTTCGCAGTGAACGAGGTCGGAGTCCGGATCCGCAAGCCCAGGGTCGAGCTGGGTGGCCCGCTCGATCACGCGGCCGTCGAGATCTGGCGCCGCCGTCCGAGCAAAGGACGCCGCCGCTAGCGGCCAACGACGCGTGGCGCGGTGCCGCCGCCACGCCCCCCGAAACCGTGCCAGATGTCCACCGCGCCGACCTTGAGCAGGGAGGGGCGGGCAGATTCGGCGTTTCGCGCGACCCGATCAGCCGCCGGTGTCGTTCCCACTCACGTTGCGGACAGCACGTCGAGCGGGGACCGTCCATCGAGCGCGGTGTGAGGCCGGCGTCGATTGTAGAAGTCGAGATAGTGGGTCAGTCGGCGCAGCCGCTCCTTGTTCGTCCGATACGGCCGGGCGTAGGCCCATTCGTGGATGAGCGTCCCGATGAAGCGCTCGGCCTTGCCGTTGGTCTGGGGTCGGCGGACACGGGTCCGGCTGTGACGGATCCCGAGCTCGGCCAGCCGCGCCGCGTAGGCCCGCGAGCAGTACGCCGCGCCGTTGTCGGTCAGGATCCGCTCGACCGTGATCCCGTGGCCGGCGAACCAGCGGATCGCGACGTCGAGGGCCCCGACCGTGTCGATCGCGCCGGCGCTCCGGCTGACGACGACGCAGGCGAGGCGACTGTGGTCGTCGACGAAGACCTCGAGCTGGTCGTGCCCGGGGTGCTCCGGACGGCTGCCGGACCACGGCTTGGCCCGCTCGCGATACCGGATCGGGACCCGGGTCAGGGGCTTGGCGTCCTGGTGGATGAGCGCGCCCGGATAGGGTGCGACGTAGCGGCGGACAGGTCGGCCGGTCAGCCGGTCGAGCCCGTCGAGGCGGTTGACCCGGTAGCGGCAGAGGACGCCGTAGATCGTCGAGCGGGGATGGCCGGTGAGGGGCGCCAGGCGGTGCGGGCCGTAGCGGCGGTGGCGACGGGCATCGAGGATGACCGCGATCGCCTCTGGCGGCAGGGCCCGTGGCTGGCGCTGCGGTCGCGAGCTCCGGTCGGCCAGCCCGGCCTCACCCTCGGCCCGGTAGCGGCGGACCCACTTGTAGGCGGTCGAGCGGCTGACCTGGAAGTGCCGGGCGACCTCGCTCGCCGGCCAGCCCTCGTTGATGACCCGCTCGGCAAGAGCGAGCCGGCTGAACGTCGTCAGCCGCGCGTTAGCATGGGCCACGAGAGTCCCTCCCAAGGCGTGGTGTTAAGACACCTCCACACCGTGGGGCGGGACTCTCATCTGTCAACAACGTTGGTGGGAACGACACCGGGGACTAACCGCATGCACGGACGGTCCGCCCAGGCCCCCGGACGGCACGGTTACCCCGCCGAAGGTTCCCCGTACCGACATATGGCACGAAAGCCGGGAGCAGCGGGCCGGTCGACCGAAACCGAGCGACGTCAGCGGGGCGGGGCGCCTCCGCCTGCCCTGCCTCAGCCGAGACCGGGAGGCCGCGTCCCGAGCGTCACCGCCGTCGTCGAGTGCGCACCGTCCCGGATGATCTCGACCTGGACCGTCTGGCCGGGCGAGAACTGGGTGAGGAGCGCGTCGAGCGGATGCTCCTGGTCGATCGCCTTGCCGTTGATCGAAACGAGGATGTCGCCGGTCTTGATCCCGGCGTTCGCCGCCGGACCGCCGGCCTCGACCGCCTCCTGGTCCGTCGGCTGCTCGTTGCTATCGAGAATCCGGACGTAAGCGCCGTCCGCGACAGGGAGCTTGAGGTCCTTGGCCGTCTGGCCGTCGATCCGGACGAATCGGATCCCGATGTAGGGCCGGGCGAGAGCCTGACCGGCCACGGACTGCTCCATGAGCGGCTTTGCGAGGTTGATCGGGATCGAGAAGCCGATGCCCGTCGAGTCGCGGGCGATCGCCGTGTTGATCCCGACGACGGCGCCCGTGGCATCGAGGAGAGGCCCGCCGCTGTTGCCCGGGTTGATCGCTGCGTCCGTCTGGATGAGGTTGTTGAGCTGGCTGCCGTCGGTCTGGATCGTTCGCCCCTTCGCGGACACGATGCCGCTCGTGACGGTGTTCGAGAACGTCCCCAGCGGGCTGCCGATCGCGACGACGAGCTGGCCGACACGGAGGCCGTCCGAGTCGCCCAGGGCGGCGGCGGTCAGGCCGGTCGCCTCGACCTTGACGATCGCGAGGTCAGTGAGGGTGTCGATCCCGTAGACGGTACCGGTGTAGTCGGTACCATCCTTGAGCTCGACGGTGACCTTCGTGCTGCCGGCCACGACGTGCCGGTTCGTCAGGATCCAGCCGTTCGAGTCGAAGATCACCCCGGACCCGATGCCCTGCTCCGGCAGCGTCGTCGCGTTGGGGTCGACCTCTTCGCCCGTCCTGATCTGGACGACGGCCGGTCCGGCCTTTGCGGCGACGTCGACGATCGCCGACGATTCGTCGATCGTGATCGGCTGCTTGACGGTCGCTGCATTCGGGTCGACCGTCGCGGGCGCGGCCGGACGATCCAGTGCACCTGTTGCATTGAGTGCGACGACGGTGCCGCCCGATGCCAGGATCGCGGCAAGGACGGCTGCGGTGACAACGGTGCCGGCGCCCGATGAGCGCCTCTGGGCCACAACGGGCTCGACAGGCGGTCGAGGTGCGCTCTCGAACCAGTGCTCCGGGGTCGGGGGGTGCGGTTCCGGCTGAGACCACCGCGGCGCCGCCCACTCGGGGCGCGGCTCCGGTGGCGGCGAGAACGAGGCGCTGTCGTGCGGCTGGGTTCCCTCGTCGGGGTCGAAGTCTCGTCGATCGGTCATGTGATGGTGTGTCTTCGTTCGGCGTGCGGCCGGCACGGGCGGTGAGCGTCTCGTGACACCGTCAGCCTGACGACTCCCGGTTGAGGCGCGGGGCCGGTGTCGGTGAAGTTTCCGCCATCTTCGGCGTTTCGTGTTCCGCCGACGCACCGTCCTGGCCGAACGGCACCTTCGCCGGCAGGACGTCATCGGCCCGCGGATCGCGGGGCAGGAAGACGGAGAAGCGGCTTCCCGTCCCGAGCCTGCTGTCGACGGTCACCGAACCGCCGTGCATGTCGACGATCGACCGGACGATGGCCAGGCCCAAGCCGCTGCCACTGCCGCGCGCCTCGTTCGCGCGCGAACCGCGATAGAAGCGATCGAAGATCCGCGGCAGCTCGCTGGCGTCGATCCCGGTGCCGGTGTCGTTGACGTCGATCCGGGCTCCGTCGCGGAACCGCGTGACAACCACATCGACCGACCCACCCTTCGGCGTGAACTTGATCGCGTTGCCGACGAGGTTCGTGACGACCTGCCCGACCCGCTGGGGGTCGTGGAGGATCCGGAGCGGGGAGGTCGGCAGGCTCAGCGTGAGATCGACGCCGCGACGGACAGCCGCCGGCGTCGCCTGCTCGACCGCCGACTCGACCGCCGCCCTGAGGTCGTCAGGCCGCAGCTCGAGCAGCACCAGACCCGAATCGAGTTTGGACAGTTCCAGCAGGTTCTGGGCAAGCCAATCGAGCCGCTCGAGTTGGACCCGGCTCGAGTCGAGGAACTCGGCGCGCGCGGCCGGATCCTCGCCGGCCTGGGCGAGGAGCAGCTCGTTGAACGTGAGCAGTGCCGCGATCGGCGTCCGGAGCTCGTGGGAGACGTCGGCGAGGAAGTCGCGGCTCCGGTCGCGGTCATGGCGGATGATCTCGACGCTCTCCTCGAGCCGATCGGCCATCGCGTTGAACTGGACGGCAAGCTCGGTCAGCTCGGACGAGCCCGCGCGCACATTGGCCCGTTCGACGCGCTTGGTGAGATCACCCTCGGCGAGGGATCGCGAGGCCTCCGTCAGGCGGCGGAGTGGCGTCGTGAACCGGTGGGCGAGGGCCGCCGCGACGATGATCGTCAGGCCAAGGGCGACGATCCCGACCGCTGCGAGGAGGCTCGTGACGTTTGCGATCGCCGTCTGGCGGAACGTGTACGGGTTCGACAGCTGGACCTCGATGATGAAGGGGTAGGCGGTCTTCTCATCGACGATCTGGACGCGATCGGACTGGACGGTCTCGCGGGTCTGGCCCTCGCCCGGTTGGGTGGAGTGTTGCGCGTGGAGCGATCCACCGGCCGCCGGGACGAAGCTGCCTCCCTCCCCATACGGACGACCAAGGAAGACGTCGACGTCGGCCTGCGCAAGCAGGTCTGCGATCACCGCCTCCTGGATGGCGAACTGGTCCGCGACCGCCGGGTTCACCCTGTTCGTCTTGAAGTCGACGACTGCGCCGCCGGCCAGGCGGGCGGCGTCGGCCGCCATCCCGTCGACGAAGACGGCGACGAGGTTGGCCCGTGATCGCAGCTCCGCCTGCTGCTGCTTGGTGAAGTAGTCGTCGAGCCGGTTGACGACGAAGATCGTGACGAGGGCCAGCGTCAGCGCGACGACGCCGACGAAGCTGATGGTCAGGCGGGCCTGGAAGGTCCGTGGCGTGAGCCCGTGAAGGACTCGACGAATGCGACCTGCGTGCGAGACGTCAGCGCTCGGCGAACGCGTAGCCCACCCCTCGCACCGTCATGACGAACGTCGGCACCGCCGGGTCGTCCTCGATCTTGTCGCGCAGGTGGCTGACGTGGACGTTGATGGTCTTCTCGTCCTGGTCGAGTGCCTCGTAGTCCCGGAGCAGCTCGAGCAGCTCCGAGCGGGTGTAGACACGTCCGGGGCGGCTGGCCAGGTGGCGCAGGATCTCGAACTCGGTCGGCGTGAGGCTGATCCGCCGCTGGCCGCGCTGGACGCGACGTCGCTCGAGGTCGATGACCAGGTCGCCGTGGCGGATGACACGCCCGCCGGCGGCGTCGGCAAGATCGCCGTAGGCCCGCCTGAGGAGGGCCTTGATCCGGCTCATCAGCTCGCGCAGGCCGAACGGCTTCGTCAGGTAGTCGTCCGCGCCAAGCTCGAGGCCGATCACCTTGTCGACCTCGTCGTCACGGGCTGTCAGGACGAGCACCGGTGCCTTCGAGCCGGCAGCCCGGAGGCGACGGAGGACCTCGAACCCATCGATCCCGGGCAGGCGAACGTCCAGCACGACGAGGTCCGGTGCCTGGTTCGTTGCGAAGTCGAGTCCCTCTTCGCCAGACCGCGCGACGGCGACCTGGTAGCCCTCCTGCTGGAGGGCGTACTGGATGCCGCGCGCGACGGCGAATTCGTCTTCGACGATCAGGATTGTTGCGGCCACGGCGCCGATGCTACACCGGCTTCAGGCAGGAGACCCGAACGGGGACCGAGCGGCCGTCTCGTGATAAGGTGTGCGCCGTCCCGGGCGCCCCCGCGATCCCGTGCAGGTGTGTCGCGCCCGCTTCAGATGAGCTCCAGCCCGAGGTCCAAGCAGATGTCCACCGCCACCACAACCCGCCCGACGCTCGCCGCGGAACCGCGCGACGTCCTCGGAAAGAAGGTCGCCTTGCTGCGCCGCGCCGGCCGCCTGCCGGGCGTGGTCTTCGGGCGCGGGCTGGACTCGACGAGCGTGAGCATCGACGCCCACGAATTCGAGCTCCTCCGTCGGCGCGTCGGGCCGAACGCCCTCGTCGACCTGTCGGTCGACGGGAAGGGCGCGCAGCCCGTCCTGATCCACGGCGTACAGGTCCACGCGGTGACGCGGCGCCCGCTCCACATCGACCTCTTCCTCGTCAGGATGACGGAGGAACTGACGGTCGACGTCCCGCTCGTCCCGACGGGTGAGTCGTCGGCCGTGGTCACGGATGGCGGAACGCTCCTCCACGGAATCGAGTCCGTGAGGATCAGGGCGCTGCCGGACCACCTTCCGCAGTCGATCGAGTACTCGATCGAGAGCCTGGTCGACTTCGACGCGGCCGTCCACGTCAGCGATCTTGCGATCCCGTCCGACGTGACGCTCCTGACCGATGCCGACGAGGTCGTCGCCAAGGTCCAGGCACCGCGCGTCGAGATCGAGGAGGAGCCGGTCGTCGCCGAGGCCGTCGAGGGTGCCGAGGGCGAGGAAGCAGCCGAAGGCGCGGGCGACGGTGCCGGCGGTGGCGATGGAGCGTCGGGCGGCGGGTCCGACGAGTAGGCTCAGCCTCGGCCGCCGGCCAGCTATCAGTCAGGGCCGGATGCCGCGCGCGTAAACGATCGGGTAGCGCATGACCAGGTCGTCCGGCGGCAACGCGCCGAGCCGATCCCGCAACCCGCTGAGGACTCGCTCCCTGTCCGCCTGGGGCAGGCTCGAAATGAGGTCCTCTTCGTCGAATTCGGCAAGGAAGCCGACGTAGCCCTCGACGCTGAAGCGGTGTCCGAGGATCGCCCGTTCGACGTCGACGTGGCGGAATCCGGCCCGACGGAGCTGGGCGGCTGCCGCGGCCTCTGTCTCGATGTCGCCCGAGCGGCCCTCCGGCTCGCGTGCGCCGACGCCGATCTCCTCGAGCAGCGCGTCGAACTCGACGTCGGGCCGGAAGACGCGGTCGTCGACGAGCCAGGTCACGTAGGCGAGGGTTCCTCCCGGCCGGACCACGCGGCGCGCTTCGCGCAGTGCCCGGAAGCGGTTCGGCACGAGCTGGTAGACGAACGACGAGATCACCGCGTCGAAGTCACCGTCGGGGAACGGCAGCGCGTCCGCAGACGCGACTCGTGTCGTAAATCGTCGACGTTCGGCCGGGCTCAGGAGCCGGACGGCCTCCTCCTGGGCCGCGGAGACCATCTCGCCGGAAGCGTCGATTGCGACGACGTCGACCGCTGGCCAGCGACGGATCGCGGCGCGAGCGAGCGTCCCGGTCCCGGTCCCGACGTCGATCAGCCGGCGCGCCCCGGCCTGCACGGCTCCCTCGATCCGATCGAGGAGCGCCGTCGCACGGGCCTCGAGGACCGGTGCCCACCACCGCGCATAGCCCGCCGCGATCCGGTCGTAGCGTTCTGCCTGGTCGATCACCGCCTCATCGTGACACGCTCGATGAGGCCCTGGGCCGGCCCTACGCAGCCGGCGGCGGAGGGGTGGCCTGACGCCGGAAGATGCCGAGCCGGCGCATGACGAACAGGCCGATCGCGACGACGATCGCAAGCATCAGGACGACGGGCAGTCCGACGATCGCGAGCCAGATCAGGACGCTCGCGGCGGCCTGCAGGAACCCGAGAAGGCTGGCCCCTGCCTGATCGACCTGGGACTGCGGGTCCCATCGGTCGGCGGCGGCCTTGACGGCCTGGACCTCCACCCCGAAGGTGACGGTCAACGTTGCGTAGGCGACCTGGTCGTCGAGGTTCGCCTTCTGGGCGCTGAGCTGCTCGATCTGGCCGCGAACGTCGGACAGGCGAGCCTCGATCTCGAGCACGTCGCTCACCTTGCCGGCGTCGGTGAGGTGCCGGACGAGCGCCGTCTCGCTGGCCCGAAGATTGCGGATTCGCGCGTCCAGATCGACGATCTGGCCCGTGACGTCGGCCGCGTCGGTCTGCTCGCCGACGGAGGTCCCGAGCCCGCGCAGGGCGTCGAGTGCATCCTCCCATCGGTCCGCGGGAATGCGATAGGTGATCGTGGCGACGATGCTGTCGCCGTCACTGTATTGCTGCGACGCCCCGATGTAGCCGCCCATCCCGAGGATGGCCGAGCGACCGGCCGTCACCGCCGCGCGGACATCGGTGACCTCCATCTGGAGCGAGCCTGTCCGGATGATCTTCGCCCCGTCCTGGAATGCGGTGGCGTCGCCGTCCGCGACATCTCGCTGGCCGTCGCCGGCTGCGGCAGCGCTGGGAGCGGCCACGGGTGCCTCGCCATCAGGGCCGCCGGCGGCTCGTTGCGGCCCGGCGGATGCGGCGCCGGCCCCGGCCGCGCAGGCCGCGATCACGGACCCGACGAGAACGATGGCGGCGACGATGAAGAAGGTGCGCCAGGCACCTGTGCGCGCGATTCGCATGGCCGACTACCTCAGGACTGGCACGTGACGGGCGACGCCCACCACGGCATCGTGGGGACGCGCCCGCCTGCGGCGCCGGTTCCCTCCCGACACAGGGCCGCACGTCCGGCCGTCTTCGATGCGGCCCTGCGGCCGCACCGACGGACACCTCGCCCCGCTCGCGCACGGAGGCAACCCGATGGACCGGACGACAGCATCGCGCACGCTCACGGCCGCCTTCGTCGTCGGGGCCGTGGCCCAGGCACTCCTCGTCGGCGCCGAGCTTGGGATCGATGTTCCTCTCCTGGTCGTCGCGATCATGGTCGCGGCCGTTGCGGTCGCGGCGGGCGGACGCCGGATCGATCTGCTCGACGTGTGGCTGCCCGTCGCTGCGCTCGTCGTTGCCGCGCTCGTCGCGATCCGGGCCGACCCGACGCTTCGCTTCCTCGACGTCGTGACGGCCGCGTCTCTCCTCGGGGCCTCGATGGCGGCATTCGCCGGCGCCGCGGTCACGCGCCGTAGCGCGATCGCGATCGTCGCGACCGGCACCATCGTCCTGGGCTGGGTCATCGCCGGGATCCTTCGGGTGACCGCTGCCGCACGCCGGCCCGCTGCGGGACCGGGCTGGCGGGCACGGACGCCCGGTTGGGTCGTGCCCATTGCGCGCGGCCTGTTCCTCGCGATTCCGGTCCTGGTCGTGTTCGTCGCGCTTTTCTCCTCTGCGGACGCGATCTTCGCCTCCCTGACCGCGGACCTCTTCCGCTGGCAGATCGACCTGGGCGAACTGCCGGCCAGGTTCTCGGTGGCGTTCCTCGTTGCCTGGGTCGTCGCCGGGCTGCTCGGGGTTGCCACCGGTGCCGCCGAGCTCGACGTGCCCCGGGACCCCCCGAAGATGCAGTCGCTTGGCGCGGCCGTCGCCGAGCCGCTGCCGCTCACCCCGCGGCTCGGGGTGACCGAGGCACTCACGATCCTGGTCGCGGTCGACATCCTGTTCGCCATCTTCGTCGGCCTCCAGGTCGCCTACCTGTTCGGCGGCCTCGATACGCTCGCGGCGGGCGGGATCACCTATGCGAACTACGCGCGCCGCGGGTTCTTCGAGCTCGTCACGGTCACCTGTCTGGCAGGCGGGCTCGTCGTCGGCCTCCACGCGGTCGTCGCCCATCGGACCCGGGCGTTTGTCGTCGCTGCTGTCGGGATGGCGCTGCTCACCGTCGTGATCCTCGCGTCCGCGGCGCTCCGTCTCAGCCTGTACCAGGACGCCTACGGCTGGACGGAGCTGCGCTTCTACATCGATGCGACGATCGCCTGGCTCGGGCTGGGGATCGTCGCCGCGGTCGTCCTGCTCGTCCGCGACCGGATGCGCTGGCTCGTCCACGCGATGACGGTCCCGGCCGTCCTGATCCTCGTCGTCGTCAACGTCGTCGGCGCGCAGCGCCTGTCGCCGATGCCAACGTCGCTCGACTCCTCGACCCATCCCTCGTTCCGCCCGACGGTCGCGATGGCCTCGATCTCGTATTACGCGCTGACCCTCGGCGACGATGCCGTGCCGGCGCTCGTCGCGGCGCTCCCCGCCCTGTCCGACCATGATCGGGCATGGGTGATGAGCGATCTCGAGACCCGCTGGCGGGAACTCAACCGACCGGAGGCGACCGCTGGCCGGCATGGAACCTCGCCCGAGAGCGGGCTCGGGCAGGCCCTGGCGCCGCTGTTCGCCCGGTGACCGTCCGCGGCGGGCGCTTCGCTACACTCGCAGGGTGAAGCTGCCGTTCGAACCGCCCCTCGAGCCGATGCTCGCCAAGTCCGCCGATGGGCTGCCGACCGACGACGGCTGGCTGTTCGAGCCGAAGTGGGATGGCTTCCGGGCGATCGTTTTCCGCGACGGCGACGACGTCTACACGCAGTCCCGGGACCTCAAGCCGCTCGACCGGTACTTCCCGGAGCTCGCCGATCCGCTCAGGGCCGCCCTGCCCGACCGATGCGTCCTCGACGGTGAGGTCGTCATCTCGAAGGACGGCGAGCTTGACTTCGAGGCGCTGCTTCTCCGGATCCACCCCGCCGCGTCGCGGGTGAAGATGCTCGCCGCGGAGTCTCCAGCATCGTTCGTGGCGTGGGACATCCTCGCGCTCGGGGACAGGGATCTTCGCGACACGCCGCAGGGCGAGCGTCGGAAGCTGCTCGAGGCCGCGCTCGGCTCGGCGCCGCCGCCCGTCCACCTGACGCCCGCGACCACGGATCGCGCCCTGGCCCAGGACTGGTTCCACCGCTTCGAGGGAGCCGGGCTGGACGGCGTGATCGCCAAGCGTCTCGCGGAGAAGTACCAGCCCGGCAAGCGGGCGATGCTCAAGATCAAGCACCAGCGGACCGCCGACTGTGTCGTCGCCGGGTTCCGCTGGCACAAGAACGGGCCCGGGACGCACGTCGGGTCGCTGCTGCTCGGGCTGTTCGACGACGAGGGGACACTCCATCACGTCGGGGTCACCTCGTCGTTCACGTGGGACAAGCGGGCGGCGCTCGTCGAAGTGCTCGAACCGCTCCGCGAGGACGCGCTCGATGGCCACCCGTGGGGCGAGTGGGCGGAGTGGGCTGCGGCCGCCGAGGCGGCCGGCCAGCGGTTGCCGGGCGCCACGTCGCGCTGGAACCGCGGCAAGGACCTGTCCTGGGAGCCGCTTCGCGCCGAGCGCGTCGTCGAAGTGGCGTACGACCACCTCCAGGGCGACCGGTTCCGGCACGGCACGACGTTCAAGCGCTGGCGCCCGGACAAGCCGCCCTCCGAGTGCCGCTACGACCAGCTGGAGGAGACGCCGGCCTACGAGATCGCGAAGATCTTCGGAGCGTGACCCCGGCCTGAGGCGAGGGGAATACCCCACGCACTTCCGGGCCGGCATTCTCCGGGGCCGAGGAACACTGGCGTCACCGGGACCGTCTCACCGGCAGCGCCGCGGAACACTCCATGCGGCCTCGAGACGTAGGTGATTCCCATGTCACAGTCCATCCGGACGATCGGCGCCGGCGTGCTCGGAGCGCTGATCGTTGCCATCGCCGCGATCAGCGCACACGCGGGGCCGGCCGCAGGCGCTCCATCTCCCAGCGCAGACTCCAGCGCCGCCAACACGATCACCGTATCGGCGAGCGGCAAGGTGACCATGATCCCCGACATCGCTCGTGTCAGTCTCGGGGTGACGATGACGAAGCCGACGGTCAAGGAGGCGCGCGCTTCCGCGGCGACCGCGATGACCGGCATCATCACCGCCGTGAAGGCCCTCGGCGTTGCCGACGCCGACATCCAGACCGTCGGGTTGAACCTCTATCCGCAGTACGCGAAGGGATCGTCGACGAAGATCGTCGGCTACACCCTCGGCAACCAGATCCAGATCACCGTCCGCGACCTGGACAAGGCTGACGACGTGGTGGACACGGCGATGGCCAAGGGCGCCACCGACCTCAACGGCATCTCGTTCGACATCGCCGATCCCGCGAAGGCCCTGAACGACGCCCGGGTCAAGGCAATCGCCGAGGCCCAGGTGAGCGCGGCGTCGATGGCGTCAGCCGCCCACGTCACACTCGGTTCCGTTGTCTCGATCACGGACACGAGCCCGGCCTCGCCGGTCTACTACGGCGCGGCGCTGCAGTCCGTGGCGGCCGACGTTGCCACGCCGATCCAGGCAGGCTCGCAGGACGTCTCGGCGACGGTGACGGTCGTCTTCGCCATCGGTTGATCGCCGATCCGGAGCCTCGACGCTCCGCGGCGAACTCCGCGCGCTAGATGTAGAGCCGCCTCACGTCGTCCCTGGTCGGGGCTTCCGCGGGGCGCGCTCGAGCTGCCCCGCGCGGTCCGGCCACTCGTAGCCCTCCCATGGGTCGTAGTCAGGGTCGAGCTTCTCCTGGCCCGGCCGGTCGGCTTCTGCGACGTGGATGAGGTTGACCCGGACCCGGTACCAGAGCGATGAGCGGCCGCGCATGCCGTCGACCAGGACGTCGGCCGGTTCGAGGGCTTTGGCCGCCTCGGGATGGCGCTCCTTCCAACGCTCGAAACCCGCCAGCGCCTCATCCTTCTTTGCTGCCCTCGAGATCTCGATCACCGGGATCGACGACTTCCGGCGGCCGGTCGGGGTCGGTCGGGTCCCCTCCCACTCTGTCGGCAGGCCTGCGTTCCGGTCGCCGGCGGCGACCGCCGCCGCCCGCTCCGCGGCGACCTCGGGCGGGGGCCCGCCGGCCTCGCCCCGACCCGGCTCGTATTCGCTTTCCGGGCGCCGCTTCCGCGATGGCTGGACCCGCGGCGGCTCGCCGGCCTGTTTCGCGTAGTTCGGCGGCCACGGTGCGTCGCCCAGGCCCTCCGCCTCATGCCGGGCGCTCAGCTCCAGGAGCCCGTCCAGCGACCCGACCGCCTCGTCGATCCCGGCGCCGGCGTCGCCGCGCGCGGCGTAGATCGCGGGCACTGTCGCGAGCGTGAAGTCCTCCGCGACGACATCCGGGACATCCTCCCAGCGCAGCGGCATCGAGACGCGGGCGTCAGGCAGCGGCCGAACGGAGTACGCGGAGGCGACCGTCCGATCCTTCGCGTTCTGGTTGTAATCCAGGAAGACGCCGTGGCGCTCCTCTTTCCACCACTTGGAGGTTGCGATCGTGGGCGCGCGGTTCTCGACGTCGCGGGCGAGGGCGACCGCCGCCCGGCGGACCTCCGGATACGTCCAGCGCGGCTCGATCCGGACGTTGATGTGGATTCCCCGCGATCCCGAGGTCTTCGGCCAGCCGGTGAGCCCGACCGCCTCGAGGGCCTCGCGAGCGACGAGCGCGACGTCGCGGATCTGCGACCAGGGCACGCCCGGCACTGGATCGAGGTCCACCCGCAGCTCGTCGGGATGGTCGAGGTCCTCTGCCCTGACCGGGTGGGGGTTCAGGTCGATGCAACCCAGGTTGTTGACCCAGGCGAGCCCCGCCGCGTCGTCGATGACGATCTCGTCGGCGGTCCGGCCCGATGGGAACGTCAGCGTCGCGATGCGCAGCCAATCGGGTCGGTTGTCCGGCGCCCGCTTCTGGAAGAACGCCTCGCCCTCGGCTCCATCGACGAAGCGCTTGAGGGCCATCGGCCGGCCACCGGCGCCGCGCAGCGCACCGTCCGCGACGGAGAGGTAGTAGTGGACCAGGTCGAGCTTGGTGTAGCCGGCCTTCGGGAAGTAGATCTTGTCCGGGTTCGAGACCGTCACCTCGCGACCCGCGATCTCGAGGATCTCCTTGCGTGGCGCCATCGCGAAACGATACCTGTGTCCTAGGGAGCCCTGTCGATCTCGGCGAGCCCGACGGCATCCTGATCGGGAGCATCGGGAAGCGGATCAGTGGGCCCACCGGGCTCCGGGCCTCGACGCGCCGCGTGGGACAGGCGCGTCCGGAACGCGGTCAACCTGGACGGCGGACGGTGCGGTTCCGGCGGGATGGCGCCGCGACCTCGCAGGCCCTGTGCGATCGCCTCCGCTTCCGCCCCGCTGACCCCGAACCGACGGAGCGAGTAACGGGCCATCTGAACCGACAGCTCGCGGTAGGCGTGGACCGCCTGCACGTTCCCGCCGATCCCCCGCAGGCGCGCGGCCTCGTCGTCGCTGTGGGTCCGGACGATCAGGTCGATCGACGGGTTCGCGGCCCGCGCCCGCTCGACGATCAGGCGCGCTGCGTGCGCATCGCCGATCGCGACGATGAGCATCCGGGCAAGGCCGATCCCCGCGTTCTCCAGGAGCTCCGGCCGTGCAGCGTCGCCGTAGATCGCCGGCACGCCGCGGCCCCGTAGTTCCTCGATCGCCCGCCTGTCCTGGCTGATCACGACGTAGTGATAGCCGCGACGATCGAAGACCGATGCGATCAGCCGTCCCACCCGCCCGTAACCCGCCAGGATGGCGTGGCGGCGGAGCGGCTCGTCCGGATCGGCCGGAGCGAGGCGCGCGAGGTCACCCCGGCGTTCGAAGATCGCGTGGACGCGCTCATGCCGCCGGACGTACGCCTCGACCGGGTCGATCGCCCGGAAGAGGAGGGGATTGAGCGCGATCGAGACGAGCGCCCCGGCGACGATCAACTGGATGCCATCGGCCGCCATAAGCCCGAGCGACAGGCCGACCGTGCCGAGGATGAACGAGAACTCGCCGATCTGGCCGAGGCCCGCGGCGACGGTCAGGCCGGTCCGGATTGGATAGCCGAATGCCGCGACGATCGCGATTGCCGCGAGCGACTTGGCGCCGACGATCAGGACGACCACCGCGATGACCTCGACCGGGTGTCCGACGAGGTAGCTCGGGTCGAGCAGCATGCCGACCGAGACGAAGAACAGCACGGCGAACGCGTCCCGAAGCGGAAGCGCGTCCGCCGCCGCCTGATGGCTCATGTCGGACTCGCTGACGACGGCACCGGCGAGGAACGCCCCGAGCGCCAGCGAGATGCCGAAGATCGACGACGCCGCGAACGCGACGCCGAGCGCGATCGCCAGCACGGCCAGGCTGAAGAGCTCCCGTGAGTTCTCGCGGGCGACGACGATGAGGAGCGGCGGGATGAGCCGCTTCCCGGCGACGATCATGAGGACGGCGAAGACCCCGGCCTTCCCGATGGCGACGGCAAGATCCCCGAGGGCCGAGCCGGTCACGCTCGATGTCCCGCCGGCGGTGCCGCCCAGCAGCGGCGCGACGGTCGGCAGGATGACGAGGACCGCAACGGTGACGAGATCCTCGACGATGACCCAGCCGACCGCCGTCCGGCCCTGGACCGTGTCGAGCTCGTTCCGCTCCTCGAGCGAACGAAGCAGGACGACCGTGCTGGCCATCGCGATCGCCAGTCCCAGCACGAGCCCGGCGCCCACGCCCCAGCCGATCACCGCGCCGAACGCGATGCCGAGGAGTGTCGCGACGGCGATCCGGATGATCGCCCCGGGGACAGCCAGCGCCCGGACGGCGAGGAGGTCGTCGACCGAGAAGTGGATCCCGACGCCGAACATCAGCAGGACCACGCCGATGTCCGCGAGCTCCGTCGCGACCGACGCGTCGGCGATGAGCCCGGGCGTGAACGGCCCGATCACGACGCCGGCGAGAATATAGCCGAGGATCGACGGAAGACGGACGCGCCGGGCGAGCAGGCCGCCGATGAACGCGGCCGTCAGGCCGATGGCGATCGTCGAGATGAGAACGGGCTCGTGGTCCATGGCTCTTCCCGGGTACCGGGGGTGATGCGCAGGACTGGCGCGGGTCCGTGCCAGCTGGTCGCATCAAGAGTACTGGACCCTGTCGAGAGATGGCGACGGGATCGGCCCTCGACAGACGGGGCCCGCCGTCCGATGATGGGTGCGGGCCCGATGTCGATTCGCGGCGGTCCGTTCGTCGTCCATCTGAGCGGTCGCCATGCCGGCGACCGACGAGTCCGCGGAGGAATCCGACATGCGCTACCTGCTCCTCATCTACACGCCGGAACAGCTCGACGCAGCCGCCGGCGACACTCCTCCCGACGAGATGGACGAGTACAACGCCTTCACCCAGGAGATGCGCGATCGCGGCATGCTGGAGGCGGGCGAGGCGCTCCATCCGACCTCGGCCGCGACGACCGTCCGCATCCGCGACGGGCAGGTCGTGACGACGGATGGCCCGTTCGCCGAGACGAAGGAAGCGCTCGGCGGGTTCTACCTGATCAGCGCGAAGGACCTCGACGAGGCGATCGAGGCCGCGGCGAGGATCCCGGGCGCGAAGCACGGCTCGATCGAGGTCCGGCCGATCTTCGAGTTCGGGTCCGCCGAGGGCTCGGCACCGGAAGCCGTCGGCGCCGCCGGCTGAGCCGGCGGATCGAGGCGGCCGAGCGCGTCTGCCGGCTGCCACCTCCGCCCAGGGGACCTTGACACCGCCGATCGATCCGCACGCCGTCGTCGACCGCCTGTTCCGCGAGGAGCAGGGGCGGGCCGTCGCAACGCTCATCCGCGTCCTTGGCGACTTCGACCTTGCCGAGGAAGCGGTCCAGGAGGCGTTCGTCACCGCGCTCGAGACGTGGCCGGCGCGGGGCGTCCCGGACAACCCGGGCGCCTGGATCACGACGACCGCACGGAACCGGGCGATCGATCGGCTCCGTCGCCGAAAGCGGCTGGCCGAGAAGAGCGAGCTTCTCAAGCGCGAGGTGGCGATCGCGGAAGAGCTCGCCGCGATCGACCCCGACGCGGCCATCGATGGGGAGTCCGGCATGAGTCCGATCGCCGACGATCGGTTACGGCTGATCTTCACCTGCTGCCATCCGGCGCTCGCAATGGACGCCCGGGTCGCACTGACGCTGCGGACGCTCGGTGGCCTGTCGACCCCGGAGATCGCGCGCGCCTTCCTCGTGCCCGAGCCGACACTCGCCCAGCGGCTCGTCCGCGCGAAGAAGAAGATCCGCGACGCCGGGATCCCGTACCGGGTGCCGCCGGATCACGACCTGCCGGAACGGCTCGACGGCGTGTTGCGCGTCCTCTACCTGATCTTCAACGAGGGCTACGGCGCGACATCCGGCGATCGGCTGATACGCCGCGAACTCTGTGCCGAGGCGATCCGGCTGACGCGGGTCCTCACCTCGCTCATGCCGGATGAACCCGAGGCGATCGGCCTGCTCGCGCTCATGCTCCTCCACGACGCCCGTCGCGAGGCCCGTGAGGGAGCTGCCGGCGAACTCGTCCTGCTCGAGGACCAGGATCGCGGGCGCTGGGACCGGGCGAAGGTGGACGAGGGGCGCGAGCTGCTGGACCGGGCGCTCCGGATGCGCCGCGTCGGGCCGAATCAGCTCCAGGCCGCCATCGCGGCCCTGCACGACGACGCGGCCTCGGCCGCCGAAACGGACTGGTCCCAGATCGCGGGCCTGTACGCGGTGCTCGGTCGGCTGGCGCCCTCGCCGGTCGTCGAGCTGAACCGGGCAGTCGCGGTCGCGATGGCGACGGGCCCCGAGCTCGGCCTCCGGCTGGTGGACGCCGTCGCTGCGTCAGGCCAGCTGGAGGACTACCCCTATCTCCACGCGGCCCGGGCCGATCTCCTCCGCCGTCTCGGGCGCCTGTCCGAGGCGGCCGATGCGTACGCTCGCGCCCGCGACCTGACCGCGAACGCAGCGGAGAAGGCGTTCCTGGTTCGTCGGCTGGTCGAGGTGGGAGCGCGCAGCTAACCCGGCGTGCAGCGGCTGTTGACCGGCGGGTGAGCGCCCTCGGGTACGGTCCGGTGCATGTCGAAATGGAAGCCCCAGAAGATCCGTCCCCTTGGCCGAGGCGATCATCGGCGGCTCGGCAATGGCGTGGAGCTCGAGGTCTTTCCCGGGCCTCCGCTCGGCCCGGGCGTCGTGACCGCGGACTACGCGACCGTGCTCGCGGCGATGGAGAAGTTCGACCCGGAGATGCCCTGGAAGAAGGTCCGGGCGCGGATTCTGCCGATGCTGCCACGGGTTCGACCGCTGCCGGGCCCGGAGCTGGAGCTTGCCCGGGCGATGCTGCCTCCCGGGATCCTCGTCGGCTTCGGGATCGACATCGGCCCCGCGATCACGTTCGTCGGCGCCTCGCTGCTGGATCGCTGGCGAGTGGATGTGACGGCGGTCGTGGCCGCGTCGCTGGCAAACCTGCGGCGGCTCGCCCTGGAGTGTGATCGAGACGTCGTGATCCGGGACCGGATCGGCGAAGTGCCCGTCACCGTCATCCAGACCCGGGTGGGAATCGCGGCCTCGCTGATCCTGGTGCCGGAATGCCTCGCCCGCCTGGTCGGCCCGGGTCCGCACCTCCTGCTCGCCCCGATGCGCGACATCCTCATCGCCCTGCCGCCGGACGTCGACCGCGAGTTCGCCGCGTGGCTCGCCGAGGAGTGGGAAGCGCTCGACCCGAACCATCTCCACCTGGGCGGCTTCCGGCACGAGCTCGGGACGATCGTGCCGGAGGCGCTCGATGAGGCACTGGCGCGCGCCTGAGGGCCGACGGTGGCTCAGGGGCGGACGGGCCGACCCCATGAGTGGCTCCTTCGTTGTTCCGTTGGGGCGATGCTGATTCCTGACTGGTCATCTGATAGGGTCCGCTCTGATGCCAGGATCGAGGACCAGTGCCGCCAAAGAGCTCCTCGTCGAGTTGCGCCGGGACGATCCGGAGCCGCTCCACTGCCAGCTCGAGCAGCAGCTTCGCGGGGCCATACGATCCGGTCGGTTGCACCCCGAGTCGGCGTTGCCCTCGACCCGCGCGCTTGCGGCCCAGCTCGGCCTGTCGCGCGGCGTCGTCGTCGAGGCCTACGAGCAGCTCGTCGCCGAGGGCTACCTGGTCAGCCAGCCGGGCGGCACGACCCGGGTCAGCGCGAAGGTGAACGAGGCGACCGCGAGGGTCCCCTCCGTCCCGTCCGGGCCGCGTCCCCGGATCGACTTCGGCTACGGGCGGCCGGATGTGACGGAGTTCCCGCGGCAGGTCTGGCTTCGGTCGCTGCGCCGCGTCCTCAACGAGGCGCCGAGCGATCGCCTGAGCTACCTCGACAACCGCGGCGCGCCGGAGTTGCGCGACGCCCTCGCGCTGTATCTCAATCGGGTTCGCGGGACTGCGGCCCACGGCGACCGGATCGTGATCTCGAACGGGTTCGCCCAGGCTGTCGATCTCGTTGTCCAGCTCGTCAAGACGAACGGAGGCAGGCGAATCGCAATCGAGGACCCCGGTCAACGCGACACGACGGTCGCCGCCCTGAGGCATGGAATTGAGATCGCGCCGGTGCCGGTGGACGAGGCCGGGATCGTCGTCGAGGCGCTCGCCCGGACCGATGCAGATGCCGTCTCGATCACGCCGGCGCACCACTTCCCGACCGGGGCCGTGCTCTCACCGGAGCGACGCGCCGCGCTCGTGGCCTGGGCGACGGACGGGAACCGGCTCGTGCTCGAGGACGACTACGACGCGGAATACCGCTATGACCGGGAGCCGATCGGGGCGATCCACGGGTTGGCACCCGAGCACGTGATCTACTCCGGGTCCGCGAGCAAGACGCTGGCGCCGGGCCTGCGCCTCGGGTGGCTCATCGTACCGACGAACTTCGTGGGCGCGGTCGCCGAGCTCAAGGAGGCGAGCGATCGCGGCTCGGCCAGCCTCGAGCAGCTGGCGTTCGCCGATTTTCTGTCGCGCGGCGAGTTCGACCACCACCTGCGGCGGATGCGTCCGATCTATCGAGCCCGGCGCGACACACTCCTCGACGCGCTTCGGCGCCATCTGCCCGAGTTGCGCCCGGTCGGGGCGTCGGCGGGGATGCACGTCATCGCCTGGCTGCCCCCCGACGTCGACGAGGCGGCTCTCGTCGAGCGCGCAGCACGGCTCGGCGTCGCGGCTTATGGCCTGTCCGTGTACTACAGCGCCCGCCGAGATGCGCCCGGCGGGCTGCTCTTCGGGTACGGCACCCTGACCCAGGCCCAGATCGAGGAGGGAATCCTCCTCGTTGCGGAGGCCCTGGACGCGGTCCGTGCGCCCGGCTACGAACCGCAGGCAGGCGACTCGGCGGCACTCCGGGCGGGCGTCGGCGGGCGCTGACCGACGAGCGCGGCGAGGAACCTCCACGCGCGGCCGGCGAGCGTCGGCCCCCCGGCTCGGCGAGCCTGCTGGGCAAGCCGCCAGTTGTCGGCCTTGCGGACTCGCTCACGCTGGAGGTCGGTAGCCAGCATTTGGTAGATCTCGTGCATGTCGTTGCTCCCTTCGTTCTCGTCGGGAACAGGATCGCAGGGATCTGGTCTAGGAAACAGGTCCAGTACTGCAGCACATGTGGATACCAATTACAGTTCACGACGTCGGGACGGCTCGTCGGTGCCCCACGGCACCGGCGGCTCCACGACGGCCTCGCGAGGCCTTGCCCCGCCGAGCACCGGAGGGTATGGTCCCGACGGGCACCAGCCATTGGCAGCGGACGACGGACCGCACCTCGGGGGCCGTGCGCCTGTTCGTCAATCGTCGTTCCTGGAGCATGCCCCGTGGCCACGACCCTCCGCCGCCCGATCTCGGCCCTTCTTGCCAGCGTCTTCCTGCTCGCGGCGGTCCTGCCCGTGTCGGCCGCGTCGCCGGTGCGGGCAACGGACACCGCCGCGCCCGGCGGTCGGCTCATCGTGCTGTGGCGGGAATTGGCGCCCGCCCGGGTGTCCGTTGCCGGCATCGACCACGTCGATCGCGCGGCGAACAGCCAGCGGAGCGTGGTCGTGGCGGAGGCCGGCAAGGCAGGATCCGTCGCCCGGGCCCTGCGGTCGGACCCGCGGGTCCTCGCCGTCGTCCCGGATGCGGTGGTCACGGCGTCGGACTGGCCGGCCGACGGCCCTCCGAACGACCCGCGCTTCGGCGCGCAGACGGACCTCGAACAGATCCACGTCCCGGAGACCTGGCCGACGACGACGGGCGATCCAGGGGTGGTGGTCGCCGTCATCGATAGCGGCGTCGACCTGACGCATCCCGATCTCGCCGGCGTCTCGGTCGTCGCGCCTCGCAACGAGATCTGGAACAACACCGACGTCGCCGATGATCTCGGTCATGGGACGCACGTCGCCGGCACGATCTTCGCCCGCACCGACAACGCAAAGGGCATCGCCGGCATCGCCCCGACGAGTACGCTGATGCCGATCAAGGTCCTCGACGAGACGGGGTCCGGGGCCATCAGCGACGTGCTCGATGCCGTCGACTGGGCGCGCCTGCACGGGGCCGATATCATCAACCTGTCCCTCGGCGGCAGTCTGACCCCAGAGCAGGTCGCCCTCGTCCAGCCCACGTTCACCGAGGCGCGGTCCGCCGGCATTCTCGTCGTCGCCGCGTCCGGGAACAGCGGCACCTCGTTCGTCGAGTACCCGGCCGCCCTCCACGGCGTCGTCTCCGTCGGGGCAGTCGACGGATCCGATGGGCTCGCGGACTTCTCCACGTTCAACCGCGCCGTCGACATCACCGCCCCGGGGGTCGAGACCCTCTCGACGATTCCCGGCGGGTATCAGCGGGCGAGCGGCACCAGCATGGCGTCGCCTCACGTCGCGGGAGGAGCCGCCCTCGTCTGGTCGGCCCGGCCGGGTCTCAACGTCGCCGAGCTCGAGACGGTCCTGAGAGCCAGCAGCGTGGACCTCGGCGATGCGGGCCGGGACAACGAGTTCGGCTCCGGCAGGCTCGACGTCCTGGCGGCCTTGAGCGCTAACCGTGCCGAATCCCCTGCCGGACCTGGAGCCCGCTCCAGGGATCACGGCTCCGCTCAGGATCACCTTCACATCACCCACGGCGCCGGTCACGCAGTCGAACGGCTCGTTCAAGGTGCGGTGGCGGACCAGCCACGCCGTCATCGACGGCATCCTGGTCCGACAGGAATGGAAGCTGATCGGCCGCGTCTGCCCGGACGAATTCGAACTCCCCGATGACTTCCAGGTGTACGAACTGGTGTCGCCGACCGTCGCCACCGGTTTGAAGACGGGCGCCTGCTACCGCTGGACGGTCCTTGCCATCGACGAGGAAGGCCAGATGGCCGACGCCACGAGCGCGCCGGTCAGGATCCTCGACACGACGAAGCCGACCATCGCGGGGCGCAGCCCTCTCCCGAATGCGACGGGCGTCGCTCGGACGGCCTCGATCACGGTGAGGTTCTCCGAGCCGGTCAAGGGGGTCTCGGCGACGACGCTCCGGCTGAAGAACACGCGAACCGGCCTGTGGGTCCGCGCCAAGGTCAGCTACTCCGCCGCGACCCGTTCGGCGACGATCGACCCCACCCTGTCGATGTACGGCAACGAGCGCTACGCCGTCTACGTGGGGTCCGGGATCACGGACCCCAGCGGGAACAAGCTCGCCGCGAGCTCCTGGTCGTTCCGGACGAGGCGCTAGGTCCCAACCCGCGACCGCGGCCCCGGCGACGTCCATCGCGGTCCCGCCCGGAAACCGCGGGGGCGTGCGAGGCGTAACCAGTCGAGAGGCCGTGTGGCGCTGCGCCCCGCCTCGTCGGCGAAAGGAGGCCGCCCTGCCCGAACCGCCACGCCCGAATCGGATCCACAGAGGGAGAGACCGATGAGACGACTTCTGTTCCTGGTTGCCGGAGCTGGCCTGGTGCTCGCCGTGCTCGCGCCGGTCGTCGCACATGACGGCGGACGCAAGTTCGAGGCGTCACTCAACGGCTATCTCGAGACTCCATCCATTTCGACGGCCGGGTCCGGTGCGTTCAACCTCCGGATCAACGACGACTCGATCGCATTCAGCCTGAGCTACAAGAACCTGACCGGCTCGCCGCTGTTCGCCCACATCCACTTCGGTCGACCCGACGTGGCCGGCGGCGTCGCGGTCTTCCTGTGTGGTGGGGGCGGCCGGCCCGCCTGCCCGCCGTCGGGAACCGTGACCGGCACGATCGTCGCCGACGATGTCATCGGCCCGTCCGGTCAGGGAATTGGCGCGAAGGAGTTCGCAGAGGTCGTTCGGGCGATCCGCCACGGCGCGACCTACGTCAACGTCCATACCCCGACGTTCCCGAACGGCGAGATCCGCGGCAACATCCACAACGACTGACCACCTCGTTCGGGGATGCCCTGCGACAGAATCACGAGAGCCGGGTCGATCGACCCGGCTCTCGCGTCAACTGGGATCGGCTGACGGATTACCTCTTGGCGTTTCGCGCCAGCTCGAGGGCCATCTCCGGGAACCAGTCACCGGCAGCCGGATCCATCATGCCGCGAACGGGATCGGGCGACCCGGCGGGCGACCAGCGGTTGCACTGGCCGTCGGATTGGCCGGGGATCTTGATCCACAGATAGGCATCGAGGAGCGGCGTCCCTGTCTTTGCCGTGGGCCTGGTGCCGGTCCCCCGATCGGGCGGGTTGCACCAGTCCTGCGGGTCGCCTGCCGGATGGTCGGCCGGCGGGACCCATGGGCCCGTGCCGTTCCGGCTGCTGTCGATGACGAAGTGGGCCGTCGGCGTGGCCGCGCCGAGGTTCGCGGCGTACCACTCGTCGGACAGGTGCCACGTCGAGAAGTCACCGGGGCTGGCCGGGAAGTACTGGCTCGCGCACCACTCGTAGTGACCCAGCCGCCAGCCGCCCTCGTCGGCGTTGTTCGCGAACGCGATGCATTCGGAGGTCCAGGTGGCGTACTTGACCAGGCGCTGGTCTTCCTGGAAGTTCGAGACGTTCGTGAAGAAGCCCGCCGCGTTGAGCACGCCCGCCTTGACGAGGCGCTCCGCCGCATCGCCCGACCCGAGCCAGGCGCTGTGGGTGCCGTCGAGGTAGACCTTGGCCCCGCGCTGCTGCCCGAGCCGATCGACCGCCTGGCTGAGCTGGGCGAAACGATCACTCGCCGCCGTCGCGGGATCGGCCTCGGCCGGCTGGCACCACTCCAGGGCGCTGCTTCCGTCCCGGTCCCCGAACTGGTTGTACCACGGGATGATCCCCAGACCGTCCGGTTCGAGGATGACGATGGCCTTGCTCTTCCCGATGCCATCGGCGAACGCGTCGATCCAAGCTAGATACTCGGCCGTGCTCGTGGCGCCACCGGCGGAAAACTGTGAGCAGTCCCGGAAGGGGATGTTGTAGGCCACGAGAACGGGGACCGCCTTCTGGGCCCTGGCACGATTGACGGTCGACCTCACGGCTCGACGAACCTCGTTGGGAGTTCCGCCGGTGAACCAGACCGCCTGGGGCGTCTCGATCATGTTCTTGACGAGGGCCGCATCGATCTTCTTGCCCTTCGCGCGGAGACGCGCGATCTGAACGATGGCCCCGTGATCGGGCTCAGGTACGTAGAAGCGGGTCCGCGAGTGGTCCACACTGCCTCCGGCACCGTGATGCGCAACGGCTGCGAGCGGCATCGCGGCGCCGAGCAGCATGACCAGGCTCACCGCGATGCCGATTCGGCCCATCCGAGATCTTGCCGACACGGGATCTCCTTTCTCGTCAACGGTCTCCATCGCCGACTCCGTGAGAGCGCTCTCACAGGCGGAGTTCCGCACCCGCGACCTGGTTCTCATGGGATGTGACCGTGGTTTCCTGCCTGGGGCCAGGGACGACGGCGCGTGCGCTCTCATCGAAAGGTTGCGCCGCGGCGTCGAGCGCGTCAAGCGAGAATCCCCAGTCGGCCGATCCTCTCCGCCGCCGTCGTCGCGGGCGGCTCATGTCATGGGCAGTTCAGGTCCCCGCTGCTTTCCGGGTGCCAATGGACGGTCATGCTCCCCGACATGTGGAGGATCGTGCCGTCGGTGGTGCCCTTGAGGTCGGTGTCGACGGTGAATGCGCAGACGAACTGGCCGCTTGAATTGAGTGTCACCTTCGCACCCGTGCCATCGTAGGAATTGTTGGTGAGCTCTGTCGCGCCGCTGCCGAATGACAGCCTGCCGTCCGTCTCCACCTTGATGTTGCCGAACGTGCCCTTGTCGGAGGTGAGGGACGGGTTGGCCGCCGCGTTGAAGGGATCGGCGGGCATATCCGGGGCCACCGTCCACGTCGCGGAGTATTCGCCCGACGAGGTGATCGTGCCTTCGAACCCGTTCGACCCACCGGCCGCGTCTGGCTCGGAGGATCCCACTGGGGACGAGACCGAGGGCGCCCCGCCACCCCCACTCTGGGGCGGCGGGCTGGCCGTCCCGCTGCAGGCCGCGAGTACCACCGCGACACCGAGCACGGCCACGGGGCGTGTGAGCGATCGCGCAAACATCACATTGCCTCCCGCCGAGCTTCGGTCAGATGCGTTCCGGAGTGCGCTCGGACAACGAGACGCTAGGTTTCGCCGGATCGCCCCGCATCCGTGGAACCACCGAAACTCGCTCCCGCCTCACCGGCGTCCGAGCGGCGCTCGGGCGCCAGAGTTGCGTACCAGGCTCCAGGCGACTACTCCGTCCCGCGCAGGAGCCGACCAGTGGCACACCATTCGCAGCAGGACTGCAACGAACGAGGCCCATGCACGGCGAGTGGAACGCCAGGTACCGCGATGTCGATACCAGTCGGCGGCGAACTGGTAGGAACAATCAGCTCGACGGTGGGGAGGTCCGACCTTCTCTCGGAGGATCAGCGGGTCGCGAGAAACGTGAGAACGCGCTCCATGAGGAGGGCGGCGGCATCCGGGCGGTATGACGGCAGGCTGGAGTCGGCGAAATAGTGCTGGTCGCCGGGGTAGAGGAACAGCTCCGCATCGTCGGCCGATTCGACGAGTTCGCGGGCTGCGTCGACGTCGCCCTCGCCCACGAAGAACGGGTCCGCGTCCATGCCATGAATCTGCACCGGCACCCCGGCCGGCCAGGAGGACCCGAATGCCGAGGTCGGCACGCACGAGTAGAAGAGCAGTGCGCCGCGCGCGCCGGGGCGAGTCTGCGCGAGCTTCTGCGCCGGCACCACGCCAAGTGAGAAGCCGGCGTAAATGATCTCAGCCGGCAGCGCCTCCGCCGCGCGCACCCCGCGCTCGATGACCGCGTCCGGGAACCCGATCTTCTCGGCGAACGCCATCCCCGCATCGATACTGTCGAAGGTGCGGCCGTCGAAGAGGTCGGGCGTGTGGACCGTATGGCCCGCTCGACGCAGCTCGTCGGTGAAGGCATGGAATCCACCTGTCTGACCCTGTGCGTGATGGAACAGCAGCACGTCAGCCATGTCTGCGAATCACACCTGGCTACCCACGCCGAGTTGGCCCATCAAGCCCATCATGTCGACGTCGTACCAGCTCTCCACGACTTGCCCGTTGGCGACACGCAGGATCCCGATCTCGCCGAAGGCCACGTGCTTCCCGGTCAGCGTGATGCCCATGAACGGACCCGTCTGCGTACCGGTCTCCGAGAAACGCCCGACAACGTACGGGTATTCGACGACCGCATCCTCGATCGTCATGTGAAAATCGGGAAAGGCCGTCCGCATCATCGAGGCGATCACGCGGACACCGGCTCCGCCAAGCGGCAGATCCGGAGCGCTCGGGCTGGTCGCGGCTGGATGGAAGATCTCATCCGCGACGTCAAGGTGGCCCTCGTTCCAGATCTCATCGACGAAGCGTGTGAGCAGGCTTCGCATCGCATCGGGCGACAGGGGCTGCTCGTCGACGACGGCCGGCGGAACGGGGGCAGCCCCACGCGGTGCGTAACCGGGCACGACGCCGATGCCCTGGAGGATTCGAAGGACATCGATCTGGCCCCAGTGTTCGACGAGCATGCCGTCCGCATATCTGCCAATGTGCGTTTCCGTCCAGTCGAGGGACCGGCCGCTGGGCGGGATTCCGAACAGCTCGCCGAGGTGGGTGCCGCGGCCCTCGACATGGTGGACGACATGGTCGCCCTCACCGATCAGGTCGTCGGGCGTGAAGTGCGTCACGGTGTAGGCGAGATCGGGCACGGCAACCCTGAACATCTGGACGAACTGGTCGAAGCCGGCGCGGCCGGTACTGAAACCGGCGGGGAGCGGGATGTGTTCGACGTAGTCGTCGGTCATGACCGCCGACGACAGCTCGAGCGCTCCGTGGTTGTAGATCTGCTCCGGGATCCTCCGAAAGCTGCGCTTGTTCTCTGCCACCGTCGTGGTGCCCTGCGCCATGGACATGGTCATCCTCCAAGCCGGATCCGACGCGAGACCCGGGGCGGCGGAGAGCGGCGTCAGTCGGGGGCGCTGGGAATCCCGGATGACCCCGGCATGCGCGCAGTGACCGTTGTGGTGCGACGTTCAGGAACCGCCTGGGCACGGTGCGCTTTGCCACACTCAAGTCAAGCCAAGTCGGGCCATTGTTGACCTGCACCGCGGCCTCGTCAACGGGTGAAACTGCCGCGTGAAGCCCGCGCGCGCCAGGAATCCGAAGGCGCGGATGCCGCGCCCCTTGCCGAGGCGTCGTCCCAGGGCGCGCGCCGAAGGGGCTGCGGTGGATCAGCGCGAGTGGACTCGCCGCGCAACCAGCTCGACCCGGTGGAAATGATGCGGCTCGCCGAGTGCCGTCTCGGTGTCCTCCTCGCGGTCGACCCAGTCCTCGACCTCGAAGCCAGCGAGGCTGCCGCGAATGGCTTCCGGCGGCGGACACGTCATCCCGGGATCGTCCGCGCTCCCGTCGCGGTCGCCGAACAACATCGCCGACACTCGCCCGCCGACGGGGAGCGCCGCAAGGATCCGCGCCCACGTGGCCCAATAGTCGTCAGGCAGCAGGAACGGCAGGCTGAGGCTGGCATTGACGAGGTCGCAGCGCGGGATCGCCACGCTTGCCAGGTCGGCGACGGTCGCCATGAGCTTCGCCCGCTGCTCCGGCGCCGTGGCGACTTCGAGGGCCGCGATTGCGGCCGGCTCGCGGTCGATCGCAAGCACGCGCCACCCGGCCCGAAGGAGCTCCCTCGCATCTCGCCCGGCGCCGCAGCCGAGGTCCACGGCGAAGCGCTCCCGGGCGGCGGCGCCGTCATCCGCAGCGAATTGTTCGATCGCGGACTTCACCGTCGCCCACGCCGGACGATCGACGGTCACCGCGTAGTAGCGAGACCAGTACTCGGAGTCGGTCATCTGCACGCCACGAGCACGACGTCGATCGCGTTGGGTTCCGGTGATTCGATGATGCCGCCACGGTGGCGGTCGTTCCACCGACTGCGGCGCTCGTCATCGGACATCGAGATGGTGCTTCTCCTCGGGTCGAGCCGGTGCGGCCGAAGGCTTGCCGCGCCTGACAGCAGTGCAGCGACTCCGCCTGGTCGACCATTCTGCCCGACATCGCCGCACACAATGTCCCCGAGGTTCTGGCGGTGGCCGAGTCCCTGCGGCGGCCGGGTCTCTCGGCCAGTCCTCCGACAGGATTGACGTGAGCATCGTGCCCTCCGGCGCGGGCGCGGATGATCTCACGTACCTGCGCGACACGCTACCGTTCCCTCAGATCCGTGGCGTGATCGTGCACTTCGTCACGTCGTGGCGCCAGATGGCCCCCTCCCCGAGACGAGATGACCCGCCGAATTGATATCGACATCGGCTGGGTTGCTGAGTTCGCCGATGAAGGACCCGTCGCGGCGCGTATTCAGGAACGCGAGAAAGCGCGGGCGACCGTCTCGCGCCGTGACGAGCCGACCGGAGTAGTCGAACTCGCCACCGAGGGGAGACGATTTCGCGAAGTCGAATGGCCCGAGCGCTGAGTTCGCTGGGCATGCGTAGGTGACGCCGCCGCCCTTGTGGTCGACCGAGAAGATGAGGAACCACCGGTCGCGGACCTGGAAGACCTGCGGGACCTCCAGGTGATGAAACAACCCGGGACTGGCCACGGGGGGCTCGATCGTCCAGTGGACCAGATCCGCCGAGCGGGCACACCCGATGACGCCTCGGCGACTGCTGGGCCCCGAACCACTGCGAGCCGTGATGAATGCATGCCACTCATTGCCGGTCTCATTCGGAAAGACCCATGGATCTCGCCACGCGACGTGCGGCCACCCCGCGGAATTGAGTTGCTCGTACCAGCGACTGTCTGACTGCATGATCGGGTTGTCGGGATGCCGAGACCAGGAGTAGAGGTCGCGGGAGACCGCCAGGCCGATTCGCTGGATCGAACCGCCCTCGGCCAGGGACGTGCCCGTGTAGAACAGATGCCAGAGGCCACCGCTTTCGACGACTGAACCGGTCCAGATCGCCCGGTCGTCCCATGCCCCTGGCGGTCCGGGGAGGAGGGCATCGGCCTGGACGTTCCAGTCGACCAAATCGAGCGAGACCGCGTGTCCGACCGTCGCGTGCTCATGGCGCAGGTCCGGGTGGTTCAGACTGCGCGGCGCCTGCAGGAAGAAGGCATGGAACTCAGTGCCGGTGTCGGCGATCCAGAAGTCCCACACCCATCGATCCCGCAGCCGGAGCGTCACCGGCCGCCCATCGGCGCGCGATCTCTTCGGCTTGATCGATCGGCGTTCTGAACCTGGCCCCCCGGTCGATGATGCATGCCCCAAGCGTCGATAACGCCGAGGCCTGTGTCAACGTCATCGGCCGCCTCTTCTCTTGCCACGGGGTCGGCTCGTCACTGCGTCTTGACGAAAGTGATACCTTGCTGTAACCGGTCTCATGTAACCGGTTTCAGCGGAGTGTGGGCCGTGCCGAAGAAGGCCGTGACCATTCGGGATGTGGCCCGACAGGCCGGAGTGAGCGTCGCGACGGCCTCGCGGGCCCTGAATGGCAAGGACATCGTCAGTCCACGGACGCGCGACCGCATCCTGACCGTCATGGAGGAGCTCGGATTCAGGCCGAGCCCGGCCGCCCGCCGCCTTAGCCTTGGCCGGACCCTCACCGTCGGGGTGGTCGTCTCGTTCCTCACCCGGCCGCAGGCAGCCGAGCGACTTCGTGGCGTCGACGCAGTCCTGACCGACAGCGAATTCGACCTCGTGATCTACAACGTCGAGTCGGTGCAGAAGCGCGACCACTACATGGGCACGCTCGCCCAGTCGCAACGGACCGACGGCCTGCTCGTGATGTCACTGCCGCCCTCTGCCGAGGCATCGGCCGCGATCAGTCGGTCGCCCGTCCCGGTCGTGTTCATCGACGTCCATACGCCTTCCGTTGTCAACATGCCGCGGGTGGTCGGCGACGACGTTACCGGGGGTGCCCTGGCCGCGCGCCATCTGCTCGAACTCGGGCACACCGCGATCGCCTTCATCGGGGACGCCGTCGAGGATCCGTTTGGGTTCACTTCGAGCCGCGACCGCGAGCAGGGTCTCACCAGCGAGCTCGCCGTGGCCGGCGTGAACATCCCCCCGGCGTGGATCGGGCATGGAGCGCACGGCCGATACGAGGCTCGCGACCTCGCTCACCGGATGTTGACCGACGAGCGGCGGCCGACGGCGATCTTCACGGCCAGCGACACGCAGGCGCTCGGTGTGATCGCCGCAGCCCGCGAGCTCGACTTCCGCGTACCGGATGACCTGTCGGTGATCGGGTACGACGACATCGAGGCGGCCGATTACGTCGGGCTCACGACCATCCGGCAGCAGCTCTTTGAATCCGGACGGCGAGGCGCGGAGGTCCTCCTGTCCGAGATCAAGTCCCGGTCCGAGCAGCCGCCGGTCGCCAGGCTGGCGCCAGAGCTGGTGGTCCGTGCGACCACGGCGCCTCGGAAGGAGGGCCGTGGATGAGGACCGCAGCCACGGTCCGTAACCCGCCATCGTAGGAGCGAACAGGAGGATTCATGGTCAGCATCGACTTCACTCGTAGCCGTGCGACCCCGTGGGCCGGCCGGCTCGCCGTCGTGACGCTCGTTGCGATCGTCGCCGCGGCCTGCGCCTCGCCGGGCGCCGTGTCCCCATCCCCGACGACGGCGGCAACAGCAAGCGCGGAAGCGCCTTCCGGGAGCGCGGAAGCGCCGTCCGCCAGCGTCGCGACCACGCCGAATTGCGGGACAGAGCCGGTCGTCATGAGCGCCTACTTCGAGACCGGCTTCGAGATCCCGTTCAAGCTGTCGGAGGAGTTCACCAAGCAGTTCCCGAACGTGACCTGGGACATCAAGCAGGACCAGTTCACCAACCTCATGACCGCAACGCCTCGACTGCTCTCGGGTGACAACCCGCCGGACCTGATCCGGTTGCCGTCGATGGTCTCGCTCGTCAAGGATGGTCTGCTCAAGAACCTCGACGAATACGTCACCGCGTTCGGTTGGGACAAGTTCCCGGCGGCTCAGCTGGTCCAGAACCGCGTCGCCAGCGACGGGACGCGCGGATCCGGCTCGCTCTATGCGGCTGGACTCAACTACAGCCTGACCGGCGTCTTCTACAACAAGAAGCTCGCCCAGCAGATCGGCATGACTGCGGCGCCGACGACGGTCGCCGAGTTCGAAGACCTGCTCGCCAAGGCAAAGTCGGCGGGGCTGCAGCCCATCATGCAGTGGAACGCGACAGCCAGCGGTGGCGGGCTCGCGTTTCCGCTCCAGAACCTGATGGCGGCCTACGGTCCCACCGAGCCGATCAACGACTGGATCTTCCAGAAGCAGGGCGCAACGATTGATACGGCGGCGAACCTGACGGCCAGCCAGCACCTCCAGCAATGGGTCGAGGCTGGGTATTTCCCGAAGGACGCCAACGCGATCGAGTACACCGACGCCAACTCGCGTTTCGGTAAGGGCGAAGGCGTGTTCATGTTCAACGGCGACTGGCAGAACGCCACCTATGACAAGGATCAACCCGGCAACGTCGGGTTCTTCGTGTTCCCGCCCGGCGACGCCGGCGGAAAGCTCGCTGCGATGTCTGCGCCGCTGACGTACGGGATCGCCGCGAACGCAAAGCACGCCGACTGCGCGGCATTCTTCTTCAACTGGGTCGCCACAAATGAAAAGGCCCGCGAGATCGACGTCGCCATCGGCGGCTCGAACCCGGGCGGGCCGACGGACCTGCCGGTCCCGCAGGGAGCGGCCGGCTCCGTGACCAACGAGACGCTGGCCGCCGGGGCCGACGTCGCCAAGGACAATGGCGCGATGGACTTCATCGCCAACGCGACCGGGTCGATCTTCGCCCAGGGCTGGACGCCCGAGCTCCAGAAGATGATCGGCGGCAGGCAGGACGCCGCCGGTCTCCTCAAGGCTGTCCAGGCCGAGTACGCGAAGGAGCTCAGCCGGTGAATTCTGCCGCCGACGAGGCAGGTTCGCGGCGGGCGATCGCCAATTTGCCCGCCTCGGACGCTCGTCGGCGGCCCGCTCGGCGGATCCCCTGGAGGCAGGGGATCCGCCAACGCACCTGGGCCGGCTGGCTGTTCGTAGCCCCGGCCCTCGTCATGTATGGATTGTTCGTCCTGCAACCGCTCGCCCTCACGGTGCAGTACTCGTTTTATCGGTGGGACGGCGTCGGCCCCGCGACCTGGGTCGGGTTGAACAATTACCTGACCGTCCTCAGCGAGCCTCGACTCGTCGAGACCCTGTTCAACGCGTTCCGCCTCGTCCTGTTCTTCAGCTTCATTCCGGTGGCACTTGGACTCGTGACCGCCAGCGTCATCCAGCGCGTCGCGACCGGACGACTCGGCACGGTTTCGAGGACCGTCCTGTTCCTTCCCCAGGTCATCCCGCTTGTCGCCGCGGGCATCATCTGGGGCCGCCTGCTGTCCCTCTCGGGCCTCATCAACCAGGCCCTGACGGCCGTCGGTCTTGGCGACGTCACCGAGGCGTGGCTCGGTGACTTCGACGCGGCGCTCCCTGCCGTCGGCCTTATCGGTATCTGGGTCCTCCTGGGCTTCTGCACGGTGCTGCTGCTCACGGGCATGACGAAGATCGACCCGGCGACCTACGAGTCCGCCAGGCTCGACGGAGCCGGTTGGTTCCAGGAGTTCAGGGCCATCACGGTGCCGAGCCTGCGCAACGAGATCGGCGTCTGCATCACGGTCACGGTGATCGCTGCCCTCGCCGCGTTCGACATCGTGTACGTGACCACGGGCGGCGGCCCGGGTGGCGCCACGGCCGTTCCCGGAATCCAGATCTACATCGTGGCGTTCCTCGAGCGACAGGTGGGCCTCGCCTCGGCCCTTGCCGTCGTCCTGATGGTCCTCGTCCTGCTGGTGATCCTCCCGATCCAACGGTTGAGCCGCGGGAGTGACCTGTGAGAGTCGCTCGCCGGGAGCTCTACGCCGGCAGGGCTCTGCTCATCGCGCTGGTCACGATCACGATCCTGCCGTTCGTGAGCATCTTCACCACGGCGCTGTACCCGTCGGGCGCCGTCCCCACCGGACTGTCCTGGCCGGCCGACCCGCAATGGGGCAACTTCATCGAGGCGTTCAAGATCGCCAACATGGGTCCTCTGCTCGCTTCGAGCGTGTTCATCGTGTTGGCCGTCGTCCCGGTGTCGCTCGCCATCTCGACCATGGCCGGGTTCGCGATCGGCCTGCTGCGCATCCCCGGCGCCCGGTTCCTGCTGCTGCTGTTCATCTTCGGGCTGACCCTGCCCTTCGAGGGGATCATCACGCCCCTGTACTTCCTTGCCCGCCAGATGGGCATCCTCAACACCCGGTTCGCGATCGTGCTGCCACTGATCGGGCTGTTCATGCCGTTCGCCGTCTTCTGGATGCGCGCCCACTTCGTGAACATGCCCAGCGAAATCAGCGAGGCCGCCAGGGTCGATGGCGCGAGCATCTGGGACCTGTTCTGGAAGATCCACGTGCCGCTGGCCCGGGCACCGATGGCATCGCTCGGAATCCTGATGTCCGTCTGGGCGTGGAACCAGTTCCTGCTCGCGCTGGTCCTCGTCGAGGATCCGAGTCAACGGACGATGGCGGGAGGGCTCGGCGCGTTTCAGGGCCACTACGCGACTGACATCCCGCTGCTCTGTGCGGGGACGATCCTGATCCTCCTTCCGACCCTGATCGTGTTCATCCTCTTCCAGCGCCAGGTGATCGCCGCGTTGCTCCAGGGGTCGGTGAAGGGATGATGACAAGGGTCATGCCGTCCTCCGACGATCTGACGCTCGCCGACGAGATCCAGCTTGACGATGGCCGCCGGATTCACGCGACCGTGGAGGACGGCTTCGGGCCGATCGTGGACGCCTTCGTCGCCAACTTCGTCGAGCGCCACGACCTCGGCGCCGGCTGCGCCGTGTACGTGGACGGGCATCGGGTCGCCGACCTGTGGGGAGGGATCGCCGATTCACGCACGAGCAGGGCGTGGGGGCACGATATCGCGGCCGTGATCTTCTCCTGCACGAAGGGCGTCCTGGCGATCTGCGCCTACCAGCTCGTCCAGGAGGGACGTCTCGATCTCGACACGCCGATCGCCCGGTACTGGCCGTCGTTCGGCGGCCAGGGGAAGGCGGGGATCACGGTTCGCGACGCGATGGCGCACCGGGCGGGCCTGCCGGCGCTCGACGTCGACCTGTCCAGGGACGATGTGCTCGCCTGGGATCCGGTGCTGCGCGCCATCGAGACGCAGCGCCCGATGTATCCGCCGTACGCTGGGCACCTCTACCACGCCATGACCTACGGGTGGCTGGTCGGAGAGGTCATCCATCAGATCGGAGGGGCGATGCCAGGTCGGTTCTTTCGACGCACGCTCGGTGACCGTCTGGCGTTGCGCACCTGGATCGGCCTGCCGGAAGAATGCCGCGACAGCGTGGCCTGGATGGAGCCGCCGCTGCCGGACGAGGATTTGGACGCTGCGCGGGAGAGCAGCAGGTTGGCTGCGGACAGTCCGGTCGTCGCGCGGAGCCTTTCGATGGGCGGTGCCTTCGCGTTTCCGGCCGACCATGCCGTTGTCAGCTTCAACGATCCGGCCATCCAGGCGGCCGAGATCCCCGCGGCGAACGGAATCAGCAGTGCCGAGTCCCTCGCTCGGCTGTATGCGGCGTGCGTCTCCGATGTTGACGGCCCCCCGATCCTTGCGCCGTCGAGCATCAGCGACGCACTTCAGGTCCGGTCGGGCGGAAGCCAGCTTTCCGGCATGCCGGACGACGGAGCGCGGTGGGGGACCGGCTTCCAGCTGTCTTCGCCGCCATCGCAGCCGATGCTCGGGCCGGCCAGCTTCGGGCATGCCGGTGCCGGCGGCCAGCTGGCGTTTGCCGACGCCGACTACCGCGTCGGATTTGCGTACCTGGGCAACCAGATGGGCGGTTACGGGGACGCGCGGGCGCGCGAGCTGACCCTGGCCCTCCGCACGGTCCTGGGCGCCTGACCTGCCGTGACGCACGACATGCGACCGGGCCACATCCCGCCTCGGCCCCAGCTGCTCACCTATCCGGATTCGCTTGGAGGCGGGTTGCGGCAACTCGGAGCCATGCTCGACGGGCCGCTCTCGGGGCTATTCCGGGGCGTCCATGTGCTGCCGCCATTCCCGTCCTCGGGTGATCGTGGGTTTGCACCCTTGACCTACTACAACATCGACCCCAAGTTCGGGGGTTGGGAGGATGTCCGTCGGATCGGCAAGGGTTACGACGTGATGCTCGATCTCATGATCAATCACATCTCCCGGCAGAGCCCGCAGTTCCAGGACTTCGAGCGCCAGGGACGACGCTCGCCGTACGCCGACCTGTTCATCACCCTCGACAAGGTCTGGCCCGAGGGTGACCCACCACGCGAGGACGTCGAGCGGATCTTTCTGCGCAAGCCCGATTCGCCATTCTCGACGATCACCATCCGCGAGACGGGCGAGCGGGAACGAGTGTGGACCTCGTTCGGGAGCGCCGACTGGTCCGAACAGGTCGATCTCGACGTCACCTCACCGGCGACGCGGCAGCTCATCATGGAGTGGCTCCGGTTCCTTGCTTCACAGGACGTTCGGTTCGTCAGGCTGGACGCGGTCGGCTATGTGGTCAAGAAGCCGGGCACGAGCTGCTTCATGGTGGAGCCGGAGATCTACGATTTCCTTGGCTGGGTGGCCTCCGAGGCGGCGTCGTGCGGCCTCACGGTGCTTCCCGAGGTCCACGATCTGTACTCGACGCATCGCCGACTCGGCGATCATGGCTTGTGGACGTACGACTTCGTCCTCCCGGGATTGGTGCTCCTCGCATTCGAGACCGGGGACGCAACACGGCTCGCTGGCCACCTCGAGCGGTCCCCGGACCGGGTGTTCACGACGCTCGACTGTCACGACGGCATCCCGATCCGACCAGACCTCGACGGGATCCTCGAACCGGCCGAGATGCTCGGCCTCGCCGATCTCATCGAGCGACGCGGGGGGAATGTCAACCGGATCCTGTCCCCGGCTCACGATGCGGGTGTCGACGTCCACCAGCTCAACTGCACGTACTTCTCCGCGCTTGGCTGTGACGACGACCGCTATCTCGCCGCTCGCGCGATCCAGCTTTTCGCGCGGGGCGTTCCGCAGATCTACTACGTGGGACTCCTCGCCGGCGAGAACGACGACGCGGCCATGGCTCGCAGCGGCGACGGACGTGCGATCAATCGACATGACTACTCCGCCGAGGAGGTGGAACGCGCGCTCGAGCGGCCCGTCGTGGCGCGGCTGCACGAGCTGATACGGCTTCGCAACACGCATCCCGCCTTCGATGGATCACTCGGGATCGAAGTTCTCGGCGACAGTCGCCTCCTACTCACATGGCGAAACGGACAATCGTCTTGTTCGCTCGACGTCGACGTGGCCAGCGGCCGTCTGGCAATCGACGATGCGCCTGTCCGGAATCCCGTCCCGGAGCGAGCATGATCGTCCGATCCAGAAACACGTCGGCAGACGACTTCGCATTTGTCGACCCAGGCAGCCCGGTCGGTGCCTCCTCCCCGATCGGGCTGCCTGCACCTTCTTCACCGCGCTGACTCGCATGCCCGACCGGGCCAGCCGAGTCACGGGCATCGGCGAGCTCGTGTGGGACCTGCTTCAGCGGCTCTCGCCCATGGCTTGGTCGAAGACCTGACCGTCCCTGGGATCCTCGACATGGCCACCCGTCTCGCGGCATTCGTCGCATCACGTGCCGGCGCAATTCCTGCCTGGAGCCCGGGCGAACTCGGGTTCTCCGCCCCGCCCGCCAAGCGACCCATCGGCAGAGGTCAAGATTCCCACCCTCTCCCCGGGCACCAAGAGAGCGAGTCGAGCCGTGAAGACGACTGACTGTGTCAGTCTCCGCCGACGATCGCCTGGAGCATCCGTCGAAGACGCCGGGCGTCCGCCCTCGACAGCGAGGACAGGAACCTGCGTTCGGCCTGGTCGGTCGCCTGCGCACCCTCGACCAGGGTCAGCTGACCGCGGTCGGTCAGGGCGACGATGTTTCGGCGGCGGTCGGTGGCGTCCGCTCGTCGCTCGACCAAGCCCTTGGCCTCGAGTTCGTCGAGCAGCGCGACCATCGTCGTGCGATCGATCGCGAGGCGCTGCGCGGCCTCGAGTTGCGACGGGGGTTCGCCGTGGACCAGGACGGTCATCACCGCGAGCTCCCGACCGCTGACGCCGAGCGGCTCGAGCGCCTCGCCGCTGAGCGCCGACAACCGCTCGCGCGCATGCTTGAGGAGATAGCCGAAGCGGTCGCTCACCGGCGGGATGCCCGCCGCGTTTCTGGTCGCCTTCACCCGTCCATCCTAGCGTGACGTGCGTCACGATGAATCATCAGCTATTCTGACGATCATGATGACGAACACACGGCCGCTGACCTTCGGAATCAAGACCAGCCAGGCCAACACGACCTACCGGGCAATCCTCGACGTCTGGCGCGACGCCGACGCGACCGAGGTGTTCGCGGACGCCTGGTTGTGGGACCACCTCGTCCCCTTGCGCGGCGACGTGCGCGGCCCCGCGCTCGAGGCGTGGACGCTGCTGGCAGCCCTCGCCGCGCAGACCAGCCGGCTGCGCATCGGCGTGATCGTCACGAGCAATCGGACGCGCCCGCCGGCGGTGCTGGCCAAGATGGCGGCCACGGTTGACCAGATCTCCGGCGGCCGGCTCATCTTCGGGATCGGTGCGGGCGGCAGCGCCGTCAAGGATCCCGGTGGACTGGCCATGGTCCGTCGTGAGTTCGACGCGTACGGCATTCCTGTCGTCCCGACTCGACAGGCGGTCGACTCCCTGGCAGAGGCCTGCCAGATCGTCGAGCGCATGTGGACCGAGGACGAACCGTTTGACTTTGACGGTCGCTGGTATCAGCTGAAAGGCGCAGTCTGCGAGCCCAAGCCGGTCCAGCGTCCGCGACCGCCGATCATGATCGGCGCGGCGGGCGAGCGGAGCCTGCGGATCGTGGCCGAGCATGCGGACATCTGGAATTGCCCGTCCCGGGGCGACTTCGCCGAGTTTCGTCGCCTGGATGCCATCCTCGATGCCCACTGCGCCGACATCGGCCGCGATCCCGCCGAGATCACCCGGTCGGTGCAGTTCCTGGCGGCCGCCGGCCCCGTTGACGCCGGGATGGGACAGGGTGGGGTTGCGACGTCGGCCCAGGGTCGGAGCGGTGCGCCGGTCGCGGGCTTTCCGAATATCGGCGACCCGGCCGCGACGCGCGACCTGCTGCTCCAGGCCATCGACGCCGGCGTGCGGCACCTCGTCCTTGCGCCGATCCTATCGACGGTCGATCGGCCGGCTCGTTGGCTCGCGGACGAGATCGTCGGGCCCGTTCTCGAGCAGGCGCACGTGGCGTAGCACCCGCTGACCAGCCTGCGATCGCCACGCAAGGACGACGCGGGTCGACCGCCTTGGCCGCAACCTGCGGCTCGTCGGAACCGTAGAATCCGCGGGTGAAGAAGATCGGCTTCCTGTCGTTCGGACACTGGTCGGCCTCGCCCTACTCGCAGGTGCGGTCGGGGTCGGACGCCCTCATCCAGTCGATCGAGCTCGCCGAGGCGGTCGAGGACCTCGGGGCCGACGGGGCCTACTTCCGGGTCCACCACTTCGCCCAGCAGCTCGCGTCGCCGTTCCCGCTGCTGGCGGCGATCGGCGCTCGCACCAAGCGCATCGAGATCGGCACGGCCGTCATCGACATGCGCTATGAGAACCCGCTCTACATGGTCGAAGATGCCGGCGCCGCCGACCTCATCGCGGGCGGTCGCCTCCAGCTCGGGATCAGCCGCGGATCACCCGAGCAGGTGATCGATGGCTTCCGCTACTTCGGCTACGCGCCACCCGACGGCAAGACCGACGCCGATATGGCCCGCCAGCACACCGAGGTCTTCCTGCAGGCGCTGTCCGGCGCCGGGTTCGCCGAGCCGAACCCCTCTCCGATGTTCCCGAACCCACCCGGGCTGCTCCGCCCAGAGCCGCACTCCGCCGGCCTGCGCGAGCGGATCTGGTGGGGCGCCGGATCACGCCCGACCGCGGAGTGGGCGGCCCAGCAAGGGATGAACCTGATGTCGTCAACGCTGATGACCGAAGACGCCGGCATGCCGTTCCACGAGCTCCAGGCGGAGCAGATCCGCCTGTTCCGCGAGGCGTGGACCGTCGCCGGGCACCAACGCGAGCCGCGGGTGTCGGTCAGTCGCAGCATCTTCGCGCTGGTCGACGACCGCGACCGAGCGTACTTCGGGCGCGGCAACCAGGAGTCGGACCAGGTCGGCTACATCGACGCGCAGACGAAGGCGATCTTCGGGCGCTCGTACGCCGCGGAGCCGGACGTCCTCGTCAAGGAGCTCGCCGGGGACACGGCGATCCAGGCCGCCGACACGCTGCTGCTGACCGTCCCGAACCAGCTCGGCGTCGAGTACAACGCCCACGCCATCGAAAGCATCCTCAGGTTCGTGGCCCCGGAGCTCGGCTGGCGGTAACGGGCGGTGGCAGTGGCCGATCGCTTCTAGTTCGACGGGGCTCGGTGATCCAGAGCCCAGACCTTCTCGCCCGCCTCGATCCGAACTGCCAACCGGTTGCGCTCCGGCGGCAGGGGGCAGGTGGCGAAACGGGGAGAAGACGCACGGCGGGTTGTAGGCCAGGTTGGAGTCGATCTCCACGCTGTTATCCGGTTCCACCCCGCCGCTCACCAAAAACCGTCCGCCGCCGTAGGACAGCAGGTCTTCGATGCGCCCAGAGAGGGACGGTCGACCACGGAGATCCGCGTCTGTCGTGCGAAGACCGGCTCGTCGAGATCGACTCTCCGTCCAGTTAGCAGGTCTTCGCCAGTTAGCAGGGCTTCGTCCGCCACGAAGACCGTACTAACTCCAGACAGCTGCTCGTCCTGAGCACGAAAGAGGGGAGTGGAGCCGACACTCGGATTTGAACCGAGGACCTGCTGTTTACGAAGTAGTTCGGCCTATGCGTTGTGGCACAAGCGTGGAATGCCGAGCGTAGGCTGCTCAGTTAGCAGGTCTTCGTTTCGAGGGGGTTTCCGGATCCTGCTAGTCCAACCTCCGAGATGCACGCGATGGTCGATGCAATCGTATCCGAGGCATCCAGAAAACGGGGCACGACAAGCCCTTGATGTAGCATTCAGGCGAAGGGCTAACGACGGCAGCACTTCTCCGCGGGCCGCAATGAGCGCGAGGTCGACGAAGTCCTTGAATTGCGTGCTCCCGACAGAACCCACCCAAGTGGGGCCTAGTCGTACCCTGGGTTGACGTGGCGGCGGTGTCACGGGTGACCGCCGTCCGTAACAGATATGAGCATGAGCCAGGTACGTCCCGACCCTGACGAGCCCGAGGGCGTGTACGCCACGCTGCGGCCGTTGCTCATCTCCATCGCCTACGAGATGGTGGGCGCGGTCGGCGAGGCGGAGGACATCGTCCAGGAGGCCTTTCTGCGGTTCCATCGCGCCGCCGAGGCGGGCACGGCGATCCAATCCCCGCGGGCCTGGCTCTCCACGGTTGTCACCCGCCTGGCGATCGACCATGTCCGATCGGCACGAGTCCGCCGCGAGACCTATTTCGGGACGTGGCTCCCGGAACCGCTCCTGACCGACCCGGCGCCGGACGCGGCTCGGTCCGTCGAGACCGCGGAGGCGCTCTCAATGGCGTTCCTGGTGCTGCTCGAACGTCTCGGTCCCGTCGAGCGTGCGGTATTCCTGCTCCGCGACGTGTTCGACTTCGGGTTCGGCGAAATCGCGGACATCGTCGGTAAGTCCGAGGACAATTGCCGCCAGATCGCGGTGCGCGCCCGGCGGCGCATCCGGGACGGAAGGCCCCGCTTCGAGGCCTCGCGGGAGCGTCGCGAGGCGCTGGCCCGGCGGTTCTTCGAGGCGGTCGGTGCCGGAAGCACGGACGGGCTCGTGGACCTGCTGGCGGCCGATGTGGTCCTTTACAGCGACGGCGGCGGCAAGGGCCCCGCGTTCCCGCAACCGATCTACGGGCGCGAGAGTGTCACGCGGATCTTCAGCGGCTACCGCCCGGCGGCCCTGGGTGCTGTCGAGCAGCGGTATGCCGAGCTCAACGGCCAGCCGGGGATGGCGTTCCTCGATGCCGAGGCGCGGGCGGTGGCCGTCATTGTGCTCGACATCGCCGGCGAGCAGATCCTCGCCGTGCGGGCGATCAGCAACCCGGACAAGCTCCGCCACCTCGACGAGCGCTTGATCGGCCTGCAGCCGGACTGACGAGCTGTCACGGGCAAGACTCCGGTCCCGTCTTGATCCTTGTCGAAGGAACCCCGGCATCGAGACCGCCGTTGAGACGATGCGAGCGATCCACGACCGAGAGGAGGCACCATGCCTGACGAGAAGACTGCCACGAAGCGCCCGGGCGAGCACAAGTCGGACGAAGCGTGGACCGACGAAGAGAAGGCGGCGATCCAGGAGTACCGCCGGGAGCGCAGCCGCTCTGCGCGACCCGGCAGGCGTGGCAAGAAGGACGAGGCTAACGGCGAAGCCGAGGTGCTCGCGAAGATCGCCGCGCTGGATGAGCCGGATCACTCCATGGCCGAGCGACTCCACGCGATCGTCAAGGCCGCCGCACCAGGGATGTCGTCTCGGACCTGGTACGGGAGCCCGGCGTACTACCGGGATGGACAGCTCGTCTGCTACTTCCAGGAGCGCGCCAAGTTCAAGGCGCGATACGCGGTCCTGGGCTTCAGCGACAAGGCACACCTTGACGACGGCTCGATGTGGCCGGTCATGTACGCGCTGCCGGAGATGACCCCTGCGGACGAGGCAAGGATCACTGCGCTGGTCAAGAAGGCGGTGGGCTGAAGGCGCGCAACCTCGCACCTCTACCCGGTGACGTCGACTTCACGGCGGGCGCGAGCCTGCCGATCTCGGGCCTGAGTGCGTGGCAGGGGCCGTCCCAACACGGCCTCCTTCAGGCGGGGCCGCGTGGCCGCCCGACCTGGCCGTCGTCGACATCGACCACGTCGACAGCACCGCCCTGATCCGCCGCCTCGGCGCGCCTCGAACACGATGGCGCCGCCCACGACGCCGGTGCTCGGCCTGACCCGGCGCGGAGACCTGCGGACAAAGCTTCGGGCATTCGAGCTCGGGGTGGACGACATCCTGGCCACGCCCTTCGCGCCCGAGGAGCTCCTCGCCCGATCGATCGTGCTCACCCGCCGGGCACCCGGGAGCGACGAACCGTTCGCTCCGACGATCTTGCTCGGCGGGGTGGCGATCAACATCCTCACCCGGCAGGTTCGCGTGGGCGAGGAGGTGATCCGGCTCAGCGGGATCGAGCTGAGCCTGCTCTACGTCCTCGCGAGTCGGGCGGGCCAGGCGGTGTCGCACGCGCAGCTCATGGAGGCGGTCTGGGGTCCCGACTTCCCGGGCGAGCGCACGGTCCTCGACCGCCACGTCCGGAGCCTGCGCGTCAAGCTCCGGAACGACGACCCGGATCCGCGCTTCATCACCGCGATACCCGGCCCGGGCTACTGCTTCACCCCGAGCGTCGCAAAGACCGGCAGCTAGCGCAGGGAACGCCCGTCCGCCCGATCACCGACACCGGCGCCGGCCTTCGGCCGCCGCCATGAAGCCGAATGACTGGATCGCCGGTCGCGACGGCTCACTGGTCCGGCGGCATCCATGGCGGCTCGATGCGCTCTTGTGCGTCGATCCGGACCGGAAGTTCGCCTAGTGCTAGTGCCTCACGCCGCAACGCTCGGGGTCGAATGGTGGACCTCGGCGTTGAAGCGCCAGGGCTTGGCGGGGCGCGCGTTGCGGTTGTGCCAGCGCAGGTAGGCGTGGATGGCCGGTCCTGCTCGGCGTGGCTGGCGTAGTCGGTCTCGTTGAGTGCGAACCGCCAAAGCGCCTGGACCTGGCACTCGATGAGGTTGAGCCAGGAGGAGTAGGTCGGCAGGTAGACGAGCTCGATGTCGAGGACGCGGTTCTTCTTGGCCTCGAACTCGGGGTCGGGCGAGGTCTTCCACGTCTTGGGATGGGCGAAGCGGATCCCCTGGTCGTGCAGGATCCGCCACAGCTGGCTGCGGCTGATGGACGGCACGACCCGGCGCCGCAGCAGGTGGGCGCTCAGCTTGGTCAGGCTCCAGCTGGTGAACGGCTGACCCAGGTCGACCGGGCGGGCGAGGGCCACCTTCACGATCTCCGCGCGCTGGGTGAGATCGATCCGGCGTGGACGGCCCCCGCCCGGCCGAGGGTCCAGGGCCGTGAACCCCTCGGCGTTGAAGGCGTGGATCAGCTCCGCCACGTGGGTCGCGCTCGCCCGGTGGAGCTCCGCAATCTGCGTCACGCTTTGGCCCCGGAACGAGGCGAACAGCAGCGGCGCGCGGTGCTGCACGATCGGACTGCGGTTGCGCCTCGCGAGCTTCAGGAGGTGGTCGGCCTCTCCGTCGCTCAGCTCGCGGACGAAGAGTTCGGCCCGGCGCTCCTCGCAGGTAGTATCCGCCGCATGACACGGACCGACACCGCATCTCGGCTCATCGCGGCGTCGCCGGACCGCGTGTACGCCGCCCTTGTCGATTCCGATGCGCTCCTCGCCTGGCTACCCCCTGACGGGATGAGCGGCCGGTTCGAGCGGTTCGATGCGCGCCTGGGCGGGTTGTACCGGCTGGTTCTGACCTATAGCGACGCATCGGCCGCACCCGGCAAGACCACCGCCGACGCGGACATCGTCGAAGCCCGCTTTGTCGAATTGGTGCCCGGCGTGCGCGTCGTGCAGACCGTCGACTTCGTGTCCGACGACCCTGCCTACGCCGGCACTATGACCATGAACTGGCTGCTCACCCCGGTCGGGGCTGGCACGCGGGTGGAGATCCGAGCCGATGACGTCCCGGTCGGAATCTCGGCCGAGGACCACGCTGCCGGACTCGCCTCCTCACTGCACAACCTCGCCGCCTATCTCGAGCGGTGATCGGTCGCGACCGGAGCCTTCCGCTACGTCGCCCTAGTAAGTGGCAACCGATTCTGACGGCTGATCCCGAAATGGCATCGATCGCTGTCCTCGATACCTGCATACAGGGTTGGCACCTCGATCGCCTACGAACGCGCTGGGGCCGGCCCGGCGGTCATCCTCGTCGGTGGTGGTCTCGATGACGGGACGGAGAACGCCCCTCTGGTGCCGCTGCTGAGTCACCGATTTACCGTCGTCAACTACGCGCGTCGAGGCCGGGGCGAGAGTGGCGACACGCAGGCATACGCGGTCGACCGGGAGATCGAGGATCTCGAAGCCCTGATCGAGGTGGCCGGCGGATCGGCTCACCTGTTTGGCGTGTCGTCGGGTGGTGCGCTCGCCTTAGAGGCTGCTGCCGCCGGGCTCAAAGCCGACAGGATCGCGGTCTACGAGGTCCCCTACAAGATGGGCGCCCGACTGGCCACAGGAGTGGCAGCAGTACCGAGCTGAGCTCGTTGCCACCGGTATCGGAGGACGTGGCCCTCACGCGGCGGACTGGGTCCTGGCCCTCGATCCCGCTGCCGATGCAGTCGCCGCCGGCATCCCCGACGCGAAGCGTGTGACCTTCGAGGGCCAGGGGCATGTCGCAGATCCCCGGGTCGTCGCCGCGGCGCTGGAAGCGTTCTTCGAAACCTGAAGCGCGCCTTCACGCCGACGTGAACGTGGCCCTCGCGGTGTCGATGAAGGCGGCCATGGAGGGCGTCAGCGAGCGCCGATCGTTCCAGACGACCTGGGTGTACACCTCGAACGTGGGCCGCCACGCCAGGCGCACGAGGTTGCCGGCCGCGACGTCCGACTCCACGGCGACACTGGGCAGCGCGGACACGCCCATCCCCGCGACGACGCACTGCTTGACCGTCTCGATGCTCGCAAACTCGAGCGCGTCGCGTGGGCTGACGTGGCGATCGGCCAGCTGGCGTTCGAACTGGCCTCGATAGGCGCAGCCCGAATCCGGGGCCTCGGGGAGGAGGACCACCTCGCCGTCGAGGTCCCTCGGTCCCGTCCGCGCCTTCGCAGCGAGGCGATGCCCTGGTGCCGCGATGACGCTGATGTCCTCCCGGACGAGCCGCTCGGCGCAGAAGCCGGGAATCTGCAGGGTCGTGTCGAGCACGAACGCGATGTCCACCACGCCGCTCGCCAGCCCGCGCCGGGTGGTTCCGCGCAGACGCCCGATCGGCGTTGGCCGCAGGTCGATTCTGACGCCCGGCGCCAGGGTCCGGAAACGGCTCAGAACGGCGGGCAAGCGGTACGTGAGAAGCGATTCCGGAGCGCTCACGCTGATCGAGCCGACGAGCTCGCCATCGCGGGAGACGGCCCGGGCAACCGCCGCTTCCGCGGACGACGACAGCTCGAGCATTCGCTCGGCATGCGGCAGGAGCGCCCTCCCGGCATCGGTCAACGACACGGATCGGCCGAGCCTGTCGAACAGGGAGGCCCCGAGGTCGCGCTCCAGGCTCTGGATCTGGGCACTGACGGTCGACTGGACGTACCCGAGCCGGGCGGCGGCCTCACTGAAGCTCGCCTGCCTGGCGACCTCGCGAAAGGCGATCAGGTCACGGAGCTCCATCGATCGGGATCCTCGATAGCTTTGTGCGAGAACTCTCGTTGGACGTGATGCGATGCTAGGGGCAGGATCGGTTCATGGCAACCGTCGTCCCGTCCCCCGGCGTGGGCCCAGTGAACACCGAAGCGCCGCGGCGCTCGCTCGCTGACACGCTGCCTCCCGAGGCGTTCTTCATCGTCAGTGCCGTGTTCCACTATCTCGGCCCGTCCTTCGCCATGCTCCTGTTCGCCTACGTCGACGTCCTCGGGGTGGCCTGGCTGCGGATCGCGTCGGCAGCCGTCGTCTTCGCGATCTGGCGCCGTCCCTGGCGCACGGTCGGACGCCTCGACGCGGCCGGTCGTCGCGACGTCCTGGCCTGGGGGGCCGTCCTCGCGCTGATGAACTGCGCGTTCTATCTCGCCATCGCCCGCCTGCCGCTCGGGACGGTGGCAGCCATCGAGTTCCTGCCCGTGATCGCGCTGGCGGCCATGGGCAGCCGGACGAGGCGGAACCTCGCGGCCCTTGGGCTGGCCACCATAGGCGTCTACGTGTTGACGGACGTCGTCCTGGCGGGGGAGCCGGTCGGCGTCGCCCTCGCGCTCGCCAACGCAGCACTGTTTGCGGCCTACATCGCGCTGGGGCACAAGGTCGCCCAGCACGGCGCGGCGCTGGGATCGACAGCCTCGGGCTGGCCATGCTGGTCGCGGTCGTCGTGATTACGCCGTTGGCCGGTTCCGCTGCGCTGCCCGCGTTCGCCCAGCCGCTGGCCGTCCTCGCAGGGATCGGCGTTGGGATCGCGTCATCGGTGATCCCGTACGTCCTCGACCAGCTGACGATGGCCCGCATCAAGCGCTCGACCTTCGCGCTCCTCGTCTCGCTCCTGCCGGCGACGGCCACCGTCGTCGGTGTGGTCGTCCTGCGCCAGATCCCGACAATCGTGGAGATCGCGGGCGTCGGCCTCGTGATCCTGGCCGTGGCCCTACATCGCGACGCGGAGGCGCTGTAGGAATGGCCTCGATCACGATCGGCGCGAACTTCTGGAACCAGTACACGGCGTGGCCGGCGCTGCTCGAGGCTGGGATCCGCGCCGACCAGCTCGGCTACGACACGTTGTGGACGTGGGACCACCTCTATCCCATCGTCGGCGATCCCCACGGCGACAACTTCGAGGGCTGGCTGACGATCACGGCCTGGGCGGCTCGCACGCAGCGGATCCGGATGGGCCTGCTGGTCGGCGCCAACCCGTACCGCCAGCCGACGCTCGTGGCCAAGATGGCGACGACGCTCGACCACATCAGCAATGGCCGCGCGATCCTGGGGATCGGCGCCGCCTGGAACGACGAAGAGGCAGACGCGTTCGGGTTCCCCTTTGGGTCGGGCATCCCCGAGCGGCTGCGCTGGCTGGGCGAGGCGCTGCCGCTGATGCGCGGCATGCTCGATGGCCAGGAGCCAAGCGGGCTGGGGCCGAGGTATCGCGCCAGACAGACGCGGAACCTGCCCGCTCCAATGCAGCGACGCCTGCCGATCCTGGTCGGCGGGATGGGCGAACGGGTGACCGCCCGCCTCGTTGCCCGGTTCGCCGACATGAACAACGTCGGCGGCGGCGATGTCGAACGCATTCGCGCCCTGGAGCAGGTCCTGGTCGGCCACTGCGAACAGGTCGGTCGCGATCCGGCCGAGATCGAGCGGACCGCGTCGGTCGGCACGATCTTCATTCGCGACACTCCGGCCGAGGCGGAGCGCGTCGGGCACGCCGCCTTCGACCAGAACCGAGCGATGCCCTGGTACCCGCACTGCGGCACGCCGGAGCAGATCGCCGACGAGCTCGCCGCGTATCTCAAGATCGGGTACCGGCACCTGATCGCCAACTTCCCCGCCCCCTACGACGAGGAGTCGGTCGTCAGGTTCGCGACCGAGGTTCGCTCACTTCTCGAAGGCGCGGAGAGCCCTGCTGCGAGACGATGAGTTAGAAGCGGGCGCCCCTGGAGCAAGCGAAGGAGATCGCAATGGGCCGCATCGTCGTGATGAACCATGTGACATTGGATGGCGTGATGCAGGGGCCGGGGCGCCCCGACGAGGACACCCGAGGCGGATTCACGCATTCGGGTTGGGCCCAGCGGTCCGCACTCCCTGGCGACGCCACGGGCAAGGCGATGGGCGAGAGGATGGCCGCCGGGGGCGGCCTGGCAGGATGGCTGTTCGGCCGGCGTACCTACGAGGATGTGCTGGCGTCCTGGAACACCAGGGGCGGGCCATTCAAGGACGCCCTCGATCGGGCTCGTGCAGGAGTTCGACCGGCTTCCCCGGTCGGGAAACGTCGCCCATGGGTTCGTGGTCGGGATCTATCCGATCCCGGACTACCCTGTGCTGCCGGACGCCGACGAAGCGCGGTAGTCCGGGATGCGATCGGCGGTCGAGGTGCACCCGGGGCTCATCCGCGAGCTCGAGCGCGGCAACGGCACTGTGCTGGATCGTGATGCCTCGGGGCTTCGATGGTGGTCAGGGCGCAGTCGTCGAGTAGGCCGGTAACGCGCGCCAAGGTCGCACTAACCGGACAGCCAACCCCGACCACACGATCTCTGCCCCGTGGTGCCGGATTGTCCGTTGCCTCACCGCCCTGCCCTCCCACTCGCGTGCTTCGTCAGCGGTCTCGCACCTGTCAGACGCCCAAGATGCGGAGGCCCTACGCTGATAGTCAGAACGATGTGAGCGGCCCTCCGCGGTTCGGGCATCACCGCGCTAAGGACCGCAGGCGCACTCTGGGAGTCCCACGGTCGGAGACGGAGACCCGTTCACGATTCTGAAGATCGCGCAATATGAGTTGTCGCCCTGGATCGTCAAGACGGGTGTGGAGGATCTCGACCGGATCTGACCCCACGCACGGAGGCGGTGTCGCGGGCTGCCCAGGTCGACAGGTCGCCGCCGCCTGTCGCCGTGCCAAGAGGCCAGTGAGTTCGCGCCCCTCCGCGTGTCCTGATTGGATCTGCCACCCGCGGGCCGCCAGGATTTCGACAAGGAGCACTTGCGGCCGGGCGGCTGCGGACCTCCTGCGGGCACTCGGTCCACGCCTAGGAGTTGCCGCGCCTCAGAGAGACACTGGGATCCGCCCCAGGCTGCCAGCTCTTTCTGGCCGCGCCCACTGACGCGCGACATCCTCGTCGGGGGCGCTCGTCACGAAGACGGATGAATCCGGCGACCCTGGCCAACCGGAAGAGCACCCGCTGGACCGGAAGGAATGCGGGCAGTGCCACTGCCTGCTCAATTGTCTCGAGAGCCCCGACTGGATAGTCCCGACCGCGCCAGCGGATCCAGCCGCCCCCAGCCGCCCGCAGGTTGCGATACCAGTCCACGCGTGCGCCGAAGGCGAAAGCGATGACGAAGCCGTCGGCGACCCTCCGCGCCGCCACGGGCGTCGCGTGCGCACGACCCGACCGTCGACCCCGGTGCAGCCGACCGCGAAGAGCGGGTTCCGCCGTATTGTGCGTATTCCGGCGAGCGGCAGGACCAGGCGAGTCGTGCGGCGCACCCGGCGCCTGAGGAGGCCCCGAACGGGGCGGCGGCTCCGCCGAGGCACTAGGGGAGGCATCAGCCCCGGCGGTAGCGGGATCCGGAAGATCGGTCAACTGGAGCTCCCGGCTGTGCTTGGAGATCCACCGTCCGTGCCAATCATTCCCGGCCGACCGATGGCACCCTCGGTCCCCGATGGACCGTCGCCCAAGCTGGACGAGGGAGCCTCGACGCCGCATCGCGGAGGGCGAGGAGCTCCGATCGGCGCATCTGGAGCAGCTCCGGAGGCGGGTCCTGCATGCGCGCGCGCAACGCATCGCGGAGTCGGGTCCCGTCTTCCGTGAGCACGACCAACCTGACCCGTCGATCGTTGGGATCCGCCCGCCGCTCCGCGAGCCCCTTCGCTTCGAGCCGGTCGACGGCCCAAGTCGCCGTCGACGCGTCGCAGCCCCACTCATCCGCGAGCGATCGCATCGGCCGTGCGATATCTGGATCCAGACTGCTCATCGTGCGCCCGTCGTTCGGGGTCAGCCCAAGCTCACCGAAGATCCGCGAGCGACGCGGACCGGTGTCGGCGATGAAGGCAATGATCGGCCGCCATGCCTCGGCCGCAAGTTCCGCCTTGGATAGGTCCCCTGTCGAACGGCGCCCAGTGGTTCGTCCCGAGCTCATCACCGAATGATATCAGTTTGACACCCCCGATGATTGGACAAATCCAAAGATCGATGGCAGAGTGGGCGTCCGCGGCGAATCAAGCCCGCACCCCTTCGAGAGGTACGTGATGACACTCGAAGACTGGCTCCACCTGGGTCATGTTGCCGGCGCCACCGCCTGGCTCGGCGGCGGCCTCACCTTGTTCGTCCTCGGCCTACGAGCCCGATCGAGCGACGATCCGACCGCCATTCGCGAGTTCGGCCGGGTCCTCGCCTACGTCGGCCCGCGCGTCCTCGTGCCGGGCGTCGTGGCCGTGCTGGTGTTCGGCATCCTCATGGTGCTCACCGGCGATGCCTGGGACTTCTCGCAGACGTGGATCCTGATCGGTCTCGGCCTGTTCGCGGCGGCGTTCCTCATCGGCGTCGGGTACCTCAGTCGCCTGGGGATCCAGCTCGGACGGGCCGAGCACGAGGGGACGGATCTGGCCGCGCAGCGCTCGCTCGTCGCTCGCTGGCTCGCAGCCTACGGCCTGGTTCTGGTGCTCCTCGCCATCGCCGTCTGGGACATGGTCGCCAAGCCCGGCCTCTAGTGACTTGGCCCCGATCGACCGACGGGCGGAGGGAGAGATGAAGCTCGGACTACACATCCCGGAGACATCCTGGCAGGGTGGTTCCGCCGGCCTACGGACGGTGATGCGCGACGTCGTCCTAGCCGGCGAAGCGGCCGGCTTCGACACGATCGCGGTGGCCGACCATGTCTGGCTCCATCCGATCATGGGCGGACCGGTCGCCAACCACGTCGAGGCCTATACCACACTGGGATTCATCGCGGCCCACACCGAGCGCGTCCGGCTACTCGCGATGGCGACGGCGGCGTCGTATCGTCCGGCCGGGTTGCTCGCGAAGATCGTGACGACGCTCGACGTCCTGTCCGGCGGGCGAGCGATGCTCGGGATCGGCTCCGGTGACTTCGCCGAGGAGGCCGAAGGCCTCGGCCTGCCGTTCCCAGCCTCGGCGGGTGAGCGGTTCGACCTGCTCGACGAGACGATCCGGGCCTGCCTCGAAATGTGGGAAGGCGAGCGCGGCAGCGAGCGAGCGCTCGAGGGCGAGTATGTCCGCCTCGGCCGGGCGTTGAACCTGCCGCAGAGCCCGAGCCGCCCGCATCCACCGATCCTCATCGCCGGAAGTGGCGAGCGCCGCACCCTGCCGCTCGTCGCTCGGTATGGCGATGCCTGCAACATCTCGCCGACGCCCGAGCTCGCGCACAAGCTCGACGTCCTGCGGCGATTGTGCGACGAAGCGGGACGCGACTACGACACGATCGAGAAGACGGTCCCGTTCGGGTTCGATGTCGGCGAGGATGGCGCGAAGGCCGGCGAGGTCGTGGAGCAGCTGCGCGGGCTTGCCCGACTGGGCGTCCAGACCGTGATCGGCTGGGTGGTCAGCGTCGACCGGATCAAGCCGATCGAGATCATGGGTCGCGAAGTGATCCCGGCAGTCGCCGACCTCTAGTCAGTCCGCGGCCCGAGGGCATCATCGTCGGACCGGCCGAGCCCGCCCGCCGGGCCATGATCGTGTTGACCACGGGTCAACCGGCTCAACGGCGGACGCGGTAGCGGATGTGGGTCGCCTCGGGCGTGTCGATCACCCGGACGATCTCGAGTTCGATGCGCGACGGCAAGACCTCGAACAGCCGACGGCCCCCACCGAACAGCACCGGGACCTGGTGGACCTGCAGTTCGTCGAGCACGTCGGCCTCGAGCGCCCGTTGCGCCGTATACGCGCCGTGCACCAGCACCTTGTGGTCCCCGGCCGCGGCCTTCGCCTGTGCCATCGCACTGGCGATCCCATCATTCACATAGGTCACCAATGGATAGCTCGCGACCGATGGACCGGGCGGCCGGTGACTGGGCACGAAGATCGGGACGCCGCGGTTGTCACCGCCCCAGTGATCGACCTGCTCGACGGTCCGCCTACCGGCCAGGATTGCTCCGAACGAGTTCCAGTCATCCCACAACTCGCCGAGCGCCCCGGATGGCCGGGAGAAGTCCCCGTACCACTCGTGCAGGCGGTCGAAGCCGTCGCCGCCCGGGTTGCCGACCTCGTCGTTGGGACCAGCGATGTACCCGTCGAGCGACATGGACATGAAGAGCACTGATGCAGACAACGTGGACCTCCCTTGGTCTCACTCCGCTTTGGGAGCATCTGTATAGGGGGCGCTGATGATCAAGCCGACGATGTCCGTCGGCGATGGGCCAGGAGAATCGAGCTCACCAGGATGGTCTTCGCTTCGTCTCCACGGTTAGGGGAAGGCGGAGGTGCTCCTCGGTCCAGCCTCACGATGCCTTCTCCGGATGGTGGTTTCGCGCTGGGCGACGACGTGGGATCAGCTCACGATGTGCTGGTGGTCCAGGAGGATGCGACCGTCGTCATCGAGCACGAGCACGTCGTAGCCGCTCCCGGCGACGGTCCCGCCAGCCACGGCAACCATCTCCCAAGCCAACCCGACGAGGTTCGATGCGAGGAGCACGGCATCGCCACCGCCAGTCGCCTTGAAGGTGTATTCCCCGGGCTCGATGAACAACTCGTACGCTCGAGCCACCCGACGATCGATCTCGTCGTGGCCGCGTACCTCGAGAGGAGGCACCGGGAATGCCAACGCGGAGACCGCATCTCGCATCGCCTGGGGCGGGTCCAACAAGACCTGCGCACCGCTGTTCGCCCACAGGTCGGCGACCTGCCTGGACCGCGCTTGCGGGTCGGCTTCGGTCCAGAGCGCGAACCATCGTTTGGTGAAGGCAGCCAGAGCCTGCTGATCGAGGTGCTTTTCCATGATGTCCTCCCGATGTCGCCGGCGGTCTTGTCTCTCTAGAGACAGCGACCGAGGGCCGAATTCATCGCGCGGCGCCGCGATGGGCGGCCGGGTATGCCAACGAAGCGGCCCCACCCGGTTGGTCAGTGGCGATCAGGCCGTTCAGGGTGACGTCTGTTTCCCGGCGGAGGAGCCGCTGGTGCTGCCTCGGGGTCGCGGTCGTGGTGGGCACCCGGTCGAGCGCGGCTGCGGTGACGAAGAGGGCGAGGAGGTCGAGCGCGGCGGGGACGGTTTGCTCCGGGAGTCCACCTTCGGTGAGCAGGTCCCGGACTCGCTCGGTGATCAAGGTTGCATTGGGGCCGCTCGGGATGCCGGTGAGCGCAACCCCGGCCATGGCGCCATGGCCGCTCGCGGTGGCGATGGCCTTGAGCAGCAGCCAGCTGAGGCGTTGCCGCCAGTCTCCCCCGGGCAAGGCCGCCCTGGCGACGGGGGCCATGATGTGGTCGAACACGGCGTCGAGGTCATGACGGTTCTCGACGTAGACGTAGGCTCCGTCCCGGTCCCGGCGAGCCTCTTGGCGAGGCTCCAACGCTGTCGCCAGACGAGGCTAGCCCGACTTGGCTGCGCCGGCGGCCCGCTGGACCACCGCAACCTCACCAACGGGGCTGCTTCTCCGCCCGATGAGATACCACGTCTCCATCTCGCCCTTGCCCTTGACGGTGACCACGCCACGTGGCTCGCAGACGAACTCGTCCTTCAGGAGCTCGTAGGTCGCGCGGGTGATCTGGATGTCGCCCGGGGTGCCGTGGGACTCCATGCGGCTCGCGGTATTCACCGCGTCGCCCCACAGGTCGTAGAGGAACCGCTTCCGGCCGATGACCCCGGCGACCACCGGCCCCGAGTTGATGCCGACTCGGAGCTGGAGCTCGAGGTCCCCGACGGCGCCGCCGGGGCGCATCGCGTCGACCATGTCGAGCGCGAGCGATGCCATGGCCGGGGCGTGGTCCGGTCGCGGGATGGGGACGCCCGAGGCGACCATGTACGCATCGCCGATGGTCTTGATCTTCTCGAGGCCGTGGCGCTCGGCGAGCGTGTCGAAGTGGCTGAACAGCCGATCGAGGAGGCCGACGACCTCGGCCGGTGGCAGGCGCTCCGATCGCGGGGTGAAGTCGACGACGTCGGCGAACAGGACCGATGCCGCGGTGAACTGATCGGCGATGCGCTGCGGGCTCGCCTTCAGGCGATCGGCGATCGAGCCCGGGAGGATGTTCAGCAGGAGGCTCTCCGCCCGCTCCTGCTCGTGACGGAGGTCGCGCAGCGCGTCCTCGCGCTGCTTGGCGAAGAGCGCGAGGAGCGTGAACACCATCGACCCGCCGACCGTGATGTTCAACCCGAGCATGAGGTTCGTGAACCACCCAGGAAGCGGCGACACGAACCCGAGCGCTTGCCCCGCGATGCCCGAGCCGAGGAGCACCGCGACGAAGGCGATGTACCACCGGATCCCGTCGCGGGTCCCGCCGAAGACGAGCGCCCCCATCGGGGCCATGACGCCCCACAAGCCGACGCCGCCCGAGCCGAGGAACCCGGCGAGCGGGATCATCGACAGTGTCGGCGCCAGGAGGATAGCGAGCAGCTGGATGCGCAGGAGCAGCGCGAAGTCGCGCGTCCGGGCGAACAGGGCGATCGACGCCAGCGACACCCCGGCGTAGATGAACGCGACGACGCCCGACTCAGCGCCGTAGGCAACGTACAGGGCACCCCAGACCAGCGCGATCGGCAGGATCAGGACGGCGATCAGGACGAGGAGCGCCTTGCGCAGACGCGTCTCCTCGTCGTCGCCCGGATCCGCGCCGACGCCCGCGAGCCGGGTGAGCGTCGCCTGGATCGAACCGCGGACCGTCGTCACCGACGGAGCATAGTCGTGGTTCAGTGGAACGCGTTCAGGCGCCCTTCCGGGTGAACGTCAGGTGCGTGACGCCGCTGGGCGACGAGGTGGCCTCGATCTCGTAATCCTTTTCGAGGCTCTCCAGTCCGTCCCAGAGGCGGACGCCCCGGCCGAGCAGGATCGGGACGACGACGATGTCCATGTGGTCGATCAGCCCGGCCGCCAGGAAGTCGCGGATCATCGTTGGCCCCCCGCCGAGCCGGACGTCCAGGCCGTTCGCAGCCTTGCGGGCGGTCTGGAGCGCCTCCGCGGGCGAAGCGTTGAGGAAGTGGAAGGTGGTGCCGCCCTCCATCTCGATCGACGGGCGCGTGTCGTGCGTGAGGACGAAGACCGGCGTGTGGAACGGCGGGTTGGGTCCCCACCAGCCCTTCCAGTCGGGGTCCTCGTGCCACCCGGGATAGCCGAACTTCCCGGCGCCCATGATCTCGGCGCCGATCCCGGGCGCGAACTGCCGCAGGAAGGCATCGTCGACGCCGCGGGTGCCGCCTGGCTCGCCGACCGTCTCGTGCCACCAGCGGGTGAGGAACATCCACTCGTGCAGCCGGTCGCCGGCGTGGCCGAACGGTTCGTCGCGGCTCAGGCCTTCGCCGGTGCCGAATCCGTCGAGCGAGACGGAGAAGAACTGGACGCGGGCCAGTGACATTGTTCGTGCTCCTGTCTGCCTCGTGAGGCCAGCCTTGCGCGGGATGCGAGGCCGGAACACCGGGTGAGAACGGGCTGATTGCGGGATCTCGCCTCCGGTCGGACGCCGCACGACGCGCTTCATTGGGTGGTGGTACCGCTTGGATCGCCGCGCTCCGTCACGCGGTTGGCTGCCCGCCGGGTTGGCCGGACAGGACCGTAGGCACGTACTCCAGCAGCTGGATGCGGCCGTCGAACGTCCGACTCTCGAGCATCTCGAGGGCGACATCCGGGTAGCCGTTGTAGATCCGGTCGGTCCCCGTTCGCCCGGTGATCACGGGGAACACGACGACCCGGAAGCGGTCCACCAGGCCAGCCTCGATCAGCGACCGGCACAGCGTGAGGCTGCCGACGGTGCGCATCGGCTTCGGCTCCTCCCGCTTCATGGCGCGCACCCGCTCGACCGGGTCACCGCGGATCAGCCGGGTGTTGGGCATGGCGAGGGGTTCCTGCAGGGTCGACGAGAACACGACCTTGGGGGCGGTCGCGAAGTCCCCGATGCTGGCAGCCTCGTCGCTCTCCGGGTCGATCCCGGATGCCTCCGGCTGCGCCGCGAACCCCGACATCTGCCGGTAGGTCGTCGCCCCCATCAGGATCGTGCAGTCTTGCATGGGCTGCTCCGCGAGCCAGGCGAGATACTCGGGGCCTTGCAGACCCCACCACCCGGGCCAGCCCTCGGCCGCCCCGTAGCCGTCAAGCGACGTGATGAAGTCGACCATCAGTTCCTGCATCGGTGTTGCTCCTCCGAGTCACGCGGCGGGGATATACTGAGTGGCGGTCTATCTTTAGACTGAGGTATGAGATTGTCAAGCAGCCCGGGTCGCCGTGAACGGAAGAAGGTCGAGTCGCGGCAGCGCATCCTCGCGAGCGCGGTCGACCTGTTCGCGGCGCAGGGCTACGACGTCACGACGATGGACGACATCGCGGAGTCGGCCGACGTGTCGCGCGCCACGGTCTTCAACTTCTTCCCGCGCAAGTCGGACCTCGTGCTTGCCTGGTTTGTGGACCGGCGTGCCGAGTTGGGGGTACGCCTCGCCGAACGCGAGCAGGACGCGAGCGAGACATCAACCCACCTTGCCTTTGCGCTTCGCGTGATCGCGCGAATGTTCGACCACGACCCTCGAACTGGGCGGGCGATGGTCCGAGCCTGGCTGCAGGCTGGTGGACCGTTGCTCACTCAGGAATCCGAGACGTCGAGCATGTTCGCCGCCGAGATCCGCGCAGGGCAGCAGCGCGGCGACGTCGACCCCCGGATCGACGCCGACCGGGCCGGTCTCGTTCTGTTCGACGCGTACGTCGGGGTGCTCTACCGGTGGGCATCCCGCGAGTACGAGCAACCTAGCTTCGAGTCCGACCTGGTCGCCACGCTCGACGTCCTCCTCATCGGCATATCAGCATGAGAGGTTCGAGCCGGCGAACGCACACCTGAATCCGCTGGGTCAGCTTCCGAGGGTGAGCCCGCCGTCGAGCGTTACCTTCCCGATCATCAGCGAGGAGATTGGTCGGGCTGGACATCGGAACGACCCGAGGGGCTACTGGCGGACTGTCGTGGAAGGCTCGTAACTACTCTAAGATCTTTAGAGTAGTCGCCAAGGGCCGCGCGACTCTGGCGAGCAGCTGTCTACAGACAGCAGGTCTTCAGTGTGTCGCCGCGCACGAGATCCCATGTCCAGGTGACCCGTGCCCGTGATCGCGGGCTCGACGATCCTGTCCAGTTAGCAGGTCTTCACCACTTAGCAGGTCCTGGCGCACGATCCGGTGCGAGCGAGGACCGCGCTATCGGCAGACAGCAGGTCTTCCTGAACGGGGAAGAGGGGAGTGGAGCCGACACTCGGATTTGAACCGAGGACCTGCTGTTTACGAAACAGCTGCTCTACCGCTGAGCTATGTCGGCCCGGGTTTCACGCTCAGTTACAGCTGATAACTGGCGATTCCACCGATTCCAGTTGACGCACAACGCTCGAATAGCCAGATGTACCACCCGTCGCTGCGGGCAAGACGAGGTAATCGAAGCGTGGTGCGACCTCCGGGTGCTGGCGATCTTAACGCAGTGAGCGGCTTCTTCCCAACGCTGGCCTACCGAGTCAAGTGCGTTGCCTCGTTCCCGCCCAGGGATGCACGACTCCACGTGCAGCGGCGCGAGCGAGGGCGAGGGTCGGCGCCACGGGTCGCGCTGTTGTCGCCCCTCGTGTGCGATCTGCGGGAAACGCAGTATTGCCTTGATGGACCATCGGCGGTGTAGTAGCTGGGTACTCCGGTTACGGCACGCAAGAGGGGGATGGACAGTGAATTGGCTCGTCGGCTTTGGTTCCTGGCGCACCGTGGCCCGGCGGGGACGTGCCGCCGGTGTCGCCCTGCTGATATCGGTGCTTGTCGGGTCGAGTGTCGGAGGCGCCGTCAAGGCCACTGGGGAGGCTGACCTCGGTCTTGCGGTTGGTTCTGTCTCCGCTGTCCTTACTCCGACACCAACGTCATGGGTCACGCCTGACGTCTACACGTTCCGGCCGGGAACCGAGGTCGAGTACACGGCGACCTTTCAATACGACCTCGCAACCGTGTCGCTCGAGACGGAGGTCACCGCTGAGAACACGGGCGACGTCACGGGGACCGTTGAATTCATCAGCGTCGTCTGGGAACGGCGTCTGACCGGTCAGACAGCATGGGTTGGATTCGCGGCCTATGAAGAGGCTGCGGCCGACTGGACTCCGGTCGTGCCGGGTCCGAGCGGCATGTCTCCGCTCGACGCCTACGCAGAGGCGACAGCCGCGCCGGACGTGATCTATCCGATCGGGATCATGCCGATCATCGGCACTGAGATCGAATCTGGAGCTGCTGCCTCCTGGACCCTCACATCGGAAAGAGAACTGGACACGATTGAGACCATGGAGCTACTGGACTCCGGCAGTATCGACGGCATTCGACAGGTCGTTCACTTGGAGGTGAGCCCTCGGGACGGGCCCTCGGGCCAGCCCTACTCGGCGACGGTCGACGCCACCACCGCGATCCAGGCAGCCGATCCGCAGCTCACCGACGCAACGATCACGATCACCCCGCCGACGGGGACCCCGGTCGTCTTTGACGGCACCACGACCCCTGATCTGGCGGCATTCGACATCGGTGATCCCAATATCGTCGTGTCAAGCGGCTACGGTGTGCCCGAGATTGACCCGAAGGGTCAGCAAGAGACCGATAGTGCGTACCTGGCGCGGCTTCGCGGGTACGCCAAGGACCTGGTGACCGAGGCCGTCCTGGTTGGGAACCAAGGATCCGTCGAGATTGCGGTTGCGGCCGGGTTTGCCTTCCAGGTCGAGGTTCCGATCGTCACAGGATCCCAGCATGGCGATGACAGCGCATCCAGCAACGCCACACTGGACGCTGGTCTGGAGCTCAGCAACGAAGGTACCGGCCTGGCGGACGCGATTGATATCGCAGCCTCGATGCCAGGGGGGGTCACCGCAGGGGTGAGCGGCGTCCCGGCCGATCTTGATCCAGGGGAGCACGCTCAGGCAGAGCTAACCTTTGCTCTGCCGGGAACCTACGCAGAGGGAATGACGAGCACCACTGGCGAAGTCAGCTAGACGGACGATCAGGACAATGCGTACGGTCCGCTCAGCTTCGGATCAGACGTCTGGGTCGCGGACGGGCGGGTCGACGCGCCGACAGGCGGATTCAACGACTTGGGCGGCGAGCTAACGATCGCCTTTGGCGACCACCCCGTCTCTGTTTGGGCGCAAGACGATGACTCGGTCAGTCAAACCGAGCTCTTGGTCGACGGAACGGTGTCCGGTACTGACACTACTGATCCATACGAATTCGTCTGGGACACGGCCTCGCTGACCGACGGGATCCACCAAGTCCAGGTTCGTGTCACGGACAACGATGCGATGGCCACGACGAGCCGCCCGATCCCAATCCTTGTGGACAACGAGTTGCCTGGTCACGAACGCGTCGAAGTCGAATTGGCGGCGGGGCGTATCTCGTCCGACGATGCGGCTCTTGAGAGTGTGTACGCCCTGTTCCGGGTGTCCGCAGGCTCGGCGCGCTTCGCGACAGACTCGCCCATTGCTGGCGACGGCACGGAGGCGCTGCTGACAGCCCTGCGTAACTGGGAGAACCTTGACCCCGAGACCCAGGATGCTGTCGTTGCCTTTTTTGAGGACCGGTTTCTCGACCGGACTCCGGTTCCCCTCACGGATCCAGTCGCGCTAGGGGGCTTCGCTGCCGTCTGCGAATACGCATGGGGCTGCGTCGCGACCAGCTCGGAAGGCCACTTTGAAATCTGGTATGGACAGGAGGGAGCACGAGCGGCCCCAATGGTGGACATGCTGGATGACGGCGCGAATGCGTGCCCGGGCTTGAATCCGAACCAGGCAGCCGAAGGTCTCTGCAACGGCATCCCCGACATGATCGACCAGCTCGCCGTGAGTTTTGAACAGGCGTGGGACGTGTATGTCGACGAGCTCGACTTCCAGGTACCGAGCCTTCCGGTCGAGGCATGGGTTTGGGACCAGGCACCATCGGGCAACGCCGTTGTTGGATTGACCGGGCCGATCGACATCAGCAATGTCGACACGGACGACCGCCCGTACTACATCGCCCGCCACGAGTTCTTCCACATGATCCAGCGAGGCTACTTCGAGGGGCCCCTTGGGTGGCTGATGCGCCCAGATGCATTCTTCCCGGAGGGGCTGTGGTGGAACGAGGCGTCCGCCGAGTGGGCGACGCATCACGCGATGCAAGCATCTGGCGCACGGTTCGATGCGGTGCCCTGGTACAGTCAGAGCCTTGCTGGGTTCCTGGGCGATCCGGAGCTCGCGATCCGCGGCGATTTCTTGGGCTTCACTACTCAGGGTCGCTTCTACGGCGCATTCATTCTGGGCGAGTTCCTCGAGGAGTGGTTTTCCGCGGACGACTTCCTCTCCATCGATGATGTCGCGCCAGACCCGTCGATAATCCGGGACATCTGGGAAGAGATGGCGGACGGCCAGTCTCCGACGGTCGCGATGGGGACCGAGTTCACCGCTAGGCAATCGAGCTGGGCCGAGATCCTGCCGCAGTTCGCGCGGGCCAACTACCTCCTGGGCGCCGAACTCGCCGGCGAGCGGGTGCTCGGGACCATTCGCGACCCCGACGTTACGGATTGGCTGGCGCGGATCGACGTTGGACGTTCAGGCGGCGATCCCGACACCAACGACCCGCACGTCAGTGAGCGACAGCGCCCGGGCCACGTTCAACAGACACTGACCAACAGCGACGCGCCACAGGTACCCGTCACCATACGCCCCGGCGGCAGCGCATACGTCGAGTACCGGCTGCCTGTCAATTCTCACGCCTTCGACGTGGAGGTCTACGCAGACTCGTCGACCGCAGATCTGACGGCACAGGTGCTTGCCTTCGCCGAGTATCCGACACCGTGCCTGGCCGACCGAAGCCTGACCTTCAGCCAGGTCGGCGGTGCCACGGTTGGGAAGGCTCGGCTGTACCTGCCGCAAGAGTGCCAGTTCATCACGGTCATCGTCACAAACACCGATCCATCGCCCCTCGCCTCGGACGAGGGGGCGATCGTCGACGCGTTTCGCGTCCCGTATGTCACGGATGACTTCGGGCGAACCATTGCGGAAGGGTGGGGCTTCGACGTCGCCGGACGACCTTGGCTCGGATCTCCGATGCTCGGATTCCTGGTCGGTTCCGTCGCTGACGGGACGGGCGTCCTCGACATTTCTCAGGGGCTCAGGGTGGCCCGCTCCCCTAAGTACGCATCGCCGGTCCAAGATGCCATGATGATCGGGCGGTTCACGAACTGCGCGAACCCGGCAGAGCTCGTAACAATCGATGTCGGAGCCCGGTTCTCCCTGACGGCTGGCGGGATGGCCGGCCCGGCCGGGCAAGGATCCATCGACTTGGGCATCGATCCTTGCCGGCCGTGGTACTTCAAGAGCACTTTTGACCAAACCCAACAGTTCAAGGTATGGCAGGCAACTTCCCCGGAGCCTGAGGCGTGGCAGTTTGAGGTATCGAATGGACAGCCAGATCCGTACTTTACCGTCGTGACCAGCGGGTCCGGCACGATCGGTTCGTCCGACGCCCTAGAGGTGGATCTGATCGATCTGACAAATCAGCCGTATGGTTAGCGTGAGTCTGCAGCGCGTGAGGCCCGAGTGGACGGCCATTCGGAGGAGATTTCCCCCGATGTTTCAACCGAAATCCCTGCGCGCTCCATCCTCGAATTGTTGGGTCGGCTTGGCCTTCCTCGCGCTGATTGGTATCGCGGCGTCGGCATGCGTCTGGTCAGTGGACCGGGGCCCGCGGGTCACCATCGTCAACGACCTTGACCAGCCGGTCACGATCAGTCGGATCCGCGACGGGGTTGAGGAGTCAATGGCCCGGAACGAGGGCGGAGACGCCCTCGCCCCGGGAGAGGAACGCGGCTTCAGCATCCGAGCGACCCCCAACTCAACGAATAGCAAGCTCTGCGACTCCGTTGAGTTCATCGCGCGAGCAAGCGACGGGCAGATCGTCGCGCGCCTGCAGCCCCCGGTCTGCATGGGCGATCGGCGGTTGCTGTCAGGGTTGGATGCTGCCAGCCCTGATGAATTGCCGTCTGGTTGAGCTGAGGGCCACCGCCGCGGCTGTCCCTTGGACCTCAGCGTGTCAGCAAGGCAGTCGCCGGGTTCCTTCTCCGAGCGCCGGGACGAGCTCGGCCAGGCGACGCCTCGTCTCGGCCAAGGGAATTTGGCTCGAGTACGTCTCGTCGGCCGTTAACGCAACCTCCAACAGGTCGAATTGAACGGCCATCACGACTTCTGGCAAGGGGCCCTTCTGGCCGAGATCGTACGCTTCGCCGGCCGTTCGTCCAATGCTCCGGATCGCAGCCCGGAGCGTACGCGCATCGTCCGCAGCGGCTGGCAGAGCGGCATGCTCGGCTTTGATCTCCGCGATCGCAGCCTTCACCTCTTCGCACACGCCACGAGCGACGTCCGTTGCCGCAGGCGCTGGGTCGGGCGATACGCCGGGCGACGGGACGGACGTGTCTGACGGTCCGCACGCGCTCACGACAAGCAGCAGGACGACGCCAACTGTCCATCGACTCCCGGTTTGCCCCATCGTCCACCTTGCCTTGACCGCTAGCAGTGTCCTTTGACCTTCGGCGTTCGAGGATTCGGACGCAAGCCATACAGCGCTTCTCCTGGACGCGGACACGCGTTGGGATACGTAGCCCGGTGCGCACCCCGCTGGATCAACCGAAGGTCCATGAGACGATTTCGGGTAGTCACGGACGGAATCGACGCCAGCGGCCCGCACCGTCGATCCTAGGCGGCATCCCCTCAGAACGAATAGCTGATAAGTGTGCCCGTTTGTATCGGGCCTCCAAGCACGGTAGCACTGCGCAGAGGGCGGGAGACTTACGAAACAGCTGCTCTACCGCTGAGCTATGTCGGCGCCGATCAAGTATAGGTGCTGCTCCCGAGACAGCAGCTCTTCCTCCTCGCGCACGATCCGCGGGCTGCACGCTTGGATCGTTGGCACAGCGCTCGAATAGCTGATGACTGTAAAGATCGAGGCATCGTCGTAATGCGGACTCGCGAACGGCCGTTCGATACGGGGCACTACGCTTTGGTACGACGTTGCAGCACGAGCGCTGATCGCGTCAGACGCCCAGCCTCCGAATCCCAGTTCGGCATCAGGGCGAGATCCACGCGAGGTCTTTGACACGACAGGCAGCCGATCACGGTTGTCTGTAATGGACCATTCGGGTACTGGTCGAACGCCCGCGACGCCAGTAGCGTTCCCAACCATGCGGAGCCTCTTGGCGTGAAGTTCCTCAGACGCCGCGGTGGATCAGGCGATGACAGCAAGCGCAAGCGCGAAACCACCGTCCGATCAGCGGCGCGCGCCGCCCTGGAGGGCTTGGGCCCAGATGCCCCACACCGGGTGCGCATCTGGCTGGCAGACTCCACCAAGCGTGTTGCAGCCATCGACGCTATCCAGCTCGGCGATGCGTCCAACGTGATCGAGGTCCTTGAAGAGTCTGACGGTCGCGTCCGTCTCGACATCAGCTCGGGGCAGTCGCCTCGGACGCTCGCGCTCCACCGGATCCTCGGGCCGCTCAAGGAGGTCGGCATCGACATCGGCGGCTACGAGGCGGTCGACATCGTGACCGACGCCGAGAGCGGCGACATCGAGTACGCCGTCAACGAATGGGCGTTGGTGGGTCGCGGCAACCGACGTCCGCTGGAAGCGCTGGCGGGCGAGGTGGCCCTGGAGTACCTCATCGGCCGCTATGCAGCCCAAGCCCCGTTGGAGAGCGATGGGGATCGGTCGCGCCACCGCGCTCGTGGGTACAGCTTCGGCGCCCTCTGCGTCGCCATCAACACGCCAGGTTGCGAACGACGGCTCCTCGAGGCCGCCCTTGCGGCCCCGGACGCGTACGAGGCCCACACACTCGTCAACGCCGCGGAATCCCGGCGGGCGCTCGACACACTGATCGGCCGCCCCAACGAGCCCTTGGACGAGGCTCTGCTCCTGGCGCTCGCGACCGCACCGAAACAGGTGATGGCGTATTCACGCGGAACGGTCGTCTACCTCCTTGCGATGCTCGGACCGGACTATTCGGCGCCGGTTCTGGAATACCTCGAGGCGACGGTCCACGATCGCGATGCCGAACTCGCGCGCGGGGCGCTGCGAGCGCTCGGCTCGATGCCTGCCTCGGAGCGCCTCCGTGTCTCGGTGGACGTCGGCCTCGCTTCCAAGAAGGCGGCCCTACGGTCGGAGGCCAGACGGATCCTGCTCGAGAAGTGGAACGAGAAGCCGCCGAAGGACGTGCCCAGCGCCCCTGAGCCCTTGTCGGTGCCGACGTTCGAGCCGACCGAGACCGGCTACAGCGTCCAGTTCGACGATGACGCCGCTTGGTCGAAGGCACGAATGCGGTTCGAGAAGCTCGTAGCGGGGCATCCAGCCTTTACGATCGAGGAGGCTGACCGTGAGTTCGTCGACGTCGCGACAACGACAACAGATGCCGAAGCGATCCTCGAGGACCTATGGACCCAGGCGGCGACGGCTGCGCGAAAGACTTGAAGCCGACCGGAAGGGGAATTGACAATAGTGACGAGTTCGTCCAGGTCCGCGTGGGCACAACCGATTCTCTCGTTGTCCGGGGACTCGTCCAGAAGAGCTAACTGCTGAGTCTGGGACGGGCAAGATCAGGAGCCTCAGTCCTGGAGGGCTCCGACGAACTCCGGACTAGCGGCTACCAAGTCCGCGAATTCTGGGGCATGGCGGCCAAGGCTTTGGAGAACCTGTTGGGCCGTGAGCGACGGGCGGGCGGTCGAGGCGGCCATGGCAATGATCTCCTCGACGATCCCGGACGGATCAAGCCACCATTGGTGGATCAGGAATTCGTCGGCCGTCTGAACCGGCATTCCGGTTTCCGCGAGATCATCTGGTGCGAAGTCGCGGACATTGTCTGTGACGATGACGTCCGCGTGAGCAGCCAACGCAGCGGCGACGACGTGGCGATCGCCCTCGTCTACCGCAGGCGGAACGGCGGCGGCAAACCGCCCGGTATTACGCGTCATTGCCTCAGCGAAGGCCGCTTCCATGTGCTCGCGGCGGCGGCGAAATCGGCCCTCGTGCTCCGGCCTCCGTTCGATGAGGCTGTCAACCAGTTCGTCGAGGATGGCGTCACTCCAAGCAGGTCGATACAGGCCTCGCTCGGCTAGCCGAAGTAGGAGGTCACAGACGATCCACGGATGGAGGACGCTTGCGTCGAGGAGCGCGACATAGGCCATGCCAGCTTACTCGTCGTAGATGCCAAGCTCCTGCGCCTCAGCGGCCATGCCGGCGAGCATCGCCCGCCGTTCCTGGCTACGGCGACGACGGTATGCAAGCAGATCGTCGAGCCGGATCCGCCTATGCGTTCCGACCATGTGATAGGGAATTTGTCCTGCCTCGAGAAGTCGGATCAGGAACGGTCGGGATACGTTGACGAGATCGGCCGCCTGTTGGGTCGTCAGCTCCATGCCGACAGGCAGGATCGAGATTCCTCGGCCACGCCGAAGCTCGTGAGCCGCTCGGATGAGCACGGCATAGAGCGATACAGGAAGCTCGGTCTGCGTTCCGTCCGGCCCGACGATCAGCGCTCGAGCCTCAGGTGTTGGCTGGACGAGGGCGCGCTCAATCTCGTCAAGCGCCAGATGCTCGGTCTCATCAGCGACGATGGGTTCTCGTTCTGCGACTGCGGTGGCCATGGTCGAACCTCCATGGGACATGCTATGGTGCAAACGAAATAACCGCAACCATCCGAGAGTACCCCAATTTCGGTGGGACGAGCGTAGGAAGATGGGCTGGCGCCTAGTCCAGGAACTTGATGAGGTCACCTGACGACCGACTCGCGAGACAAATCCGAGTACCTTGAGTCGGCGTGGGGCAAAACGGCCGTCAACGGCGATCCTGGGCGGGGACCCCCTCGGAACGAACAGCTGATAAGTGTGCCCGTTTGCATCGGGCATCCACGCTTGTAGCACTGCGCACAGGGCGGGAGACTTACGAAACAGCTGCTCTACCGCTGAGCTATGTCGGCGCCGATCAAGAATAGCCGATGCTCTAGGACATCGGCTATTCGCCGTCGTGCAATCACTCTCGACTGCGTGCCCAAGCACCTAGCACAACGCTCGAACAGCTGATAACTGTGGGGACGCGACGTCGAGCTCCTCACGGATGTCAGAACGCTCGTTCGATACCTGGCGCCCTTTCGCGCTCGACGACTCGCGCGCCTCTGGGCCCCCTGTTGCATGTCCGACTCCTGTGGGGCGCGCCAGAACAGATGTTCTATTTCGCCAGCAAGCCGCGCTGGCCGTGCCGGTCGCCATCGTCAAACTTGGCTTGTGACAGCTCCCGTCACGAATATCGCGGCGACGAGGTCATCGCGCATGGGGAACCGCCGGACAGGCTGGCGATGCAAGTGGTCTATCCGGTTCTGTGTCTCGGGGCCCGCTTCACCCTCGACCGGAGTGCCGTTCCGGCCTCGCGCCGTAGCCCACCGGTCCGACGGCGGCGCCCCGCGGCGGGCCGACGTCCTCCGGCTGCAGTGCCTCACGACGGTTGCGGAGGAACCCCGCCAGCCCGGTGCGATCGATCACGCCGCTCCCCTTCTCGAGTACTGCCTCGTTTCAACCCCCTGCGGACAGAGGCAGCCCACGGCCTGGCGATCCCCCTTCCGGGGCGGGGCCCTGACCTCGCGAGCCTATGATTGAGAAGTCCTGGACAGGACTGCGCCGTCCGCCAGGGATCGATGCCATGACCGAGCACACGGCCCGGCAGCCCGAACGCACAAGGAGCAGAAGATGACGGACCTGACAGGAAGAGTTGCAGTCGTGACCGGTTCGGCACGCGGGATCGGGAAGGCGATCACGCTGCGGTACGCCTCGTTGGGCGCGAGCGTCGTGATCAACTACTCCGCGGACGAGGACAACGCGCGCCGCACGCTGGACGAGGTGGAAGCGGCCGGCGGACGAGGGATCGTGGTCCAGGCCGACGCGTCGTCGCCGGCCGACCTCGACCGGCTGTTCGCGGCCGCCGTCGACGCGTTCGGCAGCCTCGACATCGTGGTCGCCAACGCCGGGCGCGAGGTGATCGGCCAACCTGCGGTCGAGGTTACCGAGGACGAGTTCGACCGTGTCTTCGCGGTCAACACCAAGGGCGCCTTCTTCACGCTGACCAAGGGCGCGAAGCTGGTCTCCGACGGCGGGCGGCTGATCTATATCGGGTCGAGCACCACCCTCAGCCCCCAACCGGGCTTGGGCCTGTACTCGTCCTCGAAGACGGCCGCGGCCAACCTGGTGCGGATCCTCGCGCTGGAGCTGGGCCCGCGCAACGTCACCGTGAACACCATCCTGCCCACGGCGACCGCCGGCGCCGGCGTGTTCACCGACGTCACCGAGGGCGACGAGTTCCACCAGATGAACGCCCAGATGCGTCCGATCGGCGGACGCGGCGGCCTCCCCGAAGACACCGCCGACGCCGCCGAGTACCTCGCCGGAGAGCTGGCCGGCTGGGTCAGCGGTCAGACCCTGGCCGTCACGGGCGGCGCAGTCCAGTAACCACGAACGACCTGCCCTGCGCGACGTCTACGTCCCGCACGCCTATCCCGAGCAGCAGGTCGACCTCGGCGAGATCACCATGAACTACGCCGAGGCCGGCGACCCCGGCAAGCCGGTGGTACTGCTGATCCCCGAGCAGTCCGGCTCGTGGTGGAGCTACGAGCAGACGATGGCCCTGCTTGCCGAGGACTTCCACGTCTACGCCGTCGACCTGCGGGGGCAGGGGCGCACGCCGCGACGTTCGACGGCTACGGCGCCTCGGTCGTGGGCCGCTACCAGGAGAACCTGGGCCGATTGGCAGCGGCGGAGGAAGTCGCCGCGGCCATCGTGTTCCTCGCCTCGGACGCGGCGAACAACATCAGTGGCGCCGTGCTCCCCGTCGACGACGGTTGGTCGGCTGTCTGACCGGCTCAACCATGTGCTCTGGATGCGGGTTGCTCACTGGGGAAGAAGACCTTCTCGACCTGGTCGTGCCCGGTGTGCAGCTCCCAGTACAGCGGCGCGATCTCTTCCGGTGCGGTGGCGCCCGGCTGGCGGCCGATCCACGCGCCGATCGCGATGTGGCCGACCTGTACTCCTCGGGGCGCGGCGGCGGCGTGAAGACCATGGGCCCAGCTGCGCAGCCACGCCGCGGCAGGAGCGACGTTGCTACACCTCGGCCGGCGGGAGGGCGGCGGGGTCGAGGCCCGCCCGGACGATGTCCCGCTCGGACACCTGGCTCGCCAGGGCCGGCACGCGGCGCCCGATCCAGCCCGCGACCGGCGCGAGCGCGCGCTCCCAGGCCGGGCGCTCGGCAGACACGAGGCGCTCGTACCGCTCGCGCGGCAGGCCCGCGGCCCGCACGACGTCGTCGCGCGCCGGGACCGCGAGCCAGGGCGCGAAGACAGCCATCAGCAGGCTGAACGCGGCGAGGCCGACGGCCAGGGCGCCGAGGAGGGTGAGGTCCATCGCCTACGCCTCGAGGCGCGTCGCGCGCCACGAGAGGACGACGCCCGCGACCTCGAGCAGCGCGGCCGCGGGCAGCAGCACCAGGCGCCCGAGGGTCGTGTCGACGACGGGCGCCACGAGCTCGCGGTTGGCCAGCAGCAGGTACACGAACAGGCCCGGGATTAGATCGGCGGAGTATGCCACGGGTGTGCTTCCTGTCCCAGTCGGGGTGCGCGGCCACGGCCGCTGCTGCTGCATCGCTCGGCTACGCGATCCCCGAGGCGTTGGTGACGCTCAGGATGCTCACGACGGGCTTTGGCTCGATGCGGATCGACAGTTGGATAGTGTGGGCGCTACTCCTCTCGTCCCGACCAGACTGACCTCATCGTGGAGCGACGCTCTGATGTGTTGACGTGGTCCCCAGGTCAGTTCGCTCAGGGGCCGACGGGCGATTGCCGGCCGATGCGACGACCGACCGTGGCGCGCCACCGACCGGGGCGCGCCGTCGTCGCCTCGAGCCGGCCGGGCCGTCAGGTTCGGAGGCTGGGCCTGGTCTGGAGTTCGGCAGCGCGCGCTCGCAGGTCGCTCAGGGCTGCCGCGGCGTGGACCGAGAACGGCACGTCCTCCTCCGATGCCATCCAGCGCTCGACGGCGACGGAGAACGCGAGCATCCCGATTTCCGCGCCGAGGCGGGCCGTGAGCTCGTCCGTGCCACGCTCGCGCAGGGCGGCCCTGATCGACGCAGCCATCCGGGCGTGCTTGAGCAGCCCTCGCTCCTGCACCTCGGCGTTCGCCGTGGCCACCAGGACGCGCTGGGCGGCTCTTGCCCGCTGCTGCGGTGTCATCGCGGCTGCGACGGCCGCGAGCGCGGCCTGCAGGCAGTCGGTCGGCGCGGCGTCGGGCGGGGCGGCCTGGATGGCGTCGGCGAACAGCCCGGCCAGCACGTCCTCACCGCCGAACAGGACCTCGCGCTTGTCCGCGAAGTGCCGGAAGAAGGTGGCGCGGTTCAGGCCGGCGCGATCCGCGATCTGCGCGACCGTCGTCTCCTCGTACCCGTTCTCCACGAACAGGTCGAGGGCGGCGGTCTCCAGGCGCTCCCGCGCGTCCAGTGCCCATCTGCTCACGGGCACAGTCTAGGCGACGCGACCGGATCGCATCACCTCGCAAGACCATGCGACTAAGTCGCATCACCATGGTACGCTTGACGCGACCGGATCGCATCAGATTCCGAGGCACCTCCAGGGAGAACCCTCATGCGCATCTTCGTCACCGGCGCCTCCGGCTGGATCGGCTCGGCCGTCGTCCCCGAGCTTGTCGGCGCCGGCCACCAGGTCCTCGGGCTGGCCCGCTCGGACGCCTCGGCCAACGTCGTGGCTGAGATGGGCGCCGAGGTGCTGCGCGGCGACCTCGGAGACGCCGACGCGCTGCGCGCCGGCGCACTCGACAGCGACGGCGTGATCCACCTGGCCTTCGTCGTGCCCAGCCTGACCGAGGCCGCGACGCGGACCGATGCCATGGCCATCGAGACGCTCGCCGCCAGCCTCGCGGGCTCCGGCAGGCCGCTGGTGATCGCCGGCGCGACCCTCGTCACGCCCGGTCGGCCCGCGAACGAGCGCGACGAGCTCGTCGCCGCCGGGCCCGTGGCAGCCCGGGTCGCGAACATGCGGGCCGCCCTCGCCGTGGCGGACAGGGGGGTCCGCTCCTGCCTGGTCATGATGCCCCGCTCCGTGCACGGCCAGGGGGAGCGTCACGGCTTCGTCCCCCAGCTCATCGCCCGGGCCCGCGCCAAGGGCGTCTCCGGCTACATCGGCGACGGGTCCAGCCGATGGCCCGCCGTCCACGTGAAGGACGCCGCGAGGCTGTACCGGCTGGCCGTCGAGCGGGCTCCCGCCGGCGCGGTGCTCAACGCCGTGGGCGACGAGGGCGTGCCCGTCCGCGAGATCGCCGAGGCCATCGGCCGGCACCTGGACCTGCCCGCCCGCTCCCTGCCCGCCGAGGAGTTCGACGGCGTGCTCGTGCGCCTCCTCAGCACCGACATGCCCGCCTCAAGCGCGATCACCCGGGAGCTCATGGGCTGGAGGCCCACCCACCCCGGCCTCATCGACGACATCGAGCAGGGCCACTACTTCGTGTGACCAGCCCGGCACAACGCCCCCGGAAGCGCGAGCCCGGCCCGGAGCAACTCCACGACCGGAGTCAGGGCGATGAGCGACTCCCCATCGTCGGGCTCGGTCGGCAGGACGGCCCCGCCTCCCAGCAACGGCTGGGCTGGACACCGACAAATCGCAGCCTCATCGCCGACCTCGAACAGGGCCGCTTCTTCAACGAGCCGGAAGGGACGATCTGACGCGTGGATTCGTCACCGGGGCGACCGGGTTCATCGGGTCGGCGATCGTTCGCGACAGTCGGCTACTCGCTGGGAGGGAAGTCCGTCGAACGCGTGACGGCCTCCCAGCGGGTCACATCCTGATCGAGTGCAGCCCGGCTCGCGGCCAGGGCCTGGAGGGCAGCGGCACCAAGCAGCAGGTGCCGCGGCGGCTCCTCGGCCCCGATCGCACGGAGAACGGCCTGGGCTGCCCTCTCCGGGTCGCCGGGTTGCCGGCCGTTGTACTGGGCGCGCGCCGCTCGGATGGGCTCGTAGAAGTCGTCGTAGTCGTGAACCGTGCGGGGACTGTGCACCATGGAGCGTCCCGACCTATCCGTGCGGAACGGCCCCGGCTCGATCGCGGTGACGTGAATGCCGAGCGGCGCGACCTCCTTGCCGAGGGACTCGAGGATCCCCTCCAACGCGAACTTGCTGCCGTGATAGAAGGACAGCCCAGGAGAGGTGGTCATCCCGCCGATCGAGGTCACGGCGAGGATGTGCCCCGATCGTCGGCCCCGCATCGCGGGCAGGACTGCCCGGATCACCGCGACCGTCCCGAAGACGTTGACCTCGAACTGCCGGCGCAGGTCGTCCACGGACGACTCTTCGAAGAGCCCCTCGTGTCCGTAGCCCGCGCTCGCGATCAGAACGTCGATCGCGCCGAACGCATCCTCGACATGCCGCATCGCGTCGACAACCGCGCCCTGATCCGTGACGTCGAGAACAAGTGACGATGCCCTGGTGCCTCCGGCAGCCTCGAAGTCCGTCCCGGAATCAGCAGTTCGAACGGTGCCGACGACCGAGTGCCCAGCCGCAGCGCCTCGAGGGCGAACGCACGACCGAGACCCGAGCTCACACCGGTAATCAAGAACCGCCTCGGCTCACGAGTCATGGCCTTGTCTGGCCTCCAGTCTCTGGTCATTGGTCGCCGCGATCTTCGCAGACGTCCTGATGCGAGTTCATCGGGGGTGAGGTGACGCCAGGATGCTCGCCCTGCGTGATCCCGATCGGGCCGGGGTCGTCACCGCCGATCGAGTTCCGAGACGGCGCGGGCGTACCCGGGGTCGCAGCAGACGGAGGGACCCGGAAGCCGGTATGGATGGACCAGCGCGGCGTCATGGCCCAAGGGTCACGCGGCGGCGTGCGGATCCCTATTCGCCCCGGGTGCTACGCCTGCGGAGCCATCTTGTCCGACGCTCCCCGCTACCGAAGGCGGGCCCCGGACGCCGCGCTCAGCCCGACGTTCCGGTCCTTCAGCCCTTGTCGGAACCTTCGTTCGGTGTCGCCCCGGCCAGCCGTTCCCCGATGCGGACGAGAGCCAGCAGGTCCTCCCGCGGCACCAGCAGGAGATCCGCGGGCGGGGTCGAGAAGATGGCCTCCATGGCCTCGAGGGTCTCACGGCCGGACGGGGTGGCCTCGAGGATCTTCACGCGCCGATCATCCGGTGACGGACGGCGCACGACTTTTCCCTTCGCCTCGAGGCGATCGACGATGTCGGTGACCCAGCCCGGATCAACACCGAATCGCGTTGCCAGTTGGTTGGTCGGACCGGCGGGCAGCTGGCAAATCGCGCCCAGGTACTCGGCCATCACCCGGCTGAGACCCATCTCCTCGATCGTCGCCGTCACCGTGGTCAGGTGGCGCTTACCGGCGTTCATCAGGAGGCCCCACGCCAGCCGCGCGAGCTCCTCTCGATCGTCGACGGGATTGGAAGGTTCCACGACGCCAAGCGTAGCAGGTGCCTCAACTATTGACGGCACTCAACCATTGCCATATACCTGCTATCGTCACGCCTCCAGCGAGGCCAGCAGATGACAACGACACAGTTCGCCGGCGCTCCTCATGGTGCTCGCGGCGATCTTCCACCCTCGCCGGACCGGCGAGACCCGCAACACGATGACCAACCTCATCCTGGCTGCGGTCGCCTTCCTGGTGACCTACGGCCGCATCGTCGCCAGCCCGTTCTGAAGCAACCGTCAACGCATTCGACCAGCGCCAGCCCGTCACCGGGCGGGGGCGCCTGCTTGTCCGAGGAGGGGACCAGATGAGCCGTTTCTTCGCGAGCCTCGGCCGCTTCGTGGTCCGCTTCCGCTACCTCGTCGTCTTGGCGTGGATCGTCGGGACGTTCTTGGCCGTCCAGTTCCTGCCGACCCTGTCGTCGGTCGCGAAGGACACCACGAGTGGCTTCCTGCCCGCTGACTCGCCGAGCATGCATGCGGCGGCGCTGGCCGCCCCGTTCCAGGACACCTCCCTCGCCGCGGCGACGCTCGTCGCGGCCCGAGACACGGGGTTGACCCCAGCGGACGGCGCGGCCCTCGACCAGCTCGAGGCGACCATCCATGGGATCGCCAACGTGAAGGTCGTCGTCGACTTCGGTGTCTCCCCCGACGGTCAGGCGAGGCAGGCCCTGATCCAGGCCAACGTCCCGGCCTTCAGCCCGGGCCCGGACGCGATCGCCGTCGTGGACGCCATTCGGAGCGCGATCCGATCCGCGAGTGTGCCCGCCGGGCTCCAGGTCCACCTCACAGGCCAGCTGGCGACCATCGTCGACGCCTCGGCCTCGATGACGAGCTCGCAGGGCCAGACCCAGCTCCTCTCGGTCCTGTTCATCGTGGTCCTGCTGCTGCTCGCCTTCCGGGCCGCGCTTGCACCGATCGTCACGCTCCTGCCGGCAGGCTTCGTGCTGGCCCTGTCCGGGCCTGTCATCGCCGAAGCGACGAGACTCGGCGTCCAGGTCTCCACCATCACTGAGTTGATGCTGATCGTCCTCGTGCTCGGGGCCGGCACTGACTACGGCGTATTCCTCGTCTTCCGAGTCAGGGAAGAGCTCCGACGGGGCCTCACCCCGCACGAGGCGGTCGTTCGCTCGGTCAGCCGCGTCGGCGAGTCGATCACGTTCTCGGCGCTGACCGTCATCGCCGCGCTGATGAGTCTCGTCATCGCCGAGTTCGCGTTCTACCAGGCCCTCGGGCCGGCCCTCGCGATCGGCATCGCCCTCATGCTCCTGGCCGGCTTGACGCTCCTGCCGGCGTTGCTCGCGATCCTCGGCCGAGCCGTGTTCTGGCCGTCGGGCGCCAGCCCGCATCGGGGCGACCACGCGGGTCTGTGGGACCGGGTCGGGGTCATGGCAACTCGTCGCCCGGGTCCGACGCTCGTCGCTGGGCTGGTCCTGTTCGTCGGTCTCGGGGCGACGCTGCTCACAACGGGGATCGCCGGGTTCGGCTTCTCGACTGGCGCACCTCCCGGCACCGACTCCGGCGACGGGGCGGCGCTCCTCGACACCCACTTCCCGTCGTCGAACGCCGGCCGCATTGCGGTCCTCATGCGTTTCGGGGCATCGGTCTGGGACGAACCGAGGGTCCTCGGCACCGCCCAATCCGGCCTCGCCGCGCTGCCGGAGTTCAATGGCCTCGTTGGGCCCCTCAACCCCAACGGCATTCCCCTAACCCCGGACCAGCTGGTCCAGTTGCACACGACCCTTGGCCCGGCGGCCCTCCTCCCGCCCCAGCCGCCGACGACGATCACGGTGCCTGTTGCAATGTACGAGGCGTACCGGACCACGGCCCAGTTGATCAGCGCCGACGGCCACACGATCCAGTTCTCGGTTGAGTTCGCCAACGGCGACACGACGAGCCCGGCCGCCCTAGACGCCGTCCCCGCCATGCGAGCGGACGTCGACCGGGTGGCACATGCAGTCGGCGCGGCGGATTCGGGCGTCTACGGCCAGGTCGCCTTCGCGGCCGACATTGCGCGCATCTCGGGGAGCGACCTCAACCGCATCGTGCCGATCGTCGCGGTCCTGATCGCGTTGCTCCTCGCGATCGTGCTCCGTAGCGCGGTCGCCCCGGTCTACCTGGTCCTCAGCATTGTCCTGTCGTACCTGGCCTCGCTCGGCCTGGTGGGCATCGTCTTCGTCCACCTCGGAGGGCAAGACGGTATCAACTTCCTACTGCCATTCCTGATGTTCGTGTTCTTGATGGCGCTCGGCTCGGACTACAACATCCTGATCATGAGTCGCATCCGGGAGGAGGCCCACGAGCTGCCGCTTCGCGATGCGGTCGCTCGAGCAATCGGCCGGACGGGCAGCACGATCACGACGGCCGGCATGATCCTCGGTGGAACCTTCGCGGTCCTCGCCGTCGCCGGCGGATCGGCCGGCGGCGGCCAGATCCAACAGATCGGCTACGGCGTCGCCGCGGGCGTCCTGCTCGACACGTTTCTCGTGCGATCGCTGCTCGTGCCGTCGCTCGTGGTGCTGCTGGGCCGCCGGAACTGGTGGCCGTCACGTGTCACACGGGACGTGACGGCGGCAGGCGACGCACCAGACGCCGTCGTCGAACAGGCCAGCTGACGACCCCGGAGGAATCCCGATGCGTGCGTTTCTCATCAACCAGTTCGGCGAGCCTGGCCACGTCGGCGAGCGGCCCAAGCCTGAACCAGGCGAGGGCCAGCTGCTGATACGCGTTCGGGCGGCCGGCGTCAACGCCATGGACCCCATCATCCGGGCCGGCTTCGCGAAGGACTTCATGGAGCATCGCTTCCCGCTCACGCCGGGGTTCGACTACGCCGGCACCGTCGAGGCGCTCGGCCCCGGCGTCGCCGGCTTCGAGGTCGGCGACGAGGTCTTCGGCTCCGTCGGCAAGTCGTATGCGGGCGAAGGCTCCTTCGCCGAGTACGTCACGGTCGCGGCGGCCCTCGCCGCACGACGACACGCTGGCCTCTCGCCCGAGGCCGCGGCCGCGCTCCCACTCGCCGGTGGGACGGCCCTTGCGGCGGTCGACGACCTCGACGCGAGGCCCGGCGACACGATCGCGGTCGTTGGTGCTGCGGGCGGCGTCGGCAGCTTCGTCGTGCAACTCGCCGCGCTCCGAGGTCTCAAGGTCATCGCCGTCACCCGGCCCGAGCATGCCGCGTACGTGCGCGGCCTCGGGGCCGGCGATGTTGTGGACTACACGGCCGGCGATCTCGCCGCTCAGCTCCAGGCAAAGGCGCCCGAGGGTCTGGCGGGCATCGTCGACGTCTTCAACGACGCCCAGCACCTGCTGGCACTCGTTCCCGCCATTCGGCCGGGCGGACGGATCGCGACGCCCGCGGCCATGGGCGCGGCGCAGGCGTTCGAAGGCCAGCCCGTCACGGCCCACAACGTCCGAGCAGCGACCGACCGAGTCGGCGAGCTCGCCGAGCTCGCATCCGGGGGCTCACTCAAAGTCGAGTTCGAGGTCCTGCCGCTCGAGCGGGCAGCTGACGCCATCGATCGTCAGTCCACCCGCGGCAACCGCGGCAAATTGGTCCTGGCGCTCGAGCAAACCTGAACCGCGCAAGCGGCGGCCGGGCGTGAAGCCCCAAGAACCCTGTCGCGCTCAACCGGACTCCGGCGTCGGAGGTCGTAGGAGCCGGCCTACGCGCTTCGCAGGCAGCTGGCCTCCCATTCAGCGGCACCCTCGATCGGGACCAGCCCCGAGTGGGTGCGCGAGGGCGCGACTCCTGTCGGGCGCGCCAATGCTGACTGAGCTTCGCCTCCGCGCCTGAATGCATCCGCCCTCGGAGGCCCGGTCCGTCGAGGACCCGTACCTGGTCGACGCGATGACCGCAGCAGGCGCGCCAAGGCGCTTCTTATGGCCGGGAACGTCTTCAGAACGTGTCCGGGATCTGAGCTTCTCGCACGCGGGGTCGACCCGCCGCCAAGATCGCGATCGAGCCGACTGTCTCAAGCTCCACCCCGGCCAATGTTTCGAATGTTTCAGGATCCGTAAGAAGCGCGCCTCATCGTGGCGGGTGAGGCCGAGAATCCACAGTCATCAGCTCTACTGAGCATGCGAGCGCCGGAATCATCATCTGTAAGGCTTCCGGGACCCCTGTGGTGGAAGCCAAAGCGACACGACGTCACGCGCCTGGAGCCCTAATCCACCGTCTCTCTTGAATGGACGCCGGATACCCATCTCCGTGGCTTCCTTCGAGCAGGCAGGGATGGACCTGACGACCGACTTGTGAGACGATTTCAGGTAGTAAGGGTCGGCTCGAGCGCAAAACGGCCGTCAACGGCGATCCTGGGCGGGGACCCCCTCGGAACGAACAGCTGATAAGTGTGCCCGTTTGCATCGGGCATCCACGCTTGTAGCACTGCGCACAGGGCGGGAGACTTACGAAACAGCTGCTCTACCGCTGAGCTATGTCGGCGCCGATCAAGAATAGCCGATGCTCTAGGACATCGGCTATTCGCCGTCGTGCAATCACTCTCGACTGCGTGCCCAAGCACCTAGCACAACGCTCGAACAGCTGATAACTGTGGGGACGCGACGTCGAGCTCCTCACGGATGTCAGAACGCTCGTTCGATACGTGGCGCCCTTTCGCGCTCGTCGACTCGCGCGCTTCTGGGGCCTGTGTTGCACGCTCAACTCCTGTCGGGCGCGCCAGAACAGATGTTCTATTTGGCGCGGCGGCGCGCGCTCGAGTTCGACGGAGGGCAAATCGGCCGTTTGGGCCATGGCCGGACGTCGGACCCTACGGGCCGGGCGATGGCGAGGGCGCGGAACCGAAGGTGCACGCCTGGCTGGCCGGGAAGTCCGCGTTCAGCGCGACGTCGCCGAGCGGCGGGAGGGTCGCCTGCGTCGTGCACTCGCCCCGGGGCGCGCCCGCGACGCCGCCGCTGTACGGCGCCAGCCAGGCGGCAACCGAGTAGTCGCCGGCCGGCAGGACGAGCGGGGTGGACATGTAGATTTCGGGACGACACCGACCATGACGGCGCGCTGGTCCGATCCACTCCGGCTCCCGGGCCCCCCGGCCTGTTGCGACCCGGGGTACGCCCGCGCCGTCAGCTCCTCGGTGCATCGGTGAGCGGGCTCGAACTCATCCTGGCCTTCCTCACCGGCGTGGTCATGGGCGGCCTACCTGCGTCTGTGTCGTCGCAAGGGCACGGGTACCCGCCTTGGGTGCGAGCGGTCGGGCTACACAACTACATCCCCGGGAGGCCCAGACGCTAGGTGCGTCGACACTCCGGAGGGAAAGTGCGTAAGACTGGTCGGGCGAGAGGATTTGAACCTGCCGTTCCCACACCGCGGATTGCGCTACCCGAGGAGATCTGGTCACATCGAAGGCCACGCTCGCGCCTATCCAGTGCCCGGACCCCAGTACAGCCGATCCAGGTGGACCACCCGGAGGCCGAACCGCATCTCCGAGCCGCCGCACCACCGTCGTCTTGCCGGCGAACAGGGCGCCCTGCTGGCTCCACCAGGCGGTACGCCAGACCGCCGTGGTCTCGGACGTCGAGCCGAGAGCGCTGGCACCGTCCCACCGACCCGGGCTAGCACGGTGGTGCCGTCGTGAATTGATCGACTACGATCCCGTCCAGGGCTTCCCCTCAGCCTTGATTCAACGCCGGAGGTGCGTGATGGAGCTCGGGCCGCATATCGCTGTCACCAGCCGGAACCCCGGCAACCTCGACCTCTTCACCGTCGGGATGGACGGTGCCGTCTACACCACCTGGTGGTACGCGGGTGCCGACTGGGCCGCGGTGAGCCACAACTGGAAGCGGATCGGCGGTATCTTCCCGCCCGGTGCTCCGATCACCGCGATCGCGAAGTCGCCGGACAGCATCGACCTGTTCGTCATCGGCGGCGACGGCCGCGTCTACACGTCGTGGTGGTATGGCGGACAGGAGTGGTCCGGCATCAACGACAACTGGAAGAGCCTCGGCGGGTTCTTCAAGCCCGGCAACCGGGTTGCGGCGACAACACGGAACCCCGCCAACATCGACCTGTTCGCGCTGGGCAGGGACGGTCGCGTCTACACGTCGTGGTGGTATGGCGGGCAGGAGTGGTCCGGCATCAACGACAACTGGAAGCGGATCGGCGGCATCTTCCCGTCCGACGCCCCCATCACCGCGATCGCGAAGTCGCCGGACAGCATCGACGTGTTCGTGCTGGGCAGCGACGGTCGCGTCTACACGTCGTGGTGGTATGGCGGGCAGGAGTGGTCCGGCATCAACGACAACTGGCGGGTGCTGGCGCCCGACGAGCACACGTTCACCGGACAGGTCCTCACCCCCGCCGGCACCGCGCTGGGGGGCAATGCGTCGATCACGATCCGCCGGGATGGGACCTGGACCGCGACGTTTCACATGCACGACAGCGGCGCCATCGGCTATGACTTCTCGGTCACCGCCACGCTCGTCTCCCCCGACGGGCTCACCCTGCTCGCCCGGCACAGTGGGCACGTTGGCGGAACGGTCAGCTCGGGAGCCCGGGACGACGACCATCACGAGGACGGTTTCCACCCGCTCATCGCCGCGCAGTGGGACTCGCTCCAGCACGCGAGACTCTGGGTGACGAAGGACTACTCCGCCACCGGGGTGGCCGGGGTCGTCGAGGATGTCACCAAGGCGGTTCTCGACGTCGCCGCGGGGACCGCGGGTGGTGCGCTGGGCGTCGTCATCGCGCTGAGCGCGGAGGCCGGGCAGCTCCTCGGCGACCTCGGGCTCGGCGGAACCTTTGGGGTCATCGCCGGGGTTGTCGTCTTCGCCTTTGGCGGTTCGGTGGTCCTTGCGATCGAGGCCGGCGTCGCCGTCGGTGCGATGACGAACGCCCTCATCAAGCAGCGCCCGTTGGCCGCCGACGAGATCGCCTTCGCCAACAAGCACGTCTTCGCCGGCACGCTGCCGGGCGGGATGGTTCGTCTCACCAATCTGGCCGGTCTCGGCGGCCGGGCGTTCACGATGCCAGGAAGCGACGGCCTGATCTACGTCAACATCGGCTCCGATGCGTTCGACTCCCCCCTGACCTACCAGGGCACGACGGGCTACCACCGAGCCGGTCGAGCTGCTCATCCACGAGCTCACGCACGCTTGGCAGATCTCGCACGCCTCGTTCGTTCCTGGGCTGGTGTGCGCAGGAATTGTCAACCAGGCGAACAATCAGGTCGGCCAGAGCGTGTACCAGTACCCGGGGCCAGGGCCGGACTGGTCGACGTTCAACCTGGAGCAGCAGGCGGCCATCGTCGATCAATGGTTCGGCGGGACAGCCACCGCGGTCGTATCCAACCGGACACCGGAGAACGGCCAGGATCCCTACTACCGCTACATCCACACCAACATCCGCGCCGGCAAGACGGGGACGGGAGACGCAACCAACCTCTACCGTGATCACCCGGTGGGCCCGGACATGACGAGGCACAGCTAGTGCCCCGATTCATAATGCTCGGGAGGTAATCGCTCCCAAGCATTGGAGGTGGCGATGGGGCGCCGGCCCGAACTCTTCGTCCGCGAGCTGAGCGACGGGGAGGCCGACCACCTCCTCAGGCTCGCGCGGCGCAGCAAGAACCCGACCGTGCAGCACCGGGCGACGCTGCTGTTCGCGCCGTTCCAGGGCCAGAGCGTGTCCCAGATCGCGCTGATGTTCCAGGCCAGCGCGACCCACGTGGCGGAGCTGATCCACGCCTTCAACGCCGAGGGGTTCACGGCCCTGGACCCTCGGCCGGGCGGGGGCCGTCCACGCCGGATCGATCTCGCCCAGCGCGCGGAGATCGTGAAGGTGGCCCTCGCCCGCCCGGTCGACCGGGGTGAGCCGTTCACCAGCTGGAGCCTGACCAAGCTGCGCGCCCACCTACTGCGGCGCCGGGCGTCCCGCGATCGATCCGGCAGTCTGCAGGCTGATCCTGCAGCTGGCGAAGGAGAACCCCCGGTGGGGATACACATGAGGATCAAGGGCGAGCTGGAGAAGCTCGGGATCCGCGCCTCCGCAACGAGCATTGCGACGCTTCTTCGCCGCTCCGGCGTCGGTCCGGCCCCCCGCCGAGGCCCGACGTGGCGCCAGTTCCTGAAGGCGCAGGCAGCGGGCATCCTGGCGTGCGACTTCTTCACCGTCGAGACGGCGTTGCTCAAGACGCTCTACGTCCTGTTCTTCATCGAGATCGGGACACGGCGCGTGCACGTTACGGTCGCAACGACCAACCCGGACGCCTCCTTCGTCACGCAGCAGGCGAGGAACCTCGTGATGCGCCTTGCCGACGAGGGCACGCAGGACCGCTTTCTCATTCGCGACCGAGACGCCAAGTTCTGCCGCTCCTTCGATGCTGTCTTCGCATCAGAAGTGATCCGGGTGCTCCGCACGCCCATCAGGACGCCCAACGCGAACGCCTTCGCCGAGCGCTGGGTAGAGACGCTGCGCGCCGAGTGCCTGGACTGGCTGCTGATCCTCGGGCCTCGGCATCTCGATCGCGTCCTTCGGATCTATGTGCAGCACTACAACCGACGACGCCCCCATCGGGGGCTGGCACTTCGGGTCCCCGAAGGTCTCGCTCCCGCCGAAGCGGCCGACAGCATGCCCGACATCGAACGGCGAGATCTTCTCGGCGGGCTCGTCCACGAGTACCTGAGGACGGCATGATCGAGTTTCCGTACCCGACGGGCAGTCGCTCCTAACCAGAGGTGTTGTCGATGGAGCATTCCGTGTCCACGCTCGCCAGCAGCGGGTATCAGTCGCCTGCGCTGGCGATATAGGCGCTCTCTCGCTGCTGGCGCCGGTCAGGGTTTGGTTTCAACCCGCTCACGAGGTCGGGACGACCCCAAGCCGGTATGTCGCGGGTTCGAATCCCGTCTCCCGCGGGGGCTCGACCAGATCGAGACCGTCACTGGGACCGGAGGTAGGTG